>NZ_JACIFI010000059.1 GCF_014197275.1 Xanthomonas sp. 3075 | reverse complement strand
CAGATTCAGCACCGAGCAGATCATCGGGTTTATCAAGCAGGCCGACGCGGGCATGGCCGTGGCGGAGTTGTGCCGTCGGCATGGCTTCAGCCCGGCCAGCTTTTATCAGTGGCGGGCCAAGTACGGGGGGATGGAGGCCGACGAGGCCAAGCGGCTGAAAGAACTGGAGGTCGAGAACACTCGGTTGAAGAAGTTGCTGGCCGAGGCGCACCTGGACATCGAAGCGCTGAAGATCGGCTTCGGGGTAAAACGCTAGCCCCGCAACGCAAGCGCGAGGCAATCCGAGGAATGCTCGAACACACCCCGTTGAGCGAGCGCCGGGCTTGCCGCCTTGCGGGGCTGTCCCGCGATGCTTTCCGCCACGCACCCGTGCCGACGCCAGCCACGCAGGCGCTGTCGGCGCGGCTGGTCGAGCTGGCCCAGGTCCACCGCCGCTTCGGCTATCGCCGACTGCATGATTTGTTGCGCCCGGAGTTTCCATCCGTGAACCACAAGAAGATTTATCGCCTGTACGAGGAAGCCGAACTGAAGGTGCGCAAACGGCGCAAAGCCAAGCGTCCGGTGGGTGAGCGGCAGAAACTGCTGGCGTCCTCCATGCCAAACGACACCTGGAGCATGGACTTCGTGTTCGATGCGCTGGCCAACGCACGCCGCATCAAGTGCCTGACCGTGGTCGACGACTTCACTCGCGAGAGCGTGGACATTGCCGTGGATCACGGCATCAGCGGGGCTTACGTAGTGCGCCTGCTCGATCAGGCGGCGTGCTTCCGTGGCTATCCACGCGCGGTCCGCACCGACAATGGCCCAGAGTTCACCAGTCGCGCCTTCATTGCCTGGACGCAACGACATGGCATCAAGCACATCCTGATCGAGCCAGGTGCCCCCACGCAGAACGCCTACATCGAAAGCTTCAACGGCAAATTCCGCGACGAGTGCCTCAACGAGCACTGGTTCACCTCGTTGGCACAAGCCCGGGATGTGATCGCAGACTGGCGACGCCACTACAACCAGATCAGGCCACACAGCAGTTGTGGT
>NZ_JACIFI010000058.1 GCF_014197275.1 Xanthomonas sp. 3075 | reverse complement strand
GGTAATCCCCCCTCAGATCAGCAGACGTCAAAAGTGGAATTTTCTCGTAACCTTTCCTGAGGAGATTTCCATGAAGACATCACGATTCACCGACAGTCAGATCATCGCGGTGCTCAAGCAGGCCGAGGCCGGCACGCCTGTGCCAGAGCTATGCCGTGAGCACGGCATCAGCTCGGCAACCTTCTACAAGTGGCGTAGCAAGTTCGGCGGTATGGACGCATCGATGGTGTCCCAGCTCAAGGAGCTGCAGGAGGAGAACCGGCGCCTGAAGAAGATGTATGCCGAGTCGCAGATGACATCCGAGGTGCTTCGGGAGGCCATGGCAAAAAAATGGTGAGGCCATCTCAACGCCGAGAGATGGCCCGATGGGCGGTGAACAACAAGGCGATGAGTATCCGGTCAGCCTGCATGGCGTTTACGGTCAGTCAGACCTGCTACCGCTACCAGGCCAAGGCATCGGATGAGAACGCGCTGATCGCCGACTGGTTGATCCGATTGACCACCGCTTACCGCGACTGGGGCTTCGGCTTGTGCTTCCTGCACCTGCGCAACGTCAAGGGCTTTGGCTGGAACCACAAGCGCGTGTATCGCATCTACCGGGAGCTGGAGTTGAACCTGCGGATCAAGCCAAGGAAGCGGCTTGTGCGAGAACGCCCAGAGCCGCTGGCTGTGCCCGAGTCGATCAACCAGGTCTGGTCGATGGACTTCATGCACGACCAGCTCAGTGATGGGCGCAGCTTCCGATTGTTCAACGTGATTGACGACTTCAACCGCCAAGGGCTGGGGATCGAGGTCGACCTGTCCTTGCCCTCGGCTCGTGTGATTCGGGCACTGGAACAGATCATCCAGTGGCGCGGCAAGCCGCGCGTGATTCGCTGCGACAATGGGCCTGAATACATCAGTGGTGCGCTACTGGGCTGGGCTGAACAACGCGGCATCCGGATCGAGCACATCCAGCCTGGCAAGCCGCAGCAGAACGCCTACGTTGAACGCTACAACCGGACGGTACGCTATGGATGGTTGGCCCGAACCATGTTCGACTCAATCGAGCAGGTGCAAGACAAAGCCAC
>NZ_JACIFI010000057.1 GCF_014197275.1 Xanthomonas sp. 3075 | reverse complement strand
AATGCCCTTACTGAAAATCAAGCGCTTACGCGTGACGCAGCCTGGCTCAGGCTCCGATCGAAGGCCTGAGACAGAGTTGTTCAGAGCTTCCCTAGTTTGTTCTTCATCGAGTGGCGCGATGTCACCGGGAGTCATCATCGTGGGGCTCAGGCAGCTACTGTTGTTCCCTTCCCCGATGGCACCGTCCTTTCCTTCAGCGCCGGCAGCGTAGAGCTTGCCAAAAATGAGTGGTTTCTTGCCTCACAGGTTAACGAGGTTCTCCGAGCATTCCTTGCTGGCAAGCCATTCCCATCTTGGCTTCGGTGGTCTGCTCTCTCCGCTGGCTATATTCAAGCAGGTTAACAAATCGTTCAAGGCGGACGGCTACGCCGCCGCTTAACTCCAGCGTTAGGCCAGAGGAAACTATGCGCAAGCTTGTAGCGATCGCTACACTCTTCATTGCTGCTTGCTCTAACTAAGAACGGGGTCAGGTTAAATTGAAAATTCTACCTGACCCTTTTCCACATCTTGAGGAACATCCGTGCTTAGCCTAGAGAGTCCACGCTGGTCTGAACTTCAGCACGCATATGGAGCGGCTTCTGACATCCCGGCCATGCTCGCTCAACTGAAAGCGCTATCCACATCTGGAGGCAAGAGTGAACCATGGTTCTCACTGTGGAGCGCCCTTGCCCACCAAGGAGACGTGTACAGCGCCTCTTTCGCAGCAGTGCCGCATGTGATCAATGTGCTCGCCACAGCGCCGCACACAGTTGAGGCGGTCTTCTTCCAATTCCCCGCATGGGTCGAGATCTGTCGCAAGAAGACCGGGGTGGCAGTGCCCAAAGATCTGACCGCGTCGTACTTCGAAGCGCTGTCAAGGCTACCAGCGCTTGTAGCGGCGGCATCATCGCGCGAATGGAGTGAAGAGTTTCTCCAGTGCGCACTATCTGCGATAGCGGCCGCAAAGGGGGCGGCGGAGGTGGCCGAGGCGGTGCAGGAGATGTCGGAGTCCGTCGCAGGAGAATTCCTAGAGTGGTTCTATGAGCACTGAGACGTCCAACCCTTCAATCAACAGGACATGTCCCGGCTAGCCGAGTCATGCCGGTTATCTCAAACGTTAGGGCCCACATGGAACGTATATTGCGAGTCGGACTTTGCATGGGAGCGACATCCCCCCGCCCTGAGTAGCGGCCTGGTTTAGAGTCCAGGGCTGATGATATCGGTGTTTGCCAGATGTTGGGCATACGCAGCCGGTGTCA
>NZ_JACIFI010000056.1 GCF_014197275.1 Xanthomonas sp. 3075 | reverse complement strand
TCCTTGTAGCAACTGTGTTGTTGGAGGGGCTTTGGCCACTCCGTCAGCCGGGCACGGTGGTGCCGGCTGCTGTCAGCAGCCATCGTCCCATCCAGCGCATGGACACTCAGGTCGGGATGGCTTGAGACTCTCCAGCGAGAGCGTCTCTGGCGCGGGCGTTGAGGATGACGAGTATCTTGCGCATCGCCGCCACGACAGCGACCTTGCCAGGCTTGCCGCGCGCCCGCAGCGACCGGTAGAACTCCCGGATCCGTGGCTCGTGCTGGATGGCCGACAGGCAGGCCATGTACAGCACGTTGCGCACCTCGATCCGCCCGCCGCGGATTTGTCGCAGACCGCGCATCTGTCCGCTGTCGTGAGCGATGGGGGCCAGGCCGACCAGCTTGGCAATGGCCTTGCCATCGAGCCTACCCAGCTCCGGCAGGTAGCTGGCGATCACTGCTTGCAGGATCGCTCCGACGCCTTTGAACGCGCGCATGGCCTCCAACTGCGGTTGCTGGCCGACTTGTTCGGCAATGTGCTTTTCCAATATCACGCAGGTCTTTTTCATCTGCGCGATATTGGCCTGCAGCACACGGCGCAAGGTCGTGTCGGTCACCTGTTCCAACTGGTTTTGCGCGCTTGTTGCCAGGTCCACCAGCTGCTGGCGCGCGCGCACGAACTCGCGCAGCTTGCGCCGCCAAGGCTCCATTGGTTGATAGGCACGCAGCTCCAGCGTGGCCGCCATGCAGGCCAGGTTGATGGCGTCCAGACGATCTGTCTTTGCCGGCAGGCCGATGGCAGCGGCGAAGGCATGGCAGCGGTGCGCGTTGGCCCGCACGACCTGGTGACCGGCATCGAACAAGGCATCCAGTACCCGCTGTTCGTAACCGCCGGAGGCCTCCAGGACAACCTGGCCTGCCTGCTGCGTCGCCAGCCAGGACAGCAGCTTGCGATGGCCCGCCGGTGTGTTGGGAAACCGCGCGAAAGGGCCGCGATGGACGGCCACATCCAACATGGCCTTGCACACATCAATCCCGATGCCGTTCATAGGCGAACTCCGTTAGGCTTGAAGGGTCGAGAGCTCCCCCGCCTGCCCAGCCTTACGTCTACGAGCGTCAACTCTGGCAACTGTTCGGGCGATACAGGGGAGAGACCGGCGTGGGCACCCAGCTACAAGGCGATCGGCAATGATCCAGGCTCTCACGGTGGCCCACGTCGGCTCTCGACACCTAAACTGCCAGAATCCGAACAGATAAGGCTCTTACGCGGCATC
>NZ_JACIFI010000055.1 GCF_014197275.1 Xanthomonas sp. 3075 | reverse complement strand
ATCTGTCGAAAAGATGCAGAAGAAAAGTAGCCATCCCAGTCAAATTCTTTCTTTCTCACAAGACTCTCCTTGAGCTTAGATCAGGTGCCTAACGCCTGAATTAAGCCGCGCCGCGAAGCGGCGTCGGCTTGAATGAATAGTTAGCCACCTGGCCGCATCACCGGACAAGCCCCCACTAGCGCGTTCGACACGAGAACATTCATGGGGTCTTTCCAGACATCTTTGTTGGTCAGCACATGCTTATCAACAACGTCTCGCAATGCCTCGCTGCTCATTTCAGAAGTACATGCATGAACCTTCTGCACCTCTTCCTTAGAGGCTCCGTAGAATCCAGAGCTCAGCAGCCCGTCTACAACGCCCATTACATAGGCTGATCGAGTGGCAGGTGACTGCGTCACATACGTCTCGCCTTTCAAGTACCCATCATAGACGTGCACCGACTGCGCAGAACTAGTCGAGGCAGCTAACAACAGACCAGCGAATAATCCAAATCGCATAACCAAATCTCCTAGGGGCTAACGCTTGAGTTAAGCGGCGGCGAAGCCGTCCGCCTTGAACGAGTAGTTAGGGTGCATTGCCGACAGCCCTGAGTGCAAGAGCAGAATCGTAGACGTTGCCAGAAAGCTCGTCGAAGCCATCCATGCCTGCGACGGTGCCGAAAGTGCCATCAGCTTTTGCGCGAACTGGAGCGTAGTCGTTGAAGCTGCCGGCACCGCCGAAGACGTGATTAACCGAACCGGAAAGCTCGTTTAGCTCACTTTGGGTGAAGCCGTGGCTGAGTAGCAATGCTGCTCGCTGCTGGGATGCTACGAAGTGGCTGCGCCATTGGCATAACGGATCTTGCGCGAGCGCCACCACAAGCTCGCCAAGATGTGCATGCAAAATTTCCAGTTGTTCGCGACGGTTGTTCATGTGCAACCTAAAGCCTAAATTAAGCCGACCCGCGAAGCGGGTTCGGCTTGAATGAATTGTTAGGCGCCAACCTACGGCACAAACCCGGCAGGAAGCAACCTGACCTCCGTGGCCATGCAAATGCCGTTGCCGCCAGACAGCGGTCGCACTCCCAAGATGGTGCCGTGAGGCGCAAGCTCTGCTTGGACAATGACCACAGGTTGCTCGGAGCCATCCTCAAGTGACTGGATTGCACAGCAAGGCAGGGGCATTGTGGCGTCGGCGGAACCACCGTGTACGTAGAAGACTGCGGAGCCAGCAGCGACGTCGGCCTCCGTAGCCGGACGGCCGACAACACAGGGAGTGTTGTGCCACTCACTTTCTGCGATTGAACCCCAAAGATCGGCCATGTTTGTTGTGGCGCCTAACGCTTGAATTAAGCCGAGTTGCGAAGCAACTTCGGCTTGAATGAGTTGTTAGGCAGTGAGTGGCCGCAAAGGTTGGATGGTGCAACC
>NZ_JACIFI010000054.1 GCF_014197275.1 Xanthomonas sp. 3075 | reverse complement strand
GCCGCGTAAGGTCCCGCGACGCTGGGCGGGCAAGGACCAGTCGAGATGGTCGGCATGCATGGGTTTAAACACAGCAACCAGCGGAGTCTCTGGTGAGGGCACCGCGCATTCGACCCACTCAGTGTTTGACCTGGATTTCTGACTGCATCCACCAAGATACGACAGACAAAATCATTGCACTCACTGACAGGCGCTCGCTCGCCAGGTTTTTTTAGCTGCTCTTAGAACGGATCGCTGCCCGGGCGCAGATCCGCGCCCAGGATCGCTGCCAGCCGCTGCATGTCCTCATCGTTGCGGCTCAGCGCCATCCAGCCGGCACGGTCATCGCTGCCGGTATCCCAGCACCACAGGGTGTAGCCGTATTCGCGCAGGCGGTCGTAGGCCACCGTCAGCAGCGCGGCGGTATCGTTGGCGGCTAGGAAATCGTCATCGTCGATGTCACCGCCCCAGTCGATCCGCAAGTTCCAACGCGCGGACAATTCGTCGATCGCACTGATCAGCGTTTCGCTGTCGCTGCCATCCACATAGAATCCCGAGCTCCAGTCGATCGCATCCTTCAGCGCCCATAACCACGCATCGCCGTCGGTCTCGCCGGCGCTCTCGCGATAGGCATCGAACTGGCGCAGCGCGGTTTCTTCGTCGCCCGGATTGATCAGCAGCAACAGGTTCCAGACCAGCCCCTGCTGGGTGTCCGGATCGTCGTCGTTGTCGGCGCTCAGGTCATCGGGCTCATCGTAGTCGGCGCTGTTGTCGGGCATCACGGTCTCACGTCCAGGATTGCAAGGCGGAAGTGTGAGGCCTGATGGCGCGCAAGCAAACCGCTTGACGCACGCAACTGCGTCGCCGGGGGCTGGTCTTCACGGCGCAGGCCCGTATCCTGTGCGGCCGAAGACGGCCATCCCGGCCGCCATGACGCCTTTCCCATGAGCGATACCCCTCCCGATCATCTGGCCATCGATGCACGCAGCCCGTTCCACGATGCCGATGCACTCAACCGCGGCATCGGCGTGCGCTTCAACGGTGTCGAACGCGACAACGTGGAGGAGTACTCGGTCAGCGAAGGCTGGATCAAGGTGCAGGTCGGCAAGGCCCGCGACCGTCGCGGCAACCCGATGACGATGAAGATCAAGGGTGAGGTGGTGGCCTACTTCCTGGACACCAAGACCGACGCGAAGCCTGCTGCCGAGTAAGCGCGGCTGACAAACCTACTTCACGTCGTTCTATTGCAGAGCTGCTGAGCTGCGACTTGGCTGCAGGTCCTTTACCCGCCCACCCTCGCGGGACACGCTGCAAGTACGTTCGTGTAGCAGCGATGACTGCCGCATTAGCAGCTGCTCTGCGACTTGGCTGCAGGGCCCTTGCCCGCCCACCATCGCAGGACACGCCGCAAGTACGTTCGTGTAGCAGCGATGACGCCGCATTAGCAGCTGCTCTGCGACTTGGCTGCAGGGCCCTTGCCCGCCCACCATCGCGGGACACGCCGCAAGTACGTCCTTGTAGCAACTGTGTTGTTGGAGGGGCTTTGGCCACTCCGTCAGCCGGGCACG
>NZ_JACIFI010000053.1 GCF_014197275.1 Xanthomonas sp. 3075 | reverse complement strand
AACCACCAACGCATTTGCTCCACCACTGCCTAACGCTTGAATTAAGCCGAGTTGCGAAGCAACTTCGGCTTGAATGAGTTGTTAGGCAGTGAGTGACCGCAAAGGTTGGATGGTGCAACCATGCTCCCCAGCACTGCCGCCTGGACCGAGTGTGCCACAGCTTGCGGGGTGGAGCTTGCTCAGCGATGCAGCGGCGCGTGGTGCCACCGAAGCCAACTGCAATGAGCGCAGCGCGGCAATAACGTACGAGGGCGAAGCACCGAACTTACCGCACCCAGCAACGGTGATGACTCCCCCCGGAGCCTACCGCCAGCATGCCAGCGAACCGACCGAAGCCGGACTCACCAACTGACTTGCTCCACCACTGCCTAACGCTTGAATTAAGCCGAGTTGCGAAGCAACGTCGGCTTGAATGAGTTGTTAGGCAGTGAGTGGCCGCAAAGGTTGGATGGTGCAACCATGCTCCCCAGCACTGCCGCCTGTTAAGAGTTTGCCACAGGTTGCGGGATGGAGCTTGCCCAGCGATGTAGCGGCGCGTGATGCCACCGAAGCCAACTGCACCGAGCGCAGCGCAGGAACGACGTACCAAGGCGAAGTACCAAACTTACCGCAACCAGCAACGGTGATGACTGCTGTCCGGAGCCAAGCGCATGCATGCCTGCGAACTCACCGAAGCGGCAACCACCAGCGCATTAGCTCCACCACGGCCTAACGCTTGAATTAAGCCGAGTTGCAAAGCAACTTCGGCTTGAATGAGTTGTTAGGCAGTGAGTGGCCGCGAAGGTTGGATGGTGCAACCATGCTCCCCAGCACTACCGCCTGGACCGAGTTTGCCACAGCTTGCGGGATGGAGCTTGCCCAGCGATGCAGTGGCGCGTGATCCCACCGAAGCCAACTGCACCGAGCGCAGCGCGGGAACGACGTGCCAAGGCGAAGCACCGAACTTACCGCAATCAGCAACGGTGATGACTGCTGTCCGGAGCCAACCGCATGCATGCCTGCGAACTCACCGAAGCGGCAACCACCAACGCATTTGCTCCACCACGGCCTAACGCTTGAGTTAAGCCGACCCGTAACGAGCCGACCCTGATCCGACGATGCGATGCCTCCGATACATTCGAACAAAGCAATGAAGCAATGAAGCGGGTTCGGCTTGAACGAACTGTTAGGCGTGCTAGCTACCGATGCTTCGATCAATTCGTTCAGCTTGCAAGGCAGTGAGCGCGAACCAATCGCTGCTTTGCACACCAAATTCGTGCTTTGCATTCACAAGCGCTTCGTCTAGGGAAAGATGTAGGTGGTCACCATCGATTTGCTCCGAGTCAAAGTCTATATATCTGATAAGTAGATAGACGAAGCCACCGTCTTCGCACATCAGTGCGTGTAATACCAGAAAGGAAATAGCCTCGTTCCGGTGGGATCTCCGCTTGACGTTCGCAGCGATTGATATGCTCGGGTGGTCCGAATGATTCATGGCACGCCTAACGCTTGAATTAAGCCGAGTTGCGAAGCAACTTCGGCTTGAATGAGTTGTTAGGCAGTGAGTGGCCGCGAAGGTTGGATGGTGCAACCA
>NZ_JACIFI010000052.1 GCF_014197275.1 Xanthomonas sp. 3075 | reverse complement strand
GCGGCATGACACCGGCTGCGTATGCCCAACATCTGGCAAACACCGATATCATCAGCCCTGGACTCTAAACCAGGCCGCTACTCAGGGCGGGGGGACGTCGAAGGGCGAACACCTAGTCATTTCTGACGGCGAGTCAGTCAGGCAATATCGTAGGTGTAAGTGATCGAGCTAGGTTGGTTTGATCAAGGAGAACCATCATGTCGGATGGGAATAAAAGCGCAGATTTTTAAACGCTCTGCTCGCTCCAAGGCCTTACGCGGCTGCCTGTGCTAACGGTCGATTTCAGTATGATTTTATTCGTACGCAAAGAATTCTTATGACAATAAAGTCTGTTGGCTGCGTGGCGCTTGCGCTCTTCTTCATCACAGGATGTACGGTGGTATCCGCGGGCGCGGACATGAGCGCTCCGTCCGGCGACTCGCTTTGTGAGCAGTCCCGTGGTTGGGGGGGCGCAGGTTCGACGCAAGCCGTACAAGTCAATCCACAGGTCTCCGAAGATGATAGCGGGCGTTCTTATCGCTTTGATCTTGGCGGTCGAGGCGGGTTGAAGCGCTTGGACGCTAGCTGTGGGTGGGGCTCATATGCGGAATGTGGCTTTGAGGCAGTCCGGTCCGATGGAGCAAGCTATCGCTTCTCAGAGATGTCCACGTTTGGCCTCTGGGAGACGCAACAAGGGTTGTATCTTGTTTACCGTATCGTCGCGCCGAAGGAAAAGGCCGCAGAAGGAAAGCGGAGAGTCGTGAGGGTGGGTAATCCGCCTGCAGAGATCTGCAATCAGATCGGAGACTACTCAAATTTGATGTAGTTGCCCGATCAGGATGTCAACGACTTGCTCAGTTGCCTGGGTCCGGAATTTATCAGGAGGGCAGGTCGCTACTCCTGCCAAGATGCGCGTGGATTGCGCTTCTGGTTAAACATCGCTCTACCGCGGGAATGGGCCGCGCCGTATGTCATTCGCTATCTTCCGTTCTTACGTTTCGGCATCGGTCGCAGTGGTCGTTGCCACCTTTGCAGGATGCGCCATGACCGAGCCGCCGATCTCAAAAGAACAGTTCTCTGAGCATGTTGTGGCGCTGCTGGCCGGCAAGGACTCGGCGGTGGTCGAAGCCGGCAAGCTGACCGATTTCCCTTGGAAGACGCTGTGCTTCGAGCGCGATGACAGCCTGTTGCTGAAGTTCGATCGCGACGGAGAGACATCCGTGCTGTCGTTGCCCTATGAAGAGTTCTTCGTGGATGAGGCACATGTGAGCAATTCCCTGGAGGACAGCTGTGTCACGCCATCCGATCGCATCCTGATCAAGAAGAAGTCTCCGGGCTATCAAGGGCCTGTCGAGTTTCAACGGGTAGCGCGCGCAGTTGGGTTGAGTCGCGGTCGAATCTGGGAGTCTGTGCAAGCCAGGCATGCGGTTGCGCAGGAGTATATTGGCATCGGGACAAGCTGAGCGGCGCACCACGTGTGGCTGGTCGAATTTGGTATTGAATGCTCTAGGGATGGTCTGATCAACGGCATCGGAGGATGAGCCTAACCACATCGACCAGGCTGACGGCGCTCAGATCCTCGATTTTTTTGCCGTTTC
>NZ_JACIFI010000051.1 GCF_014197275.1 Xanthomonas sp. 3075 | reverse complement strand
GCGGCCTACGTGATGTACACCTCCGGCTCCACCGGCCAGCCCAAGGGCGTGGTCGTGGCCCATGACGCGGTGCTCAACCTGGTGTTGCAGGATGGACCGGCGCGCTTGCTGGCCCAGGACCGGGTCGCTTTCGCCTCCAATCCGGCCTTCGATTCGGCCACGTTGGAGGTCTGGGGCAGCCTGCTCAACGGTGCCACCGTCGTGGTGGTGCCTGCGCCGGTCATGCGCGAGCCTGCGGCGCTGGGCGCATTGCTGACACGCGAACGGCTGTCGGTGCTGATCCTGGTCGCTGGCGTGCTGCGCCTCTACGCGCCGTTGATTGCGCCGCAGTTGAGCACCCTGCGGCTGCTGCTCACCGGCGGCGATGTGGCCGATCCCCACGCGCTGGCCCAGGTGCTGGAGGCCGGTGGCCAAGCCACCGTGCTGCAGACCTACGGTCCGACCGAGAGCACCCAATTTGTCACCGCGCTGGCGTTGGCGCATGCGCCTGATCCACGCCGGCCTGTGTCCATTGGCCGGCCGCTGGCCAATACCCGCCTCTACGTGCTGGACCGCTACGGCCAACCGACACTCATTGGCGTGGCCGGTCAACTGCACATCGCCGGTGCGCAGGTGGCCCAGGGCTATCTGCATCGCCCGGATCTGAGCGCCGAACGCTTCGTGCCCGATCCGTTTGCCATGCAAGCCGGTGAGCGCATGTACAAGACCGGCGACCTGGCGCGCTGGCGTGCTGATGGACTGCTGGAGTTCCTCGGCCGCAACGACGCGCAGGTCAAGATCCGCGGCTTCCGCATCGAGCCAGGCGAGATCGAAGCGGCCCTGCGCGCCTGCGCTGGCGTGCACGAGGCGGTGGTCATCGCGCGCGACGATACCGGCGACAAGCGCCTGGTCGCCTATCTCGTCGGCGACACGTCGGCTGTGGACCCGGCCGCACTGCGTACCCAACTCGCAGCGCGTCTACCCGACCATATGCTGCCGGCGGCCTACGTGCAGCTCGATGCGCTACCGCTGACACCCAACGGCAAACTGGATCGCGCTGGCCTGCCCGCGCCGGACGCTCAGGCGCTGGATCTGCAGGCCCATGTCGCCCCGCAAGGCGAGCTCGAACAGGTGCTGGCCACGCTGTGGAGCGAGCTGCTTGGGGTCGAGCAGGTCGGCCGCAATGACGATTTCTTCGCCTTGGGTGGACACTCGCTGCTGGCGGTCAAACTGATCGAACGCCTGCGTCGGCTCGGCTGGCAAATGGATGTGCGCAGTCTGTTCAGCAGCCCCACCATCGCCGGGTTGGGCGACCACCTGTACAGCAGCACCCAGCTGGCGGTTCCGCCCAACCGCATCGGCTCCGATTGCACCCACATCACCCCGGACCTGCTGCCGCTGGTCGCACTGACCCAGCCGGAGATCGACGCGGTCCTGGCCAGCGTGGACGGCGGCGCGGCAAACGTGCAGGACATCTATCCGCTGGCGCCGTTGCAGGAAGGCCTGCTGTTCCATCACCTGACCGATCCGCTCGCCGATCCGTATCTGCACTCGTCCGTGCTCGGCTTCCCGGCGCGCGAACAACTCGACGCCTTCCTCGACGCGCTCGATCAGGTCATCGCCCGCCACGACATCCTGCGCACCGGGTTTGTCTGGCAAGGTCTGAACGCGCCGCTGCAGGTGGTCTGGCGCCGGGCTGTTGTCCCGCGTCACCTGCAGCGCTTCGA
>NZ_JACIFI010000050.1 GCF_014197275.1 Xanthomonas sp. 3075 | reverse complement strand
GCCGCCAACTACCGTACACAACAAGCCAACAACGCAGTACCCTTCAACCCCGGGCTTTATCAGTAATCACTGGTACGGACGATGGGGGCAGGTCACTATCTCAGTCATATTGAGTGGCAGTTTGCATGCGGAAGGAAGTTGTCCGCCCGGCAGTTATCCGATTGGTGGGCAAGGAGTCTCCGGATGTGCACCTATCCCTTCAGGCAGTAGCAACTCAGGCCCGACACCAACAGGTGAGTGGCGCAAAACTTGGGGTGCCGTCGCTATGTCTAAGGTAGGTGATGGCGCAATTGGCGTTTCAAGCGGCTTTGTCTCCAAAACGCAGGCTAAAGACGACGCTCTTAAGAGTTGTGAGCGTCTGACAACCAAAGGTTGCAAGATTGAGGGTTACTACAAAAACCAATGTGTCGCACTCGCTCAACCTCCTATGGGTGGTCCGGTAGTAATTGGTACTGGACCCACTGAGGATGGGGCTGGAGAGCAGGCTGTCGGCGGTTGTAATAAGGCTTCTCAGTCTTGCAAAGTGCTGTTCAAGGGGTGTAGCGATCCGGTTTTTAGATCCTATAGATAAATTGGTGCTTCCCTAGTTAATCCCTCGAGAAGCCGGACGGGAGGCTTATGTCGCAAGTGCTGGGGCTGCCCAGGTTCAGCAGCAAGGCGAGCAAGTTTCATTTCAGATTTCTAAGGGTGCGCATAAAAAATTATCTGGAGGACGTGCCCTTTTATGATTTAACGTTCTTAAGTTTGCTAAATCAGGCCGAGGCAATTTGTTGACGCTCCTGATCCTGACGACCCCGCCGATGGCCGCATTCTTCTTCCAGGGCACGCTGGGCAGCTTCATGGCGTACTCGCAGATCGGTGGCGCTACATCGGCCGGCGGATCGCCTGGACCGCAGGGGCAGGCGCCGGGGTCGTACACTCCCAGTCAGCCAAGCAGTAATGACAACAGGCGTGCAGATGATGTTCGTGCTACCTCGCCTCAAGTCGTTGGTTCGAGTATGTCTCAAACTCCGCAGGCAGGCTCCAGAGCCGTGAATCGTGACACTAGTGCGGGGTAGGAGCTACGATGAAGAAACTAAGTGCGTTAATTCATGTTATTTTTATTTATTTTGTTTATTCTTCTGGTGCTTTGGCGGAAGGAAATTGTCCGTCAGGTTACTATCCTATTGGTGGGCAGGGCGTATCAGGTTGTGCTCCGATGAGTCCAAACAATAATTCCGCTCCTCAGCCTACGGGTGAGTGGAGGACTCGCTGGGGTGCTTTAGCCTATAGTAAAGACGATAAAATACTAGGTGTAGCTGAAAGCAAGGCGTCGAAATCTGATGCGCGTAAGGCCGCTGTCGATTTCTGTACTCAAGCTGGAGGGGTTGGGTGTAAAGCACAAGTTTTCTATAAGAATGGATGTATTGCTATAGCTAGTTCCCAAGCGACCTATAGTTCTAGGACGTCCACATCCGCTTCTAAGGTAAGGGCAGAGAGCATTGCTTTAGAGGAATGCGGAAAATCTGATTGTAAAATTTATTATTCAGGGTGCAGTCAGGCTGCTTTTAGAAGTTACTAATCTGGGATATGGTTGGACTCATAATGTGTAAAAGGTCTGATCGCTGGCACTTGCTGGACAAAAGTAGCTTCGCGCTTGGGTAATCCCCCCATTTGTAGCAGTCGCCAAAAGTGGAGCTATGCAGCAAGTGCCAACTTTTGCATGGGGGTGATGCCGCCGAGCGCCATGTTGGG
>NZ_JACIFI010000049.1 GCF_014197275.1 Xanthomonas sp. 3075 | reverse complement strand
CCAACGCATTTGCTCCACCACGGCCTAACGCTTGAATTAAGCCGAGTTGCGAAGCAACTTCGGCTTGAATGAGTTGTTAGGCAGTGAGTGGCCGCAAAGGTTGGATGATGCAACCAAGCTCCGCAGCACTGCCGCCTGGACCGAGTGTGCCACAGCTTGCGGGATGGAGCTTGCCCAGCGACGCCCCGGTGCGGGCTGCTGCCGAAGACAATGCAACGAGCGCAGCGCGGAAGTGACTTACGAGGGCGAAGCACTGAACTTGCCACGCCCCGCAACGGTGATGACTACCGCCCGGAGCCGACCGCATGCATCCCAGTCAATGCACCGAAGCCGGATCCACCAACGTGTTTGCTCCACCACTGCCTAACGCCTGAGCTAAGCCGACCCGCGAAGCGGGTTCGGCTTGAGCGAATTGTTAGAACTGCTGCTGGAAAGCCAAATGGTAGCCATTGCAGTCCTTGATGCCGAACTCTCTAGATCCATACGACATGTCTTGGATTGGCCAAGACACATCAACTTTTCCTTCGATGGATGTGAAGTAGCGATCTGCGTCCGGAACCGTGAAGTAGATGGTGCCGGAGAAGCCGTCAGGGGCGCCAAAAAGCTCGGTGAAGATGAGCCTGCCACCTTGTTTTTCAACGGTCAGAGTGCCCTCTGCAGTATCGAAGGCATCGAAGCCCAGCACCGACTCATAGAATTTGCGGGTCTCTTTCAGGTCACTGGTACGCAAGAGAAGTGTCAACGACATGTGGAGTCTCCCAGCGGGTCTAACGCCTGAATTAAGCCGCGTCGCGAAGCGGCGTCGGCTTGAATGAATTGTTAGCGCCCACCTACTGCACGGCCAAGAGCAGGGTCATGCCAGCATAGTCCTGTTGCTCCAGCAGCTGCAGCCAGCGCGTCACCACAGCGTATCCCAGCAGGGCGACGGCAGCGGCCTGAAACGCCTGCGGCTGCTCATGCCCTGTAGCCGACCGCATGAGCAAAGTATGAGGCTTTTCTAAACCACGACCAGAAAGGACCTTGAGAAAGGCGTCCAAGGCATTCCGCATCTCTGGGGGGCCGTAGTGCACTGCCACAAAGTCCGCCGCGAGCTTCTCAGCCTTGATAAGGACGGCGACGAATTGCCAGGTGAGCAGATCTACGGCAGCAGTTACAAAGACCGAGTCCTCGCCATACATGTCGAGAAATGCATCCGAAAGATGAGGACCGAAGCCCCGCTCAGGGTCGATCTGGATGGTCCCGGCAGGTACGCCGGCGGGTCGTTCGCTTTGCACGTCTCGGGGATCTCGCGGTGGGCGCTAACGCTTGAATTAAGCCGAGTTGCGAAGCAACTTCGGCTTGAATGAGTTGTTAGGCAGTGAGTGGCCGCGAAGGTTGGATGGTGCAACCATGCTCCCCAGCACTACCGCCTGGACCGAGTTTGCCACAGCTTGCGGGATGGAGCTTGCCCAGCGATGCAGTGGCGCGTGATCCCACCGAAGCCAACTGCACCGAGCGCAGCGCGGGAACGACGTGCCAAGGCGAAGCACCGAACTTACCGCAATAAGCAACGGTGATGACTGCTGTCCGGAGCCAACCGCATGCATGCCTGCGAACCCAACGAAGCGGCAACCACCAACGCATTTGCTCCACCACGGCCTAACGCTTGAATTAAGCCGAGTTGCGAAGCAACTTCGGCTTGAATGAGTTGTTAGGCAGTGAGTGGCCGCGAAGGTTGGATGGTGCAACCATGCTCCCCAGCACTGCCGCCTGGACCGAGTGTGCCACAGCTTGCGGGATGGAGCTTGCCCAGCGATGCAGCGGCGCGTGATGCCACCGAAGCCAACTGCACCGAGCGCAGCGCAGGAACGACGTACCAAGGCGAAGTACCAAACTTACCGCAACCAGCAACGG
>NZ_JACIFI010000048.1 GCF_014197275.1 Xanthomonas sp. 3075 | reverse complement strand
GGCTTGTTGGCTGCTGCGTTTCATCGCATGATCGCCTAACAATTCATTCAAGCCGAACTGGCTTCGCCAGTCGGCTTAATTCAGGCGTTAGGCCGTGGTGGAGCAACAGCATCGGTGCTCGCATCTTCGACCAGTTCACTGGCGCTCACGCGGTCTGCTCCGGACATTGGTTCTCACCGTAACTGGCATCGGACAGTTCGCCGCTTCGTCATTTCGTGTCACCGCCGCGCGGCACTCATTGCGCCTGGCTTCGGAGCCAACAGGCCCCGTGGCATTGCGGCGCAAGCTTCATCCTGCAAGCTGTGGCACACTCGGATCAGGCGGGCAGTGCTGGGGAGCACGGTTGCGGTCTCAACCGTTTCGGCCACTCACTGCCTAACAACTCATTCAAGCCGACGTTGCTTCGCAACTCGGCTTAATTCAAGCGTTAGGCATCACACAACCATGTCGGACTTCATATGAACAGACAGAGAGTTCCGAAAGGGCAAGTGTTTCTGAAAAAGAAGGAAAAGGTACTCGCAACGTTAGAGCTTCTTCCGCCTGAGCACTCTGATACCGACTTCATCGCAAAATTTCGGGAGCTCCATGAGAAGGACTGGCTAAAAATCGTAACCCGATATGAGGCTCATGAGCGACTCACCAAGCCAGGTAAGAGCCACCCAATGGCTCCACCGGAGAAATACTTGATCAATGCAGGCAGAAATTTCAGGTTGGCTTACCGCAAGATAGGCAATCTAGACACCATTCGTCAGGAACTCGCGGGTGATGCCTAACAATTCATTCAAGCCGACGCCGCTTCGCGGCGCGGCTTAATTCAGGCGTTAGGCCGTGGTGGAGCAAATGCGTTGGTGGTCGCCGCTTCGGTGAGTTCGCAGGCGTGCATGCGGTTGGCTCCGGACAGCAGTCATCACCGTTGCTGGTTGCGGTAAGTTCGGTGCTTCGCTTTGGCACGTCGTTCCCGCGCTGCGCTCGGTGCAGTTGGCTTCGGTGGCATCACGCGCCTCTGCATTGCTGGGCAAGCCCCATCCCGCAAGCTGTGGCAAACTCGGTCCAGGCGGCAGTGCTGGGGAGCCTGGTTGCACCATCCAACCTTCGCGGCCACTCACTGCCTAACAACTCATTCAAGCCGAAGTTGCTTCGCAACTCGGCTTAATTCAGGCGTTAGACGTGCAAGACACAATCTCGCCATCGGCCAAACTCGAAGCTGCGCTATCGGACACGTCAGAGGTGTACGTCAATGCCGGGACTGACGCATCGGCCTACTACGCGCGACTGGCGGACAACATCCGGCAAAATCAGTGCGAGCCTTTTACTGTCACTGCCGTGGTCAAGGAGCCTGGCTTCCCGGACGCATCGGTTGGTAGCACGATCTACGGCGAGTGTGTCGCTCACGCGAATGGCTATTGGCTTGTCTATCAGTCAGAGCAAGATCGGTTCTGTTGCTTCTGGGGCTTAGAGTCGAGCAACCTTGGCGCTCATGGCGTGTTCGGCAGCCCACTTTATTGCTGGTCCGCGTGAGCACGTCTAACAATTCAATCAAGCCGAACTGGCTTCGCCAGTCGGCTTATTTCAGGCGTTAGGCCGTGGTGGAGCAAATGCGTTGGTGGTTGCCGCTTCGGTGGGTTCGCAGGCGTGCATGCGGTTGGCTCCGGACAGCAGTCATCACCGTTGCTGGTTGCGGCAAGTTCGGTGCTTCGCCTTGGTACGTCGTTCCCGCGCTGCGCTCGGTGCAGTTGGCTTCGGTGGGATCACGCGCCACTGCATCGCTGGGCAAGCTCCATCCCGCAAGCTGTGGCAAACTCGGTCCAGGCGGTAGTGCTGGGGAGCATGGTTGCACCATCCAACCTTCGCGGCCACTCACTGCCTAACAACTCATTCAAGCCGAAGTTGCTTCGCAACTCGGCTTAATTCAAGTGTTAGGCCGTGGTGGAGCAAATGCGTTGGTGGTTGCCGCTTCGTTGGGTTCGCAGGCATGCATGCGCTTGGCTCCGGACAGCAGTCATCACCGTT
>NZ_JACIFI010000047.1 GCF_014197275.1 Xanthomonas sp. 3075 | reverse complement strand
GTCGCAGGCTCAAAGCCCTAAAAGGTCTGACACCGTACGAATTCATCTGCAAACAGTGGACATCCGAACCCGATCTGTTCAAGGTGGATCCGATCTATCTAATGCCGGGACTGAACATCTAGGGATGGTCTGATCAACGGCATCGGAGGATGAGCCTAACCACATCGGCCAGGCTGACGGCGCTCAGATCCTCGATTTTTTTGCCGTTTCCGGCGCGTTTGCAGGGTGTTGCCCGGGTTACAGGCACACCGCCCCCACGACAGGCATCAACTGCTTTCGCTTCATCCACAGGTTCGATAGCGCAAACAAGGTCAGCACCTGCGCGGTGTTCTTGGCCAGGCCGCGATAGCGGACCTTGGTGTAACCGAACTGGCGCTTGATCACCCGGAACGGATGCTCCACCTTCGCGCGCACGCTGGCCTTGAAGTGTTCCCAACGCTGTTCCCGAGCACGCTCCCGCTTGTTGCCGAGGGCTTGAATCGTCGACCGCTTGGCAGCAATGAAAAATGCAGCCTCGCAGGTTTGCAGTTCTTCGCGCTTATCCGCACCGGTGTAGCCGCTATCGCCAAACACGCTGTCTTCCTTGCCATGCAGCAATGCGTGCGTCACCGTCACATCGGCGACGTTGGCTGGCGTGCAATGGACGTGGTGCACCAGCCCAGAAAATTCATCCACGCCGATGTGCGCCTTCATCCCGAAATACCACTGATTGCCCTTCTTGGTCTGATGCATCTCAGGGTCGCGTGCATGGTCGGCATTCTTGGTCGAACTGGGCGCCGCGATCAGCGTCGCATCGACGATCGTGCCCGACCGCAGGCTCTGGCCCTTGCGCGCCAGATGCGCGTTGACCGCTTCCAGCATCCGCGCGGCAAGGCCATGGGTCTCCAACAGGCGGCGAAAGTTGAGAATCGTGGTCTCGTCGGGAACGTTGTCCAAGCCACCGAGCTGAGCAAAGCGCCGCAAGGTCGGAATCTCGTGCAGCGCTTCTTCCATCGCCGGATCGCTCAGCGCATACCACTGCTGCAGCAGATGAATCCGCAACATCGTCGCCAGTGCGTACGGCTGCCGACCTGGCCGGCCCGACACCGGATAGTGCGGCGCGATCAGCCCGAGCAGTTGCTGCCACGGAACCACCTGCTCCATCTCGGCCAGAAAGATCTCGCGCCGGGTCTGCTTGCGCTTGCCCAGGCCCTCAGCGTCACCGAACGTCAGTTGCATGGATCACTCCTCAACATGAGGCGGGTAGTGTCGCGTATCTGTGGTGCGTTGTTCAGAGGTTCCCTAGGCGTCGAAGAGGTTAAAATGATTGCTGCTGATCCTTCATCTGTACTCGACGCGTATATTTCGCCCAGAGCCTCATACCCGACAGAGGGGAAGCTATGCCATTGCAAATCATGCTTGGCATCCCATAGCTCATCCTCCAACTTTAATGCGGCTGTCACCTGCTTTTCACTGTCGTACGCCTGCCAGTTGTAATAAACCAAATTGTTTGGGCAGTGGCCTGCTGTCAGGATTCCGACCTTGCCCAAGTTTGCGTGTTTTACAATGAACTCCCCCGTACAACGATTAATGTTCTCCAGGATTGCACCGCCTCGAACGGTTTCATTTGCGGTCAGTTGCATCTTGCCCCGCAAATAAACTATCTTCACTGAATTATTTAACCTCTTTTCAAGTAAGGGTGTTTCTTTCTCATATGCATTCTTTTCTATAGCAGGATTGAAGATGTAAAGGATGATTTGGCCAGTCTTTTCATCTATAGAAATACCCTCAAGTCCTGGAATATCTCTATATAACTCGCTCCTATTTGCGGATATGATCCCTTCCAATTCTTCAAGAGTTTTATCTGCTCCTCCCAGGATGACAATTGGCACGTCGCCCATAACCGTTGAAACTTTTCGAGTCAAAGCAGGGCTTTTCCCCTTCAATTTAATAATGAAACGTAAGTCCGGGATATCTTCCCAGTAAGCAGCCGCTAATTTGCCTTTGTAGCTCTCCACGATGTGGTTAATTGATTCCTCAGAGGCGGCCTGTAATTTGAGTCGCCTTGCAGCCTCTTTCTCAGATATCAGCGCGCTCCTGGCGTATGACTTGGCTTCGCGGGTGTCTGAATTCTCCCCCGACATTTGAGCTGATACTTCAAATGGTACGAATACGCAAACCGCTAAGGCAAAAGCAATGACAATCCTCATCCCACTCTCCGTTTGTGCCCCCCTGCGCGGAGATCATCGGCGAGGATCGGAACATTGGTCAACCGCCCATTTATCTAGAGCGTGTTATGAACTTTGAAAGAGCGTGGCTGCATTTCCAAGCATCAGGATCGTAAAGACGACAAAGTGCAAACCGGCCAACGTTTCCGGCAATCGCTCATAGTCGCGTGCCAGTCGTCTGAAGCGATTGACCCAGCCGAAGCTACGCTCGACG
>NZ_JACIFI010000046.1 GCF_014197275.1 Xanthomonas sp. 3075 | reverse complement strand
CTCAGCGTCACCGAACGTCAGTTGCATGGATCACTCCTCAACATGAGGCGGGTAGTGTCGCGTATCTGTGGTGCGTTGTTCAGAGGTTCCCTAACGGGCGCTAACGGGTTCAGGTTCACTTCCTAGCCAAATTTCAGGCTACGGCCTCAGCTTTCGGGAGGGTTTCCTCGCTATCAGCACCAACGCCTGGCTGCGAGTCTTGCACCGTGGCCAGACTTCCGCGTATTGACGTTCCCGGCATCCCGCAGCACATCGTGCAGCGCGGGAACAACCGCTTGCCGTGCTTTCTGGATGATGGCGACCGATTGCGCTACCTGCACTTGCTGCATGAAGCCCTGCACGCCACAGGCTGCCAGCTGCACGCTTACGTCTTGATGGACAACCATGTGCACTTGCTAGTCACGCCACCTGCAGCGGGACGAATCGGGCAAATGATGCAACGCCTTGGGTGAAACTACGTCGCATTGTTCAATGGCCGCCACAGGCGCACGGGAACACTATGGGAAGGCCGGTACAAAGCGTGTCTTGTGGACAGTGCGGACTACGTCCTTCGCTGCTATCGCTACATTGAGCTCAATCCGGTGCGTGCTCGCCTGACCGACAACCCGGCAGCGTATCGTTGGTCCAGCTGCCCAGCCAATCTAGCCCAGCGCAAGCACTCCGCACTGACACCACATCCCTGTTGGCTTGCGCTTGGCAGCGACCCGATCGAGCGATCCAACGCCTACCGTGCTCTGCTCGATGAAACCCTCTCCGACGAACTGCTTACCAGCATTCGTCTTCATCTACAGCAGCAGCGAGCCCTGGGCCACGACGCCTTCCGCGCAATGGTCGAAGTCAAGACCAACCGCTTTGCAGGCGTCAGGCCCGCTCATCGCCCGCGCAAACCGAACACCGCCGACTGAGTCGTTAACCTGATCCGTTATTACGCCAGCACATCGACCGAGAAGGTTGCGAAACGACAGAACACCACCACATAAAGGAATTAGCCCCCGTTAGTTCACGCCATGCCGCGCTGTTGCTGATGCTGGCGTTCGTGCTCCACGGCCGCACTCTGAGATTGCTGGACCTGTGCTTCACCAATTTCCCGTAGACGAGCTGCATGCTGCTCCACTGGTGTATTCAGCACCTCATGCATGCTTCCATGCGCTCGAAGATGTGCGGGGTTGTTCAAGTCACCTTGGACTACAAAAAATCGCTCACCTCGTGCTGCCGAGCTGGTCGCATCGCCCAGCAAAATATGATCCACGCGCTGCAGGTTGTGATTTGCCGCCACTACTGCACCGCCGTAGGCCAGCCGCTCACTATTGCCGTCGTACTTCCTCCCGAGCCCTTCTTCCAAGCGGCGAACCGCTTCCTCAGCGCTCTTCTGCATGGATTCGTACCAATCAGAGGCTTTCTCACGCAGGTTCTGCGGCTTAAGTGAATCCATCGAACCTGGCTCTCTCTCCGCCGCAGGCAGTGCATTGTCTGGCGCTGTCGGCTGCTTAGCCTCCAGCTGGCGAATTGTTTTAACCAACTCTCTTGGCGTCTCGATCGACAAAAACTCAGTAGCGTCCAGTTTATTTCCGGTGACGCTGGTGACGGTATCGCTAGCCCAGCCTGCGCAGGTTGTCGTTGGACCCCACGTCACGTTCTGCTTGAGCGCTATCTCGAGCTCTTTAGCTTGTTCAGAAGTAAGGGTGTAGTAACGACTGGCTGTCACATCGGAGCTGGCCTCCCGTCCCTCCCGTATATCAGTGGCTTTGGGGTCGCTCTGCCCTCGCCGAACAATGTCCGGGTGACTATCCGGCCATAATCCGTAATAACTTACCTCTCCGTCTCGCGAGACAGTCACCCACGCGTGGCCGTCAGTGAACTTATCGAACGCACTTCCATCCGCCTGCGTGTTTGGATCAACCCAGCTATGCACTCCCAGCACGACCCGGTCAGCCATTTCCAACTCCTTAGATGTCGAACGCCTGGATACCGTCACCGTGCGCAATGCGCACGCGATTTCCCGTGAAAGGAATGACTACGCTCCCCACCGAAGGTGAAAGGCCCGGCAACAAGTCGGCCATGGCCTTGCATTGCTCATGGATAGAGCATCGAAGAATCCTCACCGACAAAGAGCCATTCACCACCTCATAGTCAGCACCCGCAACGTAATACTGACTCTCCATTGGCACCTTGAAATCTATCCGCACATTCTCGGTGTCCTGCCGATGAACAGTCAAGGGAGACAACGACAACTGGGAGTATTGAACCGGCACTTTGTTCTCCGCACATGCAGTGGTCGACATAGCCAGCACGGCCATCATCAACAAGTTTGAATTTCTCATAGCTTACGTTCCATGCCCTCGATCCACTTCAGGTGTGTATCTTTTTGTGAGACGACGTTAAGGATTCATCAGCATCACCGGCTGCAACTAGCGCTATTCCTTAATAACACAAAACGTGTCGATGGCGGCTATGTACGTGACTTCAACGAAGACGGGGCGACTTCGTCACTACGTTCCGCGGAAGTAAAAGAGCAGCAACCCGGCACGTTATCCGCACCCACCTAGCCCACAAAAAGTCAGGCCGACTAAGCGAACCTGACCCTGAGGTATCCCCACGTTTTTCAGTTCAGGACCATCTGGTTGTGAATGTGTTCGGGCAGTGTGCGTAGTCGCGCTAGCCATTGGCTGATGAGCTC
>NZ_JACIFI010000045.1 GCF_014197275.1 Xanthomonas sp. 3075 | reverse complement strand
CTCGTCAGTAAAACGTTTCTTCACGTCCAATCTCCTTCGGGGTAGGGAATTGGACTCCAAACTGGCGTGCTACTCAAAATCGGGGGGACGTCGGGAAGAAAGCGCACTGAGTGTGTAGCTATGGCTGAAAAAATGACATGCTGATGTTGGCGTTGATCGTTGTAGCGATGCTTATGCCGTGAAATCAATCATTGACGCCGTCGAAGTACAGCGGCATGCTGAAAGCGCCGCGCCCAAATATAAAGCTGACGATAAGATTGGGAAGTTGTATCAATTAATAATTTGGAAGGATTATGAGTTCCAACGTATTTCTCCATAAGTTTCATCAGGGTCGCGAACTAGCTATACCATTCGATGAAGTTATCGAATTTCTATCTGGATATGGAATGCCTGGCAATGGAGATTACAGAGGTCATGTAACCTTTCCCCCAGATGAGATTGCAGAAATAGCAAATGTTGTCGGCGACGAAGCTAGGGGTGCTCTTTGCATTGCGTTCAATCGCCCTTTCATCAATGATCAATTTCGCGCACTTGTGTTCGAGGCAATGCAGCAGTTCGGGCTCGCAGCGTACGACGACACCTTTTACTGGGTGTATGTTCTACCGGCTTCGGATGGCGACGTGCCTCAAGCGCTTTTGGATGAGTTGTCGAACGGGATCCGCGAAGTCAGCACAGTAGGGCAACTGTGGCAGGAGTGGGTATAGGCGCCCAAGAATAAGCCAGCTCTAATTTTCTCGACTGCTACCACCTGGCGGCGGTGCCTGCTGCTCGTAGCGATTGACGTAGGCAGGAAGTCAAAGAGGATCACGTCGTACCACACTTAAGCTATCCAATGACGGATGGGAAGCTATTGCTTTTTCCCCCGATTCAAGAACGGCGTCAGGTTGAATTAGAAATTCAACCTGACCCTTTTCCAACTGCCACGGTGCCGCCGCCCACCGAGATCGTCTGGCGCTCGCTCGACCCCTCGATCAAGCCGCGGCCCTACCTCGAGCGCACCCCCATCCCCGAGCCCCGCCCCGATCCCAATAAGCCGCGCCGCCAAGGCCACCCGCGTGCCCCGCAACACTGCACTGTCGGCTACGGCTACTACCCCGACAGCCACCAACGCGTCCCCACGCTGCGCCTACGCGGCCGCTGGCTGGAACAACTCGGCTTCACCATCGGCAGCAAACTCAACATCCGCCTGTGCGATGGCGAGCTGGTCGTCAGCGTCGCACCTACGGACTAACCAGGTGCGCTACGCACGCGCAGCACGCACCCGCACGCCCCGCGCCGAGCGCAACGCGCCAATCGCCACACCGTGCGCGCTCCCCGCTCACCGCGCAGAGGAGGGACACAGATGGAGCACCCCGCCGTCGTCTTGCATCTCACGCTGGACCAACGCGACCAGCTCGACCGCCTGCTACGCATCCTCATCGCTCATGGCGACGTCATCGCCATGAGCAAACCGGAATGCCTGGAGGCGCAGACCCTGCCAACGTTGGGACAAGCCGTCTTCGATGCAGCCTATGCCTTACGCGAGATGCTTGAGCAGCGGGTGGAGCAGACGCACCAAGCTGGTGGTGAGCGTAGCTAGGGAAGATTGAAAGGGGGCAGGAGCTGGTCTGAGCCCGGTTTTCCGGCTACATCCCAGACCACTAGCCCATCTGTGGGCCGCCGGCAGTCTGCGTGGCTGCTTCGCGCTGCTGCGTTTCCTGCCGGGTTTGTTCTGCCACCCGCGCGTCGATCTGCTGGCTGCGGGCCAGCCCTTCTTCGATGCTTTGCTGTGGCTGGTTGAGATCTATCATCGCCCGGAAGCCGGGGGTCGTTCCCATTACGAAGATTTTCTCTTCATGCAGAACCACGTCACGCACCTGCTGCAGTTGGTGAATGCCGCTTTCTCGTGCGGCGACCATCGCTGACATCACCTGACCGTCGGTGACATTGGCAGGAAGATCCGATCGCATGCGATCAA
This sequence comes from Xanthomonas sp. 3075, assembly GCF_014197275.1. Lineage (GTDB taxonomy): Bacteria > Pseudomonadota > Gammaproteobacteria > Xanthomonadales > Xanthomonadaceae > Xanthomonas > Xanthomonas campestris_B. Next base: position 1,785 of record NZ_JACIFI010000045.1, on the reverse strand, counting down.
ACAATTGCTGCGATTCGCGCGACAGCGCAGAAGCCTGACCACGTCCTGGCTCGCCCTCGACCTCAGTCAGCAACTTCTGCAGTGGGCCTTGGTTCTTCGGAAGCGGGTTTTCGTGTGACGAGTTGAGCTTGCTGTCGGGAAATGGTTTGGGAATGCTCTTAAGCGCATCGATATTAGGAAGAACTTTGATCGTACCGTCAAAGCTGGGATCTGGCTTTTCGAGCTTCGGCCGCAGACCCGCATCCCGAAGTCCGCCCCAGACGTAGTCGATGCAACTGTTGGAGAACCCGTTGTAATAGAGGCCGAATCGACTATCGTCGCCACGCACACCAGCCTCACCGTACTCCTTCAGCTTCTCGTGCTGTTCCTTAGTAATCTCGAGCGTGTACGAATAGCTCGGATTCTGGTAAGTCTTGTACTCATCTCTGACGACGTGCCCGGCGCCTATAACGCCCGTTTTGATCGGCGAGAATCCGTATCCGTTCTTGTGCTCGCCGTCAGAGATCATGAAGTACGCATGGCCTGCGGAGGAAGAGTGGCCATGGCCCTTTTCATCGCGCACGGGCGTACCGGGTGCAGCGAGATAGACGGTAACGGTGTAGGGGCCGGGCTCTTTCCTGCCAGGTTGGGCCTGAGCACTGCTATGGGATTGACTGTCCATGTTTTATTTCACGTTGTAGTTGGCGACAAGAAGCTCAAAGCTGAGGTGAGCGATCTGCGGGTTGTCCTGAAGATTGGTAACCTTCAACCGGTATTTCCCGGGAGTCAGGTCCTTGGACTCGGCACTGGCAACCTCATATTCCATATAGGCCATCGACATGTCGTATTTGCCGGCCTTCAACAGACTGTTGGAATCCGCGCCAACAGCGCTTCTGTAGGGGAAGACGTCACTCTTTGCCTTTTGGTAGCGCGTGCCTTGCCACACTGCCGGCAAATCACGATTCAGCTCGTGAAGCACCACGGGCGTCTCTTTGCCACCATTCTGCTTCCAAAGCTGGACCCTCAAGGGAAGCTTCGCTTCCTCAAGGAAGTCCGCATCCCCTGGCTTCAGATCGGGGCGTTTACGTGGCCCACCAGAACGGAATCCGATCAGAAACGTGCTGGGTCCCGGATCGCCTGTCTCCTGCAGAGGCAGTTCGAAGCGCGCTTCGACCGTCGCGCCGGAGTGGACTAGATCAATCGGCTTGACGACCGGAAAGCCGTCGCCATAAGCCGGAGGTACCTTTCCCCCGCATCCACCAATCAACATTGGGAGTATGACCATCCATGGCTTCAGTAAATTTCGCATCTCTTCCTCGTGTTGGTAAAGCATGTCGTCGATAGCACCGACGACATCCAGAATTAGCCCGTTTATACACTGTAATAGGCGGCGGGTTCTGAATTGGCTTCACACAAGCGGGGACTTCGGCGCTTGCCCGCGAACGACGCTGCCATTGGCCAGATGAGCACTGCTGTTGCAGTTGGGATGGTGCCTGACCAGGACATCGAAGTTCTCCATAACCTCGTTGTGATAGCCCTTCTCCGCATCTCCACTCAAGTTGAATGACGCGATAAGGGACCTGCTGTGTCGCATCCTGTGAGGCCATGTGCCTACTCCTTGTTAGTCCCTAAGGTTGATCGCACGAGACAGGTACCAACAGCCCTGGCTCCGTCTGAACACGTAGGTATCTACTTCGTACTCCATGCCGAATGACCTGCCCCCATCGTCCGTACCAGTGATTACTGATAAAGCCCGGGGTTGAAGGGTACTGCGTTGTTGGCTTGTTGTGTACGGTAGTTGGCGGC
>NZ_JACIFI010000044.1 GCF_014197275.1 Xanthomonas sp. 3075 | reverse complement strand
GCGTCAACCACCTCGGAAACAAGGTGTTGACGGTAAGAAAAAGTCCGCTATACTAGGCGGCTCGCTTCGACGGAAACGACGAAGCTGACGGGAACGGCGCTGAGGCCACTCCCCATGTTCTTTGACAGTGTGCGCAGGTAATTTGTGCGGACGCCTGCAGGAAGGATGATTGTCCATCTTGCAGACGTTTAATCAAAAAGCAACATATTAATTGCTTTGCAAGCGATAAGTTGTCAGTGGTTGAACTTCTGCAGCTAAAGTAATTTGTCTTCGGACATGTAATTTTAAGTGAAGAGTTTGATCCTGGCTCAGAGTGAACGCTGGCGGCAGGCCTAACACATGCAAGTCGAACGGCAGCACAGTAAGAGCTTGCTCTTATGGGTGGCGAGTGGCGGACGGGTGAGGAATACATCGGAATCTACTCTTTCGTGGGGGATAACGTAGGGAAACTTACGCTAATACCGCATACGACCTACGGGTGAAAGCGGAGGACCTTCGGGCTTCGCGCGATTGAATGAGCCGATGTCGGATTAGCTAGTTGGCGGGGTAAAGGCCCACCAAGGCGACGATCCGTAGCTGGTCTGAGAGGATGATCAGCCACACTGGAACTGAGACACGGTCCAGACTCCTACGGGAGGCAGCAGTGGGGAATATTGGACAATGGGCGCAAGCCTGATCCAGCCATGCCGCGTGGGTGAAGAAGGCCTTCGGGTTGTAAAGCCCTTTTGTTGGGAAAGAAAAGCAGTCGGTTAATACCCGATTGTTCTGACGGTACCCAAAGAATAAGCACCGGCTAACTTCGTGCCAGCAGCCGCGGTAATACGAAGGGTGCAAGCGTTACTCGGAATTACTGGGCGTAAAGCGTGCGTAGGTGGTGGTTTAAGTCTGTTGTGAAAGCCCTGGGCTCAACCTGGGAATTGCAGTGGATACTGGGTCACTAGAGTGTGGTAGAGGGTAGCGGAATTCCCGGTGTAGCAGTGAAATGCGTAGAGATCGGGAGGAACATCCGTGGCGAAGGCGGCTACCTGGACCAACACTGACACTGAGGCACGAAAGCGTGGGGAGCAAACAGGATTAGATACCCTGGTAGTCCACGCCCTAAACGATGCGAACTGGATGTTGGGTGCAATTTGGCACGCAGTATCGAAGCTAACGCGTTAAGTTCGCCGCCTGGGGAGTACGGTCGCAAGACTGAAACTCAAAGGAATTGACGGGGGCCCGCACAAGCGGTGGAGTATGTGGTTTAATTCGATGCAACGCGAAGAACCTTACCTGGTCTTGACATCCACGGAACTTTCCAGAGATGGATTGGTGCCTTCGGGAACCGTGAGACAGGTGCTGCATGGCTGTCGTCAGCTCGTGTCGTGAGATGTTGGGTTAAGTCCCGCAACGAGCGCAACCCTTGTCCTTAGTTGCCAGCACGTAATGGTGGGAACTCTAAGGAGACCGCCGGTGACAAACCGGAGGAAGGTGGGGATGACGTCAAGTCATCATGGCCCTTACGACCAGGGCTACACACGTACTACAATGGTAGGGACAGAGGGCTGCAAACCCGCGAGGGTAAGCCAATCCCAGAAACCCTATCTCAGTCCGGATTGGAGTCTGCAACTCGACTCCATGAAGTCGGAATCGCTAGTAATCGCAGATCAGCATTGCTGCGGTGAATACGTTCCCGGGCCTTGTACACACCGCCCGTCACACCATGGGAGTTTGTTGCACCAGAAGCAGGTAGCTTAACCTTCGGGAGGGCGCTTGCCACGGTGTGGCCGATGACTGGGGTGAAGTCGTAACAAGGTAGCCGTATCGGAAGGTGCGGCTGGATCACCTCCTTTTGAGCATGACGTCATCGTCTTGCGGGCGTCCTCACAAATTACCTGCATTCAGAGATTCATACCGGCACAGGTCGGTATGCGAAGTCCCTTTTGGGGCCTTAGCTCAGCTGGGAGAGCACCTGCTTTGCAAGCAGGGGGTCGTCGGTTCGATCCCGACAGGCTCCACCATAGTGAGTGAAAAGACTTCGGGTCTGTAGCTCAGGTGGTTAGAGCGCACCCCTGATAAGGGTGAGGTCGGTAGTTCGAGTCTACCCAGACCCACCACTCTGAATGTAGTGCACACTTAAGAATTTATATGGATCAGCGTTGAGGCTGAGACATGTTCTTTTATAACTTGTGACGTAGCGAGCGTTTGAGATATCTATCTAAACGTGTCGTTGAGGCTAAGGCGGGGACTTCGAGTCCCTAAATAATTGAGTCGTATGTTCGCGTTGGTGGCTTTGTACCCCACACAACACGTACATGTAGCTCCGAGGCAACTTGGGGTTATATGGTCAAGCGAATAAGCGCACACGGTGGATGCCTAGGCGGTCAGAGGCGATGAAGGACGTGGTAGCCTGCGAAAAGTGTCGGGGAGCTGGCAACAAGCTTTGATCCGGCAATATCCGAATGGGGAAACCCACTGCTTCGGCAGTATCCTGCAGTGAATTCATAGCTGCTGGAAGCGAACCCGGTGAACTGAAATATCTAAGTAACCGGAGGAAAAGAAATCAACCGAGATTCCCTAAGTAGTGACGAGCGAACGGGGAACAGCCCTTAAGCTGGAATGGCTTTAGAAAAACAATCTGGAAAGATTGGCCATAGAAGGTGATAGCCCTGTATTTAAAAGGGCCACTCCAGTGAAGACGAGTAGGGCGGGGCACGTGAAACCCTGTCTGAATATGGGGGGACCATCCTCCAAGGCTAAATACTCCTGACCGACCGATAGTGAACCAGTACCGTGAGGGAAAGGCGAAAAGAACCCCGGAGAGGGGAGTGAAATAGATCCTGAAACCGTGTGCGTACAAGCAGTAGGAGCTCGCAAGAGTGACTGCGTACCTTTTGTATAATGGGTCAGCGACTTACTGTTCGTGGCAAGCTTAACCGTATAGGGGAGGCGAAGGGAAACCGAGTCTGATAAGGGCGCATAGTCGCGGGCAGTAGACCCGAAACCGGGTGATCTAGTCATGGCCAGGGTGAAGGTGCCGTAACAGGTACTGGAGGCCCGAACCCACGTCTGTTGCAAAAGACGGGGATGAGCTGTGATTAGGAGTGAAAAGCTAATCGAACCCGGAGATAGCTGGTTCTCCTCGAAAGCTATTTAGGTAGCGCCTCGGACGAATACTACTGGGGGTAGAGCACTGTTATGGCTAGGGGGTCATCGCGACTTACCAAACCATTGCAAACTCCGAATACCAGTACGTACTATCCGGGAGACACACGGCGGGTGCTAACGTCCGTCGTGAAAAGGGAAACAACCCAGACCCACAGCTAAGGTCCCAAATTCACTGCTAAGTGGAAAACGATGTGGAAAGGCATAGACAGCCAGGAGGTTGGCTTAGAAGCAGCCACCCTTTAAAGAAAGCGTAATAGCTCACTGGTCGAGTCGGTCTGCGCGGAAGATTTAACGGGGCTAAGCAGTGAACCGAAGCTTGGGGTGCATAAAACTTGTTTTATGCGCGGTAGAGGAGCGTTCCGTAAGCCTGCGAAGGTGGATTGAGAAGTCTGCTGGAGGTATCGGAAGTGCGAATGCTGACATGAGTAACGATAATGCGGGTGAAAAGCCCGCACGCCGAAAGCCCAAGGTTTCCTTGCGCAACGTTAATCGACGCAGGGTTAGTCGGTCCCTAAGGCGAGGGCGAAAGCCGTAGTCGATGGGAAGCAGGTTAATATTCCTGCACCTCGCGTGAGTGCGATGGAGGGACGGAGAAGGTTAGGTGTACCGGGCGTTGGTTGTCCCGGGGAAAGGCGGTAGGTTTGGATCTTTGGCAAATCCGGGATCCTTTAAGACCGAGCACCGAGACGAGCCTTTATGGCGAAGTCACTGATACCACGCTTCCAGGAAAAGCTCCTAAGCTTCAGCTCACGAAGACCGTACCGTAAACCGACACAGGTGGGTAGGATGAGAATTCTCAGGCGCTTGAGAGAACTCGGGTGAAGGAACTAGGCAACATGGCACCGTAACTTCGGGAGAAGGTGCACCCTTTTTGGTGGCTCGTGCGAGCTATAGCTGAAGAGGGTCGCAGAAACCAGGCCGCTGCGACTGTTTATCAAAAACACAGCACTCTGCAAACACGAAAGTGGACGTATAGGGTGTGACGCCTGCCCGGTGCTGGAAGGTTAATTGATGGGGTCAGCCGCAAGGCGAAGCTCTTGATCGAAGCCCCAGTAAACGGCGGCCGTAACTATAACGGTCCTAAGGTAGCGAAATTCCTTGTCGGGTAAGTTCCGACCTGCACGAATGGCGTAACGACAGCGGCGCTGTCTCCACCCGAGACTCAGTGAAATTGAAATCGCTGTGAAGATGCAGCGTTCCCGTGGCAAGACGGAAAGACCCCGTGAACCTTTACTATAGCTTTACACTGAACGTTGAGTTCGTCTGTGTAGGATAGGTGGGAGGCTATGAAACTGTGGCGCTAGCTGCAGTGGAGCCATCCTTGAAATACCACCCTGTCGTGCTTGACGTTCTAACCTAGATCCGTTATCCGGATCAGGGACCGTGTATGGTGGGTAGTTTGACTGGGGCGGTCTCCTCCTAAAGAGTAACGGAGGAGCACGAAGGTACGCTCAGCGCGGTCGGACATCGCGCACTGTGTGCAAAGGCATAAGCGTGCTTGACTGCAAGATCGACGGATCAAGCAGGTACGAAAGTAGGTCTTAGTGATCCGGTGGTTCTGTATGGAAGGGCCATCGCTCAACGGATAAAAGGTACTCCGGGGATAACAGGCTGATACCGCCCAAGAGTTCATATCGACGGCGGTGTTTGGCACCTCGATGTCGGCTCATCACATCCTGGGGCTGTAGTCGGTCCCAAGGGTATGGCTGTTCGCCATTTAAAGTGGTACGCGAGCTGGGTTCAGAACGTCGTGAGACAGTTCGGTCCCTATCTGCCATGGGCGTTGGAAGTTTGAGAGGGGCTGCTCCTAGTACGAGAGGACCGGAGTGGACGAACCTCTGGTGTTCCGGTTGTCACGCCAGTGGCATTGCCGGGTAGCTATGTTCGGAAGCGATAACCGCTGAAAGCATCTAAGCGGGAAGCGCGCCTCAAGATGAGACTTCCCGGGGCACAAGCCCCCTAAAGGAACCATATAGACTATGTGGTTGATAGGTCAGGTGTGTAAGTACAGCAATGTATTGAGCTAACTGATACTAATGATCCGTGCGGCTTGACCATATAACCTCAAGTTGCCTTGGTCCCAACGAACGTTGGTAGATCCGCAAACGCAAGCTACGTCACAAGTTAACTATGCGAGACGAGCGCCGTAGGTGCTTCCACACGCAAACGCTTGCACATCCTTGTGCACTCGTTTGAGGAAGCTCCAACTGGCGACGCTCCAACCGTCTCCCTGGTGAAATTAGCGCTGTGGAACCACCCGATCCCATCCCGAACTCGGAAGTGAAACGCAGCTGCGCCGATGGTAGTGTGGCTCAAGCCATGCGAGAGTAGGTCATCGCCAGGGGCTTTACCCGAAACCCTCAGTCCGAAAGGATTGGGGGTTTCTTCTTGGGCGACATTTGGAAATGCGTCCCTTAACGCCTGCCGCTGGGCGTTGCCGGCGTCCTTCGCCACCCGGCACTTGCAGGCCACACCGCTGCTCGCGGCCATGCGCTGTCCAGGATGAGCAATCCCCCCTGACCTGATTGCTTTTTTGCGTGCAGACCTCCATATGCTGCTGTGCCGGTGCGTGACCGGCTGTTGGTGGATGCCCTGATGCCCGAGTTGCCCGAAGTCGAAACCACCGCGCGTGCCCTGGCGCCGCATCTGCTCGGGCTACGCATCCATGGCGTCATCCTGCGGCGGCCGGACTTGCGTTGGCCCATTGCCGAGCAGATCGAACGCTTGCTCCCTGGGGCCACCATCACGCAGGTCCGTCGACGCGCCAAGTACCTGCTGATCGATACCGATGCTGGTGGCAGTGCGCTGCTGCATCTGGGCATGTCCGGCAGCCTGCGCGTGCTG
>NZ_JACIFI010000043.1 GCF_014197275.1 Xanthomonas sp. 3075 | reverse complement strand
TGACACCGGCTGCGTATGCCCAACATCTGGCAAACACCGATATCATCAGCCCTGGACTCTAAACCAGGCCGCTACTCAGGGCGGGGGGATGTCGCGCCCCTCCCATAGCGTACCAGTGCGCCCGTGGCGGCCATTGAACAATGCGACGTAGTTTCGTCCAAGCCGCTGCATCAGTTGCCCGATCCGTCCCGCATCAGGTGGCGTGACTAGCAAGTGCACATGGTTGTCCATCAATACGAAAGCATGCAGCTGGCAGCCTGTGGCGTGCAGGGCCTCATGCATCAGCTGCAGATAGCGCAATCGATCGCCATCAGCCAGAAAGCAGGGCAAGCGGTTGTTCCCGCGCTGCACGATGTGCTGCGGGATGCCGGGAAGGTCGATGCGTGGAAGGCTGGCCATGGCACAAGACTCGCAGCCCGGCGTTGGTGCTGATATCGAGGAAACCTCTCGAGAGCTGACGACGTAGCCTGAAATTTGTGAAGGAAGTGAACCTGACCCCGTTGGTGCCGTTGGTGACCCCATTGGTGCCAAGATCACGGCCTGCGCTGGCGCGTTGTTCATGTCGGTGATGGAAGCATGCATCCCAGGCCATTGGTCCAAAGGCTGACGACCTAGTCGCGCGTCTATTCGTCCTCTTGGTATGCGGATCATGTTGTTGTTATTGTCTTACCATCGTTTCAAGGCCACTAAGGGTGGATCAGAGGAGTTGCCGATGTTTTGCACGGAAAATTATCGACTCCGACCGCTGCATACGTTGCTTTCCGTAGCGATGGTGCTGACCACTTCATGCTCAAGCGCTGCGCCCGCGGCCAAAGCTCCCTCCTTTTCTGGAACATGGGGATACGCAAAGAAGTGTGATTCCGGGCACTTTTTGGGCATCACGTTGGAGCAACATGGTTACCACGTAACGGGTGACTGGAGTGAAGGCACAAACTCTCGCGGTGGCGATGGGAAACTCGAGGGAGACGTACGCGAGGCAAAGCTATACGTTCGCTACTGTAGCGACGACGGAGAGGCCGGATACTCGGCCTGCCCTGTTTTTTCCGGAAACGAAGATTATTTCATTTTTGAAAATGGGACGTTGGTTCGCTATCAGAAATATGGCTCCCGCTATGAGCGTGATGTTGTCCTGCATCCCAGTAAGAAAGGACAAGAAGTACCTTTTGATACGAATTGCATGGAGGACGAGCAATGAGCAGGCTGACGGATCAGGAATTACGCGCAACGCTGTACTTTGCGGTAGGAGTTACATCTGAAAGTAGATATGAATCATACAGCCTTGAAGTTGCCGGTGATAATCCTAGAACGCCGAGGCTAGAGCCAGCTGACAATAGCGGATACACCATCGGTACCATTCAGGTTGATCTGGGTCAGCACTATCAACCTGGCAATCCTAATGGCGAGAACGTTCCCCGGGACTTGGTCAATGCCTATCAGGGATGGGCCGCTATCAATCAGCCGCAAAGTGTGCTGAGCGAAGATCAGGTGTCGCAGACCATCGCGGATCTAGGCCGTAACGGCAGAACGATAAAAAGCGAGTTGGGGCGGCCGCTGGATGCGGAGGTCAAGTCGCGATTGGATCAATTCCTTTCTTCCGATGCGGGTATTAACTGGGTGCATGAGCAAGATGTTACGCAGATCAACAAGATCATGGACCGCGCGATTGCACCTTTGCAGCGAAGCGAACTTTATCAGAATGCTTCGTTGGACGATCAGGTGAAATTGGCAGCCATGGTTGGAAAAGCATTCAATCAAAATGAAGCGCTCACGGCGCCTATGATTCGTAACATCGAAAGAAATCAATACCACTCTGTGGCAGATGTCAGTGTTGCAATCGATGGCCTGAACCCAAGACGTTCGGGACCACTGGACTACTTGGAGTCGGGCCGCGACGGCGCCTTGAGAGGTACCGATGTTGTCAACGCGCTGCGCAACGCGAATCGAGAAAGCCCTCTCTCGACGGCATGGGCGAGTGTCCTGGCTGATCCGCTTGTCAATCCAACCGCCCTCAATGAGGACAGGACGCACCAGAACTTGCCGCACGAGTACCCGGTCATCAAAAACCTGTTCATCCATGACGATCGCGCGGGGCAGTTCATCGGGGCTTTGGATAGAGGTGCGACGCATCAGTACGGTCCTGCGGATCGCGCGCACCCAGAGCGTTTCAATGGGCCAGGCTTCTATGCCGCAGGGAATGACCTGGTCAACTGGAACAAGCATGGGCAGGGCCATGCTTTCTTGAACGGCGAATGGAGCTCTGTCGCGCGCGAGAATCTGTCGCGCGCCCGAAACCAGGATGGCACCACCGATCTTAATGTGCAGCAGGGAGACCAGACGCAACGGCTAATGCATGTGGACCCTCGTGCACCGGAACTTCGTCCCGTTCCGCAACAGCACGGTGGCAGGGCCGGCCCCGACAATCCTGCGCACCCCGATCACGCAATGCTGCTGCAAATCAGGGACGGAGTGCAGCGGCTCGGGAGCCAGGCTGGTGTGCCATTCGATGAGAACAGCGAGCGAGTGTGCAGGAGCCTTCTTGCCGCCTGCAAGGATAATCGAGACCAATACCCGAATGGCTCCAGCACCTCACTATCCGACAATGCATTAACCAGAGTGGATCATGTTGTCGCTGGTCCCGAGCGTCTGTTCGCGGTTCAAGGCGAGTTGAACGATCCCGCGCACCTGCGTGCTCATGTGCCCGTGCAGCAGGCGATGCAGACGCCTGTAGAGCAGTCCGACGCCAAGCTGATGGTGGCGAACCAGGCAATTGCTCAGGAACAAGCGATGACGCAACAGCGCGAGGTGTCCAGAAATCAGGGGCAGTCCTTGGGGTGACGTTTTGGATAACGGGGTCAGGTTAACTTATCAGTCGATGGCGCTCTGCTTGCGGGGCCGATGCGCGGGCCTGATGCCCGCAAAGTGGCGGGTCTTGGCTTCGACCATTGCGCGGAAGGCATCGTGGCCCAATGCTCGCTGCTGCTGTAGATGAAGGCGAATGCTAGCGAGCAGTTCGTCGGAGAGGGCTTCATCGAGCAGGGTACGGTAGGCGTTCGATCGCTTGATCGGGTCGCTGCCAAGCGCAAGCCAACAGGGATGTGGTGTCATTGCGGAGCGACGTCCCCCCACCCTGAGTAGTGGCTTCAATAGCAAAAAGGGTCAGAGTCATTTGTCGCGCTGATGGACAACCACATGCACCCGCTGGTCTCGGCGGATAAGGCTGGCGGAGTGTCTTCGGCGATGCGGCTCAGCGGCCAATCGTATGTGCAAGCCTTCGAAGTCAGGCACCGGCGCAGCGGAACCCTGTGGCAGGGGCGGTTCAAGTCCTGCTTGGTGCAGACCGAACGGTATGTGCTCACGGTCTTGCGCTACATCGAACTCAATCCGGTGCGCGCCCGCATGGTGGCATTGCCAACCGAGTACCGTTGGTCAAGCGTCCACACGCATCTGGGGCGTGGGAAAAGCCAGCTCATCACGTCGCACGAGGTCTATTTGTATCTTGGCTGCGATGCAGCCGAGCGGGTGTCTGTCTATGCAAAATGGCTTCATGCGGGTCTAGCCCGAGAGGACGAACAGTCAATCCGCCTTCACCTCATGCAGGAGCGCGCCTTGGGCGACTCGCGCTTCCAGGCAATGGTGGAGCGTGCATTGGGCAGACCAACAACGTGCCGCCCGCGTGGTCGTCCTGTCGGGGTGACTCAGGTTGGTTAATTGCCTCCGTCCCTTTAAATTCAAGGGCCCCAGCAGATATGCCAGGGCCCCTTCTAATTACTCACCCAGTGTCTGCATTCGGGTGCGCTCCAATTCCTGCCTGAGCACGAACTTTTCGTCCCGCTCGGTTGGACTTGTTGAACTGGCTGTACTTGCGCTCTTGGCACTGCCGCCTGCAGAATTTCCAGCCTGTTTTTCAAGCACGTCTAGGCGCTTAAAGTAGTAGTCGCGATGCTGTTTGCTTACATCTTGCAAACTACCCGAATAGAGTTCGAGCAACCGCTGCTCCTTTGGACTGGGTAACGAGCCTTCGTACCGATCAATGAAGCGGTCTACGACCAAGAGCTTCTTCGGTGAGCCCGGCTTAGAAATGATCCGCTGATCCAAGTCCTGCATGTTTGTGCCGTTGCTTCGATAGGTCGTAACGACCGGACTGCCTGCTCGCGCTGTAATGATGGCGAGATTGTTGAAGAACAGACGGCCGGAGTAATCAACCAGTGCAACAAGCTCCAAGATCCCATCACCATCCAGGTCAACGAACTTGGCTTCGCTAACCGTGGGTTGCACGGTGTCGCCATCAAGGTCGTATTGGACGATAAGCCTCTCAGCGACCCTAGCAAGGTCCGGTGTTTGATTGAGCTTGGCGGCCTGGGATGATTGCCAAGTCACAGGTTTGCCAAGATCGGCGCTCCAAGCGACGAGTGGGGCGGAAGAAGCTATAACGAGTGCGAGTAGTAAGACATTCATCTTCATTGGATTTTCGACCTCACTTCATTGGTGTAATTCACACCCGTCGGGTTGTTCTGGGTGTTGACCACCCAATTCCAGGAACCATCATTGTTCACAGCTCGGTAATACTGATTCTCCAGGCCCGACGCGGCGCCAGGGCCGTAGAGCGTGATGGCCATACTCTCTAGTTCTACTCCGGTTAGCTCGCGAATACCGGGGGCTGCGGTACGCATCCGACGGTAAAGACGCACTGCTGTGCGCATCTTCTCTCGAAAGAGCGTGTCTGCAGAGGCTGTGTTTTCGATCCAACTCCATGCGTTAAAAACGCCTTGTGAGCCAGTAATTGTGCTGCCTGAGGTCGCAACTTGCATCAGCCCTACATGGCTTCCGCCATCGTAGCTCTCTGTCGGCCATAGACCTGCGTGACCATACTTCGTGATTTGCGTGAACTGACGGTAGTTGCTTTCCTGGTTGGCAATGCCTGTGTAAAGACGCGGAGTGGCTCCGTCGGTGTAAAGCGAAACCAGGCGCGTAGTGATGGTGTCATCCGGGATCTGACTGCCCAAGATGTAGACATACTCAACCGGGCATGCTTGCGCTGCGCTGGTCGAAGCTGCAACCTTCAAACGCCCGCCTCGCGACTGATAGTAGAGCTTGTGCGTAGCAGTGCCATTCGTGGTGAAAGTGCTGGTGAGGCCTGGGGAATAACGGGGTCAGGTTAACTTATCAATCGACGGTGTTCGGTTTGCGTGGCCGATGAGCGGGCCTGACGCCCGCAAAGCGGCGGGTCTTGGCTTCGACCATCGCGCGGGGGCGTCGTGGCCCAGAGCTCGCTGCTGCTGTAGATGAAGACCAATGCTAGCGAGCAGTTTGTCGGAGAGGGCTTCATCGAGCAGGGTACGGTAGGTGTTGGATCGCTTGATCGGGTCGCTTCCAAGCGCAAGCCAACAGGGATGTGGTGTCAATGCGGAGTGCCTGCGTTGGCTAGGTTGGCTGAGCAGCTGGACCAGCAATACGCCGCCGGGTTGTCGGTCAGACGAGCACGCACCGGATTGAGCTAAATGTAGCGATAGCAGCGAAGGACGTAGTCCGCACTGTCCACAAGACACGCTTTGTACCGCCCTTCCCATAGCGTACCAGTGCGCCCGTGGCGGCCATTGAACAATGCGACGTAGTGTCGTCCAAGCCGCTGCATCAGTTGCCCGCTCCGTCCCGCATCAGATGGCGTGACTAGCAAGTGCACATGGTTGTCCATCAAGACGTAAGCGTGCAACTGGCAGCCTGTGGCGTGCAAGGCCTCATGCATCAGGTGCAGATAGCGCAATCGATCGCCATCATCCAGAAAGCAGGGCAAGCGGTTGTTCCCACGCTGCACGATGTGCTGCGGGATGCCCGGAAGGTCGATACGCGGAAGTCTGGCCACCTGGCAGGACTCGCAGAAAGGCATTGGTGCTGATAGCGAGGAAGCCCTCCCGAAAGCTGAGGCCGTAGCCTGAAATTTGGGTAGGAAGTGAACCTGACCCCGTTAGCGCCGCCGTTAGCGCCGCAATAGGCAGGCGACGATCACCTCGGCTATGATCTGCCAGCCTTTCGAGCCACGCGCTCGGAACGAAGACCACTTGGGGGTGGGTATGAAATTTCTGACACGGAATGTTGCGTTGCTCGCCATGGCTGCGTGCCTGGGTGGCTGCGGCAATCTCGGCAAAACGATGGAAGAACGCATTACCGATGCGATGCCGCCAGGGAGTGAGGTTCTCGCCGGCAAAGCTGGCCTGGATGCGACGGCGAAGATATTTGCGGCTGATGTTGCGGCGCTGGAATCCGAATATCAGTCAAGGTTGATACGTCGCGCTCGGGAATGCTCGGGGAGTTATGTGCCCTCTTTTCTCTCAAGCGCGCAGGATATCCGCTCTGCGCTGAGCGACAAGGCATGCTTTGTCCGTGCCGATGCGTCGCTCAGCCAATGGCTGGGAATGCGTCGAGCCAGCCTGCTAATCGCCGCTCCGCCGTTGCGCGCTGTCCCCAAATCTCCATTGCAGGTGCTGACGGCGCCTAGTTACATTGCAGATGCGGCATTCGCAACACGGGCTGGCGTCGCCTTGCTGCAACTTGCCGACAAGTACCTGGTGGTGGATATCGGTAGCGGTCAGGTCCTGGCAGAGAGGAATGGTCTCTTCACCTCGGCGACCTTATCACCAAACGGACGGGTGGTGATTTCCAGCAATAGCGAGGGGCGCGTGCAACTCAGTGACACCGAGTCCGGTGACGCGCTCGCGACCTTCTCGATGACGCCTTCGGGAATCCACCTTGTTGGGGATGTAGGTGTGATCTACACGCCACGAAACAACTCCGACCAAAAAATGGGTAACGCGGGGCCTGTGTTTCTGGATTTGGCCAGTGGAAATATACAGTCGCTCCTTCTGTCATCGCCGGGCCTGCAGATGGTATATCCAGTGCCGGGCAAGCCACTACATTTTCTACTGATGGCGTGGAAAACCATTGCAGAAATCGAGCTGCACCGTGATGCTGAGGGATGGACTACGCGAATCCTTTCCGAACGCGAGATGCCGATCTCTGGATGGGGGCGCTCCAACCTTTCGTCCGATGAGGCATTTGCTTTTTCTGTGGCCGGGGGGATCAAACGGATTGCGCTGCCATCACTGCAGGCGTCAAGTATTACGCTATCGCCGCTTATGGCGACGTCTGCAACGACTACGCCGGATCCCGATGCCCTTGTTATCACCGGTTATTTCACCAACGACCCGGAGGGCAGTCGGACATACATTTACTCGATCAGCAAACGCACGCTGGCTGTACTGGACGATGTTCCAGGAGTGGGTAGTCGCGTGCTCTACGTGCCCTCGTTACGCCGCAATGCCGTGGTCAACAACGCGCAGATCAGGTTGGTGGAGAGGTTCCAGTCGCAGCCGCCCGTAGACGTGAATACCTATCTTGAGGTGCGGACACAGGCGATTGCCCAGTTGGTGGCTGCACGTAATGCACAACTGAACCAGTCATTGCTCCGGGCTGCTGAAGTAGAGCGGCATGCAGCAGGCAGGATTCCGATGACAACCGAGCAATTGCGCCTACTGCGCGCAGCGCTATTGCGATCTACTGCAACTAACAGCGCACGGGCGACGGCACCACGTTTGCCGCATGGAGAAATGGCTGAGCTTGGGCGAACCTCGCATATTGAAGCGGTCGGCGTTTACGAGGGGCGTAGAGAAACCAGTACGTCAGGGGCCGGCGCCCGCATCGGGACCGTGCAGGTGCGGGTACGACGTTCGAACAAGCCGATCATCCTGGTGCTGAGCTCGTATGAGTCTGTCCGCTGGATAGTGACGCTTGAGCGGGGCGCCAAGCTGGCAGCAGTGCTGACTAGTGGCTACTCGCAATCGCAAGTGTATGGAGCTGGCGCGGCGCGCATCCATCAGGTGGGAAACGCCTATGCCTACCAGCGAGGCGGCGATGGGTACACAGCGCTCGATGCAGAAGTCGTTGCGATGACCGGAAAATCGATTGAGAAATTCCAGGGCCGCTATACCGGTGAAATGTTCATGATCGGTATGTAATCAGTCCAGTACCTGAGAGCAAGGCAATGCCAAGTTGCCACACGCGTAACTTGTTGGACTCACGGCTTGGCTTGGCGAGAAACGAGGGGTGCTGGCGGTGTAGGGATCGACTAAGCGTTTGGTTCCCAAAATAACGGGGTCAGGTTCTGAGGTATCCCCACGTTTTCCCTAGCTGGATCAGCAAGTTATGCCACTGATCCAGTGGAAACAAGTGCGCGCATGGCGCAGTCTCCAAGGTGA
>NZ_JACIFI010000042.1 GCF_014197275.1 Xanthomonas sp. 3075 | reverse complement strand
TAACGCTTGAATTAAGCCGAGTTGCGAAGCAACTTCGGCTTGAATGAGTTGTTAGGCAGTGAGTGGCCGCAAAGGTTGGATGGTGCAACCATGCTACCCAGCATTGCCGCCTGGACCGAGTTTGCTACAGCTTGCGGGAGGGAGCTTGCCCAGCGATGCAGTAGCGCGTGATGCCACCGAAGCCAACTGCACCGAGCGCAGCGCGGGAGCGACGTGCCAAGGCGAAGCACCGAACTTACCGCAACCAGCAACGGTGATGACTGCTGTCCGGAGCCAAGCGCATGCATGCCTGCGAACTCACCGAAGCGGCAACCACCAGCGCATTTGCTCCACCACGGCCTAACGTCCGAGATAAGCCGACTGGCAAAGCCAGTTCGGTTTGATTGAGTTGTTAGGCCCCGAGTGCCGGCTTATCTGTGCCTGGCGCAAGTGCGAGCCCGCTGAGCGACATGTTGTGCTGCTCGCTCTCTGTAGCGGTCGAGATCTCAATGTCACCAAGCCCAGACTCCGCTGAGTAGTCCGACGAAATATGGAAGTGCTGCTCCGGGTCTTGCTGTAAGTCTTGGAGCAACTCAATCAAACGAGAAATCTCTTGCGGTAGCAAGCTAAGTCGCAGCCCATGCCATCCGTTGTTCCAGTCTTCTAGTTCAGCGTGCATGAGTATCTGTTCCGGGGCCTAACGCTTGAATTAAGCCGAGTTGCGAAGCAACTTCGGCTTGAATGAGTTGTTAGGCAGTGAGTGGCCGCAAAGGTTGGATGGTGCAACCATGCTCCCCAGCACTGCCGCCTGGACCGAGTTTGCCACAGCTTGCGGGATGGAGCTTGCCCAGCAATGCAGAGGCGCGTGATGCCACCGAAGCCAACTGCACCGAGCGCAGCGCGGGAACGACGTGGCAAGGCGAAGCACCCAACTTACCGCAACCAGCAACGGTGATGACTGCTGTCCGGAGCCAACCGCATGCATGCCTGCGAACCCACCGAAGCGGCAACCACCAACGCATTTGCTCCACCACGGCCTAACGCTTGAATTAAGCCGCGTTGCGAAGCAACGTCGGCTTGAATGAGTTGTTAGGCAGTGAGTGGCCGAAACGGCTGAGACCGCAACCGTGCTCCCCAGCACTGCCCGCCTGATCCGAGTGTGCCACAGCTTGCGGGATGAAGCTTGCGCCGTAATGCCACGGGGCCTGTTGGCTCCGAAGCCAGGCGCAATGAGCGTCGCGCGACAGTGACACGAAATGACGCAGCGGCGGACTGTCCGATGCCAGTTGCGGTGAGAACCACTGTCCGGAGCCGACCGCGTGCACGCCAGTGAACTGGTCGAAGATGCGAGCACCGATGCTGTTGCTCCAACACGGCCTAACGCTTGAATTAAGCCGAGTTGCGAAGCAACTTCGGCTTGAATGAGTTGTTAGGCAGTGAGTGGCCGCGAAGGTTGGATGGTGCAACCATGCTCCCCAGCACTGCCGCCTGGACCGAGTGTGCCACAGCTTGCGGGATGGAGCTTGCCCAGCAATGCAGAGGCGCGTGATGCCACCGAAGCCAACTGCAACGAGCGCAGCGCGGGAACGACGTGCCAAGGCGAAGCACCGAACTTACCGCAACCAGCAACGGTGATGACTGATGTCCGGAGCCAACCGCATGCATGCCTGCGAACCCACCGAAGCGGCAACCACCAACGCATTTGCTCCACCACGGCCTAACGCCTGAATTAAGCCGACTGGCGAAGCCAGTTCGGCTTGAATGAATTGTTAGGCGATCATGGATGAAACGCAGCAGCCAACAAGCCTGCACACCGAAGTCATGTTGCCAGGGCGCGCCCGACCAACTGTCCGCTGCCAACCCACCGAAGCAAACGCACTGGGCTGATAGACGACCCGGAAGTGGCCACCGTCACCGAAGCCAGACAACCAAACGCTGCCATGTTTGAAGCGCGCCACGCATGGTGGCCGAAGCTGTTGCAGCGCAAGCCAACTCACAGAAGAAAGCACGCACCGAGGCCAGTAGCGTTGCAGCAATCCCAGCCCAACACGCCAGAGCTTTTTGAGCGCCTAACGCCTGAATTAAGCCGAGCCGCGAAGCGGGTTCGGCTTGAATGAATTGTTAGGCCGCAGCACGCGCACTACGAGATCCTCCTATCCTGGTCCAACCGGGACCAGAGTTGATGGCTCCAGAGGCGAAAGAACGCGAACAGTGCGCCAGGCGGCAGGCTCGAGATTAGTCCATACAGGAACGCTCTCTTGCCCAGAGCCCGCGCGGCCTTGGCAATGAACACAGCCACTACAAGATTGAAGGCGAGCAGCCCGACAAAGACGTAGTCCGCAGATAGCCCACGGCTTGCTAAGAGCATGGAGAGCGCGACATAAACCACGAACTCCCCCAGCAGCAGTCTGCCGGCGATCGAGAGGCTTGGTTCTTTAGCAGATGAAGATGTGGACATGCGGCCTAACGCTTGAATTAAGCCGAGTTGCGAAGCAACGTCGGCTTGAATGAGTTGTTAGGCAGTGAGTGGCCGCGAAGGTTGGATGGTGCAACCATGCTCCCCAGCACTGCCGCCTGGACCGAGTGTGCCACAGCTTGCGGGATGGAGCTTGCCCAGCAATGCAGAGGCGCGTGATGCCACCGAAGCCAACTGCAACGAGCGCAGCGCGGGAACGACGTGCCAAGGCGAAGTACCAAACTTACCGCAACCAGCAACGGTGATGACTGCTGTCCGGAGCCAACCGCATGCACGCCTGCCAATTCACCGAAGCGGCAACCACCAACGCATTTGCTCCACCACTGCCTAACGCTTGAATTAAGCCGAGTTGCGAAGCAACTTCGGCTTGAATGAGTTGTTAGGCAGTGAGTGGTCGCGAAGGTTTGATGGTGCAACCATGCTCCCCAGCACTGCCGCCTGGACCGAGTGTGCCACAGCTTACGGGATGGAGCTTGCCCAGCGATGCAGCGGCGCGTGATGCCACCGAAGCCCACTGCACCGAGCGCAGCGCGGGAACGACGTACCAAGGCGAAGCACCGAACTTACCGCAACAAGCAACGGTGATGACTGCTGTCCGGAGCCAAGCGCATGCATGCCTGCGAACCCAACGAAGCGGCAACCACCAACGCATTTGCTCCACCACGGCCTAACGCCTGAATTGAGCCGCGCCGCGGAGCGGCGTCGGCTTGAATGAATTGTTAGGCAAGTACCTCATAGCTTGCCGTCTAGGCGAGCCTGCGTGATTACCCGCTGATCTGCCCGGAGGTGCTCCCGGCCAGAGTCGTCGGCCGCGAGCGAACTTTGATACTTACCGGAAAGTTGAGCAAGTTGACGCTGAAGCTTGTGCACGGTAACCAGCCTTGCCTCAAGCTCTGCCTGAGAGAACGAGGAACAATCTATGTCTAACGCGGAAGCGCCCGCGACAAGCTTCTTGGCCTCCGCGACGTCAGCATCCCACTGGCACAGCCAATGCGTTGTGGCAGCCGAGTGAAAATTGCCCTGAGCGGCGGCGAGCCTTGTGCGAGATTTCTTTGCCAGCTCCAGGAGCGGAATTAGGTCCTGGATGTCGGATCGCAATGTACTTTCAGTGCGACGGAGTTCTAAGCGCAGATCAAGTGCTTTGAGTTCGCCAGTACGACGAAACGCCTGGATTGCAACAACGGCTCCCACGATGCCAATGATTGCCCCGATGATGCCTGCGATTGCTCCGATATAGGCGAGCCAACTCTGCTCTGACATGTTTGGTCTCGCGGGAATGGTTGTTTAGCGCCTAACG
Source organism: Xanthomonas sp. 3075 (assembly GCF_014197275.1). Classification (GTDB taxonomy): domain Bacteria; phylum Pseudomonadota; class Gammaproteobacteria; order Xanthomonadales; family Xanthomonadaceae; genus Xanthomonas; species Xanthomonas campestris_B. Next base: position 4,721 of record NZ_JACIFI010000042.1, on the reverse strand, counting down.
CTTGAATTAAGCCGAGTTGCAAAGCAACTTCGGCTTGAATGAGTTGTTAGGCAGTGAGTGGCCGCGAAGGTTGGATGGTGCAACCATGCTCCCCAGCACTGCCGCCTGGACCGAGTGTGCCACAGCTTGCGGGATGGAGCTTGCCCAGCGATGCAGCGGCGCGTGATCCCACCGAAGCCAACTGCACCGAGCGCAGCGCAGGAACGACGTACCAAGGCGAAGTACCAAACTTACCGCAACCAGCAACGGTGATGACTGCTGTCCGGAGCCAACCGCATGCATGCCTGCGAACTCACCGAAGCGGCAACCACCAACGCATTTGCTCCACCACGGCCTAACGCTTGAGTTAAGCGGCGGCGAAGCCGTCCGCCTTGAACGAGATGTTAGACGCACATCCAGAGGTAGAGCGACTTGCCGTTTTGTTGTGCATTGCGCGCCAATCGCGATGCGGAATTGATGATCGGGATGACATGGGATGACTCGCACGACATGTAGGCAAGCTCTCCTGTTTGGACCCATTTGGCGGCGGCGGTCGAAGTGCTGGCGTCGTCAAGTGATGCGAGCTTGGAGACGAACTCGGCTGGGAAGCGGTTGATAAGGCGCTCGCCGCCAGCGACAACCAAGACTGACTCGAAAGCCTCTGCGTGCTGCGGCGTGGCTTCGCTGCCTTGGAGGATGGCCCAGAGATCAGCCAGCTCGTTGTAGGTGAGCCCGCTGAATTCCGCGCGCTCGGAATCTGGGAGAGCACGATTCGTGTCGTAAGCAATGGCAGCTTCGGGTGCGGCAACGTAGAAATCGGAGAGTAATGACATGTGCGTCCGTGCCTGCTCTAGTTTGGTGGGTGACGTGGAAGGTCTAACGCCTGAATTAAGCCGCGCCGCGAAGCGGGGTCGGCTTGAATAAATTGTTAGGCATCGTCTGCAGAATCATGCGTGACTCCATGGAACACTTGCTCAAGGTCGTCGAGCTCAACGCCGAGTGCTGCAGAGATCGTGCCGCACAGATGTCCGAGCTTTGCACGAGTTGAGGTTTGTTCGTTCTTGATCTGAGTCCAGAACTTGCCTAGGGGGCTACCAACGCGCTCAAGATCTGAGTCAGTGATCTGATGATTGAGTTCGTGCGAGCACTTGTTCCTGAGCTTGTTGAGGTTTCGCAAGGACGAAATCAGCTTGTCACCAATCTTATCTGAAGCTTCCACTATGCCTAGCTTCTGAGCGTACGAGTAGTTGCCAGAGTCAATTATGCGGTCGCCGCGGGAAAGAACTAGCCGAATCATCTGCTCGAGGTAGTACTCAGTGAGCAGATGAAATCGCAAGATCGTTGCGACAGAATCTTCAGACATCGCACCCGAGTACATCTCGTAGTGGCGGGTGGAGTGCTTCTTTGTGGGCAAGCTGGACTGGTTCATAGATGCCTAACGCCTGAATTAAGCCGACATGCGAAGCGTGTTCGGCTTGAATGAATTGTTAGAGGGCAACTACGGATCTCCGTCTTCTACGCGTTTGAGTGCCGCTAGTGCGGCGTCAGGCGTGTAGTCGAGAAGTGACGGAACCTCACCGCCCTTCGCGGTTTGAATAGCGCTAAGCGCCCCCCATACGAAATCTATAGCGGTGCCTAGCTCCTTGCCAGTGAGCGCAGCCCCGCTCCAGACCACCTTTGGATCCAAGACGCCCGTCTTGTCAATGTGGAAGTGAGAGCCGTTGCGGATTGCCTTTAGCTTGTCCGCCACGACCTGAAGATTGGCGATGTCGTACCCAACTTGGTGCCCGTACTTGTCTATTGGACCGGAGTCGGTTCGGTACAAATACCAGAACGAAGCCGCTTTTGAACTTTGCTCAAATACCTTTATGGCGTGCGACATGTGGTCATTGTGTAGCGCATCACGAATGACACGGGTAAAGACCCTAGTGGTGTATCTGTGCTTCTCGATGCCCAAGAGTGTGGTGCGGATCAGTAGAGCTTTTTGTAGCTCAGCCAGATTCCGCTTTAGTGCACTGTCATATCGCGATGGTGCTGCCATTGGCCTCTAACGCCTGAATTAAGCCGCGCCGCGAAGCGGCGTCGGCTTGAATGAATTGTTAGGCACCTGACGTGGATGCCTGCTCAAGGAGTGCATCCGGATCCATATATTCATCGGGATCTTCGCTTAAATTTGCAAGTAAGTTGCAGATCTCTGCGAAGTCAGTGCGTGCAATGACGTCTTTGCCATTAGTAGATCCGGCAGATCTTGCGGAAAGATACAGATTGCGCACCTCGTTGAGGGCAACGACCAACTCTGTCTCATCGTTTGTTTGAACGTCAATATCCAGTGAAGTCAGGTAAAGAAGCTGGCGGTCAGGACTATAGACAGAGGGAACTCTACGATTGGATAGCTCAGGTGAAAGTTCTCTGATCTGTCGAAAAGATGCAGAAGAAAAGTAGCCATCCCAGTCAAATTCTTTCTTTCTCACAAGACTCTCCTTGAGCTTAGATCAGGTGCCTAACGCTTGAGTTAAGCCGTGCCGCGAAGCGGCGTCGGCTTGAATGAATTGTTAGGCGGCTAGCCGGAACAGTGACTCGTCCTGCGGCCAGCCACCCTCATACGTGTACGACTCAAGGCAGCTAATGTAGCCGTCCTTGACCCATAGAATAAGTCCGGCACCAGCAGGCAGGTCGGGATGGTAAGCGTGCCCTTTGGGCATGTCCTCGATCTTCCAGCGAGCCTCATCTAGCTTTGGAGCAGACGGGTCTACGTAAAGCTCTGTGTATAGGCCAACGCCTGTGTAGTCCCGCGAGATGCAGGTAGCTTTAGCCAGCTGAGCGAGAACTATGTCTCGTTGGGCGTCCGAAAGCGCGATTGTTGCGATTGCTTCATGCTCGTAGCCGCTGAGTTCTTCCATGACCGCCTAACGCCTGAATTAAGCCGCGTTGCGAAGCAACGTCGGCTTGAATGAGTTGTTAGGCAGTGAGTGGCCGAAACGGTTGAGACCGCAACCGTGCTCCCCAGCACTGCCCGCCTGAGCAGAGTGTGCCACAGCTTGCGGGATGAAGCTTGCGCCGCAATGCCACGGGGCCTGTTGGCTCCGAAGCCAGGCGCAATGAGCGCCGCGCGGCAGTGACACGAAATGACGAAGCGGCGGACTGTCCGATGCCAGTTACGGTGAGAACCCCTGTCCGGAGCCGACCGTGTGCGCGCCAGTGAACTGGTCGAATATGCGAGCACCGATGCTGTTGCTACACCACGGCCTAACACCAGAATTAAGCCGACCCGCCAAGCGGGTTCGGCTTGGATGATTTGTTAGGCCGCGCCCGACTGATCACGCGACGACACCAATTGCCCGCAACCGGTCAGCAACCTGCGCCAACTCCTGCGGGTGAGGTTGGAGCTTACGCAGAAAACGAGCGCGCCACTTAGTCCAGTTTGCAGCGACTGAAGGATCTGCCTCTGCGGAAGCACCAGGGTCGTCGTCAAAGCCGAACTCGAAACCGCAGCTACACATAGCGAATGAGGCGCTACCGTCGCTGTAGTAGGGCTGCTCGGCGAGCTCGACGCTACCGCACACTGGGCAAGCCCAACTCCCAGACTCCGAGCGGTACAAAGTTGCATCGGTGCCGTCTCTGAGAGTTACACGATGAGCTTCCATAGCGGCCTAACGCCTTAGTTAAGCCGCGCCAAAGGCGTCGGCTTGAATGATTAGTTAGGCCTCTCGGACAGCTCAATCCGAGGCGGACCATTGTCGCAAACCAGCTCATAACGACGACCAGCCTCAAATCTGTGCCGAACTGCCGGGTAGCCGTCTATGAACATCCAGCCAGGGCACAGAAATTCTACCTTGTGTGACCCTGGAGAGACCCAAACACCGAAGTGCTGATTGTCCGGCACCGACTGCCCACCAATCACAAACATGCCACCAACTCTATTCGTAGGTTGCTCTTCCTGCGATTCTCGAAGCACGAGTTCGGCCGCTTGAGGCGACCCACTCATGATCGGGTTAACGGCGCAACCAGCGATCAAGGATATTCCCAACGCCAGGGCAACTCTCAACATGCGGCCTAACTACTATTGGACCGCCCAAAAGCGGTGTTGCGCCAAGTATCGACTAAGGGCTGAGGTCTGGGAAGAGGGAATTCCTATTCCGTAACAATGACTTGCCGGATGGCAACCGACAGTCTTGGCCTCGATGCTGGTTGCGTTATCCGACGGTTGAGCAGGCGTATGAGTGACACCCGTGACGATGCAGGCGTAATGACGCCTCTGACCCCCAAGCTGCTGGATCAGGTCCGTGGTCGGCTGCGGCTTCGCCACTACAGCCTGCGTACCGAGCAGGCGTATGTGGGCTGGATCCGACGCTTCATCCTGGCCAACGGCAAACGGCATCCAGCGCAGATGGGGCAGGCAGAGGTCGAGGCGTTTCTCACCGAACTGGCGACGCGGGGTCAGGTGTCGGCCGGCACGCAGAATCAGGCGCTGGCGGCACTGCTGTTCCTGTATCGCGAGGTCCTGGGCGTGGAGTTGCCCTGGATGGAGAATCTGGTGCGCGCCAAGCGACCGCGGCGCATTCCAGTGGTGCTCTCGGTCGAGGAGGTGACGCGCTTGCTGACGATGTTGGAGGGGTCTTGTCGGCTGATGGCGGGGCTGCTGTACGGCCGACATCCCCCCGCCCTGAGTAGCGGCTTGGTTTAGAGTCCGGGGGTAATGATATCGGTGTTGGCCAGATGTTGGGCATAAGCAGCCGGGGTCA
>NZ_JACIFI010000041.1 GCF_014197275.1 Xanthomonas sp. 3075 | reverse complement strand
AGATCTCGCGCCGGGTCTGCTTGCGCTTGCCCAGGCCCTCAGCGTCACCGAACGTCAGTTGCATGGATCACTCCTCAACATCAGGCGGGTAGTGTCGCGTATCTGTGGTGCGTTGTTCAGAGGTTCCCTAGTGGACGCGTGATACAACGCCGCGCCCGCCTGGCGGCTGCATGATCGTGTAGTTGGGAGCGCTTAATCGCTGCATGTTCGATGCGCATGCAGCAGGCGCGCGACTGCAGCTGCCTCACGTTCGAGCTGCGCCTGAAACTTGCCATAGGTGGACAGATGTAGATGCTGATAAACCTGCCGCTGTGCGTCGGCGAACAGCAGTGGCAGCAGCGTTCCTGCCGTGGGGTTGTGCCGGCAGCCATGCGAACAGCTGGGTGGCGCGCATCAGCCGCGCCACACCCGCCGATAGGAAAATGTGCCGGGCACGTCCGTTGCGGATGGCGGAATCGATCATGCGCAAGTGGGTGATATCCAGATCCGCAGCAACCAACTTGCTGCGTCCTACCGTGGGCACATGCAGCAACGCGACAAACGCCACCTGCGCCGCATCCTGCGGTAGAAAGCCCAGCTGCGCGAAGTTTCGGTGATAGCGACGCCCGTCGCCGCGATAACCCGGCAGCAGAAAAGGATGGTGCACACCATGGCGTTGCCAGAAGCCGGCGCCATCGTGGTGATAACGCAGAAGCTTCGTGAACACCACGCTGGCTTCGATATCCGTTGCGTGATTAGCGTCGAGGCCGACGAACAGGAATTCCGCCTCATACGGTACCGCCCTCCTGGTAAGGACGCTCGGCAAAATGCCAGCGCAGTTCAGCGCCTGGATGGAGCAGGTACATGGCAATCCAGAGGACATGTCGGGCGAGTTGACGCTCTACGCTGACACGCGGGCGCCGTCTCAACCACCGAAATCCCACTGCAACCCCACCGTATAGGTGCGGTCCGGACCCGGTTCGTAATAGCGCCCGTTGCCGTCGTTGACGATCACCGAGCCGACGTACTGCCGGTCCAGCACGTTGTCGATGCGGGCGAAGGTGCGCAGCCCGCCCAGCGTGGTGGTCCAGCGCCGGGAGGCTTCCAGATTGACCAGCGCATAGCCGGGCGCGCGGTCGGTGGCCAGGTCGTTGACCACGGTGGCGTCGGAGGCCACCGTTTCGGCGGCGAACTGCCATTGCATCGGCTGCCACTGCCAGCGTGCGAACAGCTGCTGACGCGGCACGCCCGGCAGGCGCGCGCCGCTGGACACTGGCGCGGTCGGCGTGGCACAGCCACTGCTGGCGCAGGTGAGGTAGCCATCGCGCACAGTGGCATCGACGAAGGTGTAGGCCATCTGTAGTTGCTGGGTGGCGCCCACCGGTTGATTCCAGCTCAGCTCCGCGCCCTGACGGCGGGTAGCGCCGATGTTGCGGAAGGTGCTGCGGCCATTGGTGTTGCTGGCCACCGCCAGTTCGTCGTCGGTATCGGCGCGAAACAGCGCGACCTCCACCGCTGCGCCGCTTTGCGCGCGCCATTTGCTGCCGACCTCGTAATTGCGGCTCGTGGCCGAGCCCAGGTCCAGCGCCAGACCGGCACCACCGTCGTTGCGGTAGCCCAACTCGTTGAAGGTGGGCGTTTCGAAGCCGCGTCCGGCCGAGGCATAAAAACGCAGGTCGTCGTTGGCGCGGAACACGATGCCGGCGACCGGCGTGGTGGCCGAATACTCGCGCCGCCCGCTGTCGTCCGGGTTGCGGCCGACGATGTAGTTGTCATCCGAGCGGAAACGCACCTGGCTATGCCGCACGCCCAGCAAGGCCGACCAGCGCTCGCTCCACTGCCACCACGCCTGCGCAAACTGGTCCACGTTCTCGACCTGGTCGCGCTGATTGCGACGTAGCGCGCCCCGCACGCCCAGCGTGTCGCCGACGAAATTCTCGTAGCCGGTGCGGTGCTGCCGTTGGCGATCGACATTTGCGCCCACGGTGAGCTGCAGCGGCCGGCCCAGCGCCTGCCCCTGCCACGCCCAGCGCGCGTCGGCGCCTTCGTAATTGCTGTCCAGATCGATCACCCCGCCCGAATGCAGCGCGCTGTCCGGATTCCGCGGGTTGCGCTGCACCGCTACCGGAATCGCCAGGAACTGCTCCACGCTGCGCTGCCCGCCATAGGCCATCAGCCGGAGCGTCTGGCTGTCGAATTGCTGGGTGAAGATCGCCCCGGCCTGCGATTGGCGCACCGATTTGCGGGTGTTGAACTGGGTGGCCACCGAGGTGGCCTGGCGCGGGTCGGCATTGAATTGCGCGCGGGTCAGGCCCAGCGGGTCCTGTGCATCGGGCGCATCGAGATAATTGAGCACCAGATCCAGCCGGCGGCCTTCGGCCAGATCGAAACCCAGCTTGGCGTTGACCGAATCGCGCTTGGCGCGGCTATGGTCGCGGAAGCCGTCGGTTTCGAAATGATTGGCGGCCAGGTTGTAGTGCACCGCGCCCTGCTGGCCGAGCAACTGCGCGCCGACATTGACGGTGGCGTTGCTGCCGTAGGTGGCACGCAGCCGCCACGGGTCGTCGGGCTTGCCGTCGGCACTCCACAGTTGCAGCACGCCGCCGGAGGAATTGCCGTACAGCGCCGAGAACGGCCCGCGCAGCACTTCCACCCGCTCGGCACCCAGTACGTTGAAGTGCGAGAGCTGGCCCTGCCCGTCGGGCATGCTGGCCGGGATGCCGTCCACCAGCAGGCGCACGCCGCGCACGCCGAAGGTGGAGCGTGCGCCGAAGCCGCGGATCGACAGCTGGGTATCCTGCGCATAGTTCTGCCGGTCGCGCGCCACCAGCCCGGGGATACCGTCCAGCAGCTCGGACACTTGCGCGCCGCGTCGGTTGTCGTCGTCGGCCGATACCACGGTGAACGAGGCCGGCAGGTCGAAGTCGTCCACCCCGTGCACCCGCGCGGCGTCCACCTGGACCGCAGGCAGGGCCCGGATCGACGGGGCGGAAGGCGGGGCCGGATCGGCGGCCAGGGCGAGCGGCGCGAAGCCACCGGCGAACAGGCCGCACGCAGCGGCCAACAAGGTGAGTCTGGGCATGGGCGTAGTGTCACTCATCCGTACTGTGGCCGCATCGTTGCGTACGGAACGAAGCATGCTACGCCCGCCACGCCCTGCTACGATGAAGTGGTTTGGCCCAGCAGTGGCCAACGATCCGGAAGTACCCCACTCTTTCGTCCTTCAGCGAGTCATGCCGTGTCCTTCTTTGCAAACGTAGAACAGGTTCCAGGCGACCCCATCCTGGGCCTGACCGAGGCCTACAACGCCGATAGCCGCCCCAACAAGGTCAATCTGGGCGTGGGCATCTATTACGACGAAAACGGGCGCATCCCGCTGTTGCGCGCCGTGCACAAGATCGAGCAGCAGCTCGCGCTGGAGGCCAAACCGCGCGGCTATCTGCCCATCGACGGCCTGGCTGCCTACGACAAGGCCACCCAGGAGCTGCTGTTCGGTGCCGAATCGGCGCTGGTGGCCTCCGGGCGCGTGGCGACTTCGCAGACCGTCGGCGGCAGCGGTGCGCTGCGCGTCGGCGCGGACCTGCTCAAGAAGCTGCTGCCCACCTCCACCATCGCCATCAGCAACCCCAGCTGGGAAAACCATCGCGCGGTGTTCGGCGCGGCCGGCTTCGAGGTGGTGGATTACACCTATTTCGACGCCGCCAGCCATGGCCTGAACTTCGACGGCATGCTCGCCGATCTGGCCAAGCTCGAACCGGGCACGGTGGTGCTGCTGCACGCCTGCTGCCACAACCCGACCGGCGCCGACCTGACCAAGGACCAGTGGAAGCAGGTCGCCGGCCTGCTGAAAGAGCGCAACCTGTTCCCGTTCGTCGACATCGCCTACCAGGGTTTCGACAAGGGCATCGAGGCCGATGCCTACGCGGTGCGCCTGCTCGCTGCCGAAGGCATCGACAGCTACGTGGTCGCCAGCTCGTACTCCAAGTCGTTCTCGCTGTATGGCGAGCGCGTGGGCGCGTTGTCGGTGGTCTCGGCCACCGCAGCCGAAGCCAAGGCCGTGCAGTCGCAGGTCAAGCGCATCATCCGCACCATCTATTCCAGCCCGTCCACGCACGGCGCTGCGCTGGTGGCCGGCGTGCTGACCAGCCCGGAGCTGCGCGACCTGTGGGAGCAGGAGCTCACCGAAATGCGCGAGCGTATCCACGCCCTGCGCGCGGGCCTGGTCGCCAAACTCGCCACGCTGGGATCGCCGGAATTCGACTTCATCCAGCGCCAGGCCGGCATGTTCTCGTATTCGGGCCTGACCCGGACTCAGGTGGACCGCCTGCGCGACGAGTTCGCGATCTACGCCGTCGGCACTGGCCGTATCTGCGTGGCCGCGTTGAGTCAGCGCAACCTGGACTACGTGGCACAGGCCGTGGCGACCGTCAGCCGGATGTAAGTGACCGCGATCGGCCACACCGGCCAATGCCAGCAAACCGGGAGCGCGCCAGCCTCCCGGTTTTTTTGTGCCCGCAGACGCCGCCCTGTCCCCAGCCGTCGCCGCGTCCTTCCCCCGCCGGCGGGGAAGGTGCCCGAAGGGCGGATGGGGCAAGCGCAGCCCAACCATCGCCAACCCACCACTACCCACGCACCGGCATCGCTCCCTTCCCCCGCCTGCGGGGGAAGGTGCCCGAAGGGCGGATGGGGGCAAGCGCAGCGCAACCATCGCAGCCCCCCAATTCGCGCATGTTCGATCAATCACGCTGCAAAACGCGCAGCAAGTGATCGAAATCTAACGCCGCAATGGCGACAATGGCGGCCCACTTCCTACACAGGCTGCCCGCTCCCATGTCGCGTCCTTCGCTGACCCGCTTCCTGATCGAAGAGCAACACGCCGGCCGTATCGACCCGGAATTGCGCCAGCTGATCACCATCGTCTCGCGCGCCTGCAAGCGCATTTCCATCGCCGTGAGCAAGGGCGCGCTGGGCGGCGTGCTCGGCGATGCCGGCACCGGCAACGTGCAGGGCGAGGCGCAGAAGAAGCTCGATGTGCTCAGCAACGACATCCTGCTCGAAGCCAACGCCTGGGGCGGCCACCTGGCCGCGTGCGCGTCCGAAGAAATGGACCACAGCCAACCGGTGCCCGACCAATACCCCAGCGGCGACTTCCTGCTGCTGTTCGACCCGCTCGATGGCAGCTCCAACATCGACGTCAACGTCTCGGTCGGCACCATCTTCTCGGTACTGCGCGCGCCCAAGGGCACCGAAAAGCCCGGCGACGAACACTTCCTGCAGCCAGGCACCCAGCAGGTCGCCGCCGGCTACTGCATCTACGGCCCCAGCACGATGCTGGTGCTCACCCTCGGTCACGGCACCCACGCCTTCACCCTGGAGCGCGAGGAAGGCAGCTTCCTGCTGACCCAGGCCAATATGCGCGTGCCCGACGACACTGCCGAATACGCCATCAACATGTCCAACCAACGCCACTGGGAACCGGCCATGCAGTCTTACGTCAGCGATCTGCTGGCCGGCAAGGACGGCGCGCGCGGCAAGGACTTCAACATGCGCTGGATCGCCAGCATGGTCGCCGACGTGCACCGCATCCTGACCCGCGGCGGCATCTTCATCTACCCCTGGGACAAGAAGGACGCCTCCAAGCCAGGCAAGCTGCGCCTGATGTACGAAGCCAACCCGATGAGCATGCTGGTGGAACAGGCCGGCGGTGCGGCGACCACGGGGCGCGAGCGCATCCTGGATATTCAACCCACGCAACTGCATCAGCGTGTGCCGGTGTTCCTGGGCTCGAAGAACGAAGTCGCAGAGGCCACGCGGTATCACCTGGAATTCGACAAGGCACAGGGCTGAAGTTCCCGCGCAAGCGACACGCAGCGCTGATGCACGCAAGACACCCGCCCAGTGCGGGTGTCTTGCTGTGTGACAACGGCTGATTGCGCAGCACACGATGGCGTGGCGATCGGCGAGGACTCCGCCAACAGCCACATGCTGTCGTGAGTTGACTCAGCGCCGCGCAGCGGTGTATACCGCGCTCGGGCCGGAGTGGGACGGTCTACGGGACGTTGATCTACTCACAGTGCCTTGCAAGCAGTCGCATGATTGCCCGCAGGGACCACGTATCGATCAGGGAGTTCACATGAAGACCGCATGTGTTGCATTGGTGGCTGCCGTCATGTTGCAGGCCACACCCGCATTCTCCGCATCAACCGCAACATCGCCACTGGTCGGAACCTGGCTGCTGGATACCAGCAGTCTCCCGATGCCAGCGGCGGTACGCCCCAAGCGTGTCGTCCTGGAGTTCAAACAGGTTCCAGGCAACAAATGGGCAACCAGCGCCGAGATCATCGAACACGACAACAACAAGCTGGAGGCACAATCCACGCTATTGCTGGACGGCACGCCGGGTAAGGCATCCGGCACTTACCTGGTCGATCGTGCCGCAGTCAAAATGCCCGAGCCAGGCGTGCTGGTCATGCAGTTGATGTATCAAGGCGTCCCGGCATCCACACGCACCTATACGGTCAGCGCCAATGGCAAGGTCATGACCGAGATTGAAGCCTACTTCAAGGACGGCAACCCGATGATGCGCACGGCGTATTTCAAACGCGCGCAAAGTCAGACCAAGTAAGCGACATCGAGTCGCGCCGCATCATGGCGCGACTCGATTTCTGGGCAGACGTCGCAGTTCGACGGCGGGCCTCTCACGCTGCGTTGTCCGCTCGACACAGTGAAGAAGGCTTAGGAGATCCTCGTGAGGGACATCTGGAATATCACGCCGAACAGGAGCTTGGGGCCGCTTGAATTCGGCATGACGCAAGCGCAAGTTGCCCAGTTCGAAAGTGTGATGGGGCCAGTTGAGGAAACAACCGAAGAAACGCTGCCTGACGGCAGCGTGGCAACCAACCAGTTCCGTCATCGCGACGCGCCGTTGTGTTCGTTTCAACGCGGACGATTGACCTATCTCTCGATTGGACAGTCCGACACGATCGACATCCGGTTCCAGGACGTTTCTGTCTTCGATGACGATCCGAAGCTTGTTTATTCGACGCTCGGGCGAGCGGCAGGTGCAGTCTTTTGGCATCACAACAGTGTCATCATGCCATCGCTGGGACTGGAACTGGCCGGTTTCGTGATTGAATACAGCCCGAAAGGAAAACCGCCCGTGTTCGTCAGCAAGACAACGGCATTTACCTGGCCGCAACTGGTGCTCGTTCAACCCGGCCAGGAATATTTCAGGAAAGAGGATTTGATCGAAATTTCCAGCCTGGCAGAGTGATACCGAACCAGGCCATAAACATTCTGATCGTAACTGTGCCACGACCTCAGTCAAGTTGATTGACGAGGGCACCATGTAAAGAGTTGTCTACATACGTGTGGATATCCATCTCGCCCATGCGGGTGAGCTATTGTGCACCAGGCAGGATGTGCATGACAGGCGTGATGACGGCGACAGAATCATCATTGGAGAGCTTGTGTGCTGATTTCGAGTATGACCTTTATTGCGACGCGGCCGGCATGACGGAGCCGCTTCAGCGCAAGGCGCTATTGCCAGCCATGACACAGGGGGCGAAGGTGGGCTTGAAGATTCTCGCTGTCTCGATCTACGCCTGCCTTGCCGCATCAGTTTTCAGCGGAACCAGCTTATTCATCGGGCTACTTTTTATCGGCAATTCTGATATGGAAGGCAGCATTACTGTTATTTTTTTTGCTACTTCGTTCGTCCTGGGTTTGCCTGCATTTCTGGCTCTTGGCGTGCCCGTATTGCACTTGACTCCCAGACTGAAGTACGCGCGTCCTCGCTACGCGGCCCTGGCTGGGGCAATCAGCGCAGCGATCATCGACTGTTGTCTTTATCTGCTTGGCACTTCCCAGGAGCTAACCCATTCCTCGTGGGCGCCGTTATTTTTTGGATCCACCATCCTCTGGGCGGCATTCGCCGGCGGGCTGTATCAGTACACCAGGAAATTGCTGTAAAAACGCGCAGCTACAGCGTATGGCTGTGGTGTTCCTTGCTGTGCACCAGCAAACGCAAGACATGCTGGACTGCAGGATGTTCGCGCGGCGCAGAGTGCCGCCATGCTCATCAGCACGGCACGCGCTTTACCAGCAAGATGTCGATCTATGGCGCATGCGCAACGTCCCCATGTTGCATGCCAAGTGGCGTTGACGCATGCGCCATAGATCGACAAGCATTGACGCGCCCGCACTCCCCGCGGTGTCAACCGAGCTGTACCGATGCGCATGCGCACTGCCCGTTGCTTGTTGGTTCTGGTTGGCGTGGTATTGCCGTACGCGACGCAGCTGCCGTATGGCCTGGACTGGTTACGGCAATACACCGACACCGGCCTCGGCGGGTGGTTATTGCTGGGGGGATTCAACGCGATCGCCTGGGGCGCGCTGCTGGCGATCAGTTTTGCCTACCGGCGCGCAATCGCGCTGCTGGTGCCCTGACTGCTCGGCTTCGGCACGCTGGCCTGGGCGCACGCCACGCTGGATCTGCGTGCCGACGCGCAGTCGGCGCTGGCGCTGATCTTCATCCCGCTCTATGCACTGCTGCCCATTACCGTCGGCGGCGTGTTGGGCTATCTGCTCGACCGGCGATTGCGGCGCACATGTGTAGGTTAGCCACGCGATGGCGCACGGCGCGGGCACGAAGGCGCTGCTATCGCTGCGAACCACGCATCGTCTGGCGACGTTAGTCATGCTGCGGTAGTTGCGCATTCGTGGGCATAACAGGTGCGCACCAGCATCGGCAACCACGCCCAACGATAGCCACACGCGCTAACGCTGCTCTGGACGATAGCCGCGTGCTGAGCGAGATGCTGTGCGTCATCAGCCGCGCTCGCCTCGCACAGGACGCTGGTGGCCCTTCTCGGGTACGCCACCGGGTCGTCGCCTGGAACCAGACACCGCACTGCCCACTTGACCGCCAACGCCCACACCGGCCAGTCTCGGGGGCTGGCGCGGCGGGGGTCGTGTCGCGCGCCGTCAATGGAGAACCGCTGTGGACCGTCGTACCTTCCTCACCCTGTCAGGCATCGGGGCCGCCGGCTTGCTGCTGCCGCACACGCGCCTGATCGCCGCCGAACAGTTGCTCACGCCCAACGATGCGGCGCGTAACCGGCGCTTGTCCGATACTGCGCTGACCACCGCCAAGGCGGCGGGTGCGAGCTATTGCGATGTGCGTGTGGGCCGGTATCTGCGCCAGTTCGTGATCACCCGCGAGGCGCAGGTGGAAAACGTGGTCAACGCCGAATCCAGTGGCGTGGGCGTGCGCGTGCTGGCCGATGGTGCGTGGGGCTTTGCAGCGACCAATACGCTGACCAGCGACGGTGTGGCCACCGCCACGCGGCAGGCGGTGGCGATCGCCAAGGCCAATGCACGGCTGGGCGGCACGCCGGTACAGCTGGCACCGGTGACGCCGGCCGGGCAGGTCCGCTGGCGCACGCCGATCAAGAAAAATGCAATGGAAGTGCCGCTGCAGGACAAGGTGGCACTGCTGATGGACGTCAACGCGGCCGCGCTCAACGCCGGCGCCACCTTCGTGGCTTCACGCATGTTTGCGATCAACGAGCAGAAATATTTCGCCAGCAGCGATGGCTCTTATATCGATCAGGACGTGCACCGGCTGTGGCTGCCCTTTACCGTCACCGCGGTGGACAAGGCCAGCGGTAAGTTCCGCACCCGCGACGGGCTGTCTTCGCCAATGGGTATGGGGTATGAGTATCTGGATGGCGATGCGCGCGAGAAGCACGCACTGCCTGGCGGGCTTGTCGGTTATGGAAAAAGCTACGATGCGCGCGAAGACGCCATCGCCGCCGCAAAGCAGGCGCGCGCCAAGCTCACCGCACCCTCGGTGAAGGCCGGCAAGTACGATCTGGTGATCGACCCGAGCAATCTGTTTCTCACCATCCATGAGTCGGTGGGTCACCCGCTCGAACTCGATCGCGTGCTCGGCTACGAGGCCAATTACGCCGGCACCAGCTTCGCCACGCTGGACAAGCGCGATGCCGGTTTCCGCTGGGGCAGCGATGCGGTGACCTTCGTTGCCGACCGCACCCAACCGGGCAGCCTGGGCGCGGTGGGGTATGACGATGAGGGTGTCAAGAGCAAGCAATGGGAGCTGGTGAAGGACGGCATCCTGGTCGATTACCAATGCACGCGCGATCAGGCGCATCTGCTCGGCAAGACCGCCTCCGATGGCTGCAGCTATGCAGACTCCTGGTCCAGCGTGCAGTTTCAGCGCATGCCAAACGTCTCGTTGGCTGCAGGCAAGAAGCCACTGGGCGTTACCGAGATGATCAAGAACGTCGAGCGCGGGTTATATATCCACGGGCGCGGTTCGTACTCGATCGATCAGCAGCGCTACAACGCGCAGTTCGGCGGGCAGTTGTTCTACGAAATCGAGAACGGCCAGGTCGCGCGGTTGGTGGAAGACGGCGCCTACCAGATCCGCACGCCGGAATTCTGGAACGCCTGCAGCGCGGTCTGCGACCAACGCGACTTCCGCCTGGGCGGTTCGTTCTTCGATGGCAAGGGCCAACCCAGCCAGGTTTCAGCCGTGTCGCATGGGTCATCGACTGCGCGCTTCGATGGCATCAACGTAATCAATACCGCGCGCTCATTGGGCTAAGCGCGGCTAATAATGATATCGATTCTTGGCGTTGTTAGGGAACCTCTGAACAACGCACCACAGATACGCGACACTACCCGCCTCATGTTGAGGAGTGATCCATGCAACTGACGTTCGGTGACGCTGAGG
>NZ_JACIFI010000040.1 GCF_014197275.1 Xanthomonas sp. 3075 | reverse complement strand
GCTCGTCAGTAAAACGTTTCTTCACGTCCAATCTCCTTCGGGGTAGGGAATTGGACTCCAAACTGGCGTGCTACTCAAAATCGGGGGGACGTCGCCCAGATGGCGGGGGACGACGTGTTCGCTACAGCGAGCTAATAAATTGAGGTTGCAAAATGGCTAATATAAAAAACAAGGACTGGTTCAGAATCCCAGAGCCTATGGAGTATGTGCATCCTACGTTCAGGATGCTTCTTGAATTTCATTACAAAACCGAGAGGGATCTCCTGCAAGAATGGATCTCAGAATTCAAATCTCCAGAAGGGGAAAAGAAGGCGAGGAATGCATTCCGGACTCAGTTCCGTCCTGTTTTTTTGGAGATTTATATAAATCAGTTGCTCTTTGAATCAGGATCGACTGTGGATACGAGTAGGAATGCCCCGGATTTCAGGGTGACAAAGGACTCGTATACCTATTCCGTAGAAGTCACTGTCGCCAATAGGGAGCAAGGTAGTCGAGACGATGACTCTAGAACGGAGCAGGATGTCTATGGAGCCAACGATCAATATAATATTATTGATAGCTCCATTTCAAGACTGTCCGGTCGAATAAAGAATAAAAGTTCAGATTTCTTGAATAATTATGATGCCGAGACCAAGGCCTTGCCCTTTGTAATTGCGCTTGGTGACTACAGTAGTGTCAACTACGGGCAGACTGCATACTTCGCCCCACTTGCGGCGCTGTATTGCGCTTATTACGATCCGGAAGACAGGACTGATCTTAAGTTACTCTGTCAAGATGCATTTGATCGAGAATACAAGTACAAGCCCAATCATTCCATTAAAAAAAATAAAGCGGTGGAGGTTGGATTTTTTTGTAATGATAAGTACACGCATATCTCTGCGATTATCTACACTTGCATGCTTTCCTTGGGGAAGCTGTCGAGCCTGGTAAAGGACCACGAGCCATCTCCGAAATACGTCTGCGTAGAACGAGACTTCGGCCTAAGGTTACTCCGATTCAGCGGAGGGACGCCAGATGAATCAATTGGTGATGGTGTCTTTGTATTTCATAATCCCTACGCATCTCAGCCGCTCGGGGATGACTTTATGTCCGCAAGTGGTGTAACTCATGTCAGATACGATGAGGATGAGTCACTAATAGAGTTTAGCAGACCGGGAGCTGAGCTTCTTATAAGGAGATATGTTGGCCCCAAGGAGCTTGTGATGGACCAGCTTCCTGCGTTTGATGAGTTTTTTTTCTTTACATCTCCTCTGCCATTGTAGATAGAAAATCAGCTCCGCACATGCTGCATCTTAATCTGCGGCGTCGAGAATTATTAATATTCTTAGGGAAGGTCTGCAAAACCTCCTCAGCCTGATCTGCAATCAGCGCCAAGCATCCAAGAAATGGCGCCATGGATCAATTCACGCTGGGCCTGGCCCCACTGCCCCAAAAAGACCCGCAAGGAGGTCTTTCTCGAGGAGATGAACCAGATCGTGCCCTGGGCCGCGCTGGTGGCCCTCCTCGCGCCCTTTGCACGGGGAGCACACCAGGCACTGGGCGGGCGCCCTCCGTTTCCCATCGAGACCATGCTGCGCATCCACTGCCTGCAACTGTGGTGGAACCTGAGCGATCCAGCCATGGAAGAAGAACTGCACGAGCGGCCCCTGTACCGCCGCTTTGCCGGTCTGGACGGCGCAGCACGCATTCCCGATGAGACCACCATCCTGCCGTAAGCTCCCCCGTCAAGCAGGCACTTCAAAAGTAGAGCTTTCGGCGTGCTTGTTGCGGTACTCGACCGGGGTCATTCCGCCGAGCGAATCATGGGATCTTGCTTCGTTGTAGTCGATCATCCACCAGTGGGCGGCTTCGCGCACATCGTCGAGGCAGGCGAAGAAATTCAGGTCGAGCACTTCCTCGCGGAACGTGCGATTGAAGCGCTCAATGAAGGCATTCTGATTTGGCTTTCCCGGCTGGATGTACTGCAGTGCGACGCCATTCGTCTTGAGCCAGCTGGTGAACGCTTCGCCCAGGAACTCGGGGCCGTTGTCCGAGCGCACCACCTGCGGCAAGCCATGATCGCGTTTGATCTGCTCGAACACACGCACAAGCCGTTGCGAGTTGATCGAGGTGTCAACCTCGATGTGCAGCGCCTCGCGATTGAAGTCATCCACCACGTTGAAGGTGCGAAAGCGTCGTCCGCATGCCAGCGCATCGCTCATGAAGTCGACCGACCAGACCGTGTCTGGCAGCCTCGGCACGTAGAGCGGCACCCGCTCACGCTTGGGAAGGCGACGCTTTGCAGCGCGACGTAGGTTGAGCTTCATGGCCTTGTAAACGCGATAGATGCGTTTGGGATTCCAGCCTGGTTGCTGCTTGCGAAGGTAGTCGCTGCACTTCCAGAAGCCACGACTGGGGTGCGCTTCAACGTAACGCGCGATCTCGGCAATCAGCTCGGCATCGCGCACCGTCCAGTCCAGAGGCGGTGCGTACCAGGCGGCACGCGACAGCCCGACGCATGCACAGGACCGGCGCAACGGCCGCGCGTGGACCTCGATAAGGAACCGCACCGCCTCGCGCTTACGCGCCGGCCCTAGAGTTTTTTTGCGATCAGGTCCTTCATTGCCGCGTTGTCGAGCGCCAACTCGGCGTACATCCGTTTGAGCTTGGCGTTCTCGGACTCGAGCTCCTTGACCCGCAGCAGCTCGGACGCCTCCAAGCCGCCGTACTTGCTCTTCCACTGGTAATAGGTCGCCGTGCTGATGCCGACTTGGCGACAGATGTCTTTGACTGGAACGCCTGCGTCGGCCTGCTTGAGCGTGGCGATGATCTGTGTCTCGGTGAACTTCGATGTGCGCATGGAACCTCCTGACTTGGGAACGATGCCAGAAAGATCTACTTATGCGGTGTCTGCCGATCGGGGGAGCTTACGCTGCGTTTCCGCCATCTGCTGGAAAAGCACCAATTGGCCTCCCAGGTACTAGCTGCCATCAACACCGGGCTCGCCCAGCAGGGCCTGATGCTCAAGACCGGCACCATCGTGGATGCCACCCTCATTGCCGCGCATCGCCCTCCAAAAGAGCCGGATCGAAGAATCGTCCCGGTCATCCCTGGATTCTAGGAAACCATACCCCGCTCCATCGCCATGCCATCGCCCCGACAAAGCGGTGGCGCGCCCTTCCCCATTGATGGCGGCGTACCGGCGCCCCCCGCCGCAGCATCGAGTCTCCCCACCGCCCAAGGAGACCCGACATGACCTCGCGTGCCACGGCCAGCCACGACGCTCCCATTCACCTCCCCCTGTGCGGCGTGCTGGCCGTGGCACTCCTTTGTGGCGGCGTCCCATCGGCGCACGCCGATCCCGCCATCGAACGCGAGCAACTGGCGAGCGCCATCCGCCTGCTCGACCAGGTGGACCGCATCGCCCTGGCATCGAACGCCACGGCAGCTGCGCAACCGGCCCGATACCACTTCGACTACGCCCGCCTGCGCGACGACGTGGGCCGCATGCGTGCGGGCTTTGCCAGCTACCTCACGCCCCAGCGTGCGCAGCCGCGCGACCCATCGTCTCTGGCGGGCCATTACACCCGCGAGGACGCCCGCGAGGCCGCCAACCCTTCACTGCAGCAGGAGCGATCGCGATGACCGCGAGCGCCGATCAGATCGCCGCGTTCCAGGCCAACGGCGGCTTCACGCCTTCGGCCGTCTCGGCCGTGGTGCTGAGCTTCGTGTTCGCCGTCCTGCTGCTGTGGGGCGTCTGGGCCATGCGCACGGCCTATGTCGGCTGGGCCGAGCACCGGATTTCGCAACGCCAGTTCCTGGGCGTGATCGCCCGCTTCCTCGCGATGTACCTGGTGCTGAGCTTCTTCCTGCTTTCCTGATGACCGCCAAGGATTTGCCATGAACCGCCCCACCCGCCTTCACTGCCGTGCTGCGAGCATCGCTGGCACTGCGCTCGCGACCACCCTCCTGCCGCCGGCCCCGGCGGCACGCGCCTCGGGTCTGCCCACCATGGAAGACCCCTCGCGCGGTGCCGGCAGCGGCATCCTCAAAACCCTCCAGAACTACGGCTACGACATCGTGTTGCTGGTGGCCCTGCTCGTGGTGGCGTCGATGTTCATCGGCGTCTGCTACCACGCCTACACGCGCTACTCGGAAATCCACACCGGCCGCGCGACGTGGGGCCAGTTCGGCCTGACCGTGGCCGTGGGCGCGATGCTCCTGGTAGTCGGCATCTGGCTGCTCACCAAGGCCACGG
This sequence comes from Xanthomonas sp. 3075, assembly GCF_014197275.1. Lineage (GTDB taxonomy): Bacteria > Pseudomonadota > Gammaproteobacteria > Xanthomonadales > Xanthomonadaceae > Xanthomonas > Xanthomonas campestris_B. The sequence continues at coordinate 11,292 of NZ_JACIFI010000040.1, read as the reverse complement.
CGATCCTGTAATGGCGCCCCCTGACACAACGCGCGACGGCCTCGTGGCCTTCCTGCCGCATCGCCTGAACCGCCAGCCCGTGGTCGTGCGCGGCCTCACCGCCGACGAGCTCTGGATCTGTGCGGGCCTGTCCGCCGCGGCCGGGCTGATCGCAGGCCTGCCGCTGGCCTGGCTCACGCGCAGCGTGGCCATGGTGCCGACGATGATCGTGGCAGGCATCGCCGCGGGCGTGTTCATCGGTGGCGGCCTTCTGCGCCGGCAAAAGCGCGGGCGCCCCGACACCTGGCTGTACCGGCAGATGCAGTGGCAACTGGCGCTGCGCCATCCCCATTGGGCCGCCCGCTTCGGTGGCCGCGGCCTGGTGACCCGCACGGGTTGCTGGACCACGCGGCGCACGTCGCGCATTCGCCGCCCCCGGCCGCGGGGCCGCACGCCATGAGCCGCTTCAAGAACGAAGTGGCGCACCTGCAGGCCCACGTCACCACCCTGCGGCGGGGCGGTGCGGCGCTGTTCGCGTTGGCGCTGCTGCTGGGCCTGGGTTGGTGGAACGCGCCCCGCCACCTCACGATCCATGTGCCGCCGGATCTGCGTTCGGGCAGTACGCGCAAGTGGTGGGACGTGCCGCCCGAGAGCGTGTATGCGTTCGCCCTCTACGTCTTCCAGCAGCTCAACCGCTGGCCGACCAACGGCGAAGACGACTACCCGCGCAATCTGCGTGCGCTGTCCGCCTACCTCACGCCCGCCTGCCAGGCCCTGCTGCAGCAGGACTACGAAACCCGGCGCAACAACGGCGAGCTGCGCCAGCGCGTGCGGGGCCTCTATGAGTTGCCCGGCCGCGGCTACGGCGATGACCCCGCGCTGCGGGTCAAGGTGCTGTCCGAGCGCGATTGGGTAGTCACCCTGGACGTCAGCGCCGACGAGTACTACGGCGGCGAGCAGGTCAAGCGGGCGCTGGTGCGCTATCCCTTGAAAGTGGTGCGCCTGGACGTCGATCCCGAGCGCAATCCGTTCGGACTCGCACTGGACTGCTACAGCGGCACGCCACAGCGCATCGCGCCTCCCACGACTGCAGCCTCGGCGCCAGCGCCATCCACGGCGCCCTCCACGCTCTCTCCCAATACCTCTTCCCCCACGCTGTCCGGAGGACACCCATGAAGCGCTTCGTCCTGCCCCTGGCGTTGGGCGCCTGCGTCCTGTGGGGCGGCGCGCCCTCGGCGCACGCGCTGCAGATCCTGCGCTGGGAGCGCCTGCCGCTCGCGGTGCCGCTGCGCATCGGCGAGGAGCGCGTCCTCTTCATCGACCGCAACGTGCGCGTCGGCGTGCCGGCCGAGATCGCCGACCGCCTGCGCGTGCAGAGCGCGGGCGGCGCGATCTACCTCAAGGCCAGCGAGGCGATCGAGCCGACGCGCCTGCAGTTGCAGGACGCCGACAGCGGTGCGCTGATCCTGCTGGACATCGCCGCCGAGCCAGCGAAGGACGGACAGGCGCCGCTGGAGCCGGTGCGCATCGTCGAGGGCGAGGCACCGGGTCCCCGCTATGGCGCGCGCGATCGCGCCAGCGGTGCTGCCGAGACCGAACCGCCAGCCGATGCCACGGCCCCATCGACACCGGAGGCCGCATCCACCGCCCGGCGCGAAACCCCCATCGCGGTGGTGCTCACCCGCTACGCCGCCCAGAACCTGTACGCGCCCTTGCGCACCGTGGAGCCCGTGCGCGGGGTCACGCAGGCCACCCTGCGCCGCGGCCTGGACCTGGACACCCTGGCGCCGTCCCTGCCCGTGCGGGTGCAGCCGCTCGCCGCTTGGCGCATGGAAGACCAATGGGTCACCGCAGTCCGACTGACCAACACCTCGCCGCGCTGGGTCGACCTCGATCCGCGCACGCTGCTGGGCGACTTCGTGGCCGCGACGTTCCAGCACCCGGGCCTGGGACCGGCGGGCGATCCGACCGATACCACGGTGCTGTACCTGGTGACGCGCGGGCGCGGTCTGGCCAACGCCTTGCTGCCGCGCATCAGCCGCATCGACCCCGCGCAGAACCTGCCGCGCGCTCCCGGCAGCGAGGCGGATGCGGCGCCATCCCCGGGAGACCCGCATGCAAAGTAGCGGCCTGCTCAAGTGGCTGATGATCCCCATGGCCGCGCTGCTGGTGTTCGTGGGGATCCAGGTGTTTTCCGGGGACAAGGCCCATCGCGCGGCATCGGGCGAGGTGGCGGCCCAGCTCACGCCGGAGGAGATGAAGGCGCTCGGCATCGATGGCGACACGCCGCGCGACACCGTCGCCACGCTGGTGGCGCAGGTCAAGCAGTTGCGCAACGAGCTGCAGACCTCGCTGGGCGACAACAAGAACCAGCGCGCCGAGAACGAGCGCCTGCGCCAGCGCGAGAGCGCCATCGACCAACGCATCCAGGCCGCGCTCGACAGCGAGCGCAGCCGCCTGCAGCAAGAGCGCGACCAGGTGGCCGGCGACAAGCAGCAGACCCAGGGCCTGCTGCAGGACCTGCAGCACAAGCTCGACCAGATGGGCGGCAAGAACGGCAATGCGGACCTGCCGGTCGGCCTCGGACTCGAAGAGGGCGACGGCAAGGGATTCGGCGCGGCAGCCGGCACGCACGGGGTGCGCTGGATCGAGCCCGACGATGCGCGGCCGGAAGGCGCCAAGGGTGCGACGGCGCCCACTGGCAAGGCGGACCGGTTTCCGATGCGCTTCAGCGCCGCCGATTCCGCCGGCGGCCCATCGGCCCCGTCCTCGGGAACGGCCATGGCCGATGCCGGCGCGTCGACGAAGGCCTCGGCCAAGGCCGTCTACACGGTTCCCACAAACGCCACGCTCATGGGATCGGTCGCGATGACGGCCCTGATCGGGCGCGTGCCGGTCGATGGCACCGTCAACGATCCCTATCCGTTCAAAGTCCTGGTGGGTCCGGACAACCTCACGGCCAACGGCATCGACCTGCCGGAGGTGGCGGGCGCCGTGGTCAGCGGCACCGCATCCGGCGACTGGACGCTGTCGTGCGTGCGCGGCCAGATCCGCTCGGTGACCTTCGTGTTTCGCGACGGCACGATCCGTACGGTGCCCGAGGACAAGGGCCAGAGGGGTAGCAACTCCGCCAATGCGAGCACGGGCAACGCCGCCGATGGCCACGGCCCCATCCTGGGCGGCCTGGGATGGATCAGCGATCCGCACGGCATCCCCTGCGTCAGCGGCGAGCGCCGCAGCAACGCGCAGCAGTACCTGGGCTCGCAGGCCCTGATCACCGCCGCCGGTGCCGGCGCCGCCTCGCTGATCAAGAGCGACAGCGGCAACGTGGCCGTGGTCAGCAACGGCAACGGCGCCCTGGGCACGGTGGGCATCTCCGGCAACGAAGCCATGGGCCGCATCCTGGCCGGCGGCGTGCAGGAGATGTCGCAGTGGGTGAACAAGCTCTACGGCCAGGCGTTCGCCGCCGTCTACGTGCCGCCCGGCGCCCAGGTCGCCATCCACCTCGAACAACCCTTGCAGATCGACTACGACGCGCAGGGGCGCAAGGTCAACCACACCCTCGGAGGCGCGCATGCGATGGATCTGGACTAAGCCCACTGCAGCCGGGGGGGCGCTGTTCGCGCTGTCGCTGGCCCTGCTCACGGGATGCGCCACCCACAAGGACACGCTGCTTTCCCATGGCGATCGCACCATGCGCGACGTCTGGGACCAGGAGACGGGCGGCGGTGGCGGCCGCGCCAGCGGCCCGGCCGCGCGGCAACTGCTCGATGCGCGCCAGGTGCTGCGCCGCCCGCTCACCGAGGCCGACCGGCAGGCCATGCCGGCCGAGAACGCGGCGTACACCCGCACCGCGCAGAACGAGATCTATCGGCAGTTTCACCGGCTGCCCAATCCTGACCTGGTGATGTACGTCTTCCCTCACCTGGCGGGCACCGATCCGGTGCCCGTGCCCGGCTACAGCACGGTGTTCCCCTTGTACCAGCGCATCCAGTACGCCATGCCGGGCGAGCGCGTGGAGGACTACTGATGGTGCGGCGGCCGCGCTGGCCGTGGGCAGGCCGGGACGCCGGGGCCGAGGCCCGCCGCGATCCCACTGGCAGCGATCCCGAGGGGCCGGATGCCTGGGAGCGGCACGTCGCCGCATTGGCGGCGCACGGCATTCCCGCGCCGGGCGCCCACGCGCGCGATCCCGGCCAGCCGCGCGCCACGCTCGCCGATGAGCGCGCGCTCTACGGCGTGGCCCCCTCGTTCGCGGACCTGCTGCCGTGGGTGGAGTACCTGCCCGGATCGCGCAGCGTGCTGCTGGACGATGGGGTCTCCGTGGCGGCGTTCTTCGAGCTGACGCCGATCGGCACCGAGGGGCGCGAGATGCACTGGCTGTGGCAGGCGCGCGATGCGCTGGAGAACGCGCTACAGGATGCGTTCGACGAACTGGACGACCACCCGTGGGTGGTGCAGCTCTATGCCCAGGACGAAGCCGACTGGGAGGGCTATCTGCGCGGCCTGGACGCCTACCTGCAGCCGCGGGCACGCGGCACCGCGTTCACCGCGTTCTACCAGCGCTTTCTTGCCCACCACCTGCGTGCGGTAGCGAAGCCGGGCGGCCTGTTCGAGGACACGGCGGTGACGCGCCTGCCCTGGCGTGGCCAGGCACGCCGCGTGCGCATGGTGGTTCATCGCCGCGTGCCGGGCACCAGTGCCCAGCGCCGCGGACCGTCCCCGGAGCAGGCACTGACGACGGTGTGCGACCGGCTGCAAGGCGGCCTGTCCAACGCGGGCGTGCGCGCGCAGCGCCTGGGCGCGGCCGACATCCACGCCTGGCTGCTGCGCTGGTTCAACCCCTGCCCCACGCTGCTGGGCGACACGGCCGCAGACCGGGAGCGCTTCTACGAGCTCACGCGCTATCCGACCGACGAAGAGAGCGAGGAAGGCGAGATCGAACTCGCGAGCGGCACCGACTTCGCGCAGCGCCTTTTCTTCGGCGCGCCGCGCTCCGACGTCGCCAACGGGCTCTGGTGGTTCGACGGCATGCCGCACCGTGCGGTGGTGATGGACCGGCTGCGCAGCGCACCGGGCACGGGTCACCTCACCGGCGAGACGCGCAAGGGCGGCGATGCGGTCAACGCGCTGTTCGACCAGATGCCGGAGGACACGGTGGTGTGCCTGACGCTGGTCGCGACGCCGCAGGACGTGCTCGAATCCCACCTCAACCACCTGGCGCGCAAGGCGGTGGGCGAGACGCTGGCCTCCGAGCAGACGCGGCGCGACGTGCAGGAGGCGCGCGGGCTGATCGGCAGCGCCCACAAGCTCTATCACGGCGCCCTCGCCTTCTACCTGCGCGGGCGCGACCTGGCGCAGCTGGACGAGCGCGGCGTGCAGCTGGCCAACGTGATGCTCGGCGCCGGCCTGCAGCCGGTGCGCGAGGACGACGAGGTGGCGCCGCTCAACACGTACCTGCGCTGGCTGCCCTGCGTGTTCGATCCGGCCAAGGACACGCGCAAGTGGTACACGCAGCTGATGTTCGTGCAGCATGCGGCGAACCTGGCCCCCGTGTGGGGCCGCAGCCAGGGCACGGGCCATCCGGGCATCACGCTCTTCAACCGTGGCGGCGGCACCGTCACCTTCGATCCGCTCAACCGGTTGGACCGCCAGATGAACGCCCATCTGTTCCTGTTCGGGCCCACCGGCTCGGGCAAGAGCGCCACGCTCAACAACCTGCTCAACCAGGTCATGGCGATCTACCGGCCACGGCTCTTTGTGGTGGAAGCCGGCAACAGCTTCGGCCTGTTCGGCGACTTCGCGAAGCGGCTCGGGTTGACGGTACATCGGGTCAAGCTCGCTCCCGGCGCCGGCGTCCGCCTTGCGCCGTTCGCCGATGCGCGGCGCCTCGTCGAGACGCCGAGCCAGGTGCAGACCCTGGACGCCGATGCCCTGGATGAAGACCGCGAGCACGGCGGTCCCGCCCCCGAGCACGACGAACAACGCGACGTACTGGGTGAGCTGGAGATCACCGCCCGCCTGATGATCACCGGCGGCGAGGACAAGGAAGAAGCGCGCATGACGCGCGCCGACCGCAGCCTGATCCGCCAGTGCATCCTGGATGCCGCCCGCCGCTGCGCGGCGCCGGCACGCACGGTGCTGACCCGCGACGTGCGCGATGCGCTGCGCGAGCGCGGAAATGACACCACCTTGCCGGAAAGCCGGCGCACCCGGCTGCTGGAGATGGCCGATGCGATGGACATGTTCTGCCAGGGCGTGGACGGGGAGATGTTCGACCGCCCCGGCACGCCCTGGCCGGAGGCCGACATCACCATCGTGGATCTGGCGACGTTTGCGCGCGAGGGCTACAACGCGCAGCTGTCGATCGCCTACATCTCGCTGATCAACACCGTCAACAACCTCGCCGAGCGCGACCAGTTCCTGGGCCGGCCGATCATCAACGTGACGGACGAAGGCCACATCATCACCAAGAACCCGCTGCTGGCGCCATACGTGGTCAAGATCACCAAGATGTGGCGAAAGCTCGGCGCCTGGTACTGGCTGGCGACGCAGAACCTGGACGACCTGCCGCGCGCCGCGGAACCCATGCTCAATATGATCGAGTGGTGGATCTGCCTGTCCATGCCGCCGGACGAGGTCGAGAAGATCGCGCGGTTTCGCGAGCTCAACGCGGCGCAGAAGGCGCTGATGCTGTCGGCACGCAAGGAGGCCGGCAAGTTCACCGAGGGCGTGGTGCTGTCGAAGTCGATGGAGCTGCTGTTCCGTGCGGTGCCGCCCAGCCTCTATCTGGCGCTCGCGATGACCGAACCGGAAGAGAAGGCCGAACGCTTCGCGCTGATGCAGCAGCACGGGATCAGCGAACTGGATGCCGCATTGCGCGTGGCCGAGAAGATCGACCGGGCGCGCGGGATCGAGCCGCTGTCGCTCGATGCGCTGGGCTGAAACGGAGAGCGGACATGCAGCGTTTCTCCGGCTGGCGCGCCCTCCTGAGGCGACTGGAATGGCCGACGGTCTTGGCCATCTTGCTGGTGGTGGCGGCGATCGTGCTGGCGGTCTGGCCGCTGCATCCCAGGCAGGGCGCGACGCCTGCGGCCACGGCGACCCAAGCACCACCGCTGCCGCCGGGACCGCCGTGGATCCATGGGCGGGCCGATGCGCGCTTCACGATCACGCTGTATGCGGACCTGGAGTGCCCGTACTGCCAGGGGTATTTTCCGCAACTCAAACGGTGGATCGATGAGAACCCGGACGTGAACCTGCAGTGGCACCACCTGCCGCTCCCCATGCACGAACCGGCCGCTGGGAAGGAAGCGCGGTTGGCCGAGTGCGCGGGTGAGGTAGAAGGACAGGCGGGATTCTGGAAGGTCGTGGAGTGGATTTACAAAAACACGCAGGGTGAAGGCCAAGGTCTGCAGGCCGGCACGGCATACCCTGGCATGACGCCCGCCCTGCAGGCCTGTCTGGGCAGTCCGCGTCCAAAGGCAATCGTGCAGCGTCAGGTCGAGGCAGCGCGTCAAGCAGGTTTTAGCGAGACACCGCTATTGCGATTGGAGGACAAGCGGAGTGTCAAGTCGATGGTTCTTACCGGAGCGATCGATGGAGACGCACTGCTGTCAGCGATCGACCTTCTGGTACATCAAGAAGGAACCTGAGCGCACGTGCAGACTGCATCTGCAACTGGATCACTGTCCGAAGGTGTCCGCCAGAGACCGCACCTCAAGAGCAGCATCGCCGACATCCTCTGCTACGTCTCTCCCCTGAGCTTGGTCGAAGCTGTCGACCTCCAAGCCGCGCAGATTGAAATACTCGTGCGTGTAGGTCCCCTTGGCGCTACCCGGCACCACCGTGTACTTCACCATGACAGCCTCGTTTGCTTCTTGCGCAAAGCGCGCCAAGTGCTGGCGGTAAAGATCAAAATTGGGGTGGATGAAGTGGTAGTTCGAGCCATCCGTGAGCCGCGTCAGATCATCCGGATCAACAAGGAAATTAACCTTGTCACCCTTGTACTCCATGTTGCAACGCTTGCAAGCGACGCCCAGGTTCCACATCGTGTACGACAGCGGCCTGTAGTCGTCAAACGACTTGGGTAGGACATGCTCCCTATCAGTCATGAAGTGACCGGCGCCATGCAGGTTGACCCGACAGTAGCAACATTTCCCGCCATGGCGCTGAAGATGATGCTCCTGGATCTTTCGCTTGAGGCTGGCCAAGACTTCGGCTTGCTCGCCACCCGGCTTCCAACCCCACGGGTCCTCCGTCGCGAGCGCGGCCTTCACTACCACCTCCTCGGCGTCAGTGAGGACGAATGTGTCAAGCGCTGGGGTATACATGTCCGCCATCATGAAAGGTTCCCCGCCTGATTCGCATCCACCTTGTCGAGCAGCGCCCTGGCGGCGGCAAAGAAATCCCGCTGACGGCTGTCGTAGCTTCCACGCTCCAGTCTTCGGATCAGCGCAAGAACATCCTCTTTTGGGACCTCCCCCTTTTCGAAGCGGGAAAATTCATCGACGATCTGCTCGCTAACGAAGTGATTGGCGGGCGTCACGACCCCAAAAGCGCGCCAGAGTATTTCTTCAATGCTGTTGGGCGAAGTATTAGCGAGATTGATTGGCAAGCGCTGCGGAGCTCCGTCCCGGACTTCGAACACCGATACCAGGTCGGGACTATCGGCCAGCGCCCCAGTGACCACCAGCGGTGCATGGGTGGCCAAAATGATGGTGGGATTGCGATAGCTCAGGGCCGCCAGAACCTTGTCGACGTATTCGCGCTGCCACTTCGGATGCAAGCTGTTCTCGGGTTCGTCGATGATGATGACCGGGTGCTCGCCAGCATTCGTGATCATGAAAAGAAGCGACGAAATCAACGCAAGCTGCCCCGAACTCGCATGCTGTATCTCGATGACATCGCCATCATTGTCCCGCTGGAGAAACACCTGAATACTGCGGACAACTTTCGACGCACGCAGCTTGGATTCAAGCTTCAGGATCGGGGCAAACTCGCGTGCACGACTGAAGTCGAATGCCTTTTCGGTTGCGTCGATCCAGATGTACTCGGACGGATCGTGCCGCCGCATAAAAGTTGCAGCCAGTTCGAGATCCGCCTGTTCGACAGCATCGGATGCAATGCTAAGTACGCTGCTCTCGACATCCGAGTCTTGGTAAGGATCCGGCCAATTCCCCCCTCCCTGTCCCGCTGGCATTCCGTACCGTTTTCCCCGATTGATGCGAAAGCCAAAGCGCGGGCGATAGCCGCAATACTCGAGGATGGAACTGATCTGATAGAACGTTGAGCCAGAGTCTTTCAACGACTGAGCGACCGCGTTCTTGACAACCACGGTGGGAGAGCTTCTGGGATTCCCGACGGACATCCGTCGAAGTCCCGATAGCCCGGTAAAACGGTCGTGCGGCGTATTGCACACGATCAAGATATTGCGTCCTCTACGAACAGCGAGATCGCGCAGAAATGAGCTCTTCCCGGATCCATTCGGCCCAACAAGTATTGAAACCGTCTCCCGAGCAGCAGTGCGGGAATCCAGGTCGATCATGCTTAGCATCACCACGCCTTCCTTGAATAACCTGATACTTTAACCAGCCACCCCCTCGCACTGGTGTGGCACCCAACTTCCGTCCCCATGCCGCCAACTATGCGTCATGTTCCCATGGCCAAACAAGGCTTCGACTCCTCGCGATCAGCCCGGGCGTCAGCTTTTCCAAGAAGCCATGCCGCCATGGTGCATTAGCATCTACCTTCACCGAAGGCACCCCAATGAACTCCAAGAAGCTCTACGTGATCGGCAACGGCTTCGATCTGTGGCACGGAATTCCGTCCAGCTTGGCCCAGTTCAAACAATACGTTCAAGCCACTGACTCCGATGTCTACCGAGAAGTAGAGGAGTACCTCCCTACCCGAGAGGACTGGAGCGATCTGGAGCGGGCGCTGGCCGACATGGACGTGGATGCGCTCATCGACAACCTCGGACACTTCATGGGTTCTTATGGAGATGAAGAGTGGAGCGATGCGGGACATCATGATTTCCAGTACGAGGTGGGCAATGTCGTCGAACGCCTCTCCACCGATCTGCGGCAGCGGTTTGCCGAGTGGATCCGGACGTTGCCAATCCCTACTCCGGAAACAGCCTCAAAGCGGCTCGCAACGCTTGACCCCGACGCTGTATTCTTTACTTTCAACTACACCCGTACATTGAGTTCACTGTACGGGGTGCCTCCTGAGCGTGTTCTTTTCATCCACGGCTGTGCGGATCTGGCGGACGATGAACTGGTACTGGGCCACGCGTGGCATCCGCAAACCAGAAAGTCGCTGAACGATCGCCACGACATCGAGGATGTCGATACACGCTTGATTGAGGCCAACGACACCATTGACGAGTACTTTTCTTCAACGTTCAAGCGCTCGGCCGAACTCATCAGGAAAAATCAAAATTTCTTCGATTCATTGGGCAACATCGATCAGGTGATCGTCCTGGGTCACTCACTGTCTGATGTCGACGCTGCCTATTTCACAGCTCTGCTGCAGCAGCGAAAGGTGGCACAAGCCCCGTGGATCATCGCGTGCCGCTCGCTGCAAGAGTGGCCAGAGAAAATAGCGCTGCTCTCGCATCTTGGCATCAACCCTGCGCGAGCCTTTCCGATCGCTTGGGACCTCTTATAGGCAAGCCGATTCGACGCCAGCGCTGGCATCAAAGTTGATGAAGCAAAATCAATAGATGCAAGTGCAACGCGGCTTCTTGATGGAACCCGCTGCGGAGAAACATCACCATTCGCACATGCAGGCAGTCGATGGGTCTCCATCGGCTTCCCCAGGCAGCCCCGGTCTTCAAGGCTGCGGCGTGATCCATCCACGCTGATCGAACCAGTCCGCATCGCATCCACCCACCGCGAACGGCCGGCACAACCGTGCCGGCGGATGCCCATGATCGTCAAACCCCGGGGGATTCCGTCCTCTATGGGGCCGCGAACCTCCTTCATCCATCGGAGGTTCCATGTCCACGCAATTTGCCCGCCTCGATCCAACCCATTCCACTAATTCGACTGTCTTCTCCGACCCAGAGCGACGTTTCATCCACCAAGCCATTGCTCTGGTGGAGCATCGGCTTTTCCAACGCGGCGCCTGCATCGACAGCCCAAAGGCAGTGTTCGATTTCCTTCGGCTCAAGCTGAGCAGCGAGACGCATGAAGTCTTCGCAGCCGTGTTCCTTCGACGTCCCCCCGATTTTGAGTAGCACGCCAGTTTGGAGTCCAATTCCCTACCCCGAAGGAGATTGGACGTGAAGAAACGTTTTACTGACGAGCA
>NZ_JACIFI010000039.1 GCF_014197275.1 Xanthomonas sp. 3075 | reverse complement strand
CCTCAGCGTCACCGAACGTCAGTTGCATGGATCAATACTCCACATGAGGCGGGTAGTGTCGCGTATCTGTGGTGCGTTGTTCAGAGCTTCCCTAGATGACGAGGCGGCCAAGAGCGCAGACGACCAGCGCACGGAGCGCTGCGCGGCTCGGAGTTAATTGTGCGTCGTCCCCTTCTTATATTGGAGCTCGCGCGACAACGATGCGGAGCTTAGACTCAATGGCGTTCAGCGAGCCCTTGAAAACGCAAGGGCGTCTGACTTATATCTGACTTATCCCGCTACGAAGACGAAGCCCCGCCTGTCCCGAACTCGCGCTCTGATCGCGCCACCTTCGGCTATGCGATCCGAAAACGAAGTGATCGCCGACCTTGAGGCCCTGTGCACTGAGCCCGGCTACATTCACGCCGTCGCGGCATTGTGCTTTCGCTACAACATGATGCTGATTGGCGAGCATCTGACGGCGTCGGACGTGCAGGATCGCTTCAATCTAAGTCGATTGTTGCGAACCGAGATCAATACACTGCTCGGACTGATGCTCAAGACACCTATTGATTGGTCGGTCCCGTCTAATGAGCGGCTGAGTGAATATGTCGAAGCCAGTGATCGGCTTCTGCAAGAGTTGCACGATGCCCTGTCCAGCGCATTCGATCTGGGCGAAATGTTCGGAGCTTTGGAGCGCGGTGAGACCCATAACCCTTTTGACTCAGGCGAGGTGATGCGCGAGCCGATCTTCTATGCGGCCGAGTCTGCGTACAACTTCCAGTATCTGGATTTAGGGAAGGTCTGATCAACTCACCACAGATGCGCGACACTACCCGCCTCATGTGGAGGATTGATCCATGCAACTGACGTTCGGTGACGCTGAGGGCCTGGGCAAGCGCAAGCAGACCCGGCGGGAGATCTTCCTGGCCGAGATGGAGCAGGTCGTTCCGTGCCAGCAACTGCTCGGGCTGATCGCGCCGCACTATCCGGCGTCGGGGCGGCCAGGGCGGCAGCCGTACGCACTGGCGACGATGTTGCGGGTTCATCTGCTGCAGCAGTGGTATGCGTTGAGCGATCCGGCGCTGGAAGAAGCGCTGCACGAGATTCCGACCTTACGACGCTTTGCCCGGCTCGGGGGGTGGACAACGTTCCGGACGAGACCACGATTCTCAACTTTCGATGCCTGCTGGAGACCCGTGGTTTTGCCGCGCGGGTGCTGGAAGCGGTCAACGCGCATCTGGCGCGCAAGGGCCAGAGCCTACGCTCCGGGACGATCGTCGATGCGACGCTGATCGCTGCGCCCAGTTCGACCAAGAACGCCGACCATGCGCGCGACCCTGAGATGCATGAGACCAAGAACGGCAATCAGTGGTATTTCGGGATGAAGGCGCACATCGGCGTAGACAAAACGCGACGAACTGCAGGCCTGCAAGGCAGACTTCTTCATCGCCGCCAGGCCCTCGACGGTGCAAGCCATCGGCAACAACTGCGAGCGTGCTCGGGAACAGCGTTGGGAACACTTCAAGGCCAGCGTGCGCGCGAAGGTGGAGCATCCATTTCGAGTGATCAAGCGCCAGTTCGGTTACACGAAGGTCCGCTATCGCGGTCTGGCCAAAAACTCCGCACAAGTGCTGACGTTGTTTGCGCTGTCAAACCTGTGGATGAAGCGAAAGCAGCTACTGCCTGCGATGGGGAGCGGGCGCCTGTAACCCAAGGAATTGCAACGGAAAGCACCAGAAATGGCGAAATTCCGAAGATCCAAACGCCACTCTTCGGAACGATGCGACATTCCGCCCTTTCAGGCCTCGTTGTTCAGACCTTCCCTAACGCCGCGACTGCCATTGATATACAATTCTCACGGCGGCGCATCGTGCCAGAGCGCTTGGCGTCACATAAGAAATAGATATTCTGTAAGCCGGGGAAGGAACCCACATGTACAGGCATAAGCCATGAATGGAATTGAATTCTCCGCAGCGCAGATACCTTGGGGGCGCGTGGCTCTGTACTTATTTCTTAGCACTGTGGTGCTTGGAAATATCGCGACGCTTGTACGTGCCCGGCTAAACTGGGCCGATGGCTATTCTCGTAAGTTGAACCACGTCGGGATCATGCTTATCACTCTGCCCTTGCTGGCATTTCTGCCGGATGAGCAGCTGCTTCCATCGATCATGATCGGTTCGATTGGGTTGGTCGCGATCTACGCCCTTTCCGCCGTCAGTGTGCATCCACTTGTTTTTGGCATAGTTTCAGGAAGCCTTAGGCGTAGAGATGCACCCTACAGCAGATTCTTCTTCTTTTTGCCGCTGATTTCGTTCAACGTGACGTTGACGATCTGCGCATTTTTCTTCCCCTTGGAAATTGTGAAAGTCGCGTTCTTCACCGTCGCTCTGGCGGATGGCTTGGCGGAACCTGTCGGATTGAGGTTCGGGAAGAGCAATTCCTACGAAGTCAAAGATCTGGTTTGGGGGCAAAAAAACACTAAGTCGATCGCTGGCTCGGCCGCTGTGGCAAGCGTTGCCTTCGTAGTAGCGTATGGGATGCTTGTCGTGGCCTATGGTGCTTCTGCGGTAACGGTAGTTGCTGCTGCAATCTATGCTCTTGCTTCAGCCGCCATTGAGGCCATATCACCGCGCGGACTCGATAATATGGTGCTTATGGCCTCATGTCCCTTGATTCTTTCAGGCCTGATTGGCGTGATGATCTAAGCCGCGCTCGATTTCAGCCTGCGACACCTGGCGTCCCCGGTAGAATTTGTGCTGAGCCATTTCGAGCATTTCGAGATCATCCTTAGTGTCTCCGTAGGCAAAGATTTCCCTGTACTCGAACACATCAAACCGGGTCCGGATCTGACATGCCTTGCGCGGACCACTGCAGTCGCCCTGCTTGTAACGTCCGTAAGTACGTCCGCCTGAGAACTTAAGCTCTGTGCAGATTAGGTCGATTCCTAAAGCTTTACACCAGTCTGAAAGATAGACATCTAGCGAAGCGGACACTACAACTACAGTGTCACCGCGGTCTTTATGCCACCGGATACGCTCCAGCATCTCGGGTCTCACGACCGCCGGCAGCACCTTCGTGCTGAAGCTTGCTCCGGCAGCGCGAATCTCCTTCTCGCTACGTCCAAAAAATCCAAATCTGGATACCCCGGTTCGGATTGTTGAGCCGCGGACAATGCCGAGCTTATAGCCAACTATTAGCGGGCTGAGCAAGATCTTACCGAGCAATAGACGGCTCGGCTTTACCGCCTCGTGGATGAATGCGGTGAACGTGTCTTTAGAAGTTATGGTCCCATCAAAGTCGAACAGTGCTAGGTCGTTCATGTCGTGCCTCGGCATCAATAGTCAATGAGAGTAGGCTGGCCGCCTCAACACGTGGACAGCTTCAACCACCTCATCCAAAAACGCCGCCGCAGTGACTAATGGGCCGGCACCAGGGCCTTGGATCACAAGCGGTCTTTCGCTGTACCGACTTGAATGAATAGCGCAGCAATTGTCCGTGCCATATGCGGCCACAAGTGGATGATCGCGTTCGAGCTCGGCCAGCGCGACATGACCGCCAGCTGCATTAGCTCTGCCGACGTAGCGAAGCACGCAACCGTTGTCCCGTGCGCATTGGATTCTATAAGCCAGTGCCTCGTCGGAGGCGGCACCTCGCTTCGCAGTAACGGGTTCAACCGTTATATCGTCACGTTCTAACCTCATTCCCGGTTCTCTGACCAAGATCAACAGCTTGCGCGCGACATCTTCACCGCTAAGGTCGATAGATGGATCGGGCTCCGTGTATCCCTCGGCAGCAGCTTTCTCAACGACACTGGAGAAAGGCTCGCTTCCACCAAAGTTCGACAGGATCCAACCCAAGCAGCCAGACAATGTTCCCTCGATGTGACTAATCTCGTCACCGCCCGCGACGAGCTTACGGATCGATCGCAAAAGGGGTAGTCCAGCGCCAACCGTCGCGCTGTCGCCGTAGATGGTGTGCTTGCTGCGTTCGAGCCGAATTCGATCGGAGTAGGCAAGCTCGCCAGCCAGTGCGAGCTTGTTAGCAGTTATCACAGATACGCCATTCTCAAGCCATTGGGCGTGCTGTGACGCGACATCTGCACATGCAGTCGCATCAACAACCACATCGTACTCGCGAACGGGGAACAGTTCCGTTATTGAGAGTACGCGTTGAGGAAGCGCACGAAGTCTAATCAACGTACCTTCAGGGTCACCCAGCGCGCACTCAGTGCTGCGGGAATTGGCGATGCCAGCGAGCGGCAGAAGACCGAGCCGTGCTCGGAGTCGCTCGTAGTGAGAGACCATAGCCCCTCCCACTTTGCCTGTGCCAAATAAGTAAACCTTAAAATCTTCGCGCGCGTCAAATAGCGAGGCGTGCTCCGACACCATTGCGTCCATGCTTTTAACTCCTCTCCGCGCCTACTCTGATCAAGGGCGGCATTCAATCCAGAACTTTTATTGCTTTTAGTCAAGCCCGCGGCCGCGACGAGATTCTAGCCAGATCGGCTGAAGTCTGTCAAGATCGGCCCCCAAGACTGGGGAAAGTCGGCTGAGATGCGGCTGACTAGGCATACTGCAATGGAGGGCAGAACGGTGTCGAATGCAAGAATTCGGTTATTGCCGCGTAAGTACGTTGTTTCGGACGCTGATGGGAATCCTCGTCGCGTCACAGTGCGCGATGCTCTGCGCCAGTACGTTCACTCGCTGAACTTCTTCGAGGACCGTCGCCGGCTGCTCCATGCAGCCTTCGAATTTAGTCACCTGCTGATGGTCGTGCCAACGATCGCTTTTTTTACGCTGTACTTGAGTTGGTGGACTCTGGCTGCTTACTCCGGCATGTTCTTTGTGCTGGCAAACTTCCACAATACGATCTGGTACCACCGCTACTGCAGCCATCGCGCCTTTTCCTTTGCGTATCCGCTTATTCCCAAGCTATGCCTCTGGTTCAATCCGCTAGGCTACCGTGAAGAAGTCTATGCGCTTGTCCACCATGTGCACCACACGAAAGCGGACAGTGATGAGGATCCCAACGGTCCACGACTCGGTTGGCTGGGCAACTACACGGCCTCCTATTTCCAGATTGATACGGACATTTCTATAGATGCTTTCGAGCAACTGAAGTCGCGTCTTTCTCACATTGGAATGCCATTTTCTACGTATGAATCGTTCCGGCGATGGGGCTGCGTAGAGTACATCCCGCATTACCTCGCACGCTGGATCTTTGCCACGTCGTTTTGGTGCTCCGTTTTTTATTTGGTTGGAGGTTTGCCTCTGCTGGCCGCTTGGTTTGCTGTCCAGTTTTCTTGGCACGCAATCGTTAGAGATTTCAATTTCCGCGGGCATGGAACTCATGAGAAGCCGAGCCAGGTTGACGGCTGGGACTTTGATCGGAAGAGCCTCGCGCTCAATCAGAGGTTCTACGGGTATTTGGCGGGAGAGTGGCACAACAACCACCATGCTTTCCGCGCCTCAGCGAACACGGCGTTCTTGCGGGGTCAGCTGGATATCCCGTTCCTTATCATTCGGATCATGAAGAGAATAAGGCTCGTTTCGAGCTACCACGACCATTCATTACAGTTTCGTGCGCGTTACCTGGAAGGCCCTAGAGAGCATCGCGAGAATTACTCAGAGACCAGCTAGGTGGTAACGCAGCGTCACGGGCAGTGAGGGTTCAAAGAAGGAGGGTCGCAACATGAGCTGGCAGTCGCGGCTCAGCAACTGGATTGTCAGCAAGACTCTTCGCAGATCTATCCAAGGTGCTGACTTCAGAACCGCTATCAAGCGCTTTAGTTCTCTACTGGAGCTAGCCGCATTTTTCGTTCCGTTACCAGTGCGTATGCAAAGGGCGCCCATTGTCTACGGGGGGGTACCTTGCGAATGGATTAGCTGCCGTAGTGATCAATCCACCGATGGCCCAATGATTATTTATCTACATGGGGGGGCATTCGCGATGGGTTCGATTAGAACTCATCGTGACATCGCGCGGCGGCTCGCCCAGACAAGCGGATTCCCGGTCCTGCTGGTTGGATATAGCCTCACGCCAGCGAGTCCGTATCCGGCTGCGCTGGATGACGTTATCTCCGTCTATGAGATCCTTCGCGCTGGGCGGGTTTTCCCCCGGCCTTTGGCATTTGCGGGCGACTCCGCGGGGGGTAACTTAGCGATTGCTGCGACATTTCGTATCCTTGAACGAGGCCGCGAGCCGCCGTTTGCGCTAGCGTTGTTCTCTCCGTGGCTTGACCTCGCTAATTCGGCGAACAAGCATGAGAGCGGTACAGCGCGGGAGTACATGCTCGACCGCGCTTTTTTGGAAAGCGCTGCTGAAGAATACGCCAATGGCATCAGGCTGGACGACCCTCGCATTTCACCCATCAATGGCCCCATCCACAGGCTGCCACCAGTACATGTCTGCGCGGCAGAGACTGAATTGCTGGCAAGCGATTCAGAGCGTCTCGTCCAGCGAGGGCAGGAGCTCGGCGTAGATGCCGAGCTGCAACTATGGGCGGATCAGATGCACGCCTTCCCCACGTTCGCAGCCGTCCTGCCAGAGGGAGTGAGCGCAGTCAAAAAGGCCGCTGCTTTCTTAGTTGCGCGCGCAAAGACTGCTAAAATCTCTTGACAAACGCACAGGTCATCGACTTTAATTTGTGGGACAGGAAGTTCTAACAACATAAGAAACAAGAGAGTAGTTCATGGATGAACCTACAATGCCGCTCTTCGGGTGCGCGATCCGCAAGCAGATGTTCCAGTCCGGCGCGAGACTGATCCGGAGAGGCCGATTTGAGTTTCTGAGGCTCAAGTCGCCTGGCCAGCATTTCAGTGAAGATGCGCAGGCGGGATTGTTGCAGCGTTTTGCCGAGATCACTAACACTATCTACCGCGCAGACACGACTCACTACTGGTCGACGCGCGCTAATTATTTTAAGAGCATTGATGATCTATGGACTGTCCATCTCAACGGAGAGTTCGTTGGGTGGGCGGGTGTAGCGTGGATGCGCGGACGTGGTCGTCCGATCCTCTACGTTGACACGATGAATATGCGACCGCGTGCACTCCGCTCTGGGGCAGGAGGTTACACGCTAGGTGAAATGCTTGTGCATGAGTTCATCCTCATGTGTTTTGTCCGGACATGGTTGCCTAGCCCTTGCGCGTTTCGGACTCAGAGCCCTGTCGTTTATCGGCTTGCACAAGCTGCATCTAGGGCGTCGGTGTTTCCGTGTGTGGATGGAACGCATCGCAGTGAGAAGCGAGCCTCAAGCGTGGCCGCTGAGGTTGCGCGGAGGCTTTCGCCCACCCATGAATTCGACTTAAATCATTCCATCATCAAAGGTGCCTATAGTCGGAGCTTGTACGCCACCGGCAGCCCCGTGCTGAAAGCAGCGGATCCCGCTGTCGCGTCGTTCTGGCAAGACCACCTTGATCACGATTCCGGCGACGCGGTGGTAATCGTTGTGTTGCCAACGCGTATAGAAGCGGCAAAAGCGTTGTTGCGCTACTTCGGGGCGATCTGGCGTGAGCGATTCGCGACGTTTGCCCGGCCCTCATTGAAGCGGCGAACCCCCGAGCAGCGTTGACGGTGCAAAGCTAGGGCGACCGGGAGCGGCATTCCTAGGAAGATCTCCAAAGGGAAGTGGACAGGGTATGGACCAACAGTCGACATCGAGCTCGGCTTTCGATGGCATGGATCGCAGCCGAAGCGGGTATGACGTGACAACCGATCACCTCAAACTTCTACGATTCCTGGATGAGCGGGTGGACCGCAACCAGGATGTGATCTCGCCATGGGAACAAGCGAGCCTGCAGGGCGCGCGAATACTGATCGCCGGATGCGGAAGCGTCGGTGGCAGCGCTGTAGAGTCGCTCACCCGGATCGGGGTCGGTGGGTTGTCCCTTGCCGATCCCGAACCATTCGACGTAAGCAACCTTAATCGCCAAGCCTGCGCTATCTCTGAGGTCGGGACGAATAAGGCAGTTGCACTTTCAGATCGAGTGCTGGCCATAAATCCCCTGTGCGATGTCAAGGTGTTCCAGAGCGGGATCACTGAGCAAAACCTCGATTCTGCGATCGCAGGCGTTAGCCTGATCTTCGATGGAATTGACGTCGGTGCCGCGCCCGTGGAGAAATACCTCTTACATACCCGCGCATGCACTTACGGCATCCCTGTGATGGCAGGTATGGACTTTGGTGGAAAAGCCGTTCTATACATATTTGACTATCGCAAGCCCGGATGCAAACCGTTCTATGGTAGAACGACAGAGGCGGCCCATCGCGAGCATCGTTTCGCAGACTGCTTGACGTGGCTCGGCAATAGCCATTTCCCAGCTGATTTCCTTCCCATCATTAGCGACCGCCTAGTAAGCAAGAAGCCTTGGCCGCAAGTTGCATACTGCGTACAAGCGATGGGAGCGATCGCGACACGTTGTGCCGTCGAGATTCTGGCAGGACAGGCGGTGCGCCACGTAGTTGTCGTTGACGCACACCTAGCAACTATGACGGCGCCAAAGCGAGCTTGGTCGCGAGCGTTGGTCCTGCCCCGATTGATAAAAGCACTGAGAGTTTCTAAGTCCAGCGGGGCTCAGCGGCTAGCCATACAGGAGGACGTTCGGCGTTACTCTCTGGCGGAAGAAATGGTGGAAGCGATCCGGTCCGCGCCATCGCCTCATAATTGTCAGCCTTGGGAAATCGAAACATTTGGAGATGCTTGCCTGCGCATCGGACTCTCGCTTGATCGCCTTATCCCAGTAGTTGATTCATCAAACAATGGCGTAATCACAAGTTTAGGGTGCGCGGTAGAAGCGGCAGCCTG
The DNA here is from genome assembly GCF_014197275.1 of Xanthomonas sp. 3075. Taxonomy (GTDB): domain Bacteria; phylum Pseudomonadota; class Gammaproteobacteria; order Xanthomonadales; family Xanthomonadaceae; genus Xanthomonas; species Xanthomonas campestris_B. The sequence continues at coordinate 7,391 of NZ_JACIFI010000039.1, read as the reverse complement.
GGTCGCAGACGTGCGTATCACAGCGCCAGAAGTTCTGGCCGCTCGTTGCGAGTTGCTGATCGAGGCATCCGGTGTTTGTAAGGATCACATCTGGAAGGCACGATCACTTTTGGCGAGGCGCGTGACGAACCGCTTTCGGTATTCCAAAGCGGAATTACCTCAGTCAGCTGTCGACATATGCTTGAATGCAAAAAGTGATCTGGACGTGGAGATTCAATTCTCCAGTGGCATCCACACCGAACTGCACGATATTGCTAATGAAGGTGCTATGCGCCTATTCCATCGCGACGACTACGTCTCTGAGCTCCTAGAGCACATTAGATTCTCGCACTCAGAGGAGACGATGAACCGCTCGGGCATGACGCCGCGAGGACTTGGTTTGTCCTGGCCTTCCGCTGCTTTCCTTCAGCTGCTACGCGGCCAAGGTAGTTTGAGGAAGCTCGCACTAGCTGGTGGCCTCTCGAGATTAATGGCGGCGAATGCGGTTGAAAACATTCCATATTCGGGCGCATTCGCCTTAATCTCAATTCCGAAAGAAACAATTTCTGCGAGAATCGATGCGGGAAGAATTTTGATGCGAACGTGGCTTCACCTCACGGGCGCCGGTTACGCCTGCCAGCCAATTGATTTCACAATCAGCGATGATGCGGTACGCGCAAAAACCGGAGCGCTTTTCGGCATCACCTGCGAACGGATTCCAGCTGTAGTTCTAAGGATTGGGCGTCCTCTCGTCACCGTTGGTCGTACGACAATGCGCATGAGCGAGCATGCGCTGGTGCCTGCAATAGTAGGGGCTCCGCATGAATCTGTTTGAAGAAAAGGAGCTCAAGATTCTAGTGGTGGGCGCTACAGGGCAACTGGGATCCGCGGTTGTCGCGCAAGCAATTCTCGCAGGACACGAGGTGCGCGCGTTGGTACGTGCTGACGCAGACATAGAAAGGCTTCAGCTCGCGGGCGCCACAATCGTGCTTGGCGATCTGCGCGACAAATCTAGCCTACGCGAGGCATGTAGGGGGATGGACGGCGTCATAGCAACGGCATCAATGGTATTTCCAAGAGGAATTTTGACCTTTGAAGAAGTGGAGCGCGACGGGTACAGGAACCTGTTGGACGCATGCCTAGCAAACGGAGTGTCGCGACTGCTCTATGTGTCGATTGCGATGCCGCAGAAGGAAGAGTATCTGCGTACTGTTCCGACCTTGCGATTCAAAGCCGAAACAGAGGAGAGAATTCGCTCGTCCGGGCTCTGTTACACGACCTTCAGGTGTGCACCTTTCATGGATGACTACTTCGCGCTAATGGGAAGCGAAATTCCGCTTCGCGGCGAGTTGTCTGCGACGCTTAAGCGTGCATCAGGAATAACAAGGATAGCCCGCATAGCCATCGGCCGGAGTATTGATCGATGGGGTATTGCGCTAGTGCCGGGTTCACCACAGAGCAAGCATGCGTTTGTGGCAGTCGAAGACGTCGCTGGGTTGATGGTTGCGTCATTGATTGAGTCGGATACTTTCAATCGGACAATCGAGGTTAGCGGTCCTCGCGCCGTGTCTTGGCGAGAGATATGCGGAATTTACGAGTCAATCCGTGGTGCTCCCGTCGTGGCCTTGAGCCTGCCAGCATGGTTATTGCGGCAGACGGCAAAAGCTATTGCCTCGCTGATGCCTGTCGAGGCCAACCAGATCGGGCTGCTACGTGTGCTTGCCAGTGAGCAAAGTGGCGTCCAGCGATTGCCGTCCGCGCTGGCCGGGAAGTGCCGGCACCTAGATCCGGAGGCCTATCTGCGAGAGAAATCAAAGATCCGCCCACAGGTGGTGAGTTGAACTTATGCAAACTGTTTCCCATGCCATCGGAGGGGCCGAGCAGCACTCCGAAACGCCTTGGACAACGCGCCGGATAATTCTCGCGAAAAACTTCATTCTAGAGTGTGGAGGTGTTCTACCCGAGCTCGAAGTCTGCTATACGACAGCGGGAAAACTGTCGTCCACTGGAGATAACGTCGTATGGGTATTTCACGCTTTAACTGCAGACTCTAATCCGCAAGATTGGTGGAACTCACTAGTTGGGCCAGGGCAAGTGTTGAGCCCTGAGCGGCACTTCATCGTCTGCGCCAACATTATTGGCTCCTGCTACGGAACGACAGGGCCATCGCATGCGAAGGGGGCTCGAACAGAAGGCGTCGGCTTGAATTTTCCTTTGGTGACCATGCGGGACACTGTGCGTGCTCACAAATTACTTCGAAAGCATCTTGAACTGGGCACGATATCCTTAGGGATCGGCGGTTCTATGGGCGGCCAACAGGCGATCGAGTGGGCTTGTAGCGAGCCCGACGCGTTCCAGCGGCTCGTGCTCATAGCGACTAGCGCGCGACACTCACCATGGGGCATCGCTTGCAACGAGGCCCAGCGAATGGCGATGTGTGCAGAAGAAGGGTTCAGCATTGGTGATCCTTCGGCGGGGGCACAAGGGCTAGAAGCAGCGCGAGCAATCGCTATGCTTACCTATAGGGGTTACACGGCATTCTCAAAGACCCAAGTTGACAAGGAAAGTAAGGTGACTGGGTTCGCCGCAAGCAGTTATATGCAGCATCAAGGAAAGAAGCTATCTGCGCGTTTCTGTCCCTACTCATACTGGTCCCTTACGAAGACAATGGATAGCCACGACGTATCTCGTGGCCGAGGCAGCATCGAGGACGCTTTGAGCAGAGTTACGTCAAAGGTTCTGGTAATCGCGATCTCAAGCGACGTGCTCTTTCCCCCGAGCGATCAACATACCCTGGCAGCAGGAATACCAGACTCGAAGTTTGCGGAGATTGATTCAGTCTACGGGCATGATGGATTCCTGGTTGAAGGTAATAAGATTACAGTCCTTTTAGAAGAATTTATGTCCGAGATCGTGGGGGACTCTCGACTATCAGTGCAAAGTTCAGCAGGCGCCTCGTGCGGGCCATCCGTACCAGCTAAGGGAACTTAAAAGTGTGGTCGTGATGAACGTTTTAGTTAATCGAGTAGTGATTTATGGATATAGATAGCCTCCGCGTACAGCGCAGAGTCAGCCATCCAAGTGACCTACTGCCGCGAGTAGCTACCGCGCTAGTGCTCGCCCCACTAGCTGTGCTTGGAGTGCTATTTCTTCCGGCGCCATTTCTGGCCCGGGCTACCGCCGGCATCCTTCTCATCGCTGCTTGGGAGCTGCTGTTGCTTAGCGGGGTAAAGACTTATTCCATCCGCATTCCCGCAACCGTATTACTAGCGGCGACGTTGGTGGGCGCTGAAGGAGGCGTCGAATCGCATTGGGCGAGCGTGGCTATTTTTGCTGCCTTGACCGTTGGTTTCGTGGCCGCTGTTTGGCTGAAATTTCCAGATTCAGGAGCGAGTGGACGCTGGATGACGGTGATCGTCAAATTCGTGGTCGGCGCGATCGCGATCGTCGGGAGCTTCGTAGCGATGTTGACCCTCTCGACCGAAGAGCAGGGGCGAAATTTGCTACTGCTCGTGATTACTCAGGTATGTCTACTAGACACTTTCGGCTACTTCTTCGGTAAGTACCTGCCCTCGTTGGCTAGCACGCCTTTGCTTGCAGCTCGGATAAGTCCGAACAAGAACATAGGTGTAACGCTGCTATCTGTATTCGCCACGCTTAGTTGCTGTGCCGTCCTCACCTTGGTTTGGCGGGGCTTCGGTCCCGCGACAAACGCAATCATTGCGGCGTCAGCCCTTGCGCTGTTCATGGCGGTAATAGGCGATTTGGCAAGTAGTCTCCTAAAGCGTCAGGCAAAGGTTAAAGACAGCGGTGCGTTATTGCCAGGGCACGGCGGGGCAATCGACAGATTAGATTCGATGCTTCTGGGTGTTCCAGCATTTGCTGCCGTAGTGCAGATTTACTAAATTGAAGAGCTTGGGAGAGCTAACGGGATGAAAATAAGTCTGTGGACGAGCCACGCCCAGCGTAAAACGGCGTTAATTGTAGCGTTAGGTCTCCCTATTGCAGTCGTGGCTTGCCTCGTGAGCATCCAATGGATAGATCTTCCAGTTGCTACGTGGATTCACACTCGGGGCCTTGATACCCACAGCTGGATGCTTGTGTTTCTGAGCGTACCAGTTGTGATCGGGCCAGTTGCAGGCTTGTTTCTTCTGGCTTACGTGATTAGGCGGTTCTGGAAAGCACCCGGTACCTGGGAGCGCTTGGCTTTCGTTCTAAGCACGTCGCTACTTGCTTCAATCGCAGTGAAAGACATGTTGAAGCGTATGTTCGGACGAACATGGCCGCGGGACGTCTCAGACCCGGGACCGGCCGTGCTTGCTAATTGTCCGCCGCCAAGCCTCGGCTACATCAACGATGGCATTCACTCATTCCACTTCTTTGGCGGCAACAGCAAGCCGTTTCTCGCTTTCCCATCAGGCTCGACGGTAATGTTACTGGCAATCGTGGTGCCACTTTGCGTAGCTTTCCCACGAGTTCGTATTCCCCTCATCGTGTTCACGGTTTTCTCGCTGTTCTGCTTCGTACTGACGAACACGCATTTCGTCGCCGACGTGATTGCCGGCGTCTACGTTGGAGGTGTGATCGGCTTGATTGCGAGCGGGGCGCTGCCCGCGCGGATCAGCCAGTGTGACTAGAGCGCCACGCGGGGGAGTAGGAAACTCGGAGATGTCTTGGGTATGGCGAGTGTGGCGCAGACTCTCTAGATCCGTGGCATTGAAACTCCTCTTGGGAATAGCTCTACTCGTAGGCGTCCTGATTCACTTCGAGGTCGTGGAGAAGTTGCGGTCTGGGGCAGTGAGTATGCATAGCGGTTGGCTTACCCTCGGGGTGGTGGGCACGATGCTTTTGATCGCTACGCGCGCATGCCGATGGAACCTGGTGCTGGGAAGCTTCGGCACTCGACTAAGTTGGCGTGAACTTATTTCGATTTACGGGTCAAGCCTATTTCTTGGGCTGGTAAGTCCCGCGAAGATTGGTGAAGTAAGTAGAGCATGGTGGGTTAAGGATCGAGTGCCCGGTTTGCACATTGCAGCGTTCAGCGTTGCATTTGATCGTGCTCTCGACATTCCGCCGATGTTTATTCTGGTCAGTTTATTCGGCGCCTTGGCTCTAGCTCCAGAGGAATCACAGGCGTTAAACATGTTTCGACTTTCACTGGTGATGCTGTCACTGATGATTATCTTCCTACTGTTCCGGCAGGAGTACTTTTCCAATCTCGTTGGTCGAATGACCCGAAAGATCGTCGGTCGCTTGGTGTCAGAGAATGGCGAGCGCTCCCAATCAACCAGAATGCCGCCGCCTGTAGTGGCGAAAGCAGTAGCTCTTTCGGTTGTATCGCAGTGCTTAGCTGTTGTCCAAATGTACTGTTTTGCAAGGTGTGTCAGGATCGATGTTGACCCAGTTACCCTGTATGCAGTGGTTTCAATCGCCACGATGGTGTCGTGGTTGCCGATAACGATAGCTGGAATGGGAACGCGCGAAGCCGCAGTCGTTGCCGCACTTTCGGGAATCGGAATCGCTGCGGAACAAAGTGTTGGTTTCGCTTTGGTATGGCTTTTGAATTTTTTTGTGATGCTGCTGGCATTCGGATCAATCTTCATGATTCGGACTGCCACGAGCACCAAAGCAGAGAGAAAATCAGTAGAAACGCCCGGAGAAGTGAGGGTAAGGGATCCATGAAGGCAATTGCCGCGGTTCTAGTCGTGCTCATCAGTGGCTGCGCGTCGGGCACTAGATCAATCGCTATTGAAGATGCTAGGACCATCGATGCCGGCGATGTTCTCGACTCGGTATTGTTTGGGCCGAGTGAAGATCGATCAATTCCCGTCACCTTCATTCGTGAGGGTGGGTACGTCGGTTCGAGAATGGAAACCATGTTAGTAATTGATGGGCAGCCCGCGTTGCTTCTCAAGCCGGCAACTAAGGCACAAGTGCACGTCAGGTAATCCCCCCATTTGTAGCAGTCGCCAAAAGTGGAGTTATGCCGCAAGTGCCAACTTTTGCATTGGGGTAATGCCGCCGAGCGCCATGTTCGGAAGCTCGTGGTTGTAGGTCCATAGCCATCGTGTGGCTTTGTCTTGCACCTGCTCGATTGAGTCGAACATGGTTCGGGCCAACCATCCATAGCGTACCGTCCGGTTGTAGCGTTCAACGTAGGCGTTTTGCTGTGGCTTGCCTGGCTGGATGTGCTCAATCCGGATGTCGTGCTGCTCGGCCCAGCTCAGTAGTGCACCACTGATGTATTCGGGTCCATTGTCGCAGCGAATCACGCGCGGCTTGCCGCGCCATTCGATGATCTGCTCCAGCGACCGGATCACCCGGGCCGATGGCAAGGACAAGTCAACCTCGATCCCCAGCCCTTGGCGGTTGAAGTCGTCAATCACGTTGAACAATCGGAAGCTGCGACCGTCACTGAGCTGGTCGTGCATGAAGTCCATCGACCAGACCTGGTTGATCGACTCGGGCACCGCCAGTGGCTCGGGCTTGTCGCGCACCAGCCGCTTCTTCGGCTTGATCCGCAGGTTCAATTCCAGCTCCCGATAGATGCGATACACCCGCTTGTGGTTCCAGCCAAAGCCCTTGACGTTGCGCAGGTGCAGAAAGCACAAGCCGAAGCCCCAGTCGCGGTAAGCGGTGGTCAATCGGATCAACCAGTCAGCGATCAGCGCGTTCTCATCCGATGCCTTGGCCTGGTAGCGGTAGCAGGTCTGGCTGATCTGGAAGGTCTGGCAGGCGTGCCGGATGCAAGTTCGCCCACCTTCCACGACTTGCAGGGCCATCTCCCGGCGTTGAGATGGCCTCACCATTTTTTTGCCATTGCCTCCTTCAGCAGATCGGCGCTGAGCTGGGCCTCGGCGTACATCTTCTTCAGGCGCCGGTTCTCGTCCTGCAGCTCCTTGAGCTGGGACACCATCGAGGCGTCCATGCCGCCAAACTTGCTGCGCCACTTGTAGAAAGTCGCCGAACTGATGCCGTGCTCACGGCAAAGCTCTGGCACTGGCGTGCCGGCCTCGGCCTGCTTGAGCACCGCGATGATCTGGCTGTCGGTGAAGCGTGATGTCTTCATGGAAATCTCCTCGAGAAAGGTTACGAGAAAATTCCACTTCTTGCCCCTGCTGATCTGCGGGGGGATTACCCAATGTCCGCATTCCTCGTGGAAGACACTGTGTCTAATCATATGGGGGCCGATGCAGCGTTAAGCGCGATTTGGAGTTTGGAGCGCTCGGGCACTCGCGGCGAAATCGTTTCGAGCAAGCTCGCGCGGCTCGCACCGATGACTTTTGAGGACGCTCTCGATCACTTCGGAATCGCCGTGCTAGGGATGGTCTGATCAACGGCATCGGAGGATCAGCCTAACCACATCGGCCAGGCTGACGGCGCTCAGATCCTCGATTTTTTTGCCGTTTCCG
>NZ_JACIFI010000038.1 GCF_014197275.1 Xanthomonas sp. 3075 | reverse complement strand
TTGGTCAGCGCGGCGGTCAACGTGGTCTTGCCATGGTCAACGTGACCAATGGTGCCGACGTTCACGTGCGGCTTCTTGCGCTCAAATTTAGCTTTCGCCATGACTAACTACCTCTAATTGAAAAATTTTGTGAGAAGCGACTGAGCGAACTCAGCCCTTCTTGGTGACGGCGTCGGCGATGTTGGCCGGTGCCTCTTCGTAATGGTCGAATTCCATCGAGAACGTCGCACGGCCCTGGCTCATCGAGCGCAGCGAGGTCGCATAACCGAACATTTCGCCCAGCGGAATCATCGCGTTGATGATCTTGCCCGACGGGCTGTCGTCCTGACCCTGCAACACGCCACGACGGCGGCTCACGTCGCCCATCACGTCACCCAGGTAATCCTCCGGGCTGACGATCTCGACCTTCATGATCGGCTCCAGCAACACCGGGCTGGCTTTCGCAAAGCCCTGCTTGAACGCCATCGACGCGGCCAGCTTGAACGCCATTTCCGAGGAGTCGACGTCGTGGTACGAGCCGAACACCAGCTTGACCTTCACGCCCACTACCGGGAAGCCGGCGATCGGACCACTGGTGATCGTTTCGCGCAGACCCTTTTCGACCGAGGGGATGAATTCCTTCGGGATGATGCCGCCGGTAATGTCGTTGATGAAGAGGAAATCGTCCTTGACGTTGTCGCTCTTGCGATCTTCTTCGCTCATCGGCGACAGCTCGATCACCACGTGACCGTACTGACCTTTACCACCGGACTGCTTGGCGTGCTTGTAGTCGGACTTGACGTCGGACTTGCGGATGGTTTCGCGGTAGGCCACCTGCGGCTTGCCGACGTTGGCCTCGACATTGAACTCGCGACGCATGCGGTCGACGATGATGTCCAGGTGCAACTCGCCCATGCCCGAGATGATGGTCTGGCCGGATTCTTCGTCGGTCTTGACGCGGAACGAGGGATCTTCCTGCGCCAGACGACCCAGGGCCATGCCCATCTTTTCCTGGTCCGACTTGGTCTTCGGCTCCACCGCCATCGAGATCACCGGCTCCGGGAAGATCATGCGCTCCAGGGTGATGATCTTGTCCTGCGCACACAGCGTGTCACCGGTGGTGACGTCCTTCAGACCCACGGCAGCGGCGATGTCGCCAGCGCGCACTTCCTTGATCTCTTCGCGATTGTTGGAGTGCATCTGCAGGATGCGGCCCACACGCTCTTTCTTCGACTTGACCGGGTTGTAGACCTGGTCGCCGGAGTTCAAGGTGCCCGAATAGACACGGAAGAACGTCAGCGAACCCACGAACGGGTCGGTCATGATCTTGAACGCCAGCGCCGAGAACGGTGCGGTGTCGGTCGCAGCGCGAGTGTCTTCCTTCTCGTCTTCGTCGATACCCGCAACCGGCGGACGGTCGGCCGGCGACGGCAGCAGGTGCACGACGCCGTCGAGCATGGCCTGCACGCCCTTGTTCTTGAACGCCGAGCCACAGAACACCGGCACGATCTCGACCTTCAGGGTGCGCTCGCGCAGACCCACCAGGATCTCTTCTTCGCTCAGGTCGCCTTCGTTGAGGTACTTGTCCATCAGGTCTTCGCTGGCTTCTGCAGCCGCTTCCACCATGAACGAACGCGCCTCGGCCGCGATCTCGACCAGATCGACCGGGATGTCGCGGTATTCGAAGGTGGTGCCCTGCGAGGCGGTATCCCAATGGATCGCCTTCATCTTGAGCAGGTCGACCACGCCCTCGAAACCGTCTTCGGCGCCGATCGGCACCTGCATCGGCACGGCGTAGGCACCCAGACGGGCCTTCAGCTGCTCAACGACCTTGTCGAAGTTGGCACCGGTACGGTCCATCTTGTTGACGAAGGCCATGCGCGGCACGGAATACTTGTTGGCCTGGCGCCACACGGTCTCGGACTGCGGCTGCACGCCACCGACGGCACACAGCACGAACACCGCACCGTCGAGCACGCGCAAGGAGCGCTCCACTTCGATGGTGAAGTCGACGTGCCCGGGGGTGTCGATGATGTTGAAGCGGTGCTGCTGCATGGACTTGTCCATGCCCGACCAGAACGCAGTGGTGGCAGCGGAGGTAATGGTGATCCCACGCTCCTGCTCCTGCTCCATCCAGTCCATCACTGCAGCGCCGTCATGGACTTCGCCGATCTTGTGACTGACACCGGTGTAGAACAGGATGCGTTCGGAAGTGGTCGTCTTGCCAGCATCGATGTGGGCCATGATGCCGAAGTTGCGGTAACGCTCGATAGGGGTGGTGCGGGCCACGGGGAGCCTCTCAATTTCTTGGATTTCGGATGGCCGAACGCCGCCTTTCGGCGGCCTTCGGATTTGGATGCGACGCGAAAACGCGTCGCAAACAGCACTCAAATGGTGCTGAAGGGCCCCGTTACCAAGGCCCCCGAGGTCACCAGCGGTAGTGTGCGAACGCCTTGTTCGCCTCCGCCATACGGTGCGTCTCTTCGCGCTTCTTGATCGCGCCGCCACGGCTTTCCGAGGCGTCCAACAGTTCTGCAGCCAGCTTGCGCGGCATGGTGTTCTCGCCACGCTTACGCGCGGAATCGATCAACCAGCGCATTGCCAGCGCCATGCGACGGGAGGAGCGCACTTCGACGGGCACCTGATAGGTAGCACCACCGACGCGACGCGATTTGACTTCGACAGCCGGGGCCACGTTGTCCAGTGCTTTCTGCACCAGCTCGACGGCATTCGGATTCTTTTCGCCAATGACGTCCATCGCGCCATAGACAATTTTCTCAGCAACCGACTTCTTGCCACTTTGCATCACCATATTGATGAAGCGGGCAATGGTTTCGCTGCCATGCTTTGGATCAGGCAGGACGGTGCGCTGCGGAGTAGAACCTTTACGGGACATTAGAGTATTTCCTTAGCTCTTCGGGCGCTTGGCGCCGTACTTGGAACGACCTTGACGGCGCTTTGCGACGCCGGCGGCGTCCAGCGAACCACGGACGGTGTGATAACGCACACCGGGAAGATCCTTGACGCGGCCACCGCGAATCAGGACCACGGAGTGCTCCTGCAGGTTGTGGCCTTCACCACCGATGTAGCTGATGACCTCTTCCTGGTTCGTCAGGCGCACTTTGGCAACCTTACGCAGGGCCGAGTTCGGCTTCTTCGGGGTAGTGGTATAGACGCGTGTGCAGACGCCGCGGCGCTGCGGACACTTGTCCAGTGCCGGGGAGGCACTCTTGTAGGTGGTCGCTTGCCGAGGCTTGCGGACCAGCTGATTGATCGTCGTCATCAGTTGATTCTTCTGATAGGAGGCCAGACGGCCTTGCACGAAAACAAAGGCAGGCCGAAAAACGGCCCGCCGAGACAGGGAAGTATAGCTGGCAGGACAAAACTCCGTCAACTTCACGGAAATCTAACCCGCTGGCCCATCCAAAGGCCGGAAAACGGAGGGCCTCCTGCCCTCCTTTTCGCTTGGCTTACGGCGGCCTTGCGACCGCCGTCGGAGCGCTTACTCCTCGTCCGCGCCAGCGTCGGCCACGGCTGCGACCGGTTCGGCCACCGTCGGCTTGCCCGACAGCGTTTCCATTTCCGAGTCGGTCAGACCCGAGGACTTGCGACGTCCGGCGTGATACGCCAGACCGGTACCGGCCGGGATCAGACGACCCACGATCACGTTTTCCTTCAGACCGCGCAGGTTGTCGCGGGTGCCGCGCACGGCAGCCTCGGTCAACACGCGGGTGGTCTCCTGGAACGAGGCCGCCGAGATGAACGACTCGGTCGCCAACGAGGCCTTGGTGATACCCAGCAGCACCGGATCGTACTTGGCCGGCAGCTCGCTACGCGTGGTCAGACGTGCATTTTCCTCGATGACGCGCTGGCGCTCGACCTGCTCGCCATTGAGGAACTTGCTGTTGCCCTGGTCGGTGATCTCGACCTTGCGCAGCATCTGACGGGTGATCACTTCGATGTGCTTGTCGTTGATCTTCACGCCCTGCAAGCGATACACGTCCTGGATTTCCTTGACCAGATACGCGGCCAGCGGCTCGACGCCCAGCAGACGCAGGATGTCCTGCGGGCTCGGCTCGCCGTCCACCACGGTCTCGCCCTTGGTCACGTGCTCGCCTTCGAACACGATGATCTGGCGGTACTTCGGGATCAGCTCTTCGTGTTCCGAACCATCGGTGTCCTTGATGATCAGACGCTGCTTGCCCTTGGTGTCCTTGCCGAAGCTGATGATGCCCGAGCGCTCGGCCAGGATCGCAGGATCCTTCGGCTTGCGTGCTTCGAACAAGTCGGCAACGCGCGGCAGACCACCGGTGATGTCGCGGGTCTTGGACGCTTCCTGCGGGATCTTCGCAACCACGTCGCCCACGCCGACGGCGGCGCCGTCCTGCAGGTTGACGATGGAGCGCGGCGGCAGCAGGTACTGCGCCGGCAGATCAGTGTTCGGGATGGTCAGGTCATTGCCCTTGCCATCGACGATGCGCACGATCGGACGCAGTTCCTTGGCCTGTGCACCACGACGCTTCGGGTCGGTGATTTCGCGCGAGGCCAGACCGGTCAGTTCGTCGGTCTTCTCGATGACGGTGACGCCGTCGACGAAGTCGATGAAGCGGATGAAACCGGCCACTTCCGACACGATCGGGTGGTTATGCGGATCCCAGTTGGCCACGCCCTGGCCAGCCTTGACCGCATCACCGTCCTTGGCGGTGATGGTGGCACCGTAGGGCAGCTTGTAACGCTCGCGCTCGCGGCCATGGCCGTCGAGCACGGACAGTTCGCCCGAACGCGAGACAGCGACCAACGCGCCGCTGGCGTGCGCCACCGACTTGAGGTTGTTGAACTTCACCGAACCGGTGGTCTTGACGGTGATGTTGTCCACTGCCGCCGCACGCGATGCCGCACCACCGATGTGGAACGTACGCATGGTCAGCTGGGTACCCGGCTCACCGATCGACTGCGCGGCGATGACGCCGACCGCTTCGCCGATGTTGACCTGGTGACCGCGTGCGAGATCACGACCGTAGCAACGTGCGCACACGCCGAACGAGGATTCGCAGCTGATGGTCGAACGCACTTTCACCGACTGCACGCTGGCGTCTTCCAGCTTGGCAACCCACGCTTCGTCCAGCAGCGTGTTGCGGGTGACGATCGGCTCTTCGTCGTTGCCCGGCAGATAGACGTCCTCGGCCACCACACGGCCCAGCACGCGCTCCCTCAACGGCTCCACGACATCGCCGCCTTCCACGATCGGGGTCATGATCAGCCCCTCGGTGGTGCCGCAATCGACTTCGGTGATCACCACGTCCTGCGCGACGTCGACCAGACGACGGGTCAGGTAACCCGAGTTCGCGGTCTTCAACGCGGTATCGGCCAGACCCTTACGGGCACCGTGGGTGGAGTTGAAGTACTCCTGCACGTTCAGGCCTTCGCGGAAGTTGGCCTTGATCGGCGTCTCGATGATCGAGCCATCCGGACGCGCCATCAGGCCGCGCATACCGGCCAGCTGACGGATCTGCGCCTGGCTACCACGCGCACCGGAGTCGGCCATGATGTACAGCGAGTTCATCGACTTCTGGTCGATGGTCTCGCCCTTGGCATTTTCGACCTTCTCGGTACCGATGGTGTCCATCATCGCCTTGGCGATGCGCTCGCTGGTGCGCGACCAGATGTCCACAACCTTGTTGTAGCGCTCGCCGGCGGTGACCAGGCCCGACTGGTACTGCTCCTGGATTTCCAGCACTTCGGCTTCGGCCTCGGTGAGGATGCCTTTCTTCTCGTCCGGGATCAGCATGTCGTCGATGCCGATCGACACGCCTGCGCGGGTGGCGTAGGCGTAGCCGGTGTACATCAGCTTGTCGGCGAACACGACGGTGTCCTTCAAGCCCAGCAGACGGTAGCTGGAGTTGATCAGACGCGAGATGTTCTTCTTGGTCATCTCGGTGTTGGCCAACTGGAACGGCAGGCCTTCGGGCAGGATTTCGCTCAGCAGCGCGCGACCGACCGTGGTGTCCACGATCGAGGTACCGCTGGTGCGCTTGCCATCGACGGCGTCGACGTCCACCTGGGTGATACGGACCTTGACCTTGGCGTGCAGTTCCACCACGCGGTTGTCGTAGGCGCGCTTCACTTCGCTGGTGTTCGCAAACACCATGCCCTCGCCCTTCTTGTTCTCCAGGGCGCGGCTCATGTAGTAAAGACCCAACACCACGTCCTGCGACGGCACGATGATCGGCTCGCCGTTGGCCGGCGACAGGATGTTGTTGGTGGACATCATCAGCGCACGCGCTTCCAGCTGGGCTTCCAGCGAGAGCGGCACGTGGACGGCCATCTGGTCACCGTCGAAGTCGGCGTTGAAGGCGGTACACACCAGCGGATGCAGCTGGATGGCCTTGCCTTCGATCAACACCGGCTCGAACGCCTGGATGCCCAGACGGTGCAGGGTCGGCGCACGGTTCAACAGTACCGGATGCTCGCGGATGACTTCTTCCAGGATGTCCCAGACTTCGGCTTCTTCGCGCTCGACCAGCTTCTTGGCGGCCTTGATGGTGGTGGCCAGGCCGCGACGCTGCAGCTTGGCGAACACGAACGGCTTGAACAGCTCCAGCGCCATCTTCTTCGGCAGGCCGCACTGGTGCAGCTTGAGGTACGGACCCACGGTGATGACCGAACGACCGGAGTAGTCCACGCGCTTGCCGAGCAGGTTCTGACGGAACCGGCCCTGCTTGCCCTTGATCATGTCGGCCAGCGACTTCAGCGGACGCTTGTTGGTGCCGGTGATGGCACGGCCGCGACGGCCGTTGTCCAGCAGCGCATCGACCGATTCCTGCAGCATGCGCTTTTCGTTGCGCACGATGATGTCCGGCGCATTGAGCTCGAGCAGGCGACGCAGGCGGTTGTTGCGGTTGATCACGCGGCGGTACAGATCGTTCAGATCCGAGGTCGCGAAGCGGCCACCATCCAGCGGCACCAGCGGACGCAGGTCCGGCGGCAGCACGGGAAGCACGGTCATCACCATCCACTCCGGGCGGTTGCCCGATTCCAGGAAGGCTTCGATCAACTTGATGCGCTTGGTCAGACGCTTGAGCTTGGTTTCCGAACCGGTGCTGGCGATTTCTTCGCGCAGGCGGGTCATTTCCGACTGCAGGTCGATCGTGCGCAGCAGCTCGTACACGGCCTCGGCGCCCATGGCGGCGTCGAAGTCGTCGTTGTATTCCTGGCGTGCGGTCAGGTACTGCTCTTCGGTCAGCAGCTGGCGGCGCTCGAGCGGGGTCAGACCCGGCTCGGTGACCACGTAGGCTTCGAAGTACAGCACGCGCTCGATATCACGCAGGGTCATGTCCAGCATCAGGCCGATGCGCGAAGGCAGCGACTTGAGGAACCAGATGTGCGCGACCGGCGAGGCCAGGTCGATGTGACCCATGCGCTCGCGACGCACCTTGGCCAGCGTGACCTCGGTGCCGCACTTTTCGCAGACCACGCCACGGTGCTTCATGCGCTTGTACTTGCCGCACAGGCACTCGTAATCCTTGATCGGTCCGAAGATGGCGGCGCAGAACAGGCCGTCACGCTCGGGCTTGAAGGTCCGGTAGTTGATGGTTTCGGGCTTCTTCACTTCGCCGTAGGACCACGAACGGATCAGGTCAGGCGAGGCCAGCGCGATCTTGATCGCGTCGAAATCCAGCGTCTGGCGCTGTTGATTGAAGAGGTTGAGCAGGTCTTTCATTGGATATCTCCGGGTCGGAGGAATTTCGTATCTGAGATGAAACCGAGGGCATTACGTTCCGGATCCCGGCACCGCGTTACGGCGCCGGGATCCGGCTCGATCACTCTTCCAGTTCCATGTTGATCGCCAGCGAGCGGATTTCCTTCACCAACACGTTGAAGGATTCCGGCATGCCCGCGACCATCTCGTGCTCACCATCGACGATGTTCTTGTACATCTGGTTGCGGCCCTGCACGTCATCGGACTTCACCGTCAGCATTTCCTGCAGGGTGTAGGCCGCGCCGTAGGCTTCCAGCGCCCAGACTTCCATCTCACCGAAGCGCTGACCACCGAACTGCGCCTTGCCGCCAAGCGGCTGCTGGGTGACGAGCGAGTACGGACCAGTCGAACGTGCATGCATCTTGTCGTCGACCAAGTGGTTCAACTTCAGGTAGTGCATGTAGCCGACCGTGGTCTTGCGATCGAAGGCTTCGCCGGTACGCCCGTCGTACAACTGGGTCTGACCGCTCTGCGGCAGTTCGGCCAGTTCCAGCATGCGCTTGATTTCCGCTTCGCTGGCGCCGTCGAACACCGGGGTGGCCATCGGCACGCCGTCGATCAGGTTCTTGCCCAGGTTGAGCAATTCCTCATCGCTGAACTGCGACAGATCCACGCGCTGTGCATTGATCGCGCTGTCGTGGTTGTAGATGTCGTCCAGGAACTTGCGCAGCTCGCTGACCGCAGTCTGGGCTTCCAGCATGCGCTGGATCTTGCGACCCAGGCCCTTGGCGGCCCAGCCCAGATGCACTTCCAGAATCTGGCCAATGTTCATACGCGACGGCACGCCGAGCGGGTTCAGCACGATGTCGACCGGCTCGCCGGTGGCCATGTACGGCATGTCCTCGACCGGCACGACGTTGGAGACCACACCCTTGTTGCCGTGGCGGCCTGCCATCTTGTCGCCCGGCTGGATGCGGCGCTTCACTGCCAGGAACACCTTGACCATCTTCAGCACGCCCGGTGCGAGGTCGTCGCCCTGGGTGATCTTGCCGCGCTTGTCGGCGAAGCGTGCTTCGAATTCCTTCTCGTGCGCCTGGATCTGCTTCTGTGCGCGTTCGATCGCATCGGCTGCGTCGTCGTCCTTCATGCGCAGCTGGAACCAATCGGACTTCTTCAGCCCGTCCAGGTACGCGTCGGTGACGTTATCGCCCTTCTTCAGGTTCGGACCGCCATTGGCGACCTTGCCGACGATCTGCGAGCGCAGACGTGCGTAGATGGCCGCTTCCAGGATGCGGAACTGGTCGTCGAAGTCCTTCTTGACGCGCTTGATCTCGGATTCTTCGATCTGACGCGCACGCTTGTCCTTCTCGATGCCGTCGCGGGTGAAGACCTGCACGTCGATGACGGTGCCGTCCATGCCCGGCGGCACGCGCAGCGAGCTGTCCTTCACGTCGGACGCCTTCTCACCGAAGATCGCACGCAGCAGCTTTTCTTCCGGGGTCAGCTGGCTTTCGCCCTTCGGCGTGACCTTGCCGACCATGATGTCGCCGGCGCGCACTTCCGCACCGATGTACACCACGCCGCTTTCGTCCAGACGGTTCAAGGCCTGCTCGGACACGTTCGGGATGTCGGCGGAAATTTCCTCCGGCCCCAGCTTGGTGTCGCGTGCAACGCAGGTCAGTTCCTCGATGTGGATCGTGGTGTAACGATCCTCTTCCACCACGCGCTCGGAGAGCAGGATGGAGTCTTCGAAGTTGTAGCCGTTCCACGGCATGAAGGCGATCAGCATGTTCTGACCCAGCGCCAGTTCACCGATATCGGTGGACGGGCCGTCGGCCAGCACGTCGCCGCGCGCGATCACGTCGCCCACATTCACCAGCGGACGCTGGTTGATGCAGGTGTTCTGGTTGGAGCGGGTGTACTTGATCAAGTTGTAGATATCCACGCCGGCATCGGTGCCGCCGCCGATTTCTGCCTCGTTGACCTTGACCACGATACGGGCCGCGTCGATCTGTTCGATCACGCCACCACGCAGCGCATTCACGGTCACGCCCGAGTCGCGCGCAACCGCACGCTCGATGCCGGTACCGACCAGTGGCTTTTGCGAACGCAGCGTCGGCACGGCCTGGCGCTGCATGTTGGCGCCCATCAGTGCGCGGTTGGCGTCGTCGTGTTCCAGGAACGGAACCAGCGCCGCGGCGACCGACACGGTCTGCATCGGCGAGACGTCCATGAAGTGCACTTCGGCCGGCGGCTTCAGCAGCGACTCGCCCTGGAACCGGCACGGCACGAACTGCTCGGTGAGCATGTTCTTGGCATCAGTCAGCGCGTTC
Organism: Xanthomonas sp. 3075; assembly: GCF_014197275.1. Lineage (GTDB taxonomy): Bacteria > Pseudomonadota > Gammaproteobacteria > Xanthomonadales > Xanthomonadaceae > Xanthomonas > Xanthomonas campestris_B. The sequence goes on along the minus strand of NZ_JACIFI010000038.1, from coordinate 6,459 downwards.
GCCTGGGCGATCACGTACTCGTTTTCTTCGATCGCCGACAGGTACTCGACGTCGTCGGACACCTTGCCGTCCAGCACCTTGCGGTACGGCGTCTCGAGGAAGCCGTACTGGTTGGTGCGGGCGAACACGGCCAGCGAGTTGATCAGGCCGATGTTCGGGCCTTCCGGGGTTTCGATGGTGCAGACGCGGCCGTAATGAGTCGGATGCACGTCGCGCACTTCGAAGCCGGCGCGCTCGCGGGTCAGACCGCCCGGGCCCAGCGCGGAGACGCGACGCTTGTGCGTCACTTCCGACAGCGGGTTGTTCTGGTCCATGAACTGCGACAGCTGCGAGGAGCCGAAGAATTCCTTGATCGCCGCAGCCACCGGCTTGGCGTTGATCAATTCCTGCGGGGTCAGACCTTCCGACTCCGCCATCGACAGACGCTCCTTGACCGCGCGCTCGACGCGGACCAGGCCCACGCGGAACACGTTCTCGGCCATTTCGCCGACCGAACGCACGCGACGGTTGCCCAGGTGATCGATGTCATCGACCACGCCGCGACCGTTACGGATCTCGGTGAGCACCTTGATCACTTCCAGGATATCGGAGGTGTCGGTGTGCTCGGCGACCAGGCGCTTGGATTCTTCGTCGTTGCGCTCGGCAAAGTACTTCTTGTCGTACAGCACCGACTCGCCCAGCACTTCCTTGCGGCCGACGCGACGGTTGAACTTCATGCGGCCGACCGTGGACAGGTCGTAGCGCTCGAAGGTGAAGAACAGGTTGTGGAACAGGTTCTGCGCGGCTTCCTTGGTCGGCGGCTCGCCCGGACGCATCATGCGGTAGATCTCGACCAGCGCTTCCAGCTGGGTCTTGGTCGGATCGATACGCAGCGTATTGGACAGGTACGGACCACGATCCAGATCGTTCACCCACAGGGTGCCGACTGCATCGACGCCGGCCTTGCGGAACGCGGTCAGTTGGTCTTCGCTGATCTCGTCGTTGGCATTGGCCAGCAGTTCGCCGGTCGACCCATCGACCACGTCGTGCGACAGGATGCGGCCGATCAGGTAATCGTCCGGCACGGCCAGCGCAGCGACGCCAGCAGCTTCGAGCTGCTTGACGTGACGCGCGGTGATGCGCTTGCCCGCTTCCACGATGACCTTGTCGCCATCGGCCAGGTCGAAGTTCAGCGTTTCACCACGCAGACGCTCCGGCACCAGCTCCAGCTGCACGCCTTCGTCCGGGTTGATGTGGAACGTGTTGATCTCGAAGAACTCGGCCAGCATCTCTTCGTTGCTGTAGCCAAGCGCGCGCAGCAGGATCGACACCGGCAGCTTGCGGCGACGGTCGATACGGGTGAACAGCGCGTCCTTCGGGTCGAACTCGAAGTCCAGCCAGGAACCGCGGTACGGAATGATGCGGGCGCTGTACAGCAGCTTGCCCGAGCTGTGGGTCTTGCCACGGTCGTGGTCGAAGAACACGCCCGGCGAGCGGTGCAGCTGCGACACGATCACGCGCTCGGTGCCGTTGACGATGAAGGTACCGTTGCCGGTCATCAGCGGAATTTCGCCGAGGTAGACCTCCTGCTCCTTCACGTACTTGATGGCCTTGGTCGACGACTCACGGTCGTAGATCACCAGGCGCACGGTCACGCGCAGCGGCGCGCCATAGCTCATGCCACGCTGACGGCACTCGCGCTCGTCAAACACCGGCTGACCCAGCTTGTAGCCCACGTACTCCAGCGCAGCATTGCCGCTGTAGCTGGAGATCGGGAACACCGACTTCAAAGCGGCATGCAGACCGAGGTCCTTGCGCTTGGTCGGCTCCACGTCTTCCTGCAGGAACTCACGATAGGAATCCACCTGGATGGCAAGCAGGAACGGCACTTCGAGGATCGAGCGCTGCTTACCGAAATCCTTGCGGATACGCTTTTTTTCGGTGAACGAATAAGACGTCATGAGGTCTTCACCCTAGGCTGCGGGGGCCGCGTCGCGGCGGCCCTGAAATAACAAAATTGTCAGTTGGAAGTCGCTGGTATTGCCGGCACCAGCACGCCTTCTCCCGCTACTTCCAACTACCAACTCGGTGAGGCCGGGAATCGGGAGTGGGAATTCGGGAATCGTAAGAACGCGCAACCTTCAAGTTGCGATCCTCCAATCCCCATTTCCCACTCACGTCCGAAACGGCCAAAGGCCGGGAGCTTTACGCTCCCAGCCTTCAGTGCATCACCATGAAACGCTGGCGATGCAAGTGCTGCTTACTTGACTTCGACGGTCGCGCCGGCTTCGGTCAGTTCCTTCTTGATCTTTTCGGCTTCTTCCTTCGAAGCGCCTTCCTTCAGGACGCCACCGGCTTCGGTCAGGTCCTTGGCTTCCTTCAGACCCAGGCCGGTCACGGCACGGACGGCCTTAATGACGCCGACCTTGTTGGTGCCGCAGTTGGTCAGCACCACGTTGAACTCGGTCTGCTCTTCCACAGCAGCGGCCGGGCCAGCTGCAGCAGCGGCGACCGGAGCGGCAGCGGAGACGCCGAACTTCTCTTCGATGGCCTTGACCAGCTCCATCACTTCCATCAGGGACTTCTCGGCGATGGCTTCGACGATCTGTTCGTTGGTAAGGGACATTGTGATTACCTTTAAATGATTTTCTGGATTGGGGTTCTAGCGAACGCTAGGACATCAAGCTTCGGCAGTCTCGGCGACCGGCGCGGCGGCTTCGTCGCCACCACCCTGCTTGTCGCCCACGGCCTTGACGGCACGGGCAAACATGGCAGCAGGTTCGGACAGCACGCGGGCCAGCATGGCCAGAGCCTGGTCACGGGTCGGCAGCGATGCCAACACGTCGACGTGACCAACCGGGAACAGTTCCCCGCCGATGGACACGACCTTGGCCTGCAGCTTGTCGTTGCTCTTGGCAAATTCCTTGATCAGGCGACCGGCTGCGCCGGGCTCCTCCATCGAAAACGCATACAGCAAAGGACCGACCAGCTTGTCAGCAGCGACAGCGAAATCAGTACCTTCGACGGCACGCGCAGCCAGTGTGTTCTTGACAACTTTCAAGAACACACCGGTTTCGCGGGCCTGCTTGCGCATCGCGGTCATCTGGGAGACCGTGGTGCCAGCGTATTCGGCGGCGATCAGGGAGTGAGCCTTGGCGGCGATGTCTGCCAGCTCGGCGACTACTTCTTGCTTCTGGGACAGATTGAGAGCCATTGCACTCCTCCGTTAAAGCCGGGATTCGGGATTAGCGATTCGGGATTCGCCAGAGCTGATGAAGCCGCTTCTGCCAATCCCCAATGCCGAATCTCCAATCCCAGCTTCAAACTACTCCGCTCGCGGCTCCTGCCGGTTGCGGTCCAGGGCAGCCTCCATCCTGGAAGCCGGGAACATCGACCGATGTTCCTTTGGTGGCCGTTCTAGACCTGGAGTGGACTCGATCCGGGATGTCCCAGACGCGCGTAAACCAGAAAACTCCAGAAGGGCGACACCATCTACGCCGGCCAGTTCGCAACGAACCAATTAAGCGATCCCGCTGCATCGACGGCGACTCCATGCCAGTGCGAGCATCCGTGCCCGTCGTCGATCTGCGCTGACCGCGCCTGCGGTCTTTGACGGCTACCGCCGGACATGCCGGCGATCGCCTTCAAAATGTCCGTTACCCCAAAGGAGGGAACGGACTCCCAGCACACGGTAAACCGGGCCGGAAAAACAATGCTTTACTACAGCGACGAGTCAGGCCCATGACAGGCCTGCCCCATCACATCACTTCAGCGCAAGGCTGGACTGATCGACGGTGACGCCAGGGCCCATCGTCGAGCTGACCGACACCTTCTGCAGGTAAGTCCCCTTGGAGGTGGCCGGCTTGGCCTTGATCAAGTCGAGCAACAGCGCCTGCAGGTTCGACTTCAGCGCTTCGTCGTCGAAGCTGGCCTTGCCGATGGTGCAGTGGATGATGCCGGCCTTGTCGGTGCGGTAACGCACCTGACCCGACTTGGCATTCTTGACCGCTTCGCCCGGGTTCGCCGACACGGTGCCGACCTTCGGGTTCGGCATCAGGCCGCGCGGGCCCAGCAGCGTGCCGAGCTTACCGACGACGCGCATCGCGTCCGGGGTGGCAATGACCACGTCGTAGTTCAGATCGCCGGCCTGCATCTTCTCGGCCAGATCGTCCATGCCCACCGCCTCGGCGCCTGCAGCCAGGGCTTCGTCAGCCTTGGCGCCGGCCGGGGCGAACACGGCAACACGCACGCTCTTGCCGGTACCTGCCGGCAGCACGGTCGAACCGCGCACCTGCTGGTCGGACTTCTTGGCGTCCACGCCCAGGCGCACAGCGACGTCGATGGATTCGACGAACTTGGCCTTGGTCACGGTCTTCAGGATCTTGATTGCGTCTTCGAAGGCATAGGTCTTGCCCGGAACGACAGCGGCCGCAATGGCCTTCACGCGCTTGCTCTGTGCCATGTCTTAGCCCTCCACCGTCAAACCCATGCTGCGGGCAGAACCCGCAATCGTCCGCACCGCCGCTTCCAGCTCGGCCGCCGTCAGATCGGCTTCCTTGACCTTGGCGATCTCTTCCAGCTGCTTGCGCGTCACCTTGCCCACCTTGTCGGTGTTGGGGCGCTTGGAACCGGAGGTCACACCTGCGGCCTTCTTGAGCAGCACGCTGGCCGGGGTGCTCTTGGTGACGAAGGTGAAGGTACGGTCGGAATACGCGGTGATGATCACCGGCGTCGGCAGACCCGGCTCCAGCTTCTGCGTGGCGGCATTGAACGCCTTGCAGAATTCCATGATGTTCAGACCGCGCTGACCCAGCGCAGGGCCGACCGGCGGCGCAGGATTGGCCTGACCGGCCTTGACCTGCAGCTTGATGTAAGCAACTACTTTCTTAGCCATTTCAATACTCTCCGGGTGCTAGCGCCTTAACTACAGGCTCCCCATCGGACCGGGAAAATCACGCGTCCCGGCTTCGCGCTTTGACCACACGCAGATGGCCGCCATGCGGCAGCCATTGTTTCCCGGCGGTTCGCCAGGTGAGCGAGCCGCGCACTATAGCAGTATTTGGAGCGGGCGCCTAGACGACGCCCAACCGGGGTCAGCCCTTCTCGACCTGACCGAATTCGAGCTCGACCGGCGTGGACCGACCAAAGATGAGCACGGCAACCCGCAGCCTGCTCTTCTCGTAGTTGACCTCTTCGACGACGCCATTGAAGTCGTTGAACGGACCATCGGTGACGCGCACCATCTGGCCCGGCTCGAACAACACCTTCGGACGCGGCTTTTCGACACCGTCCTGCACACGCTGCAGGATCGCATCGGCCTCTTCGTCACGAATCGGCAGCGGGCGATCGGCGGTACCGCCAATGAAGCCCATCACCTTGGAAGTCTCCTTCACCAAGTGCCAGCTTTCATTGTCGATGCGCGGGATACCGGCCTCTTCATGCGTTTCGATCTGCACCAGCACATAGCCGGGGAAGAACTTGCGCTCGGACCGACGCTTCTGGCCGGCGCGCATTTCGATGACCTCTTCGGTCGGCACCAGCACATCGCCGAAACGATCTTCCATTTCGGCGCGCACGATGCGGTCGCGTAAGGCCTGCGCAACGGATTTTTCGAAGCCTGAATAGGCGTGAACGACATACCAACGCTTCACTGCTTGATTCTCCTCAACGAGCCAGGAACCACTGCGTGAGCTTCTGGATGACGAAGTCGAAGCCGCCCAACAGCAAACTCAGAATGATCACAACAACAATGACGACCCAGGTGGTGCGAATGGCTTCCTGGCGCGTCGGCCAGACCACCTTGCGCAGCTCGAACCTGGATTCGGACATGAATTCGCGGGTTTCCCGGCCCTTGCCGGTTCCCAGAAACACAAACGCACCGGCGGCCAACCCGACAATCACCGCCAACGCGCGCAATTGCGGCGTCCAGGCGCCAAGCTGGGTTGCGCGCTCGGGCGCAGAAAACCAGAACCACACAAATAACCCCGCAACCACCAGGATCGCGGAGAGGGCGTATTTCACGATATCAGCGCTGGCAGCAGACGCGCTTTTGGAAGGCTCGATTTTGCTATTCATCCGGCTCTAGTTACCGATCTGACCCGAATCGCTGGGCCGGAAAGAGGAGTGGCACGCCAGGAGGGACTCGAACCCCCAACCTGCGGTTTTGGAGACCGCTGCTCTGCCAATTGAGCTACTGGCGTATGTACTCGTTTACCGCAAACCCCAAGACAACGAAGGCGGACCGAGTTTCAGCCGGCCCGCCATTCGTTTGAATCCAGTTGCCCGAAGGCAACCGGATGCAGGCACTACTTACTTGATGATCTTGGCAACCACGCCGGCGCCGACGGTACGACCGCCTTCACGGATGGCGAAGCGCAGACCTTCATCCATCGCGACCGGGTTGATCAGGGTCACGACCATCTTCACGTTGTCGCCCGGCATCACCATCTCCACGCCTTCCGGCAACTGGCAAGCGCCAGT
>NZ_JACIFI010000037.1 GCF_014197275.1 Xanthomonas sp. 3075 | reverse complement strand
ACCACCTGCTCCATCTCGGCCAGAAAGATCTCGCGCCGGGTCTGCTTGCGCTTGCCCAGGCCCTCAGCGTCACCGAACGTCAGTTGCATGGATCAATACTCCACATGAGGCGGGTAGTGTCGCGTATCTGTGGTGCGTTGTTCAGAGCTTCCCTAGTGGTATCGGGCATCTGGGGTCAATGTGCAGCCTGGTGCAAGGATGGTGCATATGCGCAAGGACTTCCAAAAGGCTGGAAACAAGCGGTTTTATGCACGCTGCCTGCAGCAATCAGCGTGCTGGTGTACCATGGCGACCTGATCAAGCCCTTGGGCCGTAGCCCATCCCTTGGTCGTCTGTCCCGCAGCGTCGCTGAGTCCACGCGGCCGTCCGGGAATGCCTCCGGTGTCACCCATGCATGCAGTGGCCGTGCTTGCGTGATGTGCCGTGTCCTGTGCGTTGGCCAGGGCGAGGGGGCAGCGATGGCCGCTTCCGGAGACCAAACACATGCACGATCCGCGCGCGATGCGTTCGCACTTTGGCTGGTTCAAACGCCGCCGCCAGCTGCAACTGGACGAGGTCACCGTGGTGGATCGTGCAATGTTGCGCAAGGCGGTGGGCGCCGCCGCGTTGGGTAATGCGATGGAATGGTTCGACTTCGGCGTCTACGGCTATCTGGTTGTGACGTTGGGGCATGTGTTCTTCCCGGCCAGCAGCCCCACCGCGCAGGTGATCGCGACCTTTGCCACGTTCACCGTCGCGTTCTTGATGCGGCCGATCGGCGGCTTGGTGTTCGGCCCGCTCGGCGACCGTTATGGGCGCCAGAAAGTGCTGGCGTCCACGATGATTTTGATGGCGCTGGGAACCTTCAGCATCGGCCTGATTCCGTCCTACGCCACGATCGGGCTGTGGGCGCCGGCACTGCTGTTGCTGGCGCGCATGCTGCAGGGTTTTTCCACCGGCGGCGAGTACGGCGGCGCGGCGACGTTCATTGCCGAATACGCCACCGATCGCAATCGCGGATTGATGGGCAGCTGGCTGGAATTCGGCACGCTGGGCGGCTATATCGCCGGTGCCGCCACGGTAACGGCGTTGCACATGACGGTGACCGAGACACAGATGCTGGCGTGGGGCTGGCGCGTGCCATTCCTGATTGCCGGGCCGCTGGGCCTGCTCGGGCTGTACATGCGCATGAAACTGGAAGAAACCCCGGCATTTCGCGCATATACCGAGCAATCCGAACAACGCGAGCGGGAAACTGCCGGGCAGGGGCTGCTGACCTTGCTGCGCCTGCATTGGCCCCAGCTGCTCAAGTGCGTTGGCCTGGTACTGGTGTTCAACGTCACCGATTACATGCTGCTGACCTACATGCCCAGCTACCTCAGCGTCACCATGGGCTATGCCGAAAGCAAGGGCTTGTTGCTGATCATTCTGGTGATGCTGGTGATGATGCCGCTCAACATCGTCGGCGGCATGTTCAGCGACAAAGTGGGCCGCCGCCCGATGATTATCGGTGCCTGCATTGCGCTATTCGCGCTGGCGATTCCGTGTCTGCTGCTGATCGGCAGCGGCCATGACGGGTTGATCTTCGCCGGCCTGATGCTGCTCGGCCTGGCGTTGGTGTGCTTCACCAGTTCGATGCCGTCCACGCTGCCGGCGTTGTTCTACACGCCGGTCCGCTACAGCGCGCTGTCGATCGGCTTCAACGTGTCGGTGTCGTTGTTCGGCGGCACCACACCGCTGGTCACCGCCTGGCTGGTAGAGCGCACCGGCGACCCGCTGGTGCCGGCGTACTATCTGATGGGGGCAGCGGCGATCGGTTTGGTGACCATGCTGTTCGTGCGCGAAACCGCCGGGCTGCCGCTGCGCGGCTCGCCGCCGGCGGTGGCGAGCGATGCGGAAGCGCGCGCCTTGTTGCAAGGCAATGGCCCGGTGACGGTGGACGCCCGGTTGCCGGGCAGTGCAGCGCCATCGATGGGCCAGCCGCATATCGCGTAAGCGTGCCTACAGTGGTGCGAGTGCGCGCGTGTCGCGCACCTCGGGTGCATGCATATCGGCCGAGGGCATGCCCTCGCCGGTTTCCACATAGCGCTTGAGACTGCTGCCCAGGAAAAACCGCCAGCCGCGCGCGCACGCTTCCTTGCAGGGCGAATCGCGGTAGCCCAATTGCACGAAATCCACCTGCGTGCCCTGGCTGGTGGAGCGCAGTTCAAAGCGGATGACCGTGCCTTTCCACGCGTCGGTGTCGAGCATGTTGGAGTCGCGGCAGCGCCAGCACACCAGGCGATGATCGGCGTCGTCATCGATGCTCAGTTCCACTCGCCAGCCCTGGCGGCTCCAGTCCAGGCGGACGCGATTGCCGGCCACGCTCACCTCGCGCGTCCACCAACGCGCCAACTGCGTCGGTTGTGACAGCGCAGCGCAGACCAATTCCGGCGCGGCGGCAATGACGAAGCTGTGGCGGATTTCACGAGTCATCTGACGGGCATTCGCAGCGTGGGCGCCGATGATCGCGCATTTGCCGGTCCATTGCAGAATGAATACGCCACTGTCCGGCTCGCTCGTCCAGCGCTCACATGGCGCTGGGTACCATCGGCACAGGCCCTTACAACGAAAGAGCAGGCATGACGACGTTTCCGATACAGGTGATGGATGCTGCAGCGCAGCGTGATCTGGTCACGGCGCACACGCTGTTGGAGAACCCCGGCGTGGCGGCGCAATTGGCCAATGCAGTGGGCGCGCCGATCGAGAGTCTGATCACCAAGCGACTGCCGAAGCTGGTGACCCGCAGCATCGACGGCGTCACCCGCCGTGCGCTGCAAGTGGCGATGAAATCGGCATTGCTGAGCCTACGCGGCAAGGCCGATGCGCAGCAGCCCGCAGCCACCGCGCGGCACACCATGGCCGTGGCTGTCGCAGGGGGCGCGGGTGGCTTCTTTGGCTTGCCCGGTTTGTTGGTTGAGTTGCCGGTGACCACCACGGTGATGCTGCGCTCCATCGCCGCCATCGCGCGCTCGGAAGGCGAGTCGCTGCACGATCCGGAAACCGCACTGGCGTGCCTGGAAGTGTTGGCGCATGGCGGACGCAGCGTGGGCGACGACGGTGCCGAATCGGGTTACTTCGCAGTCCGTACGGCGATGGCGCAGCAACTCAACGCTGCGGCACATTATGTCGCCGCGCATGGCTTCGCCAGCAAGGGCGCGCCCGCGTTGGTATCGCTGATTTCGCGGGTTGCTGCCAAGTTCTCGATCAATGTGGGCGAAAAACTCGCCGTGCAAGCAGTACCGCTGGTCGGCGCGGTGAGCGGCGCCATGCTCAATACGGTGTTCATGCGCCACTTCCAGGCAATGGCGCGCGGCCATTTCATCGTGCGCCGGCTGGAGCGACGGTTTGGCGAAGAGGCGGTGCGGCGCGCGTATGAGGCGTTGCCTGCCGCGCGCTGAGGTGGGTTGCAACGCGCGGCTGTGCTACGTACGCGCTGGGTAGCGGCATGCCGCGTAGTACGTATCAAACCTTATTGCGGAGTTGCGCTGACGCGCACGCCATGTCGCACGGTCATCGCGGGCATGGCAGTGCATCTCACGCGCGCCGAGTGACAATTGCGACTGCTTGTTCGGATCCGGACCATGACCAAACCTTTTTCGCCTGCCTCCGCGCGTAACCGCGCTCCCATTCTGGCGGTGTTGCAGCGGCACTTTGCCGGCCGTCGCCATGTGTTGGAGATTGGTGCCGGTACCGGGCAGCATGCCGTGCACTTTGCTGCGGAGATGCCCTGGTTGCGTTGGCAGGCCAGCGACCATGCAGATCATCTGCCGGGCATGCAGCAGTGGTTGGATGAGGCCGCGTTACCCAATACACCGCCGCCGGTTGCGTTGCAGGCGGTCTTGACGCCGACCCCGGGGTTGGCACCGGCACCGCCGTTGCCACCTGTGCAGCCGGGCGAAGCGGCCGGCTATGACGCGGTGTATAGCGCCAATACCTTGCACATCATGGGCTGGCCGCAGGTACAGGCATTGTTCGCGGGCCTGCCGGCGGTGATGGCGCCGGGTGCGGTGTTGGTGGTCTATGGGCCGTTCAACCGCGAGGGTCGTTTCACCAGCGAGAGCAACCGGGCATTCGATGCGATGTTGCGCGAACGCGATGCGGCATCGGGAATCCGCGATGCCGAAGCGGTGGATGCGTTGGCCGCCGCGGTTGGCCTGCAATTGATCGACGATGTGGCGTTGCCGGCGAATAATGTGTGCCGGGTCTGGTTGCGGAGGTAGTGTCGGTGTGTGTTGCCGACGGTGTGTCTGGCGATTGCGCTGACGCGGGATAGGCAACGTACGGATTTCGTCCGTTGGGCGAGTCGGCTCTGCTTGCGCTTGCAAAGGGGTCACTGACAGCAACCGCAGGCTGGTCGAGAGAATCAAAGGCAAGCAGCCTGCGCGCGTTACGTGCCGGGTTGGTTGCGTCGACGGACGTCATCGACGGCTATTCTGCGCCGACGAAAAACGCTACACATCGCGGTGCGCTGGCTCAGCGGGGCTTACCGAGTCCGCCACTGCGGAATGGCGCCGAAAAGGCAGGAAGCCGGAAGCCAAACCACAGCCGGCCAGACGCATCGCCTGCGCGGTGCGGCCGTGTGTCTCGGAAAACCCGCTGCAGCGTTGTACGTCATGGTGTTACGCGGGCTGGACGCGCGCTTGCCAAAAAGCCGCGTCTTGGCCTCGGGATGCACATCCCGGAAGTCGCACGCCAACAGGAGCCGCCCCAGTGGTCGCGCAAACGGAGCGAGGCGCGACCTGGTGCAGATCACGCTGCAACGCGTGCGTCACGGCAGCATCGCGACTGGACGAAGCACTCACATGGCCTGCGGCTTCGGCCGTTCAGCGCCTGCGCCGTTCCAGCCACCACAGTGCCGTGGCCAGCGTGAGCCAGGCCAGTAGCCAGGGCCAGCGGGGGCCGGGTTGAGGTGCCGGTGTGCCGATGTTCGCGGTGGTGGTGGTCGCCGCCAGCGCAAGGGTGGCGGCGCGGGTTTGCTGGGTGTGCAGCGCGCGGGCATCGCTGGGCGCGCGCACGTAAAGCCAGCGCGTGTGGCTGCCGGTGTGCAGGCGATGCCAGCCTGCGGTTGTAGGCCAGTAGGCGGCGCAGGCATGGGGGTGGCTCGCCGGATCTATCAGCAGCGTTCGGGGCGTCCCCGTAGGGTCGATGACACGCGCATCTGCGCCGAGACCGCACAGGGGCATGCGCTGTTGCAGCCAGCCTTCCTGTACCGGGACCGGTTGGGCGGCGCCTGGGCGAGCGACGGCACCGAACAGCTGCGCCCAGAGCGTCGCGTGCAGGTCGCTGCGGCCGGCCAGCACCAGGGTGAAGCTGTCTTCGATCAGGCCGATGCCGATGCGGCCGCGGCCTTCCGGGCGCCACCAGCCCAGCGCACTGCCGTCGTCTGCGCGGGCGGCGATCACCGCATCGGCAGGCTGTGGTTGCAGGTCGCGGCGTTGCAGGGGCGGCAGCGCCAGCTCTGGGGCTGCGGCGGGGTCGGTGGAGGTTGCAGGCGACGACAACCGGAGCGGTGCGGGCACCGGGGTGCTGGTGGTGCCGCCTGCGATGGTCAGGCCAAGTTCGCCGAGCGCGGCGCGGGTGCCGGCATCCACAGGGCCGTCGGTGCGCACCAGCACGCCCAATCCGCGACCAATCGCAGCATGCACCGCCTGACGCTGCGCGCTGCCCAAGGTCACCAGGCGGCGTTGGTCGATGGCCAGCAGGTCCAGTGTGTCCAGGCTGGCGGCGTCCAGCGCGGCGCCTTCGCCCAGTTGCACGCCGGGGCTGGCCGCGATCTGGCTGCGCACGTCCAGCCCTGCATCGCTTGCCCAGCGGCGCAGATATTTCAGTTCCGGCTGCGGCGCGCCGGCCAGCAACAGCACGCGTGCCGGTGCCACCGCGCTCACCAGCAGCGGGACCTGCACGCGGCCGCGCTCGACCCCGCCGGCGTCGCGCAGGCGCAGTGCGAACAGCACCTGCCCTGGTGCGCGGGCAAGGCCGCGCAGCCGCACGCGGCCAGCGGCGTCGGCCATGGCGGTATCGATCGGTTGGCCGGCCGGGTCGAGCAAATCCACCCGAGCAGCCGCGACGCCCTGCACGCGCGCGCTGACTGCAAGGGTTTCGCCTGGTGCGACCGGGGAAGGCGTCGAGACGGCGACCAAGCCGGTTGGTGCCGGGCTGAGCGCCAGTCGTAGCGGGATGCCGAGTCCGTCGCGGTCGCGCGCCGGCAGGCCGATGCCGTGCACGACCAGCGCGGTGGTGCCGGGTGCGCGCCGCAGCGCGGTGGCCAGGTCCGGGACGCGTGTCACGCCCGGTAACGCGGGCGCTTCGGGCAACGCGATCCACTGTGCGGAATCCGGCCCGACCTGCGCTGCCGTGGTGCCGGCGGTGGCGACCTGCAACTCGCCCGCACTGCCAGCGCGCGATGGTGGCAACAGCACCGGGTAAAGCAGCCCGGCGAGCAGCGGTTGGGCGGCGAGCAACAGCCACGGACGGGCGCGCGAAGGCGCTTGCCCGGCGGGCGTACGCAGCAAGCGAAACCAGCCGACCAGCACCAGCAGGAGCAGCGCCGAGCCGACCAGCCAGGGCAGCGACAGGGTCATGGCTGCGGCTCCTGGCGCAATGCATCCAGATAGCGCTGGCCACGTGCGTCGGGCGTGTCGCGTCGGTGGACCGGCGCCGGGGGGGCGACCAGGGTACGCCAGACCTGGGCGCGCAGCCGGGCGCGGCAGGGGCCGCAGCCGGGTTCGGCGCGCAGGGTTTCCACTGCGGCGACCAGGCTCAATGGGTCGTGCAAGCGGTCCTGCTGGCGCTGCAGCCATTGCGCGTAGCGCGCCAGGGTGGCGTCGGGCACCGGTGCAGGCGCGCCCAACGCGTCCCAGAGATGCAGTGCTGACGGGTCGGGGTCCGGACGGGTGTCCAGGCCGGCGGCGCGGTTGCCCAGGCCGGTGCGCTCGCCGCTCAGGCGGCGGCTGGGGTCGATCGGCGGCAGCTGCGTGCCGACCCGCGCCAGGTAGATGCGTTCGGCCTGCTGTACCTGCTTGATGAAACCCAGCGCCTTGTTGGCATAGGGCAGCGCGCGCTCGGGCTGGCCCTGGCGCAGTGCGCCCTCGGACTGCCACATCTGGTCCAGCGCGGCACGCAGCAGCGCCCGGGTCTGCGGGTCGAGCAGGGTGGCGGCTTCGGCATGGTCGTGGGTATGGCCGAATTCGGACAGCACGTTGTCTGCCTGGCCGAAGCTGCTGCGTTCGGGCCGGCCGTTGCTGTCGCCGTGATCGTGGTCGTCCAACGCGGCGGCCCCGGGTTCGGATGCGTGATCGTGTTCGTCGTGGGCGTGATCGTGGGCGTGATCGTGGGCGTGCGCAGATGGCGCAGGCGATGCCGGTGCGTCGGCGGTGGGCATGTCGGCGGTCGGCAGGTCATCGGCCGGGGCATCGCTGGTGGGCGGGTCGTCGGCAGTTGGTGGACCTTTGGGCGCGCCCTCGCTTTCTTCGCCGAGGAACTGGCCATAGCGCAACCGGAGCAGGCGCTGGTCCACACCGATGGCATCGGCGCGCTTGAGCAAGCTGGCGGCATCCAGACGCGGTTTGTCCTTCAGCAGCGCCTCGGCGTCGATGATGATCTGGCGCTGGCTGCGGAAGTAGGCCGGCAAGGTCTGCTTGACGCTGGCCTCCAGGCCGGCGGCCATGGTCTGTTCGGGCGGCGGCCAGCGCAGGATGACGCTGGCGCTGCGACCTTCCTGCGCGGTCGGCTGGCGGGTGTCGTGGACGATCAACTGGGCGATCAGGTCGTCGCCGGCGGCCATGCCCAGCGCCTGCGGCTGCAGGATGGTGGAGAAGGCGCGCTGCCTGGCCGGGCCGCTGCCGGTGAGGTTGCGGCGCTGCGTGCTGAAGGTGATGTTCTCGCCGCTGCCCTGGGCCAGGGTCAGGCGCAGCTCGGCATCGGGGGCGACCGCATAGTCGTCGCTGGCCTCGAAGCGCAGTGTCCAGCCGCCATTGGCGGGCGTCCAGGACACCAGGCTCTGCTCGGGTGCGAGCACGCGCACCTGCGGCGGGCGGTCGGGCAACACCTCGAGCCGATGCAGCTGGCGGTCGGCCGGCGCACCGTCGATGAGAATGCGGTACAGGCTGGCGCGTTCGGCAACCCACTGGCCCTGCCACCGGTCGGTGCTGCCTCGCCGGGCCAGCGCGACGATGCGGCCGTCGGTAAACCGCAATGCGACGGTGCGCGGCGTCGGGCTGACCTGCAGGAGCCACGCCAGCCGGGTGCCGGCCGGGATACGCGCATCAAGGCCAGGCAAGCGCGCGGGCGGCAGGCGGGTGTAGGCAGGCGGCGTGCTGTGCAGCCGGGCCTGACGCAACGTGGGCGCGCCGGCACTGGCACGTGCGGCGGCCAGGCGGTCGGTGTCTGGCGTGGGCGGCGGCGCGGTGGGCGGCCACAGCACCAGCGCGATGCAGACAAGCAGACCAGACAGGCTCCACGGCCAGGCGCGGTGCCACGGCCAGGCCGGGCGCAGGTCGCGCGGGGTACTGCGCAAGCGCTGCTGCAGCCGCTGCCGTTGCAGGATCTGCAGCGGGCCGAGTTGCGTGGTCGAGGCGAACAGCAGGTCGCTGCTGTCTTCCAGGTCCGGCTCGCGATCCAGCCGGCGGATCAGCCAGGTCTGGTCGAGTCGGCGTGCCGCCAGCACCGCCACACCGGCCAGTGCCAACACGCTTGCGATCACTACCGGCACGATCGCCAGGTGCGCACCGGCGCGCCATGCCAGCACCGCGGGCACCGCGGCCAGCGGCAGCCCGCTCACCACCACGCCCGCAGCCTGGCGTCGCCGCGCAGCCTGCCAGGCATGCTGCAGTGCCGGCGTGCTCATGCCGCACCACTCCGGCGAGGCGCGGTGGCCAGCCAGCGTTCGACCGCACACAGCAGCAGCACCAGACCGATCAGCCACGGCGCCAGCGGCCACGGGGCCGTGGTCAGGCCGATGGCAGTACCGCGTTGCGGTTGAACGGCCTGCGCCAGCGCGTGCTGTGGGGTGGCAGCTGGCTGCAGGGCGTCGTGCAGACGGGTCGGCAAATCGGCGTCCAGCAGCGCGGGCAGCTGTTGCGGCATCAGTGGTGCGGCCCAGCGCAAGAGGCGTCCGCGCCGGTACGCCGCAGCGTCGATCAGCGGCGTGCCGTGTGCATCCTGCAGCAGGGGCTGCAGTGCGGTGGCGAGCGTGGACGGCAGCGGCGTCTGCGCGTCGAGCAGCAGTTGCCCGCCGGCCGCGACCCACGCGATGACCGGCGCGGGCGGTGCGCGGTGCGACAGCCACACCACTACCGTGCCGGATGGCCAGCGCGATGGCGCAGCATCGGCGGGCGAGCTCACCGGTAGCGTGCCGGGCAGCGCCCAGGCGGCATGCACGGCGCGCAGATAACGCAGTGCCGGCGCTGCCGGTGCGTCGGTAATGAGGTGCAAGCGCAACGGTACGGCGGCGGTGACGGCGGCGGCAGGCGATCGACCCGGCACGACCTGCCACTGCACGTCGCGCGACAGCTGCAGACGCTGTGCATCCAGCGGCCCCCATTGGCTAGGCACGATCACGCGGAGTGCGGCGCCGGGCGGCAGGCCGGCATCGAGCTCACGCAACAGGCTGGCCACCGGCTGCGGTGTGCGGATGGCTGGCGTGTTGGCGTCTGTGGCATCGGAGGCGATCGGTGGGAAACCCGGCGCCAGCCACACCCATTGCGCGTTCGCTGCATGCGCACGTTGTCGTGCTGCGGCCAGATCCACGCCGGGGCTGACCGCGATACGCGGGCGTGCATCCTGATGGTCGCGTACTGCCGGCTCGGCCAGCAGCAGCGCCAACGCGGCAAGCAACAGCAGGCGCACCAGCAGCAACGGCCATTCGTCGAAACGCACCCGGTGGCGCGGGCGCGGCAGCGCACGCAGCCAGCGCAGCGCGGCAAAGTCGGTGGGGCGGTGTTCGCTGCGCCGGGCCAGATGGATCAGCAACGGCAGCAGCAACGCAGCCAAGGCGGCCAGGCCGGCGGGAAAGAGCAGGAACAGGTTCACCGCTGCGCTGCCTCAGCCGCATTATTGAAGCCGGTGCGCTGGCTCATTGCCGTGCACCCTGCGCAAACAACGCGCGCAGCGCCGCATCCGGTGGCGCATCCAGATAATGCACCGCATGCGCAATCCCGGCGGACTGCCAGCGTGCCTGCCGTGCACGCTGCGCCTGGCCGAAGCGGTGCAGGTAGTCGGCGCGCATTGCGGCGCCATCACCGAGCAGTTCCTCGCCGGTTTCCGGATCGCGGAAGCGGTGCCCGCCGTCGAAGGGAAAATCGCGTTCGTCGCAGGTCAGCACTTGCAGTTGCACCACTTCGCGCCGCGCGGCGGCCAGTCGTTCCAGGGCGCCGACCAACTCTTCATCGAAGCCGTCGCCGATCGACAGCACCAACGTGTGTGCGGCGATGCGTTCCCATAGCGGCCGCAGCGCGTCCATGCCCGGCCAGCGTCCGCCGGCGCGTAGCCCGTGCAAGGCCAGCCACAGGCGGTCGCGTTGACGCGGTCCGCCGCCGGCAGGTACGGCCACCAGGCCATCGCCATGCACCGCGAACAAGCCGACCTGATCGCCCTGGTGCAGCGCGATCTCTGCAGCGCAGGCAGCCAGCGTCGCCATCGCCTGCAAGCGCGTGTCGTGCGGACGCGCCTGATCGGCCTGGCCAGCGGAGGCGGTGGCATCGAGCAACAACCACAACGTGAGCGGGCTTTCGCGTTCGGCTTCGCGCACGAAGAAGCGGTCCGAACGGGCGTAGAGCTTCCAGTCGATCTGGCGCAACGCATCGCCGGGCTCGTACGCGCGGTATTGCGAAAACTCCAGCCCGGCACCACGGCTGCGGCTGGCGTGCTGGCCGATGCCGTGCGCGCCCTGTGCGTGACGCGCGCGCAGTTGCAAGCCGCGCAGGCGGCTACGCAGGTCGGCAGGAATCAGCACCGGCACGTCCACACTCACCTCGTTACGTGCCTCACGCCGGGAACGGCACGGCGCGCAGTAGCGCGGCGACCACATCGTCGGCACTGCGCTGTTCGGCTTCGGCGGCGAACGACAGCAGCAGGCGATGACGCATCACCGGTGCAGCCAGCGCAATCACATCCTCGCGTGTCGCCGCGAAGCGGCCATGCAGCAACGCACGCGCCTTGGCCGCGAGCACCAGCGATTGCCCGGCACGCGGGCCGGCGCCCCACTTGATCCACTGCCGCACCTCGTCGCTGGCCTGCGGGCCCGGGCGGCTTGCGCGCACCAGGCGGTTGATCCAGGTCAGCAGATCCGCGCCCACATGCACCTGCCGCACCTGTTGCTGCAATGCCAGCACGCTGTCCGCGTCCATCACCTGGGGCACCTGCGCGCTCGCGCTGCCGGTGGTCTGGGTGAGGATGTCGCGCTCCTCCTGCTCGCTGGGGTAATCCACCCGCACATGCAGCAGAAAACGATCCAGTTGCGCTTCCGGCAGCGGATAGGTGCCGGCCTGCTCGATCGGATTCTGCGTGGCCAGCACGAAGAACGGCGCCGGCAACGCATAGGTGGTGCCGGCATAACTGACGGTGCGCTCGCTCATCGCTTCCAGCAACGCGGCCTGGGTCTTGGGCGGGGTGCGATTGAGTTCGTCGGCCAGCAGCAGGTTGGTGAAGATCGGCCCTTGCTGAAACCGGAAGTGGCGATGCCCGGTACCGTGATCTTCTTCCAGCAGCTCGGTACCGAGAATGTCGCTGGGCATCAGATCCGGGGTGAACTGCACGCGGCGGAACTGCAGTTCCAACGCCTGGCCGAGCGAGCGCACCAGCAGCGTCTTGCCCAGGCCGGGCGCGCCTTCCAGCAGGCAGTGGCCGCCGGCCAGCAGGCCGATCAGCAGTTGCTCCACCACTGCGTCCTGGCCCACCACCGCCTGGGCCAACGCTGCACGCAAAGCGCCGAGTCGGGAGAGTTGTGCGGTGAGGATGTCGTCGTTGGGCGAAGTCATGGGAGTCTCGTTGTGTGGCTGTTTGCGCCGGCGCACGCCGGCGCGTGACGAAGCGTTACTGGCGGACCCTGATCGGACTCACGTGCGCCTCGCTGAGAGCGTACGCAGTGGTGAACTCGCATGGATGTGCTGGCGGGGGCTATCTGCTGTCGGTCCGCACTGCATGGAGTGAGTTCTCACGTGGGTCTGGAGGAGCGCGCTTGCGCGCGATGGGCTGTCGCGCAGTCCACAGCGCGCGCTGTTACGTGGCGTTCAATTGGTCAACGCATACATCACGATGTTGACGCCGAACTTGGTGTTGTCTTCGGCCAGGAAGCGTTTGTTGCGCCAGTCGTAATCCCATTCGCAGCCGTAATCCTTGTTGCTGTACAACACGCCCAGCCGGCCGTCGATGCTGATGCCTTTCAGATAGTCGTGCACCAGATCGTCGCCCCAGCCATTGAGCTCGAAGCCGGTCGCCGGCGGGCCGTCGGGGAACTTGAAGAATGCGCTGTACAGACGGTGCGTCTTGGGTAGTTTCTGCAATGCACTCTTGCCGAAGATCGATGCCATCTGCGCTTCGAACGATGTTGCAAACAGGCCGTCGATATCGTGATTGCAATCGTCCACGAACACGAAGCCGCCATTGCGCACATAGCGTTCGAAGTTGCGCCGCTCGATCGGATTGAACTCCACCAGCTTGTGTCCCGACAGATAGCAGAACGGCGCCTGCAACATGCGGGCATCGGCCAGATCCAGCACATGCTCCTGCGGGTCCACGCGCAGCTGGGTGTAGTCGATCAGCGAAGTGATCAGGTTGGACGGCATGCGCGCATCCACCTCCCAATCGCCGGAGTCGTAACGCAGCCGGGTAAACCAGAAGTCGTAATTGCCGGCGGCGCGCGCGCGCCGCGGTAGCGCCAGGGCGGCGGTGCAGCCGAGCAGCAGGCGCAGGAAGTGGCTGCGGGTCATCGTCATGCGGTGGCCTCCCTCATCCGCCCTTCGGGCACCTTCTCCCGTGAACGGGAGAAGGGAGCAGAGCCAGTGTTGCACGTATCGATACGGGAGAAGGGAGCAGAGCCAGTGCTTCACGTATCGACACGGGAGAAGGGAGCAGGGCCAGTGCTGCCCCTATCGACGCGGGAGAGGGGAGCAGGGCCAGCTGCGCTGCGCCCGTCGATGCATCTCCCTTCTCCCGCTTGCGGGAGAAGGTGCCCCGCAGGGGCGGATGAGGGCTGCTACGCCTCACACCGCATCCGACAACGAGGTAAACGTGAAATCGCGCAAACGCATCGGCGGAATCATCATCACGAAATTGGATTCGTCGCCGGCCACGCGCACCGGCTTGCCGAGTTCGTCGATGTTGTTGAGCATGATCACCGGCGATTCGTTGAAGCGGAAATTCTTCACCGGGTACTTGATCTGCCCGTTCTCGATGTAGAACGTGCCGTCGCGGGTCAGCCCGGTGAGCAGCACGGTCTGCGGATCGACCATGCGGATATACCAGGTGCGCGTGACCAGGATGCCCTTCTCGGTGCCGCGCACCAGCTCGGCGATGTTCTTGTCGCCGCCGGCCATCAACAGATTGCCCGGCTCGCCGACCGCGCGCTTGCCGTTCTTCTGCGCCCAGAACCGCGAATACTGCAGGTTGGCGATCTTGCCGTTTTCCACGATCGACATCTTCTCGCGCGGCAGGCCTTCTTCGTCCCACGGCAGCACCGCCGCACGCGCATCCCACGGGTCGGCGGTGATATTCACGCGCGGGTCGTAGACCTGCTCGCCCAGCTTGTTGCCGCCGCCCTTCTTGGACAGGAAGCTGCGGCCTTCGTCGGCACGGCGCGCGTCGAAGAAATTCATCATGAAGGAAATCAGCCCGGCAGCCGCAGCCGGCTCCAGGATCACCGTGTACTTGCCCGGCTCCAGCGCCTTGGCCTCGGCCGAATCGCTGGCCTTGCGCATCGCGATGCGGATGTCCTGCTCGGCCTTGAAGTCGGCGGCATCCTTCAGATTACGACCGACCCAACCCGAACCGCGACCGTCTTCGGTGCGCACGGTGCAGGTGTAGTCGAAACGCGCGCCACGCTGATAGCCGAAGTTGCCCTTGCTGTTGGCGAAGGCGGTGAAGCTCTGGCCATCTTCCAGAAAACCGGCGGCGATCAGGCCCTTGCCCTTGCACGGGGCGATCGAATCGGCAGCGACCTGCGCGCGAAACGCCGGATCGATGGCGGCGGTGGATTCGCTGAAGGTCGGGCTGGCCCGATAGGTCTGCTTGCCCACCGCCGGCATGAACTCGGGATTTTCCGGCGCCAGGCGGGCCAGGTCTTCGGCACGCCGCACCACGCGCTCCAGCGAGGCATCGTCGAACTCGTTGATGGTGGCCACGCCCACGCGCTTGCCGAACGCCACCTGCACCTGCAGATCGGTGTTGTCGACGATGCCGCTGGTGGACACGTTGTTGAGTGCGAAACGAATGTTGCCGTCGATCGAGCCGGTGAGTTGTGCGGTGCACTCGTCGGCCTTGGACAACTTGATGACCTTGTCCAGGATGGCCTTGGCCTGCGCTTCGGTAAGGATGCTCATGTGGGTATCTCCTGTTAGCCGAGCGAGCGGGCAGTGCTGATGACGTTGATGCCATCGAAGCGAGCGGTGGACGAACCATGCGAGACCGCCGAGACCTGGCTCGGTTGGCCCTTGCCGTCGAAGAACGAGCCGCCCAGGCGGTAGTCGCGTTGATCGGCGACCGCAGTGCAGGCGTTCCAGAATTCCGGCGTGCGGATCTGATAGGCCACGTCTTCGAGCATGCGGGTGATCGCACCGTTCTTGATTTCGTAGAACAGCTGGCCACCGAACTGCGCGTTGTAGCGCTGCTGGTCGATGGAGAACGAGCCGTCGCCGATGATGTAGATGCCGTTTTCCACGTTCTTGATCAAATCGCTCACGCTCAGCGGTGTCTTGCCGGCCGCCAGCGACACGTTGGCCATGCGCTGGAACTGCACGCTCGACCACGAGTCGGCGTAGCAGCAGCCATCGGAAGCGGTCTTGCCGAGGATATGCGCCTGATCGCGGATCGCTTGATAGTCCACCAGCTTGCCGTCGCGGATCAGATCCCACTGCTTGGTCTTGACGCCTTCATCGTCGTAGCCGACTGCGCCCAGGCTGCCGGCCTGGGTCTTGTCGGCCAGGATGTGCACCTTGTCGCTGCCGTACTGGAAGCCGGCCTTGAGCTTGTCCAGCGTGGCGAAACTGGTGCCGGCGTAGTTGGCCTCGTAACCGAGCACGCGATCCAGTTCCAGCGGGTGGCCGATGGATTCGTGGATGGTCAGCCAGGTGTGCGAGGGGTCCAGCACCAGGTCGTATTTGCCCGGCTTCACCGAGGGCGCCTTGAGCTTTTCCTGCGCCTGTTTGGCCGCCGCGATCGCGTCTTCCTTCATGTCGTAGGACAGACCGTAATTGACCACGCCGTTGGGCGAGACGAACTTGCCCGAAGCAGCGCCATCCAGATACTCGTAGCCCAGGCCCATCGGCGCGGACAACCCGTCGCGGGTGCGGAACTTGCCGCTGGCAGTGTCGATGGCGGTGACGCTCATCGGTGCCCAGATGCGATGCACGTCCTGATCGATATACGAGCCGTCGGTGCTGGCGAAGTACTTCTGCTCGTTGACCACGAACAGCATCGAGTTGACGAAGTTGGCGCCGGCGGCGGTGGCGGCAGCGTTCACGCCGAGCAGCAGGTCCACCTTGTCCTTGATCGGCACTTCCATCGCGTTCTTCTTGATCGGCGTCTTCCAGCTCACCTCGCCGACGCCCGGCGTCGGCGCCAGCTGTACCGGCGTGCCCTGCACCTTGGCGTTGGCCTTGGCGATCGCCGCCGCCTGCGCGGCGGCCTTGGCCACGCCTTGCTCGGTGAGCTCGTTGGTGGCGGCAAAGCCCCAGGCGCCACCGACGATCACGCGGACGCCCGCACCGATGGATTCGGTGTTGACCACGTTCTGCACCTTGTCCTCGCGGGTGATGACGAACTGGCGCAGATAGCGGCCGATGCGCACATCGCAATAGCTCGCACCGGCCTGCCGCGCGGCGTTGAGGCCGGCATCGGCCAGGCGCTTCTTGCGGCCCACATCGAACGGCGTCAACAACTGCTCGGCGGCGATGGCCTTGCCGAAGTAGGCGGGCACGATCAACCCACCCATGGTCAGCCCGGTCAGGGCCAGGA
The DNA here is from genome assembly GCF_014197275.1 of Xanthomonas sp. 3075. Taxonomy (GTDB): domain Bacteria; phylum Pseudomonadota; class Gammaproteobacteria; order Xanthomonadales; family Xanthomonadaceae; genus Xanthomonas; species Xanthomonas campestris_B. The sequence continues at coordinate 689 of NZ_JACIFI010000037.1, read as the reverse complement.
AATCACGTCGCTGCACGGCAACTCCCCAATAGTCCTACGCGGCGCGCAGGTGATGTGGTGACGCGCCGATCGGTCTCTGCGCGGTATCTCCGATTCTTGCCGGGCGATGAATGCCGCGTCAAATGACTTTCGGCATGGGTGCAGCGGCAATCGCTGTACTCGCATGAGTCGAGCGGCGCACGCAGCCTGCATGCAACTGCGGCGAGCGGGGCTGGTGGCGTTTGCTTGCTGCGCCATCGCGCCGACACGCGATGTGATCGATGAAAGGCATGCATTATCTTATCGGCGGTCGTGCAATGCGCGACGCGCACGCCATCGTGCGCAGTGCCTGCTTCATATGGCTCGGAGAGGCTAAAGATGAAGCGATCATCTGCGGTTTGGCTGCACGGCCCTTGCCCGCCCACCATCGCAGGACACGCCGCAAGTACCTCCCTTAGGCTCTTATGGGGCATCCATGCCGCGTAAGGTCACGCGACGGTGAGCAGGCAAGGACCAGTCGAGATGGTCGGTGCGCATTGAATAACGCCGCGTAGGATCATCTTCGCAACCCAAGGCCATCAACCTTCAGGCTTTAAAAAAGCTACCGACAAACTTTCTGGTGCGGTGTCCTCGCCGCTTGCGGGACCGTGTGGCGGCATGGATGCCGCCACCGAGCCTCCACGGACGGATTCACGGCGTGTCCCGCGAGC
>NZ_JACIFI010000036.1 GCF_014197275.1 Xanthomonas sp. 3075 | reverse complement strand
GTGCCTGTAACCCGGGCAACACCCTGCAAACGCGCCGGAAACGGCAAAAAAATCGAGGATCTGAGCGCCGTCAGCCTGGCCGATGTGGTTAGGCTGATCCTCCGATGCCGTTGATCAGACCATCCCTAGCGTGGCTATCCACACCAGCGCACTACGGACGCTGCATGCGCGCGCCCTCTACGCCTTGCTCGCCACCCTCGCTGTGAGCGCGTGCGCCCACACTGTGGCCACCCCAGCCCCGGCAACCGTCACGGAGACACCTGCCATGCGTTCTTCCAGTCCCGCCGACGGGCCGTCGGACAAATCCACTATCGTGCCAACATGGCGACGTGCAGGCGCTGCAAACGCCTGAGGAGCCGTCGTTGGAGCGCCTGCAATCGATCGATCAGATCCAGACCCAGGCGCGCCAACGGCAGCAGGCGCTGAAGCAATCCCAGCAAGCCGCCACGCAGTCAGGGCCATCGATGAGCCACTGATGCGCTTGCGCGTCGGGACCATCGCGTGCAGTCAAGCGGGTGTGGACAGCTGCGCTCAGCACGACGGCGTACGCGGGCCATATGCCATTGCGGGCACCGGCCCACCAACCTGGCGTCGAGCGCAGTCGGTTTGTTTACCGCTGCCAGCCGCAGCGTGGGCTGTGGATCAAACGAGGTCGTGCGTTTATCCCGCCCCGTCCAGCTCCGAGAGTAGCGCTTCCAGGTCCTCGCGCGTCTGCGGACGGACCGCACGCGCCACCTCGTCGCCATCGCGCAGCAGGATGATGGTCGGCCATAATTTGACGCGAAAAGAGCGGCCTAGCGGCCGCCCCTTTGCATCTTCGACCTTGCGGTAGTCGATCGCTTCATACCCACCCAGCAGCTTCTGCAGCAACGGTTGTGCGGCGATGCAATGGCCGCACCAGTCGGTACCGAACTCCAGCACCTGCCATCCGGCCTGTGCATCCACCTCGCCACGCTCGGGCGCCTGGGTGGCGTAATCGCGAACAAACCCCATCGTTTCGACGCTCCGTGGCGCTTACGACAACGCGCGCTGGATCTCTTCCAGCGGCAGATTGGTCAGATCCTTGGCAAGGTCGCCCACCAGACGCTGCTGGGTTTGCTTGTGCAGCAGCGGGCGCACACGGCCCAGCGTGGTCGGGTCGGCGACCAGCACCAGATGGGTGTATTCGTGCTTCAGTGCGCCATCGTTCAAGGCATGCGACAGCTGCTTGGCGAAGGTCATTTCGTCCAGGTCTGCGTCGGTGGTGTCCTGCGGCGCCTTGCCGGCCGGGCCATCGTCATCGGTGTTCTGCACGTCGGTGCGTGCATGCTGACGCAGCACCACCTTGGCTTCGTTGCCGGTATTGGTGAACCAACGCGCTTCGCCGCCATCGGCCACAACCACCAATGCACCCTGAGGAATTTGCAGACTCATCTGTTTCTCCTGATCGATGTCGGTGTCGCAGTTGCGGCACCCGTCACCCTCAACCTAGGCGAGCGGATGTAAGCGCGGTGCCTAGCCGGTGTCAGGGTGATGTTAGGGTGGCGCGGCGAACGACGGGGTGGCAGCGTGGAGGGCTTGATGGAAAGGTCACTGTCACAGTAGCGCTCGCTGACTTGCGTGCAGCGTCTGGCGCAGATGCATGCGTGGCCACAGGCAACGCTCCGCACCAGTGCGCATTGCTTTCGCTGCAAGACGCATCGCGACAGACACTGCACCTGGAAGTCTCGGGTCTTGACGCAGGACATCGTTCACCACTGACGCAATGACGCAGCAGCGCTGTGCAACGCCCATCAGGATACCGCTGCTCAACGCATGCCGGCCGCCTCGAGCACGACAGTAGATCCAGCGCGCGTTAACCGACCAACGCCGATGACTGCATCCAGGCGCCCATCTCGCAGGCGCCTGGTACAGCCCTCAGCCCAGATACGGCCGTTCGTTGGCAAACAGCAATTGCTTGGCGCCCCTGCGCCATGCGGCCGGGCAACGCTCGCCCAGCAGCACCGCCGCCATGGAATACGCCAGGCCGCGCCCGACCAGGCTGACATCGCCCAATGCCGCCTCGGCCTGCTGCTGACTGTTGCCCGCCTGCACGGCGGCGACGAAACGGGCGATCCCCGCGCCATCTTCGCCGGTGTTCTGCAGCAACGCCGCACGCGCCGGCGCCACATCCCAACCCTCACGTGCTGCCAGCGCCCACGCCGCCGACGCGGTGAGCGGGTCCAGGCCGGCAGTGGCGGGCAGTGCCCGCGCCTTGCGTATCAGCTCGGCACTGGCGCCATCGGAGGCAGCGGCAAAGTGCAGCAGCCGCGCCTGCAGGTCGCGGTCGGCGGCCGCATCGGCGACTGCCGCGTCCAATGCACCGCGCGCCAGCGCGTGGAAGCCCTGATACGGCGTGCCCTCGGTCCCCTGCCCACTTTCCAGCGCCAGCGTGGAAGCCAATGCTGGCGAGCGCTGTGCCAGGGCCGGCAGATCGACCGCCAGGTTGCGATAGCGCTGCAGCCTCACCAGTATCGGTATCACCTCGTCAGCCAGGGCAGGCGCACGCGCGGCCTGTTCGTACAAGGCCTGCGCTTCGGGCAGTCGTTGCCGTTGTGCATGCGCGGCGGCGGCAGCACGTTGCAGCCACGGGTCGTTCGGCCAACGCGTCTGCGCAGCGACAAACGCCTGATCGCGTGCTGGCCCTGGAGGCTGGCAGCGGATCGCGGCATAGGCGAGCGCGGACGATTGCGGGCGTGCCTGCGCGGCGGCGATGTGGCGCTTGCAGACGTCTTGGCGCTGTGCAGGCGTGGCGCTGTCCTGCTGCATGCGCAAGGCGACGATGTCCTGCGGATCGCGCTGCAACCGCTCTGCCAGCAACGACGGCAAGGCCGTTGGCGCAATCTGGCGCAGGTGCTCCATCCATTGTTCGAGATAGGCGGCATCGGGAGCATCCCAGCGTGCGTGTGCGTTGATCAACGCCAGCGCGCGTGCCGGTGGCATGTCGCCGAGAAGTTGATGCGGCGGCCGTCCGGACACGGCGGTGAGCACAGCGCGGTACTGGCTGCCCTTGCCGCTGATCTGCTGCGGCGGCTCGCTGAAGATGTCTTCTGCCCGCGTGGATTCCCAGCGCGTGGTGCTCAGGCTGCGCGAGGTATCTTGAGCGGCCCCGCCGTAACTGGCCCGCCAGTTCACCAGCAATGCGGCGCCGGCCACGTTATAGGCGAAGTGGCCGACATGCCCGCCACCGGGCGCGTCGAAGCTCTCGATCACGCTGCCGTCTGCGGCGCGGGTCTGGACACGATGCGTCGCCTGCTCCGGCACCTGGAACACATGGTGCCCGTTGACCGGCAGCGATGCGCTCTGCCCGTCGATCGACACGGTCACCGGCTGCTGCAAGCCGTTGTAGGCCGACACCTGCGTCTGCCCCAGCGTGCCGCCCAGCCACAACACGCCGACCACGATCGCGGCGGCCACCGCGACCCGCGCCACCGACGGAAACACGCCATCGGCGGCCAGAAACCGCTGCCACAGGTTCTGCTTGAGATCACGCTGCCGTTCCTGGCCCGGCAATCTCAACGGATACCCAACGGGCGCGGCGGCGGGGGTGTCGCTGGAGGGTGTGTGATCGCCCTGACGCAGCTGCTGGGCGACCGCATCCTCTGCCGCCAGCAACTGCTCCAGGCTGGCATCGCGCAACGCGCCCAGCGCCTCCAGCGTGACCTGCACCCAGCCTTTGGCCGCGTCCATCCAGGAATTGATGTTGTGCTCGTCGGCCTCGACCAGGCGGAACTCGGGCAGGCACTGTTGCCACTGCGGCTTGCCCAACACCGCAGACAACGGTGCATTCAGGCGCAGCTGCCCGGCCTGGTCGTACACCGTGCGCAGCGCGCGTTGCAGCTCGTTGCACGCCGCCACCAGCTTGCGCAATTCCTTGGCCGAGACGCGGCCATCGGCAATCACGCTGTGAAAGGTCTGCAGGTACAGCAGCTGTGCGTCCTGGAGATCGGCCAGTGCGTGATCGGCGTAATGCAGCACCGCCAGATAGCCGCGCAGCAGCGCCGGCCAGCCGCCAGCCAGCGTGTCGGCCGCCGCCAGATGCACGCTGCGGCAGCGCCTGTCGTGGCCGCTGACGCGTGCGCGCAGCACCCGCAGCTCCTCGTCCAGGTCGGCGATCACCGCAGGCAGTTGCTTGCGCGACAGGCTGGTGCCCTTCCAGGTCAGCACGCCACCGGTGGCGCGCAACCCGCCATCCATCAGCCCCTGCAAGGTGGCGCGTTGCCGTTCGCGTTCGCGCAGCTGGTCGATGGCCTGTCCGTCCTCGGGTGCATACAGCCCATCCAGGGCCTGCACCAGATCGCCACCAGGCAGCGGGTCGGTATACAGCGCAGCCAGAGTGCCGGCGTCGCGCGTACACGAGCGGCCCAGATACAGGCCCTGATAGCGGCGCGACAGCGACAGCGCACCGAACTCGCGCTCCAGCTGCGCAAGCGAGACCTCGGTATCGACGAAGTCCGGGGCCTCGCCGGTGAGCAAACCACGCGAGACCTGTTCGCGTAGCGCCTGCGCTTCGTGCAACAGCTCCATCGCCGGACGTGCGTCGATCGGGCAGGCGATGTAATGGCGCTTGATGTTCTCTTCGCGCGCGGCGCTGGGCGGATGGGTGGCCCACATCTGCGAGGGCTGCGCGATCTCGTTCTGGAACAGGCGGTAGTGCGCGGCCTGCTGCTCCGGCACCGTCGGCACCACGCCATGTCCGGGGTCGTTCAGCACCACCCGCATGTGCTCGATGATGCGCAACTGGATCGCAAACAGATCCTTGACCGGCCGGCCCTGCGCGAACTCACGCTCGGCAAACCGCAGCGCACGCTGCCAGCCGTCGTCGGCGGCTTGCAGCTTGTGCAAGGCATGCACCAGCGCGTCGCTGCCGGTGAGCGAGGCGGCGACCAGATCGGCCTGGTATTCCATCTCGCGCGAGAGCGCACGTTGGGCCAGCACCACGCCACGGAAGGCGATTTCGACCAGCGAGCGGATCGACCACACGATCAGCGACAACCCCCAGCCGATCCAGGCCACACGCAGATCGATGCGCGACAACGTGGCCAGCACGCGGTCCAGCGCATCGCGCTTGCCGACGATGTGCGCGGCGATCTGCTGGGCGATGTACACCCAACGCCCGACCGCCATGGTGCGCTGGGCGAAATGCCCGAACTCATGCGCCAGCACCGCCTTCAACTCGCCCAGGTTGAGGACATTGACCAGCCCCAGCCCGATATCCAGATTCTTGCGCGAGGGAAACAGCAGGTTGAGCAGCGACAGGTCGTAGAACACCCCGGCGTTGACTTGCGCCGACAGGTACACCTTGTGCGGACGCGGCGCGCCGGCGTCATCGGCCAGCCGATGCAGAAACGCGAACAGCGCCGGCTGCGCGGCCGGGGTGAGTTCCAGCGCGCGCGTGTCGCGCTCGGCGCGCTTGTTGAACACCAGCGCCTTGGCCATGAACACCGCCAGGAACGCCGCGCAGGCCACCACCACCCACAACCAGACTGCCTGCTCGCCACCGGACCCCTGCAGCAGCCCGGCCGCCAGCCGGTAGGCGGTCCAGCCGAACCACGCCAGCAGGCCCACATAGACCGCGATAAAGCCGCCCAGGCCCACCATCGCCAGCCAGGCGTGACGGCGGTAGTTGCTGCTGGGGGCGGTCAAACGCGCCGGCACAACGGCCGGACCTTGCGGATACAGCGATTCCATTCTCGTCCCCTGATGAATGACCGGGCGCGACACAGTCAGTCGGCATCCGGCCGTGGTGCTCGACATGCGGGGCGATCTTCCGCTTTCCCCGGAAGCGGAAAATAGCGGACTGCGGCTGCAAAATCCATGCGCACGGATGCCGGTGCGCCGGCACGTCCGTTGCCCCGTCCAGGCGCGACGCGGCGCCTTCTCAGGCGGCAGGTGCCGCTGCGTCGGATGGCGGCAGATGCTGCAATGCCTGCAACGTGGACGTGGTCAGTGGCGCCGGCAGTGCGTCCAGCGCGAACCAGCCGATGTCCGCAATCGCCTCGGGCTCGCGGCGCACCGCCTGCTCGCTGCCTTCAATGGCCGCCAGATACACCGGCGCCACCCAGTGTTGTGGCGGCGTCAGATCCGGCTCGAAATAGCTGACGATGCACAACACCCCTTGCAGACGAACGTGCAGGCCGGTTTCTTCGAGCACTTCGCGTACTACGGCGTTTTCCACCGTTTCCATCCAGTCCACCTTGCCGCCGGGCAAGCCCCAATGGCCTTGCTCGGGCGCGCGCCCGCGCTGCACCAGCAGCAGGCGACCATCGGTGCGGCGAATGAAGGCGCCGCAGCCAACGCGTGGGCGAGCGTCGATATCGGTTGACGTAGACATGGGCGTTCCGTGTGTGTGGCGCGTAGTGTCCCAGATCTGCCCACGCGGGTAACGCGTCGTTGCGCATTGCACGCAGGTGCCGGGGCTGATGCTGTCTGTGTTGCCAGGTGCACGGCGATGCGCGATGCATGGCGCCGCATGTCGGGAGTGATGCGTACACCACGCGCCCTGGTGCTGCATCGCATATGCAGACGGACGACGGACCGCGGAACGTCACACCACGCGTGGTCGTCGTCGATAACGCAGCCTTAGCGCCGTGTTGGCGAGGATGACGATAGTCCGCGCCTCAGGGTGCACCGTGTTGGAGGTCGTAATGTCTCGTATCGTGTTGATCGGTGGACACGGCAAGGTCGCGCGTCTGCTCACCCCGTTGCTGGTGCGTGGCGGGCACCGGGTGACGGCGCTGTTCCGTAATCCCGAGCACGAGGGCGACGTGATCGCCGATGGCGCCACGCCGGTGGTGTTCGACATCGCGCATGCGCAGACCGATGCCATTGCCGAACAACTGGCCGGCCACGACGCGGTGGTGTGGTCGGCCGGCGCAGGCGGTGGCGATGCGGCGCGGACCTATGCGGTGGATCGCGATGCGGCGATCCGCTCGATGCACGCGGCCGAACAGGCGCGCGCGCGTCGCTACGTGATGGTGTCGTATCTGGGTGCCGGCCTGGAACATGGCATCGCCCCGGACGATGACTTTTTTGCCTATGCGCAGGCCAAGGCCGCCGCCGATGCGCATCTGCGCAGCACCACCCTGGACTGGACCGTGCTGGGGCCGGGACGGCTCACGCAGGATCCGCCGTCGGGTCGCATCACCCGTGATCCGGGCAGCGATGCCACTGGCGGGGTGTCGCGTGGCAATGTGGCGCAGGTGATCGCCGCGGCCCTGGCAACGCCGGCCAGCATCGGCAAGACCGTGGGTTTCATCGATGGGCAGACACCGATCCAGCAGGCGCTCGCGCAGCTGGAATGAATGAACGCCAGGCCTATCGCAACACGCGATCAGGCCACGGCACGCGCCGGTCTAACGAATTCCTAAAACCGGCCTCGGCATAGTCGCGGGCGCAGTCACTGTGGAGGTTGCCGATGTCCGCGTTCGTTTCGCCGCGCCGTGCTGGCGTGGTGCCGCCCTACCTGATGGATCACAAGGCGCAGGCGGCCTGCCCGCATGTGGGTGATTGCACGCAGCTGCGTCGGCAACGCCCGCGCAGCTTGCTCGCGATTGCCACCGCCGTAGACCTTGCCCAACCCCTGCGGACCGCTGCGCCTGTGAACCACCACGCGACGCAGGGCGCCAGTGCAACGGCCGCCGTTACGCGCGGCGCAGGCAACGCCCGTCGTGCCAGCGACACCAGCCGTGCATTGCGATCGCGATGGCGCGGTCTCGATCCCGCCAACACCGCATTGACCGCGACGGTCGCCAACAGCGATTCCCCCGCCAACGGCTCGGAAACGCGAGCCGCACCGCGGCCACAGGCCTGGCGCACTGTCGGTGTGGTCGCATGAGCGCGCAAGTGCCGCCAGTGGAACCCGGCGTGACCTTGCGCCTGGCGCGCGAAGGCGGGGTGGCGGCATTTCCGGCCATGCGGCGCGAGCGCCAGTTGGCGATGGATGCGCTGGACGATGCACAGCGGCTGCACCTGCGCACGCTGCTGGAGCAGTGTCTGGTGCATGCGCTACCGCGTCCGCAGGCCGGTAGCGGTGATCGCCGTTATTTCAGCATTGCGTGGGACGGTGCCAGCGAGCCATTACGCATTCCCGAAGAGCATGCACCCGCGCAAATCGTGCAGCTGTGGAAGCGCGGCACGCTGTAGCGCGGCACTGGCAAGCTGAGGTGTTGGAGGACTGCCAGGTCCGATCGCGCCGTGCCTGGCGTCGGCGCGATGGCGGTGTCCGTGGCACGTCCAGGCGTGGCGGCATCGCTGAAGCAATGCATCGCGCGGATCAGATACGTCGCGCGCTTGGGCAGAGCCGGTCTTGAGCCTGGCCAGCACGGCCGCTCGGACATGCAGCTGCCGGCGTCGATGCTGATGTGTGCGACGTGAGTGTGTCATCTTTCGCATCGCGGCACGGTGCGCCGGGACGACACCGCACACGGCATGACAGACATCCATGCACGCAGGGTGTCTGTCGTCAGAAAGTGGTCCAACTGCGGATGCCTGCACCCTTTAAGCTGCCTAGATGCTCTAGGGCTGCACAGCTGGTGGCGCATCGTCGTACTGGCTGCGTTAGCGCGACGTGCAGCATTGGCGTCAGCTTGAAGACACGGCATTCATCGCTGCATTGCAGCAATCCCGGCGTCCGTTGCGAGCAATGCCGCCGCGTCTGGGTTTGCCGGCAAAATGGGGGGTGAGGGCGTGGGTATAGGCAGCCTTTCAGGATGAATCGATGGTGAGTCCACGGGGATAAACCTGCCGTGTCGGCGTACCCGCAACCGCTCAACCCGCCGCTCGCAGGCCGTGGCCACGCACGCTGGCCCGCATTGCCTGCGTTTGGCGGATCGTTCCTGCAACGTGTCCGGTAACGATCATGCGGCCGCGGCCATGCAGATGTTGCTGCCGTTGCATGCAGCGCTTCCGCCTGCCGCCGTTGCGACCGCCACCGCAGAGCGCGTGGCCGGGCGCGTGGTGATGTTGCGCCGGTACCCGAACGACCCACAGCACAGCGCCGCCGGTCGTCCGATGCCCGCACATCCACGTGACGGCGCCATCTGCAATGCCCTACCCGCTTGCCGCAGACGGCCACATTGCCGCCGCGACCGGCTTCGCGGATAGTCGGGGCACTGATCAGACGATTTCCTATGAAGCTTGCGATTGTGTTGCTGATTGCCGGACTGCTTGCTGGCCTGGTACTTGCCGCTGTCATTGTGTGGGTCCGCGTGCGCCGCCGTGCCGCAACAGCCAACGCCGTGGCGGCGCCCGCCGTGATCGCTGCGCCGCGCACGCCGGTTCCGCCGCTGTCGTCCGAGCTGGATGGGGTGCCGATGCACAGCGCCTCCGCAGAACAGCCGCTGCCATCCGGGCCGCCACCGATGCGCCCGCTACTGCGCCGCATGTATGCCGCGGTCATGTCTACCCCGTCGCTGGCCGATGGCACCCTACCCGACAACCCCGCGCAGATTGCAGTGCTGGAAGCGGTTGGCGCTTCCCTGGAACACGTGGATCTGCGCCCGCAGTTGCTGCCACGCCGCCCGCATCTGCTGCCGCAACTGATGCGCGCGGTCAACGACCCGGACGCCTCCGGGCGCGGCATCGCCGCGATCATCGCGCAAGACCCCGCGCTGGCGGCCAATCTGCTGCGTATCGCCAATAGCGCGTTGTATCGCCCACAGGGCGCGCCACTGGAAAGCCTGGAACGGGCGGTGGTGCATATCGGCACCGAAGGCGTGCGCCAGATCGTCGCCGCTGCCGTCATGCAGCCGGTCCTGAGCCTGGATGGCGGCCTCTACTCGCGCCTGCCGGCGGCGGTGTGGGACTACGCGCTGCGCACCGCCACGGCGGCAGCGGCCTACATGCGCGAGCGCGGCGGCGACACCTTGTCCGCACAGCTGGCCGGCCTGTTGCAGGGTCTGGGCGCGGTGGTGGTCCTGCGCGTGTTGCGCGACACCTATGCCGAACGCCCGACGCTGCCGTACAGCCTGGAGGTGGCCGCCGCAGTGGTCGAGCGCCACACTGCGGCAGTCGCCAAGACCATCGCCACCGCCTGGGACCTGCCGGCGTCGCTGAGCATCGCGCTGGACGAGCAGCGCCCCGAGCACGACACCACCCTGCTGGCCACGCCGCTCGGGCTGGCCCTGCATTACGGCCGGCTGGCCGCTGCCCTGGCCATGCTCGCCCGCCACGGCGCCGAGCACGAAGCCCACGCCATGGAGCTGCTGGCAACGCTGCAACCGGACAGCGCCGCCAACACCGCGCTGTGGCAACGGCTGGTGGCCTCCAGCGTGGAGTGAGTTGGCGCCGGTGCCGCACGCAACACCAGTGCCCGGCAATGCATGACTGCCATCTTCGCCGCGAATGTTGCAGTGGCCCGTCGCACTGGCGTTGACAGCAAGGTGCCGGCCCGACGCAGCGAGTGACTGGCCAGGCGCTTCGCGCAGATGACCACGTGCGTGGCGAGCCATGCCACCTTGCAACAGCGTGCGTTGGTGCAACAACTACACCGCTGCACTGCAGGGGTAGCAATGCCAGCCTGCCGTGATGGTCTGTATGGCGGGATCGGTGAAGCCTTGCACCGGACACGGGCGGCAATGTCAGCAGGGGCTTCGTATCATTGCGTCAACCCGTTGACGATGAGACCCGCATGCACGCCTACGACATCATGCTCGGCAACTGGCGGCACACTCGGCAGCACGACAACGATGGCTGGTGTTTCGGGTTGCCGCCTGGCATCGCACCTGAGCAGTGGCCGCTGGATCCGTGGAGCGGTTACCCGATGCTGCATGGCTTCACCTTGCGGTTGCCGGAGGATTACCGTGTGCATGGCCCGGATGTGGTGGCGCTAGCGTTCTTCGCCACCGCACCCGATCACAACGACGGCGGTCCGGCCCGTGGGGCAGATGGCTTGCCGACGGTCATCGCGGCGCCGGCCGCGCTGCCGCCCGAAAACACTGCACTGCGACCGTTCTGGGAACGCGCGCGGCTTGCGCATGCGCGCCTGACGCGCATGCAGGACATTCTGGGATGTGCGTATGCCGTGGTGCTGCTGCGCCAGGACGCATTCGACGGCCCGTTGTGCCCGCCGCCGCCGCTGGTCGATTCCACACTGCTGCAGCAGGTTGCTGCGCCGGAGTGGCTCACCATCGGCGCTGCACGCAGCTGCGCCGCCACACTGGGCAAGGACGCCACCACGCTGGACACCCCCGCCGTGCACGCGATCCATCGCCCATTCCATTTGGTCGCGCGGGCCAACGACCCCAATGCCGGCAAAGTCCCACGCCAAACCTGGGACGGCACCATTGCCGAAGGCGGCTACCAATCCCCCTTCCGCGAGGATTTCAGTTATCACGCGTGGACCGCCGGTCACGCTCCCAATCACCTTGGCGGCACCATGCGGCCGACCCAGGCGATGCCCGAATTCAGTCCCTACTACATCGAGTTCGAAGAAAATTTCGGTGGCTACAACTTCGGCAGCGGCAATGCGCAACTGGACATCAAGACCCTGCAGTTCGATTGGGCGTGTTGATCCATCACCGGTCGCAGCACTGCCCTGGCAATCACGCTTCGCTCTCGATCAACTCCTTTACGCGCGCTGCGAACACGCTCACGCCGAAGGGTTTGGTCAGCACCGCCATGCCGGGTTCGAGGTGGCGGTCGTGCAGCAGTGTGCTTTCGGCAAAGCCGGTGACAAACAGCACCTTGAGTTTGGGGCGGCTGACGCGTGCAGCGTCGGCCATCTGACGGCCATTCATGCCGCCGGGCAGGCCCACGTCGCTGACCAACAGATCGATGCGCACCGGCGATTGCAGGATGCTTAGCCCCGCCGCGCTGTCGGCCGCTTCGATGACGGTGTAGCCAAGCTCCTGCAATACCTCGGTGAACAGCACGCGGATCGACGGCTCGTCATCGACGATCAACACCGTTTCGCCGCCGCGCGAGGGCGCAAGTTCCAGCGTGGGGTCGCAGGGGTCGGTGGCCACGTCGGCGCCCACATGACGCGGCAGATAGATGCAGACCGCCGAACCCTTGCCCACTTCCGATTGGATACGCACCTGGCCGCCGGATTGCTGGGCAAACCCATAGATCATCGACAACCCCAAGCCGGTGCCTTCGCCGAGCGGTTTGGTGGTGAAAAACGGATCGAATGCGCGCGCCACCACGTCCGGCGGCATGCCGGTGCCGGTGTCGCTCACGCACAGCGACAGGTACTGACCCTGCGGCATGCCGAGCTGATCGCCGCGCGCAGCGTCGATCCAGCGGTTGTTGGTCTGGATGCTCAAGCGCCCACCGTTGGGCATCGCATCGCGGGCATTGATGCACAGGTTGAGCAGTGCGTTTTCCAACTGCGGGGCATCCACCAATGCCGGCCACAATCCGGCTGCGGCGATGTTTTCCACCCGAATGCCCGGCCCGACGGTGCGCTGGATCAGATCCAGCATGTCCACCACCAGCCGGTTGACGTTGGTCGGCTTGGGCAACAGCGTTTGCCGCCGCGCGAACGCCAGTAATCGGTGCGTCAGTGCGGCCGCGCGCGTGGTGGCACCCTGCGCGGTGATGACGTAACGCTCCAGCTCGGCGAAGCGGCCCTGCTCGATGCGCAGGCTCATCAATTCCAGCGCACCGGAAATGCCTGCCAACAGGTTATTGAAGTCGTGCGCCAGCCCGCCGGTCAGCTGGCCGACCGCTTCCATCTTCTGCGATTGGCGCAACGCTTCTTCCACCAGCATCAGCGCACGCGTGCGCTCGGTGACGCGCTGCTCCAGCGTCTCGCTCAACTCGCGCAATGCACCCAGCGCGCGGTCGCGCTCTTCGGAGAGCGCATGCCGGGCTTCGATGTCGAGCAGCACACCGGGAAACCGTAGCGGCGTGCCATCGGGCCCGTGTTCGACCCGGCCGTTGGCCTCAAGCCAGTAATAGTTTCCGTCACGGCGTTTGACGCGGTACTGGTGCGCGTAGGCGCCGCCGCGCACGATGGCCTCGTTGATGGCGGCCGCCAACCCATCGCGATCGTCCGGGTGCACGCTCTGGGTGATGATTTCAAGGCTCAGCCCGGTGCGGCCGAGCAGCGGATCCAGGCCGAAGTTTTCCGCAAACGCCTCATCCACCGAAAACGCATCGTTGGGCAGGTCCCAGATCCAGGTGCCGATGATCGCCCCGGCTGCCAACGCCAACTGCACCCGCTCGGCGTTGCGCCGCGCCGCGGTTTCTGCCTCCAGCGCGCGATCGCGCTCGCTGGTGCGGTGGACCACCTCGTGCACCAGGTGGGTGTTCTCGTTGCTCAACATCGCATGCTGGATATCGCGGTCGCGATCGGCAGCCACCTGCGCGGTGGTCTCGATTGCGATATTCATCAGCCCCACGATGCTGCCGTCTTCGCCGCGGATCGGCGAGGCGGTCGCATTCCAGTAGGTCATCTGGTTGACGCCATTGCGCCGCATCGGCAGCGCGATCACGTTCTGACCAAAACCCTGCCCGGTGTGCATGACCCGGGTAAAGTCCTGTGCGATCGGTGCATAGGTTTCCTTCCATACCTCCGCCACCGGCTGCCCCAGCGCCTGCGGATGGCGATCGCCCAACGATTGCAGGTACACATCGTTGTAGAACATGCGCAGCTCCGGCCCCCACAACACCGCACCCAGCAGCGTGGAATTGAGCACCACCGATAACGACGAACGCAGCGACTGCGGCCAGGTCTCCGGCGGCCCCATCGGCGTGGCACTCCAATCGTGCGACCGCATCAGCGCGCCCATTTCGCCGCCTCCCGCGAGAAACTCAAGACCGACGGGCTCGATAACGGGGGGCGCAATGGTCACGTGGCGGGGCGTGCTGGTTGGAGATGGCCGAATTGTCGCATGCAGCAGCCTCGGCAAGGCGTCCACGGGCAGTGACCCGGAAGCCACAACCTGCGGCAAGTCGCCAGCTGAACGCACTGACGCACAGACAACGGCATGCCGACGTCACGCTCACACCGGCGGGGTCCAGACTGGCCATCACACCCAAACCCAACAAGGCATCCCGTGGACAAGAACCGTATCGAAGGTACCGCCAAGCAGGTCAAGGGCTCGATCAAGGAAACCGTCGGCCGCGTCACCGGCGACAAGAGCACCGAGCTGGAAGGCGCCGCCGAAAAGAACATCGGCAAGGTGCAGAACAAAGCCGGCCAGGTCGCCGACAAGGTCCGCGACGCGACCAAATCGACCAAGTAAGTCGGTCGCCAAGGTCAGATTCAAGACTGTATTGCTTCGCCGCCAGGCTTGACGCCTGGCGCGCTGAACCGCCAGTCTGGTGGTCCAGACGCAGACCGCTGCGATGCAGACGCGGTGACCGAACTTCGGTGATCTATTCCATCAACGCCCCGACCTGATCGGGGCGTTGACGTTTGGGGCGAGTGGGCGGGCGCTTTCCGCTGCTGTAGCGGCACTCGGCAATTCAAGTGTGCTTGTCGGGTCGCTGCGCCCCCGGCTTCTTCATCCGGTATGCGATCGGTAGTAAGGCGTCTGCACAATGCGAGATCCTGTGTGATGATCGGCATGCCGACAGACGTCGGCGTTGATGCTCCATTACCGAAAGGCCGATCGGATGACGCGTCTCAGGCTATTTGCTGCCGCACTGCTTTTGTGGAGCCCTATTGGCTGGTGCATGCAGCCATCGTCGGTGGGGATGCCCGAACAGATCTTCAATCGCTGGCTCCTCGCTTTCAACCGGGAGAGTCAGGAGGAACTGCAAGCCGTCATCACCACTTACAAGATCGACCGCACCGCGCAACGCGATGTCGGCTTGCATAACGACATGGGCAACTTCAAGGTACTGGCCGTCAAGTCCAGTAGTGCCGAAAAGGCCGAGATCCTCGTACAGGTGCAATCCAGCGAGCGCGCATTGTTGGTGACCGTCGAGTTGGAGAAGACTGATCGCCCGGATGTGCGTCTGTTTCAGATCGAAGGCACGGAATTGCCGGTCGAATACCGGCCCAAACGCATGGCAATGAATGCGTTGACGCAGCAAACCACACAGCGACTGGATGCCTTGGTCGCTGCAGATACCTTGTCCGGTGCGCTGCTGGTGGCCCAGGATGGCAAAGTGATTTTGCATTGGCAAGGTGGGCTGGCAGATCGATCCACTTCGCTGGCAGTCACGCCGCAAACGCAGTTCAGACTTGCTTCGTTGAACAAAATGTTTACCGCTGTGGCAGTACTGCAGCTTGTGGACGCAGGAAAGCTGTCCCTGGATGGCACCATTGACGATTATCTACCCGATTACCCCGATCAAACCATCGCCCGTTCCATTACGCTGCGCCAGTTGCTCACTCACACCAGTGGTCTCGGCGATATCTTCGGTGACAATTTCGCCAGTTATGCGCAGACGCTGAAAACCCACGCCGATTACGTCAAGCGTTTCGGCGCCATCCCACCGGAACAGGCACCGGGCAGTCAGGATGGCTACTCCAACTACGGCTACGTGGTGCTTGGAGCGGTTATCGAAGCGGTCACCGGGCAGTCCTACTACGACTATGTGGACCAGCACATCTACCGCGTTGCCGGCATGACGTCGACAGGGTCGGAGCCGGAATCAACGCGACTCGCAAGCCGGGCCGTTGCCTATTCCAAACACGACGGCAGGTGGCGCGTCGAAAGCGCATCGCTGCCTTGGCGCGGAACAGCAGCCGGCGGCGGTTACAGCACGATAGGCGACATGCTCAAGTTCGGCGAAGCACTGCGCACCGGCAGGCTGCTGTCGCCGGCGTTGCTGGGGGCGGCCACCTCGCCGCAGAACCACAAGAAGTGGTATGGATATGGCTTCATGGTCAGTGGTCAGGGCCAGGAAAGGCAGTACGGACACGAAGGAGGTGCACCGGGTGCGAATACCGCATTGGTGGTGCTGCCATCCAAGGAGTACGTGGTCGTGGGATTGAGCAACACTGATCCCGACGCAATGGAGAACGTGGTGAATTACATTACGCGCCGGCTGCCGCTGCAAGCGCAGTAGCGTTGAATGTCGCTCGACACTTATTCGCGTTGATCAGTCTCGAAAAGCGTGATGGTTAAACCCGTCCTTGCATCCCCGTAGACCCACGTACCTGCAGATGCCTCTGCGCTATAAATCGAAGTAGCGCGGTCAGGTTAAGTTTTCAAGTGAATCTGACACGGTTTTCCGCTTAACGCACCGCTGGCACGCAAGACGCAGCAGCTATGGTCCGGCACGATCGGAGATGCAACAATGATAGCTGACGCTGATTGTTGCATCCCGCCCAACCAAGAATGCGGATCGTGCACGCGAACCTAAGGTCGCATGTACTGCGTCTACAGCCAGGAGCTGCAGACGCAGACGCGTGCTTACAGCCAGATGTATCCGATGATTCCATCGTTAGCTGGGTTTTTGACATTCTCACAGCTGATGTCAAGAGTGTCGAAGTGGTCTGCCCAGTTGTTTGGCTTTAGGCCACCACGCATGCAGCGGTAGAGAGGGACAGTGCCCGCGATCTGTGTCGACGAGATGTAGCCTGTGATCGGCATATCTCTCGCTGGCAATTGCCCCTCGCAATTAGGATCAGTTGAGGTGAATGAATCAAGGTAATTATTTGTCATACATGAGTAAAGCGTATGACTTCCTTCAAATGGATAGTAGGAAATAAATCCGAGTGTTCCCTGCTTTTTCCCGGGGTAAGTCATGCCGCCCGGCGTGTTCAATGGACGACCTGACCTTGTGTCGTCCCTAGAAAACCAGCGTTCCAGCTCGACTAGCTGGACACCCGCAGGAACAGATGCTGGCTTGGCCAGCGTCGCTGCAGTCGTACGATGGCTTTCACCCAGATAGCTTATTTTCTGAGCGATAGCCGGCTCAGACCCAAGGAGACCGACACTTAATAATGCTGCAGTCAAGGCGCCGCTAAAAAAAGGCTTCATATTCGTCCTAACTCGGTTTAGATCCGACTTACTATACCCTGTCGTGTATGCGAACTAGACGAGGCTTATAGCCTGATTTTGTGTAGGAAAATTCCGATTGCTTATCTGCGGCAGTAGATGGTAGCAGCTTCAAGGTAGTTAGGTAACTCAGTTTTGCAGGCATGGCTGTCTGGCACATTCGAGCTGGAGTCTGCTTCAAAATCAGGTATTTTTAGTTAGAGCGTGTTATGAACTTTGAAAGAGCGTGGCTGCATTTCCAAGTATCAGGATCGTAAAGACGACAAAGTTCAAACCGGCCAATGTTTCCGGCAGTCGCTCATAGTCGCGTGCCAGTCGTCTGAAGCGATTCACCCAGCCGAAGCTACGCTCGACGACCCAGCGACGCGGCAGCAAGACAAAGCCTTTCTTCGCTTCTTGCAGCTTGATGACGTGCAACTCACTACCTTCTTCCTTGGCCGCCTGTGCCGGTTCTTCGCCGGTATAGCCCTGATCCACGAACGCAATCTTGACCGTTTCACCGGTCACGTGTTGCACTTCTTGAGCCAACGAGCGCACCTGCGCGCGTTCCTGCTCATTGGCCGGCGTGACCTGGACGGCAAGCAGATGTCCTAGCGTATCGACCGCCATATGCACCTTGCTGCCCTTCTTGCGTTTATCGCCATCGTATCCAGCACGCGGCCCACTTTCACAGGTGGACTGCAGCGTTCGGCCATCGAAGATGACCGTGCTTGGCTGGCCTTTCTTCCCCTGTGCTACACGCAAGAGTGAGCGCGGATCGCCGACCATGGCTTCAAAGCAGCCAGCTTGCAGCCAACGCTGCGTTTGCTGATACACCGCCTCCCAAGGTGGAAAATCGTTGGGAAGCAATCGCCACGGTGCGCCGGCGCGTGCGATCCAGCGCAGTGCGTTGAACATCGCGCGTAGCTCATACTTGCGCTGCGGTGCCTGCACGTCCATCAGCGTCAAATAGGGAGCCGCAAAAGCCCATTCTTCGTCGGAAATATCGGTGGGATAAGGCTTACGAGGCTTCATCCGCATACGTTAGCGTGACAAGAGCAAAGTTCATAACACGCTCTAGGGAACCTCTGAACAACGCACCACAGATACGCGACACTACCCGCCTGATGTTGAGGAGTGATCCATGCAACTGACGTTCGGTGACGCTGAGG
>NZ_JACIFI010000035.1 GCF_014197275.1 Xanthomonas sp. 3075 | reverse complement strand
AGCTCCAGAAATTGCGAAAAATCCGAAGATCCAAACGCGACTCTCCGGAACGATGCGACATCCCGCACTCTCAGGCCTCATTGTTCAGACCTTCCCTAGCGCTCTCTCATCTTGCCCGCTGCTAGGTCGTCTTCTGTCACCAGTTTCGTCAGCAGCTTGGTAAAGCTCCCGGCGGCGAGGCCGAGAAAAGCATTGCCCTCACTGCACCAGGTTCCGTGATTTTCCGGCGCCATTCGCCAGATGGTGCCGTGGCTTCTATCTGAAAGATCGATCAGATAATACTCGCCGCCCGCTTCAGTTACACCGATCGGCACTGTTTTAGCTGGTATGCGCGCACCGATGTTCTCATAATGCTCGTCCGGGCGAGATAATCTTAGATACCATTCGAGAACAGCCTTGGAAGACATGATGGACGCCAAGTGACAAGCTTCCCTGGTCAGGTTGCCGGCAATGGAATACTCCACAAGCAGGCGTCTTGGATCGTCAAACCGCATTTGCAGACCGCCATATTTCCCCATGAAAGCAAGGTAGTCGGCAGGGAATGCGGCATCGCAATCCTTTTCAATTTTCTTCAATGGCTCCAGATCACAGGCAACTTTTTTCGGATAGTTTTCCCGTGTAAAGTTCCACGCATCCACCAGTCCAGGATGCACAGTGGCTAGATCAATATCCATTTTTTCTCCTTAGGGAACCTCTGAAAAACTCACCGGCCATCGGGGGAAGCTTGTAGCCTCGCCTGATCCCGACAAGTGCCCTTACTGAAAATCAATGGCTTACGCGTGACGCAGCCTGGCTCAGGCTCCGATCGAAGGCCTGAGACAGAGTTGTTCAGAGCTTCCTTAGAAAAGGATGGTCCACACCGCCGCGTTGCCAGAAGCCGGTGCCATCGCGATGATGGCGCAGAATTTGCCCGAACACCGGGCCAGCTTCGATATCCGACCCGTTTTCGGCGTCAAGGCCGAGCCATGATCGTCGTCGATCACGCCCCCCGCAGATGAGTTTCTCATGCGCGAGCATGTGGGGTTATTGCTCGACCTCGGCGACCGGCCTGGCGATCCTGCTGTCGTTGAACGCGGCGGAGCTGGCGGCCCGGGTAGAGGCCAGACTTCACGATTCGTAGCACGCGATATCAACGCGGCAGACGGAAAGCGTGTGCTTGCGGCGGTGCAGGCATGGCACCCCAGGATGCATTGCAGCGAAGTGATGCGCACCTGCGCCAGTGGGGATGCGCGCAGCAACCGCACACCTGCATGCTAGGCTGCGCCACTCATTCACAGCATGGAGTGCGACGATGATGGCCTGGAAGCAAATGGTGACTGCTTCGACGATGATGGCCGGCCTGCTGGCCTGCAACGCAGCATGGGCAGACCACGTGGACATGCGCATCGTGCGCGACTATCCGGCCGGCAGCCCGGCCATCGCACAGATACACACGTGGTTGCAGCAACAATCCAGACTGAGCACCCAGCCCAAGCAGATGCCGCCGCCGGCCAGCGCCGCAGAGCTAGGCGCAGTGCGCACCAGCATGACGTCATTCGATAATCCCTTGGGTACGCGCACTGACGCAGCAGGTAATGCCGCGCCGCTGCCCGCGCACGGCAAGCCGCGCGATGTAGTCAGTGTTGAGGCCTGTCATGCCGGCACGCGCTATCGTTGGGATTACGTGTGGCAAACCGCGACACCATCCGGTTGGCGGCTCCAGTCCTACCGGCAGTAGCAGGCGATTGACTGCGCTGCAAGTACGATCGGGTCCGAGCCGCTGACGCCTGCCGCATCGCACGACTGACGTGCATGGCACTACAGGACGATTGGCTCGCGCAGCGGGCGGCGTCCCCGTGCAGAGCCATCCATCCGGCTAGGTATCGCGATCCGAACGCGGATCACGCTGCTGCACGCGATGACGCATTGCAGCGCATTTCAGGCCAGCAGTCACCTTGGCAAGCACTATTGCAATGACGCAGCGCAGCAGCTTGTGACATGACATTGCGCTAGCACTTGCCCGGGTATACACGTTCGCATCGGACCACTTCGCAGGAGATGATGATGAACGCGCTTGCCTCTGCCAAACCGCTCAATACCGATCCGCAGTCGATCTTCAAACCGCGCTACGACAACTTCATCGGCGGCAAGTGGGTTGCGCCGCACAGCGGCCAGTATTTCGACAACACCACGCCGATCAACGGCAAGGTGTTCACTTCGATCGCGCGCTCCACCGCGCCGGATATCGAAGCCGCATTGGATGCCGCACACGCGGCAAAAGAAGCCTGGGGCAAGACCTCCACCACCGATCGCTCCAATGTGCTGCTCAAGATCGCAGACCGCATCGAGCAGAACCTGGAATTGCTCGCCTATGCCGAGACCTGGGACAACGGCAAGCCGGTGCGCGAAACGCTCAATGCGGACGTGCCGTTGTGCGTGGACCACTTCCGTTATTTTGCCGGTGCGATCCGTGCGCAGGAAGGCGGCATTTCCGAGATCGACAGCGACACCATCGCGTATCACTTCCACGAACCGCTCGGGGTGGTCGGGCAAATCATTCCGTGGAATTTCCCGCTGCTGATGGCGTGCTGGAAACTCGCACCGGCCCTGGCCGCCGGCAACTGCGTGGTGATGAAGCCGGCCGAGCAGACGCCGGCCTCGATCCTGGTGCTGATGGAAGTCATCGGCGATCTATTGCCGCCGGGCGTGCTCAACGTGGTCAACGGCTTCGGCCTGGAGGCGGGCAAGCCGCTGGCCAGCAACCCGCGCATCGCCAAGATCGCCTTCACCGGCGAAACCACCACCGGCCGGTTGATCATGCAATACGCCAGCCAGAACCTGATTCCGGTGACGCTGGAGCTGGGCGGTAAATCGCCCAATATCTTTTTTGCCGATGTGATGGCCGAGGACGACGATTTTCTCGACAAAGCGGTGGAAGGCTTCGTGCTGTTCGCCTTCAATCAGGGCGAGGTGTGCACCTGTCCGTCCCGCGCGCTGATCCAGGAATCGATCTACGACAAGTTCATGGAAAAAGCGCTGGCGCGCGTTGCTGCGATCAAGCAGGGCAATCCGCTCGATCCCAATACCATGGTCGGCGCGCAGGCCTCCAGCGAGCAGCTGGAAAAGATCTTGTCCTATATCGATATCGGCAAGCAGGAAGGCGCCGAAGTGTTGATCGGCGGCGAGCGCAATACGCTCGATGGCGAGCTGGCCGGCGGCTTCTACGTCAAGCCGACTGTGTTCAAGGGGCACAACAAGATGCGCGTGTTCCAGGAAGAGATCTTCGGTCCGGTGGTGTCGGTCACGACCTTCAAGGACGAGGCCGATGCCTTGTCGATCGCCAACGACACCTTGTATGGGCTGGGCGCAGGTGTGTGGAGTCGCGACGCCTCGCGCCTATATCGCATGGGCCGCGCGATCCAGGCCGGCCGCGTGTGGACCAATTGCTATCACGCGTATCCGGCGCATGCCGCGTTCGGCGGTTACAAGCAGTCGGGCATCGGCCGCGAGAATCACAAGATGATGCTCGACCACTACCAGCAGACCAAGAACCTGCTGGTGAGCTATTCGCCGAAGGCGTTGGGGTTCTTCTGATGCGTGGGCCTGTTGCCGCTCGACTGCGATGACCGATGCATCCGGCACAGTTGCGCTTGGTCGCCGCGCCGGCTGACTATGAACCGCTTACGCGCGATTTGACCTCGATCAAGGCACGGCGCCCCAGGGCGCCTAGGGTGGACTGCACTATCAGGGCGGAGTGCAGCATGGACACGACAATGAAAGCCGCAGTGGTGCGTCAGTTCGGCGCGCCGCTGGTGATCGAGGAAGTGCAGGTGCCGCGGCCGCAGGCCGGCGACATCCTGGTCAAGATCGAAGCCTGCGGGGTCTGCCACACCGATCTGCATGCCGCGCAGGGCGACTGGCCGGTCAAGCCGAACCCGCCCTTCATTCCGGGCCATGAGGGTGTGGGCCACGTGGTGGCGGTGGGCGCGGGAGTGCGTCACGTCAAGGAAGGCGACCGCGTCGGCATTCCGTGGCTGTACTCGGCCTGCGGGCATTGCGAGCATTGCCTGGGCGGCTGGGAGACGCTGTGCGAGGCGCAGCAGAACAGTGGGTATTCGGTCAATGGCGGATTTGCACAATACGCGTTGGCCAACGCCGAGTATGTCGGGCACCTGCCGAAGAACCTGGGGTTCGTCGAGGTCGCGCCGATCCTGTGTGCCGGTGTCACCGTCTACAAGGGATTGAAGGTCACCGACACCAAGCCGGGCCAATGGGTGGTGATCTCCGGCATCGGCGGGCTCGGCCATATGGCCGTGCAGTACGCCAGGGCGATGGGCCTGAACGTGGCCGCAGTGGATGTGGACGATGCCAAACTCGCCCTGGCAAGACGTCTGGGCGCCACGGTGACGGTGAATGCGCGCACCACCGATCCGGTGGCGTATCTCAAGAAGGAAATCGGTGGCGCCCACGGTGCCCTGGTCACGGCGGTCTCGCCCAAGGCGTTCGAGCAGGCGATCGGCATGGTGCGCCGTGGCGGGACGGTGTCGCTCAACGGGTTGCCGCCGGGCGAGTTTCCGCTGGATATCTTCGGCATGGTGCTCAATGGTGTGACCGTGCGTGGCTCGATCGTCGGTACCCGCCTGGATCTGCAGGAATCGCTGGCATTTGCCGAGCAGGGCAAGGTCGCCGCAACGGTGGCCACCGACACGCTGGACAACATCAACGATGTCTTCGCCCGCATGCGCGCCGGCACGATCGAGGGGCGTATCGTGCTCGACATGGCGGCCTGACGTGGTCGCCGGAGGGAGACAATGCACGACACCACCACACAGACCGAGCTGCCATTACAGGTGATGGCCACGCTGGCGGCCTTGCAGTTGATCGACACCCTGCGCACGCGCCATGGCGAGCTGCTGTTCCATCAATCCGGCGGATGTTGCGATGGTTCCTCGCCGATGTGTTTTGCGGTGGGCGACTTCATCGTCGGCGATCGCGACGTGCTGCTGGGCGAGATCGGCGGTGCGCCGTTCTACATCAGCGCGTCGCAATTCGAATACTGGAAGCACACGCAGCTGATCATCGACGTGGTGCCGGGGCGTGGCGGCATGTTTTCGCTGGAAAATGGCGAGGGCGTGCGCTTTCTGGTGCGCTCGCGCCTGTTTGCCGATGACGAGTTCGCCCGATTGCAGGAGGCAGGTCGGGCCTAGGGCCGATCAGCGCGGCTGGCAGGCCTGCGCATTGTTTCAGCTATGTGTTTTCAGCGAGCTGTTGCGGCCGATGGCGCGGTGCCCGGCTTCCTGGCCGGGGTGTTGTCATCGGCCGGAATCAGCTGGTCTGGCACCTTGCCTGCACCACGGTCTTGGTCGTGTTCGGCATCGCGCTTGCCGTGCTGTTCGCCGGGTTGGGTCGGTTGGTCGCGCAGGGGGTCGCGGGACATGGTGTTCTCCTGAGATTCCAGATGGATGCGCAGTTCACCGCGCGCAGGGTGAAGAGCATGCAGTGGCACCGTGCCGATGACTCACGCATGGATCACGGTGGCCGCGTTACAGCTATGGGCTACCCTCGACAGCCCGGAGTCACACACCAATGGCACGACCGATCTGGACCGGAACCCTGTCGTTCGGCTTGCTCAATGTGCCGGTGTCGCTGATGTCGGGGGAGCGCAAGGTGGATCTGCATTTCCGCATGCTCGACTCGCGCGACAAGAAGCCGATCCGCTTCGAGCGGGTCAATGCCGACACCGGCGACGAGGTGCCCTGGAAGGAGATCGTCAAAGCGTTCGAATACGACAAGGGCAGCTATGTCATCGTCGAAGAACAGGACATCCGCTCCGCCTCGCCGGAGAGCCATGAAACGGTGGAAGTGGAAACCTTTGTCGACGCCGCCGACATCGATCCGCGTTACTTTGAAAAGCCCTACATCCTGGTGCCCGGCAAGAAGGCCGAAAAAGGCTATGTGCTGTTGCGCGAAACGCTGCGCGACACCGGCAAGGTGGGCATCGCAAAGGTGGTCATCCGCACCCGCGAATATCTGGCCGCCGTGATGCCGCACGGCGATGCATTGATCCTGCTGTTGTTGCGCTATCAACAGGAAGTGGTGGACCCGCAGGATTTCAAACTGCCGGCCGGGGCCGTGGGCGAGTACCGCATCACGCCCAAGGAACAGCAGATGGCAAAGCAGTTGATCGAGTCGATGTCCGGCACCTGGCAGCCGGAGGATTACCACGACGAGTTCCGCGGCAAGCTCGAGCAGATTCTGCGCAAGCGGATCCAGGCCAAGGGCGGCACCACCAAGGTGGAGGTCGAATCGCCCCAGCACGAAGATGCCAGCACCAACGTGGTCGACTTCATGTCGCTGCTGCAAAAGAGCCTGCAAGCCAAGACGCGTACGCCGGCCAAGAAGAACAGCGCTGCAGCCTCGACGCCAGCGCCCGCCAAGAAGCGTGCTGCCAAGAAAGCGACAAAAAAAGCCACCAAGAAGACAGCCAGCAAGACCGCCAGGAAGACGGCGCCGAAAGCCGCGCCGCGTCGCAAGGCAGGCTAGGCCGGGTCCATGACGCTGCACGACTACAACAGCAAACGCCGCTTCGACCAGACGCCCGAGCCTGCCGGCGACATGCCCGCGCGCGCCAACAAGCAGCCGATCTTTGTGGTGCAGCTGCACCACGCCCGTGCACGGCATTACGACTTCCGTCTGGAAGCCGCTGGCGTGCTCAAGAGTTGGGCGGTGCCGAAGGGCCCATCGCTGCGCGTTGGCGAAAAACGGCTAGCGGTACAGGTGGAAGATCATCCGCTGTCGTACGCCAGCTTCGAGGGAGAGATTCCGCAAGGCCATTACGGCGCCGGGCACGTAGACGTGTTCGACCATGGGCACTGGCACTGCGAAGGCGACGTCGTGGCGGCGCTGGACGCAGGCAAGCTGGAATTCGACCTGCAGGGCACGCACCTGCGCGGCGGGTTTGCGTTGGTACGTACCCAGATGCGTGGCGGCAAGCCGCAGTGGTTGTTGATCAAGCGCACCGATGCGTACGCGGCCGATCTGGATGCCGACGCGCTGGTGGCGCAGCACGCAGCAAAGACCTCGGCGGCTGCAGCACGCGTCAAGGCCAGCGATGCACGGCGCCCGCCGTCAACGGCAACCACCAGGACATCGACCGTGCCAGGCAAACGCAAACGTTCAGGGGGTAGTGATTCGAAGCAATGGCGGACCCGCGCATTGGCCGTGGACGGTGCGCGCGATGCGCCATGTCCCACCGAGCTGCACGCACAGCTGACGTTGCTGCGCGAGCAGGCACCGGATGGCGAACGTTGGCTGCACGAGATCAAGTGGGATGGTTACCGGCTGCTGGCCGACATGGTCGATGGCCACGTGCAGCTGCGCTCACGCAACGACCAGGCCTGGACGGAGCGCTTCCCGGATGTGGTGCGTGCAGTGCAGGCGCTGCCGGTGCGCGACGTACGCCTGGATGGCGAGCTGGTGGTGCTGGATGCACAGGGGCGTAGCGATTTTTCGGCGCTGCAACGCACACTCGATGGCAGTGTCAGGCAGCCCTTGCGTTACATCGTGTTCGACCTGCTCGGCATCGCCGGAGTGGATCTACGCGACACGCCGCTGCTGCAGCGCAAGCAGCTCTTGCGCGAATTATTGGGCGCTACCCCCGACACGCTGGCCTATAGCGACCACGTGATCGGATCGGGGCCGGCGGTGTTTGCGGCAAGCGCCGACAAGGGCTGGGAAGGCATCATCAGCAAACTCGCCGAGGCGGGTTATCGCGGTGGGCGCAGCGCCGATTGGATCAAGACCAAGCACGAAAACAGCGACGAGTTTGTGGTGGTCGGCTATACCGACCCCAAAGGGGCGCGCAGCGGCTTCGGCGCGTTGCTGCTTGCGCAACGCGATGGCGAGGCGCTGCGCTATGTCGGGCGCGTGGGCACCGGTTTCGATGATGCCTTGCTCGGCAGCATCGCCAAGCAACTGCGGGCACTGCACTGCGACACCGCCACGCTGGCATTGCCGGCGCATCTGCCCGCGCGCGCCCGCGACCTGCACTGGGTACGACCGGTGCTGATCGCCGAAGTCGCCTTCCGCGGCTGGGCCAAGGAAGGCTTGCTGCGGCAAGCCGCCTTCAAGCGGTTGCGCGAAGACAAACCCGTAGCCGAGTTGGGCGGCGACCGCGCCGCGGCGCGCACACGTGCGGCAAGCACGCGTGGAGGTGCGGTCGCCGCGACTGCAGCGGCTACGGGAAAACGCGCGCAGAAGACAACGCGCCAGACAACGCGGCCAGCATCGACCACCGCCACGCGCAAACGCGTTCGTTCGACGGTTGCGAAACCTGCCGTACCCTCGCCCACGGCAGCCTCGAAAAAGGGGTCCACCACCCGCGACGGCGTCGCCATCACCCATCCCGAGCGCGTGGTGTTCCCCGCAGCTGGCATCAGCAAGGGCGATGTTGCCGACTACTACCGTGCAGTGGCGCCGCTGGTGCTGGCAGAGATCGCGCGCCGCCCGTTGTCGCTGTTGCGCTGCCCCGATGGCGCCGGTGGCGATTGCTTCTTCCAGAAGCATGAGGGCCGCCACCTGGGCGCGAACATCAAGGCGATTCCGCTGCAGCAAAAGAGCGGCACCGAGGATTACATCTACCTCGAAGATGCTGCCGGCCTGCTGGAGCTGGTGCAGATGAACACGCTGGAATTGCATCCCTGGGGCGCGCAGATCGACGACCCGGAGCATCCGGATCGGCTGGTGTTCGATCTGGACCCTGGCGACGGCGTGTCCTGGCCCGACGTGGTGGCTGCCGCGCGCGATATCCGCGCCAAGCTGCGCAGCGCTGGGCTGGAGAGCGCGGTGCGCCTGTCCGGTGGCAAGGGATTGCATGTGGTGGTGCCGATCGTGCCGGAGGCAGGCTGGGAGCAGGCGCGCGATTTCTGCGAAGCGTTTGCACAGGCACTGGCAACGCACACGCCGGATCGTTACGTGGCGACCATGAGCAAGGCCAAGCGCCACGGCGTGATCTTCGTCGACTGGCTGCGCAACGGGCGCGGCAACACCAGTGTGTGCTCGTGGTCGCTGCGCGCGCGCGAAAAAGCCAGTGTCGCGGTGCCGCTGCGCTGGGAAGAACTCGGCAAGATCAGCGGCCCGGACGCCTTCCCGATGGACAAGGCATTGCAACGTGCCAAGCGTCAACGCCAGGATCCTTGGGAATCGGTGCTAGCGTTGCGGCAGTATTTGCCCACGGGCGACGATAACAACTAAGAGCTGTTAACAACCCTACGACGCGACTGGCGCTCCGAATCGGCATGGACTACTCGTCGCCGCAGATTCTGTGCGCGGCGTGCACATGCGCATGACCGTCGCTTGCAATGCGTCGTTATTCACTCTGATGGATTCAATCAGGTGCGCATCACGCACAGCGCTTGACCAAGCGTTCCGACCATCTCGCCAGGTCCTTGCCCGCCCACCGTCGCGTAAGAGCTACATGGATGTACTTGCAGCGTGTCCCGCGAGGGTGGGCGGCAAGGGCCCTGCAGACAAGCCGCAGATCATCCTCTCTGCCACCGACGCATCCCGATTCCAGATGCGAAGCCCGTCAGAGCGAAACCGCACTCTCCCGCGTCACCCGGCTCAACGCATCGCTGCTGATCTCGGCGATCGAATGGGTGCCGGTCAAGGTCATCGCCACGCGCATCTCGCGCTCGATCAGGGTCAGCAGATTCTCCACACCGGCCTGACCATCGGCGGCCAGCGCATAGACGAACGCACGCCCGAGCAGCACCGCATCGGCACCCAGCGCGAGCATGCGCACCACGTCCAGGCCGCTGCGGATGCCCGAGTCGGCAAGGATCTTCAGATCGCCCTTCACCGCATCGGCAATCGCCGGTAACGCGCGTGCGCTGGACAACACGCCGTCGAGCTGGCGGCCGCCATGGTTGGACACCACGATGCCGTCGGCGCCGAAGCGCACTGCATCGCGCGCATCGTCCGGGTCGAGGATGCCTTTGATCACCATCGGCCCGGTCCAGAATTCGCGGATCCATTCCAGGTCTTTCCAGCAGATGGAGGGATCGAAATTGGCGCCCAGCCAGCCGATGTAGTCCTGCAAGCCGGTCGGACTGCCGCGATACGCGGAGATATTGCCCAGGTCGTGCGGGCGGCCCAGCAAGCCCACATCCCAGGCCCAACGCGGATGCGTCACCGCCTGCAGCATGCGACGCAGCGATGCGTTGGGCCCGCTCATGCCCGAGTGCGCATCGCGGTAGCGCGCGCCCGGCGTGGGCATATCCACGGTAAACACCAGCGTGGTCACCCCGGCCGCCTTGGCGCGCTCCAACGCGTTGCGCATGAAGCCGCGGTCCTTGAGCACGTACAACTGGAACCACATCGGCCGCTCGATCGCCGGTGCCACTTCCTCGATCGGGCATACCGACACCGTGGACAGGGTGAACGGGATGCCGCGCGCGGCCGCCGCGCGCGCCGCCTGCACCTCGCCACGGCGTGCGTACATGCCGGTGAGCCCGACCGGCGCCAGCGCCACCGGCATCGCCAGGTTTTCGCCGAACAGTTCCGTGCTCAGGCTCAAATCGGACATGTTGCGCAGCACCCGCTGGCGCAGCGCGATATCGGCCAGATCGGAGACGTTGCGCCGCAAGGTGTGCTCGGCGTACGCGCCGCCATCGATGTAGTGGAACAGGAACGGCGGCAAGCGTGCCTGTGCGGCGGCGCGGTAATCGGAAGCGGCAGAAATGATCATCGAAGACGAACGGCAGCTGCGGGTAGCCGCTGAGTGTAAGGCGATCGGCGCTTGGGTAGCTTGCTGCCGTGTGCTGGCGCGGCAGTCCTGCACCCCATGCAGGGACGCGGGTGCGAGACCATGCACCGCAACGCCTCCGCCGCCGGCGCTGGGACGTTTGGTCGGTGCCAGGCGCTTTGGTGGCATCACGCTGGTCTCGGCATAGGCAGACCGCAAGCCTGCATGGGCAGCGGCGGCCAGCAGTGCCAGCGCCGGCCACGCGGTGCATCCGCAGCACCCACGTCACGGACGGAGGGCGCCGCTGGGCATGCAGCACACTGCCTGGCATCTGACCGACCTGCCGGCCGGCGTGCACGCCATGCCGTATGTGAGCCCGTTGGGCGTGGGCGTACCGATCCCGCCGTACGCAGTGACCCGCTACCCGGCCGGCGGCGTGCGCACCAGCGTCAATGATCTCTCAACGCTGTTCATCGCCCTGCTCGATGGCGGTAGGTACCAGGGCGTGCGCGTCCTGGACGCTGCCACCCCCGAGCAGATGCTGCGCTTCCAGGACACCGCAGCCGACAAGCCCGACAACATCGTGTTGAATGTTGAAAGCGGCCTTCCGAAAGCGCGCCGCGCCACGCTCGGCCTTGCGTGCAAGGTCAGATCTCTCAGGCGCACCCGCCGAGCACTCCCTGGCTTCCGGTAAAGGGAACCGACGCCCCGGCGGAAAAAAAACAGGTCCAGCGAATGGATGAGCTCGGCCGGCCGGGAGGTGGTACCGCTCGCTGCCGGAGGGGCTGCGCCGGGCGCTCCCGTCGATGACAGCACCCGGCATGTCGATCGGTTGGGTGAGCGTCAGCAGGACACCAGCGTTGTGTCGCCTGCTGGATCGCCCCGAGGCCGCTGCCCGGTCTCTGTCCATCATGCTGATCTATAGCTGATTTTCTAGCGCCGTCAGGCGGGAGCAGCAACCGTCAGGTTGCCGTCAGGTCAGGCACCCGGCCAAGCGTGAAGGTGGTCCGGCGGCCACCGAGGTCGCTCGGGGACGCGCCGCGCTCCGGTCTGTTGCGGAGTCCGTCATGCGCCTGGTCCGGTCGTTGTTGGTGTTGATCGCCGTGCTGCCCGCCAGCGCCTGGGTAGCACCGACCCAGGCCGAACTGCCACGCAGCTGGCCGCGGGCGGCGTTGCAGACCCTGCCGGTGGCCGAACGCGATCGACGGGGCGTCGTGGGATGCGAGTCGGCAGTGCAGGGAGCCGCCGCCTACGTCTGCAATCGCTTGCCCACAACCGTGTTGATCGGGCGCTTGGATCAGGACGATTGCGGGCAAGCTCTGGTGTGTGAGCCAGGCAAAGGCGGCGACCATGGCGGCGCAGGCAATGGCACCGGCAGGCTCGTCGCAGGGTCGACCCGTGGCCAGATCAAGGTGGTTTTCAGCAATGCAACCGAGCGCGACGACAGGCTGTACGCGTCGGCAGCGCGATGCGTTGCGGGAATGGCAGACGCGCCGGCCGGCATCCCGCCTCGCCCGCGTATTTGCCTGGGATGAGCCACTGCCAGTTTGATTGTCGCCCGGCGCAGGAGGCATCGCGGTTGATGCGCGCGATGGCGATTTTGCATTGAAACCGGAGCGGGACGGCCACCTTGCAGAATCGGTCGATAAGCGCGGTGCGCGCAGCGACACAAGCAAAGCGAAAGAACGTATAAAGACGCAGGCTTATGGATCGGCCACGTTGACACGCAGCGTTGAGGACGTGACATGCACAGGTATCGGGTTGGCTGCGCGGTTTTCTTGCTTGCGTTCTTGCTCATGGGCACTACCGGCTGTGCAAAGCAGCCGAGGTTGTCATCGCGATTGATTGTGACCGTCGATTCGCCGATGCTGGAACAAGGGGGCGCGGTTATCGTGTTGGCGCGTCCGATCGCCGAGCGCGAGTGGCGTCTGCTAGAAAGCGCGAAGTCAAACAACGCCGGGTACGAGAAAGAGTTTCACCTCACCGTGGCGTCGCCGGCATCGATCATCGAGTTGAATTACCCTGAGACTGGCACCTATAGCTTCAAACTTGTGCCTGCAGAACGTCACAAACCCGCTCCGCTCCAATCGCGTCGTATCCTGATTGGCTCGGCTGACCTGACAGATCCGCAGACAAAACAACAAGTGCAGTGGCCGTCGATGAGTGTTGTGCATGTCAGCGGCACGACCTACCCCGAAGGATGGGCGCGTATTCTGGTGTCGACATTTGATGTGCCATTCAGAAGCGATGCGCCAGACAACTACGTGATTTCCAGATTTCCTGCCGGTCGCTTGATTTCCCTCACGCCCAAGGCGATCGATAGGTACGTCAGGGACACCAACTAAGCGCCTGCATATACGCAGACGCGTGTCGTTGGGGATTGGTGCTCTGGCGCCGCATGCCAATGCAGGGCGTTCCTGAAGCCGATAGCGCTTCGCGCGGCGCAGCGATCGCAACGTTTCGCCATCGGTGGCCGGCTGCAGCTGGCACATGCGTTGCACACGGCACACACCCTCCGCCGAAAACATCGCAGCACCGTGCCCGGCAGCGAACCGTCAGGCACGGTGACTCCTCGGCATGCGTGTTGACGCGACCTTGGGTTACGGCGTGATTTGCGGATCGTTGCCGACCTGCGGGTCGCAGCTGAACCAGGTCTTCTTGTCCTTGCGGCTTTCGTCTTCGACGATGATGGTCAAGAAGATCAATGTCGGCACGCTATTGGCGTTGCTCACCTGCACGCTGCGGCCATCGGCACCGATCACCGGCGTGCCGATCTGCTTGAGCGCATCGGAACTGAGCAGGCTCCGGATCTTGAAGTGTTTGGGCACCACCTCTTCATCGAAGTAGTACAACAGTGTCGAGGCCCGGTCGGTCTTGTCCACAATCAGCAGATCCGGGGCGAAGCTGTAGAAATATTCGCCAGCACCGGTGTTACCGCCAAATCCCACGCGTGCCACGGTGAGCTTGATTTTGAAGTCCGTCATGACTTGTCCTGTTCCTTGAAAAGCGGGGCGTAGAGGGAGACGAATCCCGGGTGGCGGTAGCCCGCTTGATACAGCCATCCGAGCTGTTGCGTAACAACGGGGCGCTGGCCCAGGTGCACCTGCGCGCGAATCCAGGGGTCGAGCAGGTTCTTGTCGCGGCTGCTGCCGATGTCGTGGCCCATGAGCGTCACCGCGCGCTGCCAGGCCGCGCGCGCGCCAGCAGCGTCGCCGACGGCAGCGCGTTGTTCGCCGTGCCAGACCAGCGCCTGCGCCAACGCCGAAATACCGATCAGCTCGTCGGGCCTGGCACGGTGCAAGGTCTCCAGTCGCGCGAGAATCGGCGCAAGGCCGCCAGCGGCGACCGGGTTGCGCACGTGGTGCAGGCGCAAGGCGATGATGGCGTCCAGCCATTGCCATTCGGGAAGCGGCCGGGCCTGTTGCAGTAACCCGGCCATGGTCAGGCGGGCTTGATCGAGCTGCTGTTCGGCCGGGCCGGCCTGACCGTCCAGCGCCGCGACCCACCCGGCCTGTGCATGGGCATGCGCCAGATCGCGGCGCCAGGCGAGGTTGTCCGGTTGCAGCGCCACCAGCGGCGTCAGCATGCGAATGCTGTCCTGCGCATCGACCTGCGCCTGCGCCAGATGACCACGCGCCAGTGCCAGCGTGGAGGTGCGGATCAATGCGCCGGCCAGGCGCCGCTGCCAGGCGTGCGCCTCGCTGTCTTGCTCGACCAAGGCGCGCAGCATCGCGATCTGGTCGCGATATCCCTGCTCTGCGGGGGCCAGCAGCCCTTGCGCTTCCTGTGCAGAGCTCAGCCAGGACAGACTATCGATCAATTCGTAGCGCACCGCGGCGTTATCCGGCGTGCGCGCCAGCACCTGGCGTTTGAGCGCGATCGAGCGCGCAAAAAAACCGATCGCCGCCGTCGCCTGGCCTTCGCTGTTGGACAGCGTGCCGAGATTGTTGAGCGCGTACGACAACTCCAACTGCCAGCGAGGATCGTGCGGCGCCACCCGCACCAGGTGTTCGCAGGCGCTCAGATAGTGCGACCAGTACCTGCGTGCCACTGGCAGCTGTTTGCCCTGGTACGCCAGATACCCCAGCCAGTACGCGGCCTGGCCGGTTTCCGCCTGCGCATCCAGCGCATCGGGGGCACGTGCGCGCGCTTGCTCGGCTGCAGCGGCGGCACGCGTAAATGCCGCATGCGCCTCATCCAGCTTGCCCTGATTCATCAGCACTTCGCCGGTGGTGCGCAGGGCGCGCGCGTGGTTGATCAGATCACCCGTTGCCATGCCCGCGTCGGGCAGGTCTTCCAGATAGCGCAGCGCGCGGCTGCCCACGCTGTCGAGCAGTTTGAGATTGCCTACCGTGCGCAATTGCTCGGCCAGCTCGCCCAGCATGTAGCTCACCAGGCGCTGCGCCTGGTCGCGGCGTTGTTCGGCCAGCTGCTGGGCATGACGTGCTTGCCAGCCGAGCAGCAGCGACGCGCTTGCCAACATTACCAACAGCGTCGCAGCGGTGGCATACAGGCCACGGCGCCGCCGTTGCGAGCGTTCGCAGGCGTGCAGGAACGTATGCTCCAGCGCATCCAGATCCTGCGGCATCCACCGCGCCGCCTCGCGGGCTTCGCTCAGCGGGCGGCCGCTATTGAGCAAATGATCGGTGCGCCGGCCGTCGGCAGCCCAGCGGTGCGCGGCCTGCTGCAGACGTTTGCGCGCCTGCAGCAGGCGACGGTTTTCATGGATCCACTCGGCCGCGCGCGGCCATTGCCGCAACAAGGCTTCGTGCGCGACCGCAAACCCGGGCTCGCCGGCCACCAACGCGCTGACGAACAGGCGCGCATGCACGAACGCCTCCACCAGCACGCGTGTGGCGCCGGCATCGGGCAAGGCCGACCACAGCGCACGCCGTGCGGTCACCGCATCGCTGTCGGGGTGGATCACGCTCAGCAGCGTCAGCACCTCGCCGAGCGCCGCCTGCGCGGCGGCCGGCAATGCGCGAAACGTGTGCTCTGCATGATGCGCCAATGCGCCTTCCAGTCCGCCCATTGCGCGGTAGGCGGCGAAGGTCAGCAGGCCATCGTCGTTGCGCTGCGTGTGCAGTGCATGCAGCAAGTGCTGCAACAGCGGCAAGGCATCGGGCTGGCGTGCGGTGGCATCGCGCAGCACATCGTCCAGACGGCTGGCGTTGTCGCGATCTTCTTCGAAGCGCAGCCCGGCCATGGCCGCCGGCACGCGGATGATCTGGCCAATCTCGCCATCGCGTGGCGCCAACAGATCCACATGGCCGTCGCCGCGTTTGAGCTCGACGAGCTGCGGCACTGCCTCGATCAGGCGCGGATAGAAGTCGCTGCGGGTGAGCAGCAATACCGCCACGTGCGGGCTGCTGCATAACGCCTGCAAGGCAGCCGCCAATGCGAGCCGGTCGGCGTTGTCGATGCCGGGCGTGGCCACCAGCGCTTCGGCGTGGTCGATCACCAGCAGCAGATGACGTTGTGTGTGTGTGCTGTCGCGTGCCGGAGCGCTGTGCCGCATCGCCTCACCAATGGCCGCATGCAACGGGGCAGGCTGCTGCAGCCACGCCGGCAGCAGCGCCATTTGCGCGGGCGAAAACACCGCGCGTTCGCCCGGTGCCCAGTCGCCGAGTGCGCGCGCCAGCGTATCGCGCACATCGCCGCCACGGCACTGTGCCAGGTTGCAGTACGCCACCGCGCTGGCTTCCAGGCCATCCAGGCCGCCGGGTTGCGACAACAAGGGCACCACGCCGGCGCGCAGCAGCGAGGTCTTGCCGCAGCCGCTGGCACCGCTGACCAGCACCAGGCCGCGTTGGCTGTGCAATTGCGCGCGCAGTGCGGCCAGCACCTGCGCAATGGCGTGGCTACGGCCGAAGAACACCTGTGCATGCGCGGGATCGAACGCCTGCAATCCCACATACGGGTTGCCGTGTGTCCATGCCTGTGCGCCCAGCACCGCACCGCGATAATCGTCGGGAAACACGACCTTGGGCAGCAACCGATACCCGCGCTTGCGGATGGTTTCGATGTAGCGCGGTTGGCGGCTGTCGTCGCCGAGCTTGCGGCGCAGCTGGGCGATGGTCTTGTGCACCGGGTTGTCGCCGTAGAAACTGCCGTGCCAGACCTCGATCAACAGCTGCTCGGCGCTGACGACGTCGCCAGCGCGTTCGGCCAGCGCGATCAGTACCTCCATCATGCGCGGTTCCAGCGCGATGGTCTGGCCGTCGGCGATCAGCGCCAGCCGTTCCGGCTCGACCAGCAACGGGCCAAGCCGGAACCGTGGCACAGAGCCCAGCTGCGTGACGCGCTCGCTTCGAAGAGACATTCGCTCGGATACCGGTCGCACGGTTGAAGGGGCCTCGACGATCGCCCTCAGGCGCGGCCAGGCACGGCACGGCAGGCGCAAAAAATAGCACAGGCGTCGGGCAGGAAATCGATGGCGATCGCTGTTCGTTCGCGTCTATGCGCTGACGATGCCTGCCTGGTGCCGCGAGCGACGAGGCGATATCGGGCGTCTTCACGCGCATCCATACAGCAGCGTGTGTTGTGCCTCAGGCTGTTTCGCCGGCAAGCCAGCGATTAAGATGCGGCCAGCATCTTGCTGACGAGGAGTACACGTTGATCATCCATCCCAAAGTGCGCGGCTTCATCTGCACCACCACGCATCCGCTTGGCTGCGAGCGCAATGTGCTTGAGCAGATCGCCGCCACGCGTGCGCGCGGCGTGCGCAATGACGGCCCGAAGAAGGTGCTGGTGATCGGCGCGTCCAGCGGTTACGGCCTGGCGTCGCGCATCACCGCTGCCTTCGGCTTCGGTGCCGATACGCTGGGTGTGTTCTTCGAAAAACCCGGCAGCCCCACCAAGGCCGGCACCGCCGGTTGGTACAACTCCGCCGCGTTCGACAAACACGCCAAGGCCGCGGGCCTGTACAGCAAGTCGATCAATGGCGATGCGTTCTCCGATGCGGCGCGCGCGCAGGTCATCGAGCTGATCAAGACCGAGATGGGCGGTCAGGTCGATCTGGTGGTGTATTCGCTGGCTTCGCCGGTGCGCAAGCTGCCCGGCAGCGGCGAAGTGAAGCGTTCGGCGCTCAAGCCGATCGGCAACACTTACACCGCCACCGCCATCGACACCAACAAGGACACCATCATCCAGGCCTCGATCGAGCCGGCCAGCGAGCAGGAGATCGAAGACACCATCACCGTGATGGGCGGGCAGGATTGGGAACTGTGGATCGACGCGCTGGAAGGTGCAGGCGTGCTCGCCGATGGCGCGCGCAGCGTCGCTTTCAGCTATATCGGCACCGAAATCACCTGGCCGATTTACTGGCACGGCGCGCTCGGCAAGGCCAAGGTGGATCTGGACCACACCGCGCAGCGCTTGAATGCACGTCTGGGCGCCCACGGTGGCAGCGCCAATGTGGCGGTGCTCAAGTCGGTGGTGACCCAGGCCAGTGCGGCCATCCCGGTGATGCCGCTGTATATCTCCATGGTCTACAAGATCATGAAGGAAAAGGGCCTGCACGAAGGCACCATCGACCAGCTGGACCGCCTGTTCCGCGAGCGCCTGTACCGCGAAGACGGCCAGCGCGCCGAGGTGGACGACGAAAACCGCTTGCGCCTGGACGACTGGGAACTGCGCGACGACGTGCAGGACGCCTGCAAGGCGCTATGGCCGCAGGTCACCACCGAGAACCTGTTCGCACTCACCGACTACGCCGGCTACAAGCACGAGTTCCTCAAGCTGTTCGGTTTCGAGCGCGACGATGTGGACTACGACGCCGATGTGGAGACGGACGTAACGTTCGACTGCATCGAGTTGGGGTGAACTGAGAGCAGGGAGTCGGGAATCGGCATTTGGGATTCGCAACAGCGGTGGGTTGCTGCATTGCTGGTCTTCCGCGGACCCGAACTGCTTTGCGTCAAGGACGACCGGCACGCGATGCCGGTTGTCTTGCTGAGCTGATGTTACGAATCCCTAATCCCTAATTCCGAATCCCAGCTCCCAATGGACAAACTGATCGGATTTTTGGTGCTGGCTGTTCTGGTCAGTGTGGCGTGCGCCGTCGTGCTGCGGTTCGTCAGGTTGCACGGGTCACTCAAGGCAATTGCCAATCTGCTGATCACCACGGCCGTCGTCTGCACCGTGGTCATGCAGGACGCCTCTGCACCGCCCTGGAACCATGCACTGCTGATCACGCTGTTCTTCAGCGTACCGGCATCGCTCTGCGTGGTGGTGCTGGGCGCAGCACTCAACTGGATCACCAACAAACGCCGCGCCCGCGCGCCTGCCTGAGCGCATGAGCGCAGCGAACAACACCTAGCAGGCATCTGCCAGCCGCCCGCAGGCGCATCGGCCCTGAGCGCATCGCGCTTTGC
The DNA here is from genome assembly GCF_014197275.1 of Xanthomonas sp. 3075. Classification (GTDB taxonomy): domain Bacteria; phylum Pseudomonadota; class Gammaproteobacteria; order Xanthomonadales; family Xanthomonadaceae; genus Xanthomonas; species Xanthomonas campestris_B. The sequence continues at coordinate 9,658 of NZ_JACIFI010000035.1, read as the reverse complement.
AGGCAACCAACTGGGAAAGAGCGCCGAAAGCCAGCGCCCTTAAGCTCTTGCGATTCCCGATTCCCGATTCCCGATTCCCGATTCCCGATTCACCGCCGCACATCAAACCGCGCATCCCCCACACAGGCCTGCACATCGGCCACCGACAACGGATTGAAATCGCCGGGGATCGAATGCTTCAAACAGCCGGCGGCCAGGCCGAAGCGCACCGTGTCCTGCAGCGGCCAGCCTTCGATCAGGCCGTGCAGCACGCCAGCGGCAAACGCGTCGCCGCCGCCGATGCGGTCGATGATCGGTGTCAGTTCCTCGCTCGGCGCGCGCGCCACCTCGCCGCTGCGCGGCACCAGCATCGCGCCCAGGCTGTGGTGGTCCACGTTGTGCGCCACGCGCTGGGTGCAGGCCATCAACTGCAGTTGCGGGAACGCCGCAAACGCCTGCCGCGCGGCCGCTTCCACGCGCGCTTCCAGCGTGTCCTGCGGGAACTCGCCACCCAGCACCACGCCGATATCGCGGTAGTCGGCGAACACCACATCCGCACACGCGAACAGCGCATGCAGGATGCCGCGCGCGTCGCCCTGCCAGCGCTGCCATAACTTCGGACGGTAATTGCCGTCGAACGACACCTTGACCCCGGCCGCACGTGCGGCGCGTGCGGCCGCCAACGTGGCCTGCGCGACATCGGCACCCAGCGCCGGGCTAACCCCGGACAGATGTAGCCACTGCACGCCCTGCAGCAGGCTCGACCAGTCGTACGCATCGGCCGGCGCGAGCGCGAACGCGGAGTCGGCACGGTCGTAGACCACTTCGCTGGGTCGATGGATGGCACCGGTGGTCAAGAAGTACAGCCCCATGCGGCCGTCTACGCGTCGTACGTTTCGGGTATCCACCGCGTGCCGCCGCAATTCGCCCAGGACGGCGGCACCCAGCGGGTTGTCCGCCACCGTGCTGACCATGGCTACGTCGTGGCCGAAATGCGCCAGCGACACGCCGACATTGGCCTCCGCGCCGCCGCAATGCACATCCAGCCGAGGCTGCTGCAACAGCAGTTCGTGACCGGGCGCCCCCAGGCGCAACAGCAACTCTCCAAAGCACAGGATACGGGCACGACTCATGTGGCAATTACCTCGGCTATGTGGTGCGCCACGGGATGGGGGACCGTCGCGCATTGGGATGACCATCGGTGTCATTTTGGCTGGCACTGACCACCAGCTGACATGACCATGATGCGACGTGCAGTGACCCCTTGCACCCCTTTTCGGCAAATTCCCTGCCGTTTTCTGCTGCGCTGCAAGATGTTACGGAGTGATTCAGCTGGTAACGTCGTTTTGACCAGCGGTGTCATTGCCGCTCACATCCCGCTATTTCACATTGTTCATGGACCCTTGGGAGGGGAGGACATGCAATTTCGGACCACCAACCGGAAGACACCGGTTACCTTGCTGGCATTGTCGATCGGCCTGGCGCTGAGCGGCCACGTGGCGGCACAAGACGTTGCACAGTCACCCGCCGAACCGGCCGTCGACCTGGACACCGTCACGGTGACCGGTTACCGCGCCTCGGTCGAAAAGGCCCTGGACATCAAGCGCGGCGAAGCCGGCGTGGTCGATGCCATTGTCGCTGAGGACATTGGCAAGTTCCCCGACCTCAACCTGGCCGAATCGCTGCAGCGCATCCCCGGCGTGGTCATCACCCGCGATGCCGGCGAAGGCCGTGCCATCACGGTGCGCGGGCTGGGCCCGGAGTTCACCCGCGTGCGCATCAACGGCATGGAAGCGCTGACCACCGTCGGCGCCGGCGACCAGAGCGGCGGTACCAACCGCGGCCGTGGCTTCGACTTCAATGTGTTCGCCTCGGACCTGTTCTCGCAGCTGATCGCGCGCAAGACCGCCTCGGCCGACGTGGAAGAAGGCTCGCTCGGCGCCACCGTCGACCTGCGTACCGCGCGTCCGTTCGATTACGAGGGCTTCACCTTCGCCGCGAATGGCCAGGCCGGTTACAACGCCATGGCCGAAAAAGCCAATCCGCGTATCGCCGCACTGATTTCCAATACCTGGGCCGATAACACGTTCGGCGCGCTTTTCTCGGCGGCATACACCGAGCGAGAAGTGCTGGAAGAGGGTTCCAACACCGGCCGTTGGGCCAATGGGCCCAGCAACGGTGGTTTCAGTGCGGCCTCGCCGTTTGCCGCCGCGCGTTCGGCTGACGTGTACCACCCGCGATTCCCGCGCTATATCCAGCTGGAACACAAGCAAGAGCGTTTGGGGCTCACTGGTTCCTTGCAGTGGAAGCCATCCGATCGCACCACGGTGTCGCTGGACATGCTGTACTCCAAGATCGATGCCAAGCGCGACGAGCACTACATCGAAGCGATCTCCTTCAGCCGCGGCCGCGACAGCGGCATCCCGCGCCGTGCCGATCGCGACGGCAAGCCCGTCACCATCGTGCGCAACGGCGAGATCCGCAACAACGCGCTGGTCTATGGCGAGTTCGACAACGTCGACATCCGCTCGGAGAACCGCCACGACGAGTGGAATACCGAGTTCAAGCAGATCAGCTTCGACGTGGAGCATCGCTTCAACGATGCCTTCAGCGTCAATGCCCGGGTCGGCACCTCGCGCTCTGCGCACGAGAACCCGGTGCAGACCACCATCATCATGGACAAGTACGACGTCGACGGGTACAGCTACGACTATCGCGGCAACAGCCGCGCGCCAGTGCTGAACTACGGCATCGACCCGACCAACCCCGCCGGATGGGAACTAGCCGAGCTTCGCCTGCGTCCGCAGACGGTGGACAACGATTTCGATACGGCACAGATCGACTTCAACTGGAACATCAGTCCCGGGTTCCGCCTCAAGGGCGGCGTGCTGGCCAAGGATTACACGTTTGATACGGTGGAACTGCGTCGCGCAAGTGAAGTGGCGGTACCGACCTTCGCTGACGGCACACGCATCGTGCCGGTGGGCCTGACCGAACAGGCTGGTCTGAAGGGCATCAACGGCAGCCCTGGTGCATGGGTCGTCCCGAATCTGGATGCGGTGGCTGATCTTTTTGGCATCTACAGCAACAGCGGTACGTTTGCCGTGGCCCCGCGTGTCAACAACACGCGTAGCGTCGAAGAAAAAGATCGCGGCGTGTGGTTGATGGGCGAGTTTTCCACCGACCTGGGTTCCATCCCGCTGTCAGGCAACTTCGGCGTTCGCTATGTCCGGACCGAGCAGGAGTCCAATGGGTCACCTGTCATCAATGGCGTACCAACGCAGGTGACCGTCAGCCGCAAGTACAACAACACGCTGCCCTCGTTCAACCTGGTCGCCGAGCTGTCCCCTGACCTGCTGCTGCGTCTGGGTGCGGCCAAGGTCATGAGCCGTCCCGGCCTGGGCAGCCTTACTCCGGGCGTGACCGTGGCCGTGGCTGGCGGCGCGCGCACCGTGGCGGGCGGTAATCCGGACCTGGATCCGATCGAGGCCACCAATGTGGACCTGGGCCTGGAGTGGTACTTCAACGAAGGCGCCATGCTCGGTGTCGGCCTGTTCTACAAGGACATCGAAGGCTTCGTCCAGACGGCGCGCGAAGTGCGTCCGTATTCCACCAGCGGCCTGCCTGCCGAGTTGCTGGCCGGTACTGGTGCCAGTGTCAACGACGACTTCACCTTCAGCATCCCGCTCAACACCCCGGGGGGCGAGTTGAAGGGTGTCGAAGCCAACTACGTGCAGCCGTTTACCTTTCTACCGGGCAAGTGGGCCAACCTGGGCGTGCAGCTCAACTACACCTGGGTCGATTCGCAGATTCAGTACCTGGGTAGCAACGGCGCGCCGGTGATGAAGAACGATCTGCTCGGGCTGTCGCGTACGTCGTGGAACGCGACGCTGTTCTACGAAGGCGAGTCGTTTGCCGGCCGCGTGTCCGCCACCAACCGCGACGACTATCTCACCGCAGCGCCGGGCCAGGAGCAGGGATTCAACCTGGATGGCGTGCACGGTATGACTGGCACCACCATCCTCGACGCCTCGCTGCGCTACAAGATCAGCAAGCAGCTGGAGCTGAGCCTGGAAGGCATCAACCTCACCAACGAAGCCTCCGACGAGTGGGTATCGTCGCCGCGCACCGGCCAGCTGCCGTTGCAGTACACCGAAACCGGCCGCCAGTACCTGCTGGGCCTGCGCTACAAGTACTAAGGGTTGCCGGCCCGCTGCGTGTACGCGCAGCGGGCTTTTTCTTTCGGTCGATCGCCGCGGGTGGCGCGCATTCGGACCATTAGGCGATGCGATGGTGCGCTCATGGAGCGGCGGATAACACGTGCAGGCGTCGCATCAGCCGCGTGGGTTCGACACCGCTGGCCTGTGGCAAGACCGCGCAGGTTCGCCGCCAACGCCGTAGAGGACCAGGCAGCATGCAGATCCGTTTGCACCGCCGCGTTCGTGTGGCGAGCGCTTGCATCCGTGCGCAGCAACGGCCGCATCGCATTGGCCGTAGCCCGGAACATCGACACGTCCACCCGGCAAACCAGCGAGGACAGAAAACCGCGTCATGCCGCTGCATGCCGCATTGTGGGCGCGTGCCCAACGCCTACAGAATCAGCGTCTGTTGTATGACAACCGGGAGGGTGTGGTGTTGACCGACGTGATGCAATGCCGGCGCGCACCGCGTGGTCCATCCGTTGCACAACGCCCGGCCGGGTACGGGATTGAGGGGCGAATTTCCAGCCGGCGCATAGCCAACGGTGTGTCACGGTGTCCTGGCCATAGCGCCACGCGTGCGGTGACTGTTTTGCGTTTCGAATAAGACGAGGTGAGCGTGTCGAAGGTTTTGTTGGGAATGCTGTGCCTGATCGCGCTGCCGGTGAGCGCGGCCACCACCACCGCGCCGGAGCTGTTGTTCCGGGTCTCGGCCGACCGCAGCCTGCAGGCCGATGTGGCCCGTGGTGACGGTGTGCCCAACTTCCGCGACAAGATCGCCCTGGTGCCCACCGGCAAGCGCGGCAACGCCATCGAATGGGCCGATGACGGCGTGTTGTCGTGGAATGCGCCCGGTAATCTCTACACCCAACGCGGCACGCTGAGCTTCTTCTGGCGTTCGCGCTACCCGGTGGGCGAAGCGCCATTCGTGATCTTCCGCGTCGGCTATGCCGACCACACCAGTTGGGACATGGCCTGGCTGCGCATCGACTGGAACGGCCACGGCTTCGATGCCTTCGTCACCGACGCCAACCTCGCGCGCACCCGCGTCTCCTTCAAGCTGGATAAAAACCCCGCCGCCAGCGACTGGACCCACATCGCCTTTGCCTGGGACGAAACCCGCGGCGTGCGCCTGTACGTCGATGGTAAAGAAGCCGCACGCGTGGACTGTGGCGCGCCCTGCGCCAACGGCGGCGCGCTCGACTTCGACGCCGCGCTCGACCAGTTCGGCCTGGCCGGCCGCGTGATGTCGCCGCACCAGGTGCAGAGCCGCTACAACTTCCTGCGCGGCAGCGACTTCGACGAGATCCGCATCTACGACCGCATGCTCGACGCCAGCGGCGCTGCCGCGCTGGCACGCCTGCAGGAGCCCGCCAGCGCCGAGTCCGCAACCAGCGACGCACAACACGCCGCCTTCCTGCATCGCTTTGGCTGGGACAACGGCCACGCACCACCGCTGCTCGACGCACCGGTCACCCGCATCCGCAAGGTGGAATTCGCCGATGCGCGCGATCTCAAACAATGGATGTGGAAGGCCACCGACGGCATCGCCGAGACCACCTGGCCCGGCGTCTACAACCGCTCACGCCTGCCCGGGCGCAACGATTATTTCCAGCTGCCGGACTGGAACACCTACGTCGAAGGCGGCAAGGCGCTGGACCTCACCCTGCCGGACGAACCGTTCAACCGCATCGAGCTGCGCGGCGCCGCCTACGGCCAAGCCACTTACGCCGCACCCAACGCACAGGCGCAGCCGCTGTTCGCACGCAGCCAAGGCGTCGTACGCAGCGTGGACCAGTTCGCCGAGCGCCGCGGCGGCACGCTGCGCTTTGCCAACACCGCGCAGGAAACCCCCATCCAGGAAATCTGGGCCTATGACGTGCAGCCGGGCGACGTGCCCACCGGCAGCGCGCAGCTCAGCTACACCGTGCGCAGCGACATCCAGCCCGACTACGACAACCTCGCCCCGCTGCGCGATGTCATCGCCGGCCGCTACCCGCCAGGCGAGCGCCAGACCGTGATCGCGCTGCCCACCAAAGCGCCCGCGCGCAAGCGCCCCAGCGACAAGACCGCCGCCGGCAGCGCGCAGCAGCCCATCGTGCACATCCTGGTGCCGTCCAGCCTGGGCGACCCGCCGCCGGACCAGGCGCTGATGCGCAGCTGGTCCTACGGCTGGGAGAACATGCACGACGGCCTCGATGGCATCGCCATCACCCTGCCGGCGCTGAGCCTGCCGGCCACCCACAACGGCAGCATCCCGCTCAATATCCGCATCAAGGACCCCATCTGGCCCGCGCGCGACATGATCGACGTCTCGGTCGCGGTCGCCCCCGGCCAGGCCCGCACGCTGTGGCTGGACCTGCGCGACCGCATCCTGAGCAACGACAGCCTGATGCTCAGCATCGCCGCCGCCGCGCCCGGCTTCAACGCCAACGCGCTCGAAGGCACCCAGCTGCAGTTGGTGTTCAAGCCGCGCAACGAGGCCATCAAAGAGCACGTCGCCGACCGCTTCAATCAGGTCAAGGACAACTGGGGCTTTTTGGTGGAAGAACACACCACCTCCAAGCGCCAGCTGCTCTACAAGCGCCTGGACGCCGACATCACCGACCTGCTGCGCGTAGACCCGGACCACGCCCTCGGCCGCCAGTACTGGAACGACATCAGCTACGCCAACCAGGGCGAGTTGCCTGTCGATCTGCCCACCGTGCCCAAGGGCGTGCCCGCCTGGGCGTTCTGGCAGCTGCAAGACCTCAGCGCCACCCGCCGCTACATCCGCTGGTGGATCGAGCAGCGCCAGGTGGCCTACGGCGATTTCGGCGGCGGCATCTCGGACGATTCGGACCTGGTGCAGCAATGGCCCGGCGTCGCCCTGATGGGCGTGGACCCGGACATGCTCAACGCCTCCATGCTGGCGCTGTCCGATGCCAACTACCGCAACGGCATGTTCACCAACGGCCTATCCACCATCGAAACCGACGAACTGCATTCGTATGAGGAGGGCATCAACCTCAACAGCGCCCTGCTGTACCTCAACTGGGGCGACCCGCGCACCGTCGAGCGCCTGATGGAAACCGTCAAGGCCTTCGACACCATCATCCAGGTCAACCCGCAAGGCCACCTGCTGTTTGCCAGCAACTGGTTCGGCGGCCGCACGGTCTACCGCGAGCCCAACTGGCAATGGCAAAAACCGTACTCCTTCCCCATCGTGCACCCGGCCATCCTGCTGGGCGGCTATAACGCCGACCCCAACAGCCGCCGCATCGTCACAGGCCTGGCAGACGGCTATCTCGCCCACGCCTACACCAACGCCAAGGGCAACTGGGCCCTGCCCAACGAGATCAACTGGCAAACCGGCAAAACCCGCGGCGGCGAACTGTTCGAAGGCAGCGGCGGCGCCGACACCTTGCACACCTTCTGGGCCGCCTACCGCTTCACCGGCGAAGATCGCTATCTCAAGCCGATTAACTACCGCGTCGCTAACAGCGGCCCCAACGGCCTGTCGCTGCTCAACGAAAACTTCCTCGACGTCATGGGCAAGCGCAGCGACTGGAGCGCCAAGCTCATCGGCGCCGCAAATAAAGACGACGGCAGCGCCCCGGACTTCCCGCACCATGTGGCCTGGGAGCAGACCGGCAACCTCGAGTATCTCGCCGCCATCTACCGTAGCGAGGCACGCGAGAAACAGCAGAACTTCTACATGAACACCGAAGGCCACTGGTGGAGCGACCGCGTGGAATCCCCCACGGTCAACCTGCAGCGCGCACGCCTAGGCGGCGTGGCGCTCAAGCGCAACCAGACCTATCCCGGCCACACCGTCAGCTGGCGCTTCAATGACCCAGAGGCCGCCACCCAAGTGGCCATCGCCATCCCCGCACCCCGGCAAGACCGCTTCACCGTCATCGCCTACAACACCTCCAGTAAACCTCAGCGCGCCAGCATGACCGGCTGGAACGTCGCGCCGGGCCAATGGCGCATCACCCAAGGCGTGAGCAAAGCCAACGACGGCAAGCTCGACAGCAACGCCAAAACGCAAGAAGTCGCTTTCGAAAAAAGCGCGGCCATCGACATCGACTTCCCCGCAGGCCGCACCACCGTCCTGCAGCTCGAACGCATCGCAGCCACCACCCCGGTCGAACTACGCCCAGACCTGGGCATCGGCCACGGCGATGTGCGCGTGACCGCCGATGCCATCGAAGTGACTGTGCACAGCCTCGGCCATGCCGATGCGCCGGCCGGGTTTGTGGTGCTGGAGGATGGGCGGGGGAAGGAGTTGGCGAGGGTAGGGTTTCCGGCGCTTGCCGCGCCACGCGATCTGCAGCCAATCACCACACTGGTGCGCCTGCCGCTAACCAACGCCGCAAACCTAAAAGCCGTGCAACTACGCGTCATCACCGATGGCAACACTGCAGAGATCACCGACCTCAACAATAAGCTGTCGCTACCAACCCCAACCCCCGCGCCAACGACAAAAAACATCCCATAACCAAACTCACCAATCCCTTCTCCCGCACGCGGGAGAAGGTGCCCGAAGGGCGGATGAGAGCAAAGCCGATAAAGCCAACGATCACTCGCGCAAGCGCATTGACGCAGTCCAAAAACTCGGCGAGGATCGAGGCACGCAGTATGTAATGCAGCCGCAAAGCCACACATTTCTTCAGGGGGAAGAAACAATGTTGAGCAAGGCATCGAGCATCTTTTGGAAGTCAATCTGCCCAAGTTTCTGCTTTAATTGAACCGTTGGGTCCATCAAAGGAACAATTGATGCGAAGCGTTAAGACAAGACGCCGCTACGGCTATTGGCGCGAGTTGCTGGAACAATGGGTTTTCTTGGTCGAGCGCGTCCATCGGGTCACGGGAGAGAAACATGCCGTCTATTCGTACAAAGAGAGAACGAACGTTGGCCTTCTTGCGGCCGCAGCAACTGCGAACGGATGGGTCGCTTTAGAAGAGTGCCGCTCCGATAAGTACGCAAAAACTGATAGTGACGAGATATACCAAGGTCGATCTGATCTAAGAATTTGGCGGGACAAGCGTCACCACGAGATCGAAGCAAAGTTTCTAAGAGTCGCACTTACATCCTCGTCGACCACTCGGCTTACTAAAGCCTCCGAGCGTTCAATCAATGATGCTGCCCGCTCGGTAGAGTCCGGAGACAAGTTTGATCGAAAGATTGCTGTCACGTTCGTCGTTCCGACATTGACGAATGCACAAGCGGACAGCTTGTCAGCCGATACAATACTCGATCACCAAAAACGATTATTAGAATTTATTAGCAAAGGGAAGCCTAGCTTTACGGCATATGCATTTCCTGGGATCGCACCGGCCGTTGGTTCTCCCAATCGGAAGGCGCTTGGTATCATCTTGTTCGGCGCAGAGCCAATTGATGCCTAGAGCGTGTTATGAACTTTGCTCTTGTCACGCTAACGTATGCGGATGAAGCCTCGTAAGCCATATCCGACCGATATCTCCGACGAAGAATG
>NZ_JACIFI010000034.1 GCF_014197275.1 Xanthomonas sp. 3075 | reverse complement strand
CCGCCAACTACCGTACACAACAAGCCAACAACGCAGTACCCTTCAACCCCGGGCTTTATCAGTAATCACTGGTACGGACGATGGGGGCAGGTCAGGAGCCGCAATTACAGAGTCGGGAATTCTTTGCGAAAAAAGTGCCGGTGTCAAGCTAGAGGTTTGTATTCTGATTGAAACCTCAGTGTAGATTGAAGTGGATACCAATAAGGCCGGCTTTCGCCGGCCCTATCGCTTAAAGAAAAAATCGGATGGCCGAAGATTTCGACTCGTCTAATTGTTCAACCCGTCAAACCGGCGCGAGATTGTTGTTGTATCTGGAACGTGCCCCAATGCGATGGTAGGGCGGATCAGGACTAACCAGATGAAGCTTGTTGAATGATGATGGAAACAGCCGGTGAGCGACACTGGCTTCAAGAAGGGCGGTGGATCGCCACAGTTGGCGCCAGACCGTTGCCTCAAGATCGGTCTCTATCACATAGACAGGGTTGCGCGAATTATCCCTGAGCAGGTCGATGCGTGACTCACCCCCAATCCGTCGGGGCACGCGCACCTCATCGCCACTGCTATCCCAGCCTATCCATCTGCTATAAAATGCAATTCCAGATTGCAGCACTTGGAACTCAAAGTATTCCGAGTCCGGTGAGAGGCTTCTGCGAGCACAGATTTTGCGCATGAGCCCGACCGACACCACGCCCAGCTTGTCAGGGCCGTGGCCTTCGATGCTTCTGCGAAATGCGTGGTAGCTCTTAAAGCCAAGATCCTTGGCGAACTTCTCAAGGCTCTTACAGTGACTGAAGTCCTCTGTGCGCATACAACAGGCACCGGACTTGAAAGCACGAACTATGTCTTGAGCTTGGAACATCACATACTCCCGTATTGGCCAAAGAAGCTCGGTGCCTCTTTCAGAGCATGCTGCTTGCTTCAACGGCCACAAAGGAGATGGATACCTGGGTGACGTCAGACTTTTCCCACGCAGCAGGGAGGTAGCCTAAACCTTCACGGATGTTAGCAGGTCTGTTGCCGCTCCTCAAACTCGCTGGGGCGTCGGGGAGGAAGGTCAATGCAGACCTCGGTAGTTGTTCCTTGATAGTGGTGAGCCTTCGCGCCCAGCTCGTAGGGTCTAGCCCGATTTGGGAATTGATCGTGGAAACCTTGGTGATGAGGTGACTCACCCCTGCACTGAGCAAGTTCCCAAACCATGCCGCATCTGTGCAGCATGGCGTTGTAAACCAACATGGCTCGTCTTAGGGATACATCCTCGCTCCCTTCCTTAGTCGCTCCTTGAATTGCCCGCGCACATAGCTCGGCAGCGTGACCGCTGGTTGATAGTGGCCTAACGCTTCAACTTGGATCTTTCGGGTGTTTCCAGTCGATTTGTGGACATAGTTGTCCTGCAGAACGGGGGCCTTCTTGTTGAGGGCATGTCCGGTGATGAGGGCAATATGCTCGATCCGCACACCCTTGGCATCCAACTCTGTGGCAAGCGTATGCCGGAACGCGTGCGATCCGATGCCTTTGCCAAAGCCAAGCTCCTTCAAATACTTAGCAAACTGGTTGACGAAGCCTTGGCTGTAGCGCCCGTTTGGCTCGCCGGTCTTGCGGCAGGTGCCGGCCGACAAGTTGGGGAAGAGGCGCGGGTGGCGGGACGCTTTGATGTCGGCCAAGAAGTCGAGGAAGCCCGCCTGGATGAGGCTTGGGTGGATCGGCACCTTGCGGACGGCGCTTTTGCCTTTGAGGCTTTGCCGGGTGCGCTTGCCTGCGCTCTGTGCCAAGTCTTCATCAACGGTCTTCTGGATCGAGAAGCACCAGAGGCCTTGGTCTTGCACGATGTCGGCCACTTTGAGCTGCGCGATCTCGTTGATCCTGGCGCCCGTGTAAAGGGCAATGAGCGGGCACCACCATCTGTGCGGGTATTTCTTGGCCCAAGGCAGGAAGGTCTCCGGGTTGAAGATCTTCTGAATTTCTTCTAGTGAAAGCAGACGCTCGGGCTCATCCTGATCAGCCAGGAGTTCTTCCTTAGCTGGCTTGAACGCATCCATTGGGGAGTGCGGGATGGCACGCGCCTTGACCAGGGTGTTGAAGAAGGACGCCAGGAAGCGCCGATGCAGTTCTAATGTGGCATTGGCAGGTTGCGCCCGCCCTTGGCGTTGACCCTTGGCGATCAAGACTTCGACGCTCAATCCCTGATGCTTGGGGTTGGTCATGAAGTCTTCGGGCGCCCAACGCAGCAGATCCCACATCTGGTAGATGTGCGTGTGGTCGATCCGAGCAACGGAGGTGTTGCCGCTCACGCGTTGCAGGATGGCAAGCGTTCGGCGATAAGCATCAATCGTAGTGGTGCGAAGGTTCTGCCGTTCCTTGTCTTTCAAGAAGTCGTCGACCTCTTCAGAAAGGAGCCGCGCCGGAGTGGCCAAGGGCAGGGGCTCAGGATAGCGAGTTCCGGATCGGCGAAGCCGTCGCAGCTTTTCATGATGGTCGTAAGTCGCTTGGACCAGATCTTGAAGGTGGAGCGCGCCAGCGCGGTCTTGAACGACCATATCTGTAAATTCGACTTTGCCGATGCGAATGCTTCGGATGGATAACTGACCTTTGGGCTGTTGCAAATACTGATGAAGCTGGGAGTGTTTAAAGTGCATCTACGATCCAATTATGAGGAGGTAGACGTTTGATAAGGGGAGGGGATTTTCTGTCAATGATAAAATAGGACAAAAATTTCGCGTCAATGATTGTCTAAGGTGGTCTCGCTAATTGTCGTTTAAATAGCTATATTTTCAGTTTAACTTTTATGGGTAATTTTATCAACGGGCTATATATGCCAATGATTTCAGCTGTATAAATGGGCTTGAAACCCTCAATGCGCATGTAGTGTTTAAAAGTAATAAACCGGGAGAAAGTGAGAGATATCTCACTTATAAAAATGAACGCAAGTTAAATTAGGGTGAGGTTTGCCTAATCTAATCATCCTTAAGAAGACAGTTAGGCAATCCGAGTTCACTGTGTTCCGCTTTGGCAAACTCCCGAAACGCAGTCTCAGCTTTTGAGACATAAGTAGTCTGAGATAGGGACAGAGACCGGAGCTTATGGGCGTCGGGATCTGCAAGGCTGTGCCTTGGTTCTCTTGATCAATTACTGATGGAGTTCGACATAGGCAGCGCTGAGCATCAGCTGAGTCCGACCTTGATGTCTGCCACTGAGCGTGCTCCTTGTTGTCTGACTAGATCTTCCATAAGCTTGGTCGTAGTCGTAGTCGTAGTCGTAGTCGTAGTCGTAGCCGCCTGCACTCAGTTGAATCCTTTTGGGAGGATGCATGTCGTCCAGTTTTCCAGAGCCTCCCTTTAACGCGAGGGCGATCATGCCAGGGAAGATGTTAGAAGAAGTGTTGAATGGGTCAAGGCAGCGAGCCATGGCACTCAGTGACCCTATTCGGGAGGCTTTCCGAATGCGCGATCCTGCACAGACCCTACGCGACTATGCCAAAGGGATTGAGATGTCCGCTTACAAGGAGATGCAGGATAGGGCGTTGGCTGCTGTCCAACCTTTGCGGTCGGTTCAGGACATGCTGGATGGGCTATCTGCTCATCGTTTCGCGTCGCAGGTCTCTGAGATTTCTCATTTCGAATCGCTAAGTGCTAAGGCACTCGCTCCGCTTCAATCATTTGGAGCTGTGGGGTCCAAGGTCGAGAAACTCATGGCGCGGACCGAAAGGTTGTCGGCTTATCAACGCTCGTATGAAGCATCGCTTGACAGTTCCTACATGCGGAGTATCGAGCAGCTTGGTGTCGGGTCAGTCATTACTGACATGTTGTCAGAGAACGCTAAGCGTCACGAAGCGATGCTCTGGGGTGCCAATAATCATTTCGCGGATGTTGTTCGTAGGATGAGTGAAACCTCAGCTCTGATGCAGTTCGGGACGATTGAGTGGGGCGAGCGCCTATCTACTCTTGCCAAGTTGGCTGGTGATACAGATTTCCTGCGCTGGGCGGATGACGCTGTTAGTCCAGTGATTGATCGCCATGTTAGTGATTGGCTGAAGTCGTTTGAAGATGCAGCAGCTGATTCGGAACAGCCAAAGCCATTGGGGCGCCGGCGAGTGGCTATGCCGCACGTCCTAGTCGACTTCTTGGCGGATCCTCAACAGCGAAAAGACTTTTTGCTGCTGGTTCTGTCGCTTCTCCTTTTCATCGAAGGAAAGCTTAGTGCTGCGCGCGCAGATTTGGAGCAATCGGACCTTCGTAAGACGCAAGCGCATGCTATCGAAGCGATCGAGAAAAAGTTTGATACTGTTGCAGAACGGTCCGCCATACAGGAGAAGCACATTGCGCATCTCACCCAGGTCGCAGAGTCCCTGCACGCCCTTGTCTCTTACTCGCATCGCTACACGATCGTGGCCAAAGTGACTGCCCTCCGCATGTCACCTGGCGGACGGAAAATCGGCCAGTTTGAACGAGGTGATGAGGTGTCGGTTCTTCGGGCAGCGGGAAAGTGGCGCTTGATTTCTGCGTTTGACGAAGAAGGCAACGAGATCAAAGGGTGGGTGTTGAACAAGCATTTGAGCCGTATGGAATAACGCTCCAGCCACAAGCGGTGCTGATTGACAGAAACGCCTTTTGCCTTAGCTTTCAGTGCAGAGGCTCAAATGACTGTCGATGACTACAAATTTTTTATGAAAAATCTTGGCATGGAGCTGAGAAAGCCAAACTCTGATGATCCATATGAAGTGCAGGAGATGCGCTGGGCGCTTGTCATCGGTAATCGATCGTTTGCGCGCAAGTGTGTAAAAAATCTAGACCCTTGGATCAAATCTCAGTTGCGCGAAGAACTTGGAGCCGAGCATGCGATTCGCGAGTTGAGAAAAATCTATGATAGTTCAACGATTTCACGAAAGCGAGAAATGGTTAATTCACTGTGCTCCAATGCACCAAGTCAATGGTTTGATCCCTTGCTGCTTCAAATCGAGAAGGACGGGCGCACTTTTAAAAGTATACCCTACCACTGGCGCTCCATCGCAATTGAAAAGCTGGGTGGGCGCATGCATCTAGAGTGGTGCCCACTTTGGTTGAAACTGAGAAACGCATTGCTTGACTGGGAGTTCCAGCGCAAGGAGGATGGACGCCGTCGTCGCGCTCAAGTGCTCTAAAAAAGCCGAAAGGAAGTTTGCAAATGGACGTAAAGCAAGCAATCGAGCAGTATTTGGGAGTGAACAAAGAGCAAATCAAGTCTGCAATTGAATGCACCGCACGTCTGGCGGCCAGAGCAGCGACTTCGCTCAATGCGGTAGAAAAGCGTCTTGACGAAGAATCATTCACAGCAGCCTTCTTCGGTGCACTTGCTGCATCGCTTCCCCTGGGCGTATTGGCTTACTCGCGTCAAGAGGGGGAGGACTACGCATGGCTTAAGTACGACAAGGGCTCTGGTGGCTGGCCTGAGTCTGAGTCGGGAGCAGATTTCTGCCTTGTGTTCAATCTGTCCAAACAAAAGTCCAGGATGGCTATCTTCCAGGCCAAAAGCGACGCTAGCAATTGGACGACAGACAATACACTGGTCATCAACCAGTCTCGAATAGAAGAGGGCGAGAAAGTGCTGCAGGTGAAGCGACTTGTAGAAACCGCAAGTCGTATTGAGAGCGGGGGGGCGGTCAATCAGGTTCCTTTGAATAAGCTTCGATGGGTGCATTATCTGTGTCAATTCAATAGCGGACTTCGCTGTGTTCCAATTTCAACGATTGCTCAGCAAGTGGATGACATCATAAAGGACAAAGCGGAAACTAAGAAAAGCGTGCCTGTGAGTGATAAGAACGGCATTGCTTTCATAAGTCTTATCGCTGACGCCTTTGCGGCAAATTCAGAACACTGGAAAACCATCAATAGCGCTGAAGGACTCCCACTTCCCAGCGCAATTGGGCTTACCGAGATTGGTCTGCTGATGAAAGTCTATGTGATTACCGATGACCAAAAAGGGTGGGTCAATGAGCTAGGATTTTCGTCGCCCACCGTAGTCAGTAAGGTCAAAGCTATCAATGAAAATAAGGATCTCAAGGAAAGTAAGGGTCTCAAGGAAAGAGTTAATCGAAAACGCGAAAAATCTGCGGAAAAGAAGGACGCTTCAAACCGGGTGGTTGCGAAAAAAAAGTGATTCCATAACGGGCAAATTATAGTCCTCAAAAATAGGCTTTCTACGCTATTGCGCTTTGCGAAATCTAGAGTCAGAACCGATGAACTCTGACTCAGGAAATGCACATGGCCATCCATCACACCCGCATCAAAACTTACAGCCGAGCAAAGGGGCACTCTGCAATCGCAGCTGCGGCCTATCGCGGCGGCTACTTGCTCACCGATCCCAAGTCTGACGCTCGCCACGACTACCGGGGTAGGGCAGGCATCATCCAGTCGCGTTGCTTGGCGCCACCTGGTTCGCCGGCATGGGCCGATGACCCGCAAGCACTTTGGGCCGCTGCTGAAGCAGCAGAGCGACGCAGCAACAGCACTGTGTGCCGCAACTTCGCCATCGCGCTGCCGCACGAACTCGATGACCCCACGCGTTGGGAGTTGGTGCTCGATATCGCTCATCGCCTGATTGGGCGATATGGCTTTGCCCTGCAAGCGAGTCACCATCGCCCGACCAAAGATGATCCTCGCTACTTCTACTGCCATCTGCTTGCGACAACCAGGCGCATGGAAGCCTCTGGCTTGACCCAGAAGACGCGGGTGCTCGATGGGCGCATCAATGGCAAGGAGGAAGTCGAGTGGATCCGCGCGATGATCGCTGATCGGATCAAGGCGCATCTTGAACAGGCTGGCATCGGTAAGGCGGTTGAGCATCGGCCCTTGACGGAACGCTTGGAAGCGATGCGAGGCAACGAGATCTATGTCCAAGGCCAGGAAAGCTTTGAGCAGCTTCTGTCCCGCTACCGCCAAGAGGGACGACTGTTGAGCGTGCCGGATGGCCACACGGCGGAACAGGCCCAGCGAGAGCGCCCAGGACCAGGCATGGACACTTCAGCTGATGAGGCTTCGGTGGCGAAGATGCCTATCATGCCGGCATCCGTTGGCAGACTCAGTTCAAGTAGGGGAGACGAAGCTCTGTCAGCAATCCAGGCAGATCGAAGCGGCCATCAAGATACGCATTGAGGGCGTCGGCCATGTGCTGATCAATACCAAAGCCAGCCGCATGCTGTTGGGCGATCCAGCCTTCAACATGTGCTTGGCGGAGTTGATGTTCTTGGTGGTCCAGAGGTAAGGCTTGCTGGCTGACGGAAGGAGGCATGGCGAAGAATCCAAGTGGCTGATGCACTTGATTCGTAGCACAAAGCGGATCTTCGTCAAGCCGCCTCTGGCCACTCGCAAAACGAGCGGTCAGAGCTTCTCGCCCTCATTGATCGCCTGATTCAAGATCTCATACCACTGGTTCATCTCGCGCTCGCTGCCGAACTTGATCGTCCAGACTGGATGGTCCACATCTCGAACGCTGACCGTGATCGTTCCTTCCCGCCTTGAGTTGTGCCAGTGCTTCTCCCAGAAGCGAACATCCATCAACGGGTAGATCTTCACTGTCCTGCCGACACGAATCTTCAACCGCGACCGCTCAATCGAGATCGCCAAAGCTCCTTGTCGCCCAAAATAGGAGTGATCAAATTCCCGACCAAAGACCTCCCGTTGGTTGCGCAATCGGTCAGCCCGATTGACGGCAACGGCGACCAGCACCGCTGTGCCCAGGGCAAGCAAGATGAGAAACGTGCTAACGGTCATGTGAACTCCTGAGAACAGAATGGGACCATCGTTGATTGCAAACGGATGGCTATTGGACGCGGCCGGTGATCTTCCAAGTGCCGCCCACCTTGGTGAAGGTGTAGACCCCATCCATTTGATGACCAAAGTCCCGCTCCATGGCTTCAACCTTGGCACTTACGTCACAGGTGTAGCTGGGCGCACCTTCCGCCTTCGTGCACTGGTTACTCTCGAAGTCTTCGATGCGCGCCTCTTCGTTGCTGTTCGCTTTGACGAACTGCAAAAAAGCCTGCTCCCGCTCAGTCTCAGCGGGGCCGCCGCCAGAGCAGCTGGCCAAACAGACCGACATCAGGCCAACCAGGGCCAAGCAAAGCTTTGACATGTGCATCTCCAAAAGAGGGAAGGGAAGAGCGCTAGGGATCCACCAGACAGACAGGTTCGGATGCCCTGATTGCCGGCATGCTCAATGGCTGCACGCCTCCGCACACCGGCAGGAATGACCGGTGTTGGTGCTTGGCAGTCGCAGTTGATTGGCTGACGGAACCATGTTACTGATAAAGTAACAGACAAGGCAAGTCGGAGACCTCATGCTCAAACACGTCATTGCATGCTTGTGGTCACATTTTGGATCTGGACGACGCTCGTCTCATCTTCGCCAACCGCTTACGTCACGCGCGCCAGAAGGCCGAGCTGACTCAAGAAGCCTTGGGTGTTGCCGCTGGACTGGCAACTGAGGTGGCCAGGACGCGCATCAATCGCTACGAGAAGGGCGTTAACGAGTGCGATCTACGCACCGCCAAGCGCTTGGCCGACGCTCTGGGTATGCCACTGGCTGCCTTCTTCGCCGAGACCGATGAGGTGGCAGACGCCATCCAAGCGCTCGCCAAGCTCTCCGTCGAGGAGCAGCGAAAGGTCGTCGCCGAGTTGCAGCTCAAAGCCAAGCGCAGCGATCCACCCAGCTCATAGTGAGAGGGTCCTTGCTGGTGTCTTGGCATGCGTGCAGATCAGACAATTCCTACACAGATGCCAACACCCATCCGATCTGAGCGGGCAATGTGATCCTGTAATCTTGCGAGCGGACGGTCGTTTTCAAACAAGCCAGGGATCACAGATGGAAGGCAGCGCGTCATGACCGGCAAGACCAAGCTCAGTGTCGCCACCGTGCTCTTGCTTCTTGCCCTCCTTGCAGGGGTCTACATTTCCGGTCAGTTGATCCTGATGCTGTTGAAGGTGGCCGGTCCCCTCAGCATCGGCACCTATTGGTCTTACGTCAAAGCGCTCGACCTCCCGCAGTTCGCTCCCTATGCCACCAAGATCAAGCTGGCCGGCGCCATCGGCTTTGGTGTGCCGCTCCTGGCCTGGTTCGCACTGCTGATCCCACTGTTCAAGCCGAAGGCCGCCGCCTTGCATGGCGACGCGCGCTTTGCTTCGGGCAGTGATCTGGCCAAGAAGGACATGCTCAAACCGTCGCCAACCGGGATCGTGATCGGCAAGCACGGTGGCAAGTTGGTGCGCCTACCTGGGCAACAGTTTGTGATCCTGGCCGCGCCCACGCGTTCGGGCAAGGGCGTGGGCATCGTCATTCCCAATCTGCTCGACTACCAAGGCTCGGTGGTGGTTCTGGACATCAAGCAGGAAAACTTTGATCTGACTTCCGGCTGGCGCAAAAGCCAAGGCCAAGAGGTCTTTTTGTTCAACCCCTTTGCCGAAGACGGGCGCACCCACCGCTGGAATCCACTCAGCTACATCTCGCCCGATCCCGCATTTCGCGTGTCGGATCTCATGAGTGTCGCGGCCATGCTCTACCCGGATGGGTCGGATGCCCAGAAGTTCTGGGTGAGCCAGGCCCGCAACGCCTTCATGGCGTTTACGCTCTATCTGTTCGATAGCTTGGACGATCAGATCAAGCGCAAGCACCCGAAAGAGACCTGGATGTTCCCAACCCTTGGGCTGCTTTATCGCGTGTCGTCCGGCGACGGGAGCGACTTGAAGGGCTACCTCAAAAAGCTCTCGCAGCGCGAGTTCCTGGGCCGCGACGCCAAGACAGCGTTCGACAATTTGCTCTCGCAAGCCGAAGAGACCTTTGCCTCGATCATGGGCACGTTCAAGGAACCGCTCAACCAGTTCATCAACCCGATCCTGGATGCATCAACCAGCGACAACGACTTCCTGCTGACTGATGTGCGCAAGAAGAAGATGAGCATCTATATCGGCATCCAGCCGAACAAGCTGGCCGAAAGCCGCCTGTTGATCAACTTGCTGTTTAGTCAGCTCATCAATCTCAACACCAAAGAGCTGCCGCAAAACAACGCAGCGCTCAAACACCAGTGCTTGCTGCTGATGGACGAATTCACAGCCATCGGCCGGGTCGACATCATTGCAAGCGCAGTGAGCTACATGGCGGGCTACAACATCCGCTTGCTGCCGATCATCCAGAGCATGGCGCAACTCGATGCCACCTATGGCAAGGATGTCTCGCGCACGATCATCACCAACCATGCCTTGCAAATCGTCTATGCCCCACGCGAGCAGCAAGACGCCAACGACTACTCGGACATGCTCGGCTACACCACGGTGCGCAAGAAGAACAAGTCGCACACCAGTGGCAAGCAAAGCAGCGTGTCCTACTCGGAGACCGAGCAGCGCCGCGCCTTGATGCTGCCGCAAGAGTTGAAGGCGATGGGCTTTGACAAGGAAGTCTTCCTCTACGAAGGCATCTCAAGCCCGGTGCTTTGCGAGAAGATCAAGTATTACGAAGACGCGTATTTCACCAAGCGGCTGTTGCCAAAGGTGAGCGTCCAGACCCTGAAAATTTAATAGAACTCATCATGACTCAGATGGAAGACAGTCCAATGCTTGCCAACCAGAAGCCTGAAAAGGGACAGTTCTATGTGTTGCGGCCCGACATCCGGGGAGGTGGCCCAGGGCACAACGTTGAGATTGAAAACATCGATGTGTTGCTGACGCCTCCTTCGCGCATCCTTCGTCCTGCAGAAGGTGGAATTCCGCCCTTGCGAGAAACACCTCGCTTGGTCCATGGCGCAGGCAAGAATAAGCCGCCCCGTGATCTTGAGGGTGGCTTTAGCGGCTATTGGCTCGTGTCCGAGCGACTGAAGGAAGTCCTGGAGTCTGTTGATCCAGGTGCCTTTGAGTTCGCGATTTGCGACTACGTTTTGCCAGATGGCTCACCAGGGCCGACGCATTATTTGTGTGACGTCGTTCGACAGTTGGCTGCGCTAGACAAGCCGCGTTCCAAATACAAAGTCACCTTGGCACATGACCACGAGACGGGCAAGGATGTGGAAATGCTGAGCGTAACCGGTGGAGCCGAACTCGCTTTTCTGCCAGAGGTTGTTGGGTCAGCCCACATCTTTCGAATGAGTGAAAGGCCCTCGATTGTGGTGTGCGATGCGTTCTTGAAGAACGAAACCCGAAAAGCAGGTATCGGTGTCAAGCCGAGCTCTGACGGGCTTTTGTTCACCGACGCCGCGACCTATTGATCGCTTAGTTCATTTTTATCGTGCAATAGCCGGAGCGTAATGGACTATGGCCAAGAACGATAGGCCCGTTTTTCAGGGTCACCATCTCATCGAGCAAGTCGCTTTTAAAGAAAGCGATTTGCTACAAGAGCTTTCGAAGAATTCGCTCTTTGATCTCCACGGAGATCGAAATATGCTTAACCTTCCAGCGGACAAAGCTTTGGCTTTGAAGCTGGATGTGTCGCCTCACAATGGCGGCCCATTGGGGGCGTATTCGATTGGTTTGAACGATGCCTTGCAAGAGCTAGAAGACAGTCCAGATGGTCAGGCTTACTTGAGAAAAGGAGATCTGCAAGCAGGCCAGCGCTTGGCAGCAGAAACTGACCGGCTGTGTGCCACACTGAAAGTAGGCATGGTCAATGGCCATCTGCTGACCAACACCCCTGACGGGATGACATCCGAGGCGGCAAATAAGCACAACGAAAAGTTCTTCAGTGATATTCAGAGCTACCAGCAAAAGCACGCTCTCCAGATCAGTGAATTCGGAAAGCTAACAGGAGCCGAGGCTCGTTGGCCTGCGGTCCTAAAGTCCGAATCAAATCTCGTCGCAAGCCTTCAAGCAATCGATCAGCCTGGCTTTAAAGCGGTAAAAGGTAATGCAGCTCTTGGTTTACAGGGGCTTGGCGACTCCATCGAGCAGACTCAAACCAAAGGGGGTCTTCCTTTGTCTGAGTCTGGCACCAAGGCGGTCGAGCAGGCTTTTCCTCGCTCAATGCGTGGCGCGGTCTCTCCAGAACTGTTGTATGGGAATTTGTCTGCTGGGCAGGCACTTCGCGTAACGGGCTTGCTGGCATCGGCGACCGATGCGATTGGGACCAGTCAGCGGGTGAGCACGTTGCTCGCGCAGGACAACCTGCTGGGCGCTAAGCACGAGTTGCGCAACTACGCCGCTAACAACGCAAGCGCCTGGGCCGGTGCTTGGGCCGGAGCGGAGATTGGCGCAGTAGGTGGCCCAGTTGGCGTTGCCGTTGGTGGCGCAGTGGGCGGCGTTGCTGGTTACGTCGTGTCTGACAAGATAATGGCGACCCTGGATGAGCGTGAGATCACGCATCAAGTGGACTCACTGGGCAGGCAGTGGAGCTTCAACGGGCGGCAATGGGTGCAGCCAATGGCTGCTGATCTTCGCGCCGATGGAATTGACCATCCGCAGCAGACAACCTTTTCGGCAGACTTCGATACCCGACGTGAGTTGGACTACCGAGCCGCCAATACGTCTGTCGAACTTGCGATGAGCCGGATGCCGCCGCCGCGTAGCCCATACAACTTGGAAGCCAGCAGCACTGATCTTCCAAGCTTGTTGCCAGCGAACTGGACGCGTGACGCCGATACTGGTCAGTGGCAGCGCACTCGCGTTACCAACATTGATCCAAATGGCGGCAACACCACTCAGGCCGAAGTTGCGCCGCCTGCGCGTGCTGCGCAACTGGACGCGCAAGCAGCTGAGGTTGTGGAAAGCAATATCGTGCAGGGGCCAGCGGGCCTTGCCGCTCGGTATCAGGTCGCGCACCGCCTGGATGGCTGGGACACGATCGCTGGTATTCAATCGCCGTCAGCCGTCACTGCCGCGCTCAATTCGGATAACTTGCAGGCATCCAACAGCAAGCAATATCAATTTGCTGATGGTGTTTGGCGCCATAACGGCGAGGTGGCAACCGGCCCGATCGCTGCGGAACTCTCGGCGACCCGCGTTGCCATGCAGCCACATCTGGGACAACATGAACAAACGATGGCAGCGCTCCCCGCGTGGCAGCGCCCGACCCAGGATCAGCTAGACCTATCGAGCCTGGCGACAACTTATGCAGGTTATGGCCTCAATCCGAATGCTGAGTCCCTTGCTGCCATCCAGCTGGCCATCAACACCACGCGTGCAAATTCGGGCCTGGATGCGTCGAACTCTTCTTTGACGCTCGATCCCGATGCACAGGGTGCGCGTCAGCTCGACAGCCCCATTGCCCATCTGCAACGCGGTAGTGACGGCGTCATCCGCGTAGCAGCGGTCACCAGTAGTGAAGACATCCAAAACGCACGGGAGCAGGTGCAAGCTTACGCCCAGGCGTCTCCCGTGCCTGAGCTTGGCGAACGACAGATCGAACATCGTTCGCCTCAGGAGCGCGATGCCTACGAGCAGGCGTTGCGGGAGGCCAATCGGCAAGGTGTGTCCACGCAAGAAGCGCAACAGGTCGCAGGCTTCGCCGCAACGACCGTCACCGCTCCGCATGTGGATGAAACCCAAGCGCCTCAGGCAGCCATTGACGTGCAGCGAGATCGAGACGTTGCACGCACACCCGACGCGCCTGCCGTTGCGGAGACGGCAACGCCTGCTCCGGTCGTGATGCCCGCATCCGTCAACGCGCCGCTGCCAGAAGACGTGCGCCCGGTCGCCAAGCCTGCCGAACCGAAGCCCGAGCCTGTCCCACAACGCGAACCCCAAGAAACCCGAACACCTGAGGTTGCCGCACCCCCGACAGCCGGCGCAGTCCAGCCTAAGGCGGGCGCATCGGTTCCAACGGCGGCGAGCGCGTCTGCGCCGAGTGCCGGGCCCGCATCATCCGCTTCGACCTCTACCGATCAAGCGCCTACTCAGGCCACTGTGCCGACGCCGCCGCCGGCATCAAGTGAGGTGGAAGGGCTGCGCCTCGGCGATCGAGGGCAGGAGGTCGAGTTCTTGCAGTATCGCTTGCAGCAAGTGGATGCCCGTGGTCCGAACGGCCAGGCCGTGCCGCAAGACGGGCACTATGGTCCAGAGACCGAGCATGCCGTGAGGCAGTTCCAGCAAGACCAAGGGTTGCCGGCAACGGGCGTTGCCGGCCCAGACCTGGATGCTGCATTGTCCCAGGCACAACACGCGCGCCGAGAGTCCTTGAAACCGACAGGGCCGACATCGGCGAATGCGGCGGTGGAGCAGGGCAGTGAGCAGCAAGCCCGAGTAGTCACGCCACAGAACAATGCGCCATCGGCTGTTCCATTGCAGGCAGAGCAGCAAGAGGCGGTGCGAGCGCCGTCGCCGGCAATTCCAACGCAAAGCGAAGTGCCGGCGCAGACCGTATTGCCGGAGCGCCAACCCGCTGCCTATGCGTCGTCGCCAGGTTTTGGTGGGACAACTGCCCGCTCTAACGCACACGAACACGATGAGGATCGGGTTGAGCAAGCAAGGCCCCTCCAAGATGCCGCTCAGCAGGCGTTTCCCTCTGATCATCGGGATTACGCGTTGTTCTCTGCCATACAGGCGCAGCTCCCGAAAGGCACCTCCGATGAGAAGACGGCTGAGGTATTGCATGCCGTCAAAGAGTCAGGGATCGAACGCGCGGATGAACTCCGTAAAGTGCTCATCCAAGATGATGTCGCCTTTGTCTTTGGCAAAACGCCCGGCTTTCACTCGGAAACCTCGCTCAATACGCCATCGCCTGGCATAAATGAGACCTTGCAGAAGACAGAGGCAATGGATCAGCAACGGGCGCAGGAGATGGTGCAATTCCAGCGCGAGCGCGAAGAAATCGACAAGAACCCAACAGGCCCCGTCATGACGCTTGCTGCCCACTCTCAGCAGCAGGTGATGTCTGGCGGCGATGGGGGCAGTGGTGGTGATGGGGGCGGTGGCTGACGCATTAAGCGTAGGATTCATGCTTCAACCTAGCAATGTGTGGCTGCGCTTTGCGCAACGCACCTTCGCTTGATGCAAGCCTTGGTTGCTGAAAAAGCAATAGCGTGGGGCTTGCGAACTTAGGTTTGGCGCCAATGCCAACGCCAGATCAACAAAACGCAAATGTAATTTTAATGTCTGCGCGGGTAGCCTCAACTCACGCAAGTTGTGCAGTAGATCTCGAAGTGTAGGTGCTATGGATAGCGAGTCAGGTCAGACGGATGACGCGGAACAACCGCTCTTTCGCAAGCGAAAGGGGCCGGAGACAACTTCCACACTCGGCGACCTAAAAGATGCGTTTCCCTCGTCCATCCGGATCTGGATTGGCTGTGGCTGTGCGCTTTTCCTCTTGCTGGCCACGTTTGTTCTGACCGCGTCCTACTCCAAGCGGGAGCACGTGTCGGGCCAGATCATTTCGACGCATGGGCGAGTGGATATCCGCAGTGGAACGCCTGGCCTCATCCTGTCGACGACATTGAAGCCCAATGCTTTGGTCAAGAAGGGCCAAGTGCTCGCCGAGCTATCAGCCGATATCACCGACGAAGCGGGTCGCTCTCTGTCCGATGAGACGATCAAGCGTGCGCTCACCCGATCAGAAGAGCTGACCAAGGAGCAATTGCAGACGCATGACTTTTCTGGCCAGCGCGAGCGGGAACTGACGCGTCAAGTCGAAGAAACGACCGGCGCGATGCAGGAAGTCGCTCGCAAGATCTCAATCTTGGAAAAGAAATACGCCAAGAACAAAGAACTCTTGAAGACCATTGAGCCGCTGCTTGCTGAGAAGTATGTGTCCAAATACACCTACCTCACCTACGAAAATGCTCTCTTGGATGCAGAAGCGGAGATCCAGGATGCCCGCGCGCAGCAGTCCACACTTCGTAATCAGCGTGCCGCATTGCTGGGTGAAATCACCGAGATAAAGACAACCGCCAGCAGACAAGCGAGTGAGATCGAGCGTGAGAAATCCACGATCGAAGATCAAGTGGCCAGAGCCAAGTCCGACCGGCTGCAAACCATCACTTCACCCTTGAGCGGCACCGTTGCAGCAATCTATGCATCCCAAGGTCAGCGCATTGGCACCGACTCGATCATCGCGTCCATCACCCCAAGCGAGTCGGTGTTCGAAGCTGAAATTCTTATTCCTTCCAGGGCCATCGGACATGTGAATGTCGGCACCGAGGTGCTGCTCAACATCGCCGCATTCCCGAAAGCAAAATATGGCGCCATCCAGGGGCGCATCGCATCGCTGTCAACGCAAACGAGTCCCATCGGTGAGTTGGAGCGCCGCTATGGTCGCCAGTCGCCCACCGAGCCGGTTTACACCGCCAAAGTCGCCTTGCCTTCCCAGACCATTGGAGTTGCCCAAGAAGCGAAGTCCTTCCTGCCGGGGATGGAAGTGGACGCGGAACTGATCTTGGAGGGCCGCAAGATCTGGGAGTGGATGTTTGATCCCTTCCAAACCATGGGGTCGCGCTTGACGGGTGAAAAGCGATGAGGGACGTCTTGACACCATCCGCCAATGGCGATGCCGAGACGGATCGCTCTGCTGAACCAAGCCTGGTGTTCTCCTCGAAGCGCCGTGTGCCGCATATCCGTCAGACGGAGTCGAGCGAGTGCGGCCTGGCCTGCATTGCGATGCTGCTCTCCTACTACGGCCATGAAACGAGCCTTGGGGAGCTTCGCAACCGCTTTACGGTGTCAACTAGTGGGGCAACGCTCGCCTCGCTGATTGAAATCGCTGACGCCAACGGACTCACGACGCGTCCGCTTCGCTTGGAGCTTTACGAACTGCCCAAGCTGTCGTTGCCTTGCATGGTCCACCTACACCACGGGCACTTTGTCGTGCTGACGGCTGTGAGGGGAGGGCATGTTCACATCAGCGATCCCGCAACGGGCGTCAAAAAAATCAAGCTCGATGAGTTCGATGAGCTTTTTAGCGGCATTGCGTTGGAGGCGCATCCGGGTCCGGCCTTCAAGAAGATCAAGAGCGTGCCATCGGTGTCGCTTCGCGATCTGGCAGGCTCGCTTCGGTCCCTGGTGCCCGCGTTCTGGGGTGTGGGCATCTTGGCGCTCTTCTTGGAAGGCTGTGCGCTGATTGCGCCGCAATATCTGAGACTGACCATGGATCAGGTGCTCAGCGTCAAGGACGATGGTCTGGTCACCACATTGGCTATCGGCTTTTCGATCGTGCTCCTGGTCCAGCTCGTCTTGACCGTTGCCAGGAAGTGGACCTTGCTGTGGATCTCTTCGACCACTGGCTTACGGTGGAGCAGCAACTTGTTCCGTCACCTCGTGTCGCTACCCCAGTCGTATTTCGTAAAGCGGCACACCGGGGATATTTCAAGCCGCTTCCAGTCGATCTACTCCATCCAGCAGTCACTCACGACGAAGATGATGGAAGCGGTCATCGATGGGGTGATGTCTTTCCTCATGTTGTTGCTCTTGATGAGCTACGACGCGCCGCTTGCCTTCGCCTTGTTGGCTTTCACCATTGCCTATGTGGGTTCGCGCTACGCCTACTACGCCAAACTGAAAGAAGCCAACCTTGATCAGATCAACATTGATGCACGCCGGCAAAGCTTGCTCTACGAAACGGTCCGAAGCATCCAGCCCATCAAGCTGTTCAACAAGTCAGCGCTCTGGGCGTCGCGCTTCACGAACTACAGCGCGAAAGCCACCAATGCAACCATCGGGGCCGAGCGTATCCGCATTGGGTTCGATTCTGTCCAGCTTCTCATCCAAGGCCTGTGCCGCATTTTCGTGATCTGGGAGGGCACACGGCTGGTGCTCAGTGGCGATATGACGATCGGGGTGCTGACGGTCTTTTTGATCTACGCGACCCAGTTCAGCCAACGCAGCATCAATCTGGCCGACTACTTGATGCAGCTCCGGCTGCTTCGCTTGCACACCGAGCGCATTTCAGACATCACGCATAGCGAGCCTGAGTCGTTTCTGCATGGCAACGGCGCGCTGGAGGATGCTGCGCCAGCTATTGCCATTGCCAACGGCTACTTCCGCTACTCGTCTACGGACAAGTGGATCATGAGCGCTTTGCAGCTCAGGGCCCCGGCAGGCCAAGTGATTGCAATTGTCGGGAACTCAGGCGTGGGTAAGACCACACTCATCCGCGTTCTGGCGGGGCTTGAAGATCTTCAAGTTGGGGACTTCTTAGTCAATGGAGAGGATCTGCGCAAAGTCGGTAAGTCGAGCTACCGGAGCAAGGTCAGCATCGTCATGCAGGGAGACAATCTGTTGTCCGGGACGTTGTCGGAAAACATCTCCATGTTCGATGAGCACATTGATCAAGAGCGTCTTGTGCAGGCTGCGAAATTGGCATGCATCCACGACGATATTCAGCGCATGCCAATGGGCTTCAACACCAGAGTCGGCGACTTGGGAAACACGCTGTCAGGCGGTCAAAAACAACGGATCTTCTTGGCGAGAGCCTTTTACAGGCGCACCAAGTTGTTGCTGATGGATGAGCCAACGACTGGGGTTGATGAGCAGATGGGCATCCAGTTGATGAAGAACATCAAGAGCATCGGCGCGACCACGGTCGTCGTGACGCACGACAAGAATATCTCTCGGATGTGCGATATGCACTACCTCTTCGTTAACGGGAACCTGAGGCCCCTGATCAAAGAGCAGCCAAGCAGCTTTGAACAGGACAATGCAGTGGAAACAGCTGGAAAATCCAGCCAAGGATAAGTAGTAATACTTGTAAAAGTAATTCAGAGAGAGAAGCCTTATTGCGAATCAAATAGTAGAAATGATTGGATCAAAATTAAACGCACAGGATGGAGTGCTGTAATGAGAGAGCTAACAATCGAAGAGCTATTCCTAGTGGCAGGTGCAGCAGCCGCTGCGGACGTCGATCCAAGCGAGCCGCCCACTGAGTTGCCCCCCGTGGTCGTTAATCCACCTCCATCAGAACCACCAACATTGCCGCCAACACCGCCAGTTGAGCAACCCCCACCACCGCCACAAGGTGGAGGAGGGGGCAACGATGGTGATGTTTTTGTCCCGCTGGCTGCTGAAAACAGAATCGATAACGCCTTTATTGATAGCGTCGAGGGCGGGCAACAGCTAGATGCATATGTCCCCACCAATAACGGCGTGGTCATAGATCAGAGCGGAGTAACTGTGGCAACTGGAGTCGATTTGGGTGGCCAAACTACCGAAAGCCTTGCCGCGCTAGGTGTGGATCAGGCGCTTGTTACTACGTTGACGCCCTACCTTCATCTAACAGGACAAGATGCGCTGAATGCCGTTCAAAACAACCCTCTCCACATCACCGAGGCGCAGGCAGATGCGTTGGATAACGCAGTTCGATCAGACATTTTAAATACGGTTGTTAATAGCTATAACAATTCTTCCGATTATGCTGACTTTTATCAGCTGCCTGGTGGCGTCCAGACCGCCATCGCAAGTGTTGCTTACCAATACGGCCCTGGCCTTGCCACAGCAACCCCCAATTTCTGGACCCAAGTAACAACGGGACATTGGCAAGATGCTGTTACCAATCTGAACGATTTCGGTGATGCGTATGATACAAGGCGAGACAGGGAGGCCGCCCTTATTCAACAAGATATTACGAACGGCAGCGTGCCGGGTGGCGGTTAAGTGTTGACTTATAACGTGAGGTTGGAGATGAAGGCTAACAAAAGAATTGCATCAATTGCAATAATGATCTTTTCATTGTGGGGAAGCGTTTTGGCCACGGCTGCGCCTGCCAAGATTAATTCTGCGGTCCTATCGGCTTACTTTGGTCAGTCAGCAGGTGACTATATTATTCCCGGAAAACCATTGGTGCAGCAGTTTGGGGAGGCTCTGAGCGGTCCACCCAACAAAGACGTTGATGTGGGGAATGGGTTGACCTTAATATCCGGCTGCCGCTACAAGAGCTGCATTGAGAAAGGTGCAGTTGCGATCAAGAGTGATAATACGGTCGAAGCTGCTGGGCTCATTCACTTTAACTGCAAAGCCGACACCAAAAAGTCGGGCGCTTCTTGCTCAAAAAATCCCACTTTCACCTTATTTGTGCCCAGGAATAAAAAGAGCCTCGACGCAGAGATTTCTGTTCTGAGATGGGCACATGAATATGCGCCAGATGCTACTTTTGAAACGGTCACGTTGGAGAAATGAGGTTTGCATGCCAAGAGTAAGAGGCCAACAGAGGTAAATTTATCTTCAAGTGCTTCGAGTCTGCCTAGCTCTAAGTCTATGTGATCCGGGCTTGCAATGGACCGTTATTTATGGGCTGCACGGGAAATAAAAAAATGATGTTTAGGAAGAAAAGAAAGCGAAACAGTAATTTATCAATCGAAATATTGCAGGGAGTGCTGTAATGAGAGAGCTGACAAACGAAGAGTTATTTCTAGTGGCAGGTGCGGCAGCCGCTGCGGATGTCGATCCGAGCGAGCCGCCTACTGAGCTGCCGCCAGTCGTAGTTAACCCTCCCCCAAGTCCGCCTCCGACTATTCCCCCTTCACCACCAGTTGAACAGCCAGGGCCTATTAGTCCTCCAGGTGGGGGTGGCACTCCTCTTCCAACAGCGCCGGAATACGATCTCAACTTCACGCGTGCGTTGACAGCGGAAGAGTCGGCCGCTCTGGTTAAATTTGACGATGCAATCTACTTTGTTAAAGACTCTATCAGCTCGCTTCCTGATAACGCTTATATGCAAATGAGCGATGGTTCAACCGTGCAGATGTCTGAAATCAAGAGTCTGATGCTCAATGCAGACTATAAGGTAAACGAAGCGGGCACTAGCTATAGTAATGGGTTTGCGACTGGGCAGTCCGACTATAACAACGGCGACCCACAGATATCAATAAACATTGACACCATTAAGGGGTATTCCGATCTAATGGGAGGGGCGAATTTCTTGGTGATGCATGAGCTGGCACATAATGCAGCAGCTGCTCGAACCCTTTACCAAAACCTCTATCAAGATGGTTTTACCAATGCTGAGTTTAATCAAAATGAGAAATTTGCCAATGATATTGTGAGGGGTGTTGCAAATTATCTCAGCATAGGCGTGCTTGGTCCCAGTGATACAAAGGTTGTTGGTGGATATAGTGAGGTAACTCCGACTATCATTGTTCCAACCCCTTGATTTTACATTCGCGTTAAAGAGGTGCTTTCGATGTCCATAGTTAGGGTTGCCTTAAATTCGATTTGCGTGCTTACGCTCGCCGGCCTAATGGTCGGGCAGGCCCGCTCAAATGACCAGCGAGAGAGTGCTGCTAGGGCTCTATGTTCAGAAAAGTCTCAGCTTAAAGACAATTTCTATGTGGAGGGCGGGAGTGCGAATTTGGTAGTCCCCCTAGCCAAGGTAAGTAAGGTTGACAATGTCCGAGTTCATGCGATCAGAGGCACGTGCGCTCAATTTGTTGACTATTATTCTGGTGATACCTATTACCTGTCCACCAACCTAAAAATTCAGGCGAAGCCAGGGATTATTGGTGATATAGATCCTCGTCCCGAGAAGATTGGTAAGGGTAATTTTCTTGCAGCTAAAGATGGTGCGCTATCAAAGGGCGTATTGGTCGATTCAATTCTCGTATCGCCATCACACGATCACTCAGACGACAAATACGTGGGAGCCTGGGTCACTAATGGTAAAACGCGCCTCATGATGTATTCAAAAAGCAAATCAGGACTTCCGAAAAAGGGAGAGGCAATTGCCGAGATCGATGGTCAAGTAGTTTCACTGGCTCAAATCGGTGCGCTGCACAGGGTTGACCAGGGGACGCTTTATGCTTTGGTCAAGGATGACTCTTCCTTGTTGTCGGTTGCTTTAGATATTTATCGCCTGTAGATCAGGTTGAAATTGAATTGCGTGCTTATTTGAGAGGCCAGTAATGTTGGGCGTGCACAAAGGTCTTGCAGTTACATTGCTGATGGCTGTCTTCTGCACAAGCGCCATTGCGGAAGATGGAATTTCAGGGCTCGCCATGGATGAAATAGTTGGTAAAATCTATGATCCGGGTAAGGCGGTAAACTATGAAGTTTTCCGCGAAATTGGACTCCGTGATTTCCATCAGGTGAGTTCAAGTCGATCATTGAACATTGCTTTTCGCTCAAATACGTTCAAGACGCGGGATCAGTATGCGATCTCCTTCGTTGAGTTCAGGGTCCCGCCTGAACTCGATAAAGGAGTGAGTTTTATGTATATGGAGCTCGCTCCTGGGCGCTGTTATGAAGTGTCTAAGATCAAGCAGAAATTTGCGCTCACCCCATACGTCCTGCCACCCAATCCCCATGCGCCACTCGCCGACGTTAGTAAGGATGTCTTCTATAAAACCAATCTTGGTGAAACGTCGGTGTATGTAAAGGCGAGTTCGAAGGGCGAGTGCTTGCTTGGTCTCACGAGAAGTCGAAACTGATGAGGTCCGCTGGTGCTAGCCAATTAGGCATCAAATTGGTTAGCGCTAATCCGGGCCGACATCTGGGCAGGCTTCAAGACGACACTTGAAGCGCTTTAAATGCAATGAGGGCTGGAGTGAAATTTTATAAGAGTGGTGTATGGTCCTCAACTATCGTGGCCTTTTCTATTTTAGTATCGGCCACATTCTGTGGTGACGCCTATGGTTCAGAAAAAGTGCTTGACGAACTGGTGTCGCTATTCAGTAGCGGCGTTATTGTTGAAGAGTCTCAGGTCAACAAATTAATTAGAGCCGGCAAGACCGAGATTGTCAGAGACGAGCCCCTTCGTCGTCACTATCGAGTTTCATTGAATGATCAGAAGTCCCAGGTAGCAGCGTTGAGCTTCGGCGTTCATCGCAGTGATGAAAGCTCTCAGGCTTGGACAGTAGCTGCCCTAGCTGTAATTTCTGCTGACAAAAAAGCCCGAGGCTGTGAAAGATATAGTGATATCGTTAAAAAATATGCTTTTGTGGAAGGCATACGTGAGCCTCGGGCCGTGATAAAAAATGCAGCTTGGACCCAACCAGCGACATTGACGAAAGGGCCGTATAAAATCTATGTCTCGACGACGGACGTGACCTCGCCTTGTGCTTCTGGGCTGACGGTTTCGACGAGGCTGAGTGATGGTTTGGATGCTGTCACTCAAACGTCAAGTAAATAGTGTTCATTTTTGCACCGGCCTGTGCATAACGACTGAGCTCACGCATTACATGTTCTCGTAAACAGCCCAAGGTCATTGCAAGGCAACAGCGTGATGGCACTTACGGCTCTGGTCGCTCCTTCAATTTATTCCGAATGATGAGCAAGTAGACGAGGAGGGCGGGCACGCACGTCAGGCAGATGCCAATGAAAAACATGCCATAGCCTTGGCTTTGTCCATTGAGCGTGGTGAGATAAGCCACTGCTAGGCCTGAGAAGCCGGCAAGCACCCTGCCGAAGATGGAGTAAAAGCTGGTTAGCCAAGCGTAGTGCTCACCTGCGCGTCCAAGCGTGACCAGCTTTGACATGTAAGCAACCAGGGCTATGCCGGTATAGCTACTAGCAAGGTTTTGAAGAATAACGCTAGCCCAAAGCAGTTCAGCAGACTGCTCGTTCGACGAGAGCGATGCAAGAACGAGGAGGGCAAGGGCTTGGAGAGCTGCGCCAACAAGAATGGTCGTGCTCAAGGACATGCGCTTCAAGCTTGTGCCTGCAGCCAAAATTCCGAGGAAGGCTGCTGGGATACCAAGCCAGATATGGAGGGATCCGACCACATTCTTTCCAATGCCAAGGGCATAGAAGAAAGGATTGATCATGGGACCCAGAAGAATGTCCGGTAGGCGATAGCAGCCGATGAAGACGACCACCGCGATCCATCCTTGGAGCGTGGAGGGTCGAAGGGATATCAGCGGAGACCCCTGCTTCTCCGCACTCGTGCGACCTGGGGTGAGGACGCTATCGGGGGCAGATCGCAGAAAGAGCGTTCCGCAGATGGGCACCAACATCAGGGGAAGCAGAAGTGCATAAGCAACTTGCCAGGACAGCCGCGCTGCGAGCAAGAACACCAGACCGTCGCTCAGCAGTAGAGCAATGCGGTAGCCAAATTGGTAGGCAGTGAGGAGCTTGGCTGGCTGCTGGTGCACTGCCTCTTGTTCGATCCGGAACGCATCGACTGAGGCATCCAGGGTCGCACCGCCAAAGGCTGCTGCGATGCAGCTCAGTGCAATCAGCGGAAGGCTGCCAGCGACAACGCTCAGGACAAGGCCTAGGAGAGAGATGGCGACCATGATCGAAGACAAGACAATCCAGCCTTGACGGTGCGACATGGTGCTTCTAACGACCGGCGCACGACGTTGGTCGAGATGGCGGGCCCATAGGAATTTGAGAGAGTAGGGAAGTGCGGTCCAAGCCAAGGCACCGATGACTGCGATCGAAAGCGACTTTTCGCTGAGCCAATAGCCTAAGGTGCTGCCGATCAGCGGATAGGGCAAACCAGAACCGAAGCCCAGGAACAAAAATCCAGTCCAGGCCTTGGTCGACCTTGATGTCACTTCGTGCATAGGTTGCAACTGCCTTGTCGCTTCGGTTCGTCCATTCATATCAAGGAAGCGACGTGTCTTCCTCAGCTATCTTTGCGAAGTCTGTGAGTCTTGGTTCCCAGCATAGCGCCCGTCTTATCTCGCACCAAGCGATGCGCTTGCTTGAAGTGAGGGCGCAAGCGGTGCCGGAGCGCTCTCGCCAGGCGTCGGTGATGCCCTGGCATAGCCACGAAATCCAGGATCCAGAGTTGATCACCTTCGTTCCAGTCGCTAATTGGCAAGAACGGCGGATCTTGCAGAACCAAATGACTGGCGGTTTCAGGCGTCAGATAAGCCCATAAGGCGTAGCCGGTCCAGACCCCGTCTTCGTCTTCAATCGTGACGAGCTGGCCTAGGCGAATTGCAGGCCATAGCCACACATAAGCCGCTGCGATAGTGAACTTCTTGCGGTCAGTCTTGAACAGGAGTTGCATTGCCAGGCCAAGCGCCTGCGCATCAACGGCATTAGGTTGCATGGGTGGTGGTTGAGTTAAATGTCTGCGCTGCAACGGCAGCGTCCGGGAAGGTGAGCAGTGCGGTAGGGATTGATGCACGCCCGTTCAAGCTTAGACCTACCAAGTAGCTGTTAGGTTCGCAGTCGACAAGCGCGACGGTTCGATGGCCAGAATTGGTGATGCCCAGTGTCTCATCTGCGACTTCGGCACCGAAGATCAGTGTTCCCCCACGCACGCGTGGCCCCTCCAGCTGGACTGTATAGGCCATACGATGCGTATCAAAGAAATACAAGGCGGTGGACACGTGATCGCTTGCGTAGCCCAGGACAAGCCAGTGTGGCGGTAAGCCTTTCCAAACGCGGCGTGAGACCGCGACCTCGGTTGCGATAAAAGCCGAGACCCGCTCGGGTCCCGACGACCGATCGGCCAGGATCGACCGCACCAGCTTGATCGCCCGGCGTTTGGAGACGCGATAGGAAAGGCGCGGTCGTGGTCTCAGCCAGCGGTTGGCCGCACAAAGATGGAGATGTGCGTTCGGAAGTTCGCGCAGGAGCGCCGCGATCTCCTCGCCAACAGGAGACCCGTAGCTTGCTTTGCCTCTGATGTGGTCGGAGAGCCAATCGTGGCGCTCATCGTGCTTTGTGGGCTGATCGAGCGCATAGTCAATGCGCTGTTGCTCGCGGTAGTAGTGCGCAATGATCGCTTTGAAATGGAACACCTCTGGGCTTGACTCAGGCAAAGCACACGCTTCTGCACAGTGATGGAGAAACGCAGCTTCCATGTGATGCTCGATCTGGATAAGCAGCTGATCGATGTTGGCGATTGCCTTGTCAAAGCGGGAATACTTCTTGAAAAAATAGGCAAGCGAGGGAAGCGAGTGGCGAACATCACGCATCTCATCGCCGAAAAAGTGACGATGCCCATCGGTGCCACGCTTCCAGGTGGGAACTGCGCGGAAGCCGCCGAAATCCAGAAACTGCGCGTTCGATGTGATGTTGTCGCTTGTCGGGCGTCCGGTCCAGAGGCGATGCGCGCGACTTGCGGCAATCTGCTCGGCAAGGCGGAGGTAGAGCGCAGACAAGTCAACGCCTAGGTCATTGGGATTGCCTGCATCGCGCTGCGTGTGTTCGTCGGCAAAGTGGATGGCATCTTTGACTCGCAGGCTATCTTGAAATTGATCGCTGTTTGCACTGCCTGATGTCCCGAAATACAGGCTGCGCTCGAAATGCGCCAAGCGCAGGAAAGCAGGCCTGATCAGAATGGCGCACCGCTCCGGCTCGTCGGCATCGGTGCGCGCCAGGGAGAAGCCGGCATCGATGATGGCAACGATGGGGACTGTCCCGTGGGGGAGTTCTGCGTTGAGGATCTCGCTGGCGACTGCCTCGCGAATGGCGTCGTAAAGATAGAGACAGCCATGGGAGTGTGACCAATCATGGGCCTCGGAGACCAGTGGCGTGGGGCCGGTTCCTTTGGCGATGAGCATGCCATCGGAGCCACAGCGGCCACTCCCCCCGTGGATCGCCCCACCGCTCCCACCATAGCGATCAGCGCCCAGTGTCTGTCCGCCGAAGGTGCCGGCAACGCAGTGGGCTTCGATAGAGGTCACGGCAAAGCGCTCAAGCAAG
This sequence comes from Xanthomonas sp. 3075, assembly GCF_014197275.1. GTDB lineage: Bacteria > Pseudomonadota > Gammaproteobacteria > Xanthomonadales > Xanthomonadaceae > Xanthomonas > Xanthomonas campestris_B. The sequence goes on along the minus strand of NZ_JACIFI010000034.1, from coordinate 4,910 downwards.
GACGCTGAGATGCGGGCCCGAGTTGGCGCGTCGTGGATGGCCATGCCTAAGTCATGAAACCAGCGCTCATTGAGCCAAAGCACGGAAGCATCTGGCAGTTTTCCCACTGGAAAGGGCACGAGCATTGAGGTGCTCACGCTGGCAAGGTTCAACAGGTTGGGGTCGTTCTTGTCATCCATGTCCCAGTAGTCATTGGGCATTTCGCTTCCTTGTTTCCGCAGCTGTTGCGACTTAGCGTTCGATCGGCGTTGGTGATGCTACCAACCTGACGGCAATTCGTCCTGCTGCTGCTTGGATTTCCCGAGGCCACGGGAGATCACTTCTGCATGGACAGTCAGCATAAAAACGATACATGGCGTGAGACGTAATCAGATTCGTACAGGTCTTATTCATTCTTTGGTATAACTAGTATTTATATGTAAAAAGAGCCATGGTTGATCCAACTGTGGCAAAAAAATTCAAAGAAAAAATTAAAGAGCAAGAGCGCACTTATGGTTTCTGCTTTGCAGAAACCGTGCGCCAACGCTGCGCGTCGGTGCGGTGGCTTTCGCCACCTCGTTGCCTATGCTTCGCTAGGCAACACAGCCACTTCAAAACCTCGTGACCGAGGTCTCTGTGCTGTCGAGTTCGCTTTTCTCTCGACGGGCGATGTTCTGCCGTTTCTTTGTGTGCTCCACAAACAGGAGTTTCACAAATGGCGATTTATCACGCAACAATGAAGTCTTTCAGCCGAGGCAATGGCGACTCTTCGGTCGCAGCAGCTGCTTACCGCGCAGGGTTTGATCTGCTCGATATGAGCACAGGGCTTGGCCACAATTATTCCCACCGAGGCGGTGTCGATTTCCATCAGATGCTTGCGCCGAAAGGAGCGCCGGAGTGGTGCTTTGATGCGCAGTATTTTTGGAACGCGAACGAAGCGGCCGAGACGCGCAAGAACGCACGCGTTTGCCGAGAAGTCGAGGTGTCGCTTCCGCATCAACTCGATCAACACCAACGGAGAGCGCTCGCTTTAGCGCTTGGCCAATTGCTGGTCAATCGGTTCAAAGTCGCCGTATTGGTCGCTGTGCACACACCAAGCAAATATGGTGATCAGCGCAATCATCATGTGCATTTGCTGATGTCAGCGCGACAAGTCGGACCGGGAGGACTAGGGGAGCGCGCCTGCGCTGAGTTTGATGCGCGACAAGGCGGCGGCACACGAGCGCTGCGGCAAATCCGCAAAGACATTTCAATGGTCATCAATGCGCACTTGAAGAATGCGGGCGCCCCGGCTCGGGTAGATCATCGCAGTCTCCGAGCACAAGCACACGAAGCCGCGCGCAATGGAGAGTTTGAACGCGCCCGCGAACTCACGCGCCGGCCTGGCAAGCACTTGGGCAAAGCCAAAGTGGCGGTGATGCGCAAAACGAAGTTCACAGCAGAAGTGAGAGGGGCAGGTGGGCGAGAAGCAGCACTGGCGCTTTCAAAGCTTGTCGCTGAGCACATGAAAAAAAGCGGGGGCGTCGTGCACGAAGTGCCACCGTCCCACAGTCATGCGGCAGCACTTCGGGATCGGGCCAACGCACAGGCTTCTGGATTGGACGGACGCACAGCGGTTGGGCAGACACGATTGTCAGGCGCAGAGCGGGTGCGGCAGATCAAAGAGCGCTTGGCGCGTGCGCCAGCGCCTCGCCCGGGTCTCTACACGCCTTACAGCGGTCAGACCCGACATCTTAGTCGCGTGACGCGCTTGGCTCGTTCCTCGGGCCGACAAGACGCTGAGTTGCTCAATGCGCAGGCGCAGCTGATCGAAGATTGGCTCGAAGCCCAGCGGGAGGTGGCTCAGCAGTCTCTCGAAGTATTGCGGCAGATCCCTGGTATCCAGATTGAACCCGAGTTCCAGCGCGCTCACTCGACACTCGTTTGCCGGCGAGTGGATAGCTACGCCACCAAGCCATTTCTCTTTGAAGACACCGAGATGCTTGCTCGCTCAATCAGCAAGTATGCCCATACGCTGGTGCGACCCTACAAAGCGCGCATGGCCGTGCTGGATGCGCAAGCCAAGCTCTATGAGCAAGAATACGATCCCGATACAAAAGTGGTGGCCAGAGCACAGCGGCGCTTGGCGCGAACGAAGAGGCATGTCTCCCCGCGCATCCAAGCGATCCAGCAGGGGCGGATCAAGCGGGCTCGAAAAGCGATGGTGGAGACGGCTGAGGCCTTGGAGAAGAACTTCTCTCCGCAGCCGATTGAGGTGCTGACGCCTGAGGCATCTGGAGAGGATGCACTTCCACCGCAGGCCGAGGGTGGGGCAGGGCATTGGGAGTTGAAATTCCGTCCCCCGAAGCCAAGTCTATGACGGCTCAGATGTTTCTGACCGTTGACCGCGCAGCAGACTGATGGTGTGCCTAGGCATTTGGCTGGAAGCTACGGTCGTCGCAGAAGGTTCCCGCCAAATGATCGGAACAACGCCGCCCGCCATTGGCACCCGGCGCCGAGACTGAGGCTTCAACGCTGGCGACACAGGAGCCCTGCATGCAGGGCTCTTTTTCGTGTGCAGGACTCAGTAATTCGCTAGTCTTTAAGGCTTTTTTAAGGCGGTCAAGATACTAACCGTAGCGCCCGACGAACTCGTGGATGCGCAGGGAAATTCCACCGTGCTTGATCCAACCTGTGTAGGTCTTCTCCGCGCGCTCTACGAGTGGCCTCCATTCGGAAATGGTGCCGATCGTGTAGCCAGGGATTTTTTCTGGAAAGACCAGTTGGATCTTGCCTGGTTGCTTTTCTTCAGGCGTTCTAAACGTCGGCGGATCGTCTAGTTCAATTTTCTCGTTCTCATACTTTGTCAAACTAATGAGCGTTGCTGCTCGCGGTATGTCAGGCCAGTTCTCGTAGGCATAGATCGCAGGGGTTGAATTGAAAACGCGAGCCTCCTCAAGCAGTTTTCGCCCTTCCAATCCTAGGTTGCGCGTCGCAACGACGACCCAAATTCGCGCATCTTTCCACGCATCGGGATCTTGCTTTACCGCTTGCAAAATGGAGAGGCCGCCAGGATTGCTTGGAAGAAGCTTTGAATTGCGTTCGTTGATCAAGCGCTGGGCGTCATCTAGCATCGTTTTGGTGATGCGCTTTCCCCTGATCCAAGCCGCATCGAACCAGCTTTTCGCTTCGTGGAGGGGGCTTTCTTCTGCCACCTTGACGCCTAACTCTGTCCAATGGACAGACTCTCTTCCTACGATGCCTAATCCTCCTGCAGAAGCATTGGCGCTTCCGATGATCATTTCGTTCTCGCCGATGTAGGCTTTGGCATGCAGTCGATCCAAAGCTTTTACTTCGACGTTAGGAAGCCTCATCAGCTGCCTGACTTCATCGGGTGATGAGCAACCTTGGCTCAGTTCAAGCAGAATGCGGGATCGGTGCGCGCGATCATGGAGCCCTAACGCCTTCGAAGCGCCCTTTCCCCAAAATGCAACAGCTAAGTCGAGCTTCCCTCCATGCTCGCGAACCCATGTCACAAGTTCCTGCTGATGTTTGATGAGTTCTGTCATCCGTTCCTCCTTGATGATGTCGTTTAAAAAAAAGCACCTGTTGTTTAAAGCATGTCCTTGTGACTGGTCACATGCGCTTATTGAGTGCAAGCCATGGAGCGCTGACTAACCAGCACACCAACGCAAGACAATCAGAACAAAGACAATGAGCGCGATCCAAGCTCCTGCGCCCATGCGTTTGGGTGAGCTGGTTCTGCGAGGTCCCGGTGATACCTGATGAGAGCTGGGGCGGGGCGCGGACCCAGTTGGCCTTGGAACAGCCTGAGGCATCTGTCGCTGCATCCTTTGAAGGACTTGAGCGTTAGGAGTGCTCGGCGGGGGAAGTGGCTTGGGAGCTTGTTGGCTCGTGCTCCGAGGAACTGTATTTCCCGCTCCACCCATACCCTTGAGGATGTTTTCATTTCGACCAGCGGTAACAACAGGTGCTTTCCCGCCGCGCAATCGGAAGCGCGCTTCTACCTCTGTAAGTTGCTTGATCTGACCTGGATTTTCGATGCTAATGCCGATGCTGATATACGATATCTTCCCGGCTTGACCGTGATAGGGCGGCTCTACCAGGCCGGTCACGCTGACCCAACGGCCATTCCAGCTGCTGTTGGGCTCCGAGGGGAACTGCCGCAATGCCTCAGACCAAATTGAAAGTTTTACGGACTTGCCTGTCCAATCGCCAAAATTGATGAAGATGAAAGGCTTTTTGTTCCTGCCGTATCGTTTTTGAGTGACATCAACGATCCTGCCAATCAACTCCACGCGGCTGCCGACCTGAGCTTCGACTTGGGCAAAGTTCGCCGCATCACAGACCGTATAAGGGCTTTGGTAGGCAATGTCTTTGGGCTTGCCCTGTGGGTTGAACACAATTGTGTTCGGTCCGAGTCCGCGCTGAACACGGAAGTCGGCAAGTGTCGGAACTTGATCAAAAGGCCCATCCGCAAGCTGCGCAAGCGACTGCGCGGGAACCTTCAACCCCGGAAGGCCTAGAACTTGATTGAAGATGACAGAGGTGCCGGGGTCAAGGAAGTCGTTCCGCCGAAAAACGATAGCGCTGGGTTCGGAGTTCGAGGCTTTCCAAAGTCCCGGAGATACGGTCAGGGCCTGTAAAGCGACATCAAGTGTGATGAAAGAAAAGCGATCAAGCTGCTCGTTGAAATTGGACGCCGTGCGCTTAGGGTGCTGGAAGTTGGCTTGGCCAAGTTCAGTCGCACCACTTCCACGCAGGGCTTCGACAAACATGCCGTCATAGTCAATGAGCTGGACGGAACTACCGTCTGCGTTGACCATCAGGTTCTCAGCGACGTCCCCCCGATTTTGAGTAGCGCCTCAGTTTGGAGTCCAATTCCCTACCCCGAAGGAGATTGGACGTGAAGAAGCGTTTTACTGACGAGC
>NZ_JACIFI010000033.1 GCF_014197275.1 Xanthomonas sp. 3075 | reverse complement strand
GACGAACGCGCCCAGCTGCAGCGCTTCACCGTCACCGAGACCGCTCCGCTGGCGCAGGCCAGGTGCATCCACCACCTGTTCGAAGACCAGGTGCGACGCACGCCCGATGCCATCGCAGTGCTCGCCGACACCGTCGAACTCAGCTACGCCGCGCTCGAAGCGCGCGCCAACCAACTAGCCCATCGCCTGTGCACACTGGGCGTCGCAGCGGAACACCGCGTCGCCCTGTACCTGCCGCGCGGCATCGAGCAGGTCGTGGCGCTATTGGCCACGCTCAAGGCCGGCGCCGCCTACCTGCCGCTGGACCCGGACCTGCCCGACGAACGCCTGGCCTTCCTGCTCACCGACAGCCGCCCGCGCGTGGTGCTGACCTGTGGCGAACTGCACGAGCGACTCCAGTCCATCGGCAGCGCCATGCAAAGCATCAGCGTGCTGACCCTGGATACGGACGCACACACTGATCTTGACGATCCTGGCGCACCGAGCGTGCCCGGCCTGTGCCCGGACAACCTGGCCTATGTGATCTACACCTCCGGCTCCACCGGCCAGCCCAAGGGCACGTTGCTCACTCACGCCGGTGCCACGCATTACCTGCAATGGGCCATCGCCACCTATCGTCCATTACCGAGCGCGGTGGTGTCTTCCTCGCTGGCCTTCGATGCAACGCTGACCAGTCTGCTCGCACCGCTGCTGTGTGGTGCCCGGGTCGAACTGCTGCCAGAGCACGACACGCTCGAGGCTCTACGCCAGCGCTTGTGCGATCCGTCCCCGCTGGGCCTGGTCAAACTCACTCCGGCCCACCTGGAAGTGCTCGGCCAGCAGCTAGCCGACCATCAGCAGCCGCTCAGTCCTGCGGTGATGGTGATCGGTGGCGAAGCCTTGCCCGCAGCGACTCTTGCGCGCTGGCAGGCGCTGGCGCCCCAGACCCGCCTGATCAACGAATACGGCCCCACCGAGACCGTGGTCGGCTGCGCGGTGCACGCCACCACCGCCGACGATGCCCTGGCCCCGAGCGGCCGCGTGCCGATTGGCCGACCGATCGATCATCTACGGCTCTATGTCCTGGATGCGCACGGTCAGCTGGCACCGATCGGCGTCGCCGGCCACCTGCATATCGCCGGCCCGCAGCTCGCCCGCGGCTACCTCGGCCGCCCCGACCTGACCGCCGAACGCTTCGTCCCCGATCCGTTCGCAGAACAGCCCGGCCAGCGCATGTACCGCAGCGGCGATGTGGCCTGCTGGCGTACCGACGGCACGCTGGACTTCCTCGGCCGCAACGACGACCAGGTCAAGCTGCGCGGCTTCCGTATCGAACTGGGCGAAATCGCTGCCGCGCTGCGCGCCTGCCCCGGCGTGCACGACGCCGCCGTGCTGCTGCGCGAGGACACCCCCGGCCAGCCGCGCCTGGTCGCCTATCTGGTCGGCGACGCCACCGGCTCGAGCGCCGACGCCTTGCGCACGCAACTGGCCACGCGCCTGCCCGACGTCATGCTGCCTACCGCCTATGTGCATGTAGACGCACTGCCGCTAACGGCCAATGGCAAGCTGGATCGCCGCGCCCTGCCAACGCCGGATGGCGATGCGCTGGCCACTCAGGCTTACCTCGCCCCGGACGGAGAGCGCGAAATCCTGCTCGCAGCGGTGTGGAGCGAAGTGCTCAATATCGACCGGGTCGGCCGCCACGACAGTTTCTTCGCCCTCGGTGGCCATTCGTTGTTGGCGATCAGCCTGATCGAGCGCCTGCGCCGGCACGGCTGGCAGCTGGAAGTGCGTGCGTTGTTCAACTCGCCCACCCTGGCCGGCCTGGCCAGCACCCTCACCTGCGGCGCGACGGTCAGCATCCCGCCCAACCCGATCTTGCCCGGCTGCACCCACATCACCCCCGAGTTGTTGCCGCTGGTCCACTTCACCCAGAGCCAGATCGACGCGGTCGTCGCCACCGTGGCAGGTGGCGCGGCCAACGTGCAGGACATCTATCCGCTGGCGCCGCTGCAGGAAGGCCTGCTGTTCCATCATCTGGCCAGCCCCGAGGGCGATGCCTACCTCAACATCAGTGTGTTGTCCTTCGACACCCGCACGCGCCTGGATGCCTTTGTCACCGCGCTGGAGGCGGTGATCGCCCGCCACGACATCCTGCGCACCGGCTTTGCCTGGCAAGGCTTGCCCACACCGGTCCAAGTCGTCTGGCGCCATGCCACGCTGCCGCTGCACATGCTGGTCATCGATGCGCCGGACGTGCTGGCCGAATTGCGCCTGCGCATGGACCCGAGCACCTTCCGCCTGGATGTCAGCCAGGCGCCGCTGATCCACGCCCATGTCGTGGAAGATCCCGCGCACGGGCGCTGGCTGCTGGGCCTGCACAACCATCATCTGATGATGGATCACACCACGTTGGAACTGCTGATCGAGGAGGTGCAGGCGCATCTGGATGGACAGCAGGCGCGCTTGCCCGAACCGCTGCCGTTCCGCAATTTTGTCGCCCAGGCCCGCCTGGGCGTGAGCGAAGACGAACACCGCGCCTTCTTCACCCAGCAGCTGGGCGATCTGGAAACCCCCACCGCGCCGTTCGGCCTGTGGGAGGTGCACGGCACCGGCGCGGATATCGAACAGGCGCTGCAGCCGCTGCCTGAGGCTTTGGCCGCCGGTGTGCGCCGGCAAGCTCGCCGGCTCAATGTCAGCCCCTCCAGCCTGTTCCACCTGGCCTGCGCGCTGGTGTTGGCCCAGACCAGCGGCCAGGACGATGTGGTGTTCGGCACCACCTTGTTCGGACGCATGCAGGGCGGCAGCGGTGCAGATCGCGTCTTGGGCATGTTCCTCAATACGCTCCCCATCCGCCTGCAACGCGACGGACGCGGCGTGGCCGATGCGGTGCGCCAGACCCAGCAGCAGCTCGCCCAATTGCTCCATCACGAACACGCGCCGCTGGCCCTGGCCCAGCGCTGCAGTGGCATCGCGCCGCCCGCACCGCTGTTCACCGCCCTGCTCAACTATCGTCATGTCGGCGGTAACGCGGGGCAGACGCCAAGCCAGAGCGCGCACGATTGGCACGGCATGGAGATGCTGGACGGGCTGGATCGCAACAACTACCCGCTGACGCTGTCCATCGATGACATCGCCGCAAGCGCAGGCTTTGCGGTGGAGGTCAAGGTGGAGCGCCGGATCGGTACCGGGCGGGTCGTCGCGCTGATGCTGCAGACCGTGCAGGCGCTGGTCCAGGCGCTGGAAGATGCGCCAGACACCGCCTTGCATGCTTTGCACCTGCTGCCGGCCGAGGAACGCGCCCAGCTGCAGCGTTTCACCAGCACCGAGACCGTGCCACTGGCGGAGGCCGCGTGCATCCATCACCTGTTTGAAGACCAGGTACGGCGTACGCCCGATGCCATCGCGCTGCGCTGCGACACCGTCGAACTCAGCTACGCCGTCCTAGAAGCGCGGGCCAATCAGCTGGCCCATCGTCTGCGCACCTTGGGCGTTGGAGCGGAGAGCCGCGTCGCGCTGTATCTGCCACGCGGGATCGATCAGGTCGTGGCCCTGCTCGCGGTCCTCAAGGCCGGCGCCGCCTATCTGCCGCTGGACCCGGAACTCCCCAGCGAACGCCTGGCCTTCCTGCTCGCCGACAGCCGTCCGCGTGCGGTGCTGACCTGCAGCGAGCTGCAGGATCGCCTGCCCGCCAGCCGCGCCATGCTGCGGGTCAGCGTGCTGACCCTGGACACCGACGCACACAGCGATCTTGAAGACCCCGGCGCACCGAGCGTCCCCGGCTTGTGCGCGGACCATCTGGCCTATGTGATCTATACCTCCGGCTCCACCGGACAACCCAAGGGCACCCTGCTCACCCACGCTGGCGCTGCGCATTACCTGCAATGGGCGATCGATACCTATCGTCCGTTCCCCAGCGCGGTGGTGTCTTCCTCGCTGGCGTTCGATGCCACCCTGACCAGCCTGCTCGCCCCACTGCTGTGCGGTGCACGGGTCGAACTGCTGCCCGAGCACGCCACCCTCGATGCCTTGCGTCAGCGCCTGTGCGATCCCACCCCGCTGGGCTTGGTCAAACTCACCCCGGCCCATCTGGAAGTGCTCGGCCAGCAGTTGGCCGAGCATCAAGGCCAGCTCAGCCCAGCGGTGATGGTCATCGGCGGCGAAGCCTTGCCTGCGGCCACCCTCGCCCGCTGGCAGACCCTCGCACCACACACGCGGCTGATCAACGAATACGGCCCTACCGAAACCGTGGTCGGCTGCGTGGTGCACGACACCACCCGCGAAGATGCATTGGACCCCAGCGGCAGGGTGCCGATTGGTCAGCCCATCGCGCATCTGCGGATCCACGTGCTCGATGCGCACGCTCAGCTGGCACCGATTGGTGTCACTGGGCACCTGCATATCGCTGGGCCACAGCTGGCACGCGGCTATCTGGGCCGCCCCGATCTGACTGCCGAACGCTTCATCCCCGATCCGTTCGCCGAACAGCCCGGCCAGCGCATGTATCGCAGCGGTGATCTTGCCTGCTGGCGTGCCGATGGCGCGCTGGACTATCTCGGCCGCAACGACGATCAGGTCAAGCTGCGCGGCTTCCGCATCGAGCTGGGCGAAATCGCCGCCGCCCTGCGCGCCTGTGCCGGCGTGGACGATGCGGCCGTGCTGTTGCGCGAAGACACCCCCGGCGAGCCACGCCTGGTGGCCTATCTGGTCGGCGACGCCGAGCAGCTCAGCGCCGACACGCTGCGCACCCAGCTGGCCACGCGCCTGCCCGAGGTGATGCTGCCGACTGCGTATGTGCACGTGGACGCACTGCCACTCACCGCCAACGGCAAACTGGACCGCCGTGCCCTGCCCGCGCCGGATCAAACCGGGTTGGGCAACGCAGCCCATCAACCTCCGCAGGGCCAGCTCGAACAGATGCTTGCACAGCTGTGGAGCGATCTGCTCGGGGTCGAACAGGTCGGCCGCCACGACAGTTTCTTCGCCCTGGGCGGGCACTCGCTGCTGGGCGTCAAACTGATCGAGCGCCTGCGCCTGCTCGGCTGGCAGTTGGAAGTGCGCGCTCTGTTCAGCACCCCGACCCTGATCGGCCTGGCCCAGACGCTCAAGACCGCCTCCATGGTCAGCGTCCCGGCCAATCCGATCACCGCCGCCTGCACCCATATCACCCCGGACCTGTTGCCGCTGGTGGCGCTCACCCAGGCCGAAATCGACAGCATCGTCCAGACGCTGGAAGGCGGCGCCAGCAACATTCAGGACATCTACCCGCTAGCGCCGTTGCAGCATGGACTGCTGTACCACCACGTGGCTGAGCCTGTCGATGACATCTATCTGAGCAGCACCGTGATTGCCTTCGACGCGTGTGACAAGCGCGACCGCTTTATCGATGCGCTCGATCAGGTCATCGCACGCCACGACATCCTGCGCACTGCGGTGTTCTGGGAAGGGCTGCGTACGCCGGTCCAGGTGGTCCGCCGGCATGCGCCATTGCCGGTGCAGCGCCATCGATTGGCCGGCAGCGATGTGGCCAGGCAATTGCAAGCGCGTCTGCACACTCAGTACCGCCGCATCGACCTGCGCCAGGCGCCGTTGCTGCGCGCGCATCTGGCCGATGAGGCCGAACGCGGATCCTGGCTACTGGGCCTGCAATATCATCACCTGGTGATGGACCACACCACGCTGGAACTGGTGGTCGAAGAAGTGCAAGCGCATCTGGATGCGCGCCAGCACCTCTTGCCCGAGCCGCTGCCGTTCCGCGACTTCGTCGCCCAGGCCTGCCTGGGGGTGAGCGAAGAGGAGCATCGCGCCTTCTTTACCCAGATGCTGGGCGAGGTCACAGAGCCGACCGTGCCGTTCGGCGTGAGCCAGGTCGAAAGCCCGCTACAGGACGTCAATCTGGCCTTGCCCGACGCATTGGCCAGCACGCTACGGCAACAGGCACGCCGTCTGGGAGTCAGCACTGCCAGCCTGTTCCACCTAGGGTTCGCGCTGCTGCTGGCACAGACCAGCGGCCGCGATGACGTGGTATTTGGCACCGTGTTGTTCGGCCGCTTGCACGCCTCGGCCGGCGCTGACCGGGTGCTGGGCATGTTCCTCAACACCTTGCCGCTGCGCTTGCGGCGCGACCATACCAGCGTTGAGCAGGCGGTTGTGCAGACCCAACGTCTGCTGGCCCAGCTGCTGCATCACGAGCACGCATTGCTGGCCCAGGCCCAGCGCTGCAGCGGGATCCAGGCACCGGCGCCGCTGTTCGCTGCCTTGTTCAACTATCGCTACCGGGGTGGTGGCAACGTGCTTGCCGAGGACCAAGCGCGCAGCGAGGCGATCTGGCAAGGCATCGATACCTTGCACTTGCGCGAACGCACCCACTATCCGTTATCGCTGGCGATCAACGACGATCACGATAGCGGCGGGTTCTCGGTCGATGTGCAGGCGAGCCAGGGGCTGGATCCGAACGCACTGGCGCAGACCATGGCCGAGATCCTGCAGCAGCTGGCACACGCCTTGGCCGTGGCGCCGAACCGGCCATTGCATGCGCTGACCCGCCTGGGCCAGGCCGAGCGGACGCAGGTGCTGGAGGAGTTCAACGCCACCGAGGCCGTCGTGCTGGCCGAAGGCGGGGTCCATCAGCGGTTTGAACAACAGGTCCGGCAGACGCCGAGTGCCGTGGCCGTTGTGGACCAACACTGCACGCTCAGCTACGCCGAGCTGGACCGCCAGGCCAACCGGCTGGCGCATCACCTGCGCACCCTGGGCGCGGCACCGGGCAGCAGGATCGCGGTCGCGCTGGAGCGCTCTGCAGATCTGATCGTGGCCGAGCTGGCGATCCTTAAATGTGGCGCGGCGTATGTGCCGCTGGACATCGAACATCCCGCCCAACGCATGCGCCGGATCCTGGATGAGTGCGGTGCGCTGCTGGTGATCAGCCACTCGACAAGGGATCTCCCCAACGGCAACGCCGTGCGCGTTGACATGGACTGCCTGGACGTCGAAGGCCCCACCGACGCACCGTCGCTGCTCATCTGGCCCGACAGCGCCGCCTATGTGATGTACACGTCCGGATCGACCGGTACGCCCAAGGGCGTGGTGATTGCGCACCGGGCCATCCTCAACTTTGCATGCCAACCCGGCGCGGCCAGGATCCTGGCCACCGACCGGGTCGCCTTCGCCTCCAATCCGGCCTTCGACTCGGCCACCCTGGAGGTGTGGAGCAGCTTGCTCAACGGCGCGACGATCGTGATCGTGCCGCCGGCGGTGCTGCGCGATCCGCAGGCACTGTGCACGCAGATCGCTGACCTGCGTATCTCGGTACTGATCCTGGTTGCCGGTGTGCTGCGCGCCTATGCGCCGATGTTGAGCGGCCGCCTGGCCAGCCTGCGCCTGCTGATCACCGGCGGCGACCTGGCGGATCCCTACAGCCATGCGTTGATGCTGCAGGCGCCCGGCCCGGACGTGCTGCTACAGACCTATGGCCCGACCGAGGCCACTCAGTTTGTGACCGCGCTGGCCCTGCACAGCGCTCCTGACCCACGCCAGCCGGTACCGATTGGCCGGCCGCTGGCCAATAGCCGCCTGTTGGTCCTGGACCGCTTTGGCCAGCCGGCGCCGATCGGCGTCCAAGGCGCGCTCCACATTGGCGGCGCCCAGCTGGCCCTGGGCTATCTGGGCCGCCCCGACCTGACCGCAGCCAGCTTTGTCCCCGACCCGTTCGCCAAGCAGCCTGGCCAGCGCATGTACCGGACCGGCGACCTGGCGCGTTGGCGCGCCGACGCCAGCCTGGACTTCCTCGGCCGGCAAGACGAGCAGGTCAAGATCCGCGGGTTCCGCATCGAACTGGGCGAGGTCGTCGCCGCACTGCGCGCCTGTGCCGGCGTGCGCGATGCGGTGGTGGTACTCGATCAGGACAGCGGCGGCCACAAACGGCTGCTGGCCTATGTCGTTGGCGATACCGAGGTCTGCCAGGCACTGCCTGCCCAACTGGGGACATCGCTGCCGGACTACATGCTGCCGGCCGCCTACGTGCAGCTGGATGGCTTGCCGCTGACCGCCAACGGCAAGCTGGATCGGCGTGCGCTGCCGGCACCGGATCGCCACGACTTCGACACCCGGGCCTATGAACCGCCGCGGCAGGGGCTGGAACAGCGCCTGGCACCGCTCTGGACCGAGTTGCTCGGCGTTGCGCAACTCGGCCGCCACGACGACTTCTTCGCCCTGGGCGGACACTCGCTGCTGGCGGTGCAACTGATCGGAAGAATTCGCGCGCAGTTGGGTCTGGACGTGTCCTTGGCCATGCTGTTCGCGCATCCGCGCCTGGCCGATCTGGCTCAGGCCTTGGACGGCACCGCTGCGGCGATCCTGGCACCGATCGTGCCGGTCCCGCGCACCGGTCCGCTGCCGCTGTCCTTTGCCCAGCAACGCCTGTGGTTCCTGGGCCGCCTGGATACCGATGCCGATCTGGCCTATCTGATGCCGATGGCGCTGCGTTTGCGCGGTGCCCTGCACGCCGCTGCGTTGGGCAGTGCGCTGGATCGCATCGTGGCCCGCCACGAAATCCTGCGGACCCACGTGGCGCTGGACGATGACATACCGTCCCAGCGCATCGCGCCGCCGCAGATCGGCTTTGCCCTGGACTGCGTGGACCTGAGTCACGCATCGGAGCCGCAGATCCAGGTCAGGCGTCATATCGAACTGGAAACCAGCACGCCCTTCCCCGCCGAACGACCGCTGGCCCGGGGCCGCCTGCTGCGCCTGGCCGCCGACGACCATGTCCTGCTCATCACCCTGCACCATCTGGTCTGCGATGGTTGGTCGATGGGCATATTGGTCCAGGAACTGGCGGCGCTGTATGGCGCATGCGTTGAGCAACGCCCGGATCCGCTGCCACCGCTGTCGCTGCAATACGCCGACATCGCCGCATGGCAACGGGATTGGATCAGGGGTGATGTGCTGCAACGCCAGCGCGACTTCTGGGTCGAGCACCTGCACGGCGCCCCGACCCTGCTGGATCTGCCAATCGACCATCCACGCCCGCCCCGGCAGGATTACCGAGGCGATGCCCTGGATGTGGTCCTGGATGCGGATCTGACTGACGCCTTGAAGGCGTGCTGCCAGCGCCACGGCACCACCGTCTTCATGGCCTTGATCGCGGCCTGGGGGGTGCTGTTGTCGCGCCTGTCCGGTCAGCAGCAGGTGGTCATCGGCACCCCGGTGGCCAACCGCCACCGCAGCGAGTTTGAACCGTTGATCGGCTTGTTTGCCAACACCCAGGCCCTGCGCATCGACCTGCGTGGCAACCCGTCGGTTGCCGAGCTGTTGGCCCAGGTCCGCAGCACAGCCTTGGCCGCCCAGGAGCACCAGGATCTGCCGTTCGAGCAGGTCATCGAAGCGCTCAACCCGACCCGCAGCCTGGCCCATCATCCGGTCTTCCAGGCGATGTTCACCTGGCAGAACACGCCAAGCGGCGACATCGCGCTACCAGGCCTGGTCGCCGAAAGCATCGATGCGGTGCTGCCGACGATCAAGTTCGATCTCGACCTGTCCCTACGCGAGCACGATGGCCGCATCCTCGGCAGCCTGGGCTATGCCTGCAGTCTGTTTGAACGCCGCACCATCGAGCGCCATCTGGCTCAGTTCGTCCTGCTGCTGCGCGGTCTGCTCGACGCTGACCGTGTGCGCGTGGCCCAGCTGCCCCTGCTGCCAGCGGCAGAGCGCCAGATCGTGTTGGACCAGGTGCACCACGACCTGGCGACACCGCCGGACGCGCCCTACGTGCATCGTCTGTTCGAAGCGCAGGTGCAGCGCACACCGCTGAACATCGCCCTGCAGTGCGAAGCGGACACGCTCGGCTACGCCGCGCTGGACGCGCGCGCCAACCAGCTCGCGCATCACTTGATCGATCTGGGTGTGACACCCGAGGACCGCGTGGCGGTGTGCCTGCCGCGTGGGATCGACCTGGTCGTGGCGCTGCTGGCCACGCTCAAGGCCGGTGCCGCCTATCTGCCGCTGGACCCGGCCTATCCGCCCGCGCGTCTGCAGGACATGCTGGTCGACGCGCAGCCCCGCGTCCTGCTCGCCCACCAGCGCACGGCGGCGCCACTGACCCTACAGACTGACCTGACCAACGTTCTGCTGGACAGCGACGCGGCCACGTGGACCGATGCGCCCACGCAGGCGCCGACGGTTGCGGCCTTGTCGCCCCAGCATCCGGCCTATGTGATCTACACCTCCGGCTCGACCGGCCGGCCCAAGGGGGTGGTGATAAGCCACGGTGCGCTGATGCATTTCCTGGCCGCACTGCAGGCGCAACTGCCGCTGTCGCCCGAGGACCGTCTGCTGGCGGTGACCACGGTCTGCTTCGATATTGCCGGCCTGGAACTGTTCGCCCCCTTGGTCAATGGCGCCTGCGTGCTCATCGCCGGCGAGCAGACGATCCAGGACCCGTCCGACTGGGTGCAACGACTGGAGCAGCACGCCGTCTCGGTGCTGCAAGCCACCCCGGCCTTCTGGCAGATGCTGCTGGATGCTGGCTGGCACAGCCGGCCGGGGCTGCGCATGCTGTGCGGCGGCGAGGCCTTGAGCCAGGATCTGGCCCAGCGCCTGCGTGCCGGCGGCGGTCAGCTATGGAATTTGTATGGCCCGACCGAGGCCACCATCTGGGCCAGCCTGCACCCGGTACTGGGCGATGAACCCGGCAGTGTCGTACCGCTCGGCCGACCGCTGGCCGAGACCCGCATGCGCCTGCTCGATGCGCATGCGCAGCTGGTTCCATTGGGCGCACGCGGCGAGCTCTTCATCGCTGGCCCGCAGCTGGCACGCGGCTATCTGGGTCGCCCGGATCTGACCGCCGAACGCTTCCTCCCTGATCCGTTTGCCGCCCAACCCGGCCAGCGCATGTACAAGACCGGCGACCTGGCGCGCTGGCGTGCCGATGGCGTGCTGGACTTCCTCGGTCGCAACGATGACCAGGTCAAGCTGCGTGGCTTCCGCATCGAGCTTGGAGAGATCGCCGCCGCGCTGCGCGCCTGCGATGACGTCCGCGAAGCAGTGGTCGTCATCCGCCAGGACCATCCCGGCGACACACGCCTGGTCGCCTACGTGGTCGGCGACGCTGATGCCCTCGGCCCTGATCGCTTGCGCCATCAGCTGGCCCTGCGCCTGCCCGACTACATGGTCCCGGCGGCGTATGTGCCACTGGAGGCCCTGCCGCTGACCGCCAACGGCAAGCTCGATCGCAACGCACTGCCCGCACCGGATCATCAGGCACTGGAGACCGAGGCGTATGAGGCGCCACGACCCGGATTGGAACAGCGTCTGGCCGTGCTATGGGCCGAGCTGCTCGGCGTCGAGCGCGTAGGACGCAACGACAGTTTCTTCGCCTTGGGCGGACATTCCCTGCTGGCTACACAGCTGAGCGGCCGGGTGCGCGCCGCGTTGGGACGCGAGGTGCCGCTTGCGACCTTGTTTGACCAACCACGGCTGAGCGCATTCGCGCAGGCGGTCGCCCAGGCGACATCCAGCGTATTGCCACCGATCATGCCGGTGCCACGCACCAGCCAGCTGCCGCTGTCCTTCGCTCAGCAGCGGCTGTGGTTTCTGGACCAGCTCGACGCCGGTGCCAGCGCCGCTTATCTGATGCCCACCGCTGTGCGGCTGCTGGGCGCGCTGAATCGCGAGGCGTTGTGCGCGGCACTGGATCGCCTTGTGGCCCGCCATGAAGCGCTGCGGACCCACGTTGGGTTTGACGGTGACATGCTTGAACAACGCATCGCCTCAGCGCAGATCGGCTTCGCCCTGGAGATCATCGCATCGGTCGATGGCGCCGATCCCGAGCGCGTCATTGCGCACCATGCCGCATTGGAAGCGAGTCTGCCTTTTGATCTGACCCGTGGACCCTTGTTGCGCGGCCGCCTGGTCTGCCTGGGCGCAGACGATCATGTGGTGTTTGTCACCTTGCACCATCTGATTTGCGATGGTTGGTCGATGCGCCAACTGATCGCCGAGCTGCGCACGCTTTACAGCGCATTCTCGCAAGGATTGGCCGACCCGCTGCCCGCGCTGCCGATCCAGTACGCCGACTACGCGGTGTGGCAGCGTTGCTGGATCACCGACCAAACGCTGCAGCGTCAGCGCCAGTTCTGGGTCAATCACCTGCAAGGCGCTCCGACGCTGCTGGACCTGCCCACCGACCGGCCTCGCCCTGCCACGCAGGACTACTGTGGCGACACGCTGGAATTCGCGCTGGATGCCTCACTGAGCGAGGCCTTGAGGGCCATGAGCCTGGATCATGGCACCACGCTCTTCATGACCATGCTGGCCGCCTGGGCCAGCGTACTGGCGCGCTGGTCCAATCAATCGAGCGTGGTCATCGGCACGCCCATCGCCAACCGCCCACGTAGCGAACTGGAACCGCTGATTGGCCTGTTCGCCAACACCCAGGCCTTGCATGTCGATGTGGGCAACAACCCCACCGTCGCCGAGTTGTTGGCCCAGGTTCGCAGGACCGCCCTGGCCGCCCAGGAGCATCAAGACCTGCCCTTCGAGCAGGTGATCGAGGCGCTCAATCCTCCGCGCAACCTCGGCCATCATCCTTTGTTCCAGGTGATGCTGACCTGGGATGCGCAGCGCGCCATGGATCTATCCTGGCCGCACTTGCAGACCCAGGACATCCACCAGGCCAGTGCGACGATCAAGTTTGATCTGCACTTGTCGCTGCAAGAAACCGATGCAGGCATCTGCGGCGGCCTGAGCTATGCCACCGCGCTGTTCGACCGGGCCACCATGGCCCGTCAGCTGGAGCAGTTCGTCACCTTGCTGCACGGCATGGTCGCCGAACAGAGCATCCGTGTCGGCGCACTGCCGCTATTGCCGGCTAGCGAACGCGCGCAGCTGCAAACGTTCAACGCCACCGATGCCGAGCTCGATGGCAGCGGCTATCTGCATCGCGCCATCGAAGCGCAGGCCCGGCGCACGCCGCAGGCCATTGCCTTGGTCGAAGAAAACATCGCGCTCAGTTACGCCGAGCTGGATATGCGCGCCAACCAGCTGGCGCATCACTTGATCGATCTGGGTGTGACACCCGAGGACCGTGTGGCGGTGTGTCTGCCACGCGGGATCGATCTGGTCGTGGCCCTGCTGGCGGTGCTCAAGGCCGGCGCTGCGTACCTGCCGCTGGATAGCGATGTGCCAGCGGCGCGCCTGGACGGCATGCTCGCCGACGCACGTCCCGGGTTGCTGATTGCCCATCGCGAGACCGCCGCAGTGTTGGCCAAACGCGATGATCTGCACACCGTGCTGTTGGACGCCGAACCGGTTGCGTGGGCCTCAGCTCCCACCCATGCTCCAAAGGTCACGGCGTTGCATCCGCAGCACCCGGCTTACGTCATCTACACCTCCGGCTCCACCGGACAGCCCAAGGGCGTAGTCAACACCCATGCCGGCATCGACAACCGCCTGCAGTGGATGCAGCAGGCATTGCAACTGCTGCCCGAGCAGACCGTGTTGCAGAAAACCCCGGTCGGCTTCGACGTCTCGGTGTGGGAACTGTTCTGGCCGCTGCGCGTGGGCGCACGTCTGGTCCTGGCTCAGCCTGGTGGCCACAAAGACCCGACCTATCTGATCAACCTGATCGAGCAGGCCGGCGTCGACACCGTGCACTTTGTGCCCTCGATGCTGCGGGTGTTCCTGGATGCCTTGTCCGATCAGCGTTGCCTCACTCTGAAACGCATCATCTGCAGCGGCGAAGCCTTGCCTGCGGATCTGGCCCAGGCAGTCCGCGAGCGCCTGCCACAGGTCCGCCTGTACAACCTCTACGGCCCAACCGAAGCGGCGGTGGATGTCAGCATCTGGGAATGCACCGATGCGGATACCAGCAGCGTGCCCATCGGCCGACCCATCGCCAATACCCGCCTGCACGTGCTCGATGCCCATCGCGCACTGGCCCCCATCGGCGTGGCCGGCGAACTGCAGATTGCCGGCGTGCAGCTGGCACGCGGCTATCTGGGCCGACCCGACCTGACCGCCGAACGCTTCGTCCCCGATCCGTTCGCAGAGCAACCCGGCCAGCGCATGTATCGCACGGGCGACCTTGCATGCTGGCGCGCGAACGGCGCGCTGGACTATCTCGGCCGCAACGACGATCAGGTCAAGCTGCGCGGCTTCCGCATCGAGCTGGGCGAAATCGCCGCCGCCCTGCGCGCCTGCGCCTGCGTGGATGACGCGGCCGTGCTGCTGCGCGAAGACACTCCCGGCGCGCCGCGCCTGGTCGCCTATCTGATCGGCGATGCCGAGCAGCTCAGCGCCGACACGCTGCGCACCCAGCTCGCCACGCGCCTGCCCGAGGTGATGCTGCCGACTGCGTATGTGATCCTGGAAACACTGCCACTCACCGCCAACGGCAAACTGGATCGCCGTGCCCTGCCCGCGCCGGACGCCGATGCGCTGGCTGTGCAGGTCTATGTCGCGCCCGAAGGTGAGCGCGAAATCCTGCTCGCGTCGCTGTGGAGCGAGCTGCTCGACGTCGAACAGATCGGCCGCCACGACAGCTTCTTTGCTCTCGGTGGCCACTCGCTGATGGCGATCAGCTTGATCGAGCGCCTGCGCCGGCACGGCTGGCAGCTGGAAGTGCGTGCGTTGTTCAACTCGCCCACCCTGGCCGGCCTGGCCAGCACGCTCACCCCCGCCGCCACGGTCAGCATCCCGCCTAACCGCATCTGGCCCGGCTGCACCGACATCACCCCCGCGCTGCTGCCGCTGGTCCAGCTCACCCAGCGCCAGATCGACGCGGCCGTGGCCACCGTCGAAGGTGGCGCAGCCAACGTGCAGGACATCTACCCACTGGCAGCGCTGCAGGAAGGACTGCTGTTCCATCATCTGGCCAGCTCCGAAGGCGATGCCTACCTCAACATCAGCGTGCTGGCCTTCGACACGCGCAACCATCTGGATGCGTTCGTCGCCGCGCTGGAAGCGGTGATCGCCCGCCACGATATCCTGCGCACCAGCTTCGCCTGGCAAGGCCTGCCCACGCCGGTCCAGGTCGTCTGGCGCCAAGCCCGGCTGCCGCTGCAGGTGCTGACCATCGATGCGCCGGACGTACTGGCCGAATTGCGACTGCGCATGGACTCCAGCACCTACCGCATGGATGTCAGCCAAGCGCCGCTGATCCACGCCCATCTGGTTGAAGATCCCCGGCAGCAGTGCTGGCTGCTCGGCCTGCAGACCCATCATCTGGTCATCGACCATACGACCCTGGAGCTGCTGGTCGCCGAAGTGCAGGCACATCTGGACCGGCGGCAGGACCAACTCCCCGAGCCGCTGCCGTTCCGCAACTTCGTCGCCCAGGCCCGGTTGGGTGTGAGTGAAGACCAACACCGCGCCTTCTTCACCCAGCAGCTAAGCGATTTTGATAGCACCGCCGCCCCGTTCGGGCTACAGGATGCGCATGGCAACGGCACAGGCATCGAGCAAGCCAACACGGCGCTGCCCGCAGCGCTGTGCAAGGCCTTGCGCTTGCGCGCACGCCGACTCGATGTCAGCCCGGCCAGCCTGTTCCACCTGGCCTATGCACTGGTGTTGGCTCAGGCCAGCGGCCAGAGCGATGTGGTGTTCGGCACCGCTTTGTTTGGCCGCATGCACGCCGGCAGCGGCGCCGACCGCGTGCTGGGCATGTTCCTCAATACCCTGCCCATCCGCTTGCAACGCGACGGTCGCGGCGTGGCCGACGCGGTGCGCCAGACCCAGCAGCAGCTCGCCCAGCTGCTCCACCACGAACACGCGTCACTGGCGCTGGCCCAGCGCTGCAGCGGTATCGCTGCGCCGACACCGCTGTTCAGCACACTCATCAATTACCGTTATGCCGGCGGCAGCGCGGTGCAGGCGCCCATCGAAACAGCGCAATCATGGCCGGACCTGCAGGCCTTGGTCTTGCAAGAACGCACCCACTATCCGTTGACACTCTCGATCGATGACATCGCTGCCGACGGTGGCTTCGCGCTGGAGGTTCAGGCGGACCAGCGGATCGGCGCCGAGCGCGTGGCGGCGATGCTGCTGCAGGCCGTGCAGGTCATGCTCCAGGCACTGGAGCAGTCGCCGGATACCGCGCTGCATGCCTTGGATCTGCTGCCCATCGACGAACGCGCGCAGCTGCAAACGTTCAACGCCACCGATGCCGAGCTGGATGGCAGCGGCTATCTGCATCGCGCCATCGAAGCGCAGGCCCGGCGCACGCCGCAGGCCATTGCCTTGGTCGAAGAAAACATCGCGCTCAGTTACGCCGAGCTGGATATGCGTGCCAACCAGCTCGCACATCACTTGATCGATCTGGGTGTGACACCCGAGGACCGTGTGGCGGTGTGTCTGCCACGCGGGATCGATCTGGTCGTGGCCCTGCTCGCTGTGCTCAAGGCCGGCGCTGCATACCTGCCGCTGGATAGCGATGTGCCAGCGGCGCGCCTGGACGGCATGCTCGCCGACGCACGTCCTGGGTTGCTGATTGCCCATCGCGAGACCGCCGCAGTGTTGGCCAAACGCGATGATCTGCACACCGTGCTGTTGGACGCCGAACCGGCTGCGTGGGCCTCAGCTCCCACCCATGCTCCAAAGGTCACGGCGTTGCACCCGCAGCACCCGGCTTACGTCATCTACACCTCCGGTTCCACCGGACAGCCCAAGGGCGTAGTCAACACCCATGCCGGCATCGACAACCGCCTGCAGTGGATGCAGCAGGCATTGCAACTGCTGCCCGAGCAGACCGTGTTGCAGAAAACCCCGGTCGGCTTCGACGTCTCGGTGTGGGAACTGTTCTGGCCGCTGCGCGTGGGCGCACGTCTGGTCCTGGCTCAGCCTGGTGGCCACAAAGACCCGACCTACCTGATCAACCTGATCGAGCAGGCCGGCGTCGACACCGTGCACTTTGTGCCCTCGATGCTGCGGGTGTTTATGGACGCCTTGCCGCACGGAGCGTGCCTCACTCTGAAACGCATCATCTGCAGCGGCGAAGCCTTGCCTGCGGATCTGGCCCTGGCAGTCCGCGAGCGCCTGCCACAGGTCCGCCTGTACAACCTCTACGGCCCAACCGAAGCGGCGGTGGATGTCAGCATCTGGGAATGCACCGATGCTGATCGCAGCAGCGTGCCCATCGGCCGACCCATCGCCAATACCCGCCTGCACGTGCTCGATGCCCATCGCACACTGGCCCCCATCGGCGTGGCCGGCGAACTGCAGATTGCCGGCGTGCAGCTGGCACGCGGCTATCTGGGCCGTCCCGATCTGACCGCCGAACGCTTCGTCCCCGATCCGTTCGCAGAGCAACCCGGCCAGCGCATGTATCGCACGGGCGACCTTGCATGCTGGCGCGCGAACGGCGCGCTGGACTATCTCGGCCGCAACGACGATCAGGTCAAGCTGCGCGGATTCCGCATCGAGCTGGGCGAAATCGCCGCCGCGCTGCGCGCCTGCGCCGGCGTGGATGACGCGGCCGTGCTGCTGCGCGAAGACACCCCCGGCGAGCCTCGCCTGGTCGCCTATCTGGTCGGTGATACCGAGCAGCTCAGCGCCGACACGCTGCGCACCCAGCTGGCCACGCGCCTGCCCGAGGTGATGCTGCCGACCGCGTATGTGATCCTGGAAACACTGCCACTCACCGCCAACGGCAAGCTGGATCGCCGTGCCCTGCCCGCGCCGGACGCCGATGCGCTGGCTGTGCAGGCCTACACGCCGCCGCAAGGTGCGCTGGAACAGACCCTGGCACAGCTGTGGCGCGAGCTGCTCGGGGTCGAACAGGTCGGCCGCCACGACAGCTTCTTCGCGCTGGGCGGTCACTCGTTGCTGGGCGTGCGCCTGATCTCGCGCATCCGCAGCACGCTCGGCCTGGAACTGCCGCTGGCCGCGCTATTCGCCCAACCACGCCTGTCTGAGTTGGCTCAGGCGTTGGACACCACCGCCGCCAGCACCTTGCCGGCGATCGTGCCGGCAGACCGCAGCGCATCGCTGCCGCTGTCCTTTGCCCAGCAGCGCCTGTGGTTCCTGGATCAACTCGACGACCGTGCCAGCTTGGCCTACCTGATGCCCGGTGGCGTGGATCTGCACGGCGTCCTCGATCTGCCCGCGCTACAGCAGGCGCTGGACCGCATCGTCGCCCGTCACGAAGCGCTGCGCACCAGTTTCGTCTCCATCGACGACGGCGCTACGCAGATCATCGCAGCGCCGGACATCGGCTTTGCGTTGCAATGTGTCGATCTGCGCCAGGCAGCAGATCCACATGCAGATGCTCAACGCCATGCCGAACTTGAGACCAGCACGCCTTTCGATCTAACAACTGGCCCGCTGATTCGCGGCCGCCTGCTGCGCCTGGCCGAGCACGAACATCGCCTGCTGGTCACGATGCATCACATCGTCACCGATGGCTGGTCCATGGGCCTGCTGGTGCGCGAACTCAGCACCCTGTATGCCGCCTTCGCCTTGGGCCAGCCCGATCCGTTGCCGCCGCTGCCGATCCAATACGCCGACTACGCCCTGTGGCAGCGTCGCTGGCTCGAAGGCCCGCTGCTGCAGCGTCAGCTCAGCTTCTGGCGCGAACACCTGCACGGCGCTCCGGCGCTGCTGGAACTGCCCACCGATCGCCCGCGTCCTGCGCTGCAGGACTACCGCGGCGACAGCATCGAGATCGCCCTCGATGCCGAACTCACCAGCGCATTGCGCGCCTTGAGTCAACGTCATGGCAGCACCGTCTTTATGACGGTATTGGCCGCCTGGTCAGTGCTGCTGTC
This sequence comes from Xanthomonas sp. 3075, assembly GCF_014197275.1. Lineage (GTDB taxonomy): Bacteria > Pseudomonadota > Gammaproteobacteria > Xanthomonadales > Xanthomonadaceae > Xanthomonas > Xanthomonas campestris_B. The sequence continues at coordinate 14,069 of NZ_JACIFI010000033.1, read as the reverse complement.
ACGCCTGTCTGGACAGGATGAAGTCGTGATCGGCGCGCCTGTCGCCAACCGCACCCGCAGCGAACTCGAAGCGCTGATCGGCTTCTTCGTCAACGCCCAGGCGCTGCGGATCGATCTGCGCGCCAACCCGTCGGTCGCGGAGCTGTTGAGCCAAGTCCGTGCCACTGCATTGGCTGCGCAGGACCATCAAGACCTGCCCTTCGAGCAAGTCATCGAAGCACTCAATCCCACCCGCAGTTTGTCCGCCCAACCGGTGTTCCAGGTCGTGCTGACCTGGCAGAACGTGCCCGATGCCGAGCTGAGCTTGCCGGGGATCGCACTGCAGCCGTTCCAGTCGCCATCGGCCGATGCCAAGTTCGATCTGGAGCTGTTCCTGGGCGAAGTTGGAGACCGCATCGTCGGTAGCCTGAGCTATGCCAGCGCGCTGTTTGACCACGGCACCATCGAGCGCCATCTGGCCCAGTTCGTCCAGCTGCTGGCCGGCATGGCCGCCGATGAGCAGCTGCCCATCGCGCAGCTGCCGCTGCTGCCTGTCGACGAACGCACCCAGCTGCAGCGCTTCACCAGCACCGAGACTGCGCCACTGGCGCAAGCGGCGTGCATCCATCACCTGTTTGAAGCGCAGGTACGGCGCACGCCCGATGCCATCGCCTTGCAGGAAGCAGATGTTCAACTCAGCTACGCCGTCCTCGAAGCGCGGGCCAATCAGCTGGCCCATCGTCTGCGCACCTTGGGCGTTGGACCGGAGAGCCGCGTCGCGCTGTATCTGCCGCGCGGCATCGACCAGGTCGTGGCCCTGCTCGCGGTCCTCAAGGCCGGCGCGGCCTATCTGCCGCTGGACCCGGAACTGCCCGACGAACGCCTTGCTTTCCTGCTGGAAGACAGCCGCCCGCGCGCAGTGCTGACCTGCACCGAACTGCAGGATCGCCTGCCCGCCAGCCGCGCCATGCTGCGGGTCAGCGTGCTGACCCTGGACACGGACATGGATGTAGGTGCGGACGATCCCGGCGCACCGAGCGTCCCCGGCTTGTGCGCGGACCATCTTGCCTATGTGATCTATACCTCCGGCTCCACCGGCCAGCCCAAGGGCACGTTGCTCACTCACGCTGGCGCTGCGCATTACCTGCAATGGGCCATCGCAACCTATCGACCGTTCCCCAGCGCGGTGGTGTCTTCCTCGCTGGCCTTCGATGCCACGCTGACCAGCCTGCTCGCCCCACTGCTGTGCGGTGCACGGGTCGAACTGCTGCCCGAGCACGACACCTTGGACGCCTTGCGTCAGCGCCTGTGCGATCCGACCCCGCTGGGCCTGGTCAAACTCACTCCAGCCCATCTGGAAGTGCTCGGCCAACAGCTGGCTGAGCATGAAGGACCGCTCAGCCCGGCAGTGATGGTGATCGGCGGCGAAGCCCTGCCTGCGGCCACCCTCGCCCGCTGGCAAACGCTCGCACCACACACGCGGCTGATCAACGAATACGGCCCTACCGAAACCGTGGTCGGCTGCGTGGTGCACGACACCACGCGCGAGGATGCACTGGACCCCAGTGGCCGCGTGCCGATTGGCAAACCGATTGCGCATCTGCGCATCCACGTGCTCGACGCGCACGGTCAGCTGGCACCGATCGGCGTGGCCGGTCACCTGCATATCGCCGGACCGCAGCTGGCACGCGGCTATCTAGGCCGACCGGATCTGACTGCCGAACGCTTCATCCCCGATCCGTTCGCCGACCAGCCCGGCCAGCGCATGTATCGCACGGGTGACCTTGCATGCTGGCGCGCGAACGGCGCGCTGGACTATCTGGGCCGCAACGACGATCAGGTCAAGCTGCGCGGCTTCCGCATCGAGCTGGGCGAAATCGCCGCCGCGCTGCGCGCCTGCGCCGGCGTGGATGACGCGGCCGTGCTGCTGCGCGAAGACACCCCCGGCGAGCCGCGCCTGGTCGCCTATCTGGTCGGCGACGCCGAGCAGCTCAGCGCCGACACGCTGCGCACCCAGCTGGCCACGCGCCTGCCCGAGGTGATGCTGCCGACTGCGTATGTGCACGTGGACGCACTGCCACTCACCGCCAACGGCAAACTGGACCGCCGTGCCCTGCCCGCGCCGGACGCCGATGCGCTGGCCGTGCAGGCCTATACACCGCCGCAAGGTGCGCTGGAACAGACCCTGGCACAGCTGTGGCGCGAGCTGCTCGGGGTCGAGCAGGTCGGCCGCCACGACAGCTTCTTTGCCCTTGGCGGTCACTCGTTGCTGGGCGTGCGCCTGATCTCGCGCATCCGCAGCACCCTCGGCCTGGAACTGCCGCTGGCTGCGCTGTTCGCCCAGCCGCGCCTGGCTGAGCTGGCCCAGGTCCTGGGAGAGGCGAGCGCCACCGCTCTGCCACCGATCCTGCCGATGCCGCGCACCGCACCGATGCCGCTGTCCTTCGCCCAGCAGCGCCTGTGGTTCCTGAACCAACTCGATCCGCGGACCGGCGCGACCTACATCATGCACCGCGGCGTGCGCCTGAGTGGCAACTTGCACGTCCAGGCGCTGACCCGTGCGCTGGATCGCATCGTGGCGCGTCACGAAACCTTGCGCACCCACTTCGCCAGCGTGGACGACATCCCGGTGCAGATCATCGCCGCACCGTGCGAACTGGCCTTGCAACGGATCGACCTGAGCAGCGACCCGGCACCGGAAAGCGCCGCCCGCCTGCACGCCCGCAGCGAAGCCAGCACCGGCTTCGACCTCGCCAACGGTCCGTTGGTCAGAGGCCGACTGCTGCGCCTGGCCGAGGACGCGCATGTGCTGCTGCTGAGCATGCATCACATCGTCTCCGACGGCTGGTCCATCGGCGTCGTGATCGAGGAGCTCGGCGCGCTGTACGCGGCCTTCGTCGGCGATGCCCCCGATCCGCTGCCGCCGCTGCCGATCCAGTACGCCGACTACGCCGCCTGGCAACATCGCTGGATCGACAGCCAACTGCAGCAAAAGCAGCTGGATTTCTGGCGCACGCACCTGCGCGATGCGCCAGCCTTGCTGGAGCTGCCCACCGATCGGCCGCGCCCGCCGCTGCAAGACACCAGCGGCGACGATGTGGAACTGATCCTGGACGAACACCTGAGCATGCGTCTGCACGCACTGGCCGTGCAGCACGGCGTCACCCTCTTCGGTCTGTTGCTGGCTGCATGGGCAGCGCTGTTGGCCCGCTACAGCGGGCAGACCGATCTGGTCATCGGCACACCGTCCGCAGGCCGTAATCGCAGCGAACTGGAACCGTTGATCGGCTTCTTCGTCAACACCTTGCCGTTGCGCATCGACTTGTCCGCTCGACCGACGTTCCTGGAATTGCTGGACCAGGTCCAGACCAGGCTGCTTGCCGCACAAGCCCACCAGGATCTGCCGTTCGAACGCATCATCGAAGCGGTGCGGCCGGTCCGCAGCCTGGCGCATACGCCGCTGTGCCAGACGATGTTTTCCGCCGACACCACGCCTGCCGGCGCACTGGATCTTCCGGACCTGCACCTGAGCGCTTACCCGAGCGAACATTGCGTCGCCCAGTTCGACCTCTCGCTGGACATGCAGATCGCCCCCTCGCGGATCGGCGGCGTGCTGCGCTACGCCACCGCGCTGTTCGATCGCAGCACCATGCAAGGGTATTTGCACAACTACGCGCGTCTGCTGGCGGCCTTGGCCGATGCGCCGACGCTGGCGGTGGACCGGCAGCCGTTGCTGGATGCGGCCGGATGGCGCGCGTTGCAGCAATGCAATGGCACGGTACGCGCATTGTCGCCGCCGACCACCATCCACACCGCGTTCCAGGCCCAGGCCCGCAGCACGCCCGATGCCATCGCCGTCATCGACGGCGCCCACAGCCTGCGCTATGCCGAACTGGACGCGCATAGCGACCGCATCGCCATGCTCCTGCGCGCAGCCGGCGTGCGCAGTGGCGATTGTGTGGTCACCCTGCTGCCGCGCAGTGCGGAGCTGGTGGCCGCACAGCTGGGCATCCTCAAGGCAGGCGCGGCCTATGTGCCGCTGGATCCAGCTCAACCTGCAGCCAGACATGCCCAGTTGGCCGGGAATTGCCAGGCCCGCGCCATCGTGCACGCGGCTGGGGAAGCACCGCCATGGAGCGCAGCGCCTTGCGTGGACATCACCCTGGACGGGCCACTGACCGCAGCATTTACAGCGCCGCTGCTGCCCACCGCCGCACCGGCGTATGTGATGTACACCTCTGGTTCGAGCGGCACACCCAAGGGCGTGCTTGTGCCGCATCAGGCGGTGCTCAATCTGGTGCGCGACCCGGACTACGCCCGCTGGCAGGCCGACGACCGCTTCGCCTTCGCCTCAAACCCGGCCTTTGACTCCAGCACGCTGGAAGTGTGGGCACCGTTGTTGAGCGGTGGCAGTGTGGTGGTGGTGCCGCAGGAGGTCATACTTGACCCAAGCGTGCTGTCCCAGTTCGTCCGCACCCATGCCATCAGCGTGCTGATCCTGGTCGCCGGTGTGCTGCGCGCTTACGCAACCGAGCTGGCGCGCGAGCTACCGACGCTGCGCTATCTGATCACCGGTGGCGACATCGCCGACCCGCAGGCGCTGGCCACGCTGCTGCGCGATACCCCGCCACAGACGCTGCTGCAGACCTACGGCCCTACCGAGACCACGCAGTTCGTCACTGCCGTTGCGGTCACCGAGGTGCCGGCCGATGGCCGACGCATTCCGATCGGCAAGCCGATCGGTAACCTGCGTGTGCATGTCCTCGATCAACATCGTCAAGCGTTGCCTGTCGGGATGCAGGGCGAACTGCATATCGCCGGCCTTGGCGTGGCACTGGGTTATCTGCGAAAGCCCGCATTGACTGCCGAGCATTTCGTACCCGATCCCTTCAGCGGGGAACCGGGAGCGCGCATGTACCGGACCGGCGATCTGGGCCGCTGGCGCGCCGACGGCCTGCTCGAGTGCCTGGGCAGACGCGATGCGCAGAGCAAGATTCGCGGTTTCCGGTTGGAACCCGGCGAGATCGAGGCGGCGCTGCACACCCATCCGCAGGTCGACCAGGCGGTGGTGCGGGTGCGCGAGGACACGGCCGGACAACGCCGTCTTGTCGCCTATGTGATCGGCGCGCAAAGCGATGACATGACGGCGCACGACCCGGACGAACTGCGCCGCCATCTGGCCACCACGCTGCCCGACTACATGCTGCCCGACGCCTACGTGAGCCTGCAGGCCTGGCCGCTCACCGCCAACGGCAAGGTGGACCTGCGTGCGCTGCCCGCGCCCGACGACACCCAGCGGGGGATTGCCGAGGCGGATCCCGCCCAGGGCGCAACCGAATGCGCATTGGCGGAGATCTGGTGCGAATTGCTTGGCGTCGGCACGGTCAACCGGCACGACAATTTCTTCGATATCGGCGGACATTCGTTGTTGGCGGTGCAACTGGCCACCCGCATCCAGGCCCGGCTCGGACGCCAGCTGCCGCTGTCGCGGCTGTTCGCCGAGCCGACGCTCGCGCGCATGGCGGCGGCGCTGGCCGACAGTGCCGCCGCGTCCAGCGCCCCGATCGCCGCGCTGGTGGACCGGAGCCGCTATTACGAATGATCTGGCTCGTTGCAAGTCCAACGCACAAAGCTGGCGCGCCGCGGATCCACGGCATCCACTTGCCCAGCATGCTCATGCATCAGGCAAGTGGATGTCACGTTGAGTCAAGCGTGAGGGTTCAGTAACGGGGAAAAAGACGTCCTGCGGTGCACGTTTGGATGCCCCGCGCAGACGACCTGCGCGTGCGTGTCCGGCGGCATCCCCTGGCCACTCCCATTGCAGGCGTCCCGAGTTTCTCAATGGATCGACCTCTGAAGACGTTGCCTGCCTCGTTCGCACAACAGCGCCTGTGGTTTCTGGCGAGGCTCGACCCACGTGGCAGCACCGCCTATCACCTGGCGGGCGGACTGCGCTTGCACGGCCGCCTGGACGAAGCTGCCTTGCGCGCCGCGCTGGACCGGATCGTGGAGCGCCACGAAGTGCTGCGCACCTGCCTGGTCGAGGTGCAAGGCCAGGTCAGGCAACGCATTCTCGAAGAAGCCGGATTCCCCCTGCAGCGGACGGATCTGCGCGGCCACGCGCAGCCGACCGCATGCATCGACGCATGCGTGCGCGACGAGACGGTACAGCCGTTCGATCTCGCGCACGGCCCATTGATCCGCGGGCATTTGCTGCGTCTGGACGACCAGCAGCACGTGCTGCTGGTGACAATGCACCATCTGGTGTCCGATGCCTGGTCGATGGGCGTGCTGCTCAAGGAGCTCGGCACGCTGTATGCCGCGTTTCTGTGCGGACATCCGGATCCGTTGCCGGCGTTGCCGGTGCAATACGCCGATTATGCGATCTGGCAACACAAGCGACTCGGCAGCGATGCGGTGCAACGGCACCTCAGCTACTGGAAGACCCAGCTCAGCGGCGCGCCGACGCTGCTGCCCCTGCCGCTGGATCATCCACGCCCCGCGCTGCAGGACTATGCCGGGGCCAGCGTCGAGTTCGTGCTGCCGGAACCGGTGACACAGGGATTGCTGGCGTTGGCCCGATCGCATCGCTGCTCGTTGTTCAGCGTGCTGCTGGCGGCGTGGGCGCTGCTGCTGTCGCGGCTCAGCGGCGAAGCGGATCTGGTCATCGGCACCGCCGTCGCCGGGCGCACGCGCAGCGAGGTCGAGCCCTTGATCGGCCTGTTCGTCAACACCGTGGCGCTGCGCTTCCAGGTGCCTGCGCAGGGTACGTTGAGCGACTGGCTGCAGCAGGTGCGCGATGTGGCGTTGAGCGCGCAGGACCATCAGGACCTGCCGTTCGAGCAAGTCGTTGAGGCCGTGCAGCCGCCGCGCGCGCTCGGTCACACCCCGATCTACCAGGTGATGTTCGGTCTGGATACGATGCAGCAAGGCCAGTCGCTGAGCTTGCCCGGTCTGGAGGTCGCACCGCTGCGCAGCGGCCAGGACAGCGCCGAATTCGATCTCGCCCTGTCCATGCAGCAACACGGCGATCTGCTCGGCGGGCGTCTGGGGTATGCCACCGCGCTGTTCGACGGCGACAGCATGCAACGCCACGTCGCGCAGTTCCTGCAGCTGCTGCAGGCCATCGCTACGGACGCCAATCCCCGCCTGGCGCAGTTGCCCTGGCTGCCGCAGCAGCAACGCGATCAGCTGCTGCAAGGCTTCAACGCCACCGAAGCGCCGCTGCCGCCGGTCACGACCCTGCCCCAGGGCCTGCTGGCCCAGGTCCAGCGCGCTCCCCAGGCAACTGCGCTGATCGATGGCGATCTCAACCTCAGCTATGCGCAGGTATGGAACCGCGCCGCCTGTCTGGCCGACCACCTGCAACAGCAGGGACTGCAGCCGGGCCAGCCGGTGGCGCTGCTGTTGCCGCGCTCGGCCAGCCTGGTCATTGCGCAACTGGCCGTGCTCAGGTGCGGCGCCTGCTATGTGCCGATGGATCACGAACAGCCCGCCGAACGTCTCGGCCAGTTGCTGCGCGACTGCCGTGCCCGGCTGGCCCTGGTGCATGCGCAGACGCCGCCGCTGGATGTTCCGCAACTGCGCTGCCTGGATCCGGACCAGCTGGCGCTCGATGCGCCAGCGACCCTGCAGCACGTGGTCACCCATCCGCTCACCCCGGCCTACGTGATGTACACCTCCGGCTCCACCGGCGTGCCCAAGGCCGTGACGGTGTCGCATGGTGCCGTGCTCAACCTCGTCCTGCAGGACGGACCGGCGCGCTTGCAGGCCGGCGACCGCGTCGCCTTCGCCTCCAACCCGGCCTTCGACTCGGCCACGCTCGAGGTCTGGGGCAGTCTGCTCAACGGCGCCACGGTGGTGGTGGTTCCCTCGCCGGTCATGCGCGACCCACAGGCGCTGGGCGCGTTGCTGGAGCGCGAACGCCTGTCGGTGCTGATCCTGGTCGCTGGCGTGCTGCGGGCCTACGCGCCGCTGCTGGCTACGCAATTGAGCGCACTGCGTCTGCTGCTCACCGGCGGCGATGTCGCCGATCCGCACGCGCTGGCCCAGGTGTTCGCCGCAGGCGGCCCCGCCACCGTGCTGCAGACCTATGGCCCCACCGAGAGCACCCAGTTCGTCACCGCGCTGGCGTTGCAGCAGGCGCCCGATGCAAGCCGGCGGGTGCCGATCGGCCGGCCGCTGGCCAATACCCGGCTCTACGTGCTCGATCGCCACGGCCAACCGACGCCGATCGGTGTGGCCGGTCAACTGCACATCGCCGGTGCGCAGCTGGCGCAGGGCTATCTGCATCGCCCCGACCTGACCGCCGAACGCTTCGTCCCCGATCCGTTCGCCAAGCAACCTGGCGAGCGCATGTACCGCACGGGCGACCTGGCCCGCTGGCTGGCCGATGGCCACCTGGATTTCCTCGGCCGCAACGATGTGCAGGTCAAGATCCGCGGCTTCCGCATCGAGCCGGGCGAGATCGAAGCGGCCTTGCGCGCCTGCGCTGGTGTGCACGAGGCGGTGGTCATCGCGCGCGACGACAGCGGCGACAAACGCCTGGTCGCCTATCTGGTCGGCGACACGTCGGCCGTGGATCTGGCAGCCCTGCGCACCCAACTCGCCGCGCGCCTGCCCGACCACATGCTGCCGGCCGCCTATGTGCAGTTGGACGCGCTGCCGCTGACACCCAACGGCAAGCTCGATCGCGCCGCGCTGCCCGCCCCTGACGGGCAGGCGCTGGATCTGCAGACCTATGTCGCGCCGCAAGGTGACCTCGAACAGGTGCTGGCCACGCTGTGGAGCGAGCTGCTCGGCGTCGAACAGGTCGGCCGCAACGACGACTTCTTCGCCCTCGGCGGCCACTCGCTGCTGGCGGTGCAATTGATCTCGCGCCTGCGCGAGCGGCTGGGCGTGGAGCTGGCGCTGGCCGAGGTCTTCGCCCATCCTCGGGTGGCGGCGTTGGCGAGCGTGCTGGCCAACGCGGCGCCGCAGGCATTGCCACCAATTGTCCCGGTCCCGCGCACCGCCCCGCTGCCGCTGTCCTTCGCCCAGCAACGGCTGTGGTTCCTGGCGCAGCTCGATCCCCGCGCCGATCTCGCCTACCTGATGTCCAACGGTCTGCGCCTGCACGGCCGTCTGGATCGGCAGGCGCTGCGCCATGCACTGGATCGCCTTGTCGCCCGCCACGAAACCTTGCGTACCCGCATCGCGCTGCACCAGGGCGAACCAGTGCAGATCATCGACGCCGACAGCGTCGGCTTCCCGTGCTCGGAGCACGACCTCAGCGCCGATGCCGATCCAGAAGCCCGGGCCCAGCTGCATGCCGCGCAGGAGATCCAGACGCGCTTCGACACGTGTCACCGCCTGGCACGCGGCCAACTGCTGCGCCTGGGCGAGGACGACCATGTCCTGCTCGTCACCTTGCACCATCTGATCTCCGATGGTTGGTCGATGGGTCTGCTGGTGCACGAACTGAGCACCCTCTACACCGCTTTCGCCCAGGGGCAGCCCGATCCGCTGCCACCCCTGTCGCTGCACTACGCCGACATCGCCGTGTGGCAACGCCGCTGGATCAGCGGCGAGCTGCTGCAGCGCCAGCGCGAGTTCTGGATTGGACACCTGCACGACGCCCCGCCGCGGCTGGAACTGCCGACCGACCGCCCTCGTCCTGCGCTGCAGGACTACACCGGTGGCACAGTCGAGATCGTAGTGGACGCCGATCTCACCGCCGCGCTGCGCGGCCTGAGCCAGCGCCACGGCACCACGCTCTTCATGACCTTGCTAGCTGGTTGGGCGGTGCTGTTGTCACGTTTGTCCGGCCAGGAGCAGGTGGTGATCGGCACCCCGATCGCCGGACGCGATCGCGCCGAACTCGAGCCGGTGATCGGCCTGTTCGTCAATTCGCTGGCCTTGCAGATCGACCTGCGTCAGGCGCCCGATACCGCCAGCTTGCTCAGCCAGGTGCGGGCGAACACGCTCGCGGCGCAGGCGCACCAGCACCTGCCCTTCGAGCAGATCGTCGAGGCGCTCAAGCCGGTGCGCAGTACCGCGTATAGCCCGCTGTTCCAGGTCATGTTCGCCTGGCAGAACGCGCCGGAAGGCCGTCTTGAACTGCCTGGCCTGACGCTGCGGCCGGTAGCGCTGCCGGTGCAGAGCGTGCAGTTCGACCTGGAAATCGCCATGTCCGAGCGCGACGATGTGCTGGTCGGCAGCCTGGCCTATGCGACGGCGCTGTTCGAGCGCGGCAGCATCGAACGTCATGTCGCACTGTTCATCGCCACGCTGCGTGCGATGGCCGCCGACGCACACACACCGCTCGCGCGCCTGCAAGTGCTGAGCGCCTTTGACCATGCGCAACTACGCCAGTGCAACGACACCGCTGGCGGCGTCGTCGACGCAATGCCCGTGCACCGCCTGCTGGAACGGCAGGTCGTACAGCGTCCCGACGCGATCGCCGTGCAGGACGCAACATCCAGCCTCGACTATGCCGGCCTGAACCTGCGCTCCAACCGCTTGGCCCATCATCTGATCGCACTCGGCGTGGCACCGGACGTGCGCGTGGCGCTGTGCATGGAACGTGGCGTCGACGCCATCGTCGCGATCCTGGCAGTGCTCAAGGCCGGCGGCGCTTACGTGCCGCTCGACCCGGCCTATCCGCCGGAGCGCCTGACCTTCATGCTCGCGGACAGCTGTCCGCACTTGCTCATCGCCGATGCAGTGGGCTGGGGACGCCTACCCTCGCCCCTCACGACGCCGTTGCTGCGCATCGATGCGGATGCCGTCGCGTGGTCCGACACCCCGTCGAGCAATCCATCCATCGAGGCATTACAGCCAGGTCATCTGGCTTACTTGATGTACACCTCCGGCTCCAGCGGCCAGCCCAAGGGTGTGGCCGTGACGCATGCCGGTCTGCACCGTTACGTGCTGGAGGCAGCGCGGATCTATGGGCTGACAGTCGAGGACCGGGTTCTGCAATGCAATTCGCTCAGCTTCGATATCGCGGTCGACGAGATCTTTGTGACCCTGGCCTACGGAGCTACCCTGGTACAGGCGCCGTTTCCGCGGCTACCGGCAGCGGCGGAATTCAGCCAGACGCTCGATGCGCTGCAGATCAGCGTGCTCAATCTGCCGACCGCCTACTGGCATACCTGGGTTGCCGAGATGGCAACGGGGAACGCACCGTTTCCGCAGGCCTTGCGCCTGGTGGTCAGCGGCGGCGAAGCCGTATCGGCCCATGCTGTTGGGCAATGGCACGCCATCGTCCAGGGGCCGGTGCGCTGGCTCAACGCCTACGGCCCGACCGAAACCGTCTGCGGCGTCAGCTTCGGTGAAATTGCCCCAAATGCATGCGCGCACATCGGAGCCCCCATCGCCGGCACGCGCTTCCACCTGCTCAATGACGCCCTGCAGCGAATTCCGACCGATACGGTCGGCGAATTGTGGATCGCTGGCGCGCAACTGGCGCGTGGTTACCACGACCGACCGGCACTGACCGCCGAACGCTTCGTACCCGATCCGTTCGCGCCCCTACCTGGGCAACGCATGTATCGCACGGGTGATCTGGCGCGCCAGCGTGCCGATGGCGTGCTGGAGTTTCTGGGTCGCAACGACACTCAGGTCAAGATCCGCGGCTTCCGCATCGAACTGGGCGAGATCGAGGCGGCGTTGCGTGCTTGCGAGGGCATAAGCGAGGCGGTGGTCGTCGCCCGCGACGACGCTGGCCAAAAACGCCTTGTCGCCTATCTGATCGGAAATGAAGGCCCCCTCAGCACCGAGACGCTACGCGCCCAGTTGGCAGCAAGGCTGCCGGAGTACATGTTGCCGGCCACCTATCTGTCGCTGGACGCATTGCCGTTGACCGTCAACGGCAAGCTCGACCGGCATGCCTTGCCGATACCGCCGCTCTCCACCGACGCGGCGATCGACGTAGCACAGCAACCACAAGGCGCTGTCGAACAGGCATTGGCCGCGTTGTGGCAGGAACTGCTCGGCCTGCCGCAGCTGCGGCGCGACGACGATTTCTTCGATCTGGGCGGCCACTCGTTGCTGGCAGTGCAACTGATCTCGCGTGTGCGCACTTCTCTGGGCGTGGAACTTCAGATCGGGGATGTGTTCAACCATCCGCAGCTGCATGCCCTGGCCCGCTGCGTGGTCAGCGCTGCGGCCAGCACGCTGCCGGCCATCGTGCCGGCCGATCGCAGCACGCCGTTGCCGCTGTCCTTCGCCCAGCAGCGGCTGTGGTTCCTGGCCCGGCTCGATGCCCAGGCCGGGCTGGCCTACCTGATGCCCAATGGTCTGCGTCTGCGCGGCACGTTGGATCGCCATGCCCTGCGTCAGGCGCTGGACCGCATCGTCGCCCGCCACGAGACCTTGCGCACCCGCATCGGCCTGCACAACGACGAACCGGTACAGCGCATCGACGCCGACAGCATTGGTTTTCCGCTGTCCGAACACGATCTCAGCACTCACCCCGATCCGGACGCACAGGTCCGATCACTGGCCGACCAGGAAGCCGGCACCCCCTTCGATCTGGACCACGACACCCTGGTACGCGGCCGCTTGCTGCACCTGGCCGACGACGACCATGTGCTGCTCGTCACCCTGCATCACCTGATCTGCGATGGCTGGTCCATGGGGTTGCTGGTGCGCGAACTGAGCACGCTCTATGCCGCCTTCGCGCAAGGCCAGCCCGATCCCTTGCCGCCGCTGCAGTTGCAGTACGCCGACGTCGCCGTGTGGCAGCGCCGCTGGATCGACGGCGATGTCCTGCAACGTCAGCGCGAGGTCTGGGTCGCGCACTTGCACGACGCGCCAGCGCTGCTGGAGCTACCCACCGATCGTCCGCGTCCGCCGCAGCAGGACCATCGCGGCGATGCGGTGGGGTTTGCCTTCGATGCCGAGCTGACTGCGGCGCTGAAGTCCCTGAGCCAGCGCCACGGCACCACCGTGTTCATGACCTTGCTCGCCGCCTGGGGCGTGCTGCTGGCACGTCTGGCCGGCCAGGATCAGGTGGTCATCGGCACCCCGGTCGCCAACCGCACCCGCAGCGAACTGGAGCCGCTGATCGGCCTGTTCGTCAATACCCAGGCGTTGTGCATCGATCTGCGTGCCGATCCTTCTGTCGCCGAGTTGCTTGCCCAGGTGCGCGCCACTGCATTGACAGCCCAGCAGCATCAGGACCTGCCCTTCGAGCAGCTCATCGCCGCGCTCAACCCCGCACGCAACCTGGCCCATCACCCGGTGTTCCAGGCCATGTTCACCTGGCAAAGCGCCACCGCCAGCGAGAGCGAGCTCGATCTGCCCGGACTGCAGCTGCAGTCGGTACCGCAGGCGCTGGCCGTGCTCAAGTTCGATCTGGACCTGACCCTGGAAGAGCGCGATGCCTGCATCGTCGGCACGCTGGGCTATGCCACCGCGCTGTTCGATGCGAGCACGATCCAACGCTGGTGGCGCGGCTTCGAGCAGCTGCTGCAGGCACTGACGCGCGACGACGCTCTCCGCGTCTCGCAGTTGCCTTGGCTGGATGCGCCACAGCGGCAGCAGCTGCTGGCCGACGTCGGCACCGGCGCGCTCGCCGCCATACCCGAGCAGGCGTTGCATCACCTGTTCCAGGCACAGGCACGGCGCACGCCGGACGCCATCGCGGTGGTGTCGGAGCAACGCTGCGTCAGCTATGCCGCGCTCGATGCGCAGGCCAACCGACTTGCGTACCGTTTGCTCGGCGTGGGCTTGCGTGCCGGTGCGCGCGTGGCGATCGCCCTACCACGCTCGATCGACCTGATCGTCGCGCAACTGGCTGTGCTCAAGTGCGGGGCGGCCTATGTGCCGCTGGACGAGGCGCACCCCAGCGAACGCCTGCTCGCGCTGATCGCCGATGCGCAGGCCGCTGTGCTGATCCACGCCGCCGACAGCGCGCTGGCACCTGCACAGGTGGCGTGTCTGACGATCGATGATCTCGACGGCGATGACGTGACAACGCCGCCAGCGATACGCGTGCCCGCCACGGCTGCGGCCTACGTGATGTACACCTCCGGCTCCACCGGCCAGCCCAAGGGCGTGGTCGTGGCCCATGACGCGGTGCTCAACCTGGTGTTGCAGGATGG
>NZ_JACIFI010000032.1 GCF_014197275.1 Xanthomonas sp. 3075 | reverse complement strand
CCGGAAACGTTGGCCGGTTTGCACTTTGTCGCCTTTACGATCCTGATGCTTGGAAATGCAGCCACGCTCTTTCAAAGTTCATAACACGCTCTAAGGGAAATCTCAATAACCAAACGGCATGTTGCAGTTTCAATTAGCACCGCCTAGATGGCGTGCAATGTTGGCATCTGCGTGTCAACCATGTGCCTCCTGGCGGCTTATCCTGCCACCAGGCAGCATTACCCCTTGCTGCTTCAGCGCGAAATCTGCGCGATCCATTCCTGCAGGTTGTAGTAGTTGGTGACGCGGGTGATCGTGCCCTCGCGCGCCTCGAAGAACGCACCACCGGGCAACACGTAGGTCTGCCCGGTGGCATCGGGAAGACCTTCGTCGGTGGTGTGATAGACCCCGTGCACCACGTACTCGGCACCCACGCGCGTGCCGTCGTCGTTGGCGGTGATCGCGATGTCGCGCAGCTGCTCGCGGTAGCTGTCGTTCATGCGCTGCAGAAAGGCTGCGAAATCCGCGCGGCCGATCTCGCGCGCGCCCTGATTGAGGTCGTGTGCCACATCCTCGGCCAGGAACGCCAGCATGGCGTCCCAATCACCGCGGTTGAAGGCGTCGTAATAGGCCTGGACCAGGCCGATGGCGCGTTGCCGATTGCTCTCGCTCATGCTCGAACCTGCCGCTGGGAAAGCCGCATCATAGAACGCGTGCGGCATGGATGCGTCGGCCATGCGCCATGCCCAACGTGGCTGCGCAGCGCCGGCATGACCGTCGCCGAGGCAGGCTGCGCGGCGCACGCGGTCTGGCCAACCAGCAACCCGCGCCACCCCGGCAGTGCGTGCCGGCAATGAGGCAGCGAGCGATGGCGCGCCGAATCGACCTCGCGCAGTCTTGCGGACAGCCGGCACGGGGGCGCAGCGCCTGCCTTCTCAACGCACAGCACGCACGCATCCCAGCCAGAGCGCGCTGTCAGGCCCCTTGCACCAGCAGATCGCGGTGGAAGAAATAGACCTCCTGCAATAGAAAGCGCCAGCTGCTGTGGACGCTGCGGAAGCGCGTGCTGGGCGTGGACGAGGCCAGCGCATCCACGCCCAGTTCCTGACTCAGCCGCAGCGCGCGCGCCATGTGCAGCGGGTCGCTGACGATGATGGCCCGATGCATGCCGTGGCGCTGCATCAGCGTGCGGGCCTGCTCCAGATTCTGGCGGGTCGTGCGCGAGACCGTCTCGATCACGATCGCCTCGGATGGAATGCCATGACGCAGCGCATAGCGCCGCGCCACCTGCGACTCGGCAAAACGCGCGCCATCGCCGAAGCCCCCGGTGAACAGCAGCCGTGGCGCATAGCCTTGCGCATACAGATCCAGCGCATGCCGGATGCGCTCCTCGAACACCGGCGAAGGACGCGCGTCGTAGGCCGCCGCGCCCAGCACGATGATCACGTCCGCTGGTGCGGCCTGGTCGCGGTCGCCGATCCAGACGATCCAGCCCGCCACGCCCACCAGCCAGATCATCGCCAGCATGCACAGGCGCCACCCCCAGCCCCACAGGCCGAATCCGCGCCCACGCGAGCGCCTGCTCACGCGCTGGCCCACGGCAGCGCGTCCAGATCGACATTGCCGCCGGACAGGATCACCCCTACCCGGCGCCCGGCAAACCGCGCCGGGTCGGCCAGCACTGCGGCCAGGGCGATCGCCGACGACGGCTCCACCACCTGTTTGAGCACCTGCCAGATCAGGCGCATCGCCTGCACCACCGCAGCATCGTCCACGGTGATGACCTGGGCGTTGGCGGCCTGCAATAGCGCGAAGTTCGGCGCACCCAGGGTGCCGCGCAGACCATCGCACACGGTGTCGGGCACAAAGTCGACCAGCCTCTCGCCAGCCGCCAGCGACCGCGCGGTATCGGCCGCGCCGCTGGGTTCGGCCAGCACCAGCGCGCAGCCCGGCGCCGATTGCAGCGCCAGGGCAGCGCCGGCGGCCAGCCCGCCACCGCCGACCGGTGCCACCAATACGTCCAGCCCGCCGCTCTGGTGCAGCAGCTCCAGCGTGGCGGTGCCCTGCCCGGCGATCACGGCCGGATCGGTATACGGATGCACCAGGCTCGCCCCGCTGCTGGCCTGGACCTCGGCGCACAGCTGCTCGCGTGCGGCGATGGTGGGCGCGCAGCGCCACAGCGTGGCGCCGTGGCGGGAGATATTGGCCAGTTTGGCCGCCACTGCGCCCTCGGGCACCACCACATGACAGCCAATGCCACGGGTGCGCGCAGCCAGCGCCAGCGCTGCCCCGTGATTGCCGGACGAATGCGTGACCACCCCACCGGCGGCAAGCTCGTCGGACAACGACCACACTGCATTGCAGGCACCACGGAATTTGAAGGCGCCGCTGCGCTGCAGGTGTTCGGCCTTGAACACCAGTTGCGCGCCACATAGCGCATCCAGGCGATGCGAGGTCAGCACCGGTGTCGGCGTGCACTGCGGCGCGATGCGCGCAGCGGCTTGCAGGACGTCGGAATACGCAAGTGGGGCCGTCTTGATCATGCCTGCAAGATTAACGTATCCCCCACTCTTCACGGGCCACACGCACAGGGGCCGCGCATGCTGGATCGATGAAAAAGCGCCACATTGCCGCACAGTTAAGGACCGATTCAATGCACCGGTCCAAAAGTGACATCATGGTTGCAGGAGGGCACCATCCATGAAATTGCGTCTGATCTTCGCCGCCGGCCTGCTGGCCTTGAGCGGCTGCGCCACCTACGACTACACCCGCACCGGGTCGGGCGGCTATTACCGCGGCGCCCCTGCCGTGCAGTATCGCTATCCGCCCGGCTACTCACCGTATTACTACGGCAGTCCCTACGGCGTTCCGTATGGATATGGTGCCGGTGCGATCGGCCTGTACGACTATCCGGTGTACCCGGTCTATCGCGGTGGCGGGGGCTATTACTACCGGCAGAACGATCGCCGTCCGCAATACCGGCCGCCGCGCGGCAACGGCTCGTTCAACAATGGCTCGCGCCCGAGCGGGCCGCGTCCGCAACAGCCCGACCGCCCACCGGCGAGCGCACAGCCGGCACGACCACCCGCACGCATCGGCGCACCGCCCAGGGTGATCCGGGAGATCCAGCGGCAAACGGCGCCCCGCACCTCGCGCGAGCAGATTCCATGAGTGGCTGACTGCGACGCGGCCCACAAATGAAACGTTTGGGGGCTTGCGTTTGGTCGGCAGTTGCCCGCAAGCTAGGTACTCTGTGACCCGTTACGTCATTTTTTGACCTAACTGGCTTCATTGACCGACTTATGTCGATGTCCGACAGGGAAATCTGGATCCCCCCTGTTCCGGCCCTGTCGGATATCGGCGCCTCCAATGCATAAAGCCCCGGCCTGCCGGGGCTTTATGCATTTTATTGTCGTGCGC
Organism: Xanthomonas sp. 3075; assembly: GCF_014197275.1. Classification (GTDB taxonomy): domain Bacteria; phylum Pseudomonadota; class Gammaproteobacteria; order Xanthomonadales; family Xanthomonadaceae; genus Xanthomonas; species Xanthomonas campestris_B. The sequence continues at coordinate 37,437 of NZ_JACIFI010000032.1, read as the reverse complement.
CAGGCGATGCCCGCATCGCGCATGCCGCCCGGCGGCATCGCTGGGATTCGGCCAATGTGGCAAGAAGGCAAAAAAATAAGGGTCGGCAGTCCCCCGACTACCGACCCTTACGCGAACCCGTCGCACGCGTGGCTGGCCCCTGTTCCAATTCCAGCCTTGCGCCCATGTCGCAATGCCACGACGGGTGCATGAGGGATATCCGCACGAACTCCGCAAACTTGAGTGGCATTACTCAATAGTGTGATGAACATCACTATTTTTCGATTTTCGTGACCTCTCCGGCCCTTCAGCCGATACTTCCGCTACTTCTGCGCCCTGCCCGTCTCCTTCCGCTTCTCAGTCCACGCCCATGTCCACTTCTTTTTATCGCTACGACGTCATCGTGATCGGCGGCGGTCATGCCGGCACCGAGGCGGCGCTGGCGTCCGCGCGCGCCGGTGCGCGCACCTTGCTGCTGACCCACAACATCGAGACGGTAGGCGCGATGAGCTGCAACCCGGCCATCGGCGGGATCGGCAAGGGCCATCTGGTCAAGGAAATCGACGCGCTGGGCGGAGCGATGGCAGGCGCCGCCGATCTGGCCGGCATCCAGTGGCGCACGCTCAATGCCTCCAAGGGGCCGGCGGTACGTGCCACCCGCTGCCAGGCAGACCGCAACCTCTACCGCAACGCGATCCGCCGCATCGTCGAAGCACAGCCCAACCTGACCGTGTTCCAGGCGGCGGTGGACGATCTGATCATCCACAACGGCGCCATCGAAGCCGACAGCGTGCGCGGGGTCATCACCCAGACCGGGCTGCGCTTCGAAGCGCCGGCGGTGGTGCTGACCGCCGGCACCTTCCTGGCCGGCAAGATCCATGTTGGCGAGACCCAGTACGCCGCCGGGCGCATGGGCGACCCGCCGGCCACCACGCTGGCGGCGCGCCTGCGCGAGCGGCCGTTCGCGATCGACCGCCTCAAGACCGGCACCCCGCCGCGCATCGATGGGCGCACGCTCGACTACGGCGTGATGCAGGAGCAACCCGGCGACGACCCGCTGCCGGTGATGTCGTTCATGGGCCAGGTCAGCGACCATCCGCGCCAGGTCAGCTGCTGGATCACCCACACCACCGAAGAAACGCACGACATCATCCGCGGCGCGCTGCATCGCTCGCCGCTGTATTCCGGGCAGATCGAAGGCATCGGCCCGCGCTACTGCCCGTCGATCGAAGACAAGGTGGTGCGCTTCGCTGAGAAGACCAGCCACCAGATCTTCGTCGAGCCCGAAGGCCTGGAGGTCACCGAGATCTATCCCAACGGCATCTCCACCTCGCTGCCGTTCGACGTGCAGCTGGCGCTGGTGCGCTCGATCCACGGGTTTGCGCAGGCGCATATCACCCGCCCCGGCTATGCGATCGAATACGACTTCTTCGACCCGCGCGGGCTCAAGGCCTCGCTGGAAACCAAGGCGGTGGGCGGGCTGTTCTTCGCCGGGCAGATCAACGGCACCACTGGCTACGAAGAGGCCGCCGCGCAAGGCATGCTGGCCGGCCTCAATGCCGCCCGCCATGTGCAGGGGCTGCCGGCCTGGTCACCGCGACGCGATGAGGCCTACCTGGGCGTGCTGGTCGACGACCTGATCACCCACGGCACCACCGAGCCGTATCGCATGTTCACCAGCCGCGCCGAATACCGGCTGCAGCTGCGCGAGGACAATGCCGATGCGCGCCTGACCGGCGTTGGCCGCGCAATGGGCCTGGTAGACGATGCGCGCTGGGCACGATTTTCATCCAAGCAGGAGGCCGTGCAACGCGAGACCGCACGCCTGTCGGCGCTGTGGGCGACGCCGGGCAATGCGCTGGGCCGCGAAGTGGCGCAGACGCTAGGCGTGTCGCTCAGCCGCGAAACCAATGTGCTGGACCTGATCAAGCGCCCCGAACTCAACTACGCCACGCTGATGCGCGTGCCGACCCTGGGACCGGGCGTGGACGATACGCAGGTAGCCGAACAGGTGGAAATCAGCGTCAAGTACGCCGGTTATCTGGATCGCCAGCGCGACGATATCGCGCGCCAGCAACGCCAGGAAACGACACCGATCCCGGAAGGGTTCGACTACGCCAGCGTGCGCGGCCTGTCGATCGAAGTGCAGCAAAAACTCGAACGCGTGCGTCCGCAACACATCGGCCAGGCGCAACGCATTCCCGGCATGACCCCGGCAGCGATTTCGCTGCTGCTGGTGCATCTGGAACGCGCGCGCCGCAGCCAGGTGGCATAACCGCCGCGGTGCGGGGACGCCTGTGCGCAGGCTGGTTATGATCAGGAACGTCGTACACCAGGACAGCCAGGTCATGGACATCCATCCCATCGCAGCGGACAAGCGTGAGGCAGTGCTGGCGGCCTTGGGCCAGATCGAGCGGCAGCATGATGTCCGCATCCTGCTGGCATGCGAATCGGGAAGCCGCGGCTGGGGATTTTCGTCGCCCGACAGCGATTATGACGCGCGCTTTGTCTACGTCCATCGCCCCGACTGGTATCTGACAGTCAACGAAAGCACCGGTCCCGGCGAGCCACAGCGCGACGTCATCGAGCTGCCGATCTCCGACGATCTGGATGTCAGCGGCTGGGACCTGCGCAAGGCCTTGCGGTTGGTCTCCAAGTCCAATCCGACGCTGCTGGAATGGCTGCATTCGCCGGTGGTCTATCGGCAGGATACGGTTGCCGTCGCGCAGTTGCGCGCGATCTCGACGCAGTTCTATTCGCCGCTTGGCACCTGGTGGCATTACTTCAACATGGCCAAGAGCAACTACCGCGGTTACCTGCGCGGTGAACGCGTTCGCACCAAAAAGTATCTGTACGTGTTGCGCCCGGTGCTGGCCTGCCAATGGATCGAGCGCAGGCAGGACATGCCGCCGATGGCGTTCGAAGTATTGCTGGAAGAACTGTTGCCCAAGGGTGAGCTGCGTAACGAGGTGGATCGTTTGCTGGCGCTCAAGCGCGTCTCCACAGAAGTGGAAGATGGGCCTCGGATTGCACCGATCAGCGATTTTCTGGGGGCAGAACTCGACCGCATGGGCACGTCGCAGCCACACCTGCCTGCCGGCAACGGACGTTCGGATGCCCTGGACATCTTGTTTCGGCAAATGCTTTCCAACGAGGCTGCATTGCCCTGACGCATTGCGGCGGGCTGCCGTTCGGCGATCGACCGCCAGTCACTGCAGCGCTGCCGGTGTTGGCGTATCGGTCCGGTCAAGCAGAGGGCAAATACCGACATGCCACCTAGCCCGATATCTGCACGTGTTGCCCTCGAATGCACTGAAGCGATGGCACATCCCGATTAGCGAAGCTGCAGGCGAACAGAGGCGCGATGGGTCGACCAGACGGTCGATGCAAACAGAAAAGATGTTGCTATGATTTGTCAACGCCGACACATTCGACTAAATGGACGCATCTGGCACGCTACGGACCGCAACGTTTCGCATCGCCGGTCCTGTTCTGTTTTTACTGCTGGGAAGCATCTCCACAGCTCACGCCACGACTGAAGAAGATGGCCGGTATTGGTTGAGTATCTATGCCCAGGGCAAGCTGCCGGTCGAAAACCTGTACTGGAGCATGGATATTCACCCGCGCTGGCGCGAGGAAGGCGAGCAGTTCGATCAATTGATCCTGCGCCCCGCAGTGTTTTACCGGCTCAACCCCAAGGCCAGCGTCTGGATGGGCTATGACACCATCATCAGCCATCCGGCAGGCCAGCCGTCCAGCCGCGAAAATCGCTGGTGGGGACAGTTTCAGTATCAGTTCGATCCGATCGCCGGGGTCAGCATCACCAGCCGTACCCGCCTGGAACAGCGCCACCGCGAAGACTTCAGCGATGAAGGCTACCGTGTGCGGCAGATGATCCGCGCCACCCGCCCGAGTGGATTCAGTCCGCAACTGTCCTGGGTGCTTTTCAACGAGCTATTCGTCAATCTCGATCAGACCACATGGGGCGCGCGCCGCGGCATTGATCAGAATCGCGTCTTCGTCGGCATCAACTGGAAATTCAACGCCATCTCCAATATGGACGTTGGGTATCTCAACCAGTTCGTCAATACGCGCGCAGTGGACCGCGAAAACCACGTCTTGATGACGACGTTCCGCTTCAATTTCTAAACGCGCAAGTAGTGCACCGGCACCGAATGCCGGATCGCGCGGGCGTTGTGCCAGCGCGATTGCATCTGCGTCGCGTGTAGGTGCACCTGCACGCTGCGCGCCATGACGCTGAGGTGTTGCCGACATGTCGGCAACACGCCGGATCAGACCGGCAACAGCCGCTGTCGTAGCGTTTCGGCACACATGTCCACGGCCTTGTCGGCGGCCTGGATGATGCTGCCCATCTGGATGAAGCCGTGCACCATGCCGGGGAAGGTGTGCACGCTGACCTCGACGCCGGCTGCGCGCAGGCGCTCGGCATAGCGCAGGCCTTCGTCGTGCAGCATGTCCCGCTCGGCCAGCACGATCAGTGCCGGCGCAACGCCGCTCAGATCCGGCGCCAGCAACGGCGAGACGCGCCAGTCCAGGGTGATGGCCGGGTCCTTGATGAAATGCTGGTTGAAGAACTGCGTGGCCTGCCGCGTCAGCGGCGGGATGTCGGCATTGGTCGTGCGGGACGGATGCTCGCCGCTGTCTTCGCGCGTGTCTGTCAGCGGGTACAGCAACAGCTGACAGCGCAGCGCAATGCCGGCATCGCGCGCGGCGATGGCAGCCACGGCAGCCATCGCACCGCCGATGCTGTCGCCGGCCACCGCCAGGCGCTGCGGATCGGCGCCCACCTGCCCGGGATGCGCGGCCAGCCATTGCAGCGTGGCGATGACGTCCTCCACCCCGGCCGGCGCAGGGTGCTCCGGAGCGAGCCGGTAATCGACGGCCAGCACCTGGCAACCGGCCCGTGCGGCGAGTTGCCGGCACACATCGTCATGCGAGTCCAGATCGCCCACCACGCCACCACCACCGTGCACGAACAGGCAGGTGGGCACGGGACCATCGCTCAACCCCGGCGGACGATAGAGCCGCAGCGGCACGTTGCCGACAGCGGTATCGGCATCGATGGCGCGCACCTGCGCCATCTCCAGCACCGGAAAGCCAAGTTGCGCACCCATGCCACGCATCATTGCGCGCGCCTCTGCCAGCGGCAGCGTTTCCATCGGCGGCTGGGCGGCCTGCTGTATCACGGTGAACAAGCGAACGACGTCGGGATCGAACATGGCGGTCTCGTTGGGAGGAAACGACAACCGAGTCTGCCTGATACTTATTCTTGATAACAATTAATTTGAGTAACGATCTGGCCGGATGACGGCCAACCGTGTGGGCGCACCAGTATTAGCTTGATACACAAGGGCTTTGGTCTGCCAAGCGCGCGATCTTGCTCAGCTGCGAGCGACCCGCTGCGATACCGATTGCTGCGTTGCATCGCGCGCATGCGCAACTGCGCGGCGCCTGGGCAGGCATGACACCTGCAGGCAGTGCGGGATGACGGCGCCGCACCTTTCACGACGATAAGTTTCTCAGTGCTGCCACGCTGACATCGCCTGGGTAGCATGCGTCTGCAACACCATGGTCGCGGCTGGGCCTAGGCTGACCGGGCCGCGTCCAACACCCGCCCGCCGCACTGGCAACGCGCGGCTGCACCGCAGGCAGCGCTCAGTCGTCGTCTTCGGCGGCGGCTTCGCGGCCTTGCTGGCGAATGAGGTTTTCCTGCCGCGCGTCTTCGATCGAGGCGCGGATGGCGCGCACGTCGGCGCGCTTGGTGTCGAACTTGAAGCGGCCGGTGAGCGCGCTGTCCGGACGCAACTCGCCCTTTTCGAACAGCGCCCACATTTCTTCGCCGTAGTGGGTGTCCAGCAGATCCGGAGCGAAGCGGCCCAGGCAGTCGCGCAGGTTGTGCACATCGCGCAACAGCATGTCGCGCGCGGCATTGTTGCCGGCGGCGCTGACCACCTGCGGGAAATCGATCACTACCGGACCGTCGGGCGAGACCAGCACGTTGTATTCGGATAGATCGCCGTGCACCAGGCCCAGCGACAGCATCTTGACCACATCGCCGATCAGGCTGATGTGGAATGCGCGTGCCTGCTCGGGTTCAAGCTCCACCTCGCCCAGGCGCGGTGCGCTGTGGCCGGCTTCGTCGGTGACCAGATCCATCAGCAGCACGCCATGAAAATAGCCGCGCGGCTTGGGCACGTGCACGCCGGCATCCACCAGCTGGTAGAGCGCGTCGGCTTCGGTGTTCTTCCATGCGGTCTCGGCTTCGCGACGACCGAACTTGGTGGCCTTGCCCATCGCGCGCGCCTGGCGGCTGCCGCGTACCTTGCGGCCTTCCTGATATTGCACGCGTGCCTGGAAGCTGCGTTGCGCCATGTCCTTGTAGACCTTGGCGCACAGGATGTCCTCGCCGGCGCTGACAACGTAGACGGAGGCTTCCTTGCCGCTCTTCAGTGGTCGCAACACTTCGTCGATGACACCGTCGTCGATCAGCGGCTGCAGGCCCTTGGGGGTTTTCATGGACGAGGGGGACCGATCCGAAACAAGTCAGCAGCGATTATGCGGCAAGCAGGATGAAGTGCTTACATGCGATGCCCACAGTGGGACCGGAGGCAGGCATTGGCGCGAGCGCTTACCATGCATGGACCTGCCTGACGCGCGATCCGATGCCCGAGCCCACCGCCAGCCGCCGCAAACGTCCCGTCGCCGCGACCGGGAGCGAGCGCGGCCTGCCGCATGAGTTGATGCGGCAGATTGCCGCCGCCCAGGGCGACCCGGACTTCATGACCTCGCTGGGCCGCGGTCTGGTGGTGCTGAGCGTGTTCGCCCAGCACGCGCGCGAGGTGACGATGTCGCAGATCAGCCTGGAAACCGGCATCTCGCGCGCGGCGGTGCGGCGGGTGCTGCACACGCTCACCAAGCTGGGCTATGTCGGCGAGCAGGGCCGTGGCTATGTGCTGTTGCCGCGCGTGCTGGGGATCGGCGGCGCGTATGCGGCGTCTTCGGCGACCACCGCGGCGGCGCAGCCGGTGCTGGACGGGCTGCGCGACCAACTGCACGAATCCTGCTCGCTGGGCGTGCTGGACGGCGACGACCTGCTGTACGTGGCGCGCGCGGAGACGGTGCGGATCATGTCGATCGGGCTGCGCCCGGGCACGCGGCTGCCGGCGTATTGCACCTCGATGGGCCGGGTCTTGCTGGCCGCCCTGCCCGCCGACACCTTGCAGGCCTATCTGGAGCGCACCACGCTGCGCCCGCGCACCGACCGCACGGTGACCCAGACCTCGGCGCTGCTGGAAATCCTGGCGCGCGCGCGCCGCGAAGGCATGTGCCTGACCGATCAGGAGCTGGAAATCGGCCTGCGCTCGATCGCGGTGCCGGTGCGCAACCTGCGTGGCGAGGTGATTGCCGCGCTCAACATCGGTGCGCAGGCCGGACGCGTCAGCCTGCAGACCATGCAGACGCAGTTACTGGAGCCATTGAAGCTGGCGGCGCAGCGCCTGGGCGCGTTGCTGAGTTAGCACCTACGGCGCGTCCTGGGTGGTGGAGCTGATGGAACAGCCTCGCTCCTGAGTGAAGCGACCGAGATCCTCGGGCGGCGCGTGGCCGGGTCCCGCACACACGCGTTAGCTGCGACCCGCGCATCGCCGCATGTCACTGCTTCGCATGCAGCCAGCAACGCGTTGGTCGCGTGCTCCTGCAGCTCCTGCAGCTTTTTGCGTCGGCCGCCTCAGGGCTCAACGCGGCCGACGCAGGAAGCCCACCACCGTCTCCACCCAGGCGGCGTGTGTGTCCTCCACATGCGCCACATGATCGGCGCGCGGCAGTGTGACCCAACTGCGGTCTTCGCTGTGCAGGCGTGCAAACAGATGCGCGTTGTCCGCCTGCGTGGCGATTGGATCGTCGACGCCCCGCAGCAGCAGCACCGGCAGCGTCGTGACCTGTTCGGGCTGGAACGCGAACTGCTCCATCGCGCGCCAGTCCGTGCGCACCGGGTCGGCGGCCACCGCCTGCGCCTGGTAGGCCGCGCGCACGCCCGCGGGCGCGGCGTTGGCAGTGATGAAATCTTCGCCTGCCGCCGCGATGGTGGTGCGCGCGCGCAAGGACTGGGCCGGGGTTGGCGCGTCGGTGGGCGGCGCGTCGACATCGTCGGGGAAGCCATACAGCACCAGCGCGGACACCGCCTGCGGCTGTTGCTGGCCGATCAGCAGCGCCACCCGCGCACCGTTGGAATAGCCGATCAAGGCGGGCGGCGGCAGGCCCGGATGTTGCCGGGCGACCCAGGCCAGCACCTGCGCGACATCGCGCACTGCGCGGGCGGGCGTGTTCCACCCGCTGCGATCGCGCGCACTGCCGCCGTAGCCGCGCAGGTCCACCGCGTAGGCAGCGAGCCCGGCCCGTGCGAAGGCGGCCAGCACCGAGCGCGCGTCGGCCGCTTCGCCCGGCACCTGCAGATCGAAGTTCGGCAGCGAACTCCAGGTGCGGCCATGTACCAGCAGCACCGTTCCACGCGGCTGGGCCGACACGCGCGACCACACCGCCAGTGTCTGGCCATCGTCGGCGCGCACCTGTGCCAGCTGGGTGCCTGGCCCGGACTGCGGTTGCGCGCCGACGGCCAGCGAGAACACCATCAGCAGGAGCAGGCAGGCGGGTCGGAACGTCACGCGGCATCTCGTCATGGGCGCGGTGGACTGGGCACGCTGCCTGGCAGGGCAGGCAGACGCGAAAGCGAGGATGCGGGCCGGATCAGGTCTCGGCAGCCTGTTCTTCCAGAATCGGTTTGGCCAGCGCAAAGGCGTGGTTGGCCGCCGGAACGCCGCAGTAGATCGCCGCCTGCAGCAGCACTTCCTTGATCTGCTCGGGGGTGACGCCGTTGTTGCGCGCGGCGCGCACATGCAGCTTGAATTCTTCGTCGTGGCCCAGCGCGACCATCATCGACAAGGTGATCAACGAGCGGGTATGCGCAGGCAGGCCGTCGCGGGTCCAGATGGTGCCCCAGGCATAGCGGGTGATCAGGTCCTGGAAGTCGGTGGTGAGCTCGGTGCGCGCGGCCAGCGAGCGCTCCACATGCGCATCGCCCAGCACGCGGCGGCGTTCGCGCAGGCCGGATTGATAGCGTTCGTCTTCGTGCATGGGGCGTCCTCGTCCTACGGGAAAGATCAGTCGGCTTGCAGGAATCCCAGCACCGCGTCGTTGAACGCGGCCGGCGATTCCAGATTGCAGATATGGCGGCCCGGTACCTGGGCGTAATGTCCGTCGGGCGCGGCGTAGGCGATCTCGCGCAGGTTCGACGGCGGGCACACCGGGTCGTCGTCGCCGGCCAGGGCCAGCAGCGGCAGGTTCAGCCCATCCAGCGCGCCACGGAAATCCGCCTCGGCCACCGCCTGGCAGCAGGCGATATACCCGTCCGGCGAGGTGGAGACGAAGGCGGCGGCAATCATGTCCAGGCGCTGCGCGTGGCTGATGGCAAATTCCGGCGTAAACCAGCGTTGCAGCGTGGCATCGATCAGCATCGGCAGGCCTTCGCTGCGCACCTGCTCGATCCGGGTCTCCCAGGTAGCGGTGCTGCCGATCTTCTTCGCGGTGGCGCACACCACCAGCCGACGTAGCCGTTGCGCGGCATGCAGCCCCAGCCACTGCCCGGTGAGCCCGCCGATCGACAGCCCGCAGAAATCGCTACGCTCGATCTGCAAGGCATCCCACAGTGCCAGCACGTCCTGCCCCAGGTCGGCCACGCTGTACGGGCCGGGCGGCGAGTCCGAATAGCCATGGCCGCGGCGGTCGTAGCGCAGGATGCGGTAGTGCGGGGCGAAGGCTTCGATCTGCACGTCCCACATATGCAGGTCGGTGCCGAGCGAATTGCAGAAGGTCAGCCAGGGCCGCCCGTCGGTGCCATCCACACGGTAATGCAGGCGATGCGTGGGCAATTGCAGATAAGCCATCGAAGCACCGTCAACGGAAGGAGGAGGCGGCCAGTACGCGATCGATCCAGACCGAGGACATGCCGCGCCAGCTGTCGCTATCGAACACCGCCTGCAGTTGCGCGTGCGTGAGTACCGCGCTCACCTGGGCATCCTCGGCCAGCACCTCACGCAGATGCCGCTGCTGCGCCTGCGCACGTGCCACCGCCTGTTCGACCAGCGCGTGCGCCTGCGGTTTGCCCAGCTGCGGGGCCAGCGCGAACACCACCGCCTCGGCGTAGAGCACGCCGCCATGGCTGTCCAGATGGTGGCGCATGCGCGTGCGGTCCAGTTCCAGCTCGGCCAGGCAGGCCTGCATCTGCGCCAGGCTGCCGGCGGTCAGGCACACGATCTGCGGCAAGGTGTCCCATTCGGCATGCCATTGCCCGGCGGCGCGCTCGTGCGGCTGCGCCATCGCGCTGAACAAGGTGGCGATCAGCCCGGGCACGCGGGTGGCCGCGGCCACGGCCGCCACGCTGGCAACCGGATTGCGCTTGTGCGGCATCGCCGACGAGCCGCCCTTGCCGGCCGCCGCGGGCTCGAATGCCTCAGCGACCTCCGATTGCATCAGCAGCACCACATCGCCGCCGATCTTGCCCAGCGTGCCGGCAAGCAGGCCGAACGCGCAGCCGACCTCGACGATGCGGTCGCGCGCGGTATGCCAGGGCAACGCAGGCAGGGGCAGTGCCAAGGTTGTCGCCAACGCCTGGGCCACGTCCAGGCCGCGCTCCTGCAAGGACGCCAAGGTGCCGGCCGCGCCACCGAACTGCAGCACCAGCGCATCGTGCCGCAACGCGTGCAGGCGCCGATGCGCGCGCTGCAAGGCATCCAGCCAGCCGGCCACCTTGAGCCCGAAGGTCACCGGCACGGCCTGTTGCAACAAGGTGCGCCCGGGCAGACCGGTGTCGCGCTCGCGTGCGGCCAACCCAGCCAAGGTGTCGCACAACTGCTGCAGACGCGGCAACAGCAGATCGAGGGCGGCGCGCAGTTGCAGCACGCTGCCGGTATCGATGACGTCCTGGCTGGTGGCGCCCCAATGCACCCAGCGCGCGGCTGCAGCATCGTGCGCGGCGACGCGCGCGGTCAGCGCCTTGACCAGCGGAATGGCGGGGTTACCGGCGAGCGCGGTGGCCTGCGCCAGGGCGGCCATGTCGTAGTGCTGCACCTGGCAGGCCGCTGCAATCGCTGCGGCAGCCTCGGCAGGAATGACACCGCACTGCGCCTGCGCGCGGGCAAGCGCGGATTCGAAGTGCAGCATGGCCTGCACACGCGCCGCATCATTAAACAATGCGTCGCACGCAGGCTCGCCAAACAAGGATCCCAACAACAACGACGTCGCACTCATGCATCGTATCTCTTGGCGTGCCGGCAGCATGGTACCGAAGCACGGGAGTGCCAACTAGACGTTAGGGCAATGCGCGCGGTGCACCGCAGCGCGGCCGCGGCCGGCGCAGGGGGCGGAAGGCTCGCCCGGGTGCATCCGCGCCCTGGGCACCGCAGTGTGCGCTGCGGGCTGTCATCGTGATCGACTGCTGTGCATGGCGGGCTGGCGGTGCATGCCGCATGGTCAGGCGCACGGCGCGCATGGCAACACCGGCTGCGCGCAGCGCTGGCGACGATTTGCGGGTCAATAGCGGAAGAACACGGTCTCCATCTCGCCCTGCATGTGGATATCCCATGCATAGGCACCATTGCCCACCGGCTGGGCCAACAAGGTGGCGCGGCGCTCGGCCGGCACCAGCGCCAGGATCGGGTCGCTGCCCAGCTGCGGGTCATCGGCGAAGTACAGGCGCGTCGATGCGCCGCGCAACAGCCCGCGCATGAACACCAGCACGCTTAAATGCGCGGCCTGCGCCCTGCCCTCCGGCCCGGCGACGGCACCCGGCTTGACCGTGCTGAAGCAAAAACGCCCCTGCGCATCGGTCGGCACCCGCCCCCAGCCATCGAAACCGGCGTCGTGCGCCTGGTGACGGGCATCGGCGGCATGCGCGTAGATACCGGCGGCATCGGCTTGCCATAGTTCCAGCACCGCGTCGGCCACCGGGACGCCGGCACCATCGAAGACGCAGCCGCTGATCTGCACGTGCGTGCCGGCGGCCTGCGCTGGCGCGAGTCGGTCGCGATACAGCGGTTCCAGCCCGAGCCGGTAATACGGGCCGACCGTTTGCGAGGGGGTTGCGTGCAGGCTCATCGATTCACTCCCAGACCGTTTGCTTGCGACCGCGCAGCACGATGTCGAAGCGGTAGGCCAGCGCGTATTCGCTGATGGCATTTTCCCAATCGAAACTGGAGACCATGCGCTCGCGCGCCAGCGCGTCGTCGACGCAGTTGTAGATGGGGTCGTGCGCCAGCAGCGGGTCGCCCGGGAAATACATCTGGGTGATCAAGCGTTGCCCGATGCCATCGCCATGCAGCGAAAAATGGATATGCGCCGGCCGCCAGGCGTTGTAGTGATTGCGCCACGGATACGCGCCCGGCTTGATGGTCTTGAAGACGTAGCGGCCATGCGCATCGGTGAGCACCTGGCCGGTGCCGCGGAAGTTGGGGTCCAGCGGTGCGTCGTGGCGATCGCCTTCGTGCTGGTAACGGCCGGCGGCATTGCATTGCCACACTTCCACCACGCTGTTGCGCACCGGCTTGCCGTTTTCGTCGAGCACGCGGCCGGAGACGATGATGCGCTCGCCCAATGGTTCGCCACTGAAGCCGGCAGTGAGGTCGGCAGCATGCTCGCCCAGGGTGAGCCGATCCAGGCGCGGGCCGGTGACTTCCGACAGCGTGGCCGGGATGTCGATGGGCGCGCGCGTGGGGCCGCGCAAAGCGGTGGAGGCGTAGGCCGGATGCAGATAGGCTGGCTGCGTGCCGGGCCGGGTACGGCGATAGCCGAGCAGCGGGTCTGCAAGTGACGGATCAACGGGGGCATCGCGCATCGTGAGATCTCCCTGCGCCGCACTGCGGCATGGTCAAGCGATGTAGGTGTGCGTTGGCGGCGCAGTGGTTGCAGCGGGCAGGCTTACAGGCGCTCGATCGCCAGTGCCACGCCCTGCCCCACCCCGACGCACATGCTGGCCAGCCCGAGCCGGCCGTTGCTGGCTTCCAGCTGACGCAGCAAGGTGAGCGCCAGCCGCGCGCCGCTCATGCCCAGCGGATGACCGAGCGCAATGGCACCGCCGTTGGCATTGACGTGCTGTGCATCGTCGGGCAACCCGAATGCGCGCGCGCACGCCAACGCCTGCGCGGCGAAGGCTTCGTTGAGCTCGATCGCATCGAACTGTTCGATGCGCAGGTTCAGACGTGCCAACAGACGCTGGGTGGCCGGTACCGGGCCCATGCCCATGTAGGCCGGCTCGACACCTGCCGACGCAAACCCCAGTACGCGTGCGCGCGGGGTCAGCCGATGCGTCTGCACGGCCTGCGCGGAGGCCAGCAACAACGCGGCGGCACCATCGTTGATACCGGACGCGTTACCAGCAGTCACGCTGCCGGGCTGGCGGAAGACCGGCTTGAGTTTGGCCAGCATCTCGGCGGTGGTGTTCGGGCGCGGGGCTTCGTCGTATTCGACGGTGACGGCATCGCCGCCCTTGCGTGCAGCCACCGGCACCGAAGTGATTTCCGCATCGAAGAACCCGGCGGCCTGGGCGGCGGCCACGCGCTGCTGGCTGCGCAGTGCGAAGGCGTCCTGATCCTCGCGCGCGATGGCATGGCGCTGCGCGACGTTTTCGGCGGTTTCGCCCATCAACTCGGTGCCATAGGCCTCCTGCAGACGTGGATTGATGAAGCGCCAGCCCATGGTGGTGTCTTCCAGCTGCTGGGTGCGTGCGAAGGCGCTCTCGGCCTTGCCCATCACCCACGGCGCGCGCGACATCGATTCGACACCGCCGGCAATCGCTAGCCCCAGTTCCTCGGCGCGGATGCCGCGCGCCACCGTGCCGATCGCATCCAGCCCGGAACCGCACAGGCGATTGAGCGTGCTGCCCGGCACCGAACTCGGCAGGCCCGCCAGCAACAGGCTCATACGCGCGACATTGCGGTTGTCTTCGCCGGCCTGGTTGGCGCAGCCCAGATACACATCGTCGATGGCGGCCGGGTCCAGCTGCGGATGACGGGCCAGCAACGCGGCAATCGGCACCGCGCCCAGGTCGTCGGCACGCACGTTGGACAGCGCACCGCCATACCGACCGATCGGTGTGCGGATGCCGTCGATCAGATACACCTCGCTCATGCCTCCGCTCCCGCCGCTTGGGTGCCATGCGCGGCGTCGGTGCGTGCCTGCAGCGCGCGCAATGCCTGCAGTTCGGTGGTGCTGGGCGGTGCGGTTTGCGCAAGCTCGTCGGCAAAGCGGATCGGCCAGCCGGTTGCCGCACTCACCTGCTCGCGGCTGATGCCCGGGTGCAGCGAAGTGACGGTGAGTTCGCGGGTGACCGCATCGGGCTCCATCACGCACAGGTCGGTGACCACCACGGTGGGGCCGGCGCCGGGCAGGCCGGCACGCGCGCGCGCATCGCCACCGCCCAGATGCCCGACCGTGGTGATGAAGTCCAGCACCGGCACGAAGCTGCGCCTGGACTGCCGCATGATGATGAACACCTGCTTGGCGCTGGCGGCGATTTCCGGCGCGCCACCGGCGCCGGGCAACCGTGTCTTCGGCGCTGCGTAGTCGCCGATCACGGTGGTGTTGAGGTTGGCGTGGCGATCGATCTGCGCCGCGCCCAGAAAGCCCACATCCACCCGGCCGCCTTGCAACCAATAGCGAAAGATCTCCGGCGTGGAGACCACGGTGTCGGCAGTCTCGGCCAGCTCGCCGTCGCCGATCGATAGCGGCAGCACGTCCGGGCGTGCGCCGATCGGGCCGGATTCGTAGATCAGGGTGGCATCCGGCGCATGCGTGAGCCGGGCCAGATTGGCCGCGGTGGACGGCAGGCCGATGCCGACGAAACACACCGCTTCATCGGGCAGGCGGCGCGCGGCGGCCACGGTCATCATTTCGTTGGTGCTATACGTGCTCATGCGGCTACCTGCTGCTGCGATTGCGCATAGACGCGCACGAATGCGGCGAAGTCGTCGGTGTCCAGAATATGCGTCTGGATCCATGCCTGGAACCGCGCGCGGTCGCGTGCGATCGCGTCCCAGGCCAGATAAAACCGGTTGTCGCGGGTGTAGTAGCCGTGCGCATACGACGGCGCGGCACCGCCAGGCACATGGCACACCGCATCGACCACCCAACGCGGCAGGATGCAGGCATTGGGTGGGGCATCGAGCGTGTCGACGATCTCTTCCACCGTCACGATCACCTTGCGCGCGGCCAGTGCCGCCTCTTTCTGTACGCCAAGAATGCCCCACAGCAATACGTTGCCGCGGCGGTCGGCCTGTTGTGCGTGGATCACGGTGACATCGGGGTTCACCGCCGGCGTGGTGGCCAGCGTCTCGCCGGTGTAGGGGCATTGCAGGAACTTGATGCTGTCGTTGACGCGCGGCAGGTCCGAGCCGACATAACCACGCAACACCGCAAACGGCAGCCCGGAGGCGCCGGCCACGTACGCGTTGGCCATGTCGGCGTGGCTGTGTTCGCGGATCTGCAACGGCTGCGGCCAGGCGTGTTCCACCGCATCGCGCAGCCGGTGCAGCGAGCCGACCCCCGGGTTGCCGCCCCACGAAAACCGCAACGCCGCCGCGCAACCGGCACCGATCAGTTGGTCGTAGATCAGGTCCGGGGTCATGCGCACCAGGCGCAGGTCGCGCTTGCGTTGGCGGATCACCTCGTGACCGGCCGCATGCGGGATCAGATGGGTGAAGCCTTCCATCGCCA
Organism: Xanthomonas sp. 3075; assembly: GCF_014197275.1. Classification (GTDB taxonomy): domain Bacteria; phylum Pseudomonadota; class Gammaproteobacteria; order Xanthomonadales; family Xanthomonadaceae; genus Xanthomonas; species Xanthomonas campestris_B. Next base: position 21,678 of record NZ_JACIFI010000032.1, on the reverse strand, counting down.
CGCAATCACCGTCGGCGATCAGGTGGGACACCGCATCTGACAAGGAAACGATTTCGGCCATGAGCAAGACACCACTGCGAACGTGCAGCCACGGTAGGGCCGGCTGAACAGCCTGGTCAATACGATTATCGGAAATTGAATTCGATAATCGCACAACTTTCGCCGCACAGTCATGCGTCAACATTGTCTCCGGTGTATACATAACTTCGCTCGCAAGCAGACGCCAGCGCTGGCATGCCCGTCAACTGGCTGCAAGCCGGCGCAGTGCGTCGATTCGCACCCCAGGTTGTATACCAAACCCCAGGAGTCACGGTCATGTCCCAGTCCAAGCCGCTGTTTCCCCTCAACGCGTGGTATGCCGTCGCCTGGGACCACGAAGTCAAGCACGCCCTGACGCCGCGCAAGGTCTGCAACCTCGAAGTGGTGGTCTACCGCACCACGGCCGGCGCGGTGGTCGCACTGGAAGACGCCTGCTGGCACCGGCTGGTGCCGCTGTCGATGGGCAAGCTGCGCGGCGACGATGTGGTGTGCGGCTATCACGGCCTGGTCTACAACACCCAGGGCCGCTGCGTGCACATGCCCTCGCAGGAAACCATCAATCCCTCGGCATGCGTGCGCAGTTTTCCGGTGGCCGAGAAGCACCGCTTTGTGTGGCTCTGGCCGGGCGATCCGGCCAAGGCCGACACCGCGTTGATCCCCGACCTGCATTGGGCGCACGACCCGGCCTGGGCCGGCGATGGCCGCACCATCTACGCCAAGTGCGACTACCGGCTGGTGCTGGACAACCTGATGGACCTGACCCACGAGACCTTCGTGCATGGTTCGAGCATCGGCCAGGACGAAATCGCCGAGGCGCCGTTCGATGTGGTGCATGGCGACCGCTCGGTGGTGGTGTCGCGCTGGATGCGCAATATCGACGCGCCGCCGTTCTGGGCCGGCCAGATCGCGCGGCATCTGGATTACCACGGCAAGGTCGACCGCTGGCAGATCATCCGCTTCGAAGCGCCCGGCACCATCGCCATCGACGTCGGTGTGGCCATCGCCGGCACCGGCGCACCGGAGGGCGACCGCAGCCAGGGCGTCAACGGTTACGTGCTCAACACGATTACGCCGGAGACCGATACCACCTGCCATTATTTCTGGGCGTTCATGCGCAACTACGCGCTGCACGATCAGTCGTTGACCACGCTCACGCGCGCCGGCGTCACCGGTGTGTTCGGCGAGGACGAGGCGGTCCTGGAAGCGCAGCAACGTGCCATCGACGCGCATCCGGATCACACCTTCTACAACCTCAACGTCGACGCCGGCGGCATGTGGGCGCGGCGGGTGATCGATCGCCTGATCGCGCACGAACAGCGCGCGCAGGATCTGTCGCTGCGCATGGTGGGTTGAGCGCAGCGCGCAGGAGACCCCGATGCCACCGACCACACCGTTCCACAGCAGCGCGGCGCAGACCACGCGCGCGCTGCTCTCGCTGCGCGAGCTGATCCTCGACGGCACCCTGCCCGCCGGCGCGCGATTGTCCGAAGTGGCGGTCGTGCAGCGGCTGGGCATGTCGCGCACGCCGGTACGGGCCGCATTGCAGCGCCTGTGCGAAGAAGGCCTGGCCAGCGCCTTGCCGGGCGGCGGCTACGCGGTGCAGGCCTTCAGCGAGCACGACGTGCACGACGCCATCGAACTGCGCGGCACGCTCGAAGGCCTGGCTGCGCGCATGGCCGCCGAGCGCGGGGCGAGCGCCGCGCAGCTGGCCCAGGCGCATCAGCTGCTGGAGACGCTCGATGGCATCGTCGGCGCGCCGCAGGATGCCATCGACTTCGCCGCCTATGTCCAGGCCAACGCGCTGTTCCATGCCTTGTTGGTGGCGATGGCCGGCAGCGATGTGCTCGGCCGCGAGCTCACCCGCGTGCTGCAGCTGCCATTCGCCTCGCCCAACAGCCTGGTCATGGCCCAGACCAGTGCTGCCGATGCGCAGGTGATCCTGACCGTGGCCCAGGACCAGCATCGTGAAGTGATTGCCGCCATCGCACAGCGCCAGGGTAGCCGCGCCGAAGCGCTGATGCGCGAGCACGCCCGTCTGGCCCACCGCAATCTGCGCCACATCCTGCAAACCCCCACGGCCATTGCCAAGGTGCGCGGTGGCGCCCTGCTCGGCCGCGCCCATGCATCCACCGCCGGCACCGCCCGGCACGCTCTTCTGCCTGGAGTTCCCCATGCGTAAAGACACCCAGTGGCATCGCGCCCATGTCGTCAGCATTGCCGACGCCTGCGAGGGCGTGCGCGAAATCGTGCTCGACCCAGGCACTGCAGCGCGTTCCTTCGAGGTGGGCAGCCACCTGGATTTTCGCCTGCAGTTGAACGGCCGCAGCGATGTGCGCTCTTACTCGCTGGTGGGCGAGCCGCGTGCGGACGGTTATTACCAGATCGCGGTGCGGCAAATGCCGGACAGCCGTGGCGGCTCGCTGCATATGTGGACGCTGCAACCGGGCGATGTGGTGGACATGTCGCCTCCCAGCAACAACTTTGCGCTGGACGAGAGCGGCGAAGAAATCCTGTTGATCGCCGGCGGTATCGGCATCACGCCGATCCTGGGCATGGCGCAGCGGCTTGCGCAGCGGCACCAGGCGTTTCGCCTGCTGTATGTCGGGCGCTCGCGCAGCGCGATGGCCTACGCCGACCAGTTGGAAGCGCTGCTCGGCGCGCGCCTGCAGCTGCATTGCGACGACACCGACGGCCCACCCGATCTTGCCGCCGAGCTGACGCGGCTCTCGCCCAATGCCGAGGTCTATGTGTGCGGCCCGCTGGGCATGCTGGAGGCGGTGCGCCAGCACTGGCATGCAGCCGGCCGCCCGCGCGCGCGGCTGCACTTTGAAACCTTCGGCAATAGCGGCCGGGTGCCGGCGCAGGCGTTCGTGGTCAAGCTGCCCGGGCTCGGCCTGGAAGTGCCGGTGGCCGAAAACGAATCGATGCTCGATGCGCTGGCCGATGCGGGGGTCGAACTGATTGCCGAATGCCGTCGTGGCGAATGCGGCCTGTGTGCGGTGGAGGTGCTCGACAGCGCCGCCGATATCGATCACCGCGATGTGTTCTTCAGCGACGAACAACGCCGCGAGAATCGCAAACTGTGCGCGTGCGTGTCGCGCGCGGTGGGCGGCAGCATCAGCATCGACACCGGCTACCGCGGCGAGCTGGGCTGAGCGGCCGCGTCCTGCTCACCGCGCTTGCTGTCGGGCCGGCGCGGTGCTGCTGAAGTCGCCACGCGATGAGCGGCCGCGTCAAACCGGTGCGTCCACGCGACCGATCATCGCCGGCAACCGCTGTGCTTGCATCCTCACGCGCATGCGCGATCATCAGCGCATGGAGTCAACTCACTACAGGACTGTCCCGGCGCCGGCATTGAACCCGCGCCAGGAGCAATTGGTGGCGCTGGTGCGGCAGCAGGGCTTTGCCGATGTCGAAGGGCTGGCCACGCGCTTTGAGGTCACCCCGCAAACCATTCGGCGCGATCTGACCTTGCTGTGCGATGCCGGCGTGCTGCGCCGCTACCACGGTGGCGTCAGCATGCCCTCCAGCGTGGAGAACCTGGCCTACACCGCGCGCAAGGCGCTGCAGGCACGCGAAAAGCAGCACATCGCCACGCACGTCGCGCGCTTCATTCCCGACGATGCCTCGCTGTTCATCAACCTCGGCACCACCAACGAAGAAGTCGCGCGGGCATTACTGCAGCATCGCGGCCTGCGCGTGATCACCAACAACCTCAATGTGGCGGTGATGCTCAGCGCCAACCCGAGTTTCGAGGTGATCGTGGCCGGCGGCGTGGTGCGCGGACGCGACCAGGGCGTGACCGGCGAGGCCACGGTGGAACTGATCCGTCAGTTCAAGGTGGACTTCGGGGTGATCGGCATTTCCGGGATCGATCTGGACGGCACCTTGCTGGATTTCGATTACCAGGAAGTGCGGGTGGCCCAGGCCATCATCGAGCACTCGCGCCAGGTGGTGCTGGCTGCCGACCACAGCAAGTTCGGCCGCAATGCCATGGTGAGGCTGGGCGCCATCGCACAGGTGCACGACTGGTTCACCGATCGCCCGCCACCGCAGGAACTGGCCAGCGTGCTGGCCGACGCCGGCACCCGGGTGCACCTGGCCGACGCTGACGGCGGCTGAATTTGTTCGTTTAAGTACGTTTTCGATGCGTAGGCGCGTGAAACGGCATGGTGCCCGATTCATAATTTGAATCGAACCTTGTCAATCGATTGCCTCCACGGTCAATTTCGTCAACGATTTCAGGCGGCCGCTTCTTCACGTCCCGAAAAGGTTGGATGTTCGAATATGTTCGAACATGACAACTTAGGTTCGCTCACAGCGCACCTGGACGGAGGCACCGATGGGTGAAACGTACGATCTTCTGGTGGTAGGCGGCGGCATCAACGGGGTCGGCATTGCCCGCGATGCAGCCGGACGTGGCCTGTCGGTGTGCCTGTGCGAGCAGGACGATCTGGCCGCGCATACCAGCAGCGCCAGCACCAAGCTGATCCATGGTGGGCTGCGCTACCTGGAGCAGTACGAGTTCGCGCTGGTCGGCAAGGCGCTGGCCGAGCGCGAAGTGCTGCTGCGCCTGGCCCCGCACATCATCTGGCCGCTGCGCTTTCTGTTGCCGCATCAGCCGCACCTGCGTCCGGCCTGGATGATTCGCGCCGGGCTGTTCCTGTACGACCATCTTGGCGGCAGCAAGCGCAGCCTGCCGCGCTCGCGGCGCCTGTCTCTACGCACCCACCCGGTCGGGCAGCCGTTGCAGGAATCGCTGCGCACCGGCTTTGTGTACTCCGATGCCTGGGTGCAGGACGCGCGCCTGGTGGTGCTCAATGCGATGGATGCTGCCAAGCGTGGCGCCAAGATCCACACCCGCACACGCTGCGTGGGCGCCTGGCGCGATGCCGGGTTCTGGTACGCCGAACTCGAAGACCGCGATGGCCGCCGCCGCACCGTGCAGGCGCGCGCGCTGGCCAATGCTGCCGGGCCGTGGGCGGTGTCGTTCCTGGACAAGGTGGCCGCAGTGCCGCATCAGCACGCGCTGCGTTTGGTCAAGGGCAGCCACATCGTGGTGCCCAAGCTGTTCGATCACGATCACGCCTACATCTTCCAGCAACCGGATCGGCGCATCGTGTTCGCCATCCCGTACGAGCATGACTTCACCTTGATCGGTACCACCGACGTCGATTACGAGGCCGACCCCGCCACACCCAAGATCGATGCGGCCGAGGTGCAGTATCTGTGCGATGCGGTGAACCTGTATTTCCAGCAGCAGATCAGCCCCACGGACGTGGTGTGGAACTACAGCGGCGTGCGCCCGCTGCTGGACGATGCCGAAGACAATGCCGCCGAAGTGACGCGCGACTATCACCTGGAAGTCGTCAACGACGGCGCGCCGTTGCTCAATGTGTTCGGCGGCAAGTTGACCACCTACCGCAAGCTGGCCGAAGAGGCGGTCGATCGCCTCACCCACGCCCTGGGCGCGCGCAAGCCGGCATGGACGGCGCGCGGCGCTGCATTGCCCGGCGGCGAACAGCGCGATATTGCCAGCCTGCTGGAGCGTGTAAGCAATGCGTATCCCTGGCTGCCAGCCGCCACCGCGCAGCGGCTGGTGCGCAATTACGGCACCTGTGCAGAACAGCTGTTGGGCGATGCACAGGAGGTGGCCGGCCTGGGCGTGCACTTTGGTGCAGACCTGTACCAGGCCGAGGTGGACTACCTGCGTCAACACGAATGGGCGCAGACCGCCGACGATATCCTGTGGCGTCGCAGCAAACTCGGGTTGCGGCTCGATGCGGACGGACGCCAGCGGCTGGACGCGTATCTGCAGACGCCCGCGCTCCAACCAGCCGACGTCGCGACCGTTTGAACACACCGCGTTGCCGGCGAGGACGGGTCGTCGGCAACGTATCCTGGCGCATTGCCTGCATCACCCTGTGGAGGGCACCCCCGATGAGCAACACCCACTCCCCCTGCGCGCCAACGCGCGTGTCGCAGCTCCCTGTTGGTTGCCATGACCTGCCCGCGAGCATGCGCGCATGAACCGTCAACTCGTGGGTGAGTTGATTTCCGAAGCGATCGCGATGTTCATCATCATCGCGCTTGGCGATTCGGTCGCGGCGATGTACATCCTCTACGACCCCAGCCCGTATCAGAACGCGTATTGGGGCGTGTGTATCGCCTGGGGCCTGGCGGTGACGCTGGCGATCTATGTCACCGGCTCGGTGTCGGGCACGCATGCCAATCCGGCGGTCACGCTGGCGCTGGCGCTGTTCCGCGATTTTTCCTGGAAAAAGGTGGTGCCGTACTGGATTGCCCAGGTCGCCGGTGCCTTCCTGGGCGCGGCCATCGTCTATCAGTTGTATGGACCGGTGATCGACCACTTCAACCAGGTGCAACAGCTCACCCGCGAAGCCGGCGGCGCGGCCGGTGTGTTCTTCACCGCACCGGGTCTTGCGGTCACGCCGATGCATGCGCTGGTCGACCAGATCATCATCACCGCGTTCCTGATCTTCGGCATCTTCGCCATCACCGAGCGCTTCAACGAAGCCGCGCCGGGAGCCAATTCCGGCGCGTTGATGATCGGCCTGCTGGTGGCAACGCTGGGCGCGTCGATGGGTTACCTGGAAGCGTGGGCGATGAATCCGGCGCGCGATTTCGGCCCGCGCCTGTTCGCCTACCTTGCCGGCTGGGGCGAGGCGGCCTTGCCGGCCAAGGACAATTACTGGTGGATCCCGATCGTTGGCCCCTTGATCGGCGGGCCGATCGGCGCACTGGCGTATCAGTGGCTGATCCTGCCGTTCCTGCCGGCCCGCGTGCGCCATCTGCAGGGCGACACCGCGCCGCTGGATCCGCGCTAATCGCCGTGCATTGAATCGACCAGCACGACGATGCGCGGGCGAGCGATCAACGGCCGCCCGCGCATCGCTCCCAGGCTGCACCGACCACTCTCGCCGCGCACCAATGCCGGCATTGTTTGAGGAATCTTCGATGGAAAAGCAATACGTCCTTGCGATCGATCAGGGCACCACCAGCTCGCGCGCGATGTTGTTCGATCGCCAGGGCAAGGTAGCCGGCGTGGCGCAGCGCGAGTTCGGGCAGATCTTCCCGCAGCCGGGCTGGGTGGAACACAACCCGCGCGAGATCATGACCAGCGTCTACACCACCATTACCGAGCTGCTCAACAACGCGCAGATCGATGCGCGCGCGATCGCCGGTATCGGCATCACCAACCAGCGCGAAACCGCGGTGGTGTGGGACAAGGCCACCGGCCAGCCGATCTACAACGCCATCGTATGGCAATCACGGCAGACCAAGGACATCTGCACCCAGCTCAAGGAAGCCGGCCATGAGCAGATGGTGCGCGACAAGACCGGGCTGCTGATCGATGCTTATTTTTCCGGCACCAAGGTCAAGTGGATCCTCGATCACGTGGAAGGCGCGCGCGAGCGCGCACGCAATGGCGAACTGGCTTTCGGCACCATCGACAGCTGGCTGATCTGGAATCTCACCGGCGGCAAGGTGCACGTCACCGACTACACCAATGCCTCGCGCACGCTGATGTACAACATCCACACGCTGGAGTGGGACGCCGAGCTGCTGGCGATGCTCGACGTGCCGGCGGCAATGCTGCCGGAGGTGCGCTCGTCCAGCGAAATCTACGGCATGACCCAGACCCAGTATTTCTACGGCGAACAGGTGCCCATCGCGGGCATCGCCGGCGACCAGCAGGCTGCGTTGTTCGGCCAGGCCTGCTTCGAACCGGGCATGGCAAAGAACACCTATGGCACCGGTTGCTTTGCATTGATGAACACCGGCGACAAGGCAGTCGCCTCCAAGGCCGGGTTATTGACCACCATTGCCTGGGGCATCGACGGCAAGGTCGAATATGCGCTGGAAGGCTCGATCTTCGTTGCCGGCTCGGTGGTGCAATGGCTGCGCGACGGCCTGCGCATGCTGGGCAAGGCCAGCGACTCGCAGGCGTATGCCGAACGCGCCGGCGACAACGACGGTGTGTATCTGGTGCCGGCCTTCGTCGGCCTGGGCGCGCCCTACTGGCGCAGCGATATCCGTGGCGCGGTGTTCGGGCTGACCCGCGGCACCACGAAAGAGCACTTCGTGCGGGCGGCGGTCGAATCGATGGCGTATCAGACCCGCGATGTGCTCACCGCGATGCAGAGCGATTCGGGCATCGAGTTGAAGGAACTGCGTGCCGATGGTGGTGCGATCGCCAACGACTTCATGGCGCAATTCCAGAGCGACATTCTCAACGTACCGGTGCTGCGCCCGGAAGTGGCCGAAACCACCGCGCTCGGCGCGGCCTATCTGGCGGGTCTTGCGACCGGCTTCTGGAGCAGCCGCGAAGAGATCGCCAAACAGTGGGCAGTGGACCGGCGCTTCGAACCGTTGATGGCCGAAGACAAGCGCGAACAACTGTATGCCGGTTGGCAGCAGGCAGTGGAAGCCACGATGGGCTTCCGCATCAGCTAAACGCTGCCACCGAAACGACTGCGCCCACCATCCGGTGGGCGCAACGTTAGGTTGGCAACTCGCGTGAGTTACGCACTGCAGGACTGCATGCTGCACCCCTGCAATGTCGCAGCAATTACTGACCGCCGGTGTTTGCGCGACCGGCAATGGTGTCCGGGTCCCAATGTTCCTTGATCAGACCCTTTTCGATACGGAACATGTCGAACCAGGTGGTGGTATAGGTCTTGCCGGGGTTACGCGGGTCCGGCAGCGTGCGCACCGACACCAGCGTGACCAGATCGCCATCGGCGGTGATGGCGACCAACGGCAACTGCACGCGCGGCTGCACCGGGGTCGGCTTGACGAAGGCGGTCAGGAACGCAATGAACGCATCGCGCCCGTTGGCGACATTCGGGTTGTGCTGGATGTAGTTCTTGTCCATGTACATCGGCGCGTACTGCACCTGCCCCGCTTCGAACACGATGCGCCAGAAGTCGTAGACCAGGCGCTTGTTGGCGGTTTCGTACCAATTGGAACCGAGCAACAATTTCTGGTGATTGGTATTTTCAGTGACGGCGGTCTGCGCGAACGCCGCCATCGGTGCGACCAGCATGATCAGCAACAAGGCGCGGGAAACAATCTTTTTCATGGGGATCTCCTGGGAGGAAACGGACCGTGCGCTCGCAGGGGAGTCGGCGCACGGCGCGATTGGGCAACGACGCGTCCTTGCACAGACAGCAACCGCCACGCGTCCACGCCACCCTACCGAGCACATCCGCTGCCGCGCTAGCCACCCCGAAGTGCACCAGGGCACTTCGCAACGGCCTGGTGATAAAAAAATGACCTTTGAACAGACTGCTTCAGACCTCGGCCACTTCGACCAGCGGCAGCCCCGCATAGTTTTCTGCGATGGTCGCGCGGCCAGCCTCGCTGCCGAGCAGATACTCCAGCTCGGCCTGGCGGATGCGCGCAGTGAAGGCATCTTCGTCGTCGAAGGTATGCAGCAGCGTGGTCATCCACCACGAAAACCGCTCGGCCTTCCACACCCGCTGCAGCGCCAATGCCGAGTACTGACGCAGCACCTCGGCATCGCCGGATGCCTTCCAGCGCACGAACAGCTGCGCAAGCAGGCCGACGTCGGCCAACGCCAGGTTCAGCCCCTTGGCGCCGGTGGGCGGCACGATATGCGCCGCATCGCCGGCCAGAAACAGACGGCCGTACTGCATCGGTTCGGCAACGAAGCTGCGCAGCGGCGCGATGCTCTTTTCGATCGATGGGCCGGTGACCAGTTGCTCTGCCAACGCTGCCGGCAACCGTGCGCGCAGCGTATCCCAGAACGCCGCATCGCTCCAGGCTTCCACACGGGCATCGGCGGGCACCTGCACGTAATAGCGCGTGCGGGTAGGCGAGCGCATCGAGCACAATGCAAAGCCACGCCTGTGACGCGCATAGACCAGTTCATCGTGCACCGGCGGCGTATCGGCCAGCACACCTAACCAGCCGAACGGATAGACACGCTCGAACAGGCGCATGCACTCGGCCGGGATGCTGGCGCGGCTGACCCCATGAAAGCCATCGCAGCCGACGATGTAGTCGCAGGCAACGCGCATGCGACTGCCCTCATGGGTGAATTCCACGCTGGGCGCAGCGCTGTCCAGCGCGTGCAGGGTGACGTCGTGTGCGTCGTAGTAGGTCGGCGCACCACTGCGCTGACGCGCCTGCATCAGATCGGCAGTGACTTCGGTCTGGCCATACACGGTGACCCCGCGGCCGCAACCGCGCAGCAGATCGATGCGCTCACGCTGGCCGTCGAGCGACAGTTCAAAGCCATGATGCGGCAGGCCTTCACGCTGCAGGCGATCGCCCACACCGGCGCGTTGCAGCAGCTCCACACTGCCCTGCTCCAGTACCCCGGCGCGGATACGCCCCAGCACGTGTTCGGGCGTCTGCCGCTCGACGATGAGCGTGTCGATGCCGGCGCGCAGCAACAGTTCGCCCAGCAGCAGGCCCGAGGGTCCGGCACCGATGATTGCAACTTGCGTCCGCATGGCGGCGCTCCTGCCTTCAATGATCAGGCCTGCAGTGTCGGTAGCCAAACGCGACCATTGAAGGGATGATTGCGCGCAGTGCTTGGACTTTTCGACGATGCCCACACGCGCACCCCACACTGCTGCAGTCACTGCTGTTCCCGCCTTCGGCCTGTACGGCGAGCGGCACGCCGACGCACCGGAGTTATTGCATTGGGAATCGATCGCCGCGCGCAGCCGGCTGCATGACTGGCACATCACCCCGCACCGGCATGAAGACCTGGCGCAGCTGCTGTATGTGCAGCGCGGGCCGGCGACACTGCAACTGGATGGCCGCACCCAGCGTCTGCGTGGCGCCAACGTGGTGTGGCTGCCGCCGCTGTGCGTGCACGGGTTTGCGTTCGCCCCGCAGGTCCGCGGGCACGTCATCACCTTGTGCATGCCACTGGTGCGCAACGCACTGAGCGCTGCACCGCTGCTGCAATCCGGCCTGGCGATGCCGGCAGTGTTGCCGGTCAAGGCATCGCAACGCCTGCTCGATGTGCTGTTCGCCAGCATCGCCGACGACCACGCGCACCAACGCATGGGGCACGAAGCCGCGCTGCAGGCCGCAGCAACGCACTTGGTGATCTGGACCGCACGCGCTGCACTGCAGGGACTGCAAGATGCGGCCGTGGCCAACGCGCAGGCCGATCCGGCGCTGCGTCATCTGCGCGCGTATCAAGCCTTGATCGACCAGCACTATCGCGCGCATTGGCCGATCTCCCGCTACGCCGACCAGCTGGGGCTGACGCCGGGTCATCTCAATGCCTTGTGCCGACGGCTTGCCGATGCCTCGGCCCTGGAACTGCTGCAACGCCGGATCATGCTCGAAGCACGTCGCAACCTGCGCTACACCAGCCTGAGCGTGCAGCAGATTGCCGCAGCGCTTGGATTTTTCGATGCTGCGTACTTCAGCCGCTATTTCGCCCGCCACACCGGCTGCTCGCCGACATGCTTCCGTGCCGGTGATTAGGAGCGACCAACAGACTTTCGACTCTCTCCCCCCAGTTGGGCGGGGCAGGCTATTACTCACTGCCGTATGTCTTGAAGTGATTTGACAGCACCACTAGTTCAGGTGCAGAGCAGCTGATCTGTGGTTTGCCTGCAAGGTCCTTGCCCGCCCAGCGTCGCGGGACACGCCGCAAGTACGTCCTTGTAGGCTCTTACGCGACGCTGGGCGGGCAAGGCCCCCTCAAGATGGTCGGTGTGCAGGGTGCAAGCAGCATGACGCGCCTTTGATTCGCCAGCTCTCATGTGGGTGCGACCCGCAACAGCAAGCCAATACAACGAGATGGTTCGCTTCTCATCCAACCACCGACCAACTTTATGGCGCGGTGTCCTCGCCGCTTGCGGGACCGTGTGGCGGCATGGATGCCGCCACCGAGCCTACGTGGACGTACTTGCGGCGTGTCCTGCGAGCGGTGAGGGCATCGCGCGCTCGACGCACTGAGCTTTCAACTGCATCTACACGTCGGTTGCACCTTGCCAATCAGAACGGATACTGCGGCACCTCGCTCTTGATCGTCAGCCACTGCCAGTGCGTGTACTGCTCCCAATCGGCCGGACCACCAACGCTGGTGCCGTTGCCGGAAGCGCCGGTGCCGCCGAACGGGTTGATCACTTCATCGGCCACGGTCTGGTCGTTGATGTGCAGCAAGCCGGTATGCAGGCGCTCGCCCAGCGCCAGCGCCCGCGACACCGAGGTCGACATGATGCCGGCAGCCAACCCATATTCGCCGTGGTTGGCCATTTGCGCCGCTTCTTCGTCGGTGTCGAACACGGTGATGTTGATCACCGGCCCGAACACTTCCTCATCGAACACGCGCATGCCCGGGCGCACGTTGGACAACACGGTCGCTGCGTAGAACAAGCCCTCGTTGGTTGCGCCGGCTTCCACCACCGCGCCGGCGGCGACACTGTCGGTGACGATATCGATCACCCGTTGCAGCTGGCGCTGGTCGATGATGGGGCCGAGTGCCACGGTGCCGCTGACCGGGTCGCCCACCGGCAGATGACGCGCCTTTTCCGCCAGACGCTGGGTCAACGCATCGGCCACGCTGCGCTGTACCAGCACCCGTCCGGTGGCCATGCAGATCTGGCCCTGATGCATGTACGCACCAAAGGCAATCGCCGATGCGGCGCGGTCCAGATCCGCATCGTCGAGCACGATCACCGCGTTGTTGCCGCCCAGTTCCAGTGCCACCTTTTTCAGATGTCGCCCGGCAATTTCGCCGATACGGCGGCCGGCAGCAGTCGAGCCGGTGAAAGCGATCATCGGGATATCCGGCGCTTCCACCAGCGCCTGGCCAATTTGTGCATCGCCGTGCAGCACGTGCAGCAAGCCCTTGGGCAGGCCGGCTTCTTCCAGCACCTGGGCAATGATCACGCCACCGGTGTAGGGCGTGCGCGGGTCGGGCTTGAGGATCACCGCATTACCCATCGCCAATGCCGGCGCCACCGAACGCAGCGACAGGATCAACGGGAAGTTGAACGGCGATATCACCGCCACCACGCCCAATGGCAAATGGCGGGCCAGGCTGAGCTGGCCGGCACCGGTCGGCAGCACCTGCCCCATCGCCTGCAACGGCAGGCCCGCAGCGTGCTGGTAGAACGCCACCGCCTCATCGACCTCGCGCTGCGCCTTGGGCAAGATGCCGCCGGTTTCGCGTGCGATCAGCAACGCGGCTTCGGCACTGCGTGCCTGCATCGCCTGCGCGGCGCGGTGAAAGACCGCAGCACGTTCGCGCGGCGCGGTGGCGGCCCAGGCGCGCTGCGCCTGTTTGGCCTGTGCCACGGCAGCGGCAACATCGGCCAGATCGGCCTTGCTCACCTCGTGCAGCAAACCGCCGGTGGCCGGCTCATAGATCGGCAAGGCGCCGCCGTGGCCCGGTATCCAGTCGCCATTGAAGATGCAGCCGTGCCACGCGGGAGTGGCGATTGCAGCGGCCGCTCCGCTGGGAAGAGCATTCATGGTCTAGCCTCCTGCTGAAAACAGTGGGGAATTACAGCGTGGTGGATGCCAGGCCACCATCGACCGGCAGGGTGATGCCGTTGATCCAGCGCGCCGCATCCGATGCAAGAAACACGATCGCCTCGGCCACTTCATCTGCATACGCAGGGCGCGTCATGCGCTTGGCGTCTTCCTTGACGCGCTCCTCGCCCAGCATGGCGGCGAAATCGCCAAGGATCGGGGTAAAGACCGGCCCGGGCGAGACGTTGTTGACGCGCACGCCACGCTCGGCAAACCACGGCCGCGATTGCAGCAAGGTCCACACGATCAACGCTTCCTTGAAGTATTGATAGCAGGTGTCGTGCGCCACCGGATGGGCGGCCAGCCATGCGGCGCCGGCATCGAAGCTCTCGGTGGCGGCCAGTTGCTTGTGCAGGTCCAGCCGCTGTGGCCATTCGGCGCCCAGGATCGACGCGACATTGATGATGCTGCCGCCGGAGGCGATACGCGGCAACAGCGCCTGGCTCAGATGGCGCAGGCCCAGGTAGTTGACGCGTGCCACTACCTCCAGCGGTGCGGTGCCGGGCACGCCGGCCACGTTGGCCAGCGCATCGATCTGCTCCGGCAGCGCGCGCACCAGCGCATCGATGGAGGCCGGGTCGCCCAGGTCGGCCTGATGGAAGCCATGCAGGGTCATCTGCACCGGTGTGCGATCGACACCGATCACCGTGGCGCCATGGAACCGCGCAAGCCGTGCGACCTCTGCGCCGATGCCCGACGCCACACCGGTCACCACGATCGTCTTGTTTTGCAAATTCATTGCCACCCTCCGTTAGGAGCCAGCTGCGCCGGCACTAGAACACATGGACGTACTGCAGATTGACGTTGTTGCCGGAAGCGGCATTTCTCACGTCCACCGGCAGGTAAAGATTGGCGAACAGGATGTTGTTGGCATCGAACCGCCACACGCCGCCTGGGCCTGCGTAGAACACGCGCTGGCGGCCATCGGGACGCGCCGGCCATTGGTGCGGTTATCGCGAAATTGCGTGAGGTAATACGCGTTGATGCCCAATCGCACGTTCGGTACCACTTCCCAGGAGGTGGCGAGATGGATCCAGCCCGCATCGCCGGCCTGGCCGTTGCGGAAGGCAACCCCGTCGGGCAGGTTGGGCCGGCGCTCGCTGCGAAAGAGGCCGTTGGTCAACGCCATGCTCTGCGGCGCGCCCTGCGCAAACGTCGCCCCGCTCGCAAGCGGCGCCACGCTGCCGAGCGCTGCAGGCAGTCGCCACGCCGCCCTGACAGCCACGCCACGCACCACCGAGGATCGAATCACTACGCACATCTCCAGCGTTGGAAGGAAGCAGCGGGCGTGCCACCTGGCACGCGATCAGGCAGGGCGATCCCCGCGCTGCGCAAGGCACGTGCCATCAAGACGTTGGTGAGATCACGCTGGCCGGCAGAGGGACGGCGCAGTGGGTTTACGGCGTGTCGAGCCGATCCAGACGATCGAGCGCGCGCAGCAGTGGCGCCTCGCTGGTGCCGAGCACCGCACTGAGCTGCTGCTCCATGCGCAGCACTTCGGCTTCGGCATCGGTCAGCAGGGTGACGCCGGCCGGCGTCAACGACAAATGCTGCATGCGCCGGTCCTGACGCCCGCGCACCTGCCGCAGCAGACGGCGCTTGACCAGCCTCGCCACCACGATGGCTAGGTTCGGCGGCGACACATGCAAGACGTCGCCGATCTGGCGCTGGTTGATGCCCGGGTTGCCATCCACCAGCATCAGCAAGGAGAAATCGACCGGTTTCAGATCGAAAGCGGCAACACATTCCTGAAACATCCGCCGCACCAGCAGCTCGGTGCGGGTGATGCGGTAGCCCAGCAGTCGTAGCAGACGCGCCTGGTCCACCGCGGTGATGGCATCGGGCAACGGTGCAGCAGTGGCTGTAGCGGGCATGACGGTTCTCGCGACAAAGGCAGCGGGCGGAGCGGTACGCGCCATGCGCCCGGTCCGCAACGCCGATCCCCGGCGTGCAGCGCATTGTAGACGCGGCAAGGCCTGGCGATGTGGACATGCCGGCTGTCGATACCTGCTGCGACCATGCGCATGTGCGCGCCGCCGTCGCACCGGCCGTCCACGCGCGCGCCTGACCGCAATGCAGCGCTGCGATGTGCGGGGGACGGCGGTGATCCAGGCATGGCGTGGACATGAGATCCGGTCGGCAAGTGATTGCGTTGCAGAATAGTTATAGATCATAACTACATTGCCAAGCTGCAGCGCAGCATAGTCGCGTCCGCTAGCCCGCGAGCGGGTGCCGGGCGGGTGTGAAGGCACGTACGGATCGCAGGCGAGCCCGTTACGGTGGCTGCCACGGCGGGGTCGTCGCAGCGTTGTGTCGAGGTCATCGATGTCCGGGCATGCACGCGCCCGGCAATGCAGACTTGCGCAGCGCGCCTACGGCAGCCAGAGTTTTTCGAGATCGCGGAAGCCCCAGTCGGTCGGGCTTTCCATCTGCGCGATACGGTCCTGGCAATCGGGCCGCGACAGGTCGATGTCCTGCACCAGCACATGGCTGCGCAGCTTGGCCGAATAGAACACGCGCACCTTGGGCTTGAGCAGCGCGTCTGGCGTCTGTTCGATCACCACGGCCAGCTTCTGCGATTCCAGGCGCACCAGCGAGCCGACCGGGTAGATGCCCAGCCGGCGCACGAACGCCTGGAATACCACCGGGTCGAAATGACCCTTCCACGACGCCATCTGCTTGAGCGATTCGGCCGGGTCCCAGGCGCGTTTGTAGGGGCGGTCGGAACTGATGGCGTCATACACATCGCACACCGCGCCCATCCGCGACATCAGCGAGATGCCTTCGCCGACCAAGCGGTTGGGGTACCCGCTGCCGTCGATCTTTTCGTGATGATGCAGCGCAATTTCCAGCACCACCGCGTTCTGCACGCCGCCGGCCATCAGCAGGCGATGCCCATCCAGCGGATGCTGGCGCATCACCTCCATTTCTGCATCGGTGAGCCGGCCGGGCTTGTTGAGAATCTCCAGCGGCGTCACCGCCTTGCCCATGTCGTGCAGCAGGCCGCCCATCGCCGCTTCCACCACCTGCGCCTCGGGCAGGCCGAGCTGCCGCGCCAGCCCGCTCATCAAGCCGGCCACGGCCATCGAGTGCAGATAGGTGTAGTCGTCGGCGGTCTTGAGCCTTGCCACGCTGATCAAGGCCTGCGGGTGCCGTAGCACCGAGTCGTTGATGGCTTCCACCAACGGCATCGCTGCCTCGGTGTCGACGGTGCGCCCCAGCCGCACATCGCGAAACATCGCTTCCACCATGTCGCGGCCGTCTTCAAAAATACGCCGCGCCCGCACCACTTCGGCTTCGATACCGACCTGCGCGGTGACGCTGTTGGTCCGCGCACTGCGCGCGGTGGGGGCCGACTCCGGCGGTTGCGGTTCCGATTCCGGTTCCGGCATGGGAGGTGGCGATGGCGCATCGCCAGCAGCCTGCTCGCCGACTGCCGCGCCCCTGTCCACATCCAGGCCGCGCGCGGTGTCGATCACCAGTTGCTCGATCCGGCTGGCATGGATCTTCTCCACATCGTCGGAATCGACCAGAAACGACGTCTTCCAGAACGGATGGTGCACCCACGCGCCCAGCAGCTTGTAGACATACATGCCGGGGCGGAGTTGATCTGAGTCGATGGTTCTGAGCATGCCAGCGCTGATCTGCACGATGTCCGCGAAAACGCCCGCCACGGGTGCGGAGGGTCATCACGTCTTATCGGCACTGGGGGAGATTTCTTTGGTCCGCTCGACCTCGCCAGACTGCGTGGGCGCATGGCGGCTGAGCAGGCCAGCAACCGTGCCGGGCAGTGTGGAACGGGGCGTCGCGGCGTGCTGCCGGGCATGCGGCAGGCCGAGTTGCCACCGGTAGCCAAACGTCCGGGGAGCGTCCTTCACGGTCGCAGTGCCTGGACATCGGCCATCGCAAACCCATAGCGCACCTTTTGCAGGGCCACGCAACGGCGAAGTGACCTGCGCTCTTGTTGCACAAACGCCAACGCGGATGCGTGAGTCGTACTGGCGACGTCGATGCTCAGTCTGGGTCTTCTTCGTGAGCGCGTAGGCGTGATTGCCTCATTCCTCACCCAGCCACAGCGCGGCCTGTTCAACAGGCCCGCGCACTGGCAGTTATCATGCAATCACTGCCCATCGTGGGCGACCTGTTTGATGCGTGGAGAATGCCGTGACCCCGATCCGTTCGTTCCTGGAACACACCCCGCAGCTGGGCGCGCGCGTCTATGTCGACCCGGCCTGCACCATCATCGGCAAAGTGAGCTTGGGCGATGACGTGTCGGTGTGGCCGGGCACGGTGATCCGTGGCGACGTCAATCAGGTGCAGATCGGCGCACGCACCAACGTGCAGGACGGCACCATCATCCACGTCAGCCACCACAGCCCGTTCAATAAGGCCGGCTATCCAACCATCATCGGCGAGGACGTGACCGTGGGCCACGGCACCATCCTGCATGCCTGCACCATCGAAGACCTGTGCCTGATCGGCATGGGTGCCTGCGTGCTCGATGGCGCCACCATCAAACGCTACGGATTTGTCGGCGCCGGTGCGGTGGTCGGCCCGGGCAAGGTGGTTGGCGAGGCGGAATTGTGGCTGGGCAATCCCGCGCGCCTGGCGCGCAAACTCAGCGACAAGGAAATCGAGAGCCTGCATTATTCGGCGCAACATTATGTGCGGCTCAAGGATCAGTATCTGGGCATGCTGGGCGGCAGCT
This sequence comes from Xanthomonas sp. 3075, assembly GCF_014197275.1. GTDB lineage: Bacteria > Pseudomonadota > Gammaproteobacteria > Xanthomonadales > Xanthomonadaceae > Xanthomonas > Xanthomonas campestris_B. Next base: position 3,374 of record NZ_JACIFI010000032.1, on the reverse strand, counting down.
GACCGCCGAGTGGACGCACCCGGCTGTCAAGGCTGGGTCGCCTGCTCCAGTGCGGCCAGCATCGTCAACGCCTGCTCGCGCGATGCCCCGCACATCTCCATCGATGGCCGCAGGCTGCTGCACACCGCCGGGCGCGCCGGCGAGCCGAACAGCCGGCACCCCAGCCGCGCATCAAGCTGCACACACGCCATACCCGCCGGCTTGCCATCGGGCATGCCGGGAATCGGTGAACTGATCGAGGGCGCGATGCAGCAGGCTGCGCAGCCCGAACGGCAGGAAAACTCGGAAGACATGCGCCTAGTGTAGCTGCGCATCGCGTATCGCTTGTAGCAACCGCAAACGCGCCCTGGAAGCGGAACAGTCTCGATCCCGGCAGCGCCAGTAACGTACACGCACCGCCTGCCGAGGCACGGCGTTGCACGACGCAGGACGCAGGACGCGATCGTTGCCACACTGCTCCAGGCCAGCGCGGCGATGCGCAGATGCGTGATCCGAAGGGAACAGGTTGGCGTTTTCTGCGCAGATGCTGGACGCTGCGCGCCGGCACGCAGCGTGCGCAAGCGCCTGACCGGCTACTGCACAGCCCGCGCGTCGCGCAGCCCCGCCCGACAGCTGCGTGCTACCGTGCGAAATCGCCAGAACGCATCGCGACGGTTGCAGCAGCAACAGTCGCAACGCGCTCTAATTGCCAGCCACCGCTCGCTGATCAGCCGCCGACTTCGCCATGCCCGAGTATCGCTCCAAGACCTCCACCCACGGCCGCAACATGGCCGGCGCCCGCGCACTCTGGCGCGCCACCGGCATGCAGGATGGCGACTTCCACAAGCCCATCATCGCCATCGCCAACTCGTTCACCCAGTTCGTGCCCGGGCACGTGCATCTGAAGGATCTCGGTCAGCTGGTTGCGCGCGAGATCGAGCGCGTCGGCGGCGTCGCCAAGGAATTCGACACCATCGCCGTGGACGATGGCATCGCGATGGGCCACGACGGCATGCTGTATTCGTTGCCCAGCCGCGAAATCATCGCCGACTCGGTCGAGTACATGGTCAACGCCCATTGCGCCGACGCGCTGGTGTGCATTTCCAACTGCGACAAGATTACCCCCGGCATGTTGATGGCCGCGTTGCGGCTCAACATTCCCACCGTGTTCGTCTCCGGCGGCCCAATGGAAGCCGGCAAGACCAAGTTGTCCGAACATAAACTCGATTTGATCGATGCAATGGTGATCGCCGCCGACGACAGCGCATCGGACGAGAAAGTCGCCGAATTCGAACGCAGCGCCTGCCCCACCTGCGGCTCGTGCTCGGGCATGTTCACCGCCAACTCGATGAACTGCCTGACCGAAGCGCTGGGCCTGTCGCTGCCGGGCAACGGCACCGTGGTGGCCACGCATGCCGACCGCGAGCAGCTGTTCCTGCGCGCCGGACGCGTGGCGGTGGAGCTGTGCCACCGCTGGTATGGCGGCGAAGATCCCACCGCCCTGCCGCGCGGCATTGCCACCTTCGACGCCTTCGAAAACGCGATGACGCTGGACATCGCCATGGGCGGCTCGACCAATACCATTCTGCATCTGCTCGCCGCCGCGCAGGAAGGCGAAGTGCCGTTCGGCATGCGCGATATCGACCGCCTGTCCAAGCGCGTGCCGCAGCTGTGCAAGGTCGCCCCGAATACGCCCAAATACCACATTGAAGACGTGCACCGCGCCGGCGGCATCATGGCCATCCTCGGCGAGCTGGCGCGCGGCGGGCTGCTGCATACCAACGCGGCCACGGTGCATGCACGCACGCTGGCCGATGCCATCGCGCAATGGGATGTCACCCAGACAGACGACGAAAAGGTGCACACGTTCTACAAGGCCGGCCCGGCCGGCATTCCCACGCAGATTGCCTTCAGCCAGGCCACGCGTTGGGACAGCCTGGATACCGACCGCAGCGACGGCTGCATCCGCGATGTCGCCCACGCGTTCTCGCAGGAAGGCGGCCTGGCCGTGCTGTACGGCAATATCGCCCGCGACGGCTGCGTGGTGAAGACCGCAGGCGTGGACGAATCCATCCACGTGTTCGAAGGCAATGCCCGCGTCTTTGAGAGCCAGGATTCGGCGGTCAAAGGCATTCTCGCCGACGAAGTAACGGCCGGCGATATCGTGGTGATCCGCTACGAAGGCCCCAAGGGCGGCCCCGGCATGCAGGAAATGCTCTACCCCACCAGCTATCTCAAATCCAAGGGTCTGGGCAAGCAATGCGCCCTGCTCACCGACGGCCGTTTCTCCGGCGGCACCTCGGGCCTGTCGATCGGCCACGCCTCGCCGGAAGCCGCCGCAGGCGGCGCGATCGGCCTGGTACGCGATGGCGACAAGATCCTGATCGACATTCCCAACCGCTCGATCAATCTGCTGGTGTCCGACGAAGAGCTTGCCAGTCGCCGCGCCGAGCAGGATGCCAAGGGCTGGAAGCCGGTGGAGGTGCGCCCGCGCAAGGTCACCACGGCGTTGAAGGCGTACGCGTTGCTGGCGACCAGTGCGGACAAGGGTGCGGTGCGCGACAAGGCGCTGCTTGACGGCTGAAGCATTGCCATGAAGACCGCGGATTCTTAGCCGTCTTCATCGTATCCCGGCATCGGACTGTGGAAGACACTTCAGTCCCGACGCCTGACCGCCAACCCCCACAGCGGGTTGGCTTTTCCTGGCGGCGACGTCATCCATCGCCGATGCGCAGCCCATCCAGCGGGCTGCGCACCGCCGACGCCCCACGCCCGAGCACATGCGTGTAGATCTGCGTGGTTGCCACATCCTTGTGGCCCAACAGCTCCTGCACGGTGCGTATATCGTGGCCGGCCTCCAGCAGATGCGTGGCGAACGAATGCCGCAAGGTGTGGCAGGTCGCCGGCTTGTCGATCCCCGCATGGCGCCGTGCCGCCTGTACCGCACGCTGCAGGATCTCCTCCGACACGTGATGCCGAGCAACTCGGCCACTGCGCGGATCCACCGATCGACGCGCGGCGGGGAACAGATACTGCCAGCCGGGCTCGACATCGGCAGTGGGATACTTGCGCGCCAGCGCATGCGGCAGGAACACCCGTCCTGCTCCCTCGGCGAGATCAGCGGCATGCAGCAGCAGCGCCCGCTCGCGCTGCCGCATTAATTCCCCACGCAGGCTGCGCGGCAGCGGCACCCGCCGATCCTTGCCCCCTTTTCCGTCGCGCACCACGATCTCGCAGCGAACCATGTCCACATCCTTGATCCGCAACCGCAGGCATTCCAGCAACCGCATCCCGCTGCCGCGACGTCCCCCCGATTTTGAGTAGCGCCTCAGTTTGGAGTCCAATTCCCTACCCCGAAGGAGATTGGACGTGAAGAAGCGTTTTACTGACGAGCA
>NZ_JACIFI010000031.1 GCF_014197275.1 Xanthomonas sp. 3075 | reverse complement strand
CTCAGCGTCACCGAACGTCAGTTGCATGGATCACTCCTCAACATGAGGCGGGTAGTGTCGCGTATCTGTGGTGCGTTGTTCAGAGGTTCCCTAGTTCTTTTGCCTGGCCAGCGCTTTCCTGCATAACGCAAGATTGGTTCTCGCTGCGCGTACGATTGCCAGATAGCGGTCCGCAAGGACCGGTGGCCAGTTCTCCATCACTGCGTCGTCGTCTGTCGCTGCATCTTCGGCATAGGCATTCAACGTTTCCAGACACTGCGCATAAAGCGCGTTCTTGTACTGGGTGATTGCCAGATCATTGCGGATATCTCCCTCTTCTTCCCATTCCAGTGTCGGCCCGCATTGCGCCAGGACCGGGGACAGGGTGGTCAATGCCGTCCTGTAGTCCTTTCGGTCGTAGTGCTGCTGAAATGCCGCGCGCGTGCGGGCAAGGGCGTTGCGGCTGCAACCATCCTTGGCCCGCAGGTAAGGTGCTTCGAAACCGCCGTTGTAGCCGCACAAGGACTTGCACTCGACCGGCGTGGTGGTGGTCACGTCGATACCTTCAGCGGTGTCTGCGAACTGCACTTGGCACTCCGTGGGACCTGTCTCGCTTGTGGCAATGCCTTGTCTTCCATCAATCACGCCTTCCAGGAAGCACATGGCTTGGCTAGTGGTGCTTTCCAAAGAGAATCGTAGCGATTGCTTGTGCCTGGTCAGTAATAGATGCCCCCATCCCTTTTCGGTGATGTATTCGCCGGGCACCAGGGCGACGCTTGCTGCGGGGTCGTCCAAGGTTGGTGCGAATTCGGGCGCGCCGGCAGGCGGCTGCGCGAGGCATAGCGTGGTGGCAAGTGACATAGATGCCAGGCATGCCATCGTCAGAAGGGGGATTCTGTTTTGCCTGTCCATGCGTCTGCTGTGGTGTCCTGGAGGTAATGGTGCGATGGACAGTGCCATCACTCTTGATGCAAGTCACTGCAATGCCGCACGCACTGTCTGCAACGAGGCGGAAAACAGGTCGACGGCGCGCTTTCCCTCGTTGTCCTTGATGGTCCTGTCGGCTCCCCTGGCCAGGACGAGCGCGTAGTTGGGCGCGCTTTCATCATCGCTTTCCTGTTCGGCGGCGTAATGCAGCATGGTGCGGCCCTTGGCATCGCGCGCGTTGATGTCGATCCCCAGGCTCAACAGAAAATCCAGAAAGGCCACTTCCTTCGGAAAGGTGTGGCGCGGTAACCAGTGACGGGAGGTGAGGTTGTGCAACAGGGTTTGTTGGCCCGGTTGCAGGGCGAGCGGGTCCAGTCCCTTGGCCATGATCAGGCGGACCAGGTCCGGCTGGAAACAATAGGCCAGTGACGAACGCCCATCGGCCGCGGTGCGGGTGGCATCGGCGCCCAATTCCAGCAGCGCGGTGATGGGGCTGTCGCTGTCGAGCGTGTGGGACAGCAGTGCCGATTGCAGCGGAGTGTAGTGCAGCGAGTCGTCGGGGTTCTGCGCGATGGCGCGCGCGTTGATATCGGCGCCGCCGGCAACCAGCACGCGCACCTTTTCGCCGGTGCTGGCGGTGTGCAGCGGCGTGGTGCCGTGGATGTCGCGCGCGTTAGGATCGGCGCCGTGCGCGAGCAGCACGCGTGCGGTGGCGACGCCTCCCCAGCCGAGCATGGTGGTGCCGTTGTCCCAGCGTGCGTCCGGGTCGGCGCCGGCATCGAGCAGTGCCTCCAGCATGTCCAGATAGTCCTGCAGGCTGAGGTGGTTGCGTAGCTTGCTGTCGACGTCTTTCACCGCCTCCTGGCTGGCCTGCTGCAACGCGTGCTTGGCGGCGAGATAGCGTTCGCGCGTCTCCGCGTCCTTGGCGTTCGCGATCATTGCATCCAGTGAGTCGAGGTTGCCGATGCTGAGGCTGTCGATCAGGTGCTGACGGTATTGGGCGCGCGTCATCGCAGCGATCGGGCCGCGGGTGACCACCAGATCGTGCAGCGGCCAATAGCGCTGGTTCGCCCAGCCGTCGACGCGTGCGCCGTTGGCGATGAGCCAGCGCACGGTGGCCAGCGTGCTGTGTTTGACTGCGGTATTGAGCGGTAGCAACCGCGTGTTGAGCGTTGCGCCGGCCTTGAGTAGGCGCGCGATCATGGCCGTGTTGTCGTGCCGGGTGGCGTAATGGATGGCGGTGGAAAATTCCTGGTCGGATGCGGTGTGTTCCATCAGCCAGTCGCTGTCCGGCGTGCAGTCGGGCACGGCGCCTGCCAGCACTGCCGCCTCGATACCCGCGAGCGAATTGGCGCGTGCCGCGTCCAGCAATGCGCGATCGGCCGCACTGCGCTCCACTACCGGCAGTGGCGGCGTGTCGTTGTCTGGCTGTGCCGGATCGCGCTGCAGCCAAGCCAGCCACGCCTTGGCGCCCTCGCTGCCGGCATCCAGGTAGAACGTGTCGTTTTTCTGGCCATTGCCGAAGCGCATCCACGAGGCCCATTCGGTGCCGGCCATGCCCAGCGCCGACATCTGGGTGATGAAGCTGAAGAAATCCGGTGCCAGCGCCAGGCCGTGCAGCATTTCCAGCTCGTGCGAGAAATAGCGCACCGGTTGCCTGGTGGGATCCGGGTGCGTGGTGTCGATTGTCAGCCAGTCGCCATTGATGAGGGTGTAGAAGGCGAACTGGTGTTCCCACAGTGCAGGGCTGTTGGGTGCTTCGGACAGGTCGCGATCGGCCAGTTCCTGCTTCCAGTCCAGAAAGATGGGCAGGGCCATCGTGTCGATATGGGTCAGGCTCCACACCGCGTCGCGGTTGCAGCTCATGGACGGCAGGTCTTGCTGTTCCATCGCGCGCAGATGCGAGGGCACATACCAGCCGAAGCTCACCTCCGCCGACAACTCACGCAGCACGCGGCGCAGTTGGGTGGGGACCGGCATTCGGTGGCGATCTTCGAGCGCGAGCAGTTGACGTTCGGTTGCCGGCGGGGCGATCAGCAACGGCGTCACCTGCCAGTGGCGCTTGCGGGCGATGGCTTCCATCCAGCGCCATTTCGCTTGCCATTGCGTCCACTGTGTCTGCATGGTGGTGTCCTGTGTGGTGCAGGCGCCGAGCGCGCCCGCTGTGGCCAGGGCCACGAAGCCGGCTTCGAGAAACTGACGACGGGTGACCTTGCTCAGATGCGGTTCCTCGCGGAAGGCGGAAGAGAGGGCGGCTTGCGGGGCCAAGGATAATCCGCAAGGCGACAAGCGCCTGTCAGCAGGCAACGCGTGTGCGATACGCCAGAGCGCGTCCTGATGATGCCTGCACCGGAGACCTTGCGCTCTGCTGCCGGGTCTCGATAATCGGCACGATACCGCGTTGTGGCTGCGATGGATGCGGCCTGCGGGCAGCTGCGGCTGAAATCCATCAGTGCAGGGGCAACGTCAATCCAAGGAGGACGCAGATGCAATCAACATCGCACCTGGACGACAGGTTCGCCCCGGCCACGCGGCTGTATGCGCTGCTGGCGCGCGAGGGGAGAACCGGGGTGATCTTTCGTCGTGGGCCCACCAAGCAGGTGCAGTTGATCGCTTGGGATTTGCGCACCGATACGTTCGAGCATGGGCAGTGGTTCAAGGGCCGCATCTACGAGCGACGTTGCGACCTGTCTCCGTCGGGCCGGTTGCTGGTGTATTTCGCAGCCAAGCACAAGGGAGATTTCGGGACCTGGACAGCGCTGTCGCGCCCACCCTTCTTCACCGCGCTGGCGCTATGGCCCAAGGGGGATGCGTGGGGTGGCGGTGGTGTGTTCGAGGACGAGCAGACGTTGCTGTTGAATCATCGCCCGGATGCAGGCCGCGAGCCGTTTCCACTGCCGACCGGCTTCCGCCTGAAGCATGGGATGACGGTGCGGCCGTTCGGGCAATGGTCTGGCGGCGGCGAAGACGAGCCGATCGACAGCATGCTGCGGCAACGCGATGGCTGGCGAACGATCGACAGCGGTGAGGGCGAACGCGGCGGTTTGCGAAGCGGAGTGCTCTACCGTTTCACGCGCCCACGCGTGTGGGAGAAGGACGGCAGTGGCGGGCGTCGGCTGCAATCGCTGTTGCATGCCGTGGGGCGCCAGAACGATGCGTGCTATGCGCTGGATCATCGCGTGCTGGACCGCGATGGCGTCGTGCTGGTGGAGTTGCCCGGCACCGACTGGGCCGATTGGGATGGCGGCGACCTGGTGTATGCGCGCGGGGGCTGTCTGTATCGGCTCCGCAAAAGCGATTTTCGGCGCTATCCCGAGCAGGGCGAGCAGGTGGTTCGGCTGCTGCATGACTTCAGCACTGCGCGGTTTGCGCCGGTTGCACCATCGGCGGAGGCGCTACGCTATTGAGAGGCTGTGTGCGACGCCTGAGCCCTGCCGGCACTGCAAGCTGACAAGGCCTTGGATATCCGGCACCGGGTTGCTTGCGCGGCGCCGCCGCTTGCGGCAGTAAACGGCAGACCTGCAAGGCCTCGGTACACGGATGGGCCGCGCCAGCCTCGTATCGACGTGGTCGTGCTGCAATCAGGCGCCATCGTTGGCGCGCAGGTGATTGAGCAGCAGCACGTGCAGCACCGGTGGCATGGGCACAGTGCGTTCCCCATGCTCCCATTGCTGCAGAAATGGCGCCAGCCACTGGCGATGCCAGGCAGTTGGACGGGCGCGTGCGGCCAGCCGCTGGCGTAACTGTTCGACATATGCGTTGGCACGTGTCTGTTCGCCGCACTCCAGGTGGAAGAACACGAATGCCAGCAGCACGCTGTCCGGGCTGGCGAAGATCACCTCAGGCGGCACCACGCCGTTGTCGTCGCCGTGTTCCAGCAGCTGCAGCCAAACATCGGCGGAGCGTTGGAACCAGGGGCCAGCCAACTGATCGGCAATGCGCCCAAAATAGTGCGCATCCAGCGTGGGCAGTGCAGTCGCCAGGCGGGCCAGCGCAGCGCTCAACACGGCGTCGCCATGGGCTGGATTCAGCGCCCAGCCGCCGTAGGCGCCCACGTCTGCGCTGTCCAGGATCTCCTTGCCCAGGAAGGTTGTCGCGCTAGCCATGCAATGCAGGTCATGCAGCTGCGTGGTTGCCGCACGCTGCTGCCAGGCCAGCAGGCGCGCATGCTGCAGCCCCGCCTGGACCATCAGCTCGCCCAGGGCCGGGTCATAGCTGGCCCACAGGCAATGACGGCTGCCATCGTGGTCGCGGACCCATTGCCAATGATGGCTTGCTTCCACCGTGACAGCAGACCAGCCAGCAGCGCGCAGCGATGCGCCGAGGTGTTGCTCCACCAGTTGCGGGAGCAGCTCGCGCAGACGCACCTGCTGACGTTGGGCCTTGTCACGCGCTGTGCGTAAGGCGGCTGGCGTGCGCTTGGGTTGCAGGAAAAAACGCAAGCCCATTTCGCGCTCGATCTCGCCGACGCCGACGCTATCGGCCAGCCGCGGCAGGGCCAGGTCCTCGGGAGCGCCACGCCGAGGTTTGAGCCCGCGCTGTGCAGCCAGCGCACGGAGGGAGTGCAGCGTGTCGGAAGCGAGCAGGCCATCCAGGGTGGGGGCGATCCCGTCGGCAGCGTCGAAGGTCTCGTCCAGCCAGCCGTTGACCAACAGGCCATAGCCGTCGGTGAACAGCGCGCTGTCGTCGGCCTGGTCGGCAAGCAGCAACAGGTCGCCGAACACGGCTGCCAGCGGCAGCGTTTGGCCGGCGTCTGCTTGGCGGTAGACCACGCGTGCCTGGCCTTGCCACTCCAGGTAGACCGCGCCCTGCGCGTCCTCCAGCCAACCCGGTGCCTCGGCGGCCAGGGCCTGCGCGCGCAGGGCCGCGTCGTCGATGTCCTCGGCCGCTGCACGCACCAGCACGCCATGGCGCAGTAGCTCGGTGTGCATGCGGAACCAGGTCAGGCCGGTGTCGTAACGCGCCTGTAGCCGAAGCAGGCTACGCATGAGCGCTGCCTTGTGCGCGCCACTCACGGTGCTGCGATCGACCAGATGGATGCAGCGCTCGATGAAGTCCTCGATGGCGTGTTGTGACATCCGTGCGTCCTCTGCGTCAGTGGTCAACGTCCAGGCGTCATCATGCCAGTGGTGTGGGCAACCGGGTGAGCGTGAATCGCCGGCGGGACGCGTGCCGCTTGGCGCAGAGCAGCATGTCCGTTCGTGCGCTGCTGCGCACTTTCCATCTCAGGCCGTCGTCTGTGATCAAGAACTGCAACGTCGCGCCGCTAATCCAAGCTCAATGGAATCGCTGGATTGCGATAGTGGAGAATGCGTTGAACACATTGAGTCGATTGCTGGTCTTGTCTCTGGCGGCTGCGATGCCCGCCATGGCCGCAGAGCCTGCGCCCTCGCCAGCCGATGGTGCCGGCGCGCGCATCCGGATGTTTGGTCAAAACGGCGTTGGCATCGTGCTGTACAAGGATGCGGTGTGTACGGCCAAGTATGGCGAGAAGGTGCGCGCGTCCGGTTCGCTCAAAAGCGCTTTCGGTTCGTTGATGGGCTCGGTGAAGAATGAGGCGATCGGCATCCCGGAGACGGAGAGCACGCGTCATCTGCGTGATAGGAAGATGATCGGCTCCAAGCCGTTCTACAAGGAATACATGATCGAGCCCGGTAAGCCGGTCGTTGTGGAAGCTGGTGCAAGCTCGCCGGCGCACTGGAGTCAGGCGCCTGGTTACCACAGTGGCTGGAGCTGCGGCGCATTGCTTGCTTCCACGTTCGTTCCGCAACCTGGCGCAGATTACGAGGTGGCCTTGAACCTGGATTTTCGTAGCTCGGTTTGCACGCTGGCCGTCAACCGTGTGGATGCGAATGGTCAGGTCAGCCCGGTGGATGTTGCGCCGGTGGCCAAAGACTGCAAGTAATTGCAGCCCATCGCCGCAGCAGAAATAAGACGGGTGCAGCGCAAGCGCTGCACGATTGGCAATGGCCACTCTCGGATGCTCGATCGCATGCTGTCACGCCGGTTATTGCTGGCGACGTGTATCGCCGCGATTGCCTGGGTTAGTCCTGTGGCTGTCGCGCATCCGGGTGGATTGAACAAGCACGGCTGCCACAACGACCGCAAACACGGTGGCTATCACTGTCACCGCTCCGCCAGTGGCGACGGCAAACCGACGACCGCGGCCGAGCCGCTTGATCGGTCCCCGTGGATGCCGTCGGCCGGGGCGGTCTTCCGCAATTGCGCAGAAGCTCGCGCAGCTGGCGCTGCACCGGTGCGGCGTGGCGATCCAGGATATGGCCCACATCTGGATCGCGATCATGATGGCGTGGGATGCGAGCCGTCGCGTCGGCGCTGATTCACGACGCGATCCTGTCAGCGCATCACTGCCACGCATGGCGCATGCGGGTTGCCAGCATGCTCCACGCATCTGTGCTGGATGCGTGGCCCAGTACCACCCCTCACCAATCCGTCGGCGCGTAATCCTTCAGGAACTGCCCCCACACGTGCTCGCCGGTGTTGAAGCCGTGGATGATCGGGTCGACGATGCGGGCGGCGCCATCGACGATGTCCAGCGGCGGATGGAAGCGTTCTTCCTTGACCTTGAGTGCGGCGATGTCGGCCGGATCCTCGTCGGTCACCCAGCCGGTGTCGACGCTGTTCATGTGGATGCCGTCGTTCTGATAATCGGCCGCCGAGGTGCGCGTCATCATGTTCAACGCGGCCTTGGCCATGTTGGTATGCGGATGCCGGGTGGTCTTGAAGTTGCGGTAGAACTGCCCTTCCATCGCGGAGACATTGACGATGTGCTTGTCGCGCTCGGGCGTGCGCAGCATCAGCGGTTTCAGGCGCGCGTTGATGATGAAAGGCGCGATGGCGTTGACCAGTTGCGTCTCCAGCAGCTCCACCGAGGGCACTTCGGCCAGCAGCAGGCGCCACGAATTGCGCCCACGCAGATCCACCTGTTGCAGATCCTGATCCAGGCGTCCATCGGGGAACAGATGCTGCTGACCCACCAGCTCGTCGTCCAGCAGCGCCACCTGCGACAGCTCGGCGGCGCGGGTGAGCCCGTCGGCATCGGCGAGGCCACGCCCGTGCACGGCCGGCAGTGCGGTGGCCGAGGCTTCCCGCAATAGCTCGGGCGTACGCAGGCCTTCGTAATGACCGACCAGCTTGCGCACGGTCTCCGGCAACTCGTGCAGCGCGGCGGTTTCGCCGGCCATCATGTGCGCGTAGAACTGCGGCGGGCGGCGCACGGTCTGGCAGGCGTTGTTGATGATGAAGTCCAGCCGCTCGCGGGTGGCCAGCAACTGGCTGCAGAACGCTTCCACGCTGGGTGTGTGGCGCAGATCCAGGCCGAACACCTGCAGGCGATGGCCCCACTCTGCGAAGTCCGGTTCCTGCGCATACCGGGCGGCCGAATCGCGCGGGAAGCGCGTGGTGACGATCAATTCGGCACCGGCACGCAGCAACTTCAGGCCGGCCTGGTAGCCGATCTTGACCCGGCCGCCGGTCAGCAACGCCACGCGTCCGCGCAGGTCGGCGGTTTCGGTGCGCTTGAAGAAATTCAGCTCCGCGCAGACCGGGCACATCTGGTCGTAGAAGTGGTGCAGCTGGGTGAATTTCTGCTTGCACACATAGCAGTGGCGCAACTCCGGCGAATGCGTGGGCTCCGGCGCGGCGGTGGCGTTCTCGCCGTTGTGTGCGTCGTGCAGGCCGGCGGCATGCGGCGGGAAGACGTTCGGGGTACTGAATACCGGCTTGCGCCGCAGTGCGCGGATGCCGCGTTGTTCGAGCAGCGCCTCGGCCTTGCGCACTTTTTCCTGATGCCGTTCGCGCTCGCGCTGCTTGAGCAGCTGCCGCCGCGCCTTCGGTTCGGGGTGATAGACCTTGGCCACTACCTGGTGCAGCCGCACGCGGTCGGCCTCGGGCAGTGCATCGAGCACGCTGCGGTCGGCATCGATGGCTTCCAGCAGGTCCAGCGCCACGCGCAGGCGGTCGGTCAAGGGCAGGTCGTCGGCGGGCGGGAGCGGGGCGTTGGTGTTCAAGATGGATCCGGAAAAGAGCGGTGGAAAGCGAAGCGAGTGCGGCGAAGGCCGCTGGCAGTCCGCAACGGAGCGTGGGCCGGTGAGGGCAGTGGCCTGACCCTGACGCAGCAGGTCGGAGCCTTCGGCTACGGCTAGTTTCGCCGATGCAGGGGCGTTGGCGCCAATGGCGTGTCAAGCCGGGCCGGTGCTGGCGGGGACTCCAGCGCGGCTGGCGCCCCTGTTTGGGTTGTGGGGGGGCGGCAGATCCAATGCTGTGCCTGCGGCGCGATGGCCTGTGAGCGCCGGTGTGATGCGCCTTGCGTGCTGCCACCTGAAACGCGGGGAATGGGCGGCAAGCTGGATGCGATCGCGCCAAGGATTGGCTAATCTTTCGCAATACACCGGAAGGGCATGCTGCCCGTCCATACAAGGGGATATCGATGAAGACGGTTGTGCTGGCCACTGCGCTGGCCGGTTTGCTCTGTGCGTGTACCGTGGTTTCACCCGATCCGGGTCAACAGGCGGTACTGGTGGATAAGCCCATGTTCTTCGGTAAAGGCGGCATCCGTCTGGACGATGTGCGCGATCCTGGGCGCACGTATACATGGGTAACCACCTCTGCGTCGTATGTGGATGTCACACCGCAGACCGTGCAGGTGGCGTTCGACGATTTCTCATCCAGCGACAACATCCTGTTGGATTTCTCCACCCAGATCCAATACCGGATCACGGCGCCAGCACTGCTGCTGTCCGGTTTCGGGCAGGACTGGTTCAAGAACAATGTCGCCAGCCAGTACGCCTCGATCGTGCGCGATCAGGTCAAGCGCTACGACATGACCAAGATGATGAGCGACCCGGATACCGCAAAGAAGATCGACGATTCGGTTACCCAGAACGTCAGTGCGCTGGTCAAGCAGCAAGGCCTGCCGATCCAGATCCAGAACATCACGCTCGGCCGCGCGCGTCCCAATCCGGATGTGTTGCAGCAGATGAACCTCACTGCTGCGCAGCAGCAGCGTGTCAAGACGTTGGTGGAGGCGACAACCGCAGAGCGGCAGCGTGAGCAGGAACAGGTTGCCAAGGCCGATGCCGACAACGCGTATCGCAATCGCATGGGTCTGACGCCCGAGCAGTACTTGGCCAGCCAGATTGCCGAACTCAACGCCGATGCCTGCAAAAAAGCGCAGGCGTGCTACATGGTGCCGTCCGGCACCTCGGTGATCGCCAGATAGCGTGCGTCGCCAATCATCGGCAAGGCAACGTGTGTTGCCTTGCCGTTGCATGTCTTGGGCTTCAACAGCCGGTGGTCATTGCGGAGTTGAAGACGTTGCAATGCGTCGCGCGTTGGGGAATGCCATGCAGGTCAATCCAGCGTTCCAGTGACGGCTCACGTGGCCGGCAATTTCCTTGTTGCCCTGGCTGCGTTAACCGCTTCGCTCGACCATGCCCAGAATGATCGCCTGCAGTTCGTGTTGCGCCTGCGCTTCGCTGAGATCGCCGGTAACGGCGGCATCGGAGAGTGCGTCGGCAGCGCCGAGCATGGCCCATAGGCTGGCTGACGAAATGCCGGAGGAGGGGCAAAAAGGCGCCAGCAGCGCTGCGCACTTTTCGATGAAGGCGTGTTGGTATTGCTTTTTGACGGCGGCCAGTTCCGGGGAGCCGGTCAGGGCGGCGACGACGCCGGAGATTTCGCGTCCCTGGGTCAGCACGCAATTGACGTAGCTGGTGGCGATGACGCGCGCCTTGTCCTGCAGGGTCGCCGCAGCGGCCTCGACGGCGGCGTCGAAGAGCACCGTCTGGCGCGCGTCGTAATCCTGGTAGAGCGCGGCCAACAGCCCGTTGCGGGTACCGAAGTGGTCGTACACCACCGGTTTGGTCACGCCGGCCGCGTCGGCCAGCCTGCCCAGCGTCAGGGCATCGGTGCCTTCATCGCCGATCAGTTGCCATGCCTTTGCCAGAAGCTGACGCGTGCGTTCTTCCCTGGGCAGGCGGCGACGTGGCGATCCATCGGGCGGTGAACTCATCGGGACTCTGCGGTGCTTGGGCAATGTTCGGCAAACAGCTTACGGCCAATCGCCCATGCGGTCTCCAGATGCGCCGCCGGAAAGCCAGGGTCGGAGGCAAGCAGAAACTGCGATGTCGCGACCGGTGCGCCGCAGTAATCGAAGATGCCGTGGTCGATCTGCGTCTGCATCGCCTGGTCGTAGCCGTGGCGAGCGAAGGTCCCTGCGTCCGCACCGCCCACAGCCACCAGGTGGATCTGCAGGCGCTGCAGCTTCTTCACCACTTTGCCGTTTTCCGATTCCGCATAGGCCCAGCCGTTGGTGAACACTCGGTCGATCCAGCCTTTGAGCAAGGCAGGAAACGACCACCAGTAGATCGGATAGACCAACACCAGTGCGTCGGCCCGATCGAGCCGCGCGTGTTCGGCGGCGACGTCTGCCGGTGCCGGCGCCTTTTTCTGGAACAGGGCGATGTCCGCCGCAGTGAAGCGTGGGTCGAATCCTTCCGCCGCCAGATCGGCGATTTCGACCGTGTGCCCGGCCTGGGACGTGGCGAGCCCATCGGCAATGCGGTCGGCAACCGCATGGGTCAGTGATTGGCTGTCCGGGTGTGCAACGACGATCAAGGTGTGCATGAATTCGCTCGGTGGCAATGACTTACCATTAGTAACTTACTTTTAGTAGATTGTCGACCTCGGCGGATGTTCGTCCTGCACTGCGGGCCGATCCACGTCGGTTGCCCATAGGGCGTGCAGGGTCACTGCAACGCTGTGTTTGCCGATGAACGCCCTACCATCGCGCTGCCTCCAAATCGTCTGCGTTACGGTGATCTCTCAACGTTGCAGAGGGAGAAACGCATGGGCCTGTTGGTCGACGGCAAGTGGCAGGACGGTTGGTATGACACCGACAAAAGCGACGGGCGTTTTGAACGTTCGCAATCGCGTTTTCGTAACTGGGTGACGCGCGATGGCAGTGCGGGTCCACACGGGGAAGGCGGTTTTCAGGCGGCTGCCGGGCGTTACCACCTGTACGTGTCGCTGGCCTGTCCGTGGGCGCACCGCACGCTGATCTTTCGACGCCTGAAAGGTCTGGAGTCGATGATCGACATCTCCGTCGTGCACTGGCTGATGGGCAAGCAGGGCTGGACGTTTGCGCACGGCCCGGGCGTGGTGGACGATCCGATCCATCACGCGCGGCATTTGTACGAGGTCTATCTCAAGGCCGATCCGCACTACTCCGGGCGCGTGACCGTGCCGGTGCTGTGGGACCGCGAGCGCAACACCGTGGTGAGTAACGAGTCGGCCGATATCATCCGCATGTTCAACAGCGCCTTCGACGATGTCGGCGCTGCAGAAGGCGACTTTTATCCAGAGCCGCTACGCGAGCAGATCGACGCAATTAATGCGCGCGTGTACGACACCGTCAACAACGGTGTGTACAAGGCAGGCTTTGCGACGACGCAGGCCGCCTATGAAGAGGCGGTTGTGCCGTTGTTCGACAGCCTGGACTGGCTCGAAGCGCGCCTGGGGCAGCAGCGCTATCTGTGCGGCGACCGCCTCACTGAAGCGGACTGGCGCCTGTTCACCACGCTGGTACGCTTTGATGCGGTGTATGTGGGGCATTTCAAATGCAATGTGCGTCGCATCGCAGACTATCCGAATCTGTCCGGATTCCTGCGCGAGCTGTACCAGATCCCGGGCGTCGCTCAGACCGTGGATTTTCAGCATATCAAGCAGCATTACTATCAGAGTCACGACATGATCAATCCGACCGGCATCGTTCCGATCGGGCCGGAGCTGGACCTGGACGCAGCGCATGGGCGTGGCGATTGAACAGCGCTACCGATGCAACCTGTTGCATGGATTGGCCTATGCTGCATGTCCTTAACGTAGGCGGGAGCCCGACATGCTCAATCATGTGATGGTGGGATCGAACGATATCGCGCGCTCGCGCGCGTTCTACGATGCGGTATTGGGTCGTGTCTTCGGCGCACCCGCACCGATGGTCAATCAGGCGGGCTCCGGCCATACGCGGTTGTTCTACCGGCATGCTGGCAGCATGTTCTGTGTCAGCGAGCCGATCGACAACGCGCCGGCCACGTGCGGCAATGGAACCACGGTCGGCTTTACCTGTGACTCGCCGGAGCAGGTGCACAGATTCCATGACACCGCCGTCGCTGCCGGCGGCGTCTCCATCGAAGATCCGCCAGGCTTGCGAGAGGGCAGCATGGGGCCGACCTGGTTGGCCTACGTGCGCGATCCCGATGGCAACAAACTCTGTGCCATTTATCGGCCCGCATAAACCCTGGTGCCTACCGCGTACTTGGGTAATCGGTCACCCGGAGGTTCGGCGCGCTGTTCTTGCGTGGATCTGTCAAATGCCGACAATGCAACAGCATTGATGCTGTAGCGGAGTGGGTCCAGTGGCCGTGCATGCTTGGGTGCGCAAGCGTGCGCATGCTGGTCTTGAGTGAGAACAGTACGACGATGACGCGATGCGTTACCGCTGGCGTCCACCAGCGGCCGCAGCGCGGTGCACGCTTCTACTACTTTGCGGCACTACGTACGATCAACGTCGCCGCTCCCACCGAGATGGCATCTTCAACGGCACCGGTGCTGGTCTGGCCGTAGCGCTCGATCGCGCGCATGCGCAGGTTGAAAGTGAGGTAGGCCGCTGCCACCGCCGTGGTGGCGCCCAGCAATGCGGCAACCCCACGCTGGTGGCGCGGCGCCAGCGCCGCACCGACGATCACGCCAGTGGCAATGCGGGCGATCATGCCGGCGGGCACGATACGGTCGGGTGCGGTTTTCATCTTGTCGCCGGCCAATTCACCGCCGGCGAGCGCGAGCATGCCGGCCGACGCCAGCGGATTGGCCAGGAGCATCGGTGCGCCATTGTCGGCAGGCAGGTTGCCGGTGCGTGCGGCATTGGCAACTGCAGCCAGCGGGGTCATCGAGCGCATGCCGGCGACGGCGCCCATCAGGATCGAATGAATCAGCGACATGTGAACCTCTGCAGGGTCTTGCATGCGGCCTGAGCACAACGGCTTGCCCGCATGCACGTAGATAGGTGCGACCAGCAGACTAGATCCTGCGATGTGTGCGAGATGGCAAGGTGGCGCCACGCCGGCGTGCACCGCTTCAAGGTGGTGCGGTGACCCCCAGCAGCGACTTCAACCCGTGCGTGATGCCACGTGGTGCGACGCTCAGGTGATCCTCGTCGTTGAGCACATCGAGTTCGATGTGAAGCGATGGATAGTGTCTGGAACGCAATGTCCGCACCATCGCCTGCGCGTCGGTCACCATGTCGTGGTTCTGGTGGTAGCGCACTTGTTCGTACTCGCCGACGTACAGGTACACCGTTGCCGGCAGATCGGAACGGCTGGATGCGGAGGTCGCCTCCTGCGCGATGAGCGCATGCTGGCCGTACCAGTACGAGGGACTACCGAGGAGATAGCCGGAAAACATCTGCGGCGTATCCAGCAGGATCTGCGTACCCAGCAAGCCGCCGTAGGAATGCCCGAGAAACAGACGTCTGCGTTCGTCGGTGCGGTAGCGGTTGGCAACGAAGGGCAGGACAGACTGGCGAAGGTAGGTTGCGTAGGCGACGCTGCCGCCGTGTGCGGCATTGGGCGGCGCAGTCTGGCCATCCTCCAGTGTCGGGGTGTAATCGCGCCGGCGGCTGGGCATCGGCTCCTCGCCCACTGCATACGACAACCCAACGAGAATGAAGTCTTCGATCGCCGGGCCTTCGCCATTGAGGCGTCGTGCGATCTGTCGTACCACCGGAAACGCGTAATCGGCGTCGGTGACGTAGAGCACGGGGTAGCGACGTTGCGGGTTGTCCGCATAGCCACGCGGCAAGGAGACGAACACCTGGTAGCGACGCCCGGAGGACGGGTCCGGCACATCCCAGACCTGGCTGTCGAGCATTGCGTAGGGCTTGCCATCGCCACGTTGCGTGCCCACCGCCGTGGCCGCTGGCGCTTCAGCCTTTGCCGGTGTTGGCTGTTGCCCTGCGACGTGCGCCGGCGGCGCCTTGGTGCAGCCAGCGCATAACAGGGTGAGCAGTGCCGCTCGCAGTACATGATTCAACGTGGTCTCCTTCCGGTGTGGCCATATCCCAACAGAAACCTGGGGGGTGAGTGTCATGCAGAGCGGCCTGAAGTTGGTGTCGCTTGCCTGTGTGCTGCGTGTGGTTTGATGTTATCGGACCGATGCCTGCATGGATGGGTGTACTCACTTCGCCTTGTGCTGGACGTGCGAGATGCTGCGGCGATGCAATGCAAGCCTGTGTTGAAACCAGTGCAGGCACGGTGCCGTGACATGCACATCACTGCGCATGGAAGCTCAATTCAGCTGGCCGAGATAATGCAGTGCAGGCGCGCGTGCCATGTCATTCGGATTGGTGCCTGGTAGTCCTTGCGGAACGTCCATGCCCTTGCTGCGATAGAAATCGGTCCAGTACGGCGAGATCTTGCCGGTGTGCGGATTCTTGAAGTTCATTGGTTGCAGCGCAAAGACCTGTTGCGCGCGGAAGGCGCGTTCGATGAAGTCCGAGCAGTAATAGCTGTCGTCGTCCTGCACATAGGTCTGGTTGTAAGGCTTGCCCAGCATGCGCCGTGCCTGGGCGATGGCAGCCGGGATCGCCCCGCGATAGGCCTCGGTGAGTCGATAGACGCTGATCTGGCGATGCTTTGCATTGGCGTCGACGACGAAGTCGCTCAGTGCCTGCTGGCGCGAGCCTTTGTCGTCGGCATGCAGGACCACTTGGGTGTCGCCATCGCCGGCGACCAGCGCCACATGATCGAAGCTGGGCGCATCCTGCCTGGCGGTGGCGTCATCGATGGCGCCGCTCAGGCCGGTGCGTGCGGCGGTGACGAACAACAAATCGCCGTCCTGCAACTGCAGCGCCATCGACGTTGTGGGCAGGCATGCCAGTGCGAGCAAGGCGAGTAGGAGAAGTAAGCGCATGGAGGCAGGGCAACTGATGCAAGGGGCGCCATTATCGCCAACAAACGCGGCGGGCTGGCGATGCGGTAGGCGGTCTGTAAAATGCGCTTGCCAGCGGGCGTCGCCGCCGCCATCGCGTCGCGGCAATTCGTGTCTGTCTGGAGTGTTGCATGCGTGCTTCTTCTGCTTCTGCGTTATCGCCGATCGGCCGGCTGTTTGCAGTGGCTGCCTTTCTGGAAGGCCTGACCTGGGCGGGGTTGCTGCTCGGCATGTTGCTGAAATATGGGCTGCAGACCACCGATGTCGTGGTCTGGCTATTCGGGCGTCTGCACGGCGCTGCGTTCCTGTTCTATGTGGCGGTCAGCATCATCGCCGCGTTGCGTTTGCGCTGGCCCTGGTGGGCATGGGCACTGAGCCTGCTGGCCGCGCTGCCGCCGTTGGTGACGGTGCCGCTGGAGATGTGGTTCCGGCGCATCGGCTTGTTGGCCGGACGGGCGCGCGGTGGTGGCTGAGTGTGCTGCTGCTCGTTGGACCTGGTATGTGCCCGCCTCATGTGACAACGCAGTGCAAAGCAGTGCTACCGGCCGAGGTAGACGCGCTACAAGGCCTTTGCCACCATAGGGCGACCAAGGAAGACGTGGAGTGCAGCAATGCGTGATTGGATGATGGCGGCGGCCCTTGCCATGGCAGGGGTGCTCGCGTTGCCGCGGTGCGCGCAGGCGCAGCAGCAGTCAGTGGATCTGGCACCGTATCTCAAGAACGACCAGTTCGAGCGGATCAAGATTTCGCCGACCGGTGCCTACTACGCCATCACCATGCCGCTGGAAGATCGCACCGTGCTGGGTGTGGTGCGGCGTCAAGACAAGGTCGCCACGGCGAAGGTCACCGGTGGCGCCAATAGCGGGGTGGACGATTTCTGGTGGGCCAGCGACGACCGCATCGTGGTGTCGATGGCGCAGCAGTTGGGCTCGCGCGATCAGCCAGTGGCGATCGGCCAGCTGCACGCCATCGATGCCGATGGCAAGAATGGCCGGCTGTTGGCGAGTCCGTATGGCACCAATCCGGATATCAACGGCGTACAGCTGAAGATGGACCTGGAGCCCGGCACGTTCATGCTCGATACCTTGCCCGGTGATCCGCGCAATATCCTGGTGTCGGCGATCCCGTTCGTTGGCGATCCGAGCGTGCGCATCGATAAACTGGATATCCAGACAGGCCGGCGCAGTACCGTGGCGACCTCGCCGGTGCGTCGGGCGAGCTTTGTGACCGACCAGCAGGGGCGTATCCGGTTTGCGCAAGGCTCGGACGTGGAAAACGCCAGCAAACTGTATTACCGCGACAACGACGATGCCCCATGGCGGTTGATCAACGATTCGGCCACCAGCCGGCACCGCGAGTTTCCGCTGGGGTTCTCTGCCGATGGCAGGCAAGCCTATCTGGAGGTGGAGCAGGCGTCCGGCACCAATGTGGTCGTGGCGTGGGATCCGGCGACGAGCAAGTCGACGCCGCTGTTGCATGACGACACCGTCGATCCATACCGGATCCTGCGCGACTTGGACGGCACCACGCCGATCGGTGTGAGCTACATGAGTGACCGGGTACGCAACCGCTTCTTCGATGAGAAGGCACCCACCGTAAAGCTGTATCGCAGCCTGGAAAAAGCCTTCGACGGCAATGCGATCTATATCACCTCGGCCACCAGCGATCGTCGCTTGGTGCTGGTCTATGTCTGGAGCGATCGCAATAACGGCGACTATTATCTGTTCGATACGGTGAGCAAGCATGCCGACCGTGTGTTCAGCCGCCGCGAATGGTTTCCGCCCGATGGCGTGCCTGCGACGGAGCAGGTGAGTTTCAAGGCGCGCGATGGCCTGGAACTGCATGGCTATCTGACCCGACCATTGCATGCCGAGCCCGGCAAGCCGCTGCCGCTGATCGTGATGCCGCACGGCGGGCCGTTCGGTGTGTTCGACAAGTGGGAGTTCGATGACGACACCCAAGTGTTGGCGGCAGCCGGTTATGCGGTGCTGCGCGTCAATTATCGCGGCTCAGCCAACTACGGACGCGCCTTCACGCAGGCCGGTGCCAAGGAGTGGGGCGGACGCATGCAGGACGATGTCACCGACGCCACGCGCTGGGCCACGACCCAAGGTATTGCCGATGCCACGCGCATCTGCATTTACGGCGCCAGTTACGGTGGCTACGCGGCGCTGATGGGGGTGGCCAAGGAACCGACGCTCTACCGCTGCGCCGCCGGCTATGTCGGCGTCTACGATCTGAACATGATGGCGCGCGATACCGCGCGCTATGCGCGCTGGGCCAAAAACTGGACCGGCGATTGGCTGGGCGCGCGCGAAACCCTGGCGGCGCGTTCGCCGGTGACATTGGCAAGGCAGATCAAGGTGCCGGTGTTTCTTGCCGCAGGCGGCAAGGACGAGCGTGCGCCGGTGGAGCACACCGAGCGCATGGAGCGCGCATTGAAAGTTGCAGGCGTTCCGGTAGAGGCGCTGTACTTCCCGAACGAAGGCCACGGGTTCTACACCGAGGCGCATCGCCGCGCGTACTACACGCAGCTGCTGGCGTTCCTGAGCAAGCAGCTGGGCGGCGGCATCGCCAAATAATCCACGTGTTGGTGAGGTGCCGTCTTCGCAGGCAACGCGCCTGAAGCCGATCGGCGCCGCGTTGGCATGCACCCATGCAGCCATCGCACCGAAGGGATGTCTTCGGCGCGATGGCACCCGGTGAGCGCCGAAGACCGCCTCAGTTCTTCGGCATCGGCTTCATCTGATACTCCGCTGGCGGTGTGGCGCCGAGCAGGTACTGCACGAAGTAGTCCCAGCGGCGACGCGTGACATACGGGGTGAGATCGCCGTAGCCATGTTTGGCGTTGGGCAGCATCAGCATGTCGAAGTTCTTGTTGGCCTTGATCAGCGCATCGGCCACCAGCAAGGTCAGATACGGCGGCACGTTGTCGTCCAGCGTGCCGTGCACCAGCATCAGCTTGCCTTTGAGATTGCCGGCGCGGCCGGCGTTGGCCTGGTCGTCGTAGTTGGAGGTGCCGTCGGTGTTGACGATGTGTTCGCCGTGATACTTCTCGGCCCAGTCGTCCTCATACCCGCGGTTGTCGTGATTGCCGCTTTCCGACCAGGCGACCTTGAAGAACTCCGGATAACGCAGCATCGCGCCGGTGGAGGCATTGCCGCCGCCGGAATGGCCCCAGATGCCGACCCGGCTCAGATCGATCCACGGGTAACGTTTTCCGAGTTCCTTCAACCCGGCCACCTGATCGGGCAGGGTGTTGTCGCCCATGTTGGCGTACCAGGTGTCGTGGAAGGTCTTGCTGCGCCACGGCGTGCCCATACCGTCGATGGCGACGACGATAAAGCCGAGTTCGGCCAGCGATTGATTGTCGCCGTGGCCGGCCAGGAAGCTGCGGCCGCGCACCGAGCCGGTCTGCGGGCCGGGATAGACGTAGTCGATGACCGGATAGCGGCGCGTCGGGTCGAAATTGGTGGGTTTGAACATCAAGCCATACAGCGTGGTCTTGCCATCGCGTGCCTTGACCGTGATCGGCTCCGGCGGCACCCAGCCGGCGGCCTTGAGGCGGCTGATATCGGCGGTGGCGATGGTGCTGACGGTGCGCCCCTCGCCGGCATCGCGCAGCAGCGTGACCGGTGGCGTGACCGAGGTGGAATAGGTATCCACAAAGCGCGCGCCATCGGGCGACAACGCGATGCTGTGATCGGCGACCTCGGGCGTGAGCAACACCGGTTCGCCGCCATCCAGGCTCACCTTCCACAGCTGTTGGTAGTACGGGTCCACGCCCGGGGTACGGCCGACGCCGACGAACCACGCGGTGCGCGTGACCGGGTCCACGCGCAGCAACTCGGTGACGTTGCCGGTACCGGCGGTGATGGCGCGCTTGGGTTTGCCGGTGGACAGGTCGTAGAGGTACAGCTGGCCCCAATCGCTGCGTTCGGAAAACCACACCGCTTCGTTGCTGCCAGGCAGATACGCCCAGTTGGCGGCGACCTGGCCGCTTTCGTAATAGGTGTTGGCGGTTTCATCGAAGGCGGTGCGCACCTCGCCGGTGGCCACGTCGGCGATGCGGAACCACGCCTGCTTGTGGAAGCGCGAGGTGGAGACGAACGCCAGCGTCTTGCCGTCGGGCGCCCACTTCACATCGTCCCAGAGCCCTGGCGAGCAACTCACGTCGTCGCACAGCGTGGAGCGGTGCTGATCGGGCGGCAGTTTCAGCCGCAGCACGCTGCGCGTGGGCACGTCGATGATCACGCGCTCGATCATGGTGACGTCCTTGTCGCCGGCCAGCGGGTATTTCCAGGCCTGCAGTTCCGGATGCCCGAGCTTGGTGCTGACCAGGTACATGTCGCCGGTCTTGCGCTGGTCCTGCTGGAAGGTGGCGATCTTGCGCGAGTCCGGCGACCACGCCACGATGGCGTGGTCGCTGTGCTGCCAGCCGGCGTTGTCGGTGGCGTAGCCGAAGTTCTCCACGCCATCGCGGGTGAGCTGGGTTTCCTGGCCGCTGGCCAGATCGCGCACCCACAGGTTCCAGTTTCGGATGAACGCTTCGCTGCGCTTGTCCGGTGACAGCACGCCCGGTTCCGGCTTGTCTGTCGTATAGACCTTGCTGCACCGCGCCCGTACATCGCAGCTCACCGCTGTGTCGCGGGTGCTGAAGCGGTAGCGACCATCGGCGGTGAGCTTGACGCGCGGTGCCAGCGTGTCGGCCTTGATCGGTTTGTCGCCGGTCTTCAACAGGCGGTTGAGCGAGGCGGCCAGCGCGGAGGGCTTGAACAGCGGCGCGGTCTTGCCGGTGGCAGTGTCCAATTGCAGCAGGCGGTCGCCGTTGGCATCGTGATCGACATAGGCCACGTGAGTGGCGTCCAGCCAGTCGATGCGCGTGGCGGCATGGTCGACCAGCGGCTGCGCGGCGTAGCTGATCAGGCGTTCGGCACGGGCGTAGTCGGCCTCGCCGACATGGGGGGCCTGCGCGCAGGCGATGGCGGGCAGGGCGGCCAGCGCGATGGCGGCGAACAGGTGCCGCATCGGCAACAGGGTGGGCATGCAGAATTCTCCGGGACGAAGGGAGCGCGCAACCACGGTCAGCGCGACCGCCCGATGCTACCGGCCTGGCGCGGCGCCTGCCTCTGCCAGAAGTCGTGCTTGCGCTATTGTCGCCTGTGGCGGGCCGCACCCGCTTCGGCGAGCGACGCGGCCGAGAAAGCGGACCGGTGAGCGCATCGAGCGGTTGCCGACGTGGCCTGCATGCGCCGATGATAGGTCAGCCACTGACTACGAGAACGTTCCGCCATGAACGACGCTTCTCTGTGTCCACGCATCACCATGCGGCACGATTTTTTTGCTGAACGCACGCAACGTTGATTGGAGGCCGTCTGATGTCTTGGTTCCGCCGTTTGGCACTGTCCCCCTTCATCAAGGCGCACCCGCCGCGCAAGACGCAGCCCGCGCCGGCGGACCTGCTCGCCACGTATGAGACGGTGCTGCCTGCCAGTCTGCTTGAGCTCTGGCGCAAACAAGGGCTGGGGCACTACGGGAGCGTGCAGCTCGCGCTGATCGACCCCCGGCAGTGGCAGCCGGTGCTGGATCGCTGGATCGTCTCGCCGCCTGACGCGGCGCGGCGCATTCCGATTGCGCTCACCCCCTTCGGCGCATTGGTGTACTACCGCAAGCTGACCGCCACCGACGAGGACGTGGTCTACCTGGACCCGGTCTCCAAAGCCGCCGCTGACCTGAGCTGGAGCCTGGACGACTTCTTCAACCAGTACGTCTGCGACGCGGCATCCTGCGATTCCCTGATCCCATCCGCGCTGCTGGCTGCCGCGCACACGGAGTGCGGCCCACTGGCTGCGGGCGAGGTCTACGAGATCGATCAGATGTTGTTCTCGATGCAGATGCTGCGGATCAACAAGGTCGATGCGTTGGCATTGCACACCCGGCTTCGCGACGCTGTCGACGGGCCGGCGAGCGTCGCCGCGACGCCCACGACCAATGGCGATGCGTTGCCCGCAGCGCAGCGCTCCACCTTCGAGGGCCTGTTCAACCAACGACAGAACACCAACGACCTGCATGGCCTGTACCTGTCGTCTTATATCGACTGGCATCGCATGCTGGCGCTCGAGCCCGACGGCCAATATCGCCTGCTGTTCTGGAAAATCGATCATCGCAGTCTTGCACGCACCGATGTGCGCGCTTATTCGGGCCGTTACGAAGTCGCGCGCTCCGAGTTGGGCGACGAACACGTGACGCTGGACATCCGGCTACGCCGCGACTCGAGCGGTAGCGATGCCAACGATGCGCAGCTGGTGGTGATGCGCTCGGGTACCGACATGTTCCTGCTGCGCACTGACGAACTGGCAGATATGGCAACGGCCATGGACGGCGCGACAACGCTTGGCCGCAGCGAATACTACTTCCGCAAGGTGACGTTGGCCGACGCGTTCGTCGAAGAGCCATCCGCTGGACGCGCCGCGCCGCCGCTTGCCGATCTTCCACAGGCGTTGCAGCAACTGGTGAACGCCAACGCGATCATCGCCACCATCACCCATGTGGATGAGGCCGACCCGGATGCAGAAGACGATGGTGCCGGCACCGTGATGTGCCGGTTGGACCGAGGCCGAGACGATGGCCTGCGCATGAACATGCCGCTGCGCTCGCCGCCCGGCACGGGGCGTGCCCTGTATGGGTGGGTGTGGGAAATGGACCCCGCAGCCTGTCGGGCCGGCATCAAATATCAACGCGGCAGCGACGGCGAGATGGAACATGGTCCGGTTGTCGGCGATGTGTTGACCAGTCGCCTGAGCGGGGAATGAGGTGACGGTGCGCAGTGCCGGTAGCGCGCCAAGGCGCGCGCTCACTTGCCCATGCAGCGCTTCCAGCGCTCGTTGACCCGCTGCGCGAACCAGGCGGTGGTGAGGGTGCGGGTGATCTTGGGGCTGTCCAGCGTGATGCCGGGCAGCACCGCGCGTGGCAGCGGCTTGCCGGCGCTGCGCTCGGCCAGCGCGAACACCTGGCGATACAGGTCGGTATCGTCGAATGCGGCCGTGGTACCGGCTTCCAGTGCACGGCGGAGCTGGCGGTCGCTCATCGCCAGCTGGCTGCCCAGGGCGCGCGCGGCGCGTTCGGTGCCGCCGGGTGCATCGAGACTGGCGCCGGGCGTGAGCAGGTCGCCATCCAGCGCCAGCGCGATACCGCTGGCCTTGCTCAGCGCAGCCTGGAAGGCCGCGTTGCGGCTGGCGTACCAGCCGGCATTGAAGTCGGCAAAGCGATACAGCAGCGCATCGTAGGTGGCCGGATAACCGAGCAGGTGCCGGGTGCCGAACCACAGCCCGCCGCGACGGGTGAACACCTCGTGGCGGATCGAGTCGCCGGGCGGGTACGGATAGCGCTGGGCATGCTGCTCGGCAAACGCGATGCTCACCTGCATCGGCCCGGCGGTGTGCACCGGATTGAGCCCGTCGAACAGACGCGCGCCCAACGGCACGCTGCCGGTGAAGTCTTCGAAGATGCGGCTCAGCTCCTGCTCGGTGCGCGCGCGCGCAATGCGCGTGGCATAGCTGCGGCCATCGGGCGAGGCGATGCGCAAGGCGGCATCGACCATGAAGCCGGGAATGTGGTGCGCGCTGGCGCGGCGGTCGATCTCGGCGCGCGAAATCTTGCCGAGGTTGGGCACCACCGGGTTGGCCTGGTAGGTCGATTCCTGTTCGGTCACCGCCAGCACTGCGCAGATGGAGTCCGGCGTGGTTTCAAGCTCCTGCGAGGACAGCGCCACGTATACGTCATCGGCCCAACCGGTGCGATCGGCGAGCGTGGCCGGCAGGCGCCGTGCGATATCGGCCTTGACCGCATCCGGGGAGCGCTGTGGCGCACGCGGTGCCTGGGTGGCGCAGGCCGACAGCAAGGCGATGGCGAGCAGCGTGAAAAATCGGAGCAAGGGCGAGGGCACGGTGTCTTCCAGAGCGAGGGGGCAGCGGTCGTATCGCAGTTTACGTGCCTGGTCCGAGGCAGGGTCAGAGCGTGGCGCCGGAGGTGCTGGCGGAGTCGAACCGGTCCTGCGCACGCTGCGACTGCTGCGCCAGCAGGTGTCCGGTCTGCCAGGTGGTTGCGGGGCCGGGATATCCGCAAGGCACGCCGGCTGCCGCGCAGCGCAAGGTCATGGCAGCGCACGGGGATCTGCAGACACGGCGCAGGATGCCCAGGGCCGCTGCCGATGGCCGATGCGTGCATTGCGATTCAAGACTTGCGCCGCCAGGCCGATAGCCGCACACCACCTGCGCGACGATCACATCACTTGCCGCGTCCGCCGGTCATCATTGCAAGTGCATGACATGCGAGAACGCGATCGATCGGACGTGGGGTCCGCTGGATTCAACCGCTGTCCGACCACGGGAGTGTTTGAGGTGCCGCAGCAAACAGCAAGGCCGGGCCGCGTCGCACACGCCGCGGCGGTCATCGTGTGCGCATGTCGTGGTCTGGCCCCGCCGTGAGCGGCCGATGAGTCTGTTTGCGTCACGCTGGCCGCGCGTACTGGCCGCGCTTGCGGCGCTGTTGATCAGTGCGGCGGCCTGGGCGCAGCCGCACCCATGGAAGACCATCGAGTCGGCGGCGCTCGACGACCCCATCGCCGCACTGCAGGTTGCGCAGGCATCGCTGCAGCAGGCCCGCCGCGACCACAACGTCGATGCGGAGTTCTGGGCGTTGCTGGCGCAGGCGCGCGTACTGATCTCGCTGGAAGACACCGACCGCCGGCTGGCAGCACTCACGCAGGCGCGCGGACTATTGGACCAGCTGCACGGCAGCGCGGCGCAGGCGCAGTTGTGGCTGGGCATCGTGCAGGCACTCAGCGACGTGCGCGAGAACCCCAATGGCGCCATGGTGGCGCGGCTGGACGCCTTGCGTCGCCAGGCCCGCGCCCTGGGCCGCAAGGATCTGCTGTGCGAAGTCGAGGCGGTGGACATGTGGAGCATGCTGGCCTCCGGCAGCAGCGACGAGGCCTGGAGCACCGCGCAGGCCAGCTACCAATGCGCCGCGCGCGAGCAGATGCTGAACCTGGAGCTGGATGCCTTGACCCAGCTCGGCGCGCTGGCCAGCCGCGTCAGCGGCCGCGTGGCAGAAGACAGCGACGCCGAGGATTACCTGCAGCGTGCGTTGGGCCGTCTGCAAGGCCAGCCGGCACGCTTCCAACGCAGCCTGATCGAATACGAGTACGGCACCTCGCTTGCGATGCCGCAACCGGAGGCGGCGTTGCTGCATTTCAGGCGCGCGCTGGCACTGAGCCGCGCACTCGGCGACCAGGCCGGCGTGGCGGCGGCCTTGACCAGCGCCAGCGAGGCCTTGATCGCAACCGGCGATGCCGCTGCGGCAGTGGCGATGGCGCGCGAAGCGCTGCCGCTGATGCAGCAGCAAGGCAATATCGGCCGCGTGGCCGCCTGCCATGCGGTGTTGCTACAGGCATTGACGGCGTTGAAGGCCACCACGCTCGATACCGAAATCGCAGCCGCCAAGGTGGCCGACGATCCACACCTGTCATGGAGCCGGCGCGCACAGCTGATCGATGCGGTCGCGCGTGCGCTGGCGGCGCAAGGCCGGTATGCAGAGGCGTACCAGCAACTCCAGCATGCCAATGCCTTGCGCGCGCAAAGCCTGGATCGTCAGCGCGACACGGTGATGCTGCGTCTGCAGGCGCGCTATGAAGACGCACGCCGTGGCGCCGAAACCGCCGAGCTGCGCCGTCGCAGCGAAACTGCGCAACTGGCCTTGCAGGCGCACGAAGCCGGCCAGCGTGCGTTGTGGATCGCGCTGTGTGCAGCCTGCCTGTTGCTGATGGGCGCGCTGGTGGTGCTGGCGTTCGGTGCGCGTCATCGTCGGCAACTCTCCCGGCTGGCGATGCGCGACGAACTCACCGGCCTGCCCAATCGCCGCGCCATTCGCTCCGAGGCGCAGCAGCAGATCGAGCAGGCCTCGCGCACGCAGCTGCCGTGCATGCTGGCGTTGATCGATCTGGATCGTTTCAAGTTGATCAACGACGTCTACGGTCACGCCACCGGCGATGCCGTGCTCAAGGCGTTTGCCAGTGCGTCCCGGTTGGCGCTGCGCACGCAGGACCGTCTCGGCCGGCTGGGCGGCGAAGAGTTCCTGTTGGTGTTGCCCGGTTGCAGCGCTGAAGAGATTCCCGCCGTGTTCACCCGCCTGCGCAATGCGGTGGCGGCCATCGACATCGCCGGCCTGCCCGCCAACCAACCGGTGCGTTTCTGCATGGGTGCGGTGAGCACTACCGCCGCGACCGGTCTGGACGTGCTGCTGGGGCAAGCGGACCTGGCGTTATACGCCGCCAAGACCGCCGGGCGCGATCAATGGGTGGTCGGTTGATCGGCGAGCGTGGCGCGGTGCGCCACCAACGCGGGAGTGGGATACCCGTTGCGCAAGGCGGCGACGCGTTCGCGCGTCGGCAGGATTGCCTTTGCCTTCCATTGCCTGGATCGCGTGCGCTGCCTGCGCCGCATGGCGGCAGCGATCAGCAGACGTGTGCATGCCGCGATGTCGCTGCGCCCAACGTCACGGGGTGAGGCGCGCCTGCGTTTGCACGACGCCGATCCGCCGCGTTGCGCGTAAACTGCGCCGCCACGCCCGAAGGATGCCAGCGTGAAAAACAAGCGCCGCCCATCGGCACCACCTTCCGCAGCATCGCGGGTGGAAGGATGGATTGTTCGCGTGGTCGTCTTCGCGCTGTTCGTGGCCTGTTGCGCGCGGCTATGGCTGTCGCTGGAGGCGATCGTCAAAGGCCGCTACATCAGCGTCGTGCGTGGCCGGCCGACCCGGATCTTTTATGCGGACAGCGACCCGCAGCGGTTCTGGATCTCCATCGGCTGGGACGTTTTGCTGACCAGCGTTCCATTGGCGATCATGGCCTGGGTCACCCATGTCTGGTGGACGGAACGTCGGCGTCGTCGCTGATGGGCTTGGTCAGTCCACGCCCCACGTTGCCATCGATCCTGCGGCGGCGATGGGGGCTGCGATGCAGGCGCTCGGCTTCAGAGTGCTCACGCGCTATGGCGAGCAACCGTCAGTGCGGCGGACGGTGCGCAGGAATCGCGTGGAACAGGCCGATTCCAGGCATCGGCTGCGCTCTGGTAGCCCGCGCAGTCATTGTGTCGGCCGCGCGTCAGCGATCGACCGTTTGAGTGCATGCAGCCGTCATGCCTGTTGCGGTGTATCGATGTCTTGCGTATCGCACAGCCATCAGGGGTCTTTGCGCTTGCGCGTGGATGTGTGCGCATTGGCGGGCCAGGTGTCGTAGCCGTAGACGAACTGTTTCTGGTCGGCCCCCATGGTCGGATCGCACTGCCAGGAGTTGGCGACGCTACCGGGCTCCAGAACGCCATCGACTTCGCGCACCGACTGCGACGCGAAGGCGCAGATCGCCCCATACAGTTTGACATCCCGGTCTGTGCTTGCGGTTGGGTGTGCATGCTGCACGAGCACGATGTCGCTGCCATTGAAGTGATGTACCTGGGCAGCGTGCTCGCGGTTGGTGCTGAAGTAGCAAGGCGCACCGATGCCCAAGCTGAGCACCTCGTCATCGCGCAAGAGCGTGCATGTGCCCGCATGTTCGCCCAGCCGAATCGTGCGACCGGCCAGTGTCGCGGTGGTCACCGGATAGCGGGTGGTGACCTCGGAGATCGGTTGCGATGCAGGCGTCTGCGCACGCGCCGGTGTGCCGGTCAGCATCAACAGCGAGGCAAGCAATGAAACGGTGAGATGGATGCGCATGCAACCTCCTTGTCCTGAGCGCTGCAGTATCGCAGATGTGTCCGACCACCAAGCGCGAACGGCAATCTGCCACGTTCACGACAGGATACCTGTGGTCGGTAAGCGGGGCGGCATCGCCACATCAGCCCCGCGCTTCCTGGGCACGCGCCGACTGGATGCCAACGCGTAGTGGGCGCTACCGAAGTGGCGCAATCAGCGCCGCACAGGCAGCGTCGCCAGTACGCCGTCCAGCACCAGTTGCGTGCTGAAACCGGCCTTGCCGAGCCGCTTGCTCACTTCATTGGGGACATCGCGTCCGCTGGTGAGCCTGTTCGGTGCGCCGGTGTAATGAAACAGCCGCCCACCACGGCGCAGCACGCGCGCCAGCTGGTGGTAGAACAGCTGCGAATACAGTTCGCCGGCAATGCCGAAGCGCGGTGGATCATGCAGGATGGCGTCGAACGTAGCGTCGGCCATCGTGGCGATCTGTTGCGAGACATCGGCATGGGTCAATTGCAGGCGGCCTGCGCTAGCGGCGTCATCCGGGTCCGGCGACCAGGGATTGAGCGTGCGCAACCACAGCACGTCGGCGTTCTTTTCGAACGAGTGCAGTTGCGCCACGCCGTCCTCCAGGCAGCAGGCGGCGAAATACCCCAGGCCGCCGCAGGTGTCCAGTACGGTCTTGCCGCGCGGGCTCACCAACGCGACCTTGCGACGCGCATCGTCGAACGGCGACAGCTGCGCCGATGGCAGCATCTTGATGCCGTCGATCTCGAAGGTGGGAGCGCCCCATTCGGTGGGTACCAGCTTGATCAGTGCGCCGCTGAAGCGCGAGATCGGCGCGAAATCGTCGCCGTCCCAGAAATACAGCGTGCGGTCCTTGAGCTTGCCTGGATACGGATAGCCCCGGCCGCGCCACTGCCAGGTCTGCGCATCGAGCTGCGCGGTGCCGGTGCTGCGCCCCAGATCCAGCGAACCGGTCCACTGGGTCAGGCCATTGCCGCGTGCTGCCAGCAGTGCGTGCGCATCGGGAAGAGTAAGCAGGGGGCCGGAATAATGGGTCACGTGGTCGCAATGTCGTCGCCGCCCGCCAACAGCGGCGGGTCGGATCAAGAATGGGAATGGAAAGGCAGGCGCGGCGCATCGTAACCGACGCGGCCGGGAGGTGGAGTCGCGGCGCTGTCTGCGCGATGGATCCGCGTACCTACCGGGTCCTGACCCGGCCTGCGGCCTGCACCGGGCAACGCGGCAGCGCGCCAGTATGCACGGCCAGGGTCCGGCCGCAGGGTCAGGGCGGCATACCGCAGGTGCTGCGCCATTGCCGGCTCCTGCTGCAGCGTTTGCCGCTGCGGCGGTTGCTGATTCCGCTGATCGGCCTGGCGCGCCCTGTCCCGTCGCGTCGGCGCCTGCCCCGAGTCCGCACGTGCGCGGAAGCCGGGCGGGGGGCGACGACGAAAGCATGGTTGTCGCGGACCGCGACCGGCTGGCCAGCTGCTGCAGCCGGACCTTGTCGCTCTGGATAGCGGCGACGCGCTCGGGGGATGAAGGGCGTTCGCCGGGAGGCAGGGAGTCTGATAGGTGCGATCGGCGCTTGCTGGACTCGCAACGGCGCACGCGCGAAGGAGACGTGGTGAGCCAGACGGTCAAATCTTCCCGCAACAGACCGCTGTCCCGCCGCATAATGCTGCCATCCCAGGCGTCCGCGCCGGGCATCGACGATCGCAAGAGGCGCGGAATGCTAAAAGGTGTGCTGTTGGGCTTTGCTTGCTATGCGGCCTATTCGATCAGCGATGCGTTCGTGAAGCTGCTCGAAGGCAGCTTGCCGGCGTACGAAGTGCTGTTTCTCGGCGCGCTATTGATGCTGGCGGCGGTGCCATTCTTGAAGAAGCCCGAGGACCGGCTGCGTGAGTTGGTGGTGGCCAAGCAGCCCAGTCTGTGGCTGTTGCGTGCGCTCGCCAGCGCCATCGGCAACCTGACGTCGGTGATTGCCTTCACCACCTTGCCGATGGCCGAGGCATTCGCGCTGATCTTCCTGATGCCGATTTTCGTCACCGTGCTGTCGGTGGTGTTTCTCAAGGAAGAAGTGCGCTGGCGGCGCTGGACCGCGGTGATCGTCGGCTTCATCGGTGTGCTGATCGTGTTGCGGCCGGGCTTTCGCCATCTTACCCATGGGCATGTGGCCGCGATCGTCTGCGGCCTGGTCGGCGCGATCTCGGTCATCACCTTGCGCATGGCCGGGCATAGCGAAAAACGCCTGACGCTCTACGGCGCCGGCGTGCTCGGCCCGTTGGTGATGGGCGGCATCTTGATGCTGCCGAGTTTCGTGTGGCCCTCGCTGTCTCAATGGGGCCTGCTGGCCGGCTATGGCCTGCTGGCGGGCCTGGCGGCGATCTTCCTGATGTTTGCCACGCGCATGGCCCCGGTCAGCGTGGTGGCGCCCACGCAATACAGCCAGATGTTGTGGGCGATCGCCTTCGGCTATCTGTTGTTTCACGACCACCTGGACTGGCCGATGGCGGTGGGGATCGCATTGATCCTGGGCGCGGGCTTGTTCACCCTGGTCCGCGAAGAGCAGGTGTCGCGGTGGTGGCGGCGGACCAAGATAGTTTGAATCGCGGCGCGGGGTGGGATTGGGGGTCGGCAACTGCGCTGCTGCGCTGCCGTCGATGCACGCGGATGCTTTTGCCAATCCCCAATCCCCAATCCCCAATCCCCAATCCCCAATCCCGTCCTACGGCCCGCCGACATCTGACGTATGCATCGAGCGCCAGCGTTCAACGATGCGCGCATAGTCGCGGCTGGCCTTGCTCAGGTGCAGCCACTGGTCCACATACGCTTTCCATGCGGGGTCGTCGCGTGGCAGCAGGAAGGCTTTTTCGGCGTATTGCAGTGGCTGCTCGGGGGCGATGGCGCAGAGTCCGGGCAGCCGGTCTTGCTGGTACAGCGCCTCGGAGGCGTCGGTGATCATCACGTCGGCGCGGTTGTCCAACAACTCCTGGAAGATGATGGTGTTGTCGGCGAACAGGCGCAGGTTGGCGCGCGGTAGCTCGCGTCGTGCGAACGCTTCATTGGTGCCGCCGGGGGGCTCGATCAGGCGTACCTCGGGCCGGTTGAGCTGCGCCAGCGTGCGGTAGCGGGCCTGGTCGGCGCAGCGCACCAGCGGAATCTTGCCGTCTACATCCAGCACCGCGCTGAAGCTGGCCTGGCGTTGCCGTTGCAGCGTGACCGAAATGCCGCCGACGGCAATCTCGCAGCGGTCGGCAAGCAGGTCGGGCATCAGCTGCGGTCAGCTGGTGCGTACGAAGCTCACCCGCGCGCCGAGGCTGGCGGCCAGCGACTGCGCCAGTGCGATATCGCTGCCCTCGAACTGACCATCGTCACGCAGCAGCGAGTAAGGGCGATAGTCGCCGGTGGTGCACACACGCAACACGCCCGAGTGCAGCACGGCATCCAGCCGCGAGCCTGGCTCGGCGGCGGGCGCGATGCCGCACGTCAGCAAGGCGGCAAGCAGGATGCGACAGCGCATGGCGTTCCCTCGAAGGTGAGCGGCCATGATAGCGACGGTCCGGGCCGTGGGAGGTGGTTGCTGCATCGCGCCAGGGTCTTGGATCTACACCTGGCGACCACGACCGGCGGCCAGCGATGGGCTAATTGCGCGCCGTCGCTCAGTCGCTGCCGATATTCATACCGCTGCGGCGTCCGCCGATGCAGACCCGCCAGCGTGGGCGCTCGCCCTTCTGGCGCAGGCGCACATTCGTCGACCTACCCGATGCGCCAACGCAAACCCCTGGTGTCAGCCAGCGCGATCTCGTATTTTTGACGGCTTGTTCACTTGCCGGTGCCGTGCCCATGTCTGACCCGTCCGCGCCCGATCATCTGCAACGCAGCCTGTCCAATCGCCACCTGCAGCTGATCGCCATCGGTGGCGCCATCGGCACCGGGCTGTTCATGGGCTCGGGCAAGACCATCAGTCTGGCCGGGCCGTCGATCCTGTTCGTCTATCTCATCATCGGCGCGATGTTGTTCTTCGTGATGCGCGCGATGGGCGAGTTGTTGCTGTCCAACCTGGAGTACAAGTCGTTCATCGACTTCTCCACCGATCTGCTCGGGCCTTGGGCCGGGTTCTTCTGCGGGTGGACGTACTGGTTCTGCTGGATCATCACCGCCATTGCCGATGTCATCGCGATCGCCGCCTATGCGCAGTTCTGGTTTCCGGGATTGGCGCCGTGGATTCCGGCGATTTTGTGCGTGCTGCTGCTGCTGAGCCTGAACCTGGTGACGGTCAAGTTGTTCGGCGAGATGGAGTTCTGGTTTGCGCTGATCAAGATCATCGCCATCTGCGCCTTGATCGTCACCGGCGCCGGCTTGGTGGCGTGGGGCTTCCACTCGCCGTCGGGCAACGTGGCCTCGCTGAGCAATCTGTGGAACGACGGCGGCATGTTGCCGATGGGCATCGGCGGATTTTTCGCCGGCTTCCAGATCGCGGTGTTCGCGTTCGTCGGCATCGAGCTGGTCGGCACCACCGCGGCAGAAACCGCAGACCCGCGCCGCAATCTGCCCAAGGCAATCAACTCGATCCCCGTGCGCATTTTGATCTTCTACGTGCTGGCGCTGGTGGCGATCATGGCGGTGACGCCGTGGCGGCAGGTGGTGGCCGACAAGAGTCCGTTCGTGGAGCTGTTCGTGCTGGCCGGCGTGCCGGCAGCGGCAAGCCTGATCAACTTCGTGGTGCTGACCTCGGCCACCTCGTCTGCCAACAGCGGCATCTTTTCCACCAGCCGCATGCTCTACGGCCTGGCCGAAGAACAACACGCGCCCAAGGGGTTCGCCAAGTTGTCGCGTGCGGCGGTGCCGGCGCGCGGGCTGCTGTTCTCCTGCGTATGTCTGTTGTTGGGCGCAATGCTGGTGTATCTGATTCCGAATCTGGTCACCGCGTTCACGCTGGTCACGACCTTGTCGGCGGTGCTTTTCATGTTCGTGTGGTCGCTGATCCTGTGCGCCTACATCGCGTATCGGCGCAAGCGCCCGGAGCAGCACGCCGCCTCGGCGTTCAAGATGCCCGGCGGTGTGTTGATGTGCTACGTGTGCCTGGCGTTCTTCGCCTTCGTCATCGTGTTGCTGACCTTGCAGGCCGACACGCGGCAGGCACTGCTGGCCAGCCCGGTGTGGTTCCTGATCCTGGCGATCGGGTATGCGGTCAAGCGGCGGCAGACGCCCGCCCGCTGACTGGCAGCACCGCCGTGGTACCGCACGGAAGCCCCGCATCGCGGGGCTTCCGCATGTCTGCTTGCACAGCGCCGCCATAAAAGCCACTGGCAGTTAAGTACGTTTATGCGTGCCGTTGACGCGGGTCGGATGGAACGGGATGCTCGCCGCCATCCATCGCCACGGCCTGCCGCATGATCACCATCCACCCGATTGCGGGAACCCAGCACACCCACGGTTGCTGGGTCGACCTATGCCAACCGAGCACGCAGGAGCTTGCCGAGGCCGCCGAGCGTGTCGGTTTTGCGTTACCGGATCGGGCCGCCATCGGCGAGATCGAATTCTCCAGCCGGGTGCGGTTTCAAGGCGAGGTGCTGTTTCTCAATGTGCCGCGCTTTC
The DNA here is from genome assembly GCF_014197275.1 of Xanthomonas sp. 3075. Taxonomy (GTDB): domain Bacteria; phylum Pseudomonadota; class Gammaproteobacteria; order Xanthomonadales; family Xanthomonadaceae; genus Xanthomonas; species Xanthomonas campestris_B. The sequence continues at coordinate 17,122 of NZ_JACIFI010000031.1, read as the reverse complement.
AGGACGACGATGTCCCGACCGCACCGCTCGGGTTTGCGGTGTCGCCGACCATGCTGGTGACCCAGCGCGGGCAGCGCATCGGCTCGCTGGATGCAGTGGCCGCGCGCCTGGAGCACGAGCCTTGTCACAGTTCGGACGACTTGCTGCTGCGCATGTTCGACCAGTTGGTGGGACGCCTGGCAGACCGGCTGGAAGCGCTCGAAGCCGAAGTCACCGAGACCACGCGGCACGTGTTCGACGAGCCCCACAACACCAAGGATCTGGAGCGCATGCTGCACCAGGTCGGTGGCATGGGCCGGCGCCTGGGCGGGCTGCACAACGCGGGCCAGGGCATGCTGCGGCTGGTCACCTATCTGGATGGCGCCACGCCGGAGTGGTTCGGTGCCGATGCGGCCAAACGCATCGGTTTGCTGCACAAGGACCTGAGCACCTTGAGCGAATTCCAGCAGCACATGGACGATCGCATCGAGTTCCTGCTCGACAGCGTGCTGGGCATGATCAACATGGACCAGAACAACGTGATGAAGGTGATGGCGGTGGCGTCGGTGGTCGGCATCCCGCCCACCGTGCTGGTCGGCATCTGGGGCATGAATTTCGCGCATATGCCAGAGCTCAAGTGGCACGGCGCGTACTACTGGGCGCTGGGCGTCATCGTGCTGAGCGTGGTGGTGCCGCTGGCGTGGTTTCGCAAGCGCGGTTGGGTATGACGCGCTCTATGCCGGCGAGATGAGGTGGGTGGGGTGTGCGCGATACCTGCTCCGTTCTGCAAGCGGCCACGCGTCGGGAAGCGGCCTGTGAGGCGTCGAGACGGCGCGGTGAATGGACTGCGCGCCTTGTTTCAACGCACATGGTGTTTCGTACGTCTTCGACCGCGTCTTCGACGGCGTCGTTCGCTTCAATGCGTTGATGTGGTCACACGCTTTGCGCGTGTGGCGCTGGATGAGTGTGGTGTGTTCCGTGGTGTCGAAGGCTGCCCCCATCCGCCCTTCGGGCACCTTCCCCCGCGATGCGGGGGAAGGGATGCTGAGCGTTTGGTTTGAGGCGTATCGCGCGGTCGCGCAGCGCATCGACGGGTATCAGGTATCGGTGTGATCAGCTGCCTACCGCTAACCGCTGACCGCTGACCGCTAACCGCTAACCGCTAATCCCCAATCCCCAATCCGCAATTCCCAATTCCCAATTCCCAATTCCCAATTCCCAATTCCCAGCCATCACCCCTTGGCCTGAAAACTCGCCTCTTCATACGGCTGCACCACCACCCAGCCTTCGCCGGCAAAACGCATCTGCAGGCTTTCGCCCGAGCCGCGACCGAACAGCGTGCCGATCGACACGTCGGTGACCAGCTCCGGGCTCAGCGTGCCCGACCAGGCCACGGTGGCGTTGGGGTCGGTGAACACCGGGCCGCTGGCGGCGGTGACCGGCAGGGTCAGCGGCTCGTAGTGGGAGGTGATCGCCACGATGCCGTGGCCGCTCAGGCGCACGTTGAACAGGCCGCCGGACAGCATGCCGGCCACCTTGCGCATCATCGTGATCTTGTGTTCGACACCGGACTCGAACGCCAGCACGTCGTTGCCGTTGACGAAGATCGCTTCGCCGTTCAAGCGCAGCAGCGTCACCAGCTTGCCGAGGTCGGCCAGATACACCCGGCCCTGGCCTTCGGCCTTCATCAGCTGCATGCCTTCGCCGCTGACGGCTTTTTTCAGCAGGTTGCCCAGGCCTTGCTCGAGCAGTCCCTCGCGGGTGAACTTGACGTTGCCGGTGCGCGCGACCATGGCGCCGGCTTTCGACCACACCATGCCGTTGAGGCGCACTTCCAGCAGATGCGGGTTTTCCAGTTCGAACGGATCGGGGCTGACGTCCTTTTCCTTGGAATGGGCGAGAAACTCGTTGAGTGTGCGTACGGCCATGGGTCCGTCCTGGAAGTTGAAAGAATGCGCATGATACGCGGCGCCCTGCATGTTGGCGGTCTACGCTGCTGTTAGGCGATGTTGCAGTGCCTGTGTGCCTCGAGGCGGCACACGCCGCCGCTGCCCGCAACACGCAAACGCCCTTACAGTAGGGGTCCGCCCGAGACGTGCAACTGGCATGACGACGCGACACACGCTGTGGATCTGCGCAGTCCTGCTGACAACTGCAACTGCGTTGCTGGTCAGCTGGTGGGTTGCGCCAGCGCCCGATGCGCTGCCGCACGCACAAGGTCCCACCGCAACGCCACTGGGCTGGAAGGCGCAGTTGCAATGGCTTGCCGGCAGTGGGGTGCGTGGCGCACTGGATGGTCGTGCTGCAGAGGCACAGTTTGCCGATCCCTACGGGCTGGCGATCGATCCGCATGGCGCGCTATACATCGCCGATGGCGGCGACAACAACCGCATTCGCAGGCGGCTCGACAACGGCAGCGTGCAGACCGTGGCCGGCGCGCAGGAAGGGTTTGCCGATGGCGTAGACGCAGCGGCGGCGTTCAATACGCCATCGGGGATGGCCTTCGACACGGCCGGCAATCTGTATATTGCCGACACCGGCAACCATGCGATCCGCAAGCGCACACCGCAAGGCGTGGTGACCACCATCGCCGGCGACGGCAGTGCAGGGTTCCGCGATGGCGCCGCTGCGCAGGCACGCTTCAATGGGCCGATCGGCGTGGCAGTGGATGCGCAGGGCTGCGTGTATGTTGCCGACACCTACAATGATCGTATCCGCATGATCGCGCCCGATGGACAGGTGCGCACCCTGGCCGGCGGTGCGTTGCCGGGCATGGCCGATGGCGTCGGCGAGCAGGCGCGCTTCGACACGCCAACCGATCTCAAAGTGGATGCGCATGGTGTGGTGTGGGTGGCCGACATGCGCAACGATGCCATTCGCCGCATCGCCCCCGATGGCAGCGTCAGCACCTTGATCGGTGGCGATCCTGCCAACCTCAGCCCGCTGCTGTATCGCCCGATGGCGCTTGCGATCACCCACGACGGCGTGCTGTACGTGGGCGATGCAAGCGGGCGCGTGCTGCAGGTGACGCGCGCTGGGCATGTGGTGACGATGAGCGGCGCCGACGAGATGCAACGTATGTCGCGCCCGGCGGGGATCGCGGTGGATGCGCGCGGCGCGGTGTACGTCAGCGATGCCGGCAGCGCCCGCGTGCACCGGCTGGTGCCGGCCACTGCGGCAAACGCCAACGCCACGCCCGTGGTCGGGCCGGCCGATGCGCAACCGTTGCCCGTCACCCAGGGCCGCTGGCCGTTGCAGCCGCAGACCGGGTGGCATGAAGTGGTGGGCACGCTCGGCGAGGTGCGTGGCAACTATCAAGGGCTCAGTCGCGATCATCTGCATGCGGGCCTGGACATCCGTGGCGATGTGGGTCAGACCGTGTTCGCCATCGCCGATGCCAAGGTTGCCAGCCCATCTGCGAGCTGGGGATTGGGGCAATTGGGCGAAGGCTTGGCGCTGGACACGATCGGCTACATCCATTTGCGCGTGGGCCGTACCGCGCAAGGGAAGCCGCTGGATCCGCAGCGCTTCCATTGGGTGACGGATGTGGACGGCAAACCCGAACGCATGCGCGTGCTGCGCGGCACGCGTTTCCGCGCCGGCGATGCATTGGGCACGCTCAACGGCATGGCGCATGTGCATCTGACCGCAGGTGCCAACGGCTTCGAACGCAATGCGGTGCAGTTGGGCTTTGTCGGTTATGCCGACCACGTGGCGCCACGCATCGACCGGGTGAGTCTGCTCGATGCGGCAGGTCAGCCCCTGCCGATCACCAAAGGCGTGGTGCGCGTGCCGCGTGCGGCGGCGGTGCAGATCGTGGTGGAGGCCTGGGACCAGGTGGATCGCAATCTGCCGCGTCGTCGGCTGGGACTTTACGCGCTGGGCTATCAAGTGCTGGATGCGCAAGGCGTGCCGCTGGCTGGCGAGGCGCAACCACGCATGACGATCGTATTCGACCGCATGCCTGCCGATCCGGCGGCGGTGCTCACCGCCTATGCGCCCGACAGCGGCATCACCGTGCATGGCAGCGCGGTGACGCGCTTCCTCTATCTGGTCACCAACACGGTACGCAACGGCCGTATCGGCAATGGGCAGTGGCAGGCTGGCGCGCTGCCGTCCGGCGAGTACATGCTGCGCATCACCGCGCGCGATTACAGCGGCAACACGGCGACGGCCAATCGGGATCTGCACGTGGTGGTTGAATGACCTGCGTCGATGACGACGGTGATCGTCGGCCAGATACGGCGAGGTGGATGTAGCTGCATTGCCGCGGTGATGCAATGGCCTGTGCGCAGAATTGCCCACTCCGTTGCGCAGATGCCGTGCCGAACCGTCGAAGGTGCGTGGCGCCGCTGCGGCCGGCGCCGGATGCGTGACGCCAACCAGCGCTGCTGCAAGGTGTCGGGCGTTCCTGCGCGTCTATGTCTGGTTGCTCGTCCGGCGTCTGGGGGCGCTATGGACGCACGCCCGATCGCCGCTTCAAGAGGCGTTGTCTCATCATTGCGATGGTAGAAACGCGTGCGGAATTGTTGCGGCAGCCATCTGCTGGCGATGCACCCTGCGCTGTCGCCAGCGATGCCGGGCAATGCCCGGCATCGCTGGCGCACACTCAGCGGGTCGCCGCTTCGGGCTTGCGCACGCGTTTGACAGGCGCCGGTTTGGTCGCGGTGTCCGGATACAGATTCAACAGCATCAAGGTGACGCCGTTGGTCCAGCCGAAGCCGTCTTGCAAGGCGTATTCGCCACCGCCGCCGCCGGCCGCGTCGGCCTCCAGGCCGTATTTTTCGACCAGCTTGTGCTCGCGCGCGAACAGCGCCTGCACCTGGGTGAGGAAGCGTTCGCCGATGGTGCGCGCCAGCGCGTCTTCGCCGTAGCGGCGCAGTCCGTCCACCGCGACCCATTGCAACGGCGCCCAGCCATTGGGCTCGTCCCACTGCTGACCGGTCTTCACTGCAGTGGTGGCCAGGCCACCCGGACGCAGCAGGCGCGCGCGCACGGTGCTGGCGGTGCGCTTGGCATGCGCGTCGGTGGCCAGGCCGGTGAACAGCGGATACAGCGCTGCGGCAGTGACCTGGTCGCTGAGCTTGCGGGTCTGCCAGTCGTAGTCGGCGTAATACCCGGCCGCATTCCACAGATGCGCCTCGATGGCCTGCTTGCGCTGCTGCGCGAGCGCGGCGTAGTCCTGCGTGCACTGCGCGCCCGGCTGCGCGCAGGCCTGGGCCAGGGTGCGTTCCAGGTGATAGAGCAGGCTGTTCAGATCGATCGGGATGATGGCGGTGGTGCGGATGGTGCGCAGGTTCTGCCCATCGCCGAGCCAGCGGCTGCTGTAGTCCCAACCGCTTTCGGCACCGGCGCGCAGGTCGCGGTAGACCTCGGCGGCGGGGCGGTCACCGGCCTCGGCGGCGGTGCGGGTGTCGTGTAGCCAGGCTTCCGGGCGCGGGGTGTCGCGCTCGTCCCAATAGCGGTTGAGCAGGCTGCCGTCGGCCAGGCGCACCACATGGCGCGCGGCCTGGCCGGGCTGCAGGTCGTCACCACCCTGCATCCAGTAGGCGTATTCCTTCTGCAGCTGCGGCAGGTAGCGCTGGTAGACCGCTTCGCCTTCCACGCCGGCCTGCAGTTCCACCATGTAGGAGAAGAACGGCGGCTGCGAACGGCTCAGGTAATAGCTGCGGTTGCCGTTGGGGATATGCCCGTAGGTGTCGATCAGGTAGGCGAAGTTGTCCAGCATCTGGCGGCTGAGCGTGGTCTCGCCGCTCTTCACCAGGCCGAGCATGGTGAAGTAGGAATCCCAGTAATACACCTCGCGGAAACGCCCGCCCGGCACCACGTACGGATGCGGCAGCGCCAGCAGGCTGCTGTACGGCGGCACGTGGGTCTGGCTGCGCACCAGCTTGGGCCACAGCAGGTCGATGTGTTCGCGCAGCGCGGTGTCCTGGCGGATCGCGTCGGTCTGCACCGGCGGCGACTCTTCGAAATTGGCGTTCACGAACTTGCGCAGGTCGAAACCGGGGTGATCGTGCTGCGCCAGATAGTCGGCGTTGATCAGCGACGGGTCGCGCAGCGGCAGAAAGTCGACAAAGTGCTTCTGGTCGTCGAACAGCTCGCCGCTCTGCACCGCCTGGAACAGTTCCGGGTAGGCCAGGTCGGGCGTGGGCGGGGTAGCCGCCGGTGCGTTGACGACCGGTGTGTCCAGCGGCGCAGCAGTCAGCGTGCAGGGCGCGACGAACATGCTCAGCGACAGGCCAAGCAGCGACGTGCAGCACGGGGGCGCGGCAGAACTCATGGCATCTCCAGAGCGGGCAGTGACGTAAGACATGGTAAACGACCGAAGTAGCGGACGGGACCGGATGGCGGTGTCGGTGAACCGTCAGGCCTTGCCGGTAGACAACAAGATTCAACGAATCCGGCAGCGCTGCTGCCAGCAGGCCTATCATCGGCCCCGATCCATGCGGCTTGAGCAACGGCGGCCTGTCACGGCTCGTCGAGGTTGCTGCAAGATGCGCGCCGTTCAGCGCGGGCGATTGATCCCAAGCAAGCGCTGCAGCTGCAACGCGCTGGGCACTGCTGTCCTGGTGGCCGCGTCGAAGATCACCCGGCGCTTGCCCTGCGGGACCGGGACGGCACGCAGCGCGCCAGAAGCTGCTTCCCTTGCGATCGGTGCGAACGGATCCAGGCAGTGTCGGCCACGAGATCCTGCGTGTGTTCGGTAACGGCAAGCAGGACATTGCGCGGCTGCGTCGGCTGCGTCGGCTGCGTCGGCAGCAGGTGCTGGTGCGTCACGGCATGTCTGTCAGCAGTTGTATCGGCTTGAAGGCCTGCGGGTGACCGGCAAACGCCAGCGATTAAGAGCGGCTAACAAAACGACTTCGCGTCAGCCTACTGCAGGCCGGCTATCTGCGGTCTGGCTGCAGGGTCCTTGCCCGTCCAGCGTCGCGGGACACGCTGCAAGTACGTCCTTGGAAGCTCTTACGCGGCATCCATGCCGCGTAAGGTCCCGCGACGCTGGACGGGCAAGGACCAGTCGAGATGGTCGGCATGCATGGGTTTAAATAAAGCAACCAGTGGAGTCTCTGGTGCGGTGTCCTCGCCGCTTGCGGGACCGTGTGGCGGCATGGATGCCGCCACACGGTCCCCAGGGACGGGTTCACGGCGTGTCCCGCCAGCGGTGAGGGCACCGCGCATTCGACCCACTCAGTGTTTGATCTGGACTTCTGACTGCATCCACCAAGATACGACCGACAGAACCACTGCACTCACCGACAGGCGCTCGCTCGCCAGGTTTTGTTAGCTGCTCTAATTCAAGGACACACACGCAGAGCAGCGCGATATGCCGGACAGCGTACCGGCAAGGCACGTTTTCCGGTGTGTTCGGAGTGTTTTGGTTGCTGCACTGGCACGCAATGTGAATGGCGTCTGGCGTTTTTTTGACAGACAACGAATTTCAAACGCGCGCAAACGGCGTGCCCGCTAGATTTGCGCGTCACGTACCGGGGTTTGCGGTGCTGTGCCCGCCTTTTCCATCTTATTGGTCTCCCGCATTGTGACTACCCGCAGGAAGGAAGCGCTTGTCCCGCATGTCGCCGCAATTGCGTGCACGGGCGCGATCCTGTTCTTTCTTGCCTGTCTGTTGCTGTATATGCCGCCGCCGCGCGAAACCCTGCAACACGATGACGGGTTGCAGGTGTATTTCGTGCCGCGTGCGCAATCGACGCCACCGGCGCCGGTGCAGCCACCGCCGCAGCGCGAGCGCATACCAAGCGCTGCATCCGCCGCGTCCGCTGCCGCGCGCAGTGCGCCGCCGCCTACCCGCACACCGCCGCCGCAACGGCAGGTGGCGGCGGCCACAGCGCCAGCCAACGAATCGATGGCCGCTCAGCTCTATACCCGCGAGGGACGCCTGCGCATGCCGCGCGATGCGCAAGTGGATGCGCAAGTGGATGCGATGGCGCAACCCGGCAGCGCGGTGCCGCCGGGCATGGCCGATGAGCGCGCACAGGCCAAGGCGCGCAACGTGATGGAGCGGGTCAATCCGGTGCAGTACCAGGAGACGCGTTTTGCCAAGGACTGGAAGAGCGATGGCACGCTGGGCGATGTGGCGATGCAGGAAATGAATCGCGGCATGAAGAAGTTCAACGACACGATCAACGGGCCGCAGACCCAGGTGGCCAAGGCGCGGCCGCCGCCGGACGTGCGCTTCAATCCGGCGTTGGCGGAGAATCAGGCCGAGATGGGCAGCGTTGCCACCGGCGATGCCTACAAGGCGGCGCCGATCGCGCATGAAACGCCGCCCGACCTGAAGGGCGAAGCCAGCCGCCGTATCCGCGAGGCCATGGCGGCGCTGGAGCAGCGCAGTGCGCGTTGCGATGCGTCGCAGCGCAAATCCCTGTTGTCGCCGGTACGCACGCATCTGAGCGATCTTGAGCGTGCCGAGCACGCCTTGAACAACGGCGCCGACCCGGTGATGGCCGCACAGATGCTGCCGCGCCAGGCCGACAGCGCCTATGATCTGGCGCGCCGCGCGCTGTGGTATGCAGATCGTCAGTTGAAGCAGTGTGCGACCGGGTGAGATGCAGGCTTCGGGTGTGCGCGTTCTTCCGGCTTACTTGAGTTCCGGTAGGTAGTCGGCCCTCATCCGGTGCTGCGCGCCACCTTCTCCCGCGTGCGGGAGAAGGGAGCTTCGTCGGCGTGGTTTGTATCCCTTCCCCCGCATCGCGGGGGAAGGTGCCCGAAGGGCGGATGGGGGCGCTGTTGTGGCGCAGAACCGTTACAGACGACCAGTCGCAACGACCGTCAGCGCGCAAAGCCCGAACCTGCACCCCACCACTCCGCCTCAACCGCCCTGCGCGAGGCTTTGTCGGTAGCGGTCCTTCTCCGCACTCAACGCCACTTCCGCACGCATAAACACTGGGCCGATCGCTTCATCCCCACGACTTGCGCGCGCTTCGCCGATCAGCACGGTGAGGCCGAGTGCATGTTGTTGATCGGCGATCTCACGCAGGCCTTGCAGCTTCTGTTCGGCATCCGGGCCGCGCAGCACCGCGATGAATTCTGCGCTGTCGGTGACACGGTCCACGCTGTCGCCGCCGCCTTGCACGTAGGCGGCCAGCGCCTTGTCCAGTTGCTGCAAACTGCGGCCCAGCAGACGCTCGCTCTGCTTTTCGACCAATGCGGCGAGTTCCTGGACTTCCAGGATCACCAGGTGATAGCCGGTGTCGGTGCTGGCTTGACTTGCAACCGGCGCAACCGGTTGCAGGATGGCGTCGCGTTCGAGTTGCAGTTCGCGCTTGCGCTCGTCCAATAGACGCATGGTGACGCGCGCCAATGCCTGCAGGCCGGTGCGTTGAATGTCGGTGAGCGTGCGCGGCTCGGTATCCAGCACGCACACCGTGCCCAATGCCACGCCATCGGGGGTGACCAGCGGCATGCCGGCATAGAAGCGTGCGCCGGTGTCGCCGGTGACCACCGAAATATCGGCAAAGCGCGCGTCCTGGGCCAGGTCGGGCACTTCCATCAGCTGCTCGGGGCTGCGGATGGCGTGATCGCACACCGCCTGGCTGCGGTCGGTCTGCTGCAGGCCCAGGCCGAGTTGGGCCTTGAACCATTGGCGGTCGCGATCGACCAGCGACATCAAGGCGATCGGGGTGTCGCACAGCGAGGCGGCCACCTGCACGACGTCCTGATAGGTGTCTTCGGGCAGGCTGTCGACGATGCGGTAGCCGTCCAGGACCTGTTGGCGAGAGGTTTCGTCAGCCATGGGCATCTCTTTCATCGAAGTAAGTGCAACAAGCGCGAAGAAGTAGCCACGATACCGGTGCTGCCGGTAACGCGGCGTGGATAGCGGCCGCGCGCATCGGCGCGGCCTGAGACCGATGATCGACACCCGCATCCGGGCCGTCGCGTGCAACCGGGCGGGAATGCGTCAGGGGCGGTCCTGACCCTTGACGGACGACCGTGCTGCGAGCCGTTGCCGCGCTACCTGAGGCCTAGCGACGGTCCCGGTCGTCGCCGGCCGTGGACGTGTCGCCAGCGCGTAAACGCATCGTCCGGTGCGTGCGTAATGCATGCACCAACGCCGTTGCTGACGCGCAGATACGGCAACGCCGCACACCGACCCGGCCACCCCGAAGGCTGTTCAGTCGGTGTGCGGGCCGCTGCCGTTCAGCGCTTGACCGGCTTGCCATCCACATCCAGCACCTGCACCTCGCCCAGCTTGAGCGCGCGCACCGGGGCCTCGATCTTCTTCAGGTCGCCCACGATCACCCAGGTCATCGCGTCGGGCTTGATGATCTGCGCGATGGCCTTCTGCGCGGCCGGCTGGTCGATCGCTTCCAGGCGCGGCTTGAGCGTCTGCACGTAGTCGTCCGGGCGGTCGAACTGCACGATGCCTTCGATCGCACCGAGCACGGCGGTGGTGGTTTCGTAGCTGCCGGGCAGGGCGCGGATGCTCTGGTTCTTGATCTTTGCGATCTCCTCGCCGGTCAGCGGTTTGTCGCCGACGATGGCGCGGGCTTCCTTGAGGATTTCGTTGGCCGACTCGGCGGTCTTGTCGGTCTGCACCGGTGCGGAGAACAGATACGGCCGTTGGCCCTGCGCGTCCATCAGGCGGGTGCCTGCGCCGTAGGCCCAACGCTTGTTCTCGCGCAGGTTCATGTTCAACCGCGAGGTGAAGGTGCCGCCGAACGCATCGTCGGCCACGCCGATGGCCAGGTTGTCCTGGGTCTTGGTCGACGGTGCGAGCAGGCCGGCCAGGATCACCGACTGCGGCGCGTCCGGCCGGTTGATCAGGTACACGCGCGGCTTGGGCTGTGCGGCCACCTCGACCAGGTTCTTCTTCGGCAGCGGGCTGGCCGGGGCCTTCCAGTCGCCGAAGGCCGCATCCAGTTGCGGGATGATCTGCGCCAGGGTGGTGTCGCCGGCAACCAGGATGCGCAGGTTGTCCGGGCGCAGCCACTGGTTGTGGAAGGCCTGCAGGTCCGTGGCATTGAGGCTCTTGATCGCCGCCTCGGTGCCGCTGCCGGTGAGCGGGATGCCGTACGGATGCTTGTCGCCGTACAGCAGCGGCGGCAGCGCACGCATGCCCAGGCTGGTGGGCTTGGTCTTTTCCTGCGCGATGCCGGCCAGCCACTGGCCACGGATGCGTTCGATGTCCGACGATTTGAACGCCGGGTTACGCACGATGTCGGAGAACAATTGCAGCGACGGCTGCAGCTGGTCGTTGAGGGCATTGAGCGAGGCGCTGCAGCTATCCAGATCGCAGCCGACGCCGGTGATCGCGCCCAGGCGTTGCTTGCGCTGGGCCACTTCCACCGAATCCAGCGAGGCGGTGCTCTCGTTCATCAGCGCGGCGCTGAAGCTGGCGGTGCCGAGCTTCTTGCCCTGGTCGGCGGCGTAGCCGGCGTCGAACAGCAGCTCGACCTGGGTGACCGGAATGGTGTGGCGCTCGGCCAGCACCACCTCGATGCCGTTCTTCAACGTGCCGCGCTGCAGTTTGGGGAAGCTCAGGTCAGGGAACTGGGTGGTCGTGGGCACGCCCGTGCTGCGATCCACCTTGGAAGCGACGACCTTGTACTTGCCGGCGGCGGGGAGCTTGGGCGCCGGCTTGCCCGGTTCGGCGGCGCGGGCGACCACCGCCTTGTCTTCGGCAGCCGGGTCGAAATCCTTGCCGGCCGGCAGCACGGTGAGCAGATAGTCGCCCTTGCCCAACCAGGTGGCGGAGGCCTGCTTGACGCTGTCCACGGTGGCGGACTGGCCGCGCTGCAGATCTTTTTTATAGGCGCCCGGGTCGCCGCGATAGACCTGGCCCTCGGCCAGGAGCACCGCCTTGCCGGTGAAGCCGCCGACCTTTTCCAGCCCACGCACGAAGCCGGCGCGATAGGCCACCTGCGCGCGCTGCAATTCGTCGGCCGTCGGGCCTTGGGCGATGAATTTCTTGAGCTCTTCGTCGATCACCGCTTCGACCTTGGCCGGGTCCACACCGTCCTTGACGTCGGCCTGGATCTGCACCTGGCTGGACAACGCAAACGGCTGCACCGAGGCGGACACGTCATCGACCAGCTTGTCCTGGTAGACCAGGCGCTGATACAGCCGCGAGGTCTTGCCGCCGCCCAGCACGGTGGTGGCCAGATCCAGCTGGATCATGTCGTCGGTGCCCAGCTGCGGCGCGGCCCAGGTGCGGTAGATGCGCGGCTGCGAGACATGGTCGTGCTGCACGCCGCGCTTCTGCGCGGCCAGCGGAGTGACCCACGGCTGCTGACGCGCCACCGGCTTGCCGGACGGGATATCGCCGAAGTACTGCTCGGCCTTGGCGCGCGCCTGCGCCACGGTGATGTCGCCGGCCAGCACCAGGGTGGTGTTGGCCGCGCCGTAATTGTCGTTGAACCACTGTTTGACATCGCCCAGCGAGGCCGCGTCCAGATCTTCCATCGAGCCGATGGTGTCGTGCTGGTAAGGATGGTTGGCCGGGAACAGGTTGGACAGGATGTTCTGGTCGACGCGGCCATAGGGGCGGTTCTCGCCCTGGCGCTTTTCGTTCTGCACCACGCCGCGCTGGGTGTCGAGTTCTTGCTGTCCGATCGCGCCGAGCAGGTGACCCATGCGGTCCGATTCCAGCCACAGCGCGGTATCCAGTGCGGTGGTCGGCACCGTTTCGAAGTAGTTGGTGCGGTCGAACCAGGTGGTGCCGTTCATGTCGGTGGTGCCGACCTGCTCCAGCGGCGCGAAGAAGCTGCCCTTGTTGTTTTCCGAGCCGGAGAACATCAGATGCTCGAACAGGTGCGCGAAGCCGGTCTTGCCGGCCGGCTCGTCGCCGGAACCGATGTGGTACCAGATGCTCACCGCCACCACCGGCGCCTTGTGGTCTTCGTGCACCACCACGGTCAGGCCGTTGGGCAGGGTGAAGCGGGTGTAGGCGATGTCGGGAATGGCGCTGTTGTCCGCAGTCTTGGAGAGGCTGGCCGGGGCGGCCTGTGCGGCGGGCGGAACGGTACCGGCAGCGACGCCGAGTACGCCGGCGATCAACAAGGACAACGGACGCAGCATGTGACACTCCAGAGCAGGACAATCGGCCGAGGGTAGTAGCTGCCTGGCGGCGCCGCAAATGCTGTTCGGCGGGGCGCTGCGGCCAATGCCCCGATAGCGCCACCACGGCAGCCGGCGCTGCGGGCAGCGGCCAGGGTGCGGTGGGCATGCGGTGCGCCGGGCGCATGCCGATTCCCCGCGTGCCGATGGCGATCTGCCCGCCGTACGGTTGCCGTGGCGCGCGCTCCCGGCAAGGGCGATTCGCCATGCACGTGCGACATAGGCCGGGGGTGGCAGAGACTGCGGCATGCCGGACGTGCCGACTCGCGCGCCGATGGCGATTTGTCTGCCGCATGGCGGCGGGACCGCGCGTTCTCGCGCAATGGCGGTCCGTCGTGCACGCGCGGCGCACGCACGCGATGCGTCACTGCCTGCCAAGGGGCAGCGACGCATCGCGCGATCTACAGCGCTGGCGTTTCCACTGCTCGCTCTTGATCGCCGACAAGCAGGCTCGGCCTTGGATCCTCAAGTTGCCGGTCGTTTCGCCGCTACCTGGGCCACCTCCCTTGACCACGTTGACCGCCGATCACGCCATGACCGTCCTGTCGCCGCCCGCGCCGATGCCTGCCAATGACGCCCTGCGCGTGGACGCGGTGCGTCGGCTGGGAGTGCTGGATACCGAGCCGGAAGCCGAATTCGACGACATCGCCTGGCTGGCGGCGCATGTCACCGGCGCGCCGATGGCGCTGGTGTCGCTGCTGGACGCCGACCGCCAGTGGTTCAAGGCGCGCTGCGGTACCGATCTGGACGGCACGCCGCGCAGCGCGTCGTTCTGTTCCTACGCGGTGATGGGCACCGAGCTGATGGAAGTGCCCGATGCCGAGGCCGATCAACGCTTTGCGCGCAATCCGTTGGTCACGGCCGCACCGGGCGTCCGCTCGTATGTGGGCGTGCCGCTGATCGGTCGTGAGGGCTATGCCTATGGCACCTTGTGCACGCTCAGCATGCAGGCACGGGTACTGGACGAACGCCAGAAACAGGCGCTGATCCGGCTGGCGCGGCAAGCCACCAGCCAGCTCGAAGCCCGACGCGACCGGCAGGAGGCGCAAGCGCAACGGCAGACCCTGAGCCGCCTGCTGGAGGCCATGCCCGATGGGGTGGTGTCCTGCGACAGCCAAGGGCTGCTGCGTGAATTCAATCGTGCCGCCCGGCAATGGCATGGCACCGATCCGCGCGTGATGCCGCCGACCGAATGGGCGCAGCATTTTGATCTCTACAGCGCCGATGGCAGCAGCCCGCTGCCCACCGATGCCATTCCGCTGCTACGCGCCTGGCGCGGCGAGCATGTGCGCAATGCCGAACTGGTGGTCCGTGCGAACGGCCAGCCTGCGCGCAGCGTGCTGTGCAATGCCGACCCGGTGGTCAGCGACCAGGGCACGGTCCTGGGCGCGGTCTGCGTGATGCACGACATCACCCAGCTCAGGGATGCCTCGGCCGCGCTTGCGGCCGAGCGTGCACGCCTGCAGGCGCTGGTGGACGCCTCGCAGGACGTGGCGATCGTCACCTTCGATCCGCACGGTCGCATCGAGCTGTTCAATTCCGGCGCCGAACGTCTGTTGGGCCACAGTGCCGATGAAGTCGTCGGCACGCATCCTGCGCAGTTCCATCTGCCGGCCGAGCTTGAGCGGCATATGGCTACGCTGGCGTTGTCGCCGCCGTCGTATCTGGACCTGGTCGTCGCTGCCGCCGGCGATGTGCTGTGCGAAGAACTCTGGACCCTGGTGCGCAAGGACGGCGAGCTGCGCCGCGTGCGTCTGTGTTTCAACATCATCCACGACGCGCAGCAGGGCCTGGCCGGTTATCTGGCAATGGCCATCGACGTCACTGCCGAACTGCAGGCGCAAGCGGCCGCGCAACTGGCCGCGCAGCACTTCAGCGGCGCCTTCGAAACCGCGCCGCAAGGCATGGCGATCGTCGCGCTGGATGGCAGCTGGCGCGACGTCAACCCGTCGTTGTGCAGCATCCTGGGTTACCCGCGCGAGCAATTGCTGCACACCACCTTCCAGACCATCACCCATCCCGACGACCTGGACATGGACCTGCAACTGGTGCAGGAGCTGATCGACGGCAAGCGCGACAGCTACAGCATGGCCAAGCGCTACATCAGCCAGCAGGGCGCGGTGATCTGGGCGCACCTGTCGGTGTCGTTGGTACGCGACAGCAGCGGGGCGCCGGTGCATTTCGTCTCGCAGATTCAGGACGTCACCGAACGCCACGTGGCGGCGGAGCGGCTGGCCGAGAGCGAGGTGCGTCTGCGTGCGATCAGCGATGCCACCCCGACGCTGATCAGCCAGTTCGATGCCGAGCAGCGTTGCCTGTTCGCCAATCAGGCGCATCGCGACTGGATTGGCGTGGACCCGGCCAGCCTGGTCGGCTGCCATATCACCCAGGTGCTGGGCGACGACCTCAGCACTGCCGCGCGCGCTGCATTGGCGCAGGTGGTCGCCGGGGAACACGCAAGGTTCGAACATGTGCTGCAGGGCGGCAGCGGCACGCGCGATGTGGAAATCAGTCTGGTGCCGGAAACACAAGGCGCCTCGACGCTGGTGCAGGGCTTCCTGCTGATGGCCCAGGACGTCACCGCGCACAAGGCGTTGCATCGCCTGATGCACGAGCGCGCCACCCGCGACGCCCTGACCGGCCTGCCGAATCGCCACGCATGGTCGGAAGCATTGCAGGGCGCGGTGAGCCATGCGCAACAGCAGCAACGCGCGGTGGCGGTGATGTTTCTGGATCTGGACGGTTTCAAACGGATCAACGATCTGCACGGACATCGTGCCGGCGACGCCGTGCTGGTCGCGTTCGGGCAGTGTCTGCAGCGTGCGGCCGGCAGCCGGTATCTGGTCGCGCGACTGGCTGGCGACGAGTTCGTGGTGCTGCTGGACGATCTGCAAGATCCGCAGGCCGACTGCGCGGCCGTTGCAGAGCGCATCCGCATCGCTGCGGCCGAGGGGGCGGTGTTCGGCGATCAGCACTTGCCGATCCAGCCCAGCATCGGCGTTGCCTGGCAGCACGGTGCACAGGCCGAGACATCCAGCCTGATGCACGCCGCAGACGAAGCGATGTATGCGGCCAAACGCGCACGCTTGCCGGACGGGCTAGGTGTTCAGTCCCGGCATTAGATTGATCGGATCCACCTTGAACAGATCGGGTTCGGATGTCCACTGTTTGCAGATGAATTCGTACGGTGTCAGACCTTTTAGGGCTTTGAGCCTGCGACCGTAGTTGTAGGCGTCGATGAAGTTGGCCAAATGCTGTTGTAGTTGTGCGTGATCGTCGTAATGGAAGCGTTTGACAGTAGCTTCCTTGATCGTCCGATTCATCCGCTCGACCTGCCCGTTAGTCCAGGGATGCTTGACCTGGGTCAAGCGGTGTTCGATGCCGTGCTCCTCGCAGACGCGAGTGAAGATATGCACAAAGGCATAGCGGTCGGAACGGCGGTTGGTGAACTGGATGCCGTTATCCGTCAGAACTGTATGCAGGGCGTAGGGTACCGCCTGGATCACATTGCGCAGGAACTGCGCTGCAACCATCTTGTTAGCCGCGGCATGGAGCTCGGTGAGCGCAAACTTGGACGTCCTGTCGATAGCCACAAACAAATAGAGCTTGCCTTCGGCCGTGTGCACCTCTGCAATGTCGATAATGGAAGTAGCCGATCGGATAGCTTTTGAACCGCTTCTTGGCGGCTTTGTCGCTATTGATGTCGGGTAAGCGCGAGATGCCATGGCGCTGCAGACAGCGGTGCAACGAGGAGCGTGTCAGATGCGGGATGCTAGGCTGCAGTGCGTAGAGACAGTCGTCCAGCGGCAGCAAGGTGTGCTTGCGGAAAGCAATGATCGCCGCCTCATCCTCAACGGACAACACGGTGGAACACGGCTGCGTCGGCCCAGTTGGCAAATCGGCGACCGAGGTCCGCTTCTTCCACTTCGCCACTGTCTTTTGATTGATGCCGTAGCGCTTGGAAAGCGTTCTTAGAGCGTGTTATGAACTTTGAAAGAGCGTGGCTGCATTTCCAAGCATCAGGATCGTAAAGGCGACAAAGTGCAAACCGGCCAACGTTTCCGGC
>NZ_JACIFI010000030.1 GCF_014197275.1 Xanthomonas sp. 3075 | reverse complement strand
CCATCCTGCAACACCAGGTTGAGCACCGCGTCATGGGCCACGACCACGCCCTTGGGCTGGCCGGTGGAGCCGGAGGTGTACATCACGTAGGCCGCCGTCGTGGCGGGGACGTTGATTGGCGGAGCAGTGGCGACGCCTGCCGCCTCGTCGAGATCATGGATCGTCAGGCACGACAGCTGTGCAGGCGCCAGGGTGCTGTCGTGTGCATGAATCAGCACGCTAGCCTGTGCATCGGCGATCAAGGCCAGCAGCCGCTCGCTGGGATGGGCGATGTCCAGCGGCACATAGGCCGCGCCACACTTGAGCACGGCCAGCTGCGCCACGATCAGTTCGGCCGAGCGCGGCAGGGCAATGGCCACGCGCTGGCCGGCGTGCAGACCCACGGCGAGCAAACGCTGCGCCAGTCGATTCGCGTGTGCATCGAGCGCGGCATAGTTGACGTAGCGCTGGTCCGACACCACGGCGATGGCGTCCGGCGTGCGCTGGGCCTGGGCCTGAAAACGTTGATGCAATGTCTGCTCAGGCAGGGCGGCGATCACGCCGGTGCCGAACTCAGCTAGCTGCTGACGCTGTGCCTCATGCAGCCAAGGCAGCTGCGAAACGCGACAGTCTTCCGCGTTCGTCAGCGCCTGCAGCATCTGCTCAAAACAGCCCCACCAGCGCTGGATCGTGCTCGCATCAAACAGCGCTGCGGCGTAACCCAGGCTGCCCACGATGTGCGCGCCGTCTTCCTGCAGGGTCAACTCCAGATCGAACTTGCTGATCGGGAAGGGACTCTGCACGCTTTCCAGCTGCAGATCGGGCAAATCCAGCGCGATCGCCGGTGTGTTCTGCCAGGCAAACATCACCTGGAACAGCGGCGTGTGGCTCAGATGGCGCGGCGGGTTGAGGCGCTCGATGATCTGTTCAAACGGCACATCCTGATGCGCCTGCGCCGCCAGTGCAGTGCTGCGGACCTGGGCCAGCAGTTGGGCGATACTCGGATCGCGGCGCAGATCAATCCGCAGCGCCTGGGTGTTGACGAACAGGCCGATCAGCGGCTCCAGTTCGCTACGTGTGCGGTTGGCGACCGGGGTGCCGATCACCACCTCGTCCTGGCCGGACAGGCGTGCCAGCAGCACACCCCAGGCCGCAAGCAACGCCATGAATACGGTCGTGCCGTGACGTTGACTCAAGGCACGCAATGCAGCGGTGAGATCGGCATCCAACGCCAGATCCATCGTGCCGCCGGTGTAGTCCTGCAGGGCCGGACGCGGGCGGTCGGTGGGCAGTTCCAGTAGCGCCGGTGCACCCTGCAGGTGCTGTTGCCAGAAGCTCAGCTGATGCTGCAGCAGCGGGCCATCGAGCCAGCGGCGCTGCCATAGCGCGTAGTCCGGGTACTGGATCAACAGCGGCGGCAGCGGATCGGGCTGGCCCAGCGCAAAGGCGGTGTACAGGGCGCCCAGTTCATGTAGCAGGACGCTGATGGACCAGCCATCGGCCACGATGTGGTGGATCGTGATCAGCAGGCGATGTTCGTGCTCGGCCAGCTGCAGCAGGCGGCCGCGAATCAGCGGGCCGGAGGTGAGATCGAAGGGCGTGCCGGTTTCCTGTTCGGCGTGGCGCTGGGCATCGGCCTCGGGATCTGCGGCCTGGCGCAGATCGATGCAGTCCAGAACAAAGCTGCGCTGCGCGGGGAGCACAACCTGGGTAGGGGTGTCCTGATCGGAGGCGAAGACGGTCCGAAGCGCCTGATGGCGGACCAGGAGCTGGTCTAGCGCCTTGCCCAGGGCATCACGGTCCAGCTTGCCGGACAGGCGCACGCCGCCGGCGATCAGGTAGGCCAGTGCTGCACGCTCATCAAGCCGGTCCAGGAGCCAGAGCCGCTGCTGTGCGAAGGACAGCGGCAGCGATGCGCTGCGGTCTGCCGGCACGATGGCCGGCAGGGTGCTGGCGGCGGTGGTGTCCAACGCCTGAGCCAACTCAGCCAGGCGTGGCTGGGCGAACAGCGCGGCCAGCGGCAGTTCCAGGCCGAGGGTGCTGCGGATGCGCGAGATCAGGCGCACGCCCAGCAACGAGTGACCGCCCAGCGCGAAGAAGCTGTCGTGGCGGCCGACCTGTTCGACGCCGAGCAGCTCGCTCCATAGCTGTGCCAGGGTCTGTTCCAGCGCACCTTGCGGCGGCGTGTAGGCCTGCACAGCCAGCGCATCGGCGTCCGGTGCGGGCAGGGCACGGCGATCCAGTTTGCCGTTGGCCGTGAGCGGCAGTGTTTCCAAGATCACATACGCGGTCGGCAGCATCACCTCGGGCAGGCGCGTGGCCAGCTGGGTGCGCAGGCGGTCGGCGCTGAGCTGCTCGGCGTCGCCGACCAGATAGGCGACCAGGCGTGGCGCGCCGGGGGTGTCCTCGCGCAGCAAGACAGCGGCATCGTCCACGCCGGCGCAGGCGCGCAGGGCGGCGGCGATTTCGCCCAGTTCAATGCGGAAGCCGCGCAGCTTGACCTGATCGTCGTTGCGGCCGAGATAGTCCAGCGCGCCGTTCGCGCGCCAGCATGCAAGGTCGCCCGTGCGATACATGCGCTGGCCGGGTTGCTCTGCGAACGGATCGGGGACGAAGCGTTCGGCGGTCAGATCGGGGCGGCCCAGATAGCCACGTGCCAGCTGCGGGCCGGCGATATGCAGCTGTCCGCTGACACCAATCGGTGCCAGCTGAGCGTGCGCATCGAGCACGTGGATGCGCAGATGCGCGATGGGCTGACCAATCGGCACCCTGCCGCTGGGGTCCAATGCATCTTCGCTGGTGGTGTCGTGCACCACGCAGCCGACCACGGTTTCGGTAGGGCCGTATTCGTTGATCAGCCGCGTGTGTGGTGCGAGGGTCTGCCAGCGGGCGAGCGTGGCTGCAGGCAAGGCTTCGCCACCGATCACCATCACCGCTGGGCTGAGCTGGCCTTGATGCTCGGCCAACTGCTGGCCGAGCACTTCCAGATGGGCCGGGGTGAGTTTGACCAAGCCCAGCGGGGTCGGATCGCACAGGCGCTGGCGCAAAGCGTCGAGCGTGTCGTGCTCGGGCAGCAGTTCGACCCGTGCACCGCACAGCAGCGGCGCGAGCAGGCTGGTGAGCGTGGCATCGAACGCCAGCGAGGAGGACACCACTGCACTGGGGAACGGACGATAGGTGGCGATCGCCCATTGCAGGTAATGCGCAGCGCCAGCGTGAGTGAGCAACGTGCCCTTGGGCTGGCCGGTGGAGCCGGACGTGTAGATGACATAGGCCAGGTTGTCCGGGCAAAGGCCGGGGACGCTCGGTGCGCCGGGATCTTCAAGATCGCTGTGTGCGTCGGTGTCCAGGGTCAGCACGCTGACCCGCAGCATGGCGCGGCTGGCCGGCAGGCGATCCTGCAGTTCGGTGCAGGTCAGCACTGCGCGCGGGCGGCTGTCTTCCAGCAGGAAAGCAAGGCGTTCGTCGGGCAGTTCCGGGTCCAGCGGCAGATAGGCCGCGCCGGCCTTGAGGACCGCGAGCAGGGCCACGACCTGGTCGATGCCGCGCGGCAGATACAGCGCGACGCGGCTCTCCGGTCCAACGCCCAAGGTGCGCAGACGATGGGCCAGCTGATTGGCCCGCGCTTCGAGGACGGCGTAGCTGAGTTGAGCGTCGCCTTCCAAAAGAGCCAGGGCATCGGGCGTACGCCGCACCTGGTCTTCAAACAGGTGGTGGATGCACTGCGCCGGATCTAGCGCCGCGGTCTCGGTAGTGGTGAAACGCTGCAGCTGGGCGCGTTCGTCGGCAGGCAGCAGCGGCAGCTGCGCGATGGGCAGCTGCTCATCGGCGGCCATGCCGGCCAGCAGCTGGACGAACTGGGCCAGATGGCGCTCGATGGTGCCGCGGTCAAACAGCGCGCTGGCATAGCTCAGGCTACCGACGATGCGGTCCCCAACTTCGCCCAGGAACAGCTCCAGATCGAACTTGGCATCGGCCGATGGCGACTGGAACGGCTGCAGTGCGATCCCCGGCAAGCTCAGCTCGGCATCGGGGACGTTCTGCCAGGTCAGCACCACCTGGAACACCGGTTGGGCGGACAAACTGCGGGTGGGATTGAGTGCTTCGATGACTTGCTCGAACGGCAGGTCTTGATGGTCCTGCGCGGCCAGGGCGGTGTTGCGCACCTGGGCCAACAGCTCGGCGACCGAGGGGTTGGTACGCAGATCGATCCGCAGCGCCTGGGCGTTGACGAAGAAGCCGATCAGCGCTTCGAGTTCGCTGCGAGTGCGGTTGGCGACAGGCGCGCCGATCACGACTTCGTCCTGTCCAGACAGGCGTGACAGCACCACTGACCAAGCGGCAAGCACGGTCATAAAGACGGTGCTGCCGTGACGTTGACTCAAGCCGCGCAAGGCGCTGGTGAGTTCGGCATCCAGAGCGATTTCGATGCTGTCGCCGCGGTAGTCCTGCAGTGCAGGACGCGGGCGGTCAGTGGGCAGTTCCAGCAGCGCCGGGGCACCGTGCAGATGCTCGCGCCAGAAGCTCAGTTGGCGTTGCAGCAGCGGACCTTCGAGCCAGCGACGCTGCCACAGGGCGTAGTCGGCGTATTGGATCGGCAGCGGCGGCAACGGATCAGGCTGGCCCAAGGCGAAGGCGGCATACAGGGTGCTGAGTTCGCGTACCAGCAGGCCCATGGACCAGCCATCGGTGACGATGTGATGCATCGTGACCAGCAGGCGATGTTCGTGCTCGGCCAGGCGCAGCAGGCGGCCGCGAATCAGCGGGCCGTGTTCCAGATCGAAAGGCGTGCTGGCTTCATCTTGGGCATGGTGTTGAGCATCGGCATGTGGATCTGCTGCCTGGCGCAGATCGACACATTGCAGCGCAAAGCCGATGTCCGGCGCTGCGATCAACTGGATAGCGCCATCGTCGGCGGCGACAAAACTGGTGCGCAGCGCTTCATGCCGGGCCACGATCCGGTCCAGCGCCTGCTGTAGCGCCGGCAGGTTCAGTGCACCGTGCAGATCCACGCCACCGGGCATCAGGTAGGCCAAGCTGGCACGGTCGTCGAGTTGATCCAGGAACCACAGGCGCTGCTGGGCAAAGGACAGCGGCAGCGATGCGCTGCGGTCTGCCGGCACGATCGCCGGCAAGGTGCTGGCGGCGGTGGTGTCCAACGCCTGAGCCAACTCAGACAGGCGTGGTTGGGCGAACAGCGCGGCCAGCGGCAGTTCCAGGCCGAGCGTGCTGCGGATGCGCGAGATCAGGCGCACGCCCAGCAACGAGTGACCGCCCAGCGCGAAGAAGCTGTCGTGGCGGCCGACCTGTTCGACCCCGAGCAGCTCGCTCCATAGCTGTGCCAGGGTCTGTTCCAGCGCACCTTGCGGCGGCGTGTAGGCCTGCACGGCCAGCGCATCGGCGTCCGGCGCGGGCAAGGCACGGCGGTCCAGTTTGCCGTTGGCGGTGAGTGGCAGTGTCTCCAGGATCACATACGCGGTCGGCAGCATCACCTCGGGCAGGCGCGTGGCTAGCTGGGTGCGCAGCGTGTCGGCGCTGAGCTGCTCGGCGTCGCCGACCAGATAGGCCACCAGGCGTGGCTCGCCGGGAGTGTCTTCGCGCAGCAAGACAGCGGCATCATCCACGCCGGCGCAGGCGCGCAGGGCGGCGGCGATTTCGCCCAGTTCGATACGGAAGCCGCGCAGCTTGACCTGCTCGTCGTTGCGGCCGAGGAAGTCCAGCGCGCCATCGGCACGCCAGCACGCAAGATCACCGCTGCGGTACATGCGTTGGCCGGGCTGGTCGGCGAACGGATCTGGGATGAAGCGTTCGGCAGTCAGATCGGGACGGCCGAGGTAGCCGCGCGCGAGCTGCGGGCCGGCGATATGCAGGTGACCGCTGACACCAATCGGTGCCAGCTGATCCTGTTGATCTAGCACGTGGATCCGCAGATGCGCGATGGGCTGACCAATCGGCACGCGGCCACTGGGGTCCAGTGCATCTTCGCGGGTGGTGTCGTGCACCACGCAGCCGACCACGGTTTCGGTGGGGCCGTATTCGTTGATCAGCCGCGTTTGCGGTGCGAGCGTTTGCCAGCGTGTGAGGGTGGCTGCAGGCAAGGCTTCGCCGCCGATGACCATTACCGCTGGGCTGAGCGGTCCTGGATGCTCGGCCAACTGCTGGCCGAGCACTTCCAGATGGGCTGGAGTGAGTTTGACCAAGCCCAGCGGAGTGGGATCGCACAGCCGCTGGCGCAAGGCGTCGAGGGTGTCGTGCTCGGGCAGCAGCTCGACTCTAGCGCCGCATAGCAGCGGTGCGAGCAGGCTGGTCAGCGTGGCATCGAACGCCAGCGAGGAAGACACCACTGCGCTGGGGAACGGGCGATAGGTGGCGATGGCCCATTGCAGGTAATGCGCAGCGCCAGCGTGGGTGAGCAACGTGCCCTTGGGCTGGCCGGTGGAGCCGGAGGTGTAGATGAGATAAGCCAGGTTGTCCGGGCACAGGCCGGGGACCATCGGTGCGCCGGGATCGTCCGCACCTACATCCATGTCCGTGTCCAGCGTCAGCACGCTGACCCGCAGCATGGCGCGGCTGGCGGGCAGGCGATCCTGCAGTTCGGTGCAGGTCAGCACTGCGCGCGGGCGGCTGTCTTCCAGCAGGAAAGCCAGGCGTTCGCTGGGCAGTTCCGGGTCCAGCGGCAGATAGGCCGCGCCGGCCTTGAGCGTGGCCAGCAGCGCCACGACCTGGTCGATCCCGCGCGGCAGATACAGCGCGACGCGGCTCTCCGCTCCAACGCCCAAGGTGCGCAGACGATGGGCCAGCTGATTGGCCCGCGCTTCGAGGACGGCGTAGCTGAGTTGAGCGTCGCCTTCCAAAAGAGCCACGGCATCGGGCGTACGCCGTACCTGGTCTTCAAACAGGTGGTGGATGCACTGCGCCGGATCTAGCGCCGCGGTCTCGGTAGTGGTGAAACGCTGCAGCTGGGCGCGTTCGTCGGCAGGCAGCAGCGGCAGCTGCGCGATGGGCAACTGCTCATCGGCGGCCATGCCGGCCAGCAGCTGGACGAACTGGGCCAGCTGGCGCTCGATGGTGCCGCGGTCAAACAGCGCGCTGGCATAGCTCAGGCTACCGACGATGCGGTCCCCAACTTCGCCCAGGAACAGCTCCAGATCGAACTTGGCATCGGCCGATGGCGACTGGAACGGCTGCAGTGCGATCCCCGGCAAGCTCAGGTCGGCATCGGGGACGTTCTGCCAGGTCAGCACCACCTGGAACACCGGTTGGGCGGACAAACTGCGGGTGGGATTGAGTGCTTCGATCACTTGCTCGAAGGGCAGGTCTTGATGGTCCTGCGCGGCCAGGGCGGTGTTGCGCACCTGGGCCAACAGCTCGGCGACCGAGGGGTTGGTACGCAGATCGATCCGCAGCGCCTGGGCGTTGACGAAGAAGCCGATCAGCGCTTCGAGTTCGCTGCGGGTGCGGTTGGCGACCGGCGCGCCGATCACGACTTCATCCTGTCCAGACAGGCGTGACAGCAGCACTGACCAAGCGGCCAGCACGGTCATAAAAACGGTGCTGCCGTGACGCTGGCTCAAGGCGCGCAATGCGCTGGTGAGTTCGGCATCCAGAGCGATTTCGATGCTGTCGCCGCGGTAGTCCTGCAGCGCAGGACGCGGGCGATCGGTGGGCAGTTCCAGCAGCGCCGGAGCGCCGTGCAGATGTTCGCGCCAGAAGCTCAGTTGGCGCTGCAGCAACGGGCCTTCCAGCCAGCGACGCTGCCACAGCGCGTAGTCGGCGTATTGAATCGGCAGCGGTGGCAACGGATCAGGCTGGCCCAAAGCGAAGGCCGCATACAGGGTGCTGAGTTCGCGCACCAGCAGGCCCATGGACCAGCCATCGGTGACGATGTGATGCATCGTGACCAGCAGGCGATGTTCGTGCTCGGCCAGACGCAGCAGGCGGCCGCGAATCAGCGGGCCGTGTTCCAGATCGAAAGGCGTGCTGGCTTCATCTTCGGCATGGTGTTGAGCATCGGCATGCGGATCTGCTGCCTGGCGCAGATCGACACATTGCAGCGCAAAGCCGATGTCCGGCGCTGCGATCAACTGGGTGGCACGATCGTCGGCGGCGACAAAACTGGTGCGCAGGGCTTCATGCCGGGCCACGATCCGGTCCAGCGCCTGCTGTAGCGCGGGCAGATCGAGTGCGCCGTGCAGATTCACGCCGCCGGCAAGCAGATAGGCCTGTGCGGCACGGGCGTCGAACTGGGCCAGGAACCACAGACGTTGTTGCGCAAACGACAGCGGCACAATCTCACCGTCGTTGCGCGGCTGGATGGTCTGCTCTTCAACGCCCGTAGGCCCCGCCTCGCTCAATAAAGCCCAGAGCCGATGTGCCTCCTCCGTGCTCAGGGTCGAAATATCCTGCGGAAACTTGGCGGAAGAGGTCATGGGGTTTAGCGTTCCACTTTGGCTTTGGAAAGAAAGTTCGCGGCTTGAGCGGCTTGCAATTGCGCAAGACGCCCGGTGAGCACCAGATAGGCCATCTGATGCAGGGTCGGCTGCGCGAACAGGCGCTGGATCGGGATATCGCAGTGCAGGGTTCGGCGAATGGCTGCAGCCAAGCGCACCGCCAGCAACGAATGCCCACCCAGGTCGAAGAAACTGTCGTGGCGGCCGACCCGTTGGATGCCGAGCAACTCGCACCACAGCGCGGCCAGGGCCTGTTCGAGCGGACCATCGGGTGCCTCATAAGGCCGCTGTCCGAAGTCTTCGCCTTGTGGTGCCGGCAATGCACGGCGGTCCAGCTTGCCGCTGGGTGTCAGCGGCAGGGCATCCATGCACACGTAAGCCGCTGGCAGCATGTAATCGGGCAGGCGCGTATGCAGCTGTTGGCGCACGGCCTCGGGGTCGATGTGTTTGGTCACCAGGTACGCCACCAGGCGTGGTTCGCCCGGCTGGTCCTCGCGCGCCAGCACCAGCGCATCGTCGATGCCGCCGCAGGCCAGCAGCGCCGATTCGATCTCGCCCGGTTCGATGCGGAAGCCGCGCAGTTTGAGTTGGCCGTCGTTGCGGCCCAGGAAGTCCAGGTATCCCTCGGCGTGCCAGCAGGCCAGGTCGCCGGTCTTGTACATGCGCTGGCCGGGGCTGCTGGCAAACGGGTCGGGCACGAAGCATTCGGCGGTCAGATCCGGGCGGCCCAGATAGCCACGTGCCAGCGCCGCGCCGGCCAGATGCAGTTCGCCGCGTGCGCCGATCGGCAGCGGCTGCGCCGCGCGATCCAGCACATGGGCCTGGGTGCCGGCGAGCGGACGGCCGATGCCGCTCGGCATGTCCGCGCCGACAGCCTGGACGGTGGCCACCACGATGGCTTCGGTCGGGCCGTAGGTGTCCAGCAGCGGCGTGCGGGTGCCTTGCACCCAGGTCTGGCGCATGGCCGGGGTCAGTGCTTCACCACCGATAATGACCTGGCGCACGCAAGTGGGGATATCCAGCGACTGCGTGCACAGCTGCGCCCAGAAGCGGGTCGGCAGATCCAACACGGTGATCCCCGCCTGCGCGCAGTGCTGCCAGAACCGATCTGTATCCAGCCAGCGATCGTCGCGCAGCACCAGGCTGGCGCCGCTGCACAGGGCGCCGAAGAGTTCTTCCACCGAGGCATCGAAGGCCAGCGTGGCAAATTGCAGCACGCGGTCCTGCGGGCCCAGCCCATAGGTGTCGATCAAGGCATGCAAGCGGGTGACCAGGCCCTGGTGGGAGACCATCACGCCCTTGGGCCGGCCGCTGGAGCCGGAGGTGTAGATCACATAGGCCAGCTGTTGCCGATGCTGATTGGGCACCACCGGCAGGTGGTCCGGATAGGCCGCGGCGGCCGCCTGCTCGGTGGCGATGGCCAGCACCGGGATGGTTTGATCGCCAGCCAATCCTGCGCTGTCAGCGTCCTGCACGATCACCAGGGTCGGCTTTGCGTCCGCCAGCACCCCGGCCAAGCGCTCAAGCGGTTGGCTGGGCTCCAGCGGCAGATAAGCCGCGCCGGCCTTGAGCACGGCGAGCACCGCCACGATCTGCGCGATGCCGCGTTCAAGGCATAGCGCCACGCAGCGGTCTGGCCGCGCGCCCAGCGCGATCAAGCGATGCGCCAACTGGTTGGCCTGCTGGTCCAGCTGCTGGTAACTGAGCGCGCTCTCGCCGCAGACCAGGGCGATGGCCTCAGGCGTGTCGGCCACCTGCTGGGCGAACCATTGGTGCAGGCAGCGCGTGTCGGTCGCGGCGGTGTCGCGCTGATTGAAGTGCTGCAGCTGCTGGCCCTGGCTGGGCGAGAGCAGCGCCAGTCGTTTCACCGGTGCCTGGTCGTCGCTGGCCATGGCCTGGAGCAGCACGACCAGACTGTCCAGCTGCTGCTGGATCGTGGCCGGGTCGAACAGCGCCGTGGCAAAGCGCAGGCTGCCGACGATGCACGGCCCGTCCAGATGCAGATCCAGATCCAGATCGTACTTGGCATCGTGGGCCGGCCCGAGCGTGACCTGGCTGTCCAGCGCGGCCAGCGCCAGACTCACCTGAGGCGTGTTCTGCCAGGTGAACATGACCTGGAAGACGGGATGATGGGCCAGGCTGCGTACCGGGTTGAGCGCTTCGATGAGCTGCTCGAAGGGCAGGTCCTGATGCTCCTGTGCGGCCAGCGCGGTACTGCGGACCTGGGCCAGCAATGCAGCGACAGATGGATGCCCACGCAAGTCGATGTGCAGGGCCTGGGTGTTGACGAACAGGCCGATCAGCGACTCGGTCTCGGCGCGGGTGCGGTGGGCGATCGGGACGCCGATGACCACCTGGTCCTGGCCGGCCAGACGCGCCAGCAGCACGCCCCAGGCGGCCAACACGGTCATGAACAGCGTGGTGCCGTGGCGCTGGCTCAGGGCGGTCAAGGCCTGGGTCAGTGCCGCGTCCAGGACCACCGGCAGCGCGGCGCCGGCGTAGTCCTGTTCGGCCGGGCGCGGGCGATCGGTGGGCAGCTCCAGCAGCGCCGGGGCGCCCTCCAGGTGTTCGCGCCAGAAGGCCAGCTGGCGTTGCAGCAGCGGTCCTTCGATCCAGCGACGTTGCCACACGGTGTAGTCGGCGTACTGGATCGGCAGCGGCGGCAGCGGATCGGGCTGACCTTGGGAAAAAGCGCTGTAGAGCGCGCCCAGTTCGTACAGCAACACGCCGATGGACCAGCCGTCGGCGATCAGATGGTGCAGGGTGATGAGCAGGCGATGTTCGTGCTCGGCCAGGCGCAGCAAGCGGCCGCGAATCAGGGGGCCATGTGCCAGATCGAACGCGGTGCTGGCTTCACGTTCGGCATGGCGTTGGGCTTCGTCATGCGGATGCGGTGCGTGTCGAAGGTCAATGATGTCCAGGGCGAAGTCGATCTGCGGCGGTGCGATGCGCTGGGTGGCGCCGTCATCGCCTTCGACAAAACAGGTGCGCAGGGCTTCATGCCGGGCCACGATGGCGTTCAACGCCTGCTGTAGCGCGGCCAGGTTGAGTGTGCCGCGCAGGCGCACGCTGCCGGGCATCAGATACGCCAAGTCGGCACGCGGATCGAACTGGGCCAAAAACCACAGCCGCTGCTGGGCAAAGGACAGCGGCAACTGGCCTGCGCGCGGCAGCGGCACGATGGCCGGCAGTTTGCTGGCCGCCGCGTGGTCCAGAGCCTGGGCCAGCTCGGCCAGGCGCGGCTGGGCAAACACCGCAGCCAACGGCAGTTCCAGGCCCAGCGCGCTGCGGATGCGCGAGAGCAGCTGCACTCCGAGCAGCGAATGGCCGCCCAGAGCAAAGAAGCTATCGTGGCGGCCGATCTGTTCGACCCCGAGCAGCTCGCTCCACAGCGCGGCCAGGAGGACTTCGCGTTCGCCCTGCGGGGCCACATAGGTCTGCACGTCCAGGGCGCTGGCATCGGGTGCCGGCAGAGCGCGTCGGTCCAGCTTGCCGTGGCTGGTGGTGGGGATGGCATGCAGCACGACATACGCCGTTGGGACCATGTACTCGGGCAAGCCGGCGGCGAGCCGATCACGCAGCGGCTCAACGCTCAGGCCATCGCCGACCAGATAGGCGACCAGACGCTTGTCGCCAGGCCGATCCTCGCGCAGCAGCACCGCTGCATCGCGCACGCCCGGGCACGCCAGCAATGCCGCTTCGATCTCGCCCGGCTCGATGCGGAAGCCGCGCAGCTTGACCTGATCGTCGTTGCGGCCAAGAAACTCGACGCTGCCCTCGGCACGCCAACGGGCCAGATCGCCGGTCCGATACATGCGCTGGCCGGGTTGAGTGGCAAACGGATCGGGAACGAAACGTTCGGCGGTCAACGCCGGACGGTGCAGGTAGCCGCGTGCAACCTGCACGCCGGCGATGAACAACTCGCCGATGGCGCCAATTGGCAGCGGCTGGCGCCGCGCATCCAGCACATACAGCGGCGTGCGCGGCAGCGCGGTGCCAATCGGCGGCAGCAGTGGCCAGCGCTCGGTGTCGGTCGGCAGCAGGTGGGCCGAGGCGACGTGGGTCTCGGTGGGGCCGTAATAGTTATGCAGGCGGCAGGCCGGACGCGCGGCAAAGAAGGCGCGGATCGCCGGGGTGATGCGCAGCTGTTCGCCCGCGGTGAGCACCTGCCGCAGCGGACAGTCCAGCGCATCGAGCGCCGGATCGGCCAGCACCGTCTCGGCCAGCGACTGCAGGGCGATGTAAGGCATGTACAGGCGCTCGATGCGCTGGGCGCAGACATGACGGTACAGGGCATGTGCGTCGCGCCGCTGCGTGTCATCGATCAGTACCAGCGTGCCCCCGGTGCCGAGGGTGCTGAAGATTTCCTGGAAGCTGGCATCGAAGCCCAACGCAGAGAACTGCAGGGTGCGCAGCGCCTGCAGCCCTGCCGCAGCGCAGTGCGCGGCTTCCCAGTGGAGCAAATTGAGCAGCGGGCCATGCGGCATCACCACGCCCTTGGGCTGACCGGTGGAGCCAGAGGTATAGATGACGTAGGCGGCCTGCAGCGGCGAGCGGGCGCGTGCCGGTGCGGTGGCCGGCAACGACTGCCACGCTGGCTGTCGAGCGTCGGCCAACACCACCACCAGGTCCGCAGGCAAGGCCAGTGCGTCGACGCAGGCCGGCGTGGTCAGCAGGACACACGCCCGGCAGTCGTGCAGCATGTAGGCCTGGCGCTCGGGCGGATAGCTTGGGTCCAGCGGCACATAGGCGGCGCCGGCCTTGAGCGTGGCCAGCACCGCCACCACCATGGCGATGCCGCGCGGCAGGCACACGGCCACACGGTCGTCGGTCGCCACGCCCAGCGCACACAGGTGATGGGCCAGCCGGTTGGCCTGGGCATCCAGCTCCGCATAGCTGAGGCGGGTGTCTTCAAACACCAGCGCGATGGCGTCCGGGGTGGCGGCGGCCTGGCGTTCAAATGCGTGATGCACCTGGTGGTCGCTATGCGCTTGCCCGGGTTGGTCGTTGAACGCGTACAGCACCTGCTGGCGCTGCGAGGCCGTCAGCAGCGGCAGGCGCCATAACGGCGTGTGCGGATCCGCGAGCAGGGCCAGCAGCATCTGCCGCAGCGCGGCCAGGGCCTGTTCGGCCAGCGGCACTGGCAGCCGGTCCGGATTGACATTGAATTCCAGCACGACTGGACGCTGCTTGCTGTAGCGCCGCACGAACACGCCCAGCGCAGTGTCTTCATACCCGGCGTGCAGCGGCAGCATGTGACAGCGGCCGCCGACGATGGGCGCATCGCCGAATGCGCTGAAATCCTCGACCGACACACTGATGTCGAATGGCCGCGGCGCCCGCTGTCCGGCCTCGCCCAGCTGGCGCAGGGCATGTTGCAGCGGGCAGCGGGCGTGGCGCATCGCCGCGCGCAATTCCACCGCGATGGCGCGCATGGCGGTGGCGATGTCCGCGTGCGGCGAGACGGCCAGGTAGAGCGGCAGCTGCGTGGACAGCATGCCGAACATGTCGCGTTCGATCGCGTTGTGGCGATTGTGGACCGCAAGGCCAATGGCAATCGGCGCCTGGTGATTGCTCAGCCGAGACAGACCGCTGGCCAGGCAGGCCAGAATCAAGCTGGTGAACGAGCCGCCCAGGCGCTCGGCCAGTGCGCTCAGGGCCAGGAAGTCCGGGGTGTCGAGCGCGCAGCTGAGCTGCACGCTGCGCCGATGGCCCAGCGCAGCGGTGATGCTGGGATACAGCGGCTCCGGTCGCGCTTGCAGGCGGGCGCGCCAGTACGCCAGATCGCGCTGGTAGCGGCTGGAGCCCAGATAGGCCTGGTCGGCATCGAGCGCTTGCAGATAGGACGGCGCTGGCGGCTGGTCGGGCTGGCCGCGCAGGCGCTGGTTGTAGCAATCGACCATCTGCTCGGACAGCATGCCCAGTGAAACGCCGTCGGCAATGATGTGGTGGCAGCGATACAGGCAATAGCCAGCGGTGGCCGAGGTCTGCAGCCACTGGATGTCCCACAGCGGTTGGGCATAGCGCAGCAACGGCTGTGTCAGCGCCTGCCGGATGTGTTCCCAGGCGCGTTGCTGGCCGTCGCTGCTGTCCGAATAATCGTGCCAGGGCAGCGAAACGGGCATGGTCTCCAGCACGTGCTGGCTCGGCAGCGGCGATCCTTCGATCAGGACCATGCGCAGGGCGTCGTGGCGTGCGATCACCGCTGTGACGGCGTGCTCCCAGGCATCCCGGCACAGCGTGCCCTCGAAGTGCATCACGCAGCCGATGGTGTAGCTGGGCTGGTCCGGTGCGAGCAGTTGACCGAGCCAGACACCTTGCTGGGCCGAGCCGAGCGGATGCACCGCAAGCAGGGCCGGAGAAGCCAGCTCGATAGCGCTCATGCAGTCCCCTGGATGGTCATGCGCGCAGCGCTGTCGAGCGCCTGTTCGATGCGGCGCGCGAGTGCGGCGATATGTTCGGCCTCGATCAGCGTGGTGTGTTCGCCTTCGACCGGGATCCGTTCGATCTGCGCATCGCTCAGCAGATGCTGCCAGCCATAAGCGTCGCTGGCCGGTTCGGGCTCGGTGGCCTGGAACAGATGCAGTCGGCAGGCCGTCGGCAGTGGCTGCACCGCAAAGGTGGGCCACAAGCGATTGAAACAGGTGCTGGTAACGCAGCTATGCAGCAGGGCCGCGACCGTGGTCTGCTCTTCACCCGCCAACTGCGCCAGCATCGGATCGCTTTGGCAGGCCAGCGCCATGTCCTGGTAGGCGCTGTTGCCGATGCGATCCAGCAACGACCGCAACGCGTCCTGGACGTCATCGCGATCCTGGTAGGGGCGATGGCGTTGCAATCCTTCCAGTTGACGCAGCAAGGTCCGGCCAATCGCATCGTCGAGCGTGTCTGTTTCCGTTGGCGCTGCCGGCACGTCGCAATCAAGCAGACCCAGGAAGCCGACGGGCTGGTCGTGCATGCCCAAGTGCTGGGCGATGGCATAGGCGAGCAAGCCGCCGGAGGAGTAACCGAGCAGATGATACGGACCGTGCGGCTGCACCGCCTGGATCAGCTCGACCATATGCGCGGCCAGCGCCTCCAACGTGGCCGGCAGCGGATCTGGCCAGGGCAGGGCATAGACGGGGATATCGGTATCGATGTAGGCGGCCAGCTCGAAGGCATAGGTGATGTCGCCCACCCCGGTCGGCAGCACAAACAGCGCAGGCCGGGTGCCACCGCGACGGGCCGCCAGCGCCTGCTGCCCCAGCGTCTGCACGCCTGCGGTCAGATGCGCAGCCTGTGCGCGCAGGGTCGGGGATTGGTACACCATCTGCACGGTCAGCTCGAAGCTGCTGCGCTTGGCTGCGGCGATCAGCCGCACCACCGATAGCGAATGTCCACCCAATTCAAAAAAGTGGTCGTCGCGGCCGATACGCTGCGGTCCCAGCACGCTGGCCCAGAGTTTGGCCAAGGCGCGTTCGATGGCATTGGCTGGCGGTACGTAGCCCTGACGCAGCGGCATGGCCGCATCCGGCAACGGCAAGGCCTGACGATCGAGCTTGCCGTTGGCGTTGAGCGGCAGCGCCTCCAGCTGCCGATACGCGGTTGGGACCATGTAATCGGGCAACTCCGCCGACAGCTGCGCGCGCAAGCCATCAGCAGAGAGGCTGCGCGCATCGCCGACCCAATAAGCGATCAGGCGAATATCGCCATGGTCGTCATCGCGGGCGATGACGGCCGCCTCGCGCACGCCGTCGCAGCGCAGCAGCGCTGCCTGGATGTCTCCCAGCTCGATGCGGAAGCCGCGCAGCTTGATTTGATGGTCGTTGCGGCCGATAAATTCCAGGGCGCCATCGCTGCGCCAGCGCGCCAGGTCGCCAGTGCGATACATGCGCTGGCCTGGCCGCTCGGCGAACGGATCAGGGACAAAGCACTCGGCGGTCAGCGCCGGACGATGCAGATAGCCGCGCGCCACCTGGACGCCGCCGACCATGAGTTCGCCGACGACGCCAGCCGGCACTGGCCGGCGACGTCGATCAAGCAAGGACAGTCGCACATTGGCCAATGGCCGGCCCAGCGTGGGCAACGGATCATCGGACTGGATCGCGGCGACGGTGACATCCACCGTGCATTCGGTTGGGCCATAGACATTGAAGAAGCCGATATGCGCGCACTGACTCAGGCGTTGCCACATGGCGGGAGGGATCGCCTCGCCACCGATCAAGACCTTCTTCGGTACCCCGGCCGATGCATCGAGCAAGCCGTGGTCGAGCAGCAGTTGCAGCTGTGCGGGAGTGCAGTCGAGCACATCCAGGCGTGATTGGCGCATCCAGGCCAGCAGCGCCTCGCCATCCAGGCGAAGCGCCTGCGGGACGATGACCAGGCTGTCGCCGGAGAGCAGTTGCACCCACATCTTGACCGAGGCGTCGAACGACAGCGAGGCATTGACCGATACGCGCAACGGCGTGGACGTGGCGTCCCCATGCACGACCCGATCCAGGGCCTGCCATAGATTGACCACAGCCGCGTGCTGGACCATCACCCCCTTGGGACGTCCGCTGGAGCCGGAGGTGTAAATCACATACGCCAGGTGGTGCGGGCATAGACCTTGCTCAGCCGGGTCGGGGTTGCGTTCGGGCTGCTGCGCCCAGGCGCTGCTGTCATCCAGCCAAAGCAGCGGAACCTTGCCGGTCGGCAACAATGCACTCAGCGCGGTGTGGCTGAGCACGCAGTGCGGTGCGCTGTCCTCAAGCATGAAGGCCAGGCGTTGGGCCGGATAGCTCGGGTCCAACGGCACGTAGGCGGCGCCGGCTTTGAGTACCGCCAACACCCCGACCATCATCTCCGGACCGCGCTCCAGACACAGCGCCACGCGGCTGTCTGGCCTCACACCCAGCGCGATCAGGTGATGGGCCAGGCGGTTGGCCTGCACGTTGAGCTGCGCATAGGAGAGCGCGTGATCGCCAAAATGCACGGCGATGGACTCTGGGCTGCGCGCCACCTGCTGTTCAAACACCTGGTGCACGCAATACTCCGCAGCGGCTGTCGGCGCCGCCGGATGGGATGCGCACGCCGCGGCGATGTCCTGCTGCGGCAATACGTCCAACGCCTGCAGCGGCGTTGTCGGTGCCAGCCGCAAGGCGCTGTCCAGCGCAGCCAAGGCCTGCAGCATCATCCGGCCGGCGCGCTGGGCGCCGACCCTGGGCATGGCCTGGATATCCAGCGAAAATCCGTGTGCATCGCCCTGATCATTGACCGACAGCAGCAGCGCGTAGTGGGTGCGTTCCTGCACTGACAGCGACGCGATCCCGTCCCAGGCGTGATCGGGACCGGCAGCGGCCGTGCGCCCGTCACTGGCATGACGGTAGTTCAGCACCGCAGTAAACAAGGGCGCCGGCGGCTGCACGCCGCTGCAGCGCTGGGCCAGCGCCAAGGGCGCATGCTCATGCCGCAGCAGCTGGGCAAGCCGGTGCTGCATGTCCTCAATCGCCTGGGCAATGCCCGTTGCGTCGCAGTCCAGACGCAGCGGCAAGGTGTTGAGGAACATGCCGAGCACCCGATCAGCCCCATCGCCAGCCCACATCCGTCCGAACAACACCGTGCCGAACACCACCGTGTCGCGATCACTGCTGCGCGCCACGACCAGGGCATAGGCCACATGGAACAGGCTGGCAACGCTCACGCCCATGCGTCGGGCATGGCTGCGCAGGCTGTGGGCCAGCGTGTCATCCAACGACAGATGCGCTTGTTCGCTGTCGCGCAATGCATCGTCGCGTGTGGGCAGTCCGAACGGCGCGGTGGGTACATCGATATCGGCCAGCATCTGGGTGAAGAACGCTTGGTGTTCCGATGGCGGCATCCCCAACTGCGCATGCGCGATGAAATCGCGGAACGGCAGCGGCGGCGGCAAACGGTCCTGATGCCCGGCCAGGCAGGTCTGGATCTCGTCCATCGCCAGTTCCAGCGTGGTGTGGTCCATCACCATGTGATGGTGCTGCAGACCCAGTAACCAGCGATCCTGGCTGCGGTCGTGGACCACGTGCGCGCACAACAGCGGTGCCTGCTGCAGGGACATCGGCGCCTGCGCCACATGCTCGCGCAGGCGCTCGACCGAACCGGTCCACGGGTGCTCTTGCACCGACAGCGGCGCATGCCGCCAGACCACCTGCATCGGGGCGCTCAGCCGCTCCCAGACAATGGCGGTGCGCAGGATGTCGTGACGGGCAATCACGGCCTGCAAGGCGTCAAGCAAGCGATCCAGACCGGCGCGCGTGTCCACGCACAGCAGCGTGTGCTGCAGGTATGGATCGCGCACGGTGTCGGCCAGGTGGTGGAACAGCAAGCCTTCCTGCAGCGGCGCCAACGGATAGATGTCCTGGACGTTGGCCGCGCCGCCATCGACGCTGGCCACCACCAGATCGATCTCGGCCTGGGTCAGCGCTGCCAGCGGCAGCAGCTCCGGGGTAATCCGACCACAGTCCGGGGCGATCAGGTTGGGGGGGATGACCACCTTGACGGCCGTCTGCAGACCCGCCGCCAGGCCGGCCAGCGTCGGTGCACTGAACAAACTGCGCACGTCCACGTGCCAGCCATGCCGGCGCAGCCGTTCGATCAGGGTGACCGCCAGCAGCGAGTGTCCGCCCAGCGCGAAGAAGTTGTCGTGGCGACCCACGCGTGCAACGCCGATCAATTCGCACCACAGACTGGCCAGGGTCTGTTCCAGCAGTCCCTGCGGTGCGGCATAGGCATCGCTGGCCAGGTCGTCACTGCCCGGCGCTGGCAGGCGTTTCCGATCAAGCTTGCCGTTGGCGGTGAGCGGCAGCGCGTCCACACAGACATACGCAGCCGGCACCATGTACGCCGGAAGCTTGGCGCTCAGCATGGCGCGCAGGGCCTCGGGGGTGACCGCGCTGGCCACGACATAGGCCACCAGGCGCCGCTCGCCGGGGCGTGGCATGTCGGTCAGCACGATGGCTTCGCGCACGCCGGGACAATCGCGCAAGGCCGCTTCGACGTCGGCCGGCTCCACCCGGAAACCGCGGATCTTGACTTGGTCGTCGTTGCGGCCGAGGAAGTCGAGCGTGCCGTCGTTGCGCCAGCGTGCCAGGTCGCCAGTGCGATACATGCGCTGGCCGGGTGCAGTGGCAAACGGATCAGGGATGAAGCGCTCGGCAGTCAGCCCTGGCAGATCCAGATAGCCCTGGGCCAATTGCGCGCCGGCAAGATGCAGTTCGCCACTGCTGCCGATCGGAGCCAGTTGGCCATGCCGATCCAGGACGTAAGCGCAGGTGCCGGGCAGGGGCCGTCCGAGCGGCAGGCGTTCGGCGCCAGGTTCGACCGCTGCCAGCGGATGGAGCACGCCAAAGACCGTGGTTTCGGTGGGGCCATAGCAATGCAGCAACCGCTGCGGTGGCGCCTGGGCGAGCAGTTCGCCGATGGCGCGCGCGTCGACCCGGTCGCCGCCGGTCAACAGACAGCGCAGTTTGGGCAGACAGCCAGCCAAGGCGCGCCAGTAGCTGGGCACCAGCCCGGCGGTCAGGTGCAGGATACTGACCGCGTTGCTGGCCAGATGCTCGGCCAGGGCTGGCGGATCGAGCAAGACGTGCTGCTCGACGACGACGATGGCCGCGCCGTGCAACAAGGCAACCCATACCTCAAAAGTGGACGCGTCAAATGCCGGGTTGGCCAGAAACGCGACCCGGTCGTCGGCCTGGATGGGGACATGTCCACCGCCCATGGCAAAAGCAATCACCGCCTCATGGGCCACCACCACACCCTTGGGCGTGCCGGTCGATCCAGAGGTGTAGATCACGTAGGCGGGGCTGTGCGCGGCGACCGCGATCGGCATCGCCTGGCGCTGATCAGCAGGCGCCAGGCAGTCCAGGTCCAGGCGCGGCAGCTGCAGATCCTGCAGCGCGATGCTGCTGTCGCTGAGCACTGCACGCGCCGCGCAGTGGCCGATGAGTTCGACCAGGCGCTCGCCCGGATGTTCCGCATCCAGCGGCACGTAAGCCGCACCGCAATGGAGCACGGCCAATTGGGCGACGATCAGCTGGGCCGAGCGTGGCAGCACCACCGCTACCCGGTCGCCAGGGTGCACACCGGCGGCCATGAGCTGCTGCGCCAAGCGCTGCGACTGGGCTAGCAGCTCGGCATAGGACAGGGTTGCGGCCTGGCTGACGATGGCCGGGGCATCAGGGGTCAGCGCGGCCTGCTGCGCGAACAGGGCATGCAGGCTCGCCTGTGCCAACGTGCGCGCTGGACGAGCATGGCTCATCTCCAGCAGCTGCCGCTGCTGCGCTGGCGGCAGCAGCGGCAGGCAGGTGACACGCTGCTGGTCGCCTGCCGAGATCGCCTGCAAAATCTGCACGAACTGGGCGACGTGACGCTGGATGGTGCTGCGGTCAAACAGCGCGCTGGCATAGCCGAGCGTGCCGACGATGCAGCCATCGTGTTCCTGCAAGCCCATGCTCAGATCGAACTTGATCGTCGGCAGCTGCAGGTCCACGCCCTGCAGGCGCAGGCCTGGCAGGCTCAGCTCCGGTTCCGGCAAGTTCTCCCAGCTCAACATCACCTGGAACAGCGGATGGGCGCCCAGATTGCGATCCGGGTTGAGGGTCTCGATGAGTTGCTCGAAGGGCAGATCCTGATGGCTCTGTGCGGCCAACGCGGTCTGCCGCACCTGGGCCAGCAGGCGGGCCACGGTCGGGTTGGATGACAGATCCACCCGCAGTGCCTGGGTGTTGACGAAGAAGCCGATCAGCGGCTCCAGTTCGGCATGGGTGCGGTTGGCCACCGGGGTGCCGATCACCACATCCGACTGCCCGGACAGGCGCGACAACAGCACCGACCAGGCAGCTAGCAAGGTCATGTAGACGGTGGTGCCGTGGCGCTGGCCCAGCTGCTTGAGCGCGGCACTGTGAGCGGGATCCAGGCTGAAGTGGACCATGTCGCCGGTGTAGTCCTGGCGCGCCGGGCGCGGCCGGTCGGTGGGCAATTCCAGCAAGGTCGGCGCGCCTTGCAGATGCGCGCCCCAGAAGTCGCGCTGGCGCTGCAGGGTCTGGCCGCTGATCCGGCGACGCTGCCAACTGCTGTAGTCGGCGTACTGCACCTGCAGCGGCGGTAGCGGATTGTCGCGACCCTGCACAAATGCGCTGTACAAGGCGCCCAGCTCGCGGATGAACACACCCATCGACCAACCGTCAGAGACGATGTGGTGCATGGTCACCAGCAGCAGATGTTCGTGCTCAGCCAGATCCAGCAGGCGGCCACGCAGAAGCGGGCCATGCTGCAGGTCGAAGCCGGTGGTGGCCTCCTGGAACGCGTGCTCGCGGGCGGCGGCCTCCGGGTCGGGCAGCGTGGTCAGGTCGATACAGTCCAGTGAAAACCCGGTCTCCGGGTCCGCGATCAACTGCACCGGCGCGTCGTTTTCGACGCCAAAAACGGTCCGCAGCGACTCGTGCCGGGCCACGATGCGGTCCAGCGCCCGGCGCAAGGCCGTGCGGTTCAGCGGACCGCTCAAGCGCACCCCGCCGGGCATCAGATAGGCCAGCTGACTGTGCGGATCAAAGCGGTCCAGAAACCACAGCCGCTGCTGGGCAAAGGACAGCGGCAGCGCTGTGCTGCGGTCCACCGCCACGATGGTCTGTGCCTCGCCAGGGCTGCTGCGGTCAAGGCATCGCGCCAGCGCCTGCAATTGGGTGTGGGTGAACACATCGCCGATCTGCAGCTCCACCCCCAGACTGTCGCGGACCCGCGCAATCAGTTGCACCGCCAGCAGCGAGTGTCCGCCCAGGTCGAAGAAATCATCGTCGCGGTTGACCTGATCAATCGCCAGCAACTCGCACCACAGCTGGGCCAGGGCCTGCTCGTTGGCCCCTTGCGGGGATGCGCCGGCCGGATCGCTGCGTTCGGCATCCGGCGCCGGCAGCGCCTGGCGATCAAGCTTGCCGTTGGCGGTGAGCGGCAGCGCGTCCAGGCGCACATAGCTGGCCGGCACCATGTAGTCCGGTAGCCGCGCCGCCAGATGCGCACGCACGGCATCCACCTGCAGCGACGAGGTGACCACATAGGCGACCAAGCTGCGCTCGCCGGTCCGGTCTTCGCGGACCAGCACGGCGGCGTCATGCACGCCCGGTGCCGTGCGCAGCACGGCCTCGATTTCGCTCGGTTCGATGCGGAAACCGCGCAGCTTGACCTGCTGGTCATCGCGACCGACGAACAGCAGCGTGCCATCCTCGCGCCAGCGCACCAGATCGCCGCTGCGATACATGCGCGCGCCAGGCAGCGGCGCAAACGGATCGGGAACAAATCGCTCGGCGGTCAGATCCGGGCGGCCCAGGTAACCGCGCGCCAGCTGTGCGCCGGCGATATGCAACTGGCCGTTGACGCCAATCGGCAGCGGCTGCTGCCGGCGGTCCAGCACGTGCAGGCGCACATTGGCGATGGGGCCGCCGATGTGCACCGCTTGCCCGGGCAGCACCGTGCCAAAGCTGACCCCGGAGACGGTCTCGCTGGGGCCATAGGCGTTGATCAGTTGCACGCGCTCATCTGCCAGCGTGTGCCAGCCCTGGACATGCGCAGGGTTCAGCGCTTCACCACCGCAGACCACCAGGCGCAACGTCGCCGGCAGTGGCGCCACGCTGTGCGCCTGTTCGGCCATCCAGGCATGCCAGTAGGCGGTGGGCAGGTTGAGCACGCTGATCCGCTGCTGCTCGATCACCCGCACGAATTCGGCGATGGCCGGCAAGCGCTGGCCGGGCAACAGGACCAGCGTGGCGCCGCTGGACAGGGTGGCGAAGATTTCGTCCACGGCGATATCGAAACTGGGCGAGCTGCATTGCAGCACCCGGTCGCCGCTGCGTAATCCGTAGCGGGTGGCGGCGGCCACGCAGTAATTGCGCAATCCGCCATGGTCCACCGCCACACCCTTGGGCGTGCCGGTCGAGCCGGAGGTATAGATCACATAGGCCAGGTGCTGGGGTTGCAGCGCCGGCACACGCGGGGCAGTGTGCGGCGGCTGCGCCCAATCTGGATCTGACTGGTCAAGTAGGAGGACGGGGATGCCAGCCTGCGTGCCCAGCTGGGAAGCGCCTTGGGCATCGGTGAGCAGCACGCACGGGGCACTGTCGGCCAGCATGAAGGCCAGCCGTTGCGGTGGGTAAGCCGGATCCAGCGGCACGTAAGCGCCGCCGGCTTTGAGTATGGCCAGCATCGCCACGATCAGCTCGATGCTGCGCCCCAGGCACAGCGCCACCCGGCGGTCCGGGCCCACGCCCAGGTCGATCAGGTAGCGGGCCAGCTGATTGGCTTGGGCGTCGAGTTCGGCATAGGACAGACTGCGTTGGGCATCGACTACCGCAATGACCGATCCGTTTTGTTCGGCATGGCGTTCAAACAGCGTCTGCACACCGGCACCGTCAGCCATCGCGATGTCAGTCGCGTTGAAATCCTGCAGCCGTGCCAGTTCCTGCGGCTCGATCGCAGACAGGGTGGAGAGCGGAGCGCTGTCGGCGGAAGCCATCCGGCCCAGCAGGGTCAGCAACTGGCGGATGTGGCGTTGGATGGTCGAGCGGGCGAACAAGGCGGTGGCAAACCCCAGGCTGCCGACGATGCAGTCGGCGTCTTCCTGCATCGACAGTTCCAGATCGAACTGCGCGCTGCGGCCGCTGCGCTCCAGCGACTCCAGGCTCAGCCCCGGCAGGGCGAGTTCGCCCTCCGGCGCGTTCTGCCAGGCAAACATGACCTGGAACACCGGATTGTGCGCGTTGCTGCGCACGGGGTTGAGCGCCTCGACCACATGCTCGAAAGGAATGTCCTGACAGGCCTGCGCAGCGAGTGCCGTGGCCCGGGTCTGGGCCAGCAACGCGGCCACGCTCGGGTCCTTGCTCAGGTCGATGCGCAAGGCCAGCGAATCAACAAACAGCCCGATCAAGGATTCAAGTTCGGCCTGATGGCGATTGGAGATGGGGGTACCGATCACCACCTCGCGCTGCCCCGACAAGCGCGACAGCAGCGCGGCCCAGGCCGCCAGAATGACCATGAACAAGGTCGCGCCATGACGCTGGGCCAGCGCCTTCAGCGCCGCAGACTGCGCGGCATCCAGGCGGAAGGGCAGCACTTCGCCGCGATGGTCTGGCTGCGATGGGCGCGGGTAGTCGGTGGGCAGGTCGAGCAGCGCCGGGGCGCCGCGCAGGTGCTCCACCCAGTGCGCCAACTGACGCTGCAGCCGCTCGCCGGCGATCCAGCGGCGCTGCCAGATGGCAAAGTCGGCGTACTGGATCGGCAGCGGCGGCAGCGGATCGTCCAGCCCTTGCACAAAGGCGCTGTACAAGGCGCTCAGTTCATTGACCAGCACTGCGCCGGACCAGGCGTCGGCGACAATGTGATGCACGGTCAACAGCAGAATGTGATCGTGCTCGCCCAGGCGTAGCAGTCGACTGCGCAGTAACGGCCCGCTGGCAAGGTCGAACGGCGCCTGCGCCTCCGATTCGACGTGTGCGTAGGCGGCCTGCAGCGGATCGCTGTCGGCGCTGAGGTCGTGATGGACCAGTGCAAAGCCGCGATCGGCTGGCTGGATCAGCTGTTGCGGCTGTCCGTCCACCGTCACAAAACAGGTCCGCAGCGCTTGATGGCGTTCGACGATGCGCTCCAGCGCACGCCCCAGCGCCGTCACCTCAAGGCTGCCGCGCAGTCGCAGCGCGTAGGCCAGCGAGTAGGCGGTGCCGATTTGCCCATGCATGTCGATAAACCACAGGCGCTGCTGCGCAAACGACAACGGCAGCGGCCCATTCTGCGGACACGGCACCACTGCCGGCGGAGTATCAACCGACCCACTGGTCAAGGCCGCGGCCAGATCCGCCAGGCGCGCATGCGCGAAGATCCCGGCCAAGCTCAGGTCCAGTCCAAGCCGTTGGCGTACGCGTGCGAGCAACTGCACCGCCAGCAGCGAGTGTCCACCCAAGGCGAAGAAGTCGTCGTAGCGGCCGATTCGTTCGACCCCGAGCAGCTCGCTCCACAGCGTGGCCAATTGCGTTTCCAACTCGCCCTCCGGGGCGACGTAGGCCTGCACGGCAAGCGCGTCGGCATCGGGTGCGGGCAGGGCACGGCGATCGAGCTTGCCGTTGGCGGTCAGCGGCAGCGCATCGAGCTGCATATACGCGGCCGGCAACATGTAGTCGGGCAGACGCGCGCCGAGCTGGGTGCGCAACGCGTCGGCGTTGAGCGTGATATCGGTGTCGCCGACCAGGTAGGCGACCAGGCGCTTGTCGCCGGTGTTGTCTTCGCGCACGACGACCACGGCCTGGCGCACGCCATCGCAGCCGCGCAAGGCGGCCTGGATCTCGCCCAGTTCGATGCGGAAGCCACGGATCTTGACCTGCTCGTCGTTGCGGCCGAGATACTCGAGGCTGCCGTCGGTACGCCAACGCGCCACGTCGCCGCTGCGGTACATGCGCTCGCCGGCTTGTTCGGCGAACGGATCGGGCACGAAGCGCTCGGCGGTCAGGCCGGGACGACCCAGATAGCCCCGCGCCAGACCGGCGCCAGCCACGTGCAGTTCGCCAGCCACGCCAACCGGCAGGCACTGGCCATCGTCTGCCAGCACATAGGCGCGCAGATCGGCCAGCGGTGCGCCGATCGGGCTGTGCCCCGGGCGTTGCGCATCGTCCGCCGTCAGCGCATGCGCGGTCACATGCACCGTGGTCTCGGTGATGCCATACATG
Source organism: Xanthomonas sp. 3075 (assembly GCF_014197275.1). Taxonomy (GTDB): domain Bacteria; phylum Pseudomonadota; class Gammaproteobacteria; order Xanthomonadales; family Xanthomonadaceae; genus Xanthomonas; species Xanthomonas campestris_B. The sequence continues at coordinate 24,357 of NZ_JACIFI010000030.1, read as the reverse complement.
TTGAGCAGGGCAGTGCGCTGGCCGTGCTGAGCGAACCACGGTGCCAGGGCGGCCGGTTGCAGCGCTTCGCCGCCGAAGATCACCAGGCGCAGGTTGTGCTGAAGGGGGCTCTCGCGTTGCGCATCGAGCAGCGCCTGGAAGGCGCTGGGGGTCTGATTGAGCACGCTCACACGTTGCTGGCAGAGCAGGGCATGGAACGCGGCGGGGTCGCGTGCGGTGTGCTGCGGCACCACCACCAGGCGTCCACCGTGGGCCAGCGCGCCCCACAGTTCCCAGACCGAGAAGTCGAAGGCGCAGGAGTGGAACAGGGTCCAGACATCCTCGGCGCTGGGTGCGACACAGGCGCGGGTGGCATGCAGCAGGCGCACGACTTGGGCATGGGCCACGACCACGCCCTTGGGGGTGCCGGTGGAGCCGGAGGTGTAGATGACGTAGGCCGGGTGTTGCGGCAGCACGTCGCTGCGCTGCGGCGCGTGTGTCGGCTGCTGCGCCCATACCGGGTCAGCGTCCAGCAGCACCGTGGCGATCTCGGAATCGGTTGGCAGCGTGGCTGCCAGCGCCCGATGGGCCAGCAGCAGGCGCGGCTGCGCGTCGTCGAGCATGAAGGCCAGCCGCTGCGCAGGATAGGCCGGGTCCAGCGGCAGGTAGGCGGCGCCAGCCTTGAGCACGGCCAGGATGGCCACGATCAGATCGATGCCGCGCTGCAGATACAACGCCACGCGATCTTCCGGCCCGATGCCCTGGGCGATCAGATAATGGGCGAGCTGGTTGGCACGGATGTCGAGCTCGGCGTAGCTGATGCTCACATCGTCGTGCACCACCGCGATGGCGCGCGGTGCCTGCGCGACCTGTTGCTCAAACACGCTGTGCAGACAGCGATCGTCGGCAAACACCCGCTGCGTAAGCGCCCGTGTCTGCAGCCACTGTTCGCATGCAGGCGCACTCAGCAGCGGCAGTCGATCGACGCGGAGGTTGTCGTCAGCCACCATGCCGTGCAGCAGGCTGATGAACTGGGCCAGATGGCCTTCGATGGTGCTGCGTTCGAACAGGGCAATCGGGTACTTGATGCACGCACCCAGTCCGGCCGGGGATTCCTGCATCGCCAGTACCAGATCAAACCCGCACATGTCCGATGCATCGGCCAACGGCTCCAGCTGTAGTCCAGGCATGTGCAGGGATTGGCTACCGCTGAAACCATCCAGACTGAAAAGGGTCTGAAATACCGGCGTATGGCTCAAGCTGCGGTTTGGCTGCAGCGCTTCGACCAGGCGCTCGAATGGCAGCGCCTGGTGATCTTGCGCGTTCAACACCACATCGCGCACATAGGCCAGCCATTGCGCCACGCTGGGCGTGCCCGATACGGTGAGCCTCAGCGCCAAGGTGTTGATAAAGCAGCCGATCAGTGGCTCCAGGTCCGGATGGGTCCGTCCGGCCACCGGCGTGCCGATCACCACATCGTTGGTCGCACTGATGCGCGCCAGCAGTAGCGCCCAGCCGGCCAGCAGCGTGACAAACAACGAACATCCGTGGCGTCGTGCCAACGCATTCAACCGCTGGCCCAACGCAGGCGGCAGCAACACCTCCACCACCGAGCCGCGATAGTCCTGCATGGCCGGTCGTGGATGATCCGTCGGGAGTGCCAGCAGCGACGGGGCGCCAGCCAATTGCGCAGTCCAGAAGCGCAGCTGTGTCTCCAGGGTATCGCCCTGCAACTGCTCGCTTTGCCAGATTGCATAATCTGCATACTGGATCGACAAGGGCGGCAACGGATCGGGCTGTTGCTGGATGAAGGCCCCGTACAAGACTTCCAGCTCGCGCAAGAGCACACCGATTGACCAGCCATCGCAGGCGATGTGATGGAAGGTCAGCAGCAGGACGTGTTCGTGCGCTGTCAGCTGCAACAGGCGACCACGCACCGGAGCGCCCAGTTCCAGGTCGAAAGGCTGCCTGGCTTCCTGCTGCACGATGCGCGCGACCGCAGCTGGGTCCGCAGCGCAATCGCTCAGGTCCTGATGCACCAGCGGGAAGCCGGTTGCCGGCTGGATGCGCTGACGGATCTGGCCATTGACTTCGACCAAGCTGGTGCGCAGCACCTCATGCCGGGCCACGATGCGATCCAGCGCAGCGTGCAACGCGTGGATGTCCAACTCGCCGATCAGGCGCACACCATTGGCGATGTGGTAGGTGATCGACGCCTGCGGATCCAGCCGGGCGAGCAGCCACATGCGTTTTTGCACGAACGAGGCAGGAAGGGTCTTTGCAGACTTATCCATGATGGACGGGATCCTTGAGCAGGCCTGACCAGCACCGGAGCGTGCGCCTGGCAGTACGTGGCGGAAGACGCGGCACTTGGCGATCGCGCCGGAACAGGATCATCGACATCGGGCGTTGCACGTACCTGACCCAACTTGCAGTTGCGTAGGTAGGTTTTGTAGTGCTTCGGGCACCTGCGCACTTGACTGGCAGTGACTGCGGTTTGTCTTTAGCGGTCGTGTCTGCGCTAACCGCGCAACCACTTCGCCTTGCCACCAACCCGGCGCTCGCCCCCGCAGTGCCGATGCAAGGTGTCGTGCGCGCGCCCTGTCCAGTGACGCTGACAGGCAACTGATCGGCGCACACGAGCAAGTACCCCGACAGGGCATCGACCAGCATGCTCGGCATCGCTGTCGCCCTGATCGTTTGGCGATTCATCCCGGGCAACGCTGGAACCTGGATACGCATGAATTTCAATGCGGCTATTGCATCGACGGACGCACCGCCATCCACCGTGCCGCGCATTCGTGGCGTCGGTACCGCAACGCCTGGCAGCCGCTACTCGCAGCCGGATGTGCTGGACCGCTTCGGCATCGAAGATCAGCGGCGGCGCCTGGTGTTCCTGCGCAACGGTATCGACTCGCGCAGCCTGGTCCTGCCGCAGCGCGACGACACAGGCGCGGCGCCATGCGAAACGCAGGCGCAGTTGCTCGACAAGCACCGCGACATCGGCCTGGAGATCGGCGAACACGCATTGACCCGCTGCCTGCAATCGATCGGGGCGCAACTGGACCAGGTGCAGTACCTGTGCTGTGTCACCACCACCGGGCTGCTCACGCCGGGCTTCAGTTCGCTGCTGATCCAGCGCCTGGGATTGCGTCAGGACTGCGTGCGTCTGGATGTGGTCGGCATGGGCTGCAACGCCGGCTTGAACGGCTTCAACTCGGTCGTCAACTGGGCCAACGCCAATTCGGGAAAACTCGCGATCCTGCTGTGCATCGAGGTGTGTTCGGCGGCCTACGTCGACGACGAGGGAATCGAGACGGCAGTGGTCAACAGCTTGTTCGGCGACGGCGCCGCAGCGCTGGCGGTGATCGCCGACAGCGCCGATGGCCATGGCGGGCCGCGCGTGTGCAAATTCGCCAGCCAGGTGATTCCCGAGGCGCTGGATGCGATGCGCTTCGTCTGGGATCAGGCGCATGGCAAGTTCCATTTCCGTCTGCACAAGGACGTGCCGTACGTGGTCGGTGCCAATGCGCCGACCGTGATCGACCGCCTGCTCGAGGGAACCGGTCTGCGCCGCCGCGACATCGCCCACTGGCTGGTGCACTCGGGTGGACGCAAGGTCATCGACGCGATCTCGGCCAACCTGATGCTGACTAGCCACGACATGCGCCACACCATCGACGTGTTGCGCGACCACGGCAACATGTCCAGCGGTTCGTTCCTGTTCTCTTATGCACGCCTGATCGAGGAGGGGCAGGTTCGCCCTGGCGACTGGGGCGTGATGATGACGATGGGGCCCGGCTCGTCGATCGAGACCGCGCTGCTGCGCTGGTAGACCACACCTGATTCCGACCGACCATCGACCCTATGGATTTTTCATGAGCGATCCATCAAGTCCCCTGGTGCATCTCGTGCATCTGGATATCGACGCCGCCAGCGCGCTGAACGACGCACAGATCCAACGGCTCACCGCCGCCTGCGATGAAGTCGAAGACGCCGCGATACCGGCGGTCCTGATCCTGCACCTGCGCGGGACGGCCAAGCTGCCGGCCTCAGCATGCTGGCCGGGCGCGGTGAGCCTGGACCTGGTGAACCGCTGGGAAAAGGCGATGCGCCGCTTCGAACGCCTGCAGGGTCTGTCGCTGGCCTGGATCGAGAACACCTGTTCGGCCGGCATGCTGGACTTGCTGCTGGCGGTGGACCAGCGCATGGCCGCGCCCACGGCCAGCGTCTGCGTGCACAACGGCGAAGCCGCATGGCCGAGCATGGCGATGCGGCGCATGAGCACCCGCCTGGGGATGGGCGCGGCGCGCGCAGTGTTCCTGTTCGAAACGCAGCTGTGCTGCACGCGCATGGCGCAGTTGGGTGTGGTCGATCAGGTCAGCGACGATGGCCAGGGCGCGATCGCCGCATGGCTGGCGTCGCTGGCCGGCGTCGACGTGCAGGTGCTGCCGAGTCGGCGCCTGCTGCTGCTCGAAGGCGCCGCCCATTCCTACGAACAGGCCGTGGGCCAGCATCTGGCCGCGTGCGATGTGGAGCTGCGCCGTCGCCAGCTGCGTGCCGTGCAGCATGCAGCTGCCGATTGCGGGCACGACGCTCCGGCGCAGATGGTGTCGGCATGACGCTGCTGGCAGACGACCTGGCGCAGCTGCAGGCATTGGCGGCGTGGTCCGAACAGGCGCTCGCCGCTTTGCCAGTGCCTGCACAGCGCGATCAGACCCAGGCCCAGCACGCCGCCACCGTGCATGCGCGCTGCCGGGCCGCACGCATGGATTTCATGCGCCACCACGGCGACTGGCTGTATGCGACGCTGACCCAGGAGCGGACCCTGGCGCTACGCCTGGACGAGGTCTTGCACGCTGCCGCCGAGCTCGTGCCTGGCCTGCTGCCCAGCCAGGCGCAATGGGCGCACGAAAGCACCTGCATCCAGTCGGAAAAGGAAGGCTGGGAGATCGACCAGGGCATCGTCCTGTGGGGCGTGCTGCGGCAGCCGGAGTGCGGCCACCATCTCATCGAAAGCCTGCTGCGGCCGACCACGCGCGCGCTCGAACTGTTGCCGCAGTTCCGCAGCCAAGCGCAGGTGCAGATCGGCCCGGTCCATCTGGAACGCCGCGATGGCGCCGCCTGGTTGACCGTCGCCAACCAGACCGGCCTCAACGCCGAGGACAATGACTTGGTCGAGGCGATGGAAGTGGCCGTCGATCTGGCCTTGCTCGACGAGCAGGTCATGGTCGGCGTGGTGCGTGGCGGCCCGATGCAACATCCCAAATACCTTGGCCGGCGGGTGTTCTGTTCGGGCATCAACCTGCAGCATCTGCACCAGGGCAAGATTTCCTTCGTCGACTTTCTGCTGCGTCGCGAGTTCACCTACCTCAACAAGATCCGACGCGGCCTGTGCTGGCCGGGCACCGATGCGCGCCAGCGCACCATCGAGAAACCCTGGGTCGCGGGGGTGGACGCCTTCGCCATCGGCGGCGGCCTGCAATTGCTGCTGGTGTTCGACCATGTGGTGGCCGAACGCGAGGCCTATTTCGTCTTGCCTGCGGCCAAGGAGGGCATCGTCCCGGGCTCGGCCAATCTGCGCCTGGGTCTGCGTACCGGCAATCGGATCGCCCGCGACATGATCCTGCGCGGACGCGTGATCCGTGCCGAGGAACCGGATGCCGCAGGCCTGACCGACGACGTCGTCGACGCCGGCGACATGGATGCGGCGATCGCCCGCGCGGTGCAGCAGATGCGCAGCGAAGCGGTGGCGCCCAACCGACGCATGCTGTGCGTGGCGGAAGAATCGCCGGAGGATTTCCGTCGCTACATGACCGAATTCGTCCTGGTGCAGTGCAGCCGCATCTATGCCGACGACGTGCTTGCGCGCCTGCGCCAGCGGTGGTCCGCATGAGCGTGCATCCCAGCGCCGCGTTGGCTGATCTGCCGCCACCGGCACTGGCGACGCTGGACCCGCGTGAGTTGCATCCCAGCCTGGGCGAGCCGGTGCTGGGAGCGATCGATTTTCTCAACGAAGTGATCGACCGCTATCCGGACGCCATTTCGTTCGCACCAGGCGCACCGGCGCCGGCCTTGCTGGAACCGCTGGACCTGAGCGCCCACCTGCAGACCTATCTCGCGTACGTGGCGCAAACCGAAGGCCTCAGCGAGCTGCAGGTGCGTCGGCGCCTGTTCCAGTACGGCCCCAGCCGCGGCATCATCAATACGCTACTGGCGCAGGCGCTGCGCCAGGATCAGGGACTGCAGATCGCGCCGTCGAGCATCGTGGTCACGGTCGGCTTCCAGGAGGCGATGTTTCTGGTGCTGCGGGCGCTGTTCGCCGCACCCGGCGACGTCCTGGCGGTGGTGCAACCGTGTTTCGTCGGCGCGATGGGTGCGGCGCGCGCGCTCGACATCGCGTTGCTCGGCATCGACGAGCACGATGGCCGCGTCGATGTGGATCAACTGCATCGCGCCTGTGCCGAACTGCGCGCGCAGGGCCGCCGGGTGCGCGCCTTGTACGTGGCTCCGGATATCTCCAATCCCTCCGGGAGTCTGCTCGATCGTGAACAACGCCAGGCCTTGCTCGATGCGGCCGACGCGCACGATTTCTGGCTGCTGGAAGACAATACCTATGGCTTCACCGTCCCGCACGCGCAGGGCGTGCCGTCGCTGAAGGCGATGGATCGCACGGGCAGAGTGATCCACATGGGCACCTTCGCCAAGATCGCCTTGCCGGGCATCCGCGTCGGCTTCGTGATCGCCGATCAGCGCGTGGCCGATCAGCCGCCGCGGGTGCTGGCCGATGCCCTGGCCACGCTGAAGAGCATGGTGACGGTCAATACCTCGCCGGTCTGCCAGGCGATTGCCGCCGGCATGCTGTTGGGCAGTGGCGGTTCGCTCGCTGCGCTGGGCGCGGATCGCGGAGCGTTCTACCAGGGCAAGCTCGCCCGCCTGCTGGCTGCGTTGCAGCGCGAACTCGGCGATCTGGCCGCCGCGCATCCGGGCTTGCGCTGGAACCGACCCAGGGGCGGCTTCTTCGTTTGCATGCAGCTCGGCATACCGGTGGATGCGGCATTGCTGGAGCTGTCCGCACGCGACTACGGCGTGCTGTGGACACCGATGCGCATGTTCTACGTGGACGACGGCGGCCAGCACAGCCTGCGCCTGTCCTGCAGCTATCTCACCGATGCGCAGATCGACGACGGAGTCGGACGCCTGCGCCGCTTCCTGTGCGACCCGCGAGTCCTTGGATGAACGACATGCCGGTGCTGTTCGAACGCGACGGCCATGTCGCCCGCATCACCTTGAACCGCCCGGCGGTGCTCAACGCACTCGATCTGGCCACCCATGCCGCGCTTGCCGAGGCCTGGGACAGCTTCGAGCACGACGATACGCTGTGGGTCGCCGTGCTCAGCGGCAGCGGCGAGCGCGCCTTCTCGTCAGGTCAGGACCTGAAGGAACTGGCAGCGCGGCTTGCCAACGGCGCGCCGTCCTCGTCGTTCGGCAGCCAGGGCGCGGCGGGATGGCCACGCCTCACCGAACGCTTCGAGCTGTGCAAGCCGGTGATCGCACGGGTCAACGGTCTGGCGCTGGGCGGCGGATTCGAACTGGCCTTGGCCTGCGACATCATCGTCGCCGCCGATACCGCCGAGTTTGCATTGCCCGAAGCGCGGCTCGGCATGATTGCCGGGGCCGGCGGGGTGTTTCGCCTGACCCGGCAATTGCCGTACCGCACCGCCATGGGCTATCTGCTCAGCGGCCGGCGCATTGGCGCGGCGCGAGCGCTGGAGCTGGGGCTGGTCAACGACGTGGTCCCGGCCGCGCAGCTGGATGCGTGCGTGGACAGCTGGCTGTCCGATCTGCTGGCGTGCGCGCCGTTGTCGCTGCGCGCGATCAAGCAGGCGGCGGCCACGGCGGCGTGCTTGCCGTTGGCCGATGCCTTCGCCACCCGCTATCCCTGGGAGGAACGTCGGCGCCACAGCCAGGACAGCCGCGAAGGGCCGCTGGCGTTCGTGGAAAAGCGCGCCCCGCGCTGGTCCGGCCGATGAGCGCGGCAACGCCGTCGGCGAGCGGCCGCATGCTGGCCGATGGAACTGTCTCCACCACAGCCAAAGAAGAGATGCCATGTTGATCCAGCGCTATCTGCGTCGTCATGCCCGCATGCTGGCCGGCATGTCGCTGCTGTCGGCGGCCAGCGCGGGCACCTCGATGCTGCTGCTGGACTACCTCAACGCCACCGCGACCAATGCGCTGCATGCCGATATGCGCGATGCGCTGCTGCGCGGCAGCTTGCTGCTGGGCGCCGCGCTCGTCGTGCGCCTGCTGTCGGCACGCCTGGCGGCGCGCGTCAGCAGCGGACTGATGGCGGACCTGCGCGTGGAGTTGTCGGCGCGCTTTCTGGAGCTGCCGCTGGAACGGTTGATGCACCGCAAGCACGCGGTGTTCGGCGCACTGATCGGCGATGTCGGACGCCTGGCGCAGATGATCCAGATGGGGCCGGTGCTGTTGACCAACAGCCTGCTGTCGCTGGGGGGGCTGCTGTACCTGGCCTGGGTGTCGCTGCCGTTGTTTGCCGTGGTGGTGCCTTTCATCGGCTTGTCGGGCGTGCTGTTCTACGTCACCCGGCGCTTCACCGGTCCTGCCTTCGACCGTATGCGCAAGGCCGAGGAAGCACTCAACGGCCTGCTGCGCACATTGGTGGAGGGCAAGAAGGAACTGACCCTGTCGCCAGCGCGGGCCGGGCACTTCGCCCAGGCGCAGTTGCGGCCGGCGATCGAGAGCGCGCGCCGCACGCAGTTCGACACCAGCATGCATTGGGGCATCAGCGATGCCTGCGCCGAGCTGATCGGCTATGGCTGGGTGCTGGCCGCGATCCTGGCCGGGCGCTATCTGTTCGAACTGCCCTCGGCCACGATCCTGCAATTCGTCATCACCGGGCTGTTCATCAGCGGCCCGCTCAATGCGCTGTTCGATCTCGGCGCCCAGGTCGGCAGCGCATCGGCGAGCGTACGCCACCTGCGCGAAGTGGGATTGGACGATGCGCCGTCCGCGCAGCCCTCGGCAGCGGTCGCCGCCGCACCGGCCAGCATGGCGCCGACCTGGACCACGCTGTGCCTGGAACAGGTGGTCTATCGCTATGCCGGCGACAACGGCGATCACTTTCAGTTCGGCCCCGTGGACCTCACCTTGCGGCGCGGCGAAACGGTGTTCGTCACCGGCGGCAACGGCAGCGGCAAATCGACCCTGCTGCTGCTGCTCAGCGGTCTGCTGAGCCCCAGTGAGGGACGCATTCTGGTCGATGGACAGGTATTGGGGACCAGTCTGTCGCTGACCAGCTACCGGGCGATGTTCAGCGCGGTGTTCTTCGACTTCATGCTGTTCGAGCACGCCATCGGGGCCGACGCCGCACCGGCCGATCCGGCACAGGTGCATGCCTGGCTGGAGCGCGTGAATCTTGCCGAGAAGGTCGGTTTCGACCAGGCGGCAGGCGTGTTCGACAGCGTGGATCTGTCGCAGGGACAGCGCAAACGCCTGGCCCTGGTGCAGGCCTGCCTGGACGACCGCCAGGTCATGATCTTCGACGAACTCACCGCCGACCAGGACCAGGCGTTTCGTGAGCGTTTCTACACCGTCTTGTTGCCCGAGTTGCGCGCGCGCGGCAAGACGCTGGTGCTGGTGACCCACGACCAGGGTTACCGGCACCTGGCCGACCGTGTGCTGACGCTGGACTACGGGCACCTGGTCGGCCCCGAGCCGACACGCAACGCGCAGTGCCCTGCGGACCTGCGCGGGCCGGCGCTGGAAACACTGCAGGTCCCCGGCATACCGCCGGGGACCTGATCGAAAGACCACGGGCGCGTCGAACCTGCGGCCGACGCCCCGCGCATCGCGCATCGCCTGATGCGTGCAACACGCCGCCACTCATCCCCACCGGAGGACGTACAGATGTCGATCCAAGACGACGAGCAAGACCAGATCTACGTCGTGGTCATCAACCACGAAGAACAATATGCATTGTGGCCGGACTATGCGGACGTGCCGAATGGCTGGTCGGTGGTGTTCGGCCCCAACCCGAAGCAGGCCTGCCTGGACTATGTCAACGAACACTGGACCGACATGCGTCCCAAGAGCCTGCGCGACGCCATGGCAGCGGCGGAGCACTGAGCACCGCGTTACTGCCCTGCCTCCTGACGGAATACCGTCGGGAGGACAGGGCGGGGGGGTAGGGGAGGCAGGGGGAAAAGGCAAAACCGGCGTGGCCGGTTGTCCACGCTCAGCCTGCGGACAGGGTGAGTTCCTTCATTGCGAAAAGACGCTCGCCATCGATGCCACGCGCGCGGCAATAGGCAAGGAAGCGATCAGCCTCGCGCAGACCCAGGTGCTCGCCAGACTGGTTGATCGCCAGCACATGATTCAACCAGGGCTCCTGGCCCATTGCATACACGTAGGCGCTGTGCGCTGGCCAGGCCTCGATCAGCGCGATGGCCTCGTCGGCATGCGAGCCGCGATCACGCCGGCTGCGGTCCAGCTTTGGATCGATGCGCCGGGTCAATAGATGGCCATAGCCCCAGCTCAGCGGCGAGCCCTCGCACTCCATCCCCAGGAACAACGCATCGATGTCGCCTAGTTCGGCGGCGATATGCCGGTACAGGGCCGGATCCAGGTTGCAGGAATCGGCCAGGCACGCAGTGCTGCAGCCCTTGAGCTGCACGTGATAGCCGGCCTTGCCCTGGATATCCAGATCGCTATGTTCGCCGAGGAACGGCAACGCCGTAATGGCCCCATCGGGCAGCGCAATGCGTTCAAATTCGTGCAGTTCGATGACCCGCTCGAATCCAAGCGCCTGCAGCATGAGTTTCAGCGACGGATCCTGCAGGCGTCGCCCGGCGCTATGCGGCACCACCACGCTGCCGATCCGGTTGCGGAGCCTGAGCAGGATCTCCGGACGGATATGGTCGCTGTGCCCATGGGTGATCAGCACGTAATCGATGCGCTCGGGCAGATCGGCCAGGGTGTAGCGGGGCAGGTCGGTCGGATACTCGTAGGCGACAAACGGATCGATGAGGATGCTGACCTGGTCAGATTCAATCAGCAGGCAGGCGTGGCCCAGATAGCGGATCCGTACCCCGGCAACGGGTGGACGATGGCGCCGAGCTGGCGGCGCAAGATCGAACAAGCGCGCAAATCCTGGACGCTGCGCGGCAGTGATGCCGAGCAGTTCGGCCAGTTCATCGACCACCACCGGCGTGTGCTCGGCGCAGAACAAGGCATCGAGCCGGGTATCGTCCCAGGGCAGGCTCAGCACCGGGGTCTCAGTTGATTCAAGCACCGGTGTGCTGCGCTCGTACGGCAGCCAGTCGCGTTCGACCAGGCCAAAAGCGAATTGTTGCAGGTCGCGTCGATAGAAGCGGCTGCGATACAGCAGGCCTTCGAGCAAGCGCAGGCCGGGATGATCGTTGAGGTCGTAGACCAGTTCAACCAGGCCCGCCAGTTCGGCAGGGATCTGCGCGTACAACGCTTCCAGCGACTGCCCCGTTGCCTGCCGGCGCAACAGATCGTCCAGAGCCTGCAGCGCTGCGGCCAGCGCCAGCGTATCGCCTTGCATGGCCCGGGTGCGCTCAAGCAACTGCGCGATCTCGGTGCTCTTGTCGGTGGGATAATTGATCCACGGCCCGCCCATCAGAACAGGATCGCGCGCCGCCTGGGCGTGCTGCGCGGGCGCACGTAGATAGGACTCCAGGATCGGCAGCTGCTGCTTGGCCACCACCAGCGCAGACTGCACCGGTGGGATCAGCATGTCCCACAGGATCCAGTGATTCAGCAGCGGACGCGCCACGGCATTGGCGCGCAGATAACGTGGTGCATCGGACATGAGCGATACCTGGACTAGAGCGTAATTTCGCAGCGGCCGAACAGCAGTTCGGCATGGCGTCCTTTCGCGTGCGCGGTCGCCTCCAACTGGCGCGCCTCGCGGAACTGCGGCAGATCCTCGGAATACAGAATGCTGGTGATGTGCGTGACCCAGGGTTCGGCGCCCATGGCGTAGACGTAGAGCCGCTCGGGCAGGAAGAAATCCTGCAGCGCGCTGGCCAGCGCGCAGTCGCAGCCGTCCAGGCGCCGCGACTGGTCTTCGCCCCGGGTCAGCATCTTCTGTAGCAGCGGGCCGTACAGCCATGTCGCTGGTGCACCGACGCATTCCATCCCCAGGAACATGCAGTCGATCTTCGGGAACAGCGCTTTCAGTTGCGCGTAGCACTCCACCATCGGCGGACGCGAATCGGCGAACAGCACGCACACCTTGCCGTCCAGTTCCACCGCGTGGACCAGTTTGGCGCGGATATCCAGGTCGGCATGTTCGCCGTAGAACGGCGCGCCGACGATTCTTCCCTGCGGGAACCGCAGTTCCTCGTAGTCGGCCAGTTCCACCACGTTGGCGAAGCCGCATTGCTCCAGGCACAGTTTCAGCGAAATGTCCTGCAAGTCGCCGCCGCCGGCGCGTCCGACCACCACGGTGCCGACGCGGTGGCGGATCCGCAGCAGCGCTTCCATCACCACGTGATCCTGGTGCGGATGGGTGATCAGCAGATAGTCGATCTTGGCCGGCAGATCGTCGAAGGTGAAATGGTCGATGGCGCATTCGCCCGGATAGCTGATCAGCGGATCGATCAGGACGCTGACTCCGGCGCCTTCGATCAGCACGCAGGCATGGCCGAAGTAACGCACGCGCACGCCGTCCGGCGTCGGGTGTTCGGGCAGCGGCGCATCGGTCAGCAAGGCGAGGGCTTCTGCGCGCGTGGTACCGGCTGGCGCGTGGCGAAGGATCAGATCGGCGAGGGCATCGGCATCGGACATGCCGCCGCACAGCTGGTCCCAGAACGGATCGGCGAAGGGCACGCTCAACTCCAGCGAACCGGCTGCCGACGGCAACTGCGGCGTGCTCAGCGCGAACGCGCGTTCCTGTTCGCTGACCGGTTCCAGCACTGCGGTCTGCAGACCGGGGTCGTAGGCGTCGCTGGCGTAGAACTGGCGTTCCATGAAACGCGCACCAGGCTGCTTGCTGACATCGTAGAAGATTTCCAGCTTGTCGCGGATCAGTGGATCGATCTTGCCGTACAAACCGGCCAGGCCGGCGCCCTTGGCTTCGCTGTGCAGCAATTGGTAAAGCGCGGCGATCGCCTCGGCGTAGCGAAGCTGCGGCGCGCAGCGTTGCAGGGTCTGATCGCGCAGCTTGCGTATATCGGCGATATCGCCGGCATGGTCGATGAAAGGGCCGCCACGCATGTCAGGCTCGCGCAGTGCCGCGCGGTGCTGTTCCGGATCCTCCAGAAACGAGTCCATCATTGCCAGATGCGAGTGTTCGGTATACAGACCGAAGGTGAGTGGCGAAATCAGATACGGATGGGCGAACCAGCCATTGATACGCGGGAGCAGGCGGACGTGTTCGGACAGCCGGAAGCGGGGAGATGTCATTAGGGTAGCGACCATGCAGGGCATAGCAATGATGAATTGCAGTCTGTGACCCGGGCGGTGCCGATGCTTGCTTGATCGTGGCAGCGACTTGTCGCAGCGCGCCAACGCGCGGCAGGTCTATATCCAAAGGCGCGTGCGTCTCTGACAATAGCGATTGCCCAAGCATGACAACCTAACGTTTAATGATAAAGAGGACATATGCTCAAATATTCCCCGTTATTTGAAAACAGAAAGGGGCCAACCATCATCTCACCGACAAGCGGGCGGCACTCGCTGCTTGATGTCATCGTCCCCGACATGCCGCGCTACCGGCAGGAACTCAACGAACATGGTGCCATTCTCTTGCGTGGCTTCGAGGTCTCGGAAATAAAACACTTCGATGCGTTTGTCGAAAGCGTATCCCAACAGCAGTACAAATATGTCTATCGATCCACGCCGAGGACCGAGATAACGCACCGGGTATCCACCGCGACAAACTATCCAGCGCGCCTTGAAATTCCGATGCACAACGAATGTGCGTACCATACGACGTGGCCACTCTTGTTGGCGTTCTGCTGCATCGAAGCACCGGCTGAAGGCGGACAAACCCCGATCGCCCCGATGGGCGAAGTGTCCCGAAACATTGGCAAGGAACTGATCGAGCGAATGGAAGAAAAGGGGGTCGAATATATTCGCCATTACCACCCGAACATCGATCTTCCCTGGGAAACCGTCTTCCAAACAGAAGATCGATCGAAAGTCGACGAATATTGCGCAGATAACGGCATCTCTTGCCACTGGAGCGCCGACGGCTTGCTTCGCACCTCGAATCGGGCGCAGGGCATCGCTTTCCATCCGGAGACTTCTGAGAAAGTCTTCTTCAATCAGGCTCACCTGTTCCATGTCTCCAGCCTGGGGCAAGCGCAGTCACAAGCAATGATGAACATGTTTGGCGCCGACAAGCTGCCAAGGCATGCGCGCTTCGGCGACGGCACGGAAATCTCCGAGGATGATCTGCACCGGATCCAACAGGCTTTCTCTAGCGAGGCGCTGATGTTTCGTTGGCAGCCTGGCGATGTCTTGCTGCTCGACAACATGAAATTCGCGCACGGGCGCAAGCCGTACAAGGGATCTCGCGCCGTGTTCGCGGCGTTGATGGAGCCTAGTGGCTGATATTGCTCATCGCGTCTCATCGCGATGGGCATTCGGCAGGTATCTGTGCGAATGGCTCAAGGTGGGCGGCAGGCGAGTTAGTCAGCCAAACAGCATTCTGACATACTGACATAATATACATTATGCGAAATGATGTGTTGACGCTCCTGTGCGCCCTGGCGGCCTATCACTGCTGGTCCCTCCACAGGAAGCGGACTGGACGATGAAGGTAGACACCTACGATCGCGTAGACCTGACCGGCCCTTGGGCCGGTTTTGGTTTTCAAGGGGGCAAGTTCTTCACGCCCGAGGGTCGCGAGCTGCACCCCACGAACATGACCTTCTGGTCGCTGACGTGCTGCATCGCGCGGGAGTGGTCAGTGATGATGGCCGAGGAACGGCAAAGCCGGCGAGACGTGCCGGGAACGCCTGTGGCCACAAGGACGCCAGGAGCTAGGAAGTCTGAGCCGTGCAAGGTGATCTACCTGCGGGATGTGCTGCAGCGTGGCCGCAAAAAGCGGTCTGCAGTGGTGGATGGCGCGGGGTCCGCCGATCGAGCGCAGGTAGTGCTTAGGACGCGTGGGCCTCGAGGTCCACGGCGCGGGTGAGGCGTTATCCGTAGGGGCTATGCCCCTACACCCCGGTCACTTACAGGCGTTTTGCACCACGTTGTCCCAATAGCTGGAAAGCGCGAAGTCGCGATGGACGCCAGCCGCTTCATAGGCGGCTGCACGGCTGGCCCTGGCGCTTTGACATGCAGAGCCATTGGCACTGTCGGAAACGGTCGCACCGCCGGCATAGCTGCCAGCGCCTGCATTGCGGGATTTCAGTTGACGGTCGATCCGATACAGACGCCATTTCTCAGCGTTGCTCTGTTCCGGCACTGGCGTGGCATCCCATGCCTTTTCAGCTTGGCCGGAGGCGCACGGCGCTGACTGATAAACGACCTGGCCGCGCTCGCGGCATTTGTGCACCTGCTGTGCTTGGGCGGGCATGACAATTGCCATCGCCAGCACCACTAGAAATCTTGCTTCCATGCCCTTCCCCTTGGCTGAGGGGGAATCATAACGGACGGTCCGTAGAGGCGCTGCCCCTACACACCTTATTTCCGTGATGCATCACGATTTGCGTAGCATTATTTATCTGACGCGTCAGAATTATTGATCGGATAGCGACTAGACAACTCGGCGACCAGGCGTGCGACGGTCTGCGCGGCAGATCCGTTGTCGATGGACTTGCGGATCAAGTCGAGCAGCAGGCCATCAGACAATTGCCGAGGCGCTGCATGCCCCACGCGCAGACGCCGCGCCTTGCGGGCACGGTAATCGGCAGAACGTTCGGCAGCAGACATGGCAACGTCGCCGCGAGGTGGGCGGCCCACCGGACGATGTTGTTTTTCTGACGCGTCAGAATTATCGGGTGAATTCATGGCGCTCCTGGATCTCCTTCGCATAGATTACGACCAAGCTATGCATGCCTTCAGACACGGCACGGCGCAAGGCGTCGATGATGGCCATATCGCTCATGTCAGCGATCTTGACCTCAGCAAGAAGCTGTGATTTGCGGCGTTGGCGATAGGCGCGGCTATGGTCAGCAGCAGTTTGTGCTGACAACCCATTGAGCGGCGGACGGCCGCGACGCTTGGGCAGCTGCATTTCAATGGTGCCTGGGTCTTTTTCGTCGCGCATCACATAATCCCCTTTTTGCCTTCGCGGCGACCAGCCATGTACCACCGAAAGATGCCGAAGAAAATCAGAACTGCGATTTGAATCCCGACGAGAATATCTTTGGTATCCATGCCCTGCCCCTTGATCTGATGGGTCTATATTAATCTGACGCGTCAGAAAAGTCTAATCACCATTAGTTATATGACGCGTCACATAACTACATCTGCAAGGTAGTGGCCGGCGTCGTGGTGTTCGTGGTGTAGGCCTTGTTGTCCGGGAACGTGCCCTGCGTGCGCGGCCCGTACTCAATGACACCGCCTCGCACCCGGTCGCGGTCAGCGCCGCCGCCGTCACTCCCTACGGTCGCAACGCCAGCAGCGCCACCGCTCCCATCGGGGGCCATGTTGTAGAGCCGTGCGTCCTTCTCACGAATGGGCGCGGTCCAGGGCCACGCGGTCGCCACCATGATGTGCTTGCCAGCTGACAAGCGAACGCCGTACGTGACGACGCTGACGCTGTAGCCCAGGGCGCGCAGCTGCGTGAGGTCCAATTCCTCAATGACGTTGTTGCTCTCGTCGATCCACTGGACCCACGCCCGATCCTGATCCCCTACCCGCGCACGCGCTGACAGCCGTATGCGGCCCTTGTTGGCAAGCTCGGCAACATAGCGCTGTTCCTGCGTGAGATCGGCGAGCGGATCGGGCGGCGGCGGCTGGATCGGCACGCTTGGCGCGCCATTAGCCAAGCCCGCACCCACGTGCGTGGGCTTGCTGGTCTGGCTGGCCGAGGGCACCGGCTTGTTCGGATCGGAACGATCCTTGGTGAAGTAGTGCACGAAAAAGTAGATGCCGACACCACCGACGACGATAAAGATGGCAGCACGCACCGCCATCGCTGCCCAGACGTTTTTACCGCCTTCTTCGTAGACCTCAGTGTTTTCGGCACCAGGGGCATAGCCGTCATACAGCGGAAAAATCGCCGGGTCGTACTTGAGCGTCTGCCCGCCCACCTTCTCAAACTTGCCCGGCGAGGTGGTGTGGAAATACGTCACGCGATATCGGCCCTTCATGCCGATAGCGGTGAGCTTCTGGAAGGTGTTTTTCTTCTCGATACGTGCCTTCACCGCCGAGTGCAGGCGGTTGATCCACTGCGTCATGATGACCGCATCGCCGCCGTTCTGGCCGAGCAGTGCCCAGAAATTCTCCACTGCCGGAGCGAGCGGCTTGCGCTCGTTGACGTAGAACTCATGCACCTCATCGATCACGACCAACGCATCTTTGAATTCGTCGGGAATACACCACTTGCCCGACTCATCCTGCGTGCACGCAAAGAGCTTAGACACGTCCTTGGTGTCCACAAGCACAAGTAAGTGCTGAACATCATTCTCGGCCATGCCCAGGTGCTTGGCGATGCGGTCAAAGCGCAACCCATTGAGACGGGCGAACACGCGGCGTCCCTTCTTGAGCGCAGGCACGATGTGATTCTTTACCGCGTCGTAGCTCTTGCCGGCGCGAGGCACGCCTTCGTTGAAAACTAGCATGTCACCAAATCCCCAACGTCAGCACGCGACGCAACAAATAGAACACCATGGCCGCGCCAATCATCACCAGCGCGGGGCCGATCTTGAACACGTCCGCGAACCACAGAATTGTGCTGCCTGCATTGCCGAGCATGCCGCCGATGCTCTGTCCCTTCATGAAGTCCGGCATCGGCAACAACGTCAGTACGTAGAGAATCGCCGAGAGCGACTGTTCCAGCCACATCACAAACAGGTCGCCCACAAAATCGACAACCGCTTGCCACACCAGTTTGACGGCACGCCACAGCCATGCCGTCAAATCGTTGAACCATCCAGCTTGCATATCGTTGTCCCCAAGTCGAAGCATCAGCGCCGAAATTCAGACATGAAATCGGAATATCCATCCCAAATCGCTTTCAAGGTGCGTAATAGCCACGAAGTGAAATCATTGAAAAAACCTACTTGCATATCGTCGTCCTCAAGTCACAGCGATGCGAAGTGCGGCGTATGCGGCAATGGCCAGAATGACCCAGCCAGCCGCACGCAGAAACGCCAGGAAATCACCGCCGCAGTGAAAATTGATCGTCATGGCGTTCCACCACTTAGACGCGCCCAGCGAAAACACCGGGCACGATCCGCCAGACGGAACCTTCATGAAATCCGTGATGCCGGCAACCATCGGTGTGCCACGCACCTGCGTATTGAATTTGCTCAGCACAGACTCAACAGTCTTGCCGCTTTTCTTGTAAAGCTCAGACATGGGTGCGCCCTCGCCGCCTTCCTCGCCATCACCGTCGCCGGGAAGCGTTCCGCCATCACCATCGCCGTCACCGTCACCGTCACCGTCACCATCGCCGTCCCCGCCGCCATCACCGCCGCCATCACCGCCGCCATCACCACCACCGTCTCCACCGCCGTCTCCACCGCCATCACCACCACCGTCACCACCACCGTCTCCACCACCATCGCCACCACCATCGCCATCACCGCCGTCATCACCGGGCGTGGAAGGTGGCGCATCACCGGCGGAGCAGGTAGCGCCGCTGGGATACATGCCGTTGCCCTTTTCGCCGCCGATGGTGAAGTTGTAAAAACACCCATCGTCGCAACTCGCACCACTGCCATCGGACGAGCTAGCGCCGATCATGGGCGGTCTCGCAGAACAATCCGTCTTATAGGAAAACGCGCCAAACGTCTCATAGCCTGTAATGCCGCCCGTATTCGGACCAGACACCCAGACACACGCAAAATACACGTCATACGACTTGGAAGGAGACAGATCACGCACCACAACATCTTTCGGCGCTGGGTTCCCGTTTGAAGAGCATCTTTCACCAGCGTGACTCTTGAATGAGTTCGCCTCTGCAAATGCCTGGCCCTGATCGCAATCAGAACTAGGCACACACACAACCGAAGGAATGGCAGCACTAGACGCAATCGGAAAGGCAAAACAAGCACACAACACGCACGTAAGTGCGACTGCGATACGAAGCATCACGCGTCCAACCCCTTGACACCTGCCCATCCGCACAGCGCGCCCATGAATCCACAGAACAACAAAATAATCATCGCCCCACCCCAGAAAGAGAGAGGGCGACACCGAAGCGCCGCCCTGCCCTCACCACCATTAGCCGAAGAAGCTTGCAACCTTCTTGGCACCCCACTTGGTGAAGCCCACCAAGGCAATGATTGCGGCCGCTGCGATCATCGCGGTAGCAGCTTCAGCACCGCTCACGCCAGTCAGAATGTCACCCATGTTGTCTCTCCTATTTGATTGATTGATTTACCGGTCGTTGAACATGCCCGCGACGCTGCCGGCAAGGCGTCCCAGGACGAACCACACGATCACAAGGCCGCAGCAGCTGGTGGACCACGCAACAGCGTCTTCCTTGCTAGGCATTGCAAACGCTTCTTGCACCAGCGCATACACGCTGTATTCGCTACCACTGACGAGCACGTAGCCGCTGCACTCGCCAACCGATTGGCCGGTGGGCACCAACGTGCCATCCGCTTGCAGGGCTACGCACATCGCCATGAATCACCCGACCTTTGCGGGCTGCTGTTGCAGCTTCGCAGTGAGGTCCGGAATCAGACGAATGCGACGGCCGAACTCAAGACCGCCGAATTTATTGTTCTGCAACGACTTGGGATCGATGATGTAAAAGCCCTCGCCATACGGCGGTTGATCCTCATCCAGACCGATGGTGAACGGCAGCGGGAAATCGCCCTCACGCAGCACAGCGGCGGTCTGCTCACGGAAATGCGTCGCGGGCTTACCCTCGCGCGCGGGGAACGAACGAACAGCGACAGCGGAACTCATGATCTGAACTTTCATAGTTGGACTACCTTCCAGGCGAATGTCCGGCCGAAAATGAATGTGACTTTCCACGGAGACGGCCAGAACTCTCCGGTAAGCCTGTCGAACCATCCGCCCTTTGCTTTGCGGATATCCGCTTCCCCGCCGAGAGCTTCACGCGCGTCTTTGGGTGCTTTCCACCAGCGCAATTCGCGCTTGGATTCGCTGTTGAGTCCACCAACGCCGTGGGTGCGGAATCCCTTGGGAAAAGCTCCAGCTGTGAGGGCTGTGAACTTGCTCGCGTACTTGGCGAGATAGCCGACGCAGTTGCGGGCTTTTTCCATCTTGGTGTGACCATGTTTCCACCATCCTTTCTGATCGGGCTTGCCAAACCAGATGCCTTTGGCTACCCAGATGAGGAGGTGGTAGTGGGGGCGGAGACGTTGGGTAAGCTCACCGACCCATATGTAACGAAGGCTTTGACCTTTAAACCGGCTGCGCCGATTTGCAGTTCGATTGAGGTGGCTGCGGAAGCATGCAAGTAGGCCGCTAACGTCGCCAGGGCTTGCGTTGCTTCCATCGTCGTAGGTGAGCGTGAGCATGTACCACGCACCTTGTCGCGAACCTTTCCGTGCTTCCTGGTCATGCAAACGCGCTCCGGTGATAACGGACTTGCGCAGCCGTTGCGCCTTCGACTGAAGGGGATCAATTTCGATGGTGACGGTGCCGGTTGGCTTGCCGCCCGTTTGAGTTGTTTTGTAATGGACAAGCCCAAGGGCCAGCGCTGCGCGCTGGCCCTCTGGGGTCAATGCGATCGGATGGGCAGCGTCGAACTCACGCACGCTTGTGCCGACGACGCGCTTATTCTTTTGGAGGGTCTCAGCGGCTAATTCAGTGCGGCGCGTAGCGGCCTGCATGACGCCGATAGACGCATCGAACGCGGACAACTCACGCGATTGCGTGGACTGTTCCTGCATGCGTATGCGTGCGTTTTTACCGGTGCATGCGACGCATAGGCCACCGGGTAAAAAGTAGACGGTCGTTTCACCGCAGAACGAGCATGTGCCGTCAGCCACGGTAGACCTGCATAGCAGAGTCACGCGCCTGAGCAGCATCGATACGCGATGAGAAATAGCTTTGCTCGATGAGTTTGCCGTTGACAAAGATGGTCAAGACATAAATGCGCCGACCGCCGTGCACTGGTGCAGTAGAAATGCACCATTCGACAGATGGGGAATCAGCCACGGCGCACCTCGCGATATGCGATTGCGACCAATGCGGCTTGCTCGATCTGAGCGACCATCGCGTCGTGCTTGCGATCAAGCCGCCACACAATTAGGCCGGTGATTCCCTGGCCGAGTAACAGGCAGGCAGGCGCGATGGAGATCAGCGCGAGCAGCTGCAAGACGAAATTCGGATGCACCCCACTACCCCCTCCCCTGCCCCTTGACGCGGACCCCGGAGGGGAGCCGGGGGTGCGCGGTGTCGAGTACCACTCGTCACGGGGTGCATATAAACTAAAACTCGACACCCACGTCAAGTAAAACTCGACATGCAGACGATAAATAAATTGCTTGACACAGCGCTAAAAGCGCGCAATGAGCCGTCGGACCGCCAGCTGGCGAAGCATCTCGACGTGTCTCCGAGCGCCATATCGCTTTGGCGGAAAGGCAAGCCCATCAAGGACGACCACTTGATGGCGTTGATCCACCTAGCTCAAGCAGACCCAGCAATTGCGGTGCTTGTACGAACCGAAGGCGCTGAAAGCCCGGAAGCGAAGAAGGCCTGGAGCGTAGTGTGGGACAGACTGTCCCCGGTCACTACGGTGATCGGGGCACTGGCGCTGGTGGCAATCGGCATACACGCAGGCGCGCATGACGCGCTGCTGGCGGCCCTTTCGCCGGTGGCCGTTACCCACCCTCTATACATTATGCGAAATGACGTAGCGGGCAGCGTGAGCGCGGCTCCGCTGGATCTGGCTGTTGATTGCCGCTGTCAGTTTTTTAAATTCGTGTCCTTTTTCCTCGGATCGTGCCCCTCATTGATTTGTAAGGACTTTTTCTCTCCCACGGGACACGATCCTAAGGTAAGGCTGGGTGCTCTCCGCGTAGTCAGCACGACACCATGCCTTGCTTGGCATCAGGGAGCCGCTTTGCCGCGACTTCGCTTAGACCGCACAGGTTCTGGATGCTTGGGCTGACTCCGTCCAACATGTTGCTGCCAGGCTGCTTCGAGTGCTGCCGGCAGATCGTTCAATTTGGCCAGTTGTGCCTCAAGTGCATCGGCGCGTGCCTGTTGGATCGTGAGGTCTTGGCGGAGCTCGGAAACATTGCCTTGTGCGCGATCTAGCGCTTCCTCAAGTTGGCGCTCAGTCAGCGCTGCTTCTCGCCGGCTCGTAGCTAGCTGCTGCTTGGCCTGCTTGGACTCCTGACGCGCACGGTCGATCTCAGCATGTGCCCGGTCTTCAGTGGTGCGCACGTGTTGGCTCAAATTGTCGCGCTCGGCACGCGCCACATCCTGCAATTCCTGGAGCTGGATCCGCAACATTTCACTGGCGCCTTCTGCACCGGTGGCACGCAAAGCTAAGGCGTCGCGCTGCTGGCCAAGTTCGGCCAGTTGACGCTGAAGCTGCTCGACAAGACGATCCAGCTCCGAGGTCCTTGCAGCAGCGAGCTGTTCCGCTTGCTGAGCCTCGTGTGTCAAGCTTTTCAGCCGGGCAAATTCGGTCTGCATGGTATGCCGATCTCGCTCTAAGGTTTCTCGGGCGTCTAGGAGGGATGCACGATCAGCAGCCAATGCCTCATCAGCGTGCACTCGGGCGTGGTCCAGCGCCAACGTCCACCACTGCCCTGCCAAGGACGCGACTGCTTCAGGCACGTTGGCCGTGGTGATCCGGACTTGACGGTCCGTTGCCAAGCGAGAACCCAAACCCTGCCACCAAGTCTCCAGCCAGCGCACAACTGTGTTCGGTGACCCTGTACCCAGGTGGGCGCGGATGCGCTCGACCGTGGGTCGTTCGCCATCTGCAACAAGTGCATCGGCGGCGCCGTGCACGTCGGATTCGGTGATGCCTCTGGCCATTGCAACTGTCTCCAATACTGGCGCCCTGCCCCGGAGTTGACGTACTCACGATAAGCGATGATTATCGTGGCTACGTTTGCTTATTCGTAGTGCACATTACATACTATGAAGAATAATTCCACCAGCAGCGCCCTCGCCCAGACGGTCCAGCACTTGGTGCTGCCCGAACAGCTGGCGCAACGGGCGGCGGATGCGGTGCGCGAACTGCTCGCCGAAGCGGCCGCCGCCAACACCACCCGCAGCTACGCCAGTGCCCTGCGCTAATGGGCCGGCTGGCATGCGGCGCGCTACGGCATCGAGCTCGCCTTGCCGGTACCCGAAGCCACGGTGCTGCAGTTTGTGGTGGACCACGTGCAGCGCCGCTCGACTGACGGCGAGCTGGCGTGGGAGCTGCCGCCGATGGTGGACCAGACCTTGGTGGCCGCCGGCCTGAAGGCCAAGCTTGGGCCCTGGACCTTGGCCACCGTACGGCATCGGGTCGCCGTGCTGTCGACCGCGCACCGGCCCAAACAGGTGGCCAATCCCTGCGAGCAGCCGGCGATCCGCACGGTGCTGAGCCGGGCAGCCCGGGCCGCGGTCAAGCGCGGTGAGCGACCGCGCAAGAAGACCGCGATCACCCTACCCGAGCTGGAGGCGATGCTGGCCACCTGTGACGACAGCCTGGAAGGGATCCGCGACCGCGCCCTGCTCTGCTTTGGGTTCGCCAGCGGCGGCCGCCGGCGTAGCGAGATCGCCGCGGCCGACCTACGCGACCTGCGCCGGATCGGAGAGGCGGGCTACCTCTACCGCCTGGAGCACAGCAAGACGCAGCAGGCTGGCGTCACCGCGAGCTCGACCCCGGATAAGCCGGTGCTGGACCGCGCTGCTGTGGCCCTTGAGGAATGGATCGCCGAGGCGGGCATTAAGGAGGGGGCGATCTTCCGCCGTCTGTGGAAGCGCCGCGTGGGCCCTGCCCTGTCCCCCGCCGCCGTGGCCGAGATCGTGCAACGCCGGGCGAAGCTCGCGGGAATCGAGGGAGACTTTGGGGGACACAGCCTTCGCTCGGGCTTCGTGACGGAAGCCAGCCGCCAAGGCGTGCCGCTGGCCGCGATCATGCAGATGACCGAGCACCGGGCGGTGTCGAGTGTTGTAGGGTCGACATCCCCCCGCCCTGAGTAGCGGCCTGGTTTAGAGTCCAGGGCTGATGATATCGGTGTTTGCCAGATGTTGGGCATACGCAGCCGGTGTCAT
>NZ_JACIFI010000029.1 GCF_014197275.1 Xanthomonas sp. 3075 | reverse complement strand
CGGTGAATCGTGATGTCTTCATGGAAATCTCCTCAGGAAAGGTTACGAGAAAATTCCACTTTTGACGTCTGCTGATCTGAGGGGGGATTACCCTTCGACGCGGTTTGATTTTATCGGTGCCCCTCTAATGAAGAGACGGGCGTGAGTGGCGAGCGATCAAGGCTAACAAGTGTCAGAAAAACCATATCTAGTCGCGAAATTTCATCAGAAAATTTCATCCCTTGAGGCCTATACCAGGCCGTGGCGGACTGCTAAGGACATCGCCAAGCTGTGCCGCTACTCCCCGATGGCTCGGAACGAACGTTGACTGACAGCCCCAATCAAGCACCCGCGCGAGCAAAGAGCTTGTGCAACAGCACAAGCTAGCGCTGAGGATCAAGACTCCAACCAGAGCAAGCCGACTGGGGAAACATGTCATAGACTCAGAGCATGCTCTCCAAGGCGACCATGGCGGACTCAACCACGCCGATCACCGGACAGGACGCATTTGCTTTCTTGGGCATGCGGGGCGATGCGTAGGTACGTCGCTGCGCTTACTTCAACACACGCGTTACACCTTTCACCAAGGAGAGCCACATGACAGATCAAGACGACAATCAACCCAAGCTGGAAGACGTCAAGCTGGCGTTCGACGGCCAGAGCCTGGATTGGTATCTGCAGAAGCTGGTCGCGACCGTCAACACCTCGAACGTGCAGTTCGGCATTACGCTCTTTGTCGAAGGCATCATCATTTCAGGCCAGCTTGTCAGCGGGAAACAGTACTTCGAGGCGTTTGCGCAGGAATTTTCTGCTGCCTATCCAGGCAACGCCGAAGAAAAAGAAGATATCCGTCGCGCGTTTGCCAGCCACGCCAGCATCTACGACACGGAAGAGGACGCTCAGCAGAGCAGCACACCTCCGCAGTTCCTTCACCTGATCGAGTCGCGTTGCTTCTCGCCCGGCGGCCAGCCCCTGCCCAGCAACCGTGGTGTGCTGTGGCGCGGCAAGGTGAATGCCGTTTCCGGCTTTACCCTGGGATCGCTGTCGGCGGATTGAGCCTGGCAAGCTCCGCTTTGGTGTGAGGTGCTCGTCATCTCACATTTTCTGCTTACTGCCCGCATCGCGTGGCGCGGCGTTTTTCACGTAGCGGTCGAACCAGTCCAGCATCTCGGCGACCACGTCTTCGGTGGATTCGCGTGCGGTGTACCAATGCGGTTCGAACGGCAGCAATACCAGCCGCGCAGTGCCGCCGTTGCCACGGATCGCCTGGAACAACCGTGGTGCCTGGGTAGTTTCGGTCCCGGGGTTGGCGTCGTCCATGCCGTGCACGATCAACAATGGTTCGTTGATCTTGTCGGCGTGGAAGAACGCAGACGCCTGCGCATAGACCTGCGGCGCGGCCCAGAACGAACGGCGCTCGTTCTGGAAACCGAATGGCGTCAGCGTCTTGTTGTAGCTGCCGCTGGTGGCGGCACCGGCGCGGAACAGGTCGGTCTGTGCCAACAGGTTGGCCGTCATCAGCGCGCCGTGGCTGTGCCCGGTGACGCCGATGCGTTGGCGATCGACCACGCCCAGTTCAACCGCCTTGTCCACCGCAGCGGTGGCGTCGTCCACCAACTGCTGCAGGTAGGTGTCGTAAGCGGTCTTGGGGTCTCCCACAATGGGGAAGGCGGCATCGTCGATAATCGCGTAACCGGCCAGCAACAGCACCTGGTAGTAGCTTAGGCGGGTGAAGTCGCGCTCGCTGGCGCCGCTGACCTGGCCGGCCTTGGAAGGGTCGGCGTAGTCGAGAGGATAGGCATACAGGATCGCCGGCACGCGCGTGCCTTCTTTGTAGCCGGGCGGCGTGTACAGGGTGAACGACAGCTCCACGCCGTCCTTGCGCTTGTAGGTGACCAGCCGCTTCTTGATCTGCCGCACCAGCGGAGTCGGATCCGCAAAGTGGGTAAGCGGCGTGGCGGTCGAGGCAAGGGCCGCCTCGCCGGTAGCCGCCGTCGGCAGCGGCTGGCCAAGCGTGCGCACATACACGTTGGGCGGGTCGGTCAGCGACTGGTGCCAGGTCAACAGACGCGACACATCGTCGCCCGCAAAACCGAAGAACAGCTCGTCCACGCTGGCATCGCTGCGGAACAGCCGCTGGGTCTTGCCACTGGTCAGCTCATAGCGATCCAGAAACGGCCGGTCGCCCGCCGGCGAGGCGCCTTGGCCGCTCAGGAACAACGCACCCTGCTCTTCGCGCAGTACGGCTTGGCCGTTGGACAGCACACGCATCTTCGGCAGGCCCGGATCTGCGTACAGGTCGTCGGTGGAAAGGTCGAACAACACACGTCCGGCAGTGCCGGGGCGGTCGGCATTCAACAAAGTGGTGCGACGCCAGTGGCGGTTTTCGTCGTACTCGTCCAACAGCGCTTGGCCGCCTGCAGCAAACCAGGACAAGCCGGCATACCGCTGCTGCACGCGCGTGAGTTCACGCGGTTTGGCAGTGAACGGTGCAGCCAGCGTCATCAACTTGTCGCGTGCGGGCACGCTGGTTTTCCAATCGCCACCATCGAGCGCTTCGGCCCAGACCAGCGTGGCTGGTTGGTTGGCGCGCCAGGAATACGCACGCGGGCCAATCGACACACCTTGCACCGGCACCCGGTCGGCAACCGGCAGATTGGCCAGCATGCGCTCGCTGCCATTGGCCATATCCAACACCGCCACAGCGTGAGCGAAACGTGCGTAGGTAGTGACGTAGGAGTACGGCTGCTTCAACCGTTCCACCAACACGTGGCGGCCATCGGGCGCGCCATCCACGTTGCTGTAGACCGCAGGCGTACCGAGCTTGCGCTGGCTGCCGCTGGCCACATCCACCGTGAGCAGCTGGGAGGTGGCGTAGTAGGTGAATAAGGCCTCGTCTTCGGGGCTGGAGAGCGTATCGCGCGCTTCATAGGTGCTGCTTTCGCCCTTGCCCTGGATGGTTTCCTTGACCTCCGGGCCAGGCGGCACCGCGGCCTTGCGCGGGGCGGCGCCCAGGTCTTGCGGTACCGTCTTCAGCAGCAGGGTGTCGCTGCCGCCCAGCCACTGGATCTCGCCACCCAGCACTGGGTTGAGCTGCACACCGTCGATCCTGCGCACGTTGCCAGTGGCCACCTCGCCCACCCATAGCTCGACGCGGTCCGCGGCTGTGTTGTTGAAGGCGAAGCGGCGCCCGTCCGGCGACCACACCGGCGATGCCGGACAGGCACCAGCCGGCAGGCGCACGGCGGTCTGCTTGCCGCTTGCAACATCCACCAGGCTGAAGCCTTCCAGGCAGGAACGAATGCCGTAGCCGTTGGACATGTCGTGGCGGCTATGCGTGCGCGGCTCCACACGTACACCGGCCAGCTTCAGATACGGCTCGGCAACGCGTGCGATCGGCGGGTACTGGGTGCGCTGCACCAGCAACAAGGTCTTGCCGGTGGGGTCCAGGCGCGGCGATGGATTGAGCGGAGCGCGTAACACGCTCAGCAATGGCTCCGGTGGCTGCCGGTAACCGCCATCGGGCGTACCGGCAACCGCAGACACCGGCAAAAGGCTGGCAAGCACCAGTAACCCGCTCCATCGGTACGCGCTGAGCATCTCGGCATTTCTCGGGGAATGATCCCAGTAACCTAGCACGCCGACACAACGACTCAGATGCGCGCGGACGCAGCCCTGTCGCCGCGTCCGCAGTCCGCGTGCAAACGACGCAGTTACGCCGATGACTTGAGCGTGCGCGACAGGAAGTCGTGGATGTAATCCGCAATCTCCACCGCATGCGTTTCCAGCGCGAAGTGACCGGCATCCAGCAGATGCACTTCGGCAGCCGGCAGGTCCTTGCGATACGCCTGCGCACCCGGCGGAATGAAGGCGGGATCGTGCTTGCCCCACACCGCCAACAGCGGCGGCTGATGCTTGCGGAAGTACGCGTGGAAGGCCGGATAGGCCGCGACATTGCTGCGGTAGTCGAGAATCAGGTCGAGCTGGATCTCTTCGGCGCCCGGGCGCGCCATGTATGCGATGTCCAGGGTGTAGCCATCCGGCGACAGCCTGCTCGGGTCGGCACCGGTACCGTACTGCCAGTCGCGAATGGCCTGCGGCAGCAGCGAGGCACGGCATGCATCGCGGTTGGCTGCGGTTGGCTCACGCCAGTAGGCCTTCCACGGACCCCATTGGTCGCTGAAGCCTTCCAGATAGGCGTTGCCGTTCTGGCTGATGATGGCGCTCACCTTGTGCGGGTTTGCCGCCGCCAGGCGAAAGCCGACCGGCGCGCCGTAATCGAAGACGTACAAACTGTAGCTGGTCAGCCCCAGTGCTTCGGTAAAGCCTTCGATGACCTTGTAGAGGTGTTCGAACGTGTAGTCGAAGCGTCCACGCGGTGGCGCGGTGGTGTTGCCGAATCCCGGCAAGTCGGGCGCGATCAAGCGGTACTGGCTTGCCAGCAGCGGCAGCAGATCGCGGAACATGTGGCTGGCGCTCGGAAAGCCGTGCAACAGCAACAGCACCGGCGCATCTTTGCGTCCTGCTTCACGGTAGAACACATTGACCTCGCCGACCTGTTGGGTTTTGTAGGCCACGTGCAGGGTGTCATCGTTCGACATGGTATCTCCTTTGCTCGACGTCTTCTGTTTGGAAAGCTCGCTTGCACCGACAGCGCCCGCGCCCAAGGCGACTGCGGTACCCACGCATGAGGCGAGCAATATCCTGCGGCGACTCGGGTCTGCTGCCGCGTTGCGGGCGTTGGCCGCGTTGGGTGAATCGGGGTGGGCCATGACAAATCCAGTAGGAGATCAGTGACCGGCAATGCTAGGTGGCGAGCGGCATCACCAGAACCACCAACCGGATCAATTCACCATTGCTGTCGCTGCAATGCTGTATGCCTTGCCGGATAGCACCAACGCGAGCAAAGGGTGGAAGTCGCGTGGCCGCGACAGTCGGACTGCTACTCTCGCACCACACTTGATCGTGAGACGTCCGTGGATCGCATCCAGGAAATGACGCTGTTCGCCGCGCTGGCAGAGCAAGCAAGCTTTGCCGGGGTTGCGCGGCGTCTGGGCATTTCCACCGCAACGGTCACCCGCGCCATCGCGCAGCTGGAAAGCCGCCTGGGCGTGCTGCTGGTCGTGCGCACCACACGCAACATGCGGCTCACCGAGGCCGGGCAGCAGTACGCCATCGACTGCCGACGCCTGCTTGCCGATCTGGACGATGTCGAACACAGAGCGGCAGGGTTGCATGCGCTTCCCAGCGGCTTGCTGACGGTGACGGCGCCGCAGATGTTCGGCGCGCTGCATGTCACGCCGGTATTGACCAGCTTTCTCGGTCGCTATCCGTCGATGACCGCGCGCGCCATCCTGGTCGATCGCGTCGTGCCGCTGCTGGACGAAGGCATCGATGTGGCGGTACGCATCGGCGCACTGCCGGACTCATCACTGACTGCCATCCCGGTCGGCAGCGTGCGCCGCATGGTCTGCGCCTCGCCCGGCTATCTGGCAGAACACGGTGCGCCGCAGCAGCCGGACGATCTCCCGCAGCACGCCACCATCTCGACCTCATCGGCCGAACGCTCGCACAAATGGCCGTTCCGCATCGGTGGGCGCGAGCATCTGGTCGAAGTGGCATCCCGCCTCCACGTGACCTCGTTCAATGCCGCCATCACCGCCGCAGTGCAGGGCTGGGGACTGACGCAGGTGCCGTCCTACCAGATCCGCGAACACCTTCAGGGCGGCAAGCTCGCTTGCGTACTTGAGCCCTTCGAGATCGCGCCAGAGCCGGTGCATGTCGTCTATGTGCAGGGCCGCCGGGGTTCTGCCAAGGTGCGTACGTTTGTCGACTATTGCGTGGACGCACTGCGACAGGACCTGGATGTCGACAGCAGCGTTTGAGCTGGCGACTCGAAGGCCACCTGCCCATCAAAAGCAGCGCTCGGGATTGATCGTGTGTTGCGATGACATGCGATGCATGTGCATCCATGTTGCCTGCGAGGCTCGGCAGCAACGGCGACGAACGGGAGATACGCAGGCATAGGGCGCTTTGGCGACGCGCAACCGACCACACACGCCTTTGCTACGCCTGCACCGCAAGCGCGGTCCGGGCACGGAGCGTGGGTTGGGGCAAGGGCTGCGGCCACTCAGTAGTCTGGACCCAGCCACTCTCGTCCACCTCTGCCGGTCACCTTCTCCCGGCGGGAGAAGGAACCAAAAGCGCAGCCACCGGCTGCCCCGTCGCATTTTTTGCAACGCACGACCCTAAAAAAACTGCTTTGGGGTGACGGGGGCGATTCGTATAGTCGATGCAACGCCGCCGCCCCCTGCGCACGTGCGTGTCGCCCCCTTCACCGGGAAACCCATCGCCCGGCGTTGCCTCACCCTTTCCACACCGCCTGCGGAGGCTCCATGCACCAGTCCCTGTGGCATCGCGGTCCTGGCGGCACCGGCAGAACAGAACATCCACCCGGCGCTACATGCTGAGCGCGCAGCGTCCCTCACCCGCCAGCGCCTCGGGCGCACGCGCAGTCGCGCGCTGCGATGCGTTGGGCCTTCCGCCCTACAGCGACGCGCCGAGCGGGCTGTTCCGCGCCTGGCTCAGCCCGGCGCATCGCGCCGCCACCGCGCAGGTGAGCGCGTGGATGCGCGAGGCCGGCATGCAGGTGCGACTGGACGCGGCGGCCAATCTGATCGGTCGCTACGAAGGCGCACGCGCCAACGCACCGGTGCTGCTGATCGGCAGCCATCTGGACAGCGTGCGCGATGCCGGCTGCTATGACGGCCCGCTCGGCGTCCTGCTCGGTATCGAATGCGTCGCCGCGCTGCATGCGTTGGGGCGGCGCCTGCCGTTCGCCATCGAGGTGATCGCCTTTGGCGACGAGGAAGGCTCACGCTTCCCCGCCTCGATGTTCTGCAGCCGTGCGGTCGCTGGCACGCTCGACCCGGCCACGCTGGCCGTCACCGATGCCACCGGCACCGACGTGGCCACCGCGCTCGCCGACTGGGGCCTGGAGATCGCGCACATCCAGCAAGCCGCACGCGCGCCCGGCAGCGTGCTGGCCTATCTGGAAACCCATATCGAACAAGGCCCGGTACTCGAGGCCAACGGCATGCCGGTCGGCGTCGTCACCGCGATTGCCGCGCAGCGACGCTTCGCCCTGCGCTTCGACGGGCGCGCCTGCCACGCCGGCACCACCACCATGACGCTGCGCCGCGATGCATTGTGCGCAGCCGCCGAAGCGCTATTGGCGATCGAACGCATCGCACGCGCCGGCAGCGCCGGTCTGGTCGCCACCGTTGGCAAGCTGCAGGTCGCACCCGGCGCCACCAATGTGGTGCCGGGCCGGGTGGACTGCACGCTGGATGTACGCGCCGGCGATGACGCCAGCCGCGATGCGGCGGTGCTGGAGATCGAGCACGCGCTCGCACAGATCGGCGCACGCCGCGGCATCGCCATCGCCATCGACCCGTTGCAGACACTCGCTGCCAGCCCTTGCGCACCGGCATTGGTGACGCGTCTGGAACACGCCGTCGCCGCACAAGGCATCGCGCCACGCCAACTGGTTTCCGGCGCCGGCCACGACGCGATGGTGATGGCCGCGCTGTGCCCCACCGCGATGCTGTTCGTGCGCTGCGCCGGCGGCATCAGCCATCATCCGGACGAACACGTCGACCCGGCCGACGCCGAGGTCGCCCTGGCGGTCATGCGCCACTTCATCGAACACCTGGGAGACCCCCTTGTCACCTGATCTGCGCCACCTGCACACCTTCGGCGAACTCGACCCGCCACAGCGCCTGTTGATGGGCCCCGGCCCGGTCAATGCGCACCCGCGCGTACTGCGCGCGATGGCGGCCGATCTGCTGGGCCAGTTCGACCCGGAAATGACCACCTACATGAACGAGGTGATGGCGCTGTACCGGCCGTTGTTCGGCACCGAAAACCGCTGGACCTTCCTGGTCGATGGCACCGCGCGCGCCGGCATCGAAGCGGCGCTGGTATCGCTGGTGCAGCCGGGCGACCGCGTGCTGGTGATCAACTTCGGCCGCTTCGGGCTGTTGCTCACCGAAATCCTGCAACGCCTGGGTGCCGACGTGCACAGCGTGGATGCGCCCTGGGGCGAGGTGGTGCCGCTGAGCGCGATTGCCGACGCCATCGAGCGCGTGGCACCCAGGCTGGTGGCTACCGTGCATGGCGACACCTCCACCACCATGGCGCAACCGCTGGATGGCCTGGGTGCGCTGTGCCGCGCGGCCGGCGCGCTGAGCTACGTGGATGCCACCGCCACCATCGGCGGCATGCCGATCGCCAGCGACCGCTGGGGCGTGGACGTGGTCACCGCCGGCCTGCAGAAATGCCTGGGCGGGCCGTCCGGCTCGGCGCCGATCACCATCTCCAACGCAGCGGCCGAGGCGATCTTCGCGCGCCGCCATGTCGAACGCGGCATCGTGCGCGAGGACATCGTCAATGGCAGCGGCCCACGCATCGCGTCGAACTATTTCGACCTGGCGATGATCATGGATTACTGGTCGGACAAACGCCTGAACCACCACACCGAAGCCACCACCATGCTCTACGGCGCACGCGAATGCGCACGCGTGGCGTTGCAGGAAGGCCTGGACGCCCGCTTCGCCCGCCACGCCGCCGCCGGGCGCGCGGTGAGCGCCGGCATCCGCGCGTTGGGGCTGGAGGTCTTCGGCGACGATGTGCAGCGCATGACCAACGTCACCGGCGTGGTGATTCCGCACGGCATCGACGGCGATGCCGTGCGGCGACGCATGCGCGAGGATTTCGAGATCGAGATCGGCACCGCGTTCGGGCCGTTGCAAGGCAGGATCTGGCGCATCGGCGCGATGGGCTACAACGCGATGAAGCACAAGGTGCTGATCACCCTGGCCGCGCTGGAAGCGGTGCTGCGCGCCGAAGGCTACGCCTGCACACCGGGCCTGGCGGTGGAAGCCGCATTGGCCGCCTGGCATGCGGAGCCACATGCATGAGCACAGCGCGCGACCTGGTCGGCTATGGCGCCACCCCGCCTGCGGCGCAGTGGCCCGGTGGCGCACGTGTCGCGGTGCAGTTCGTCATCAACTACGAAGAGGGCGCGGAACACTGCGTGCTCAACGGCGATGCCGGCTCGGAAGCCTTTTTGTCGGAAATGGTCGGCACGCAATCGCAACCCGGCGCACGCGCCATGGCGATGGAAAGCCTGTACGAATACGGCAGCCGCGCCGGCTTCTGGCGGTTGCATCGGCTGTTCGCCACGCGCAACGTGCCGGTGACCGTATTCGGCGTGGCGCAGGCACTGGCCTCCAATCCAGACGCGGTGGCCGCGATGCAGGCCGCCGGCTGGGAAATCGCCAGCCATGGGCTGCGTTGGATCGACTATCAACACGTGGATGAGACCACCGAGCGCGCGCATATCTCAGAAGCCATCGCGGTGCACACTCGCGTCACCGGCAGCCGCCCGCTGGGCTGGTACCAGGGCCGCACCAGCCCCAATACCGCACGCCTGGTTGCCGAAGAAGGCGGCTTTGTCTACGACGCCGACAGCTATGCCGACGATGTGCCGTACTACGACCATCGCCACGGCCGCGCGCAGTTGATCGTGCCGTACACCCTGGACGCCAATGACATGAAATTCGTCGCCTACAACGGCTTTGCCGATGGCGAGCCGTTCTTCCGCTATCTGCGTGACAGCTTCGAGCAACTGCGCAGCGAAGGCGGGCGTATGCTCTCGATCGGCCTGCACGGGCGCATCGTCGGCAAGCCGGCGCGCGCGGCCGCACTGGCGCGCTTTGTCGATCACGTGCTGGCCAGCGGCGATGCCTGGATTGCGCGCCGCATCGATATCGCACGGCATTGGCAGCAGGTGCACCCGGCATGAGTATCTCCATAGCCGACATCGACCTGCCCGAGGTGATCGCGCAAGTGACCGCCGCCTTCCACGCCTACGAGAGTGCGCTCATGCGCGACGACATCGCCGCGATGGACGCGCTGTTCCACGCTGCGCCCAGCACGGTGCGCTACGGCGTGGGCGAAGTGCTGTACGGCATCGAAGCGATCCGCGCGTTTCGCAGCGGCCGCGGCGGCTCGCCGCAACGCCAGCTCATGCACGTGGAAGTACACAGCTACGGCCACGACTGCGCCACCACGCATGCCGAATTCATGCGCGAAGGCAGCAGCGCGCGCGGCCGCCAGAGCCAGAGCTGGGTGCGCTTTGCCGATGGCTGGAAAGTGGTGGCCGCGCACGTTTCGCTGCAAGGCACGCACGCATGAGCGTGATCGATGCCAATGTGCTGGACGATGCAGCCTTCGTGGCGCGTTACCACGCGCTGTTCGAACATTCGCCGTGGGTGGTCGAGCGTGCCGCGCAACGGCGTCCGTTCGCCGAGGTGTATCGCGGGCTGATGCAGGTGGTGCTGGATGCCTCGCCGGAGGAGCAGCTCGCCTTGATCTGCGCCCACCCGGAGCTGGCCGGCAAGGCGGCGATCGACCGCACGCTCACCGCCGCATCGGCGGCCGAGCAGGCCTCGGCCGGATTGGACCGGCTCAGCGAAGACGAGTTCCAGCGCTTCCACGCGCTCAATCGCGCCTATCGCCACCGGTTCGGATTTCCGTTCGTCATCTGCGTGCGGCTGCACGACAAGGCCGGCATTCTGGCCGCGCTGGAACGCCGGCTGGCGGCCTCGCGCAGCGAAGAGATTGCCACCGCCCTCGCCGAGATCGGCAAGATCGTGCACCTGCGCCTGGAGGCACTGCCATGAGCCTGGCCCAACTCGAACGCGAGCTCCACCACGATCTGCAACGCCTGGCCCACGGCGGCGACGCATGGACGCAGCCGCGCGTGCATCCGGCCGGGCATGTCTATGACGTGGTGATTGTCGGCGCCGGCCAGAGCGGCCTGGGCGCGGCGTTCGCGCTGCAACGCGAGCGCGTGCACAACGTGCTGGTCATCGACGAAAACCCAGCCGGGCAAGAAGGTCCGTGGGTGACCTACGCACGCATGCAGACCTTGCGCACGCCCAAGCAGATCACCTCGATCGACCTGGGCGTGCCGTCGTTGACCTTCCGTGCCTGGTGGGAAGCGCAGCACGGCGTCGCCGGCTGGGACGCACTCGACAAGATTCCGCGCGGCAGCTGGATGGACTATCTGCGCTGGTACCGTGCGGTGCTGCGCCTGCCGGTGCGCAATGCCACGCAGCTGGCACGCGTGGAGCCGGACGTGGCGCCGGGCATCCACCGCCTGCATCTGGCAATGGGCGCACCGCTGCTGACGCGCAAGCTGATCCTGGCAACCGGCATCCAGGGCGGCGGCCAATGGATGGTGCCGGACTGGATCAGCCGCGCCCTGCCCGCGCAGCGCTATGCGCACACCTCCGGCCCGATCGACTTCGCCGCGTTGGCCGGCAAGCGCGTGGGCATTCTCGGCGGCGGCGCGTCCGCGTTCGACAACGCCTGTTTCGCGCTGGACCAAGGCGTTGCCAGTGCCGAGGTGTTCGTGCGCCGCAGCGCATTGCCGCGCATCAATCCATTCCGCCACATGGAACAGGCCGGCATCATTCCGCGCTTTCCA
The DNA here is from genome assembly GCF_014197275.1 of Xanthomonas sp. 3075. Classification (GTDB taxonomy): domain Bacteria; phylum Pseudomonadota; class Gammaproteobacteria; order Xanthomonadales; family Xanthomonadaceae; genus Xanthomonas; species Xanthomonas campestris_B. The sequence continues at coordinate 43,681 of NZ_JACIFI010000029.1, read as the reverse complement.
GCACTGCCCGATGCGGACAAGTACCGGATGATGGCCAGCTTCTTCGCGCACAACCAGCCGCCGACCAACGACACCTTCCAGCGCGCCTGCGCGCACGCCGGCTTCGCGCTGCACCTGGGCGCTCCGTGGCTGGAGGTGGCCGAACGCGAGGGCGAGGTGGTGGTGCGCACGCCGCAGGGCGAGCACCGTTTCGATTTTCTGGCGGTGGCCACCGGCCTGGTCACCGACCCGCAGCTGCGCCCGGAACTGGCCGCGCTGTCCGGGCGCATCGCCTGCTGGGCCGACCGCTATCAGCCACCGCCGGGCCAGGCCAATCCGGTGCTGGATGCGCACCCGTATCTGGGGCCGGGCTTCGAGCTGCTGCCGCGCACGCCCGACGACGCCGCGCTGTTGCACGGCTTGTTCGCGTTCAACTATTCGGCGCTGATCAACCACGGCCCCTCGGCCGCGGCGCTGTCCGGACTCAAGGTCGCACTGCCACGACTGGCCCGCGCAGTGGCCGATCAACTGTTCCTGGACGACCGCCAGGCCATCGTCGACAGCTATCTGGCCTACGACCAGCCCGAATTCGTCGGCCAGTGGCCGCAACCGACCCAGGCGGTGGCATGAGCACCCTATCCACGCACGTACTGGATACCGCCAGCGGCCGCCCCGCCGCAGGCATCGCAGTGCGCCTGTTCGCCGGCACCACCCTGCACTTCGACGGCGTCACCAACCAGGACGGGCGCTGCCCCGCACTGGCCGCACTCACGCTGCAGACGGGACGCTACCGGCTGGAATTCGAGGTGGCCGGCTATTGGCGCGCAGCCGGCCTGGCGCTGGCCGACCCACCGTTCCTGGAACAGGTGCCAATCGCCTTCGGCATCGCCGATGACGGCCATTACCACGTGCCGCTGCTGCTCTCGCCGTACGGATATTCCACCTATCGCGGCAGCTGAGCGGCCGCCGGTTCGGCAACGGATCGGCCCTGCAAACGCCGCGTTGCGCATCGCCCCCGTAGAATGGCGCCTTTCCGGCGACAGGCCGGGGCCCCGGAATTGCCATGATCCACAACGATGTACTGCGCAGCATCCGCTACATGCTCGACCTCAGCGACGACAAGGTGGTGGAAATCGTCCACCTGGCCGACCCGGAGTTCGCGCTCGACAAGCCGCAGGTACAGACCTGGCTGAAGAAGGAAGACGAGCCCGGTTTCGAGCCCTGCACCGATGCGATGCTGGCGCGCTTTCTCGACGGCCTGGTGTTGCGTTTCCGTGGCCGCGACGAAAGCCAGCCGGTGCGCCCGCTGGAAACCCGCGTCGGCAACAACCTGGTGTTGAAGAAACTGCGCGTGGCTTTCGAGCTGAAGGACGTGGACATGCACGCCATCTTCGCCAGCGCCGGCTTCCCGCTGTCCAAGCCGGAACTGTCCGCGCTGTTCCGCCAGCCCGGCCACAAGAATTTCCGCCCCTGCGGCGACCAGCTGCTGCGCGCCTTTCTCAAGGGCCTGACCGCCCGGATGCGCGAAGCGGGGTGATGGTGAGATTGGCTTAGAGCAGCTAACAAAACCTGGCGAGCGAGCGCCTGTCAGTGAGTGCAGTGGTTTTGTCGGCCGTATCTTGGTGGATGCCGTCAGAAGTCCAGATCAAACACGGAGTGGGTCGAATGCGCGGTGCCCTCACCGCTCGCGGGACACGCCGTGAACCCGTCCCTGGGGACTCGGTGGCGGCATCCATGCCGCCACACGGTCCCGCAAGCGGCGAGGACACCGCACCAGAGACTCCGCTGGTTGCTGTGTTTAAACCCATGCATGCCGACCATCTCGACTGGCCCTTGCCCGCCCAGCCAGGCCGCAGATGGCCGGCCTGCAGTAGGCTGACGCAAAGTCGTTTTGTTAGCCGCTCTTAGCCGTCTAACGACGCGGCGAGTGGAAGTCTCGGTTGTTTGGTCTCTTGAAATGGGTGGTCCGTGCGGATAGCCCCGTCGTAGAGCAGTTGATCCGGTGTTTGGTTGCAGGGTGCTTGCCGCTTGCGGGACCCTGCGGCGGCATGAATGCCGCAACGGAGACTCCAGGGACGAATTTCCTGCGTGCCCTGTGAGCGGCGAGGGCACCGAGCCCTCGACACACCACGCTTCTGTCGGTCGCACCGCTTGCATGGGAACCGTATCCTTCCCGCGCATGACCGAGCCCGTTTTTCCGATTTCCCCGTTGTTGCCGCAGATCCGCGACAGCCTGGCCGCGCATCCGCGGCTGGTGCTGGAAGCCCCGCCCGGCGCCGGCAAGACCACCCAGGTGCCATTGGCGCTGCTGGATGCGCCGTGGCTGGCCGGGCGCAAGATCGTGATGCTCGAACCGCGCCGCGTGGCCGCCCGCAGCGCCGCCGTGTTCATGGCCCGCCAGCTCGGCGAGCCGGTCGGCGAGACGGTGGGCTACCGCATCCGCTTCGAGAACAAGACCTCCGCGCGCACCCGCATCGAGGTCGTCACCGAAGGCATCCTGACCCGGCTGATCCAGGACGACCCGATGCTGGAAACCATCGGCGCGCTGCTGTTCGACGAATTCCACGAACGTCATCTGGCCGGCGACCTCGGCCTGGCGCTGGCGCTGGACGTGCAGGCGCAGGTGCGCGAGGACCTGCGCATCGTGGCGATGTCGGCCACGCTCGATGGCGAACGGCTGGCCGGCTTTCTCGACGCGCCGCGCCTGAGCAGCGCCGGGCGCAGTTTTCCGGTGGACGTCACGCATTTCCCCGCACGCCGCGACGAAGCGCTGGAGCCGCAAACGCGGCGTGCGGTGGAACAGGCCTTGGCCACGCATCCGGGCGATGTGCTGGTGTTCCTGCCCGGCCAGCGCGAGATCGCACGCGTGCACAGCGCGCTGCAGGACGTGCTGGATCCGGCGGTGCAGGTGCTGCCGCTGCATGGCGAGCTGGCGGTCGAAGCGCAGAGCCAGGTGCTGCAGCCCGATCCGCAGGGACGCCGCCGCGTGGTGCTGGCCACCAATGTCGCCGAATCCTCGGTCACCCTGCCCGGCGTGCGCGTGGTCATCGACAGCGGGCTGGCGCGCGAGCCGCACTACGACCCCAACAGCGGCTTTTCGCGGCTGGATATCGCCACCATTGCGCAGGCCTCGGCCGACCAGCGCGCCGGCCGCGCCGGGCGTGTGGCCAGCGGCTGGGCGTACCGGTTGTGGCCGCAATCGCAACGACTGGAGCCGCAGCGCCGCGCCGAAATCACCCAGGTGGAACTGACCGGCCTGGCGCTGGAACTGGCTGCCTGGGGCAGTACCGCACTGCGTTTTGTCGATGCGCCGCCGGCCGGCGCACTGGCCGCCGCACATGAGCTGCTGCAACGGCTGGGTGCACTGACCGAGCGCGGCGGCATCACCGCGCTGGGCCGGCGCATGCTCGCGCTCGGCACCCATCCGCGCCTGGCCGCGATGCTGGCGCTGGCCGGCGATGCAACGCGCGTGGCGCTGGCCTGCGATCTGGCCGCACTGCTCGAAGCGCGCGACCCGCTGCGTCAGGGCGGCGATGGACTGGCCGCACGCTGGCGCGCACTGGCTGCGTTCCGGCAAGGCCGCAGCGCGCACGACGCCAACCGCAGCGGACTGGCGGCGATCGACAGCGCCGCCAAACAATGGCGACGCCGGCTGCGCTGCGACAGCGCCGCGCCGGCCAGCGTGGAAGCGCACGCGCTCGGCGATCTGCTCTCGCACGCCTTTCCCGATCGCATTGCCGCACGCCATCCCACCGATCCGTTGCGCTACCTGCTCGCCAACGGCCGCAGCGCACGCCTGTTCGACCACAGCGATCTGCGCGGCGAGCCGTGGCTGGTCGCCAGCGAATTGCGTTACGAAGCCAAGGACGCGCTGCTGCTGCGCGCCGCCCCGGTGGACGAAGGCTATCTGCGCCGCAGCGTGCCCGAGCGCTTCGTGCAGCAGGATCTGGTGCAGTGGGACGCCGACAAACGCGCCCTGGTCGCGCGCCGGCAATCCAGCTTCGACCGCATCGTGCTCGACAGCCGCCCGGCCGGCCGCGTCGATCCGGCGCAGGCGGCCGGCGCACTGACCGAGGCAGTGCGTCAGCTGGGCCTGGATGCCTTGCCCTGGACCGACGGCCTGCGCCAATGGCGCGCACGCCTGCAATCGCTGCGCGCCTGGATGCCGGAGCTTGCGCTGCCCGACCTGTCCGATCCCGCGTTGCTGGACACGCTGGACACCTGGCTGCGCCCGGCCTTCGCCGGCAAGACCCGCCTGGACGCGCTGGACGAAGCCAGTCTGGGCGACGCGCTCAAGGCTGCCTTGCCGTGGGACCGGCGCCAGCTGATCGACCGCCACGCGCCCACCCGCATCAGCGTGCCCTCGGGCATGGAGCGACAGATCGTCTACGCCCTGGACCATGCCGAGCAGCCGTTGCCGCCGGTGCTGGCAGTCAAACTGCAGGAACTGTTCGGCCTGGCCGACACCCCGCGCATCGCCGACGGCCGCATTCCGCTGACCCTGCATCTTCTCTCGCCGGGTGGGCGCCCGTTGCAGGTCACACAGGACCTGAAGAGCTTCTGGGCAACCACCTATCCGGACGTGAGGAAGGAGATGAAAGGGCGATATCCCCGGCATCCGTGGCCAGATGACCCGTGGACGGCGACGGCGACGCACAGGGCGAAACCGCGCGGCACCTGATCGTTTTTGGCCGCAGCGGCGGCGAACCATGGCAGGTGCTCAACGGCTTGTGCGGCGCCGCCCAACCATCCATGGGACAGCGACGGCACAGGACGCAACCACGTGGCACTGGCAGCCTCTTGCTGCCGGGCGACAAGGCGCCCCTTGCGCGCCACTGGCGGGCGCGCCGTTGACGCCCGCGCTGTCAGCGCGGACCAGGACGCGTGAGGGGACGCAGCCGAGCCACTCAGCACTGCACGACACGAGGTTTCGCTCGCCCCTGATCCGCGCCTTTGGACACTTTCTTCCAAGGGGGGAAGGCACAGCCGCAGCCGAGATCGTCGCCGTGCCCCATGCGCTCACCATCGAAGCGGGCCTGCATTGCTTCCTAACCGCAAGCCAAACAAGTCCCGGCGCCGCTAACACCGTCTATACGCACCAGACCACACACTGCAGCCCACGTACTCGGAAAGGAAACGCCTCCAATGAGCAAGCTGACTGTGATCACCGAACGCGCCCTGGAGCGTGCCCTGGAGCTGGCGGGCAATGCGGGCGACCATCTGCGTCACGCTGCCTCCAATGCAGGCGACCAGGCCCGCAACGCCGGCAGCAGCCTGCGTCATCTGCGCCCGGGCGCCGGCGACTGGCTGAAGACCGGTGCTGCGCTGGGCGCCGTGCGCAGCGGCGGCAAGGCCGCCAGCAAGCTGGTCAAGCGCAATCCTGCGATCACCGTGGCGGCTGCCGTCGCAGGTCTCGGCCTGATCGGTTATGCGGTCTATCGCAAGCGCCAGCGTGACCAGCAGGTGCTCGGCGGCAACGTCCATCGTCTGGACCGCGAACATGCCGGCAACGCCAATGCACGCCGCGCGGCCTATCAGCGTCGCGGTGCGGTGACCCCGAGCGACGGCATCGAATAAGCCGCCGGTCTGACGGAAAAAACCGACAACGCCACGGCCCCGCGCCGTGGCGTTGTCGTCTGTGGATGGCGCCCGGTCACCCGGCAAATCACAACGGCATCGGTGCGGACGTGCGTGGCCGAACGATGTGGCGCGGCCCGCGCGCGTGGCGGGCCACCATCGATCAAGTGTCATCGCCGCTATCCACTGTGGCGTCACTGCGATCACCACGCATCGCAGAACACGCGGCTTGATACGCATCGCTGGGTGGCCGGGCGATCCAGGCACGCACGGGGTGCGGCGCTCTGCGTAACGGATCCCCGCGTGATGTCCGTGCACTGCGCTGAAGCGACGCAGGTAGCGAATGCATCGGGCTCAGCGCCGCGTCCTGCTCGGACGCGCACCATGGCCATCTTCCCTGCGCCACTGACCGGGTGCGAGCGTGTCCAGTCTCCAGTCGCCGATGGCCACGCGCACCAGGCGCAAGGTCGGCAAACCCACCGATGCGGTCATGCGCCGTACCTGGCGATTGCGGCCTTCGGTGATTTGCAGTTCCAGCCAGGCATCGGGCACGGTCTTGCGCACGCGTACCGGCGGATCGCGCGGCCAGAGGTCCGGCGCCGGGTCGAGCATGCGCGCCTTGGCGGGACGGGTCGGGCCGTCATTCAGCAGCACGCCATCGCGCAAGGCCTGCAGGTGTGCAGGCTCCGGCGCGCCTTCCACTTGCACCCAGTAGGTCTTGGGTTGCTTGTGGCGCGGGTCGGTCAAGCGGTGCGCCAGTGCACCGTCGTCGGTGAGCAACAGCAAGCCTTCGCTGTCGTGGTCCAGACGGCCCGCCGCATACACGTCGGCAGGCAAGCCGAATTCGGCCAGTGTGCGCCTGGGCGGCTGCGAGCGGTCGCTGAATTGCGACAGCACGCCATAAGGTTTGTTCAACAGCACCAACATGCGAATCCTGTAGCGCGAGTTCACGGACACGCACGACAGCTGCGCATGGCCTCGTGCGGATGATGGATGCAGCGTACCGATAACGGAGCGAGGCGCGCAGCGCATTCGCTCGGCGGTTGCACTCTTGCGTGGTCAGCGCAGATCGCAGGCGCACCTGCGCATTGGATGCAGGCGATCGGCACCAGCTGCGATGGATGCACCCTCCACGACGCACGCGCCTGGATGGCATGCGCGCGCGTGCATGCGGCCATCATCGGTTACCCGGCACCACGTTGCGGCCCCTGCATGCCGGACGCGCCGTGTGCGCGCCGGCATGCAGGCAATCGATCACCGTTTGACGAACTTCAAGGTCATGCGGTCGCTCTCGCCGATGGCCTTGTACTTGGCATCGTCGGTGGCCTCGTGCTTGTTGCTCGGCGGCAACGTCCACACGCCACCGGGGTAATCCTTGGTGTCGCGCGGGTTGGCATTGAGCTCGCTCTTGCCGGCCAGGGTGAAGCCGGCAGCTTCGGCCATCGCAATCACCTGCGCCTGACCCACATAGCCGCTCTTGTCGTCGGCCGGCACATCGGTCTTGGCGCGATGCTCGACCACGCCGAGCACGCCGCCGGGCTTGAGCACCTTGTAGAAGCCGGCAAACATCGCTTCGGCATTGCCGGCCATGCGCCAGTTGTGCACGTTGCGGAAGGTCAGCACCAGATCGGCAGAATTGTCCACGCCGAACGACGGCGTCTTCGGCACATAGGACACGATCGACGGCTTGCCGTAGATCGCCGGGTTGGCTTCCAGCTTCTTCTCCAGCTCGTCGCGCGCGCTCTGCGCATAGTCGCGGCTGCGACCCTCCGGCGCCGATGCCGGGTCGACCACGGCTGCGACATACTTGCCCTTCTGGCGCAGATACGGCGCCAGGATTTCCGAATACCAGCCGCCGCCCGGGGTGATTTCGATGACGGTCTGGGTGGGCTTGATGCCGAAAAACGCCAGCGTCTGGCCGGGGTGGCGATAGACATCGCGCTGCACGTACACCCGATCGCGCCAGCTGCCATTGATGGCCGCCTGCAGCGCCTTATCCGGTGCCGGCAGGGTTGCGCTATCTGCCGGTTTCATCGCCATCGCCAGCGGCGCGCTCATCGCCACCACCAGACTCATCACACACGCACAGGCCAGCTTGTTGCGGATCATTGCAGTGCCCCTCTTCCGGGAAAAGTAGCGCGAGCCTAGCATGCGGTCCGGGGACTGCCGTGTGCCCGCGTCGGCCACGCATGACACCGTGCGCCACTCGACACATGGCGACATGTTCAGATCCTGTGAGCCGATGAGGGCGATCGGCAGAACGCAGAATCCACATCGATGTCACACGCAACATCGGTGCGGATGACTATCCTGTGGGCAGTTCGAATCAGGAACATCCGCGATGACTCAAGCCCGTGCGTTAGGCCGCTCCGGCCTGCAGATTCAACCGATCGTGTTCGGTGGCAATGTGTTCGGCTGGAGCGCCGATGAGGCGACCTCGTTCGCATTGCTCGACGCCTTTGTCGATGCCGGCTTCAATCTGATCGACACCGCCGATACGTACTCGGGTTGGGTGCCGGGCAACCACGGTGGCGAATCGGAAACCATCATCGGACGTTGGCTCACGCGCAGCGGCAAGCGCGACAAGGTATTGATCGCCACCAAGGTGGCCAAGTGGAGCGAGCATCCAGGCCTGTCGCCGGACAATATCGCAGCGGCGGTGGAAGATTCGCTGGCCCGTCTGCAGACCGATGTGATCGATCTGTATCAGGCCCACGAGGACGACGAATCGATTCCGCTGGAAGCCACGTTGGCCGCGTTCGGTCGGTTGATCGAACAAGGCAAGGTGCGCGCGATCGGCGCCTCCAACTACAGCGCCACGCGCCTGCGCGATGCGCTGGATATTTCCGAGCAATACAAGCTGCCGCGTTACGAAAGCCTGCAGCCCGAATACAACCTCTACGATCGCGCCGGCTACGAAACCGAGCTGGAGCCGCTGGTGCGCGAACGCGGGCTCGGCGTCATCAGCTATTACTCGCTGGCCAGCGGTTTTCTGACCGGCAAATACCGCAGTGCCGCCGACGCCGGCAAGAGCAGTGCGCGCGGCGCCTCGGTGGTCAAGCAATACGTCAATCCACGCGGCCTGCGCATTGTTCAGGCATTGGATGATCTGGCTGCCACCCATCACGCCACGCCCGCACAGATTGCATTGGCCTGGTTGATCGCGCGGCCGAGTGTGACCGCCCCGATCGTCAGCGCCACCAGCGTGCGCCAGTTGCACGACGTACTGGCCGCGGCACGCGTGTCGCTCAGTGCCGATCAGGTTGCGCAGCTGGATGCGGCAAGCGCGCCTGAGCCATCCGACGCCGCCTGACGCAGCCCGCCTGCAACCCGGGCGAACGCGCGTCGCGTCCCCGCACACCCTCGCGCAGCCGCCATCGCGGCTGTGCTTTCCGACCCCACGCGCGGTTTTTTCCGCGAGGAATCTCCCATGACATCCATCACCAACCGCCGCATCGTGCTGGCCTCGCGCCCGCATGGCGAACCCACGGCAGACAACTTCCGTCTCGAAGACGTCGCCTTGCCGCCGACCGGCCACGACCAGATCCTTGTGCGTAACCGCTTCCTGTCGCTGGACCCGTACATGCGTGGACGCATGAACGACGGTCCCTCCTACGCCGCACCGGTCGAGATCGATGCGGTGATGGAAGGCGGCACGGTGGGCGAAGTCATCGAATCGCATCATCCCGACTATCGCCCCGGTGAGTTGCTGGTGCTGTCGGGCGGCTGGCAGACGCATACCCTGCTTACCCCGGAGACACCCTTGCGCAAGCTGCCCAAGGACGACGGCTTACCACCGAGCACAGCGCTTGGCGTGTACGGCATGCCGGGCTTCACCGCGTATGCGGGCCTGCACGAGATCGGCAAGCCGCAGCCGGGCGAAACCCTGGTGGTGGCGGCCGCCAGTGGCCCGGTCGGTGCAACCGTGGCGCAACTTGCGCGCCTGCAAGGGTTGCGCGTGGTCGCCATTGCCGGTGGCCAGGAGAAAGTGCGTTACCTGCGCGACACCCTGCGCGTGGATGCGGCCCTGGACCACCGCGCCGACGACTTTGCCGACCAGTTGCGTGCCGCCACCCCGGACGGCATCGACATCTACTTCGAGAACGTCGGCGGCAAGGTCTTCGATGCGGTCGTGCCGCAATTGAACGCCTTTGCGCGCATCCCGGTGTGCGGCGTGGTCGCCACCTACAACAGCCGCGGCGAGGCGCTGCCAGGGCCGGACCGCCTGCCCGATTTCATGGGCCAGGTGCTGCGCAAGCGGCTCACCGTGCGCGGCTTCATCCAGCACGACTTCCTGCGCCTGATGCCCGCCTTCCTGCGCGAAATGGGCCAATGGCTGCGCGAAGACAAGATCCACTACCGCGAGCATGTATTGCACGGCCTGGACAGCGCCCCGCAAGGCCTGATCAGCCTGCTGCGCGGCGAAAACTTCGGCAAGGCCGTGGTCGCACTCGACTGACACCGCGCCCGCCATGCAAACCGTCCGCTTTTATTGATCCCTACTCCCCAATCCCGTCACTCAAGGAAACCAATGACTGTCCCCGCATTCGGCCTCGGCACCTTTCGTCTCAAGGACCAGGTCGTCATCGACTCGGTACGCAACGCACTGGAGCTGGGCTATCGCGCGGTCGATACCGCGCAGATCTACGACAACGAAGAACAGGTCGGGCAGGCCATCGCCGCATCCGGCGTGCCGCGCGATCAGCTGTATCTGACCACCAAGATCTGGGTCGACAAATTCGAGCGTCATGCCTTGCTGCCCAGCCTGCAGGAAAGCCTGCGCAAGCTGGGCACCGACGACGTCGATCTGACCTTGATCCACTGGCCTTCGCCAAAGGATCAGGTACCGATGCGCGAGTATCTGGAAGCCTTGAACGAGGCCAGGCAACAGGGCCTGACGCGCGCGATCGGCGTGTCCAATTTCACCATTGCATTGATCAGGCAGGCCATCGAGATCCTGGGGGCCGACGCCATCGCCACCAATCAGATCGAGGTGCATCCGTACCTGCAGAACCGCAGCTTGATCTCGTTCCTGCGCGAGCAAGGCATCCATGTCACCTCGTACATGACCCTGGCGGTGGGCGAGGTGTTGAAGGATCCGGTGATCCAGGCCATTGCCGCGCGTCACCACGCCACCCCGGCGCAGGTCACGCTGGCCTGGGCATTGCAGCAGGGGTATTCGGTGATCCCGTCCTCGACCAAGCGCGAGAATCTTGAAAGCAACCTCAAGGCGCAGACGCTGCAACTGAGCGCGCAGGACATGGCCGAGATCGCCACGCTCGACCGTGGTCAGCGCCTGGCCAACCCGAAGGCCATCGCCCCCGACTGGGATTGAGGTCGCGGTTTTGGCGACGGATCGCCAACGCTCGGCCCGTGGCAGCGCAGCCGCGACGACCGCCGGTCGTCGCGCGCTGGTTGCATGCGGCAGGCGCTGCTACGGTGCGATGCACAGGGGGGTAGTCTCGACAACGGAGTCCTGCCCATGCACACCGCATCCGTGTTGACCGGCCGCGTCGTCAATCTCGACGCAGAGATCGCCTACTGGCGCGATCTGCATGCCGAAGGCCATCTGGGTGGTTACGATTTCGCCGATTATGCGCGACTGCTCACGCTTGGCTACGACATCTATCTGGCCTATCCACGCGCCACCGAAGCGCAGCTGTATCGCGTGTTGCAGGACGGGTATTACCACTACCAACCGATGCTGTCAGTGCCCTGGGATCAGGCGCGCTGGCTCGTGCGACACGCCTGGCGGCATCTGGAAGAGGCCGCCGTTCGGCATTGAGGCGCCCATCGACGCAGTGCCCAGCCGCCCGGCGCTTGGATAAAACGCTGGGCGGCCAATGAGGCAGCAAGCAGCGATCAGAAAGGGATAGACCCGCGACGCAATGCAGCGCCTGACTGGCGGCACCTGCCATTCCGGACACCGGCGCGCCCACCGGACGATCAGCGCAGTCGTCAGTCGACTGCTTTAGTTCAATTGCCCCGATGCCATCGCCTGGCGATCGATGCGGTGTTTCTCGGCCAGCGCCTGCATGCCTTGCAGCGTGGCGGCGATCAGGCTGGCATAGCGCACACGCCACAGATTGGCGCGGTCGTTGTCGTCGCGCGTATTACCCAGGCCATCGAGCACCTGCGGCAGACGCCGATCGGCCAGGGCGGAAGCCGCCAGATAGGGCTTCTCCGGGGCGATCACGTCCACCGGTGCGCGCCAGTCGTTGGCGACCTGCTGGGCGATACCGGCCAGGTGCGAAAGCTGGTGCATGCCGATCAGCGTCTCATGCAGCATCTCGCGGCACGCCCATTGCCAGAGCGCCACCTTTTCCGATGGGTCCTTGGCAATCTGGGTAAGGGCCAGATCGACCTTTTCGATGCGTGAGTCGCGCATTACTGAGCTCCGATGCTGCTGTGCAACATAATTCACACCATACCCTGTGAGAATCAAGTGAGCCAGTCGTTGGAAAGATGTCAGCGTTAATGCCGGACCCGGCTCACGCCTTGCACCGGAACTTGATCCGCGTGTGACTGCGGCACCCTGACTTCCTGCCCATGGCGGCATGCAGATGGCCCGGCACGGGCTCTGATCGCCACCGGAAGCGTGCGCAAGCGGATACCGCCTGTATCAAGGCGCGCGCATTGCGGGCGGCTGCAACCGTGCCTGCTGGCGTTCTTCGTGTCATCTCCTACGTATCGAAGTGCCAGCAAGCGCTGGCACTTCGGCGCGGGGCGTCTCCCGTTCTTCCAGGACCGCGCGCCTGCGCCTGCAACAAAAACGGCCCGACGCATGCGCCGGGCCGTTGCTGACGTCACCGCACGGCTTGCGCGTGGTGATGCTGGCGTGGATCAGGCCAGGGTCAAGGTGACGTCGATGTTGCCGCGAGTCGCGTTGGAGTACGGGCAGACCTGGTGGGCCTTGTCGACCAGCGCCTGCAGTTCGGTCTGGTCCATGCCCGGCACCGCGATGCGCAGTTCAACCGCAATCCCGAATCCGCCCGGAATCTGGCCGATGCCGACGCTGCTGTCGATGCTCACTTCGCCCGGCAGCTTGAGCTTGTCTTGCGCCGCGACAGCCTTCATCGCGCCGATGAAACAGGCCGCGTAGCCGGCAGCGAACAACTGCTCCGGGTTGGTGCCGTCGCCGCCAGCGCCGCCCAGCTCGCGCGGGGTGGACAGCTTGGCATCCAGCGCCTTGTCGGAAGACACAGCGCGGCCTTCGCGGCCGCCCGTGGCGGTGGCATGGGCGGTGTAGAGGACTTTTTCAGGTGAGGCCATGGTGGTTCTCCAGAGTGAGCGCTGTCAGCGCGTGGTGTAGTTGAATAGTTGGCGATTGAATCGTGTACGACTTGTTGAAGAGGCTGCAGGTGCGCAGGGATGCGCTCACGCGTTACCGAGGTTGGAGCGTAGCGTTTCCAGTTGCTGTTTGAGTTGACGCAGTTCGTCCAGCGAGCATGCCGAGGCGCAAAACACCTGCTCGGGCACCGCGCCAGCCTTGGCGCGCAGAGCGTGGCCGGCATCGGTCAGTTCAATGATCACCTGCCGTTCGTCTTTGGCGGCGCGGGTGCGGGTGACCAGGCCGGCAGCCTGCAGGCGCTTGAGCAGCGGGGTCAGCGTGGCCGAATCCAGATAGAGGCGCTCACCGATCTCCGACACGCTGCGGCCATCGGTTTCCCACAGCACCAGCAGCACCAGGTACTGCGGATAGGTCAGGTCCAATGCCTTCAGCAGCCCACGGTAGAGCTTGTGCATCGCCAGGTTGGCCGAATACAGCGCAAAGCACAGCTGATGGTCGAGCTGCAGCAGCGCGTCGGTCCGGGCAGTGGTGGCTGTGGCGGTGTTCATGGCTGTAAATTACATCGTGCGCTATTTAATTGCAAGCGATCTTTACCGCCGTGCCGGAAGTGCGTGGCGAGATGCAGTAGCCGGCCCTGAGCAATGTGCGCATCAGGATTACGCAGCGTGTAGATCAGCACAGACGCATCGCAGGCATGCACAACGATGCCGCGTGTTTGCGTTTTCGACAGATCGCACGCGCACCGCCGTGTCAGCGATGCCGGTCCGCTGACACGCCAGCAAGCACGTGATCGCTTGCAGCCAGCGAAGCTGCAGGCAAGCGAATACATCGCCACGACATGCGCGTGTGCTGGACGCTGCGCGCGGACGACGCCAGCGTCGCGTACCGCGCCGGTTGCATGGAAGCAGCCGGCCAAGACACTGCAGACAGGCAGGACCAGCGGATCCACGGGAAGGGCCAGGCCTCTTGATCCCTTGATGACATCGCACAGGCGTGCAGCCAGGAACCGATCCAGCGCCCGCGTGCGCCGGGACATGCATGCCGACCTATCGCCGACCAATCGCCGCTTTCCCGACGGCGATGCCGAAGTCCTCGACGTTGTCGCGCGCCGCAGCAAGTGGGAAATCCCCTGACCGCCACGCTACGCAACGATGACGTGGCTGCATCCGCGAGATCAACCGGCCAGCGACGCAATCCATGCGGGACGGTCGCCCTCGCATGTCCTGCAACTCATTCACGCCCGATGCGCAGTGGCCAGGTAGTCGGCGCTCTGCATCTCGATCAGGCGCGAGGCGGTGCGCTCGAAGGCGCCTGCCAGGCGCTGGCCGCTGTACAACCCCGGCGGTGCATCCTGCGCGGTGCAGACCAGGTTGACGTGGCGGTCGTACAGCTCGTCGATCAGATTGACGAAGCGGCGCGCCGCGTCCTCGTTCATGCGGTCGAAGTGCGGGATGCCGCCCAGCAATACCGTCGTAAACTCGCGCGCGATCTCGATGTAGTCGCCCGGCCCACGCGGGCCTTCGCACAGCGCTGCAAAGTCGAACCAGGCAATGCTCTTGCCGCGTGCGCGCACCGCAATCTTGCGCGATTCGATGTCGATCGTGCCGCTGCGTGCCTCGGCATTGCCGCTCAATTCGCTCCAGCGCTGCAGCAGCCAGTCGTCGGCCTGCACATCCAGCGGCGCGCGATACACCGGCGAGCGCGTCAACGCGCGCATGCGGTAATCCTCGGTGCCTTCGGCATACAACTCCACGCAGAACTTCTGCAGCAAGCCGATCGCCGGCATGAAGCTATCGCGCTGCAGGCCGTTGGCGTAGAGATTTTCCGGTGCGGTGTTGGAGGTGGTCACCAGGGTCACGCCTTCGGCGAACAGGCGTTCCAGCAAGCGCGCCAGCAGCATCGCATCGCCGATGTCGGTGACGAAGAATTCGTCCAGCACCAGCACGCGCAGATTTTCGCGCCACTGCTGCGCGATCCTGGCCAGCGGATCGCTCTGCCCGGCATGCTCGCGCAACTGCTCGTGCACACCGCGCATGAAACGGTGGAAATGCGTGCGGTATTTCTGCTTGATCGGCAGGCCGTCGTAGAACAGGTCGACCAGAAAGGTCTTGCCACGCCCCACGCCACCCCAGAAATACAGGCCACGCACCGGCTCGGGCTTTTTCCAGAACGCCGACAGCCGATCCAGCCAGCCATCCTGCGCGCTGTCCACCAGTGCTTCGTGGATACGGTCCAGCTGGGCCAACGCGGCTTGCTGCGAGGGGTCGGCGCGCCAGTCGCCGCGTTGTACGCCGGCAGCGTAGCGCTGCGACGGGGTCATCTCACTCATCGTAGTTCTCCGCAGGCCGGCTGCTGCCTTGCCCGCTCAACGGCGCATCGCAAGACGATACGCGTGGACCGAGCCGCAGTCAGGCGGCGGCCGGTAGCCAGCGCCGGACACCATGCTGGATCGCACCGCGCAGGTCGATCAATTTGCGGTGGAAGAAGTGGCTGGTATCGGGCATGCGCACCAGTTCGGGCTGCTGCTCCAAGGTCTCCAGCCAGTCGTACACCGCTTGCGGATCAACGATCTCGTCGGCGTCGCCCTGGATCACCAACCACTGTTGCGGCGGCTGCATGTCGCTGAAATCCCAGCGCCCGGCCGGTGGCGCGATGGAGATCAACGCCTGCGGTTCGAGCGATCCGGCAGCACGCAACGCCACATAGGCGCCGAAGCTGAAACCGGCCAACCACAGCGTGTCGCCCGGGCGCTGGCTGCGCACCCAGGCGGCCACGGCGCGCAGATCGTCCTGCTCGCCATCGCCATGATCGAAACTGCCGGCCGAGTTGCCGACACTGCGGAAATTGAAGCGCACCACCGTGATGCCCAGCTCGCGCAGCGCGCGTGCGGCCATGGTGACAACCTTGTTGTGCATGCTGCCGCCCTCGGTGGAGAGCGGGTGGCAGACGATGGCGGTAACCGCTTGCGCAGCGACATCGGGCTCGGGCAGATCGACCGCGACATCGAGCGGACCGACCGGCCCCTCCAATGTCAACGCGGCCGATTCGGTGGGGAATGGGGGATTGGACATGCGCTCATAATAGCCGTCCCGCCGGCCGCGTTCATCGCCCTGCCTGCACACCTCGTTGCGTTGCCCATGCATTTTCTACTGGTTGCCGTCGTTTGCAGTGTCCTGGTGTCGGTGCTGTTGAAGCTGGCGCCGCGTCGGGATATCGACGTGTTCCAGGCCATTACCTGGAATTACGCCACCGCCAGCGTGTTGGCCGTGGCACTGCTGCACCCTGCATTTTCCAGCCTGAGCGCGGCGACCACGCCGTGGCTGGCGCTGCTGAGCCTTGCAGTTGCACTGCCGAGTATTTTTCTGGTGCTGGCGCGCTCGGTGCGCGTGGCCGGCATCGTGCGCAGCGACGTGGCGCAGCGGCTGTCGCTGCTGTTGTCGCTGGCGGCGGCATTTACCGTCTTCGGCGAAGCTGCCGGGCCCTGGAAGCTGGCCGGCCTGGGCGTTGGATTGCTGGCCATCGTCGGCATCGTGCAGCGCACGCACGCTCCATCGGCGGTCGCGCCTGCATCGACGACCGGCGCGCCGGCACGCGCGTGGCCCTGGCTGCTCGGGGTGTGGGTGGGCTTTGCGCTGATCGATATCCTGCTCAAGACGATTGCGCTGTCGGGCACGTCCTCGCTCACTGCGTTGACGCTGTGCTTTGCCATCGCGTTCGGGTTGCTGCTGTGTGTGCAGTTGGTGCGCATGCAGCGTGGGCATCGGCTGCATCCGCGCAGCATTGCCGCCGGTCTGCTGCTGGGCGTGCTCAACTTCGGCAACATCCTGTTTTACGTGCGCGCCCACCAGAGCCTGCCGCATAGCCCTGCCACGGTCTTTGCAACGATGAACATCGGTGTGGTGGCGCTCGGTGCGTTGGCCGGCATCACGCTGTTCGGCGAACGCACCACGCGTTGGACGCGCGTGGGCCTGGCATTGGCGGTGCTGGCGATTGCGCTGATTGCGTGGGGATCGCGCTGAGGCGCCCGCTGGTTGGCCACGCCATGCCGTCATGCGTGCGCAACCGGCGCGCATGCATGACGGCGTGCGAAGACCTCAACGTTCCCAGTGCGGGAACGGATCGTCCAGCAGTTGCCACTGCGCCGGGCCCTGGCGCAATTCCTGATCGCTCAGCAGGCAGGCATCCAGCGCAGCGCGCGTGCGCGGCGCATCCATGTCCACACCGATCACCGCCAGCTCCTGGCGACGGTCGCCCCACAACGGGTGCCAGAGCCGCTGCATCGCCGCGTATTCGCTGGCATCGCCCACTTCGTGCAATTGCGGCAGCGGTGCGGTCCAGCATTGGGTCTGCTGACGCTGCCAGCCGATGTCGGTATACGGCAGCGGGGTGATGCTGGTCTGCAGCGGCTCGCCGATCGCGTGCGCATCCACGCGATGGCGTGCGGCGAACCAGAAGCCGGCCGCATTGGTCTGCGTGGCTCCGCCGACGCTGGACAGTTCGCCGACCCAATCCATACGGCTGGCCAGCCAGAAAAAGCCCTTGCTGCGAATCACCTGCGGCAGCCCGCTTTGCACCATGCGCGCAAAACGCTGCGGGTGAAACGGCCGACGCGCACGATAGACGAAGCTGCTGATGCCGTATTCCTCGGTCTCCGGCGTGTGCTGACCGCGCAGTTCCTGCATCCAGCCCGGCGCCAGTTGCGCACGGATGAAGTCGAAGCGGCCGGTGTCGAGCAACTGACGCAGCGGCACCTCGCCATGCACGGCGTCCACCAGCGCCGCTTCGCGGTTGAGCGCACGCAGCACGGCGCGCAGGCGTTGCAACTGCTGTGCGTCGATCTGATCGCACTTGCTGATCACCAGCACGTCGGCGAACTCCACCTGCTCGCCCAGCAACTGCACCAGCCCACGGGTGTCGTCCGGCCCGGCCTGCTGCCCCAGCTCGGCCAGCGTGGCCGCCGAGCCGAAATCCTGCAGAAAGCGAGTGCCGTCCACGACCGTGACCATGGTGTCGAGCCGGGCGATGTCCGACAGGCTGAAGCCGTCGGCATCGCGCACCGCAAAGGTGGCCGCCACCGGCATCGGCTCGGCGATGCCGGTGGATTCGATCAGCAGATAGTCGTAGCGTTTCTGTTCGGCCAACCGCCGTACTTCCTGCAGCAGATCGTCGCGCAGCGTGCAGCAGATGCAGCCATTGCTGAACTCCACCAGCGTTTCCTCGGTGCGTCGCAATGCCGCACCGCCGTCGCGCACCAGCTGCGCGTCGATGTTGACGTCGCTCATGTCGTTGACGATCACCGCCACGCGCAAGCCGTCGCGGTTGTGCAGGATGCGGTTGAGCAAGGTGGTCTTGCCGGCGCCGAGAAAGCCGGACAACACGGTGACGGGAAGACGCGGATCGCGGGCGATGGACACGGACATCCGGAAAACCTCGTGGAAGGAAGTGTTACTGTATAACATTACTTCGACAAGGCACGCCCGATGCGCGCGACCGCTTCTCTACTGGACAGCTCGGCCATCGCCCTATCGAGCCTGTGCCTGCTGCATTGCCTGGCGCTGCCGCTGCTGGCGGCCGCACTGCCGCTGCTGGGCGCCTGGAGCCGGGCCGAATGGGTGCATGTGGTGTTCGCCACTGCGGCAGTCCCACTGAGCGGCTATGCGCTATGGAGCACGCACCGGCAGCGGCCGCTGCCGGCAGCGGTGTGGGCATTGGCGATCGCCGGGCTGACCGGACTGGTGGTGGGAGCAAGCGGGTTGGTCGGCGCTGCGCTGGAAGCGCCGATCACGGTCGCCGGCAGCCTGCTGCTGGCCAGCACCCATCTGGTCAATTTGCGGCTGCGTCGCAACGCGCACTGCTAGACCTGGCAATCAACTCTATACAAATGCATAACGCCTGAGTCAGGAAGACCCAAGAAGCAGGTTCGGCTTGAATGAATTCTTAGCCTTGCACTCAGTTGCCCAAGCGTTTCTTCTTCTCGGCATCGTACTCGGCCGGCGTAATCGCACCAGCATCAAGCAGGGCTTTGAGTTTTGCGAGATTCTCATACCTCACCGCGCTATCTGAAACTGATGCTACGGGCTCAGGTGCATCACACTGAAAGTAGATGGTTCCCGTTGCTCCGCGAGCGACCTGCCTTAGAGAGGCTAACAAAACGACTTCGCGTCAGCCTACTGCAGGCCGGCTGATCTGCGGCCTGGCTGCAGGGCCCTTGCCCGCCCAGCGTCGCGGGACACGCTGCAAGTACGTCCTTGTAAGCTCTTACGCGGCATCCATGCCGCGTAAGGTCCCGCGA
The DNA here is from genome assembly GCF_014197275.1 of Xanthomonas sp. 3075. Lineage (GTDB taxonomy): Bacteria > Pseudomonadota > Gammaproteobacteria > Xanthomonadales > Xanthomonadaceae > Xanthomonas > Xanthomonas campestris_B. Next base: position 24,542 of record NZ_JACIFI010000029.1, on the reverse strand, counting down.
CGCTGGGCGGGCAAGAACCAGTCGAGATGGTCGGCATGCATGGTTTAAACACAGCAACCAGCGGAGTCTCTGGTGCGGTGTCCTCGCCGCTTGCGGGACCGTGTGGCGGCATGGATGCCGACACCGAGCCTCCAGGGATGGATTCACGGCGTGTCCCGCGAGCGGTGAGGGCACCGCGCCCTCGACCCACTCAGCGTTTGAGCTGGGCTTCTGACTGTATCCACCAAGACGCACCAGATCGTGCTACAGCGAAAAGCCCAGCAGCACCGGGTCATGGTCGGAACTGCGCCACGGCCCGGGCAGGTCGCGTTTGGCGTATCCGGCATCGTCCATGAGATCGGCGTTGATATGCCATTCGGCCGCGCCACGTAGCTGCTTGGCCATCGCCGGACTGAGCAGCGCGTGATCCAAGCGCCCGCTCATGCCGTTGTACACGTAGCTATAAGGCTGCTTCACGCCAGCCACTGCGAAGGCATCCTGCCAGCCGCTGGCGCGCAGGCTACGCATCGGGGTTTCCATTGCGTAGGCATTGAAGTCGCCCAGCAACACGGCCAGCTTGGTCTGCGCGCCGGTGGGGTCGGTCTGCAGCCACTGGTGCAGGCGCTTGGCCGACTCGCTGCGGGTCGCGTTCCAGCACGCCTGGCCGTCCTGCTGGTCGGCATCGGCGCCGCTGGCGGTGCCGCAGCCCTTGGACTTGAAGTGATTGGCGACCACCACGAAGGTGGCGCCACGGGCGCTGCGAAACGCCTGCGCCAACGGCACGCGGCTATGACTGTCGAACGGCCCACCGGTCAGCGTCGCCGGCTTGCCGACCGGAGTGACCTGCGAACTGCGATACACGATGCCGACCCGGATCGCGTCGTCGCCCGGACCGCTGCCGGTGTCGACGAACTGCCAGTCCTTGTCCTTGCCAGCGCCATTGAGCGCGACCACCAGTTGCGCCACCGCCGCATCGGCATCATTGCCATCGTTTTCCAGCTCCATCAGCGCAGCCACATCGGCCCGCAACGGCATGATCGTGGCGACCAACTTGGTCAATTGCGCCTGGAACTGCTCGGGAGTCCGCGCGCCGCGCTTGGTCGGAAAACCGCCGCCACGGCCATTGCCGTTGAAGAAGTTTTCCAGGTTGAACGCCGCGATACGCAGATCGCCTCCCACCTGCGGGGCGACCGCAGTCGGCAGCGCCGGCAGCGTCAGCGGATTGAGCACCTGGATGCGGTAATTGCCGTCGTAGCGCTGGTCGACAATGCCGTCCACCGATTTGAGCAGGCTGCCCGCGCGCAGCACCGGATCGGCCGGCAGATAGGACACCGTCTTGGGGCTGCGCCCATTGCGCGCATCGTCCAGCAGCACGCGGCGGCGCGCGTTGTCGGCCTCCACCTGTGCGAAGGCCGGAGTGCCGGCAGCGGCCACTTCGCTCGGCTGCCACAGACGTCCACCGAAGGCGGCGACCAGTTCGCCGTAGGTATCCAGGCGGTCGCTGCCGTTGAGCGTGAGCGCGGCGATGCGCACGTGCTCGCCTTCCAGCGCTTCCCAGTTGGCCGGCGGGCCGCTGAGCATGCGCAGCGGCACCGGCTGGCCGCTGGCGAGTCGCTCGATGCTGCTGGCATCCACCGTGGTCAGGCTCGCCTCACCGCCTGCGGACACTTCACGCACCGTGCCGACGATGCGTACCCGGTCGCCCACCGCCACCTCGGCAGCGCCGGCACCGGTGACGAACACCCCGTGGGAGCGGCGCGGCTCAAAGCCGGGCTGCTGCACGAACAGGCCAGCCAGGCCGGCGCGGGTATCGGCAGTGACGATGCCCTCCACCTCCACCACGCGGCCGTCGTGCGGGCTGCGGGTGTCCTCCCCCTGCACATCGGCGATCGACAGACGTTGCGGCGCGCCATCGGCAGCGCTGCCGAGCAATGGCACCAGCAGACCGAGCAAACCGAGCACAACAAGCGGACAACGCGACATCGACACTCTCCCTACTGAGCTGGACCAAATACAAACGCCGCCCGGAAGGCGGCGCGTGGCGACGAGGCGCAGCGGCAGGCTAACAAAAGGCGGTCAGCAGCTGCCAGCCAATTGACGAACGAGACGGCCGATGCGACCGCCGGCAGCGTCGCCGCTCCCGCTTGGCACGCACGGCGCACGTGCCGAGGCAAACAAACCGAGATGGCGCCTCGACCGGATGCGTCTGCCGTCTGTCAGACGTACGCCAGGCATAACCGTGTGGCGGCGCGCGGACCGCTATTTCAGATTGGCCAGCATCCAATCCACCGTCGCGCGCACCTGTTCTTCGGTCAGCGACGGGTTGCCGCCCTTGGCCGGCATGATGCCGCCATCAGGGCCGGTGTAGCCCTCGATCGCGTGCTTGTACAAGGTGTCCTTGCCCTGGGCGATGCGCGCGTCCCAATGCGAGTGGTCCAGCGTCGGCGCCTTGCCCACGCCGTTGGTGTGGCAGGCGGTGCACAGGTTGTCGAAGATGACCTTGCCGTCGGTGGTACCGCCATAGGCGGACTGCGAAGCCGCCTTGGCCAGTGCCGCCGCCTGGGCAGCGGCTTGTGCGGATGCGCCAGTCGTGCCGGCATACACCGCGCCAGCCGGTGCGATGCGTTGCTGCACGCGCTTGGCCGCTGTCGGTGAGACTTCGTCGGGAACGGCGCGTTGCAAATAGGCTGCCAGGGCGATCAGGCCCAGGGTGATCACCACCAGTAGTCCGATCACCATCGAGAATTTTTTCAGGAACTCGAGGTCGTAATTCCGCACGCGCTCACCCCTGGCTGTTGGTCGAAGACCTCTGCTAGCGCCGGAGTATAGAGCACAGTTCGCGCCAGTCTGACCACTGTGCATGACACTTTTCGCAGCGGTGCGCGCTTCGCCCCCGCGCGCTATGACTCTTGTCCGCGCATACGCTTGCGCCCGCCACTGAATTGCCGCAATGCCGCATGGCGCGTTGGTGTGGCTCGCCGAATTGCGTATCATTCCCAACAACCTGGGGTGACGCGGTTCTCGCCTCGCCCTGTCCGCCTACGAGGAGTCGCCGCGATGAAATCCTTCCTGCTGTCCTGCCTGGCCTTGGCCAGCCTCAGTCTGTCTGCCCAGGCCCACGAGATCTGGATCGAACGCGACGGCAGCGGCCCGGTGCGCATTTTCTTCGGCGAACCGGCGCAGGAAACGCTCGATCACGGCGAAGACGAGATCAAGCGCGTGGTCAAGCCAACCGTGTTCGGCACGGCGGGCAAGGCCGGCGCACTGCAGCGCGGCAGCGAGTTCCTGACTGCACCACTGTCGGGCACTGGCGATGCCTGGCTGAGCGACGACAGCGTGTTCGAGCCGTGGAAGGGCGAAGCCGGCACCTTCGAGACAGTGAGCTACTACGCGCGCGCCGGACGCACCACGCCATCGGCCAAGCTGGATTTCGAACTGGTGCCGACCGCCGCCAACGCCAACACCCTGACGGTGCTCTACCGCAACAAGCCGCTGCCCAAGACCGAAGTCACCCTGATCGACCCGCAGAAGTGGCAGAAGACGCTGACCTCCGATGCCAAGGGTCAGGTGACGCTGCCCACGCTGCGCACCGGCCGCCACATCATGGTGATGACCAACAAGGAGCCGGTGAAGCGCGAGATTGGCGGCAAGCAGGTCACGATGATCCACCACATCAGCACGCTGACCTTCCTGGCCCAGTAAGTCGACCACCCGCGTCGTTGATCCGATGTCCATCGCACCGTCCATCCCGCTTCCCTGGTTCAGGCGTCCCTGGCTGGGCGTGCTTGCGCGCACGCTGGCAGCGATGTTTGGCGGCTATGCGCTCGCCAGCGCCACCAATCTGCTGCTGGCGCTGGTCTTGCCGATGCCACGCAGCGAGGCGGTGTTGACCAGCATGCTGGTCGGCATCGTGGTGTGCGCCTGCGCGCCGCTGTGGGCGTTCGCCACCGCCAGCGTGTGGCGGGCATGGGCCGGCATTGCCGTGCCGGCGGCGCTGATGTTCGCACTGGCCGCATGGCTGCAACGGAGTGCGGCATGAAACAGGGATTCCGCCAGTCGATGGCGTGGCTGCATACCTGGACCGGCCTGCTGGTCGGCTGGGTATTGCTGCTGATCTTCATGGGCGGCACGGCGAGTTATTACCGCGATGAAATCAGCCGCTGGATGCGTCCGGAGCTGCCCACCACCACGGTGAGCAGCGAAACCGCATTACGCAGCGCCGAGCGCTATCTGCAAACGCATGCGGCCGACGCGCAGAGTTGGAACATCACCTTGCCGGACACGCGCAATCCGGTGGTGAGCATGTACTGGCAAAATCCCGCGCCGGCGGCGGGCAAACCGGCCGGTCGTCGCCAGATGTACGGCAGCGCCATCATCGACCCGGCCACCGGCAAGGAGATCGCCGCACGCGATACCCTGGGCGGTGAGTTCTTCTACCGCCTGCATTTCGATCTGCATTATCTGCCGGTGCTGTGGGCACGCTACATCGTCGGCTTCTGCGCGATGTTCATGCTGGTGGCGATCATCAGCGGCGTCATCACCCACAAGAAGATCTTCAAGGACTTCTTCACCTTCCGCCCCGGCAAGGGACTGCGGTCGTGGCTGGATTTCCACAATGTCAGCGCCGTGACCGCGTTGCCGTACCACGCGATGATTACCTACACCGGCATCGTGACCTTGATGTTCATGTACCTGCCGTGGGGCATCAAGGCACGCTACGCCGACAACGAAATGCGCTTTTACGATGAGGCGGCCAATCGCGTGGCCGATACCCGGCAAGCGGCCGGCACACCGGCGAACATGCTGCCACTGGAGCAGTTCGTGGCGCGTGCGCGTAGCCAGTGGCGCGGCGGCGATGTGGGCAATGTGGCGGTGTCGCTTCCCAACGATGCGCATGCCGCCGTGGGCGTGACCCAACTGGCCAATGCCTTGTCCACCGATGCGCCATCCATCCTGTTTGATGCGGTCAGTGGCCAGCGCCTGCAGCGCAGCGGGCCGCCAGGTGGCGCCAGTCAGACGCGCGGTGTGATGGTGGGTCTGCATATCGCCCACTTCGCCGGGCCGTGGCTGCGCGCGCTGTTCTTCGGCTCGGGCTTGCTCGGCTGTTTGATGGTGGCCAGCGGGGTGGTGATGTGGGCGGTGAAGGAACGGCCCAGGCATCTGAAGGCCGGGCGCATCGGCGTTGGTCTGCGCCTGGTCGATGCGCTCAACATCGGCACGGTGGCCGGACTGCAGATCGCCTTCGCCAGCTTCTTCTGGGCCAACCGGCTGCTGCCGGTGACGCTGGAGGCACGCGCGGCGATGGAAGCCAATGTGTTCTTCGCTGCCTGGGTCGCGGCGCTGTTGGCGGCGTTCGTGTGGCCGCGTCGCGCGATGTGGAGCTGGCAGCTGACTCTGGGCGCGGCGTTGTTCGCGTTGGTGCCGGTGGTCAATGCGATCACCACCGAGGTGCATCTGGGCGCGACGTTGCCGGCCGGGCAATGGGCGTTGGCGGGGGTCGATCTGGTCTGCCTGGGCCTGGGCGTCTGCCTGGGCATCGCGGCGTGGCGCCTGCAGCGCTGGAAGGCACCGCAACCCGCGTCGGCACGACGTGCACGCGCCACAGCCGCCGCGCCTGCGCAGGACACCGCAGCGATGCAGGAAAGCGCATGAACGTGCTGCTGTTGCTGGCGCTGAATTTCTCCGGATGTGCCGCGTTATGCCTGGCGATGGACAAGCATCAGCACGAGGTCCGCGGCCGCGTGCTGGGCGCCGCGCGCTCACGCCAGTTGCGTGCGCTGGGCTGGCTGTTGTTGCTGCTCAGCGGTGGGCTGGCGGTGCACGCACAAGGTTGGGGCATCGGCCCGGTGCTATGGCTGGGCACGTTGACCGGCGCGGCGGCCCTGCTGTCGCTGTGGTTGCTGCCGTATCGGCGCGGCTTGATTTTGCCGACGGCGGTGGCGGCACCGGTGCTGACCGGCGTGATGCAGTTGCTGGTGGGGTGAGGGGTGAATGTCTGCGCGATCCAGTGCGCGGCGTGTTGAGTAAGCCACCGCGTGAGTCGCAGTGCTGCATGCTGCGATTGCGCCACTGATGCTGGTATGGCGTGGCGCATTCTCGGCATCGGCCTGCCGTCGCGTCGAGTGCGGCGTCATGCATCGCATGCGCAGGTCGCTACGTCACCACCAGCGGATCGCCCAATACCGTCGGTCGAGGCATACAGTGATCGTCGAACACACACACTGCTTGCCCGGACTGCGGCATGCCCGGCAAACCACGGCAGGATGATGCGCCAGGCCAGCGCCATGCGCGTCAACTCACATGGGCTCGCACCACATCGGCAAATGCGTGTGTAGACATGCAGTTGCACGGCCATCCCTTGCCGAGCGCGGCCTCTCAGCAGGGTTGGCGCCTTGCTCGGCGCACTGTCAACCCGCCGCCTGCCGTGCGCCCACCGCGCGCAGGCAAAAGCCGCAGATCGCTTCGACCAACTGCTCGCCCTGTTGTGGGTCGCCCCGGCTGGGCGCGATCGGTCCCACCAGCGCCTCGGTGAAGGCCCCGACGATGCAGGCGGCCGCTGCATCCAGCGACTGCTCGGGGAACTCGCCTGCCGCCACACCTTCGGCCAGCAGCTGGCGAAACACCTCGCCGAACAGGCGTCGGCCACGGATGCGCTCGGCATCCACCTCGCTTTCCACCGGTTCGGCGATGAAGGCGTAGGCCAACGCGGGGCCGGCCAGGGCACGCCGCACGAACGTGGCGATCGCGCTGCGCAGGCGCTCGGCAGCGCTGGCCTGGGTGGTGGCGATGGCGCGCAGGATGGTCATCTCGCGCTGCACGGCTTCATTGAGAACTTCCACGAAAAGCTCGGCTTTGGATGGGAAGTGTCGGTAAATCTGCCCGGTTGACACGCCAGCGGCGGCGGCGACGGCGGTCACCGGCGCATTGCGGTAGCCGCCGGCGGCGATCAGGGCGCGGGCCGCGTGCAGGATGCGTTCGCGGTTGCCGGCCAGGCGTTCTTCCATCAGGGCGGAGCGTCGATAAGCCATGGTGTGATTCTGGGTTCAATAGTTGAATTTTAGTTCACTTTTTCATTGCGGACCGTTAGTCTGGTCACACACGCCGCGCGGTCCGCCCGCTCCCACCCGGCACATCCCGATCCTTGTGGAGTCGTTTCATGCATGTGCCGTCGTTGAATTTTGCGCTTGGCGAAGAGATCGATCTGCTGCGCGAAAGCGTGGCGGCCTTCGCCAGCCACCATATTGCCCCGCTCGCGGCCACCGCCGACCAGGACAATGTTTTCCCCGCGCAACTCTGGCGCCTGTTCGGTGAGCAGGGCCTGCTCGGGTTGACCGTGGAAGAGGACTACGGCGGCAGCGGCATGGGCTACCTGGCGCACGTGGTGGCGATGGAAGAGATCTCGCGGGCCGGCGGGGCGATCGGCTTGTCGTACGGCGCGCACTCCAACCTGTGCCTCAACCAGCTGCGCAAGAACGCCACACCTGAGCAGAAGCAGCGCTACCTGCCCAAGCTGTGCAGCGGCGAACATGTTGGCGCGCTGGCGATGAGCGAGGCAGGCTCGGGCTCGGACGTGGTGTCGATGAGGCTGCGCGCCGACGCACGCGGCGACCGCTTCGTGCTCAACGGCAGCAAGATGTGGATCACCAATGGCCCCGATGCCGATGTGCTGGTGGTGTACGCCAAGACCGATCCGGACGCCGGCTCGCGCGGCATCACCGCCTTCATCGTCGAAAAGGGCATGCCCGGGTTCTCCACCGCGCAGAAACTCGACAAGCTGGGCATGCGCGGCTCCAACACCTGCGAACTGGTGTTCACCGATTGCGAGGTGCCGGCCGAGAACGTGCTGGGCACGCTCAACGGTGGCGTGCGCGTGCTGATGTCTGGGCTGGATTTCGAACGCGTGGTGCTGGCCGGCGGCCCACTCGGGTTGATGGCCGCAGCGATGGATGTGGTGCTGCCGTATGTGCACGAGCGCAAACAGTTCGGCGAGCCGATCGGCACCTTCCAGTTGATGCAGGCCAAGCTGGCCGACATGTATGTCGGGCTCAACGCCTGCCGCGCCTACGTGTATGCGGTGGCGCGCGCCTGCGATGCGGGGCAGACCACACGCCAGGATGCGGCCGGCGCGATCCTGTATGCCGCCGAAAAAGCGACCTGGCTCACCGGCCAGGCGATCCAGGTGCTGGGTGGCAACGGCTACATCAACGACTATCCCACCGGCCGCTTGTGGCGCGATGCCAAACTGTACGAAATTGGTGCAGGCACCTCGGAGATCCGACGCATGCTGATCGGCCGCGAGCTGTTCGACCGTACCGCCTGACGGAGCCAACATGAGCGTGATCACCAGCCAGCTGCAGGTCAGCGGCGAGAGCTTCCAACACAACGCCGCCGCACTGCGACGCGTGGTCGATGATCTGCGCAGCACGCTGGCGCGCACTGCGTTGGGCGGCACCGAGGCTGCGCGTGCAAAACACACCGCACGCGGCAAGCTGCTGGTGCGTGATCGCATCGATGCCTTGCTGGACCCGGGCAGTGCGTTGCTGGAGATCGCACCGCTGGCCGCGCATGGCCTGTACGACGATCAGGTGCCCTGCGCTGGTGTGGTTGCGGGCATTGGCCGCGTGTCCGGGGTCGAATGCGTCATCGTGGCCAACGATGCCACCGTCAAGGGCGGCACCTATTACCCGATGACGGTGAAGAAACATCTGCGCGCGCAGGAAATCGCGCAGCAGAACCGTCTGCCATGCATCTATCTGGTCGATTCCGGCGGCGCGTTCCTGCCGCTGCAGGATGAGGTGTTTCCCGATCGGGATCACTTCGGGCGCATTTTCTACAACCAGGCCAATCTGTCGGCCAACGGCATCCCGCAGATCGCCTGCGTGATGGGTTCGTGCACCGCTGGCGGCGCGTACGTGCCGGCGATGAGCGATGAAACCGTGATCGTGCGCGAGCAAGGCACCATCTTTCTCGGCGGCCCGCCGCTGGTCAAGGCGGCCACCGGCGAAGAAGTCAGTGCCGAAGAACTCGGCGGTGCGGATGTGCATACGCGCATCTCCGGCGTGGCCGACCACTTCGCCGACAACGACCTGCAGGCCCTGGCACGCGTGCGCGCCATCATCGCGCAGCTCAATTGGCGCAAGCCGGCCGCTTCGCTGGCACTGCAGGCACCGCTGCCGCCGCGCTACGCCGCCGACGAACTGTACGGCGTGATTCCCGCCGATACGCGCAAGCCCTTCGATGTGCGCGAGGTGATCGCCCGTATCGTTGACGACTCGCAGTTGGACGAATTCAAGCCACGTTACGGCAGCACCCTGGTTACCGGCTTTGCGCATCTGCACGGCTACCCGGTCGGCATCATCGCCAACAATGGCATCCTGTTTTCCGAGTCCGCGCTCAAGGGCGCGCACTTCATCGAGCTGTGCACGCAGCGCGGCATTCCGCTGATCTTTCTGCAGAACATCACCGGCTTCATGGTCGGGCGCAAATACGAACACGGTGGCATCGCCAAGGACGGCGCCAAGCTGGTGATGGCGGTGGCCTGCGCCAAGGTGCCGAAGTTCACCGTGGTGATCGGCGGCTCGTTCGGTGCCGGCAACTACGGCATGTGCGGCCGCGCGTATTCGCCCAACTTCCTGTGGATGTGGCCGAATGCGCGCATCGGGGTGATGGGCGGCGAGCAGGCGGCCAGCGTGTTGGCGACGGTGCGTCGCGACGGTATCGAGGCCAAGGGCGGCGCGTGGTCGGGTGAAGAAGAGGACGCGTTCAAGGCGCCGATCCGCGCGCAGTTCGAGCAGCAGGGCCATCCGTACTACGCCAGCGCACGGCTCTGGGACGACGGCATCATCGATCCGGCCGATACCCGTCGCGTGCTCGGGCTGGGATTGTCTGCGGCATTGAATGCGCCGATCGCGCCGACACGCTTCGGCGTGTTCCGGATGTGAGGCGATGATCTGCGCCTGTCCTTGCGTTGCTGCATCGTCCGATGGCCGGTGTGCCCGTGCATGCGCGTCGCTGCACACCGCACGGTGCGCTGCATGAAGACAGCCCTGGGAACCTGCAGTATCGATCTCCGCGGTAAGCCGTGTGCCGCTTCTGTATCACCTGGCGCCATCGTCGCTGGCTTGCCGCCAACGCAATCGTTTTTTCAACGCCGCACCAGCCGCCACCATGGCGACGTGCCCGGAGATCACCCATGACCCAGCGCGAACCCGTCGCCGCCGTAAAACTGCCATATTTCGACAAGATCCTGATCGCCAATCGCGGCGAGATCGCATGCCGCGTCATCGCAACCTGCCGCACGCTGGGCATCGCCACCGTGGCGGTGTATTCGGATGCCGACCGCGATGCGCGACACGTGCGCCTGGCCGATGAGGCGATCCATATCGGTGCGGCACCGGCGCAGCAAAGTTATCTGCGCAGCGACGCGATCCTGCAGGCGGCACGCGCGAGCGGCGCGCAGGCGATCCATCCCGGCTATGGTTTTCTGTCGGAAAACGCCGCGTTTGCCGATGCCTGCGCGCAGGCCGGCATCGTGTTTATCGGCCCGCCCGCAGCGGCCATCCGCGCGATGGGCGACAAGAGTGCGGCCAAGGCGCTGATGGAACGGGCTGGTGTACCGCTGACGCCGGGTTACCACGGCGACGAACAGGCGCCTGCCTTCCTGCGCGCGCAAGCCGATGCGATCGGCTACCCGGTGCTGGTCAAGGCCAGCGCCGGTGGCGGTGGCAAGGGCATGCGTCGGGTGGACGCCAGTGCCGCATTCGAAGAAGCGCTGGCCAGCTGCCAGCGCGAAGCGCAATCGGCGTTCGGCAACGCGCATGTGCTGGTGGAAAAGTACGTCGAGCGCCCGCGTCATATCGAGATACAGGTATTCGGCGATATGCACGGCGAGGTGGTGTATCTGTTCGAACGCGATTGTTCGGTGCAGCGCCGTCATCAAAAAGTGCTGGAAGAAGCGCCCGCTCCCGGCATGACCGAGCAACGCCGCGCCGCGATGGGCAAGGCCGCCGTGGATGCCGCGCGTGCGGTGGGCTACGTCGGCGCAGGCACGGTGGAATTCATCGCCGGCCCGGACGGCGATTTCTATTTCATGGAAATGAACACCCGACTGCAGGTCGAGCACCCGGTGACCGAACTGATCACCGGTACCGACCTGGTCGAATGGCAACTGCAGGTTGCGGCGGGTGCGCCGCTGCCGCGTCGCCAACACGAACTGAGCATCCATGGACATGCGCTGGAAGCGCGCCTGTATGCCGAAGATGCCGAGCGCGGATTCCTGCCCTCCACCGGTACGCTGCGACAGCTGCAATTTCCCGCTGCCAGCGCGCATGTGCGCATCGATGCGGGCGTCGACCAAGGCGATACCATCGGCCCGTATTACGATCCGATGATTGCCAAGCTGATCGTGTGGGACGTCGATCGCCCCGCGGCACTGGCCCGCATGCGCGATGCGCTCGCTCAGTTCCATGCAGCCGGCGTCACCACCAATAGCGCATTCCTTGCGCGCCTGATCGGCACGCACGCATTTGCAACTGCCGATCTGGATACCGCATTGATCGAACGCGAACATGCGGCGCTGTTTCCAGAGGCTGCCGTGCCGGACAACCGGTGGTGGTGTCTTGCTGCGGTGCTGGTTGCCGAATCGCGGCCGACGGCGGTTGCCGATCCGGCCGACCCGTTCTCGCCGTGGCAACAGGCAGACGGGTGGCGCGTCGGCGCGCATGCCGCGCACAGCGTCATCCTGGAGGCGGCTGGTGAGCGTCGCCAACTCGATGTCCGCCCGCATGCCGATGGCTGGCAGGTAAGCATTGCAGGCGACACGCACGTATTGCGCTATCAGCGCCACGACACGGCATTGCGGGTGGAAATGGATGGCCGCCAATGGCGTGCGCACGCACTGCGCGATGCCAACGCACTGACCTTGATCGGCGCCATGCAGCGCGCCGTGTTCCATCACCACGATGCGCTGATCGAAGCCGATCAACCCGCACACGACACCGGTGGCCTGCTCGCTCCCATGCCTGGCCGCATCGTGGCGCTGGTCGCCCCGGTGGGGCAGCCGGTGGTGCGTGGGCAAGCCTTGGTGGTGCTCGAAGCGATGAAGATGGAACACACCCTGCACGCGCCCGGCGATGGCACCGTGCAGGCCTACCTGGTCGCGGAAGGCGATCTGGTCTCCGACGGTGTTGCGTTGGTGGAATTCGTGGCCGCGCCTGCGTAGTGCCGCAGGGCAGCGTGACCATCGGCACGTACGCACGCACCGGTATTGCCTCTAGCGTGAAGACAGCGGCCGGAGTGGCCGCGATCCCGCCCGGAGCCTTCCATGCAACGCCTGCTTCTTGTGTCCAGCATGCTGCTGGCGCTGTCTGCCTGCAGCGACAACACCGCACCCGCCACCGACACGGCCGCAACGCCCGCATCTGCTACGCCAGCACCAGCGGCGCCGCCCGAGCTCATCACACGCGATGCGTTGTTCGGCAATCCCGAGCGGTCGAACGTGAGCATCAGCCCTGACGGCAAGTACCTCAGCTGGGTGGCACCGCTGGATGGCGTACTCAATGTGTGGGTCGCATCGGTGGACGCACCGGATCAGGCCCGCGCGATCACCAAGGACACCGCACGCGGCATCCGCAGTTATTTCTGGACCCATCAACCCAATACGCTGCTGTATCTGCGCGACAACGGCGGCGATGAAGACTTCCATCTGTATGCGGTCGATCTGACCGATGGCAGCAGCAAGGACCTCACACCTTTCACGAAGACCAACGCCGAGGTGGCTGGGGTCAGCGCGCAACACCCCGACGCGATCATGGTCGGCATGAACGACCGCGACGCCAAATGGCATGACCTGTATCGGGTGGACCTGGCCACGGGAAAGCGCAGCCTGGTGCATAAAAACACCGAAAGCCTGGATTCCTATCTGCTCGATGGCAACTACCAGCTGCGCTACGCCACCCGTGCCACCGACGATGCCGGCATAGAGCTGCTGGTGCCCGATGGCAATCGCTGGAAGAGCGTGGACCGCATTCCATTCGAAGATGTCAGCAACACCTCGCCAGACGGGCTGACCGACGACGGCAAGACGCTCTACATGCAGGATTCGCGCAACCGCGACACCGCCGCGCTGTATGCCATCGACACCGCCAGCAACGCGCGTACGCTGCTGTTCGAAAACGCGCGCGCCGATGTCGGCGCCACCTTGAACGACCCCAAGACCGGCGTGGTGCAAGCGGTGTCCACCGACTACCTGCGCGAGGAATGGAAGGCGCTGGACAACGGCATTGCCGCCGATCTGCAGAAACTCAAATCACTTGGCGCCGGCGATGCCAACGTTACGGCACGCACGCTCGACGACCGCATCTGGATCGTTGCCTATTCGGCAGCAGAAACACCGCTGACCTACTACCGCTACGATCGCGCCGACGGCGGCAAGCTGACCAAACTGTTCTCTGCCCGCCCGGCGCTGGATGGCAAGCCGCTGGTCCCGATGTGGCCGCAGGAGCTCGCCGCACGCGACGGCCTCAAGCTGGTCAGCTACCTCACCCTGCCCGCCGAGGCAGATGCAAACCATGACGGCAAGGCCGACAAGCCGGTACCGTTGGTGATGTTCGTACATGGCGGCCCGTGGGCGCGCGACAGCTATGGCTACGGACCGTACGAGCAATGGCTGGCCAATCGCGGCTATGCGGTGTTGTCGGTCAACTTCCGCGGCTCCACCGGCTTCGGCAAGGCGTTCACCAATGCCGGCAATGGCGAGTGGGGCGCCAAGATGCACGACGACCTGCTCGATGCGATGCAGTGGGCGGTCAAGCAGGGCGTGACCAAGCCCGACGACGTCGCGATCATGGGCGGCAGCTACGGCGGCTACGCCACGCTGGCAGGCCTGACCTTCACCCCGGACGCATTCAAGTGCGGCGTGGACATCGTCGGCCCGGCCAACCTCAATACCCTGCTCGGCACCGTGCCGCCGTACTGGGCCAGCTTCTACAAACAGTTGACCAAGCGCATGGGCGACCCGGCCACCGCCGCCGGCAAGCAGTGGCTGACCGAACGTTCACCGCTCACCCATGTCGACAAGATCAGCAAGCCGCTGCTGATCGGCCAGGGCGCCAACGACCCGCGCGTCAAACAGGCCGAGAGCGACCAGATCGTCAACGCGATGAAGGCCAAGAACATCCCGGTGACCTACGTCCTGTTCCCCGACGAAGGCCACGGCTTCAAGCGCCCGGAAAACAACAAGGCCTTCAACGCCGTGACCGAAAGTTTCCTCGGCCAATGCCTGGGCGGCCGCGTGCAACCGATCGGCGAAGACCTGGCCGGCTCCAGCATCACCGTACCGGAAGGCGCGGACAAGGTGAAGGGTCTGAGCGAAGCGTTGAAGACGCATACGCAGGCGATTCGGCGCTAGCGCTGGGAGAGACGTCGGGTGCTGGGAGGCGTCGTTGCGATTGGCAGCGGCGTCTCCCCCATCCGATTCAGGCGTGAGGATGCAACCCAGATAGCCGCGATAGCGTTTTTTTGGAAGCGCGCTATCACAACGGCCCGGCCATCATCGGAAACGCATCCGTTTGGATCATCTGGCATCGCTCGCTGCCAGGCGCTCTCGCACTCCGCCAGGCTAGGGGCGCGCCCATACTTCATTGTTCGGATCGAGCTCCATGGTCTGCATGACCTCACCGCGGACGCCGAAGCCGCAGATCGCCAGCACACCTTCCATGATCGGCTCCAGTCCAAACAGTGCTTCCACCTGGATCTCGTTGATCGCACAGGTGACGAAGGCACCCAGCCCCATGTCGGTCGCGGCCATGTACAGCGTTTGAGAGAAATGCCCCGCTTCCAGCGCCAGTGCGCGATACGCTTTTGCGTGCGCGCGGTACTTCCAGAAATTGCGGTAGTAGCGCGGACACAGCGCCACAATCACCTGTGCATTGGCGAACCAATCCTGTCCCGCCAGGATTTTCAGGGCGGCTTGCTGCAAATCCACTGCATCGAGCTGCAACGGCTCCAAAGCATGGTCGATGGGCAGATAGTGATACACCCCATCTGCAAGGCCCGACACGTTCCTGACCAGGAGATAGGCATCCAGCGGATGCAGGCCGCCGCCCGACGGGCTGGAGCGCTTGAGAAAAACGGTTTGTGCATCGGCCTGCAGCACGGCATTCGCAGCGAAGGTGCGTTCCATGATTTTCGCGAAAACCGCGTACTCCATCTGCGCGTCGGTTTCGAAGTTCCTGCACGTCGTGCGCCGCCGCAGGATGCCGTCCAGATACTCTTCTTCGCCACGCGGCAGGCGAATCTGCCCAGTCGCACCACGCAGGATCTGCTCGGGTGGTGGAGGCCCGAAGGTCTTGAGCAAGGCGGCCGCCGTCTCAGCGCCAGCATCCTTGGAGGCCTTGGCAGAGTCCACATCGTTCCAGCGCGTGAATGCGTGATACGTCGCAGCCAGTGGGTGCCACTGGCTACTGCGCTGCACGGCATCACGCTGTTGAGCCGGATGCGCGCTCGCATCGTCGCTCACCAACAGCCCTTTTTCCAGCAATGAACGAACGGCCGAGGCGTCATCAACCATACTTCCGTCCTGCCACTGGCTCGGACTGAAACGACCAAGCGCAATGACATCGGCATCGGTCAGCACACACTCGGACTGCAGATGCGGAGCCAGTGCGATCCAACACTGCGTTCGCGATGCACCCGAACCTCCTGCGCATAGATCGGCCAGGTCGATCCCGACAGATTCCCTTGGCTCAAGGTAGACAACCGCACAACGCCTCACCCGCATGCTTCTATGCTCATCTTTAGATTGATCTTCTAACGGTCAGGAACTAGATTTCTTGAACGCACCCTACCGTTGAAGACCATGACCGAGACCGACAAGCGCCCCACCCCACTGCAACCGGACGTCGCACACAAGCTGTTGGACCTTCTGGCAACCGACGACGGATTTCGCGAGCTATTCAAGAAAGACCCGAAGGCCGCTCTCGTGCAGGTAGGTCACCCCACGGAAGATGCCGAGCTGCTTGCCTCGCAGCTCAAGGTGGACGCACTGGCCGACAAGACCGCCATTGCGCAGGCACGCGATGACATCCACACCAGCCTGACCTCGTCGGCCAATATGCAGCCGATCCGCCTGAATGTTCCGTCAGGCTCTTCGCCTCAGCTCAAGAAGTGACGGCATGGCGGCAGGTAAGACGTTGCTTTATTTGCCGCCAGCCATCGCCGCATCGAAGACATTCATCGGCTGCTGGCACCACCCGCATCCCCCGAACTCCGCATAGGCTCGTCCATGCGCATTCTTCAACCATCTGGTTTCGGCCGATACAGCACGCTGATCGTCCAGGGCCATATAGGCCTCCTTGAGAACGACATGGGCCTGATATGCCTCATTCCCGTCCAGATGCGGCTTCAATAGTTGGACGGCCTGATTGGCATGCCCTTCCAGAAGCGCGGTGCGTGCTTGCAACAGCGCGATCAACTCGCTGATGGGCGGCATCCTGCTCAACTCCGGGCGTGTCATCACTACCTGCAGCACCGCGTTGGCAGCAGTGTCATCTCCTAGCCGCTGCCCGAGCAGCGCCAGAGCTGCGGCGACCACGGCATCGGAACGCTGGCTACTTCTATTCTCACTGGTCGCAATACTCGACAACACGGCAGGAACCGTTGCATTGATGGTTGCCAGCGCGGCGGTACGGTTACCCAGCGCATACTGCGTCGCCGCTTTGGCAACCAGCGACTGCCGGTAGCGGGTCGAGCTGCGATCGATGCCGCCGGAGATGCGCTCGATCTCTGGAAGCGCCCTGTCGCTGCGCCGTTCGTCCAGGTAGATGGACACCTGATCGAAGTAGGCCACATCCAGGCGCTCGTTTGCAGGCCAGATGGCGTGGGCGGCCGAGAAGTCGCCCAGTACTGCAAGGCTCACTGCCTCCCAGACTGCTGCCGATGCCAGGCCGGCACTTCTTGCGGCACGAAAGGTCGACAAGGCTTCCTTGGTTTCTCCCAGCGCCAGCTGCATCCGGCCGACCAGCTCCAACGACAGCGGATCGAAATCGTAGCGCGACGATGCCGCACGCTTGGCGTAGACAAGCGCCTCACTGTAGCGATTGCGCGCTTCCAGTGCGTACGCCGTATTTTCGGCCGCAGCGAAATCGTCCGGATACAGATTGGCCATCTGCATCCATTTTTCGTAGGCGTTGGCAGGGTCCTTGATCTGTGCGTACCAGGCATCGAGATACACCTGCTCGCGCGGAGGCAGCCTCCCTCTCTGCGAAAAGGCCTTCTCCAGATACGGCAGGCCAAGCTGGATATTGTCCAGATAGAAGTAACAGCGCGCTACGCCGACATGTGCCAACGCAAATGTCGGATCAAGCTCGACGGCCCTGAGGTAGTAATCCCGCGCGCGCAGATAATGTCCGACGCCAAACTCGCGCTGCGCAAGTGCGTAGGCGTTCAATGCATCCATGTTGGCGGTGGACACGCGCGGTAGTGGGGCAGAGTTGGCCTTGATGGATGCGAGCGTTTCGCCGAGTCCTTCTCGCAGATTGGAGCTGACGGCGTCGATCGAGGAAAGAAGGGAACGCTGCCCCCTGCCTTCCGACTTGTACATGTACACCGTTGCCTGCGTGACCGGGTCGATCACCTCCACCGTAACCCGCAGGTTCCCGCCGACATCGGCCACGCTCGGCAATATCAGTGCCTTCGCCCCAGCGCGCATTGCGATCTGCGCACCCAGCGCGCGGTCGACCTTGGCGCGGTCGCTTTGCTTCATCAACTCCAGCATGTCGTGCGCACGTTTCTCCGAAACCAGATTGACGTGCTTGGACTGTTGAAGACTGAGCCGCAAGGCTTGCTGCAACGGCTCATCCAGCATTGCGCTGTCGGTGAGGTTATGCAGATCGCCAACCACGACCCAATCACGTTCGGCAAATGCGATGGCGGGTTCTGAACGTCCAGAGAACCAGAGAACACCTGCAGTGACGAGGATCAACGCGACCTCGGTCATCAACGCCGCCGGCCGCCGCCATAGCGGGATATCGCGCCACGCCTTGGCTGAGTTCTTCGGCAAGCGCAACGGCGTCAGACCGATTTCGCCAACCTCGTAGATCTCCATCGGCGTCGGCACGCCCTTGAAGCGCCAACGGCCGTGGGATTTCCAGAGGATGCGCTCGGCGCGGTTGCCCAGCTCGCGGGCGGCGCGGTGGGTCAGCGACTCGGCAACGGCCGAGACCAGAATCTGACCCGGCCGTGCCATCGACATCAGGCGCGCGGCGGTCGGCTTGGCCAGGCCTTCCACTTCCAGCGGCTTGGCGCCGATGCTGACCGCTTCGTCGCTGTTGCGCCAGGTCAGCACTTCGCCGACATGCAAGCCCTGGCGCGCACGCAGCGTCAACGTGTGAGCCGCGCCCATCGCGCTGAGCCCGCGCGCGTAATCCAGTGCGAAGCCCAATCCATCGATGGGCCGATCGAACAACAGCAGCAGACCGTCGGAGCGGTCGATCAATCGGCCGCGCCAGTGCTGCTGCAGTTTGACCACCAGCCGATCGTGCTCGCGGAACAAGGCTGCTGCGGCGTTGTCGCCGATGCGTTCGACCAGGGCGGTGGAATCGCATAGATCGGTCAGCAGCAGGGTGCGCAGACGCGGTGCATTGATCGCCTCCGACGACGCGTCCTTGCGTGCGTGGGTGCGTGCGCTCATTGCTCAGCTACCGTCCGACGCGAACAGGTTGCCCGTGCCCGAGACGGGCGCTTCATGCATGCACAGCATATTGCCGCCCTGCCGCTTGGCATCGTATAGCGCGCTGTCGGCCAGCGTGTACCAGTCGTTCCAGGCCGCATCGGGATCGATCATGCACAAGCCCACGCTGACCGAGCAGCCCTGCTCGCTGGGCCCATTGCATAACCGCGCATCTACCGCGCGCACAAGGCATTCGCCGATGTGATGCACCAATTCCCTGGTGCCCTGCGCGACCAGCACGCAGAACTCGTCGCCACCCAGGCGACAGGCGAGATCGCCTTCGGCGATGACCGAACGCAGCGCGTGGGCGACGTTCTGCAGCATGCGATCGCCGGCCAGATGCCCGAACTCATCGTTGATGCGCTTGAAACGGTCGCAGTCGATCAGGATCAGCGCCACGCCGGGCACGTTGCCTGCGCGCCGGCATTCCTGCAGATGCAGGGCCAGGCCACGCCGGTTATGCAGGCCGGTGAGCTCGTCGGTCCGGCTGAGTTCTTCGGTGTGGTTGAGCTGGTGCGAGGTGACGTAGAGGTTGTCCAACGCCGCTTCCAGATCATGGTTGCGGCGGCGCAGTTGGCGGATCAGCAGTTGCTCGTTGTTGACCACGCGCACGATGGTGCGGCGCAGGAAATGCGCCACCATCGACGGGTCGTGATCGACCAGACGCTGGAAATCGGCGTGCGCCAGTTCGATCAAGCGGCTGTCGGTCGCGGCGCTGGCACCGGCACTGCGGGCGTGGTCGCCGATCAGCAGGCCAAGCTCGCCAAAGAATTCGCCCGGACCCAGGTGCTTGAGCATCAGATCCTCGCCGAAATCCAGGTCGATCTGGCCACTGACCACGATGAACATCTGCGTGCCGACCGCACCGCGCTCGAACAACGCCTGGCCTGCGGCTAACGTACGGGCACGGCCAAAGCGGGCGAAAAACGCCAGTTCCTCGGCGCTCATCAGTGCATGCAGCCCGTCCGACAGCGTCTTTGCGATGCCCCCCGTCGGCTCGACTGCGCCCGCAGCATTGTGGCAAGTCATTCCGGTTTCCTTAGGCCGACATACAGCGTTAGCCCACGGACAAATCCTACAGGAGCGCCTTGTTCAGTACCAGGTCACATCGCTTCTCATTTATTGTGAGACAAGCTGTCGGGTATTGCAGTAAGAAGTAGGGCTGGGTTTCCCGAGCCCGTCGTGACGGCGTGGTGAACCATCGGGGCATGCTGCGGGCCCACGCTGCCGGTCCACCGGCGGCAATACACAGATGCTTGAAACAACTGGCGCAGGCAGGATGCCTGCCATATGCGCGGCGGACGGTCGCGCATATGGCAGCTGCTCAGGCCGCTTTGTCCCCATGAAACTGCTCTTCCTCGGTGGAGCCACGCAGTGCCGTGGTGGACGACTGGCCCTGCTGAATTGCCTGCGTCACCGCATCGAAGTAACCGGTGCCTACCTCGCGTTGATGCTTGACTGCGGTGAACCCCATGTCCGCTGCGGCGAATTCCGCCTGCTGCAACTCGACGAAGGCGCTCATCTGACGGCGGGCATACCCGTGGGCCAGATGGAACATGCCGTAGTTCAGCGCGTGGAAGCCGGCCAGGGTGATGAACTGGAACTTGTAGCCATAGCTTGCCAACTCGGTCTGGAACTTGGCGATGGTGGCGTCGTCCAGGTGCTTCTTCCAGTTGAAGCTGGGCGAGCAGTTGTAGGCCAGCAATTTGCCGGGAAATTTTGCATGGATGGCCTGCGCAAACGCACGCGCGAATTCCAGGTCCGGCTTGCCGGTCTCGCACCAGATCAGATCTGCATACGGTGCGTAAGCCAGCCCGCGGCTGATCGCCTGATCCAGCCCGTTGCGGGTCTTGAAGAAGCCTTCGACGGTGCGCTCGCCAGTGGTGAACGGCTGATCGTTTGTATCGACATCGCTGGTGATGAGATCGGCCGCTTCGGCATCGGTGCGTGCAATCAGCAAGGTGGGCACGCCCGAGACGTCGGCGGCCAGACGTGCGGCATTCAACTTTTCGATCGCCTCGCGCGTGGGCACCAGCACCTTGCCGCCCATGTGGCCGCATTTTTTCACCGACGCCAGTTGGTCTTCGAAGTGCACGCCGGCCGCGCCGGCTTCGATCATGGCTTTCATCAGCTCGAAGGCATTGAGCACGCCGCCGAAGCCGGCTTCGGCATCAGCCACGATCGGCTGCAGGAAGTCGATATCGTCGTTGCCTTCGGCGTGATGCAGCTGGTCGGCACGCAACAAGGTGTTGTTGATGCGCTTGACCACGGCCGGCACCGAATCGGCCGGGTACAGCGATTGGTCCGGATACATCTGCCCGGCCAGATTGGCATCGGCCGCCACCTGCCAGCCGGACAGGTAGATCGCCTTGAGGCCGGCCTTCACCTGCTGCATCGCCTGGTTGCCGGTCAGTGCGCCCAGCGCATTGACGAACGGCGTGGCATGCAGCGCGGTCCACAACTTGTCCGCGCCCAGCCGCGCCAACGAATGCTCGACATGCACGGTACCGCGCAGGCGCACCACATCGGCGGCGGTGTAGTTGCGGGTGATGCCGGCCCAGCGCGGGTTGCTGGCCCACTCTTTCTGGATCTGTTCGGCGGTCTGCAGTGTGTTGCTCATGGTGCGTTCTCCTGACAGGAATACGGCGGATGCAACGAGCAAGGAATTGCGCGTTGAGGTCTGTTCAAGACATGGCAAGGCCGTCGTTGCACGTGGGCGCAATCGGGCGGTGTGCGGTATTGACGTAGTGCGTTGCGTTGATGGGTTGCAGCGACAGCAAGCGTGCTGTGGCGTGTCGCTGCAGCGTGTCGATCAGTCGATCAAGCGATATGCCGGCACGGTGAGGAAATCGGCCAGTTCATCGGCGCGGCTGAGTGTTTCCAGCAAGTCGATCGCCTCGTTGATCCGCGTCGCACCGGGCAGCGTGTCGGTCGAACCCAGGCGTGCAGGCAGCGCACGCAACGCGGACTGCAATAACTGCTGATCGATGACAGTGCCGTCGTCCAGGTGCGTCCGGTGATGCAACCACTGCCAGAGTTGTGCGCGGCTGATTTCGGCAGTCGCGGCGTCTTCCATCAGGTGATGGATCGGCACACAGCCATTGCCGTCCAGCCAGGCGGCCAGGTACCGCACGCAGACTTCGACATTGCCCTCGAAACCGGCGCGGGTGACGGTGCCCGGCGAAGGTGCAATCAGCATATCGCGCGTCACCTGCACATCGTTGCGCAACACATGCTGCTGATGGGCGGTGGGCATATGTTCGTCGAACAGGGCCATCGCCACCGGAATCAAGGCCGGATGCGCCACCCAGGTGCCATCGTGGCCAGCGGTCACTTCGCGCAACTTGTCGGCACGCACGCGCGCCATCGCCTGCTCGTTGGCGGCTTCGTCGTGATTGATCGGGATCTGCGCCGCCATGCCGCCCATCGCATGTGCACCACGCCGATGGCAGGTCTTGATCAGCAGCTCCGAATACGCCTTCAAGAACGGCTGGGTCATGGTGACCTGGCCGCGTTCGGGAAGAACGCGGTCGCGGTGCGCACGGAAGGTTTTCAGATACGAAAAGATGTAGTCCCAGCGCCCGCAATTGAGCCCCACGATACGGTCACGCAGCGCGTGCAGGATCTCGTCCATCTCGAACACCGCCGGCAGCGTTTCGATCAGCACGGTGACCTTGATCTGGCCATGCGGCAAACCGAGCATCGCCTCGATATGCGCCAGCGCGGTCTCCCACAGCGCGGCCTCTTCCATGCTCTGCAGCTTGGGCAGGTACAGATACGGGCCTATGTCCCTGGCCAACAGCGCGCGTCCGTTGTGGAAGGCGAACAGCGCCGCGTCAAACAGCCCACCGGCCAGCGGCTGGCCATCGATGCGCACGTGCTTCTCATCCAGATGCCAACCGCGCGGGCGCACGATCAACACGGCGCGCTCGTCTTCGGGGCGCAGCGCGTAGTGCTTGCCGTTGGGCGCATCGAATGTCAGATCGCCGCGCACGGCGGCGGCCAGGGTGCGCTGACCGGCCAGCAGATTGCGCCAGGTCGGCGCGGTGGAATCCTCGAAGTCGGCCATGAACACCTTGGCGCCGGAGTTCAGCGCGTTGATGACCATCTTCGGATCGGTGGGGCCGGTGATTTCGACGCGACGGTCCTGCAGCGCCGACGGCAGCGCGGCCACGCGCCAGTCGCCCTCGCGGATGGCGCGGGTATCGGGGCGGAAGTCCGGCAACTGGCCGGCATCGAAGTCGGCCTGACGGGTTTGCCGCTGCGCCAGGCAGCGTTGGCGGCCGGGTTCGATCGCACGGTGCAGCGACACCAGTAAGGCCAGCGCTGCCGCCGGCAGCAGTTCTGCCTGGCCAGACACCTGGGTGGTCAGCGCCAGCCCGGGGGTGGCGTGTTCGTTGGAGCGGGGAGCCAAAGCGGTGGCAGACATGGTGGAAGTCCTAGTGCGTCCGGAACCCCACCGTGCGCCGACGGCAGCTATTTGACAAAACAGTTTTATCAATGCAGTAAATAAGCTGTACTTATAGTTATCTGGATTTAACCGCACCCATGGCGCCAACCCCTCGATTTTCCTACAAATCCGACCGTCTCAAGCCGCTGCGTGCGTTTTGCCAGACCGTCCGATTGGGCTCGGTCTCACGGGCAGCTGAGGCGCTGTACGTCAGCCAGCCGGCGGTGACCTTGCAGTTGCAGGCGCTGGAACGCGACCTCGGCGTCGCCTTGTTCGAGCGCTCCGGGCGGCGGCTGGCACCCAGCCGCGAGGGCCAGCTGCTGTACGACATGGCGCTGCCGCTGGTGGAAAGCCTGGACGGGTTGGAGGCGAGCTTCCGCGAGAAGGTCCGCGGGCTGGATGCCGGTGAACTCACTATCGCCGCCAACAGTTCCACCATCCTGTACCTGCTGCCGCGCATCGTGGAAAACTTCCGCGCACGTCACCCGGAGGTGCGCCTGACCCTGCACAACGCGATCAGCGCCGATGGCACCGACCTGCTGCGCGAAGACGCGGTGGATCTGGCGATCGGCTCGATGCTGGACGTCCCGGCCGACCTCAACTACGCGCCGGTGTATCGTTTCGAGCAATTGCTGATCACCCCACCCGATCACCCACTGGCCAGCAAAGCCAGCGTCTCGCTGCAGGACCTGTCCCCGTATCCGTTGATCCTGCCGCCGCGCCGGCAGGTGACCTATCGCCTGGTCGATCTCATCTTTCAGCAAGCGCGAGTGCCCTACACCGTGGCGCTGGAAGTGGGCGGCTGGGAAGTGATCAAGCAATACGTGGCGATGGGCATGGGTATCTCCATCGTCACCGCGATCTGCGTCACCGATGCCGACCGCGACAAGCTCGCCACGCGCTCACTCAAGGATTATTTCCCGACCCGCAGCTATGGCGTGGTGGTGCGCAAGGGCAAGTATCTGTCGCCACAGGCACGCGCGTTTATCGAACTGATCCAACCGGACCTGTTTACACCGCGTGGTTATGACGAGGGCGGGGATTCGGAGCGGTAAACGTGCGTGTGACCATTGAGCGAACGCTTGGAGACAAGCACGTTCAACACCTGCAGATTACGGATTTCTTTTCACTGCGGTTGCTCAGAAAATTGCAGATCCGCCCTTGGTCACCTTCTCCCGCATACGGCAGTAGGACACGCTTGCGTGCAGGAATAAAGCGTTGCCTGCGCGCAGGATGCAAATCGCTTGCGCGGCGGTAACAGATCATCCGAATGCCTGCTTCCCTCTCCCTCCCGACGTCCCCCCGATTTTGAGTAGCGCCTCAGTTTGGAGTCCAATTCCCTACCCCGAAGGAGATTGGACGTGAAGAAGCGTTTTACTGACGAGC
>NZ_JACIFI010000028.1 GCF_014197275.1 Xanthomonas sp. 3075 | reverse complement strand
TGACCCCGGCTGCTTATGCCCAACATCTGGCCAACACCGATATCATTACCCCCGGACTCTAAACCAAGCCGCTACTCAGGGCGGGGGGATGTCGCGGTGCCAACGACCGAGGCAGCTACGAACACCAAACCGCCTCCCCGGAACGCGCGCAACAGCTCAACCAAGAAGCCCTGGGCCGTATCGAAAGCAACATCGCAACCGGGCGCGAAGCCATCGCCGCGGCCTATTTGGAAAACCATGCAGCGCAGCGGGCGCAGGCTTACGGTGTCGAAGTGCCGGCGGCCGTCCAGGCCGCCCAGGCCAAGCCCGGCGCGGTGCTGGGGTCGGACGCTCGGCTTTACCAGCGCACCGAGTCAGGACAGTGGGCTTGCAAAGATGGCGTCGCCAGCGGCAATCTGGCGGTAGAGTTGGAACTGACCGACCAACTGCGGCAGCCCTCAATCGAGCGCTCCCAGGAAGCCTTGGCGGCGATCCAGGCACTTCCCGCGCCTACAGCTGCGCAGATGGAGCACAACGAGTTGCTGCATCGTTACCGGGCGGCAGGCGTCGATTTGAACGTCAACCCGCAGACCCAGCGGGCGGTGGAGCTGGCTTCGCAGCGGACCATGGAGGCCAATGGCATCACCGGGCCGACCATGCAGCAGTTGCAGCGCAATGAGTTGGGGCAATACGGTTATGACAGCCCCATCGCGCACCTTCAACGCGGCAGCGATGGGGTCACTCGTGTGGTGGCCGTCACCAGCAGCGAAGACATCCGGCAGGCGTTGAGTGAGACGCGGGACCACCGACAGGAATCGGCAACCGTTGCTCGGGCGTCCGAAGCGACGGGAGATGGGGACACCTCGACCTCCGATTCTTCAAGTCCGCAGCAAGTGCTCGACCTCCAGGCACGCATGCAGGCTTCTATTGCGGCGCAGGCGCGACAAGAACGCGAACAGCAAGATCGTCTTGCGCAAGAGCAACACGCCGTGCAGGTGCGCGAGCACCTCCAGCAGGCGCAGCCTGAGCGCGAAGGCCAGGCGCAGAGCGAACAAGCAGTCCAGGCGCAGGCGGTGTTGGAAGGGCAACGCCAAATAGAGCAGCAACGTGAACTCCAAGAGCGGCAGGCGCAGACCAGCCAGCAACGCGAGCTGCAGGAGCGTGAGGAAAGGGACGTCCAGGAACGTCAGGCGCAAGAGCGCCAGGCCGACAACCAGCAGCGGGAGCAACAAGACCGCCAGGCTCAAGAAGCAACGGGAACTGAGGTCCAGGAACGTCAGGCTCAGCAAGCACAGCAGCAGGACCAACGTCAGCAGTCCTCGCAGCAAGCCGACCCTCAGCCGCACGCTCCGGATGCGGCGCTGGCTCAACAAACGCCACGGACCGAGTTGCCGCAGGAAGACGCGCGTCAGCGGCCAGAGGTGCAGAACCAACAGGCAGGCGAACACCTGGCTCCCACCACGCCCGACCCACTGAAGCAAACCCCTGGTCCAGGTGACGCGCAGCGGCGTCAAGCACAAGAAGCAGAACGCGCGTTCGAACCGCAAGCGGTGCAAAGCCGCGACACTGCGCGCATCCAAGTGCCTCCCTCCGAGGGTCGGGAATCGGGCAATCCACCTTTGCAAAGCGCGGCGGCTGATGCGGTGAGCCCGGCGCTGTATCACCAGGTGCAAACGCAGCAGGCGGAGATGGGGCAAGTGCCTAGCCGCCAGCAAGACCCAGCGCGTGAGCAAGAGGGAGAATCACATCGCGTCATGGCCCAAACAACGCCTCCGGCAGAAGACCCGTTGATGGCATCGCAGGCCACGGCGCTTACCACTCCTGAGCAAGAAGCCAAGGCCGAGCAGTCCGGTCCTTCAGACACCTTGTTCGCTGCTCATGGTGCGCCGTTGCCTCCACCTCAACACCTCGCGCAAGCACACGAGCAGTCACCAGAAGCCAGTGCTATGAGTCGCTCCTCCGTAGGGGCAGCAGACGCGGAAAACCAACGCACTCAATCCATCCCAGCGCAGGACCGTAGCGCCGCAGACCCGGGCGGTGCTCTATTCCTGGAAGAGACCATGCGCTCGCTGCGCCAGCTGCAACAGGAGATTGAGCGGGCTGATCTGGAAGACGAACGCTTCCACCAGGAATGGAAGGAGTATCGCGAGCGTGGAGAACCCTATCCCTTCGTGCACCACGATACGCAAAGCGTGCAAGGCCGCTTGCCCAGTGAAGCGGCTGCGCAAGCCGATGCTTTTTCACCCCTAGCTCAGCGCTTCGCCGGTCCAGGGGGAAGGGATGCGCCAAACGAGTCCTCGCAAGTTGAGCGGAAATCCATCACGGGCGACCCGGACGTGGACGAAGTGCTCTACGCGCTCGACAGCAAAAACGAGCTGGCGATCGAGCAGGCTCTAGATCGGGTGGCCAATAGTGCAGCGACGCAGGCGTTGTTGAAGAAAGGCGACGATTTCCTGGAGGCGCAGGCCCAGCAGGAGGCCCAGGAGCTTGCCGCCACATGCCAGGCGCTGGGGATGGATGTCTCAGCCGAGGTAAACACCAGCCGTGGGCCGGTGATGGTGCTGACGCTGCCGGAGTTCGCCAAGGGGCCGATGCAGAGCGGTCCCCAGGGGGACGGAGGGGGCGGTGGTGGTTAGTCAAACTCTTTTCTGGGATCAACCGAGTTGAGGAGACCTCATGGACAGGCAAGACGCTACCGCAATGGCGGAAATAATGGTGATGTTGAACGCATCGAACGCGTCGTTGCAGGAGACCATCAAGGTGCTGACGACCCTTGTAGCATCCATGCAGAAGCGCGAACAACGGCTGCGCGATGTGGTCGCCGAACAACTCCAGGTGCTCCAGCACGCGGCCAGCAGCGCCGATGCCAAGGTCAATCGGGTATTGGAAAACGCACTGCCGCGGCTGACGCAGCTGACCAATCAGGCGTTGACGCAGACGCTGGAACCGGCCGCCAAGCGGTTCAACAAAGAAATGGCCCATGCGGACGAGACGTTGCAGCAAGCCACTCGACGTTACGCGCACGCCCAGCAGTCCTTGGAAACACGGATCACGCGGCGCATGGGCATTGCATCCGCCACAATGCTCGTGGCGGGCGTGCTAGGGCTGGGGGCGGTGGCCTACTCGGTGGGCATCATCAACGAAAAGCGAGCCGAACTCGCACAGCTTCGATCGTCCATCGATTACCTGGACCGCGTGTCGCGTGCGGACCTGGCTCCCTGTGGCGAAGGTCGGCTTTGTTTTGTGCCACCTTGGAGAAGAATGGGCCGCGTTACGGCAACCAAAGGCAATACAGAGCGATCAATCTGCGCGCGACATCAGATTCGCAATGATGCGACGTCGTCATTACAGCGACTGGCTTGCGCGTGACCGGGTGGGCCGATAAAGCCTCATGCATGCGGTCGCGCTCCTCCGCGGTTCATCGAACTCCGTCGGCTACCGGCAACTGCCCAAGCCAACCGAGTCGACGCAATGCGTTGCATTGAAGTCAGATGCAACGCACCCGCTACTCACTTCAGGCAGTGATGCTAGCCAAGCATGCGCGCAACGCGCGCAGCTTTTCTACTGGTCACAGATTCCAGTCGATCCGCATGCCTGCAATCAGCGCGTTCTTCAGATCGTTGCTGCGGGTCGGTTCGTTGAACTGGTCCGGGTTGATCACGTAATGCAGGTTCGGCGCGATGCGCAGGCGCTTGGTGACCTGGATGCCGTAGCTGAGCTCCATCATGATCTGGTTGTCGGCCGGGGTGCCGGTGCCGCCGGCCGAGGCGCGGGCCAGGCGCAGGTTTTCGATCGCCTCGTCGCTGTATTTCTGCTGGGTGATCACAAACGCAATGTTGTCCTGCGGGCGGCTGGCGAAGGTGCCTTTCTGCACCAGGCCCAGTTGCACGAAGTGGTCTTCGATCGCCTGGCCGCCGGTGCTCTTGAGCATGGCGCCGAACACGGTCAGGCCGCGGGTGCCGGACGGGTCGGGGTTGGTGACCTGTTGTTCGAAGCGGCCGAACAGGCCCGAGCGGCCCTGCTTGTTTTCATAGCCCAGGCCGCTGAGCACGGCCGGATTGCCATTGCGGTCGCGCAGCGGGTCGGTGTAGTCGGAGTTGTCCTGCCAGCCGCCGAGTTCGTACATCGCCGCCAGCGTGCCGTCGCCGCCCTTGTTCTTGTAGCCGACCGCATACGGCACGACCACGCCGGTGGTGTCGTCGGTGCTCCACTTCAGGCCGTGCTGGCCGTCCTGCGCCTGCACCGGGTTCACTTCGTACGCGCCGACATGCACATAGACCTTGGGCGTGACCCAGGCGGTGGCATGCGCGGCCCAGCTGGAGACCGGCCAGTAGGTGAAGTTGCTGGTGCGGAACACGAAGGTGGGGTTGCCGCAGGCCGAGTTGCCCTGGAAGTACTGGCACAGGTCAGAGCCGAGGAAGTGGATGTTGGCCACGCTGCGGCCGGCTTCCAGTTCCAGACGGTCGTCGAAGAGTTTCTGCAGCAGGGTGAAGTTGGCCAGGCGGGTTCCCTGGCCGCCGTAGATTTCCTGCACCGATGTGCTGTTGCCGATGCTGCTGTTGGCCAGGTTGGTGCCGTGGCGGTTGGAGACATACAGCTTGACCGTGGCGCCGCCCCAGCCGAACAGGCGATCCATGTCCACGTCGGTGCCGACCATCAACTGGCCGGCGTAGGCGTCGCCGTTCTTGCGGCCGCCGTCGATCATCGACGCCGCTTCACCGGTATAGCCCAGTTTGAGCTTGAAGGCGTCGGCGGCGTCCTGGGCCTGGGCCTGGGCCAGCGGGGTGAGCGCCAGTGTCAGCGACAGGCACAGCAGGCGGCGGTTGAAAAGGTGAGGGGCGAGTGCGGTCATGGCAGGGGCTCCGGGCAAAGAGGGCGTAGCGAGTGGCGAACGCGGCGGCAAGTAAGTGGGTAAGCCGCTGGCCGCGCACCAAAGGTGCACAGCGCAGCGGTAAGACGAATCAGCGGTAACCCGGATCAGCGATCAGACGATCCAGAGACCTGGTCTGGAACCGATAGCGGCGGGGACGCGCCGAGCTTCAGGCGACGACGTCGGCAACCGGCTTCTTGAGCAGGCGCAGCGCCACCGCAGTGACCACCACGCCGACCACCAGTGCCAGCACGTAGTTGGCCAGGTGGGTCACCGCGTTGGGGATCAGCAGCACGAAGATGCCGCCATGCGGTGCCTTCAATTCGGCGCCGGCGGTCATCGAGATCGCGCCGGCCACGGCCGAACCGATCATCAGCGCCGGGATGGTGCGCAGGGGGTCGCGCGCCGCATACGGGATGGCGCCTTCGGTGACGAAGGCCAGGCCCAGTACGCCGGCGGCGGTGGCCGAGCCGCGTTCTTCGACGGTGAAGCGGTTGCGGAACACCCAGGTCGCCAGTGCGATGCCCAGCGGCGGGGTCATGCCGGCGACCATCGCAGCGGCCATCGGGGTGTAGACCTGGCTGGCGATCAGGCCGGTGGAGAACGCGTAGGCGGCCTTGTTCACCGGCCCGCCCATGTCGAAGGCCATCATGCCGCCGAGCAGCAGGCCCAGCAGCAGCGCGCTGCTGCCCTGCATGCCGCGCAGCCAGGCGGTGAGCCAGGCCAACAGGTCGGCCACCGGCTGGCCGAACACATACATCATTGCCAGGCCGACCAGCAGGGTGCCCAGCACCGGCAGGATCAAGACCGGCTTGAGTCCTTCCAGCGTGCGCGGCAGGCGGATGTAGCGGTTGAGCGCGGCCACACCGTAGCCGGCGATGAAGCCGGCGATGATGCCGCCGAGGAAGCCGGCGTTGAGATTGGCCGCCACCAGGCCGCCGATCATGCCGGGCGCGATGCCGGGGCGGTCGGCGATGGAGTAGGCGATATAGCCGGCCAGCGCCGGCACCATCAAGGTGAAACCGGCCTTGGCGCCGATCTGGAACAGCGACCAGGCCAGGGTGCCCTGATGCGCGTCGTCGCCGGCATAGATGCCGCCGAGCGCAAACGCCAGCGCGATCAGCAAGCCGCCGGCAGTGACGAACGGCAGCATGAACGACACGCCGGTCATCAGGTGTTTGTAGGCCCCGGTGCGGCCGCCGCCCTTGCTGTCGGACTTGGCTGCGCCGCTGCCGGCAACCGGCGCCGCGCCACCATGCACGCTGGCTTCTGCCAGCGCCTTCTGGATCAATGCCGGGCCATCGTTGATCGCCGGCTTGGTGCCGCTCTTGAACAGGCGTTTGCCGCCGAAGCGGGCCAGGTCGACTTCACGATCGGCGGCGATCAGCACCAGGTCGGCATCGCGGATTTCGTCGTCGGTCAATGCGTCCTGTGCGCCGACCGAGCCCTGGGTTTCCACGCGGATCTGGTAGCCGAGTTTCTTGGCGGCCTGCTGCAGACCTTCGGCGGCCATGAAGGTGTGTGCGATGCCGGTGGGGCAGGAGGTGATGGCGACGATGCGCTTGCTGTCCGAACCGGAGGTGCCGGTTGCAGCGGGTGCGGCGCCTGCGGCATCGGGCGCGGTGAGCTGGTTCAGTGCGGCGGACGGATCGTCGAGTACGGCGTCCAGGCTCAGGCGCAGCACGTGGGCGTCGCCGAAACGTGCGGTGTCGGCATCGGCGTCGCCGACCACCAAGACCTGGGCGGCGGCGCCAGCAAGTTCGTTCGGCAAAGCGCCAAGGACGCCCTGGTCGCTACGGATTTCGATCGTCACGCTGCGCCCGGCGGCGGTGGCCGCGCGGCGCAGCGCCTCGGCCGCCAGGACCGCTTCGGTACTGCGTTCGCCTGCGGCGATGACCACGATGGAAGAGGACATGCGAATCTCCTGCGTTGTTCGGTCGCCGGATCAACCCGGCGGTGTAGCTGCGTGTGTGGCAATCCGGTGCGCGGCGATGCTCGATCCATCGTTCGCGCCGAGCGGGTGCTACGAGAGGTGGTCGATGGCGATTTCGGTGGCGAGCGTGCGTACCTGCTGGGGCAGCAGGCGTCGCGCATCGCCGCTTTCCAGCCGGCTGACCGAGA
The DNA here is from genome assembly GCF_014197275.1 of Xanthomonas sp. 3075. Classification (GTDB taxonomy): domain Bacteria; phylum Pseudomonadota; class Gammaproteobacteria; order Xanthomonadales; family Xanthomonadaceae; genus Xanthomonas; species Xanthomonas campestris_B. The sequence continues at coordinate 51,495 of NZ_JACIFI010000028.1, read as the reverse complement.
ACGCAGTCGCCAGCCGTGCGCAGCGTTCCAGGTCGCCGGACGCGTCCAGCAGCGCGGCGGCCAGGCCGGCCACCATCGCGTCGCCCGCGCCCACGCTGCTGCCTTGCGCCAACCGCGGCGGCCGTGCGATCAGGCGCTGGTCGCGCTGCACGAACAAGGCGCCTTCGGTGCCCATTGAAATGACCACCAGCTGGATGCCGCGTGCGATCAGTTCGTGCGCAGCTGCGCTCAGCGCGGCGCGATCGGTCAACGCGCGGCCGGTCCAGGCTTCCAGTTCGTGACGGTTCGGTTTGACCGCGTAAGGCAGCGCGTCGCGCGCGGCGCCGAGCGCGGCCACCAGCGGGGCACCACTGGTGTCCAGCAGCACGCGGGCACCGGCGGCGCTGGCCTGGGCCTGCAACTGCGCCCAGCTGTCCTCCGGCAGGCCGGCTGGCAGGCTGCCCGACAGCACCACCGGCAGGCCGGGGCGCAGTAGCGGCGCTAGCTGATCGGCGACGCCTTGCAGATGCGCCGCGCTCAGTTGCAGACCGGGCAGATTGATATCGGTGGTGTCGTTGCTGCGCGCGTCGACCAGTTTGAGATTGGTGCGGGTTTCGCCGGCCACGCGCTGGCAGTGATCGGCAATGCCGCGTTCGCGGAACAGCGCCTCGAACACGCCGGCATTGCCGGCCCCGAGCACGCCGAGTGCGGCGACCTGGCTGCCCCAGTCGGCCAGGCAGGCGGCCACGTTGATGCCCTTGCCGCCGGCATCGTTGCGCACGCTGCTGGCCCGATGCACCGCGCCGGGCTGCAGGTTGTCGAGCTGGATGGTCTGGTCGATCGCCGGGTTCAGCGTGACCGTGATGGCCTGCAGGCTCATGGCTGGCCCTCGCGTTTTACTTCAAGCGCGCGCACTTGCTCTGCGGTTTCGCAGTCCAGCGCCTGTTCGGCCAACTGCTGCAACTGGCTCAGCGCGGCACTGCGCAAGCGCGCCTTGACGGCCGGGATGTCGTTGGGCGTCATCGACAACTCCTGCACGCCCAGACCGGCCAGAAGGCTGGCGCCGAACGGATCGCCGGCCAGACCGCCGCATACGCCGACCCAGCGGTCGTGTTTGCGCGCACCTTCGATGGTGCTGCGGATCATGCGCAGTACCGCCGGATGCAGGCTGTCGGCTTCGGCAGCCAGCTCCGGGTTCTGGCGGTCGATCGCCAGCACGTATTGGGTGAGGTCGTTGGTGCCGATCGAGAAGAAATCGGCATGGCGCGCCAGCACATCGGCCTGCGCGGCGGCGGCAGGCACTTCGATCATGATGCCGATCGGGACCTCGGGCGCGTCGAGGTCGGCGCGGATGCGTGCGCAGATCTCGCGCAGGGTGATCAACTCCGGCACCGAGGTGATCATCGGGAACATGATCGACAGCCGCGCACCGTCCTTGGCGGCGCGGTACAGCGCACGTAGTTGCGGTTCGAGCAGGTCGGGGCGACGCAGCAGCAAACGCGCGCCACGCACGCCCAGGAACGGGTTTTCCTCGTGCGGCAGTTCCAGATGGGCCACTTGTTTATCGCCGCCGATATCCAACGCACGCACGATCAGCGGGCGGCCATCCAGCGCCTGCGCCATCGCCAGGTAGGTGGCGTGCTGCTCGTCTTCGGTGGGCGTGCGGCCGCTTTCCAGGAACAGGAATTCGGTGCGCATCAAGCCAACGCCTTCGGCGCCTTGCGTCAGTGCCATGGCGACCTGGTCGGGCAGGTTGACGTTGGCGCCGATGTCGATGTGGTGGCCGTCGGTGGTGTCGGCCGGCAAGGCGCGTTGCGCGGCCTCGCGCTCGCGGATGGCCTGTTGTTCGGCGATGTGCGTACGTGCCGCATCCAGATCCACGTCCGATGGATTGACGTACAGCCGCCCGCTGCTGCCGTCGATGATGGCGGTGACGCCGTCTTCGATATCCAGCAACTGGCCGCCGGCAGCGACCAGCGCCGGAAGGCCGAGCGTGCGCGAGAGGATCGCGGTGTGCGAGGTCGGCCCACCTTGCGCGGTAGCCAGGCCGAGCACGCGCGCAGTGTCCAGGTTGGCGGTGTCCGACGGCGACAGGTCGCCCGCGAGCAGGATGCAGGGCTGCTCCGGCAGGTCGGTGAGGCCGGCGCCGGCGGCGGCTGGGTCGAGCTGGGCCAGCACGCGGCGCCCGACGTCGCGCAGGTCGGCGGCGCGGCCGGCCAGCACCGGGTTGCCGAGCGCGGCCAGGCCCGAGGCGATCTGTTCCACCGCCTGATGCCACGACCACGCCACGCCGTGGCCTTCGACCATCAGCTGGCAGGTGCGGGTGATCAGGTCGGTGTCGTTGAGCAGCTCGGCCTGGGCCTTGAAGATCGCCGCATCCGAGGCGCCGAGACGGCGCTGGGTGTCGTCCTGGATCGCCGCCAGTTGCTGGCGGGTGCAGGTGAGGGCGTCGTGCAACTGCGCGCCGCCGTCGCCCAGGCCGACCGGTTGGTCGGCCACCTCGGTCTGCGCCGCGCGCAGGCGATGCACGATGCCGATCGCCACGCCGGGGCTGGCGCCGATGCCGACGATGGTCGGCTGCGCCTGCGGCGGCGTCCAGCCGACCACCGGGGCGGCACGGCGTTGCGCGGCGCGTTCGGCATCGGCTTTTTCCTGGGCGGTCAGGCTGTCCATCACCGCGCGCAGACGCTTGAGCAGCGCGGCGGCATCGTTGCCTTCGGCGGAGACGGTGATGCTGTCGCCGGCACGCAGGCCCAGTTGCAGCAGGCCGACCAGGCTCTTGGCATCGGCCGCCTGCTCACCGGCGCGCACCTGCGCACGCGCCGAGAAGCCGCGTGCGGTCTCGGCCCAGCGGGTGGCCGGGCGCGCATGCAGGCCGCTGGGGTAGGCGATGGTCCATTCGAATGTTTCGGCCAGATCGGTGGCCGGCGCGGCGCTGGTGTCTGGGGCGCGGTCGCCGGTCAGGGCCGCCACGATGACAGCGGGGTCGTCGGTGGTGAACAGCGCTTCCAGCTGCGCCGGGTCCTGGATCAAGCGGGTCAGGCGGCGTAGCAGGGTGATGTGGGTATCCGATTGCGCCGCGATGCCGACCACCAGTCGTGTGGTCTGGCCGGGATTCCACTCCACGCCTTCAGGCAACTGCAGCACCGCGATGCCGTCGCGGCGCACCAGGTGGCGGTCTTCGCCCACGCCGTGCGGAATTGCCAGGCCGTGCCCGAGGAAGGTATTGGCCAGGCCCTCGCGGCGACGCATGCTGGCGTCGTAGCCCGGCGCGACGCAGCCGGCCGCGACCAGCAGTTGGGCGGCCTGGGCGATCGCATCGTCCTTGTCGCGGGCATGCGCGCGCAGGCGCACGAGGTCGGGGGTCACGGGGGCAATCGACGGAGAGGACAAGACGGACTCCGGGGTGAGAACGGGCTGGGCAGTATAGTGGGAACGTTCCCACGTTCCAGGTCAATGTGCGCTGCACAAAACCCTTGCAATGCTTTCGGGTTAGCATCGAAACGACGTCGCGCCTGGCTCCAGGTGCGCAAATGAAGCGGGAACGGTCCCAGTGAGTATCAGCATCAATGACGTGGCCCGCGTGGCCGGTGTGTCCAAATCCACGGTCTCGCGCGCGCTGGGCAGTGGCCCGGTCAGCGACGACGTGCGCGCCAAGGTGGAGGCGGCGGTACGCCAGACCGGCTACCGGCCCAACCTGATGGCGCGGCGGTTGCGCTCGCAGCAATCCGGCATTCTGGGGGTGATCGTTGCCGACATCCGCAACCCGTACTTCACCGCGTTGATCCGTTCGGTGGAAGAGGTCGCCTACAAGGCGGGCATGCGCGTGACGCTGTGCAATACCGACGAAGATCCCGAGCGCGAGGCGTTGTACCTGCAACTGATGCAGGAAGAACGCATCACCGGGCTGATCTTCGCCCCGACCCGCAGCACGGTGGGGCGCATGCACGAACTGACGCTGGAGTACCCGACCGTGCTGGTGGACCGCGCCGGCCCCGGCAGCCGCTATGACTGCGTGGTGCTCGACAATGCCGCCGCCATGGGCGAGCTGGTCATGCATCTGCAGGCGAAGGGCTACCGCCACATCGGTGGGCTGTTCGGCACCAGCACCACCGCGACCGAGCGTCGCAACGGCTATCTGGCCGCGATGGGCGCGCAAGGACTCACGCCTGCGTATCGCGAGGTGGCGCCCACCGCCGAGGCGGCGATTGCCGAAGTCGGCCAGTGGCTCGCAGCCGCAGACAGGCCCGAAGCCATCGTCACCAGTAACAGCCTGCTGCTGATGGGCGCGCTCAAGGCCGCACGCACCGCCGGTCTGCGCATCCCCGACGATCTGGCTCTTGCCGGGTTCGACAACGAACGCTGGACCGATCTGGTCGAACCAGGCATCACCGTGGTCGAGCAGCCGGTCGAAGACATGGGCCGCGCGGCGATGTCGTTGCTGCTGGAGCGGCTCAAATCGCCGCAGTTGCCGATCCGGCGCCTGGTGATGACCGGCCGTTGCGTGGTGCGCGGCTCCACCGGCGCACGCACGCGCATCTAGCCGCCTGCGAGGGCATGGCAGCGCGCGGGTGGATGATGCCAGCGCCTACATCGTTGCAGCGCAGCCCAAAAAAAAAGCCCCGGCAATGCCGGGGCTTTTCGTTTTACGCCGAGCGTCGGATCAACGATCCGGACGATGCGTGCCCGAGTCGTTCTGTGCGAGCAGGTATTCCTTGGACTGCTCGTCCAGCTTGTCGCCGAGCATGCGGCGCACCACCACGAAGAACAGCGGGATGAAGATCACGCCAAGCACGGTGGCGAACACCATGCCGCCGATCACGCCGGTACCGATGGAGTGACGCGAGTTGGCGCCGGCACCGCTGGAGATGGCCAGCGGCAGCACGCCCAGGATGAAGGCGAACGAGGTCATCAGGATCGGCCGGAAACGCAGATGCGCCGCTTCCAGTGCCGCATCGCGCAGGGTCTTGCCCGCCGCGCGCTGCTCCACCGCGAATTCCACGATCAGGATCGCGTTCTTCGCCGCCAGACCAATGACCGTGATCATGCCGATCTTGAAGTACAGATCGTTGGGCAGGCCACGCAGCATCGAGAAGGTGATCGCACCCAGCACGCCGATCGGCACCACCATCAGCACCGCTACCGGAATCGACCAGCTCTCGTACAGCGCGGCAAGGCAGAGGAATACCACCACCACCGACAACACGAGCAACAGCGTGGCTGCGTTACCGGCGATGATTTCCTGGTAGGACATGCCGGTCCAGTCGAAACCGAAGCCCGGCGGCAGGTCGTTGTTGACGATCTCCTCCATCGCCTGCATCGCCTGGCCGGAGCTGCCGCCCGGTGCCGGATTACCGACGATATTGACTGCCGAATAGCCGTTGTAGCGGTTCAACGCCGGCGAGGCATAGGTCCACTCGGCCTTGACCACGTTGCTCAGCGGAATCATCCCCGGCTGACCGTCGGCACCGAGGGCCGTGGTGCTGGGGGTGAAGAAGTTGCGCAGTGACTCCGGACCGGTACGGAACTGGTCGTCGGCACGGATATTGACGCGCTTGATGCGGCCTTCGGCGAAGTAGTCGTTGACGTAGACCGGCGCCAGCATCAGCTGGATCGAGCTGTAGATGTCGCTGACGTCCAGGCCCATCGACTGCGCCTGCACGCGGTCAACGCTCAGCTGCAGCTGCGGTGCGTTTTCCAGCCCGTTCGGACGCACGCCGACCAGGGTGTCCTGCTTTTCCGCCGCCTTGCCGAGCACGATGTTGCGCGCCTGGGTCAGGGCCTCCTGGCCGGCACCGGAGCGATCCTGCAGCCACATGTCGAAGCCGCCGAACTGGCCCAGGCCCTGCACGGTCGGCAGGTTGACCACGAAGATCTGCGCACCCTTGATGCCATAGAACATGCCGTTGAGTTGCTGGATCACCTGTTCGGCAGTGGCGTCACGGTCTTCCCAGGGCTTGAGCCGAATGAAGCCCATGCCCACGTTCTCGCCCGAACCGAGGAAGCTGAAGCCGGCGATCTGCAGCATGCCTTCGACTGCAGGCTCCTTCTCCAGCACGCCACGCATCTGCGCGAACACCTCGTTGGTGCGCAGCTTGGTCGCGCCCGGCGGCAACTGCACGACGGCCAACGCAAAGCCCTGGTCCTCTTCCGGCAGGAAGCTGCCCGGCATGCGCGTGAACAGGAAGCCGCACAGCACCACCAGCACCACGAACACGATCATCCAGGGCGGCGAGCGCTTCAGGGTGTTCCCGACCACACCGACGTAGCGGTGTGCCAGCTTGTCGTAGTACTTGTCGAAGTTGCGGTAGATCCAGTTCTTCTTGTCCGCATGGGTGGGCTTGAGGAACGTCGCGCACAACGCCGGGGTGAAGCTCAACGCCAGGAACGCCGAGAAGCCCATCGACATGGCGATGGTCAGCGCGAACTGTTTGTAGATCGCACCGGAGGCACCCGGCTGCAGCGAGGAGGGGATGAACACTGCTGCCAGCACCACGGTGATGGCCACCACCGCGCCGGTGATCTGGGTCATCGCCTTCTGGGTGGCCGCCTTCGGCTCCAGATGCTCGTCGGTCATGATGCGTTCGACGTTCTCGATCACCACGATCGCGTCATCGACCACGATGCCGATCGCCAGCACCATCGCAAACAGGGTCAGCTGGTTGATGGTGAAGCCGATCACGTACATGCCGAAGAACGTGCCCAGCAACGCAACCGGAATCACCAACGTCGGAATGACCGTGGCGCGGAAGTTCTGCAGGAACAGCAGCATCACCAGGAACACCAGCACGATGGCTTCCACCAGCGTGTGGATCACTTCCTCGATGGAGATGCGCACGAAGGTGGTCGACTCGTACGGCGCAAACCAGGTCACGCCCTGCGGAAAGGTCGGCTGCAGTTCGTCGAGCTTGGCACCGACCGCCTCTGACACGTTCAAGGCGTTGGCACCCGGCAACAGCTGGATACCGAACGCGCCGGTGGGCTTGCCGTTGTACTGGGTGTCGAAGCCGTAGTTGCTCGGCCCCACGCTGACGCGTGCGACATCCTTCAACCGCACCGTGGCACCGTTGTTGTCGGTGCGCAGGATGATGTTCTCGAACTGCTCGGGCGAGCTGAAGCGGCCTTCGGCCGAGACCGTGGCGGTGAACGTGATGCCCTCGGGCGTCGGGTCGGCGCCGACCGAACCGGCAGCGAACTGCACGTTCTGGTTGCGCACCGCAGTCAGTACCTGGGTGGCCGACAGGTTGTAGCCCTGCAGCTTCTCCGGGTTCAACCAGATGTTCATCGCGTACTCGGCGCCGAACTGGTTGGTGCTACCCACGCCGGGAACGCGCGAGATCTGCTCGAGCACGCGCGAACCGACGATGTCGTTGAGCGCGTCGCGATTGATCGACGGGTTATCCGACCGCAGCGCGGCCACCATCAGGAAGCCAGCGTTGGCCTTGGCCACCACCACACCCTGCTGGGTCACTTCCGAGGGCAGGCGCGGGGTGGCCAGCGACACCTTGTTCTGCACCTGCACCTGGGCGATATCCGCGTCGGTGCCGGTTTCGAAGGTCAGGGTGATGGTCACGCGGCCGTTGGCGGCCGAGGACGAGTTGAAGTAGAGCAGATGGTCGATACCGGTGAGCTGCTGCTCGATGACCTGGGTCACCGCTTTTTCGGCGGTGTCGGCACTGGCGCCGGGGAAGGTGGCGGTGACGGTGACCTGCGGCGGGGCGATCGTGGGATACGACTCGATACCCAGATTCAGGATCGAGATCACGCCCGCAAGCGAGATCAGGATCGCCACCACCCAGGCAAAGATCGGGTGTTCGATAAAAAACTTAGGCATGTCCGGGTTCCGTTACTGCTGCTTGGACTGGGAGTCGGCCGGCTGCGCCGCAGCGTCGGGCTTGGGCTGTTGCTGCGCGGCCGGCGCGGCTGCATCGGCCTTGTCTGCGGCCGGAGTGCCTTGTGCATCGCCGGCCTGGCCTGCTGCCGGAGCGGCACCCGGGGCGCCCGGCTGGCCGCCTTGCGTCGGCTTGCTCGGATCCCACGGTTTGCCGGTGGCCGGTTGGCCTTCCTTGGCCTTCTGTACGCCATCGACAATGACCTGATCGCCGGGAGCCACGCCCGCAGTGACGATCCACTGGCCCTTTTGCTGGCCGTCGACGGTGAGGTTCTTGCGCACTACCTTGCCGTCCTTGCCCAGCATCAGGGCATAGGCGCCGGTGGCATCGCGCTGCACCGCCTGCTGCGGCATGAGATAGGCGTTGTTGCGCTGGCCCAGGCTGGCCTTGAAGGTCACGAATGCACCCGGCAGCAGCGCCTGTTCCGGGTTGGGCAGGGTCGCGCGCAGCGACACCGCACCGGTGCTCGGGTCCACCGTCACCGCCGACACATCCAGCGTACCGGGATGCGGATACTGGCTGCCGTCGCCCAGCTCGACATTGACGGTGGACTTGCCGTCGCCGCTGAGCTGCACGTTGCCGCTGCTCTGCGCCTGGCGCAATGCGGCCAGCTCTTCGCTGCTCATCGCGAAGTTCACGTACAGCGGGTCGATCTGGTCCACCGTGGTCAGCAGGGTGGCCTCACCCGAGCCCACCAAGGCGCCTTCGGTGACGCGCTGGATGCCCGCGCGGCCGCTGATCGGCGAGGTGACCCTGGCAAAGCTGAGCTGGATGCGGGCGGCGTCGACCACGCCGCGTGCCTGCTGCACGTTGGCGCGGGACGAGCGCTCGGTGGCCTCGGCGTTGTCGATATCGGCACGGGAGACATACTGCTGCGGTGCCAGGCTACGCGCGCGCTTGGCGGCGACCTGCGCATTGGTGTAGGTCGCCTCGGCCGCGGCCAGCTGGCCCTGGGCCTGCAACAACGTCGCGCGCAGCGGCATCGGGTCGATCTCGAACAGCGGCTGGCCTTCCTTGACGTCGGTGCCTTCGGTGTACAGGCGCTTGAGCAGCACACCGTTCACGCGGGCACGCACGTCGGCCGAGCGGAACGCCGACAGGCGGCCGACCAGGTCGCGTTCCAGCGGCAGCGTCTGCGGTTTCATTTCCAGCACCGACACTTCCGGCGGCGGCGGAGCCTGCTGTTGTTCGGGCTTGCTGCAGGCAGCCAGCGCCAGGGTAATGGCACAGGCCAGGCCGAATGTGCGGAGCGGGGCAATCATCAGGAGGAACTCCGTTAGGGTCTTGAAGTAAGAAAAGAAGGCGGGGACAGCGAAGGGGGCGCGGCGGTCGGGGCAAATGCGCGCAGGAAGGTGCCGATGGCGAACTGTGCCCACTGCTGCCTGGCGGGAAGGCCGGCGCGGTGGGGAACCTGAAAGCGTTGCCGATCGAAATCCAGACCGACGATCATGCTCAACAGCAGCTCGGCCATACAGTGCGGATCGTCATGGCGCAGCTGGCCGGCATCCATCGCCTGAGCGAAGCGCTGCGCCAGGCGCTGCTGCATACCGACGACGCCATCGTGGAAGATCTGTTGCGAGCGCTCGGGAAACCGGTGCGATTCGGCTTCCACCAACCGGCAGGTCTGTAACACATCGGGGCGGTTCAAACGATCGAGATGGGCCAGGGCGAATGCGAGCAGATCCTCGCGCAGATCGCCGCTTGCCGTGCCCAGCGGCACCGTGGCCAGGTGCACGTGGTCCTGCAGCACATCGCGCAGCAGGTTCTCCTTGCAGCCGTAATAGCTGTAGAGCGTCTGCTTGGAGCAACCGGCGCGCTCGGCCACCGCGTCCATGCTCAGCCGCATGCCGCGCTCGGCAAGCAGGGTATGCACGGCAGCATGGATGCGGCGATCGCAGTCCGAACGCCGGGCAGCACGGGGGGGACGAGGGGTCATGGCGGTAGACTATACCGTCCAGTTTAGTTTTTAAACAGCCTTGACGCACGCCGTGCGCTCTGCACAACACCTGCTGCGGCACGCCTTGGCCCGAGGTTGCCTGTCTTGGCGGTTCCACAGCCCTCGCGGCGTGACGCACATGCCGAAAGTGCGCAGCTGTCGTGCTTTTGCGTCCTGCACAGCCCGCTTGTGCCCAGGGAAATTGCGCTATGCAGCAAGGCGCGGTCATCGGGCACCGGTACAATTCAGTTTTCCACCGAGCAGCCCAGCTCTACTCATGACAGCCAAGAAAGCCGCTTCGAAATCGTCCACGACGTCGGTCAAACCGGTCGCCGAACGTGCCGTCCCCGTGCTCGCCACCGCGCCGCAGGCAGTCACCCTGGAGCCGGTGCTTGCCGCATTGCGCAAGCGTTATCCGGCTGCCAGGCAGTCCGAAGTGCAGCTGTTTGCAGCCGGTTTCTACCGGCGCATGGAGGAGGACGAGTTCCCCAACCACCCGCCAGAGCAGTGGGCAGCGCTGGCGGCCGACATGCTGGAATTTGCGCGTACGCGCAAGGCCGCCACGGTCAATGTGCGGGTGTTCAACCCGACCCTGAAGAGCCACGGCTACGAGTCGCCGCACACGCTGCTGCAGATCGTCAACGACGACATGCCGTTCCTGGTGGACTCGGTGAGCATGACCTTGGCGGACCTGGGTATCGGCGTCCATGTGCTCGGCCACCCGGTGCTGCGTATCGCGCGCGACAAGTCCGGCAAGCTGACCGCAGTGGGCGAGGGCAAGAGCGAATCGCTGATGGTGCTGGAGATCGATCGCCAGCCGCCGGAAGAAATGCCCAAGGTGGAAGCGGCCATTCGCAAGGTGCTGGCCGAAGTGCGCGCGATCGTGCACGACTGGGCGGCGATGCGCGAAAAGATGGTGATGCTGGCCGACGACCTGGCCACCCGCCGGCTGCCGATGGACGACATCAGCCGCCATGAGGCGCAGGAATTCCTGCGCTGGGCGGCGGCCGACCACTTCACCTTCTTCGGTTATCGCGAATACCGCGTGGAGAAGCAGGACGGCCAGGCGGTGCTGGCGCCGGTGGAAGAAACCGGCCTGGGTCTGATGCGCGGCCACGACACCTCGCCGGCGCGCCCGGTGACCACGCTGGCGGCGCACGGCCTGAACACCTCGGACAAGCTCAAGGATGCGCTGATCCTGACCAAGACCAATGCGCGCTCGCGGGTGCACCGGGTCGGCTACATGGATTACATCGGCATCCTGGAATTCGATGCCAAGGGCCGTATCGTCGGCGAGCAGCGCTTCCTGGGCCTGTTCACCTCCAGCGCCTACAACCGCCGTCCGTGGGAAATTCCGCTGGTGCGTCAGCGCCACGAATACGTGATGAGCAAGTCCGGGCTGACCCCGAGCAGCCACAGCGGCAAGGCCCTGCGGCATATCCTCGAGACGCTGCCGCGCGAAGAGCTGTTCCAGTCCAACGAAGAAGAGCTGTATCGCACCGCGATCGGCATCCTCGGGCTGCAGGAACGTGTGCGTAGCCGCATGTTCCTGCGCCGCGACAAGTACAGCCGCTTCATCTCCGCCCTGGTCTATATCCCGCGCGAGCGCTTCAACACCGATGTGCGCCTGCGCATCGAAGGGCTGCTGAAAGACGCGTTGCATGGCGAATACATCGATTCGTCGGTGGTGCTGGGTGAGTCGCCGCTGGCGCAGCTGCATCTGATCGTGCGGCCCAAGAGCGGCGAAGCGCTGGAGTTCAATACCACCGAACTCGAATCGCGGCTGGCGCATCTGCTGCGCAACTGGCGCGATGCCCTGCGCGAAGCGCTGGTGGCGCGTCATGGCGAGGCCAATGGCCTGCGCATGGCGGCCAATTTCGGTCGCGCGTTGCCGGCCGGTTACATCGAAGAGTCGTCGATCGAATCGGCGGTGTCCGATGTCGAACATCTGGCCGCGCTGGATGGCCCGGACGATCTGCATCTGAGCCTGCAGGAGATCCGCCGCGACGACGGTGTGCGGCTCGATGCCGGCGAAGGCCTGCGTTTGAAGCTGTACCGTCAGCTGGACGACATCCCGTTGTCGGATGCGATGCCGATGATGGAAAACATGGGCCTGCGGGTGATCTCCGAGCGGCCGTACCGGCTGCAGGTGGGCGAGACGCCGGTCTATATCCAGGATTTCGAAGTCGAATCGACCGCCGGCAAGATCAACGCCGCCCATGCCGATGCCGGCTTCGGCGAAGCGTTCGAGCGCATCTGGAGCGGCGATGCCGAGAACGACGGCTTCAACCGCCTGATCCTGGCTGCCGGCCTGCATTGGCGCCAGGTCGCGCTGTTGCGCGGCTATTGCAAGTATCTGCTGCAGACCGGTGTGCCGTTCTCGCAGGCGTATGTCGAAACCACGTTCACCCGTTATCCGCTGCTGGCACGTTTGCTGGTGGAGCTGTTCGAAGCGCGCTTCGACCCGGCCACCGGTAGCGAGACCAAGGCGCAGATCTTCGCCGGACAGGAACGCCTGCGCGAAGAGCTGTCGGCACTGGCCGGCGGCGACGAAGCCACGCTCAAGGCGCTGGAGTCGGTGTTGCAGGCGCGTGGCGGCGATCGCGACGCGCAGCAGGAGGCGACCCGCACCGCGCTATTGAAGTTGATGGATCGCGTTTCCAGCCTCGACGAGGATCGCATCCTGCGCAGCTTCATCGGCGTGATCGACGCCACCCTGCGCACCAGCTATTACCAGACCGACAAGAGCGGCAAGTACGGGCATTGCATCAGCTTCAAGCTGGATTCGGCGATCGTGCCGGACCTGCCCAAGCCGCGTCCGTACCGCGAAATCTTCGTCTACAGCCCGCGTGTGGAAGGCGTGCATCTGCGCTTCGGCGCGGTGGCGCGTGGCGGGCTGCGTTGGTCCGATCGCCGCGAAGACTTCCGCACCGAGGTGTTGGGTCTGGTCAAGGCGCAGATGGTCAAGAACACCGTCATCGTGCCGGTTGGCGCCAAGGGCGGTTTCTACGTCAAGCGTTCGCCGGTGGGCGGCGACCGTGACGCGATCCAGGCCGAGGGCATCGCCTGCTACAAGCTGTTCATCCAGGGGCTGCTCGATATCACCGACAACATCGTCGGCGGCAAGATCGTGCCGCCGCCGCAGGTAGTGCGTCACGATCACGACGACCCGTATCTGGTGGTTGCCGCCGACAAGGGCACTGCCACGTTCTCCGACATCGCCAACGGGCTGGCGCTGGACCACGGTTTCTGGCTGGGCGATGCGTTCGCTTCCGGCGGTTCGGTGGGCTACGACCACAAGGGCATGGGCATCACCGCGCGCGGCGCGTGGGAGTCGGTCAAGCGCCACTTCCGCGCGATGGGGCGCGATTGCCAGAGCGAGGATTTCAGCGTGGTCGGCATCGGCGACATGTCTGGCGACGTGTTCGGCAACGGCATGCTGTTGTCGCGGCATATCCGTTTGCTGGCCGCGTTCGACCATCGGCATATCTTTCTCGACCCGAACCCGGATGCGGCGGCCTCGTTCGCCGAGCGCGAGCGCCTGTTCAAGCTGCCGCGTTCCAGCTGGGCCGATTACGACGCCAAGCTGATCAGCGCTGGCGGCGGCATCTATCCGCGCACGCTCAAGTCCATCGACATCAGTGCGCCGGTGCGCGAGGCATTGGGTCTGGAATCCAACGTCAAGCAGCTTTCGCCCAACGAACTGATGAACGCCATCCTCAAGGCGCCGGTGGATCTGTTCTGGAACGGCGGCATCGGGACCTACGTCAAGGCCTCCAGCGAGTCGCACACCGATGTGGGCGATCGCGCCAACAACGGCCTGCGCGTCAATGGCGGCGAACTGCGCTGCAAGGTGGTGGGCGAGGGCGGCAATCTGGGTCTGACCCAGCTCGGTCGTATCGAAGCCGCGCAGACCGGCGTGCTGCTCAACACCGACTTCATCGACAACTCGGCCGGCGTGGACACCTCCGATCACGAGGTGAACATCAAGATCCTGCTCAACGACATGGTGCAGGCCAAGAAGCTCACCTACGACGCGCGCAACAAACTGCTGGCGTCGATGACCGACGAAGTGGCCGACCTGGTGCTGTGGGACAACTACCGCCAGAACCAGGCGATCAGCCTGATGGAGCGGATGAGCGTCAAGCGCCTCGGCTCCAAGCAGCACTTCATCCGCACGCTGGAATTGCAGGGCCTGCTCGATCGCCAGATCGAATACCTGCCGTCCGATGCCGAACTGTCCGCACGCAAGGCACGCGGACAGGGCATGACGCGTCCGGAACTGTCGGTGCTGCTGTCGTATTCCAAGCTGGTGGCGTTCCAGCAGCTGGTGGAATCGGATATCCCGGAAGACCCGTACCTGTCCAAGGAATTGCAACGCTACTTCCCGCAACCGTTGCAGAAGAAGTATGCCGATGCGATGGAGCGTCACCGCCTCAAGCGCGAGATCATCGCCACCGCGGTGACCAACACCACCATCAACCGCATGGGCGCCACCTTCCTGATGCGCATGCAGGAAGACACCGGCCGCAGCATCGCCGAGGTCGCCAAGGCCTACACCATCAGCCGCGAGACGCTGGATGCACGCGCGCTGTGGACGCAGATCGATGCATTGGACGGCAAGGTGCCCGAGTCGGTGCAGATCGACGCGCTGGAAGTGATCTGGCGCCTGCAGCGTTCGTTCGTGCGTTGGCTGCTGCTGCGTCCTGGCCAGATGCCGGGTATCACCGCGGCGGTGGAGCGTTACCACGGCCCGTTCAACGACATCCGTATCGCCTCCGGCGTGCTGTCGGATGCGCAGCGCCCGCAGTACGAAGCCAGCGTGCAGGAATGGCAGGACAAGGGCCTGCCGCCGCAACTGGCGCAGCAGCTGTGCGAGCTGCGTTACCTGGAACCGGCCTTCGACATCATCGAAACCGCGCGCACCCGCAAGCTCAAGCCGGTGGACGTGTCCAAGGTGCATTTCCGCCTGGGCGAAGCGCTGCGCCTGCCATGGTTGTTCGAGCAGATCGACGCGCTGGAGGTCAACGGCCGCTGGCATGCAGTGGCACGCGGCGTGCTGCGCGACGAGCTGGCCGCGCATCAGCGCGCACTGGTGGCGCAGGTGCTGACCCTGCCCGGCAGCAGCGCCGAGGACAAGGTGGCCAACTGGCTGGCACGCGACGATTCCAGCCTGCGCTTCACCCTGGCCATGCTGGCCGATGTGGCCGAGCAGAAGACCTTGGACTACCCGACCGTATCGGTCGCGGTGCAGCGACTTGGGCAGTTGGCTGCGCACGGGATGTAGGCGTGTGCAGCGAGGTGATGGCGGAGCGAGTGCTTCGTCATCATCCTCGCGGCGGTCAAACGGCAACGTCGTTGGCTTGCATCAAAGAGCGGCCTTTGGGCTTGATGCTGTGCGCCTCAAACGACGCTTGCTGGTGAGTCGAGCGTGCGGTGCCCTCACTGCACGTGGGACACGCCGTGAATTCGTCCGTGGACGCTCCGTGGCGGCATCCATGCCGCTAAGGGTCCCGCAATCGGCGATGACACCGCAGCAAAGATTCTGCTGGTTGCTTTATGAAAGGCATGGACACCAACCATCTCGACGGGTCCTTGTCCGCCAACCGTGGCGGGACCTTACGCGACATGGATGCCGCATAAGAGCCTAACGGGAATGTACTTGCGGCGTGTCCCGCGACGGTGGGCGGGCAAGGGCCTCTAGATAAGCCGCAGATTGGGTGCCCTGCAACCGGATTGCACATTTCCAGTTCGCATCTACAACCATGTACATGTGTTGCGCACTATCGTTGAAACAGTACGACGGCATGGTTCGCGCCGTGCGGTCTTCTTGTATCGCAGCCTGGCCTACGGATCTGTATCCGGCTTCTTACTTGATCTTGACGACCACCTTGCCCTTGGCGCGGCCTTGCGCCAGATACTCCAGCGCCTGCTTTGCCTGGTCGAACGCAAACACCTTGTCGATGACCGGGCGGATGCGTTCGGCTTCGAGCAGTTCGCCGATTTTGGCCAGTTGCGTGCCATTGGGGCGTACGAACAGGAACGAGTAGGCGACGTTGTGCTTGTTCGCTAGACGGATGATCTTGCGGCTCATCATGGCGAAGACGAATTGCAGCACGACATTCAACCGGCGTGCGCGGGCAAAGGCTGCATCCAGCGGCCCGACCAGCGACACGATCCTGCCGCCGGGTTTGAGGATGGCGAGCGATTTTTCGATCGTATCGCCCCGCATCGTGCCAAGCGCGATGTCGTAGCCGCGCAGCACGGTCTCGAAGTCCTGTTGCTTGTAGTCGACCACCTCATCTGCGCCAAGGCTGTTCACCAGCGCGACATTGCCGGTGCTGGTGGTGGTGCCGACGGTGGCGCCGAGGTGTTTTGCCAACTGGATCGCGATGGTGCCGATACCGCCGGAACCGGCAGGGATGAACACCTTCTGGCCGGGCTGCAGGTCGGCACGTTCCGTCAGGGCCTGCCAGGACGTGAGCGCGACCATCGGCAGCGATGCCGCCTGCACGAAATCCAGATTGGCCGGCTTCAGCGCTGCGGCGCTTTCCGGTACCGCGACATACTCGGCGATGGTGCCGCGGCCAAGATCGAACACGCTGGCAAAAATCGCATCGCCCCGCTTGAAGCGGGTGACGCGGCTGCCGACGTCGATGACGATCCCCGCCACGTCGCTGCCCAGCGTGGCGGGCAGCTCGAACTTCACCACAGGTTTGAAGATGCCGGTGGGAATCATGTTGTCGATCGGGTTTACGCCAGCGGCATGCACCTCGACCAGGAGTTCGTCGGGCTGCAGCGTCGGGCGGGCGCGCTCGCTGAAGCCGATATCGTGAGATTTGCCATAGCGTTTGAAGGTGAGTGCTTTCATCTGGTTCGGGTCCACTGCTGTCGTTGTCTGGATGCGTGGCCGGGCGCGATGTGGGCCCCGGCCGCCTTCACCTTTGCGCTGGCAACTGCGTGCCTGCCGCCTGATCGCCATGTGGGCGGTTTGAATCGACGCATCCATGCAGCAGCGCGAATGCGCGACGCCTCAGCGCAGGTCCGCAGCGCTCACCGTGGCAAGCGCTGCGGGCGGGTGCGCCGCCGGGCCGGTCAGGCCGCCGGCTGATAGCGCTCGGCTGCGGTGGCCTGGCGGATGTCAGACAGCAGCCCCTGGCGCGCGCCATCCAGTGCGTCCCAACGTTCGGCCACGTGCAGCGGCGGGATGGTGACCAGTTCGCGGCGATCGAAACCAACCAGCGCGGCATCGACCAGTTCGCCCACGTCCATCAGGTCGCTGAGCGTGTTGACGTCGATACCGGCACGCCCCCAGATCTCGGTGCGCGTGCCGGCCGGCAACACGGCCTGTACATACACACCCTTGGCCCCCAGCTCCAGGTGCAGCCCCTGCGACAGGAACAGCACGAAGGCCTTGGTGGCGCCATAGACGCTCATGCCGAATTCGGGAGCGAAGCCCACCACCGAGCCGAGGTTGACGATCGCGCCGCTGCCGGACTGCGCAAAGCGCGGCGCAACCGCGGCAGACAGGCGCGTCAACGCGGTGACATTGAGCGCCAGCAGGCGGTCGATTGCCTCGGCGTTCTGCTGCAGGATGCCGCCAGACTGCGCCATGCCGGCGTTGTTGATCAGGATGCCGATCTGCGCGTCATCGCGCAGGCGGGCTTCCACTGCGGTCAGGTCGGCGGGCTGGGTCAGGTCGGCCTGCAGCACGTCGACGTTGACGCCATGTGCAGCGTGCAGACGCGCCGCCAGCGCATCCAGACGGGCCTTGTCGCGTGCGACCAGCACCAGGTTGTGGCCGCGTTGCGCAAAGCGCTCGGCGTAGACGGCGCCGATACCGGTGGAGGCGCCAGTGATGAGGACAGCGGGAAGTGTGGACATACAGAATTCCTTGATGACAGTGGATGAAAGACGCCAGGCGAGACAGCCTCAGCCGGCGAGGGACGGGTAGTCGATATAACCTTCGGCGCCACCGCCGTAGAGCGTGGCCGGATTCAACGGCGCCAGCGCTGCGCCGGTGTGCAGACGTTCGACAAGATCGGGGTTGCTGATGAACGGGCGGCCGAAGGCCACCAGGTCGACGTTGCCTGCGCGCAACTGGGCGTTGGCCAGTTCCAGGTCGTAGCCGTTGTTGGCCAGATAGGTACGGGTGAACTTGCTGCGCAGCGCGGCATAGTCGAACGGGGCCGCGTCGCGCGGGCCGCCGGTCGCACCTTCGACCACGTGCAGGTAGACGATGCCCAGCGCTTCGAGCTGTTCGGCAATGTAGTCGTATTGCGGCTGCGGATCGCTGCCGGAAATGCCGCTTGCCGGCGACACCGGCGAGATGCGCACGCCGGTGCGATCGGCGCCGATCTGCTTGCTCACTGCAGCGACCACCTCCAGCAACAGGCGCGCGCGGTTTTCGATCGAGCCGCCGTAGGCATCGGTGCGCTGGTTGGCACCGTCCTTGATGAACTGCTCCAGCAGGTAGCCGTTGGCGCCGTGGATTTCGACGCCATCGAAGCCGGCGGCAATCGCATTGGCCGCTGCCTGGCGGAAGTCGTCGACGATGCCCGGCAGTTCGTGCAGCTCGAGGGCGCGTGGTTCGGAGACGTCGGCAAAGCCGTTGTTGACGAACACCTTGGTCGCCGCGCGGATCGCCGACGGCGCAACTGGTGCGGCACCGCCCGGCTGCAGGTCGACATGCGACACCCGGCCCACATGCCACAGCTGCACGAAGATGCGCCCGCCCTTGGCATGCACGGCGTCGGTGACCGCACGCCAGCCGGCGATCTGCTCGGGCGTGTACAGGCCGGGGGTGTCCTGATAGCCCTGGGCCTGCGGCGAGATCTGGGTGGCCTCGGTGATCAGCAGGCCGGCCGAGGCGCGCTGGGCGTAATAGGTGGCCGCCAGTGCGCTCGGCACCAGGCCGGCGCCCGCACGGTTGCGGGTCAGCGGGGCCATCACGATGCGGTTGGCCAGGGTCAGCGCGCCCAGTGCATAGGGTTCGAACAGCGAAGGGTGGGTCATTGGCGGTGCTCGGAATCAGTGGTTGACAAAGATTACGATCAAAATCTAAAGTGTCAACACTTTGATGACGAATGACATCAAAGTAAGCTGCCGCTCTCCCCAGTCCCGCACAAGCACGGAGTGTCCAACGATGAAAGTGACCAAGGCACAGGCGCAGGCAAACCGGGCGCACGTCGTCGAGACCGCCTCGGTGCTGTTTCGCGAGCGTGGTTACGAAGGGATCGGCATCGCCGATCTGATGGCCGCTGCAGGGTTCACCCACGGTGGCTTCTACAAGCAGTTCCGCTCCAAGGCGGATCTGATGGCCGAATCGGCGGCCTGCGGCCTGGCCAACATCGCTGCGCAGACCGAGCACGTGGACAAGGCGGATTTCGTGAACTTCTATCTGTCGCGCGGACATCGCGACAGCCTTGCCACCGGCTGCACGATGGCTGCGCTGGGCGCCGATGCCGCGCGCCAGCCGGAGGAAGTGCGCGAGGCGTTCGCCGCCGGGGTCGAAAACCTGTTGGCCTCGCTCGACCGCAGCAGCGCTGCGCCTGGCACCGCCGAGGCAGCAGCGGAGCGCGCCAGCAACCTGGACATGATGGCGCACGCCATCGGCGCCATCGTGCTGTCGCGGTCGTGCCCGAACGATTCGCCTCTGGCCGACGAAATCATCGCGGTGTGTCGCGACCAGATCCTGTCGTCGTTGCAGGCATCCAACTAACCGACAGGCGTGCATCCGCCACACACGTGGCCGAGGTTTCACCGGTAGAACTGCGTTTTTTTTTAGCCAAGCCATCGCATCCCAGTCGCGGCGTGATCGTCAATCGACTGCCGCCCTGTCACTCACTGCACTCAAGGAATTCCAATGACAAGCAAACCCCCTGTTGCGCTGGTGACCGGCGCCTCCTCCGGCATCGGCGAAGCAACTGCCAACGCGTTGGCTGCCGCCGGTTATACGGTGTACGGCACCAGCCGTCGCGGCGCGCAGTCCGGGCAGCGCGCCTTCACGCTGCTGGCGCTGGATGTGACCAGCGACGAATCGGTCGACGCCGCGATCCAGGAGCTGCTGCAACGGGAAGGGCGCATCGACCTGCTGGTCAATAACGCCGGTTTCGGTGTGTCTCCCGCCGCTGCGGAGGAAAGCTCGATCGAACAGGCCAAGGCCATCCTCGACACCAACTTCCTCGGTGTCGTGCGCATGACGCGTGCAGTGGTGCCGCACATGCGGCGCCAGGGTAGTGGCCGCATCATCAACATCGGCTCGATCATCGGGCTGGTGCCCACGCCGTATGCGGCGCTGTACGCGGCCAGCAAGCACGCGGTGGAGGGTTACTCCGAAGCCGTGGACCACGAGCTGCGCAGCTACGGAATCCGGGTCACGGTGATCGAGCCGGCCTATACCAGGACCCAGTTCGAAGCGAACACTCTCGCCCCGGATGCGCCACTGGAAAACTACCGTCAGATCCGTAACCAGGTCGGCCAGGTGGTGGCGCAGGCAATGGCAAGCGCGGACGAGCCCTCCGTCGTGGCCGACGTGGTGGTGAAGGCGGCGCGCGCCCAGCAGCCCAAGGTGCGCTACACCGCGGGCAAGATCGCCGGACAGCTGCAGTTCTTGCGGCGGTTTGCGCCGGCAGGCGTGTTTCAGGCGCTGATTCGCAAGAACCTGCAGCTCGATGCGAAGACGCCACCCGAGACGACGACGCCATCCCACGCCGGATAAGCCCGGCCGACAAACCACTGCAAGTGCCGGCCCTGGCGGTGAGCGCAACAGGTTTCAGCTGCGCCACGCCGGGTTGCACCGCTGCACAAAAAACGAGCCGCAGCGACTGCAGTGTGCATGCCGTTACCGATGCGTCGGTGGTGACGCGGTAGCGCGCGGCCTTGACCCCAACAGGAGAAGGCAATGACCTTCAATGCAGTGCTTAGCGTTCAGACCCGCGAGCCGGTGGTTACCAGGCTGGCCCAGTTCAACGAAGACGCGTTGATGCCGGGCGAGGTGAGGGTTGCTGTCGAGTATTCGACCGGCAACGACCACCACGCGATGATGGTGGCGATGAGCGGAGGTGGCCCGATCATTCGCCATCTTCCGCTGATTCCTGGCGTCGATCCTGCCGGTGTGGTCCAAGCGTCCCGCGATGCCGGCATTGCAGTTGCAGACCGGGTGCTGACCAGCGGCCGGGGATTGCATCAGCCCCACTCTGACGGCGAGGCGCGGAAGGTGCAGGGGCGCACGGTCGTGGAGGTGAACGCATGAGCGCGCCGAATGCATCGCGCGCATTTCGCTACCTGGCCACGCTGTCGGCGTTGTCGTTCTTCGCGTTGGGCGCGACGTGGCTGCTGGCGCCTGCGGCCATGCTGGCCAATTGGGGCGTGGGCTTCGACAGTGACGCGCTGGGCGTGCTCGGCCGACGCGCCGCACCGCTGTATGCGGCCATCGGCGTCATGCTGCTGCTGGTGCGAACGGCGCCACCGTCGCCAGGGCGCCGTGCCGTGATTGCGGGCTTTGTCACCGCGTGCCTGTTGCTGGCAGTGCTGGGCGTGGCGGAGTGGGTGGCCGGGCATGTCAACGCCGGCATCTTCGCGGCAGTCGCGATCGAGATCGGCTTTCCGCTGGCGTTCCTGCTGGTGACGCGTGCCGAGGCCGCGTCGCGGCAAAACGACAAGGCGCGATGATGGCAGACATGGCGGCACCTATGGGGTGCTGTCATGCGAGTTGGCGGACATGACACGCTGCAAGACTGGTCAACCAAGCGGTGCGGGCAGTTGGCAACTGGATGTGGATGTCGCATGGAAACCGCAGTTGCCGGGGCGGTGCACGCCGATTCCAGTCACGGCTGTGTAGCTGCGCCGGCTACGCAGCCCTGCTGTCAGCCGCTCGAAGCCCGGTGCCCGCTCATTTCCTGCCCGGCATCTTTGTCGAAACGCACATGCCACCAGGTGGCGCTGAGCGAAATCAGGCTGACCACGCAGAACGCCAGCGAAAAATCGCGTTGCGCCGGTTGGGTGTGATCGCCGGCCAGCATCGCCAGCTTGAGGATCATTGCGCCGGCGCATACGCCGACCGAGAGCATCAGTTGCTGCAAGGTGGTGTACAGGCTGCTGGCGCGGCTCATGCGCGATGCGGGCACGTTTTCGTAGGCGATGGTGTTGTAGGCGGCGAACTGGAACGACATGAACGCGCCGCAGCACAGCAGCAGGCCGAACATCAGCGCTGGCGGCCAGTCGGGCCGGAACAACGCACACACCATGTAGCCCAGGCTGGCGAGCACGCCGTTGCCGATCAGGCTGTTGCGATAGCCGAAGCGGCGCAGCAACTGCGGGGTGATGCTGCGCATCAGCAGTGCGCCGAGCGCGGTGGCCAGGATCAGGCGCCCGCTGTGTGCAGCACTCATGCCGAAGCCGATCTGGAACAGCAGCGGCAGCAGGAACGGATGCGCGCCCTGGGTGATGCGCATCAGCGCGCCGCCAATCACCGACAGCCGGAACGAATCGATGCACAGCAAGCTCAGATCCAGCAGCGGCGCAGGGTGGTGGCGCGCATGCCACAGATACCCCAGCGCGGCGCCGCCGCCGATCGCCAGCAACCAGCTCGCCGTGCCGAGACCATCCTGCTGGCTGACCATTTCCAGGCCGAACAACAGGCAGCCCAACGCGGTGCCGCACAGCACGAAGCCGCGCAGATCGAAGCGTGCCGGGGCCGATTCGGTGGGGATATCCGGGATGAATCGGCGCACCAGCAGAAAACCGGCGATGCCGATCGGCACATTGATGTAGAAGATCCAGCGCCAGTCCAGATACGAGACGAAAAATCCGCCCAACGGTGGGCCGAGCATCGGGCCGATGAAGGCCGGTACCAGCGTCCAGGCCATCGCCGACACCAGGTGGCGGCGCTCGACGGTGCGCAGCAGAATCAGCCGGCCGAGCGGTGCCATCATCGCGCCACCGGCGCCTTGCAGCACGCGCGCGGCAACCATGGTGGGCAGGCTGTCGGCCAGCGAGCACAGGATCGAGCCGCCGACGAACACCCAGATCGATGCGCCGAATACGCGGCGCAGGCCGAAGCGGTCGGCGATGGCGCCGCTGGCAGGGATCAACACCGCCAGCGCCAGCAGATAGCTGGTCATGGCGATGCTCATGGCCGGCGCGGCGACGCCGAAATCGCGCGCCAGGGTGGGAAGTGCGGTCGCCAGCACGGTGGCATCCATCTGCTCCATGAAAATGGCGCAGGCCAGGATCAGCGAGATGATGCGGTAATCGGGATAGCGCGGCGGCGTGACGCCGGCCTCGGGCACACTGGAGGACATCGGACTCTCGGTTGCGGGGCCGACGCAGCCATGCCCGCACGGCAACAGCATCGGCCCGCGTCGCACGATGTTGTGCGGCGCAACATGCATATTGTCCGCATGCAGCAAGTGCGGTTCAAGCGCATGGCGGCAACAGTGCGTGTGTCTTGCTGTAGAGCCAATGGTCTGGATGTGGGGGGATCAATCAGCGGCGATCTGCTGCAAGGGCGCCTGAGGATGCGCAGGACGCGGTGACAGTGCACGGACTGGCGGTACCCGCATCCGGCGCTGCGCACTCGCTTCGCTCGGTAAAAGAGCGCAGGCCGTTGCGCCTATTGCGCACCCTTGCATCTGCCCGACAAACCCAGGGTCATTGTTGTGTCCGCTGCCGTTGGTCGCTTTCGGTTCGGCACTACGCGGCAGGGCTATCCCAGGCGTCCTTGATCTGCAGAAGCTGCGGCAAGGCCTGGCGAAAATGCTGCACCAGGCGCGGTTCCAGTTGCTTGCCGGCCATGCTGTCGAGCTTGCGGATGGCATCGTCCACCGTCCATGGCGCCTTGTACGCACGCCGCCCGCACAGGGCGTCGAAGACATCGGCCACGGCCACGATGCGCGCCGATTCCGGTATGGCATCCCCGGCCAGGCCCTGCGGGTAGCCGCTGCCGTCCCAGCATTCGTGGTGATGCAGCGCGATCTCCGCCGCCAGCTGGAAGACTGCGCCGCGCCCGTGCCGCAGCAGATCGTGGCCAACCTGAGGATGCTGTCGCACCACCGAGCGTTCGTGTTCGTCCAGCGAGTCGGGCTTGTGCAGGATGTTGCCGGGCACTGCGATCTTGCCGGCGTCGTGCAGGGGCGCGGCGTCCTGCAGCATCTGCGCGCACTGTGGCGACCACCCCACCGCCTCGGCCAGCACGCGTGCATAGCCGGCCATGCGCCAGATATGCGCAGCGGTGTCGGCGTCCTGGCCCTGGCCGGCGGTGCCGAGCAGATGGATCGCATCGCGGTATTGCTGCGCCAGGCGTGCGTTTTCGGCCAGCTTCAGTTGGGTGGCGATGCGCGCCTTGAGCAGGGCGGGCGAGTAGGGCCTGCTGACGTAATCGGCCGCGCCCGCCTCCAGCCCGGCGCGCTCGTCGTGTTCGCTGTTGCGCGAGGTCACGAACAGGATCGGGATGGCGCTGCTGGACGGCTGCTGCTTCAGCGCACGCGCCACAGCGTAGCCATCCATGTCCGGCAACCCGACATCCAGCAGGATCAGCGCCGGCGCGTGCCGTGCCACCGCATCCAGCGCTTCGCTGCCGGACTTTGCGAAGACCAGCGGGAAATCCTCACGCAGCAGCTGGCGCAGCGTTGCCAGGTTGCTGGATTCGTCGTCGACGCAGAGCAGGGGGCGGGACAGCATGGGGGCATCCTTGCAGACAGACGCGGATCGCTCAGCGCGGGTGAGTGGCTTGCCAGTCGCGCAAGGTGGCTTCGGCACGACGGAAGTCGAAATCTTCGACCGCGCGTTGCAGTTCTTCCTGCAGCGTGTGCGGCAGACGGGGGGCGCAAATCAGCAGCGCGTGGTCGATCTGGTCGGCATCGTCGCTGGCCAGGGCGGCTTCGAGAATCTCCGCGCTGTCTTCGTCCAGCGCGAGGCCTTCGTGTTCCACTGCATCGTCGCCATCGCTGCCTTGCAGGAATGCGTGGATGGCCTCGACGGTCCGTTGCATGGTGTCTTTGAGCGCGATCAGCGAGGCGGTGATGTCTTGACCTTCATCGATACGCATTTCCAGCTCGCCGGCAGCTCCGCCCAACGCCGGCAGCGCCAGCGATCCGGCGGCGCCGCGCAGCTTGTGCGCCATCGCACCGATGGCGGCCAGGTCGTTGTTGCGTAGATGCTCGGCAGCCAGCGCGGCCGGGTCAGGGTTGTCGCGCAGCAACTTGCGCAGGTATCGCGCGTAAGGCTCGCGCTCACGCCACAGGCTGCGAGCACGCGCGGCGTCCAGCACGTCCGGGTCGGCGTGGTCCCATGCCGGGCCGGTCTCGGTTGCGCCCTCGTGCGGCAGCGAGGGGATGCGGCGCACGCCCGGTTGCAGGAAGTGGCGAATCGCAGTGACCAGTTCTTCGACGTTGAACGGCTTGGCAATAAATCCGTTCATGCCGGCTTCCAGCGCTTTTTCCTGTTGCGGGCGGAACGCGCCGGCGGTCAGCGCGATCACCGGCAGATTGGCCAGGGCAGGGTTCTGACGCAGCCGTCGCGTGGCCTCGTAACCGTCCACCACCGGCATCTGCACGTCCATCAGCACCAGATGGAACAGCCCCGGCGCGCGCTTGAGCGTGTCCACTGCCTGCTCGCCGTCATGGGCAACGGTGACCATCGCGCCTTCGCCTTCGAGAATGCGCTGCGCCACCTCGCAATTGATGTCGCTGTCGTCCACCAGCAATAGATGCGCACCTTCCAGCCGGCGCGCGACAAACGAGGGCGTTGCCGGGCGTGCGCCAGGGCGGTCGTCGAACAGCTGCTCCACCAGCCGGTGCAGCGCCGCACTGGTCACCGGCTTGGTCATCACCGCATCCAGATCCTGTTGCTCGGGGTTCTGCTCCAGCAGCCGGCGCTCGTACGCGGTGACCATCACGATCACCGGATGCGGGCCGGGTGCGGCGCGCGCGCGGACATGGCGCGCGATGGCCACGCCATCGATGTCGGGCATGCGCCAGTCGAGAAGAAAAATGTCGTATGGCTCGCTGGCCTGCTCGATCGCTTCCAGGGCGGCCTGGCCGCTGGACACCGCTTCCACGCGCCAGCCGAGCTCGCTGGCGATACGCGCCAGATTGTTCAACGCCGCGTCGTGATCGTCGGCGATCAACACGCGCGGCATCGCTTCGGGCGATAGCACGGGCGGCTCGTGCTGCGTCTGCGGGACGGCGGATTTTTCCAGCGTCACCACGAAATAGAACTCGCTCCCGCGGCCGGGCACGCTTTCCACTTCCAGCTCGCCGCCCATCAATTCGATCAGGCGCCGGCTGATGGTCAGTCCCAGACCGCTGCCGCCATAACGCCGGCTGGTGGAGGTGTCTGCCTGCAGAAACGGCGAAAAGATCAGGCTCTGCTTTTCCTTGGAAATACCGATGCCGGTGTCGCGTACCGAGAACAGCAGCTTGAGCTTGTTCGGGTCGCCGCTGGGGAAGCGCCGTACCGACAGCACCACTTCGCCCTGCTCGGTGAACTTGATGGCATTGCCGACCAGGTTGACCAGCACCTGGTTGATGCGCAATGCATCGCCGAGCAACCAGCGGCAATCGCGCGGCAGCGGCTCGACGATCATTTCCACCGGCTTGGCGCTCAGCGAGGAGCGCATCAGGTCGGCGATGTTGTCGAACAATTGATTGAGGTCGAACGGCGCACATTCCAGATCGATGCGCCCGGCCTCGATCTTGGAGAAGTCCAGGATGTCGTTGATGATCTCCAGCAGCGTGCGCGCCGAGCGATCGATCTTGGTCACCATGTCCTGCGCGGCGGCGGGCAGCTCGCTGCGCTGGAGCAGATACAGCATGCCCAGAATCGCGTTCATCGGCGTGCGGATCTCGTGGCTCATGTTGGCCAGGAAATCGGACTTGGACTGGTTGGCGCTCTTGGCCGCATCCATCGCCAGGCGCAGCTGTTTTTCGTGCAGCTTCTGTTCGGTCAGATCCACCGCGACGCCCAGGTAGCCGATCACCTGGTCGTTGTCGTCGCGCAAGGTGCTCAGCGTCAGTAGCACCGGCAGGCGACGACCATCGTGGCTGACATAGGTCCACTCGTTGGTGTCGCTGCGGCCGAGGCTGGTCAGCGCGGCAACCGCCTCGAGCGTGGGTGCCACCGGTGTACCGGTCTGCTCGGAGAGCATGTGCGCGCGCTCCTGCAATTCCTCCGGTTCGACGAACTGGCTGGCCTTGCGGCGGCCGATGACGTCCTCGGTGCTGTAACCCAACAGCTTTTCTGCAGCAGGATTGAACAGGGTGACAAAGCCGCTGGAGTCGGTGGCGATGATGGCGTAGCCGGCATGCGCCAGGATCGCGCGTTGCAGCGCCGAGAACTTCACCAGTTCGCTGGTGCGCTCGGCCACCTGGTGTTCGAGCGAAGCGTTGAGATCGACGATGCGCTGATGCGAGCGCACGCGCTCGGAGATGTCGCGGAAGAAGTGCGAGTGGCCGCCGAGCGTGCCTTCGCTTTCGATGATCGGCGCCTTGCTGGCCAGCACATGGACGTGATGCCCATCGCGATGACGCATGCTGTGCGCGACCGAGGCGTTGGCCGGCTGTGCATCGGTGGGGTCGATCTCCGGCATCGCATACGGTTGCGGCGACAGCAGTCGCGTCAGGTTCTGTCCGATGGCTTCCTTGGCGGTGAAGCCGAACATCGCCTCGGCGGCGGGATTCCAGTGGGTGATCCGCCCATCCGGGGTTTCGGCGACGATCGCCTCGCTCGAGTTGCCGACCAGGGCGGCCAGCTCCATCTGCTTGCGCAGCACTTCCTCGCGCCGCAATCCGTTGCTGAAATACAGCACCAGCAAGGTCGCCAGCAACACCGATACCGCCATTACCAGACCGCCCATCAGCCATGGTGAGGTCTGGTTGAGCGAGCCAAGGAAACTGGCGGTGGGCTGCGCGGTGATGATCCAGGTGCGGCCGTAGATCGATAGCAGGCGCACGACCGGAAGATGCCGCGCACTTTCGCTGGCCGGCGTGCCGCTGCGATAGAAATTGTGGGTGGGCTCGTTCCGGTCGGACAGATCCAGTGCCACGTCATCGCGCTCGCCCAGCGCGCTCTGCACCATCTGTTCGACGCTGAAAGGCGCGTACACCCAGCCATTGGTCGCTTCCATGCGCTGCTGCGGCGTCTGCAGCGGCATGCCTTCGCGATAGACCGGCAGCAACACCAGAAAGCCGCTTTCGGAAGGAATCCGGTAGCCGGAAAGCGAGACCGGCGAGGTCATCACCGGCTCGCCGCTGCGCGAGGCCTGCAAGGCGGCGGCGCGGCGACGGGGTTCGGATGCGATATCGATTCCGAGTGGACGGTTTCCGGATGACTCCGGTTCGAAATACAGCACCATGTAGCGCTCGCCATCCCATGGCGCCAGCGGACGCCGGTGAATGTCTGGCGCGCCATCGGCACGGGCGGCCTGCAGAAAGGCGGCTTCTTCGGCGGGCCGAACACGATGGATATAGCCATACCCCAACACGCCGGGAAATTCGCGCGAATAATCCCGCGAGCGGCTGTACAAGGTGAAGCGATCTCGACTGATGATCCCGCTACCTGCGCCGATCACAGCGCCGCGCGCACCGCGCAGGCCGTGCTCGAAGGTATACATGCGCTCGCTGATATTGCGCGTCAGCGCACGCACGACATAATCGAAACGTTGCGTACGCTCCAGGTCGTTATGCCGTTGCAGCGACACTGCGGTGACGATGGAAGCGATCAGGCCTGCAGCGAGAATCAGCAGTGCGCTGATAAACGCGCGGCGCCCGTATTTCCTGCGCAGATCCCAGCGGCCATGCGGCATTTCGTTTCCTTTGCCTTGCCTGTTGCGTGCTCAAGATGCTGGTCGACGGTAACGCCTACCTCGTGGTGCCGCGTGACGATCATCTGGTTGCGTGCGGTATTCCCCATACCATTAACCATCCAGACGGGTGATCGATGTCAATGCAATCAGAGCGATAGCCAGATCGACAATGCGTGAAGAGCAAGGCCGATCAATCCACCAACCAAGGTTCCATTGAACCGAATGTATTGCAGATCGCGTCCAACTCCCAATTCCAATTGCTCGACGAGGTGACGTTCGTCCCAACTTTTCATCGTCGAGGCAATATGTTCGGTCACCGATGCACGCAAGCGCGTGGTGAGTTTGTCGGCGGCCTGCAGCATGTGCTGGTTGAGCGCTTCGCGCAGCGAGGGGTCTTGCGACAAGGCCTGGCCCAGCGACTGCATCGAGCGCTCCATGTGCGCGGCCATCGAGGATTCCTCGCGCGCCAGGTCGTGACGCAGGGCATCGCGAATCTCGCCCCACAGCCCTTGTACGTAATCCTGCAGCGCCGGGTGTTCGATCGCGCGTTGCTTGAGCTCTTCGACCCGTGCGGTCATGTCCGGTTCGTCGCGCAGGCGCACGATGTAGCGCTGCAACCATGCTTCATAGTCGAGCCTGATTGGATGCTCGGGCGTCTTGAGGATGTCCTGCAATTCTTCGATCGCCGCCCGCGCCATGCGGTCGGCCAGGCTGTCGCCGATCTCTTCGATCGGCTTGACCCAGTTCACCGTGCCGACCAGCTTGGGCCACTCGCGCCGCGCATAGCGCACGATCAGCGCCGACGCACGCGTCTTGACCTGTTCCTGGTCCAGCCATTCGCCCAGCCGCAGCAACACCTCGTCCAGCAATTTCTGATGGCGCCCGTCGGTGGTGAGCAGGGCCAACACATCGCCGACCGTGGCGGCGGCATTCCATTTGCGCAGGCGATCCACCACGAAGCGCTGGATCGCGCGCCGCACCGCGGCTTCGTCCAGTAGCTCCAGCGCCTGCAGCATCCAGCTGCGCGCCATCTGCGCGAGCATGCGCGCCTGCTCGGGTTTGGCCAGCCATTCGCCGAGACGGCTGGCCGGGTCGAACACCCGTAGCTTTTCCATCAGCGCATCGGGGGCGAGGAACTGGTCGCGCACGAACACCGCCAGGCCATCGGCCAGACGGTCCTTGCCGCGCGGCAGGATCGCGGTATGCGGAATCGGCAGGCCCATCGGGCGGCGGAACAAGGCCACCACCGCAAACCAGTCGGCCAGCGCACCGACCGTGGCGGCCTCGCAGAAGGCAGACACCCAGGCCCACACGCCTTGTTCGCCCATCAGGTGACTGACGACGAAGCCGGCAAACATGGCCAGCAGCAGGGCCACCGCCAACAGCTTCATGCGTTGCAGCTGGGCGCGACGGGGATCGATGGGACGGGGAGTGCTGACGCTGGGTTCCATGATGGAAGTGTACCCAAGCGTGTGCGGATGGCATGTGCGGATGGCATGTCCACGGCGATTGCCGCTGTGCCTGCTGGCGGGACGCTGCCGGGCAATCGTCAGGACGGGTGAAATGCCGTCGGGTCCTGGCAAGCGCGCATGCCTTGGTACTGC
Organism: Xanthomonas sp. 3075; assembly: GCF_014197275.1. GTDB lineage: Bacteria > Pseudomonadota > Gammaproteobacteria > Xanthomonadales > Xanthomonadaceae > Xanthomonas > Xanthomonas campestris_B. Next base: position 21,279 of record NZ_JACIFI010000028.1, on the reverse strand, counting down.
ACGGTTGTTGCCGATCGCCACGACTGACGGGCGCGGACGCCGGGCGTGGCGTCAGGGCCGTGTGGCCATGCAGGTGGCGGCCGGTCGGCGCGGCACGCGTGTTGACGCCGACCGGTCGCATTGCAGAAGCGTCGTATTGCCAAAGGCCTCGTGTGTCGTGCCGCAATGTCGGTCAGGGCGCCTGCGCAGCGACACCGGCCTCTGCGCGCGATGCGAGGCGGCGGCTCGACGGATGCGCGATGCAGGGCCAGCGCCGGCCCCATTGCGGTGCGGATCGCTGTGCTTCCGCCACCGCACGCCGTTGCGGCGCGACGGCAACGGCGCCTGGCCGCATACCGCCGACACCGGCTTAACCGCGCAGACGTTCCAGCTGCGACTGCAGCGCGGCCACCTTGGCCTGCAGCGCGGCGTTTTCGGTTTCCAGTTCGGTGACGCGGCGTTGCAGCGCTTTCACATCGCGGCGTTCGGCTTCGCCGCCTTCGGCCTCGTCGGATTTGGGTTTGCGCTTGGCGTCGCGCACCCGCTTGGCGGCCTGCTTGAGCTCGGCCTTGCCGGCCTGCGCGGCGGTGCGTTGCTCGTCCTCGGACAAGGTGGCCACGGCAGCTGCAGCACTGATCGAAATCTCGCCGGCCTTGACTGCCTGCACCACTTCCGGGGCGGCCTGTTTGTGGATGCGCTCGATCATCACCACCTGGTTGCTGCTCAGGCGGGCTTCGCGTGCCAGCTCGGCGCGGCTGACCGGGGTGGAGGTTTCTTCCCACGGCGGGCTGTCGTTGTCGGCGGCAGCCTGCGCGGTGCCGTGATCGATGCCGTTCGCGGGCGGGGCGTCGCCGAGCACCGGCGCTTCGGCGGCGTCGGCATCGCGTTGGCTGCGCTGGCGCGCGGCCAGGATCGCGCGCTTGCGCAGCGCCAGCACGCCGCGCTGGAAGTCCGATACGCTGCGCCGGCCCAGGTGCTGCTCGATCATCCACAGATGCACGTCCTGCATCGACTGGAAGCGCGGGTTCTGCACGGTCTGGAACGGCAAGCCGTGCTTCTGGCAGATGCCGTAGCGGTTGTGGCCGTCCACCAGTACATCGCCCCACAGCACCAGCGCGTCGCGGCAACCTTCGGCCAGCAGGCTGCGTTCCAGCGCTTCGTGCTCGTCGGGCGTCAGCGGGTCGATGTAGGCCTTGAGTTCTTCTTTGACAACGATGTTCATGCGGCAACTGCGGGGGAGTGCGGGGGCGGGCATTGTAGTGAGCCTGCTCCGGCTTTGCGCGCTTGACGTGGTGCCTGCGCCCGTGACACGCGAGCAACGTCGGGTAAGCGGTACGCGCGCCGTCGTGGGCTGGATCAGCCGATTGGCGCGTGCGCTGGCGCCAACGCGACGCTTCCCGTACAAGCGCCAGTCACTGCCCCTTGCAACCACCTGCCGCGCAATCAATCCGGGCGCCGCGCTAGTCGAGCTGGCGCAGGATGCCGGCCAGGGTCTCGACCATCTGCCCAATCTGCTCGGCAGTGACGATCAGCGGCGGCGACAACGCGATGACATCGCCGGTGACGCGTACCAGCAGACCGCCGTCGTGGAAGCAGCGCTCGAACACCTCGTAGCCGCGCGCGCCCGGTGCGCCGTCGCGCGGTGCCAGCTCGATCGCGCCGATCAGGCCGATGTTGCGGATGTCGATGACGTGCGGCAGTCCGCGCAGGCTGTGCAGCGCGTCTTCCCATTGCGGGCCCAGCGTGATCGCGCGCGAAAACAGATCCTCTTCGGCGTAGACGTCCAGCGTGGCGATCGCCGCGGCGCAGGCCAGCGGGTGGCCGGAATAGGTATAGCCGTGGAAGAGCTCGATCGCGTTCTGCGGCCCGTGCATGAAGGCATCAAAGATCGTATCGGCCACCAGCACCGCGCCCATCGGCACGCTGCCGCTGGTCAGCCCCTTGGCGGCGGTGATGAGATCGGGCGTGACGCCGAAGCGCTGCGCGGCAAACGCCTCGCCGACCCGGCCGAAGCCGGTGATGACCTCGTCGAACACCAGCACGATGCCGTGGCGGTCGCAGATGGCGCGCAGCCGTTGCAGGTAGCCTTCCGGCGGCAGGATCACCCCGGCCGAGCCGGACACCGGTTCGACAAACACCGCTGCTATCGTGGAGGCGTCGTGCAAGCTGATCAGCCGCTCCAGATCGTCGGCCAGTTCCACTCCGTGCGTAGGCAGGCCGCGCGAATAGGCATTGCGTTCGAGATCCAGCGTGTGGCGCAGATGATCGGTGCCGGCCAGCAGCGGGCCGAACCACTTGCGGTTGTTGGGCAGCCCGCCGATCGACATGCCGCCGAAGCCGACCCCGTGGTACGCCTTCTCGCGGCCGATGAAGCGGGTGCGCTGGCCCTCGCCGCGCAGGCGGTGATAGGCCAGCACGATCTTCATTGCGCTATCCACCGCCTCCGAGCCGGAATTAGTGAAGAACACATGGCCCAGGCCGGGCGGTGCGATCGCGGCCAGCCGCTGCGCCAGCACGAACGGCAGCGGTGAGCCCATCTGGAAGGTCGGGGCGAAATCCAGCGTGCCGGCCTGTTCGCGGATCGCCGCCACGATGCGCTCGCGGCTATGTCCGGCGTTGCAGCACCAGAGCCCGGCGGTGCCATCCAGGATCTGGCGGCCGTCCACATCGCGGTAGTACATGCCGGCGGCCGAGGCCAGCAGGCGCGGGCGTGCCTTGAACTGCCGGTTGGCGGTGAACGGCATCCAGAACGCGTCCATCTGTGCAGGGGCCTGCAGCGCCTGAGTGTCGTCTGGCAGAAGGTGGTCGTGCATTGCGGACTCCGTCACCAAGGATTGGGTGACTGTACGGCAGCCATTGCCGCGGACGTCACCCTGGCGACCGCCGATTGCATAGCGGTTTGGAGACATGCGTGGCGGGGCACGCAACGCGCTAGTCAATTAGTCGATGACTCGGCCGCTAACCTCTGGAACGCCTTGCGGTACGGGCGGTGGGCGAGCCTGGCGCGTTGCGGGGTCGCACTGGAGCATTGCAAAGATGCAGGGATCGCCGATGATGCGCCAGACAACCGCCTGACGGACCCGGCAGTTGCTGCTGCTTATATCGCAACGCATCAATCGATCGCAGCTGTCAATCGTTATTTAACACGTTAATCGTACTTTTTAGGGGAATGGGAATGACACTAGGGTCCACCGTGGCGACAGCCAACGGCGCAGACGCCGGCTTGCTGTCCAAGGAGCGCATCGTGGCGCGTCCGGGGTTCAATCGTTGGTTGGTGCCGCCGGCTGCATTGGCGATCCATCTGTGTATCGGCATGGCCTATGGCTTCAGCGTGTTCTGGTTGCCGCTGTCCAAGGCGCTGGGCATCACCGAGGCCATCGCGTGCCCGGCCGACATGGGCCTGTTCGCGCGCATGGTCGCCACCACCTGCGATTGGAAGATCAGCGAGCTGCAGTGGATGTACACGCTGTTCTTCGTGCTGCTGGGCTGTTCGGCGGCGATCTGGGGCGGTTGGCTGGAACGTGCCGGTCCGCGCAAGGCCGGTGTGGTCTCGGCGCTGTGCTGGTGCGGTGGCCTGGTGATTTCGGCGGTGGGCATCCACTTCCATCAGATCTGGATGTTGTGGCTGGGCTCGGGCGTGATCGGCGGTATCGGTCTGGGCCTGGGCTATATCTCGCCGGTGTCGACCCTGATCAAGTGGTTCCCGGACCGTCGCGGCATGGCAACCGGCATGGCGATCATGGGCTTCGGCGGCGGCGCGATGATCGGCAGCCCGCTGGCCGATGCGCTGATGCGCCACTTCGCCACGCCGACCTCGGTGGGCGTGATGGAAACCTTCCTGGTGATGGCGGCGCTGTATTTCGTCTTCATGATGGCCGGCGCCTTCGGTTACCGCGTCCCGCCGAGCGGCTGGACGCCGGCTGGCTGGACCGCCCCGGTGGCCAGCAGCAACGCCATGATCACCGCCAACCACGTGCACGTGAAAAAGATTTGGGGCATCCCGCAGTTCTGGTTGCTGTGGGGTGTGCTGTGCCTGAACGTGTCGGCCGGTATCGGCGTGATCGGCATGTCCTCGCCGATGTTGCAGGAAGTGTTCGGCGGCCGGTTGATCGGGGTGGATGTCGGCTTCGGTAGCCTGGATCCGACGCAATTGGCCAGCATCGCGGCGATCGCGGCCGGTTTCACTGGTCTGTTGAGCCTGTTCAACATCGGCGGCCGTTTCTTCTGGGCCAGCATGTCCGACAAGCTCGGCCGCAAGAACACCTACACGCTGTTCTTCGTGTTGGGGATCTGCCTGTACGCGGCTGCGCCATCGGCCGGTGGCGTGGGCGGCATCGCGCTGTTCGCTGGCATCTTCTGCATCATCCTGTCGATGTACGGCGGCGGGTTTGCCACCATTCCCGCGTATCTGGCCGACCTGTTCGGCACCCAGATGGTCGGCGCCATCCACGGCCGTCTGCTGACCGCCTGGGCCACCGCCGGCATTCTCGGTCCGGTGGTCGTGGGCTATATGCGCGAGTACCAGCTGGCGCACGGAAGCCCGCCGTCACAGGTCTACAACACCACCATGTACATCCTCGCCGGCATGTTGGTGCTTGGTCTGATCTGCAATCTGTTGGTGCGTCCGGTGGCTGCGCGTCACTTCATGACGCCGGACGAATTGGCGCGCGAGAAGCAGCTGGCACACGAGAAGGTAGACCGCAGTGGCAAGGCGGTCCTGCCGCCGGAACAACTGGCGCGCATCGGCCACGGTGGTAATCCGGCATTGGTCGCACTGGCCTGGTTGGCGGTGGGTGTGCCGATGTGCTGGGGCATCTGGGTCACGCTGCAAAAAGCCTTCGTGTTGTTCCACTAAGGTGAGATGAGCAGTCCGTCCTCCCGTTCGATGCAGCCCGGCAGTGTGGTCCGTACGGTGGTCCGCCATCGTGGCGGCCGCAGCGCCACGCTGCAGGACATGGTGGCGGCCGAAATGCCGGTCGCCTTCAACTACAACGGCGTGCCATTCGCGGTGATGATGGCCACGCCGAAGGATCTGGAGGATTTCGCACTCGGATTCTCGTTGAGCGAGGGCATCGTCGCGCACGCGCAGGACTTGCGCGTGCTGGCGGTGGAGACGTTTCTGGAAGGCGCTTCGTTGCAGATCGAGATTCCGCCCGAGCGTGCCGCCGCGTTGGACCAGCGGCGGCGCAATCTGGATGGACGCAGTGGCTGCGGGGTCTGCGGTAACGAGTCGATCGAGGCGGTGCTGCGCGTGCCGCCGGTGGTGCAGTCGTCGCTGCAGATCGATGTGGAGGCCTTGGCGCGTGCGCTGGATGCGCTGCATGCGCAGCAGCCGATTGCCGCGCAGACCGGTGCCGTGCATGCCGCCGGCTGGGCCGACGCGCACGGTGTGGTGCGTTACGTGCGCGAAGACGTCGGGCGGCATAACGCGCTCGACAAGTTGATTGGTGCATTGGCGCACGAACGCGTCGATGCATCGCAGGGATTTGCGGTGGTCACCAGCCGCGCCAGTTACGAAATGGCCATGAAAGCCGCGCAGGCCCGGATTCCGCTGCTCGCAGCGATTTCGGCGCCGACCGCGCTGGCGATCAGCCTGGCCGACAGTGCGGGACTGACCCTGATCGGGTTTGCCCGCGATCACGATTGTGTCGTTTACAGCCATCCGCACCGCCTGGATCTGGGCGGTGGCGTGGGAGAGCCCGCATGAGCAAGAAGACCATCCAGCAATACGACAATCCCGCTGGCGGCTGGGGCGCACTGCGCTCGGTGGCCAAGCACCTGATGGAACAGGACATCGCGGTGCAGGGCGCCAAGACGCTGCTGCACGCCAACCAGCCGGACGGCTTCGACTGCCCCGGATGCGCCTGGCCCGACCGCGATCACACCTCCACCTTCGAATTCTGCGAAAACGGCGCCAAGGCCGTCGCTGCCGAATCCACGGCGCGCCGCGCCGGCAACGAATTGTTTGCCGCGCACAGCGTCAGCCTGCTGTCGCAGTACAGCGACTACTGGCTGGAAGGGCAGGGCCGCCTGACCCATCCGATGCGCTACGACGCCGCCACCGACCATTACGTCCCGGTGAGCTGGGACGACGCGTTCGCACAGATCGCCGGTCACCTCAACGGCCTGGCATCGCCGGACGAGGCGATCTTCTACACCTCCGGGCGCACCAGCAACGAAGCGGCGTTTTTGTATCAGTTGTTCGTGCGCGAGTTCGGCACCAACAACTTCCCGGACTGCTCCAACATGTGCCACGAGCCCTCCGGCACCGCACTGCGGTCGCAGATCGGCGTGGGCAAGGGCACCGTGTCGCTGCACGATTTCGAACTGGCCGATGCGATCTTCATTTTCGGCCAGAACCCGGGTACCAATCACCCGCGCATGCTGGGCGAGTTGCGCCAGGCCTCCAAGCGCGGCGCGGCGATTGCGGCGTTCAACCCGCTGCGCGAGCGCGGGCTGGAAAAGTTCGCCGACCCGCAGGACAAGCTGGAGATGCTGCACAACGGCTCCACGCGCATCGCCTCGGATTACTTCCAGCTCAAGATCGGCGGCGATCTGGCGGCGTTGAAGGGCATCATCAAGCATGTGCTGGAGCGCGATGCGCAAGCGCAGCGCGATGGCACGCCGCGTTTGCTGGATCTGGAGTTCATCGCCGAGCACACCGCCAACTTCGACGCCTTCGCTGCCGATGTGCATGCAGAAGCCTGGGACACCATCGTCGAAGAGTCCGGGCTGGACGAAGCGGCGCTGCGCAAGGCCGGCGAGATCTATCTGAAGGCCGAGCGTGTGATCGCGTGCTGGGGCATGGGCATCACCCAGCACAAGCACTCGGTGGCCACCATCCACATGATCACCAACCTGCTGCTGCTGCGCGGCCATCTGGGCCGCCCCGGCGCAGGCGTGTGCCCGGTGCGCGGGCATAGCAACGTGCAGGGCGACCGCACGATGATGATCTACGAAAAGCCGCCGGCCGCGTTTCTGGACAAGTTGCAGTCGGTGTTCGGTTTTGCGCCGCCGCGCGAAGACGGCTTCGACACCGTTGGTGCGATCGAAGCGATGCTGGATGGGCGCGGCAAGGTGTTCTTCGCAATGGGCGGCAATTTTGCCGCCGCCACGCCGGATACCTATGCCACGCACCGCGCGCTGCGCAATTGCGAGCTCACCGTCCACGTCACCACCAAGCTCAATCGCAGCCACCTGGTGCACGGGCGCGATGCGTTGATCCTGCCATGCCTGGGCCGTACCGAAATCGACATCCAGGATGCCGGCTCGCAAGGCGTGACGGTGGAAGATTCGATGAGCATGGTGCACCTGTCGGCCGGCATCAATCCGCCGGCCTCGCCGGATCTGTTGTCCGAGCCGGCGATCGTGGCGCGCCTGGCCGAGGCCACCTTGGGGACGCGCAGCGCGATCCGCTGGCGCTGGCTGGTAGGCGATTACGACCGCGTACGCGACCTGATCGCGCAGGTGTTCCCGGATTTTGCCGACTTCAATCAGCGCGTGCGCACGCCGGGCGGCTTCCGCCTGTCCAACACCGCGCGCGATCGCCAGTGGGTGACGCCCGAACAGCGTGCGGTGTTCAAATCGCACGCGGTGCCGACCGATAACCCGATCCATCGCGCGCGGCGTTCGCGTGGCGATCAGATGGTGTTTACGCTGGCCACCACGCGCTCACACGATCAGTACAACACCACCATCTACGGCCTGGACGACCGCTATCGCGGCGTGTTCGGCGAGCGCCGCGTGCTCTTCATCAACGGCGCGGACATCGCGGCGCTGAACATGAAGGCCGGCGATTGGGTGGATCTGGAAAGCCTGTGCGAGGACGGCGTACACCGCGAGGCGCGCCGCTTCCTGCTGGTGGACTACAACATCCCACGCGGCTGTCTGGCGGCGTATTACCCGGAAACCAACGCGCTGGTGCCGCTGTCCAGCTTCGCCGACGAAGCGCGCACGCCGACCTCCAAGTCGATTCCTGTGATCGTGTTGCCGCATCGCGCCGAGACCGCCGATGCCGCGCCGCGCGACATCGGAGCCGTGCTTGTCCGCTGATCCGCAGCTCACCGCGCAGTTGCTGCTTGCGCTAGCCGAGACGCCGGAGGGCGTGTCGCTGGCGCGGTTGTGCAAGCAATTGGGCGTGCGCATGAGTGTGTTGCTGCGCACGCTAGCTTGGCTAGGCAGCGCCAGTCTGGATGGCCAGCCCGGCCCGGGCTGGATCCGCGTGGAAGAGCGTGGCGAGCGCCAATGCGCGGTGCTGACGGATGCCGGGCTGGCAGCGCATGCGCAGCGTGCGATGGCACAAGCGCCGCACGGTGACTGAGCAACTTGCTGGTGCGTTCCCGCTGCCTGGCTTGCAGTGGAAGCTGATCGGGCACACCGTGATCCGAACGACACGCGCCATGCGCTGCTTGCACCCGGCAGACCATCTGCGCTGCAGGTGATCTATCAGCCCTGTCTAGCACGCCAGGACAACCGTGATTTCCAATCATCGCGTCCTCATGGATGCAGTCAAAAGCGCTTGGATCAAACACCGGCTTGGTCGAGCGCGCGGCGCCCTCACCGCTTGCGGGACACGCCGTGAACCCATCCCTGGGGGCTCGATCGCGGCATCGATGCCGCCAACGGTCCCGCAATCGATGAGGACACCGCACCAGACAGTGTGCTGACTGTTTTACTGAAAGCCGTGCACCGACCATCTCGACTGGCCCTTGCCCGCTCACCGTCGCGGGACCTTACGCGGCATGGATGCCGCGTAAGAGCTTACAAGGACGTACTTGCAGCGTGTCCCGCGCTGGTGGGCGGGCAAGGGCCCTGCAGCCAAGCCGCAGTCCAGCAGTTCTGTTCGTGATCTATCAGCACTGTCCGACAACCGAGACCTTGAGGGATAGCGATGTTCGAGGACGTGCTGACGGCGTGTCCCGCGCTGGTGGACGGGCAAGGGCCCGGCAGCCAAGCCGCAGATCATCGGCCTTTCAACCGACGCAGTCTGGGCGCGTCTTCCATGCTCGGCTAACAACTGATCGCTACGTTTTGCCATGCACTGTCGTGCCTGAGGGTGACATGGTCCACAAGCCAGGCCGTCACGTCTGTAACTTTCTGCAGGTCGGTTGGTCTGCGCAAACCGTTGCTGTGATCTGCCAGAATCGGCCGTCTTGTGTCTGGATGCCGATCAACGATGACTGCCACCGCGCCGCTTGCTTCCCCCATCAATTCGCCTGCGCGCGTGCTGTTCGCCAGTCTGATCGGCACCACCATCGAGTTCTTCGATTTCTATATCTACGCTACCGCTGCGGTGCTGGTGTTTCCCACGCTGTTCTTTCCGGCTGGCGATGGCAGTGCGGCGATGCTGCAGTCGCTGGCGACCTTCGCGGTGGCTTTCATTGCTCGACCGGTAGGGTCGGCGGTGTTCGGGCATTTCGGCGATCGGGTCGGGCGCAAGGCCACCTTGGTGGCCGCCTTGCTGACGATGGGGTTATCCACGGTGGCGATCGGCCTGCTGCCCAGTTACGCGCAGATCGGTGTCTTCGCCCCCGTGCTGCTGGCGTTGTGTCGCTTCGGCCAGGGATTGGGCCTGGGCGGCGAATGGGGTGGGGCGGTGTTGCTTGCCACCGAGAACGCACCGCCGGGCAAGCGCGTGTGGTACGGCATGTTTCCGCAGTTGGGTGCGCCGTTGGGGTTTCTGCTGTCCACCGGCACCTTTCTGGGCATGGGCGCGCTGCTGGACGATACCCAGTTCATTCAATGGGGCTGGCGGGTGCCGTTCCTGGCCAGTGCGTTGCTGGTGCTGGTCGGTTTGTGGGTGCGCCTGAGCATCACCGAGACGCCGGATTTCCAGAAGACCCTGGACCGCAGGACGCGGGTGCGGTTGCCATTGGGCACGGTGATGGCGCAGCACTGGCCGGCATTGATCATTGGTACCTTGGGGGCGTTCGCCACCTTCGTGCTGTTCTATCTGATGACGGTGTTCGCGTTGGGCTATGGCACCAAGACCTTGGGCTACGACAAGGAAGAGTTCTTGTTGCTACAGATGGCCGGGATCGTGTTTTTCGCCATCGGCATTCCGCTCTCGGCCAAGTTCGGCGATCGCCACGGCGCGCCGTTGGCGATGATGTTGGCCAGCATCGCGATCATCGCGTTCGGGTTGGCGTTTGCCCCGCTGTTTCAGGCCAATCACCCGCTGCAGGTGCTGGCCTTGCTGTCACTGGGTTTCTTTTTCATGGGACTGACCTACGGTCCTTGCGGCACGCTGCTGGCCGAGCTGTATCCCACCGAGGTGCGCTACACGGGTGCCTCGCTGTCGTTCAATCTGGCCAGCATCCTGGGCGCCGCGCCGGCCCCGTATGTCGCTGCCCGCCTGGCGGAAAGTTACGGCGTGCAGGCGGTCGGACAGTATCTCGGCGTGACCGCGGTGTTGAGTCTGCTGGCCCTGATCGCGGCGCGTGCGATGCGGCGCCGTGCTGCGGCACTGGACGAAAACGCCGTTTGAACTTGCTCCGGCGATCTGCCGTGCTGGTGCGTGCGCGACGCTGATGGGGTAGCCATCGCCTGCGGCGCAGTGGTTTGGTTGCCCGGCTGGCCGGTGCAGGGTGACTGGATCAGTAGGTCAGGCGGACCTGATTGCGGCCACCGGCCTTGGCCAGATACAGGTGCTTGTCCGCTTCGTTGAGGAGATGATGCAGCGACTGGCTACCTTCGGCGGCGACGCAGACGCCAATGCTCACGGTCATGGTCAGCGTTTCGTTGCCGATGCGCACGCGCAAGGCGCTGATGCGCTCGCGCAGGCTTTCGAAATAGTCGGCGGCGTTGGCGGCATCCAGTCCCGGCACCAGCAGGCAGAATTCCTCGCCGCCGAACCGTGCCACCAGATCCTGCGGACGGGCATGGCCGGACACCGATGCGGCCACCGCACGCAACGCCTGGTCGCCGGCTTCGTGGCCCCAGGTGTCGTTGATGTGTTTGAAGTGATCGATATCCACCATGGCCGCACTCACCGTCTGATCCTGCGCCAGTAATGCCGGGATCATGCGTTGGCTCTGCTCCAGAAAATAGCGGCGGTTGGGCAGGCCGGTGAGGAAGTCGCGGGTGGCCAGATCCTGCAGGGTGCCGATCAGCTCCAGCTGGTCCACGTTCTGCGAAACGCGGCAGAAGAACTCTTCGCGCGAGAAGGGTTTACGCAGGAAGTCGTTGGCGCCGTTCTTGAGAAAGCGCGGGATCAGCGACGAATCGCTGTTGCCGGAGATGCCGATCACCGCCACCTTGTCGCGCGAGCGGATCGCACGCAGCCGGCGGGTGAATTCGACGCCTTCCATGCCGGGCATTTCCTGATCGACGATGGTCAGGCGGATGTCCGGGTCGCGTTCGATCGCCTGCAGGCCGGACGGGCCATCGGGGGCGAGCACCACGCGGTAGCCATACATCGACAGCAGCGCGGCGGCATAGGTACGTGCAGACAGCGAGTCGTCCACCACCAGTGCGGCGATGCGCCGGTTGCGCTCCAGCCGCTGCACCAGCCAGGCCAGGTATTCGATGCTGCCCGGTGCGTTCTTGAGCACGTAGTCGATGATCTGTTGCTGCAGCACGCGCTGGCGCAGATCTTCGTCATAGACGCCGCTGACCACCACGGTGGGCAGTTGCCGCGACAGGAAGAATTCCACCACCTTGTCACGGTCGCCGTCGACCAGCACCAGGCCGGTCAACACCAGGAACCAGCCGTTTTCTTCGTCCAGCACGCGCGCCGCTTCGGCCAGGGTCGATACGACCGTGACCGGCAGCTCCGCGCGTTGCTCGATGGCTTCGCGCAGCATGCTGGTGAACGTGCGCGAGTTTTCCACCAGCAACACGCGTTGTGGCAGGACTTCGCTTTCACTATGGCGATGTAAGGTACCTGGGGACATCGGCTGGCCGCGCGGATTGAAACCGTCAGAGCAGCTAACGGCCTTGGCTGCGAAAACTTAAGCGCCTTGCCCGGTAAACGCGACGATGCCTCGGCTCACCACAGCGCATCGCGCAGCCGGTACCAGCTCATTGCCGCCACCAGCAGCGGTGTGCGCAGCCGCCGTCCGCCGGGGAAGGGGCTGTGCGGAATCCGCGCGAACACGTCCAGGCGCCGGCTCTGACCGGCGATGGCTTCGGCGATGACCTGGCCGGCCAGCCCGGTGGCGGCCACGCCATGGCCGGAAAATCCCTGTGCGAAATACACGTTCGGCGCCAGTCGACCCCAGTGCGGAGCACGGTTGCGCGAGATGTCCACGTAGCCGCCCCACAGCGTCTCCAGTGGCACGTCGTGCAGTTGCGGAAACACCGCATGCATGCGCCGGGTCATCAGCCGGTCCAGGCCGGGTGGCGGGCGCGCGGAATAACTGGCGCGCCCGCCAAACAGCAACCGGTGGTCGGCGCTGAGCCGGTAATAGTCCAGCGCCCAGTTGGTATCGGCCACCGCCATGTCGTTGGCGATCAACGCGCGTGCGCGGGCCTGCCCCAGCGGTGGGGTGGCGCCGACGTAAGTGCCCACCGGCATGATGGTGCGCTCCAGCGGTGCGCAAATGCCCTGCAGCAAGGCATTGCCTGCGATCACGCCAAAGTCGGCGGCGACGCTGCCGTGGGCGGTGTGCATCCGCACCCGTGTGCCTTCTTCCAACCGGGTGACCGCCGCGTCTTCGTGGATGCGCACGCCAGCGGCCAGCGCTGCGCGCGCCAGGCCCAGTGCATAGGCCAGCGGGTGCAGGTGGCCGCTGGCCGGATCGAACATCGCGCCCAGGTACAACGGGCTGTCCAGCACCTGGCGCGTGCGGGCGCGGTCCCACCATTCCAGCGGGTAGTAGTAGCGCTCGGCCATGCGCACGATGCCGTGCTGCAGGGCCTGCACCTGGCGCGGCTTCAGCGGCACGTGGGCGTGGCCGTCGCGCCAGTCGCAGGCGATGGCGTGGCGCTCGATACGCGCGCGCAGCAGGCGCATGCCATCGCGCGAGAAATCGAACAGCAGCCGCGCGTCGGCATCGCCCACCAGCGCTTCCAGCGTCTCCTGCTCGCAGCCGTAGCCGACGATGGCCTGGCCGCCGTTGCGTCCGGAGGCGCCCCAGCCGATGCGCTTTGCTTCCAGCACGATCACCTTGTAACCGGCTTCGGCCAGGGCGAGCGCGGCGGTCAGCCCGGTGTAGCCAGCGCCGAGGATGCACACATCGGCCTGCGCAACGCCTTGCAGGCGCGGCTGTGCCGGCAGTGCCGGGGTGCTGCGCGCGTACCAGCTGTCGGGATAACCGTCGGCCGGTGTAGTGGAGTGGGGCGTCGCTGCGGCGGGGATGGGCATCACACGGTCCGCAGGTACCGGGCGTAATCCAGGTCCGGTACCAGGGCTTGATAGTCGAGCAGCTCGCGTTGTTTCTGCTGGCCGAATACATGCCGGAACTGCGCGCCGAGCTGTGCGTCGATGAAGTCGCTGCCAATAAACGCATCCACCGCCGCTTGCCAGGTGCGCGGCTGGAACACCGACTGCGCATAGGCATTGCCGGTTACCGGCGCGGTGGGCTCGGCGGGGTGTTGCAGGCCGTCCAGGATGGCAGCAAGCACGCTGGCAGCGGCCAGATATGGATTGGAATCGGCGCCGGCGATGCGGTGTTCGATGCGTGTGTTGCGTGCATCGCTATGCGGAATACGCAGCGCCACGGTGCGATTGTTGAAGCCCCAGCTCGCATCCAATGGGACGAAGGCATTGCTGACGAAGCGCCGGTAGCTGTTGGCGTGCGGTGCGAAGACCAGCAGCGAGGCATCGGCGTGCCGCTGCAGTCCGGCGATGGCGTGGCGCAAGTGCTCTGCCGGCGCATCGGCGCTGCCGGCAAACACGTTGTGCCCATCGGCATCGAGCAGGCTCACATGCAGATGCAGTCCACTGCCGGCCTGGTCGGGGAACGGCTTTGCCATGAAGCTGGCGAGCTTGCCCTGCTGCTGCGCAATCGCCTTGATGGTGCGCTTGAGCAGGATCGCCTCGTCGCAGGCGGCCACCGCATCGGCGCGATGCTGCAGATTGATTTCGAACTGGCCGGGCGCGTATTCGGCCACTGCGGTGTCGGCCGGAATGCCTTGCGGGCGGCAGGCGGCGGTGACTGCATCGGTGAAGCCGTGCTGGTCGTCCAGATCCTGCAGCGAATACACCTGGGTGCTGTCGCTGCGCGCGCCGGTGAGCGGGTCGCGCGGCGTCTGCGGGCGTCCCTGCGCATCGGGTACCGCGTCGAACAGATAGAACTCCAGCTCCACCGCGATCACCGGGGTCAGGCCGCGCGTTGCAAAGCCGTGCAGCACGCGTTGCAGCACCGCGCGTGGCGCGACCTCGAACAGGCTGTCGTCCGGGTTGTGCATCGCCAGCAGCAGTTGCGCCATCGGCCGTGGCGCCCATGGCACCGGCCGCAGCGATCCGGCGATCGGCCGACAGATGCGATCGGCATCGCCGATGGCATAACCCAATCCGGTCTCTTCCACGGTGTTGCCGGTGATGTCGGTGGCGATCAGCGACATCGGCAGGCACACGCCATCGCGGTAGATCTTGGCCAGCGCCTCGGTTGTCACACGTTTGCCACGGAGCACGCCGTTGGTGTCGGGCAAGAGCAGGTCGATCGATTCGCAGCCGGCGATGCGCGCCAGCGTGGCGGCATCGGCAGTGGGCAAGGACGCGACGGGGTTATCGGAAGCCATGGGCACCACCTGCGAAGTCGCTGCGCAGATTAGCAAAGCGCACGTGAGCAATCGCAACCGCAGCGCCGATCGCGCTTGGCAAGGCCTGCGGCCGCGCGGTAAGTTCGACCGCACACGCGGGTTAACGCAACGCGCGACATCGGGGTGTGTGCATGGCTGTCGTTCCAGTGGTCGGGCTGTCGACCGATCGTATCCAGCAAGGGCCGCACCCGTTTCTGGCCGCCGGCGAGAAATACATCCGCGCGGTGGTGGATGCGGCCGGCGCGATGCCTGTGCTGTTGCCGAGCCTGCGGCCCACGCTGGACGCCGGCGTGTGGCTGGAGCGACTGGATGGCGTGTTGCTGACCGGCGCGGTAAGCAATGTCGAGCCGCATCACTACGGCGACGAGCCCAGCTGGGAGGGCAATCCGCACGATCCGGCGCGCGATGCCACCAGCCTTGGGCTGATCCCGCAAGCGCTTGCGCGTGGCCTGCCGGTGCTGGCGATCTGCCGCGGGCTGCAGGAGGTCAACGTGGCGCTGGGCGGGCGCCTGCATCAACGCGTGCAGGAGGTGCCAGGCCTGGCCGACCATCGTCAAGACCACGCCGCGCCACTGGACACGCAATACGGTCCGGCCCATCTGGTGCAGTTGCATGCCGGCGGATGGCTGGCCGGCATGAGCGAGACCGCGCAGGTCTGGGTGAATTCGCTGCACGGGCAGGGCATCGCCGCGCTGGCCGACGGGTTGGTGATCGAAGCCGCCGCGCCGGATGGCCTGATCGAGGCCTTTCGCGGCCCCGGGCCCGGGTTTCTGCTCGCCGTGCAATGGCATCCGGAGTGGCATGTCACACAGCATCCGTTCTACCGTGCCATCTTTCAGGCCTTCGGCGACGCCTGTCGCCAGTACGCCGCTCAACGCGGCCAGTGAGGTTGCATGTCCATCCGTACACGTTCGCGCACATCCACGCCCAAACAGCCCGAGAGCGCACTGCGCCGCTGGCTCAAGGAGCGTCACATCACCGAAGTCGAGTGCCTGGTGCCGGACATCACCGGCAATGCACGCGGCAAGATCATTCCCGCCGACAAGTTTTCGCACGACTACGGTACCCGCCTGCCGGAAGGCATCTTCGCCACCACCGTCACCGGCGATTTCCCGGACGATTATTACGAGCTGACCTCGCCGTCGGATTCGGACATGCACCTGCGCCCGGATGCCGCCACCGTCCGCATGGTGCCGTGGGCCGCCGACCCCACCGCGCAGGTCATCCACGATTGCTACACCAAGGATGGGCAGCCGCATGAGCTGGCGCCACGCAACGTGCTGCGCCGCGTGCTGGATGCCTACGCCCAGGTCAAGCTGCAACCGGTGGTGGCGCCGGAGCTGGAATTCTTTCTGGTGCAGAAGAACACCGACCCGGATTTCCCGTTGCTGCCGCCGGCCGGGCGCTCGGGGCGCCCGGAAACCGCACGGCAGTCGTATTCGATCGACGCGGTCAACGAGTTCGACCCGATCCTGGACCTGATGTACGACTACTGCGATGCGATGGAGCTGGACGTGGACACGCTGATCCACGAATCCGGCGCCGCGCAGCTGGAGGTCAACTTCACCCATGCCGACGCGCTCTCGCGCGCCGATCAGGTGTTCCTGTTCAAGCGCACCATGCGCGAGGCGGCGCTGCGGCATGGCGTCTACGCGACGTTCCTGGCCAAGCCAATGGAAACCGAGCCGGGCAGTGCGATGCATATCCACCAGAGCCTGCTGCATGCCGGGACCGGCAAGAACGTGTTCAGCGGCAAGCGCGAGGGCGGCTTCAGCGACACCTTCGCGCATTATCTGGGCGGCCTGCAGAAATACATTCCGATGGCGATGGGGCTGCTGGCGCCCAACGTCAATTCGTATCGACGGCTGATGTTCGGCGAAGTCTCGCCGAGCAACGTGTTGTGGGGATTCGACAATCGCACCTGCGGGCTGCGCGTGCCGATCGATGCGCCGCAGAACATGCGGGTGGAAAGCCGCTTTGCCGGCTCCGACGCCAATCCGTATCTGGCGATGGCGGCGACCCTGGCCTGCGGCTTGCTCGGCATCCGCGAGAAGCTGGAGCCGACCGCGCCGATCAGCAGCAACGGCAAGGAACAGGGCTACGATCTGCCACGCTCGCTGGGCGAGGCGCTGGATGGTCTGGAAGGCTGCGAGGCATTGCAGGAAATGCTGGGACGCCGCTTCGTGCGGGCCTACATCTCGGTCAAGCGCAAGGAATACGAAACGTTCTTTCGGGTGATCAGTTCGTGGGAACGGGAGTTCCTGCTGTTGAACGTGTGAGGCCAACAGGTTTCATCGACAACCGCTGGCCGCTTCATCGACGATCGGATGCCACGCATCGATCGTAGGTGCTCCGCCAAGCGCGGATCCGGCCGATGGCGGCTTGCCCAAGGCAAGCCGCCGGTGCTGGAACGGCGATCAGACCGGTGTTCCTGCAGCACGCTGCAGCGCGCGTTTGGCAATCGCCGCAGAGGTCTGCTGTGCAGTCTCGGCAGATCCCTGTAGGCGGAACCGCGAGACTGTTGCCCGCAACTGCACCGCGCGGTCGCGTAGCGCGGTGCTGGACGCAGAGACCTCTTCGACCAGGCTGCTGTTTTGCTGGTTCACGCTTTCCAGATCGTCCACCGCGCGGCTGAGATCCTGCAGGCCGGAGGATTGATCGTGCGCGGCAACGGCCGCCTCCCGGGAGAGCTGTGCGACGCGTTCGTTGGAGGCGTTGATGGCCTGCAGCTGTTCGCGCGTGGCGGTGACCAGATCGGTACCTTCGTGCACGCGCCGGTTGGAGTCGCTGATGAGATCGCGAATTTCCTTGGCCGACGACGCGGTGCGATGCGCAAGATTACGGACTTCGCTGGCAACCACCGCAAACCCGCGGCCATGTTCGCCTGCGCGTGCAGCTTCCACTGCCGCATTGAGCGCCAGCAGGTTGGTCTGGAAGGCAACCGAATCGATCAAGCCGATGATATCGGCAATACGCCGGCTCGACTGGTTGATGCCTGCCATCGATTCGCCGGCCTTGCCCACCACGTCCGCACCACTGCGCGAACTTTCCAGTGCACCCACGGTGAGCTCGCTGGTCTGGCGACTGTTCTCCGCAGCCTGCTGCGCCGATTGCAGCAGGGACTTGATGCTGGCCGCGCTCTGTTCCAGCGCCGCAGCCTGGCGTTCGGTACGTCCGGACAGGTCGCTGTTGCCAGACGAAATTTCGTCGGCGCCGTTGCTCACGTCCTCGGCGGTGGTCGCCACCTCGCCAATGACCTCGCTCAAGCTGTCCAGTGACCCGTTGAGCGTGGACGTGAGCGTCCCGAGGGTGCCTGCATAGCGGCCCTGGACGCGCCGGGTCAGGTCGCCGTTGGCCAGGGCGTCGGTGGTGGCACTGATTTCGGTCAGCGCCAGATCCAGCGCATTCAACGACTGGTTGACCGCCTGCTTGAGCACGCCCAGGTCGCCTGGTAGGTCCGCATCGATGCGGCGCTTGAAGTTACCTTCGGCGGTGGCGGTCATGCTGGCGCTCAACTCTTCCAGCGATTCCTGCAGCAGGTGCATGGCGCGATCCACCTTCAGGCGCGAGTCGCCTTCCACGTCTTCGCTCATGCGTGCAGCAAAGTCGCCTCTGGCCAGCGCATCCATCACTTCGTCCAACGCACGCATGGTGCGCTGCACGCTGTCGGCACCGGCGTTGACGCCATGTTTGAGCGTTGCCAGATCTCCTGGAAGATCGGCAACCACGCGTTGGCTGAAGTCGCCGCGTTCCACTGCCCCCAGCACCTGATTGGTTTCGCTGATCGCCGCTTTCAGATCCATCAGCAGCGAGTTGAACGAGCGGCACATGGTGCTCAGCGCATCCTTGCCTTCGTCTTCCACGTGTGCATCGAAGTCGCCGCGTGCTACCTGGCCGATTGCCTGATTGAGCCGCTCGATCGGCTGACGGATGGCCGCGTCGATCAGCAGGGCTGCCAGTACCGTCAGCAGCAACAGCATCACCGTTGCCGATGCGCCCATCCACGATGCGCGCGTGGCTTGCCCAGCCGCCTCTGTCAGCGCGCTCTTGAAGCTGCTTTCGCTATCGGTGCCCAGTTTGTTGAGCGCTTCGCGCACCTGCTGGTAGGCGGCCTGTTTTTCGGTTGCCAATGCCTGGAACGACTGCATGTCGCCGTCGCCGCTGATGATGCCGCCGACCGCCAGTTTGCTCTTGTCCACATAGCGGTCCCACAGCGCGACAAGTTGGTCCACGCGTTGCGTATAGCTGGGGTCTTTGGTCTTGATCGATTCGATCTTCGCGCGCGCTGTCTGCGACAGCTTCACTGCATCCTCAACCAGGAATTCGTCCTTGTCGCCGAGCGCCTGGGTGAAGGTGGCCTGGGTCTCGACCAGGCCCTGATTCGCCTGTCCTGCCAGCGACATCACCGGCAAGGTATTGGCGGCGAAGCGCTCCAATGTGTGGATGTTGGTGCGCGACGAGGAAATGGTATAGGTGCTGTAAACCAGCAAGCCCAGCAGTGCAATGCCGGGCAATAGCAGAATCTTGGTGCGGATCGACACGTAGCGTAGCCGTCGCGACAGGCGTCCGGTTGCACGCGAAAACGCTCCCCAGTGCGGGAGTGAGAAGCGTGCGGCACTGGATGACATGAGACTCTCCTGAAGAAGGTGAGCCCTGGCGCCCATGCGCCAGGGCCTTTGGCAGACTCAGTATTTCAACAACACCTTGACCGAGTCGTCGATTGCCTTGTCGCTGACATAACCGACTGCGCCGGGATTACTTTTCAGCTTTGACTTCACTTCGGCATCGCTCGCGACCTCGGTCGGCGCGGTGGCCTTGCCTGAGAAAATCAGTTTCGACCAGTAGCCGGTCAGATCGGCGCCGGTCTTGCCGAGTACCTTGGTTTCGAATTCGGCGCGCGTTGCGGCATCCTTCTGATACAGCAAGGTGATCGCTTTGCCGCCGCTGCTGGTCTGGCGGCCCAGAAATACTTTCTTGGCTTCTTCCGCATTGGACACGGCGACCGGCGAATCCTTGGCGACGACCACGGCGCCAGCGATGGCATGCATCGGTGCCGACAACAGCAAGACCGCCAGGAGTGGGTAGATATTCTTCATGTGAACTCCGTGAGTGTCTGGCGGTTTAGAAGACAAAATCGAGCGCGACGACGAACACATTTACATTGCCATCGAAGCCTGGGCGAAAGCGGTTGAAGCTATTGCCGATGCCGTTGGTGTCTACCTTGTCCCACTGCGCTTTCAGGGCCATCGATTGGTAAAAGTCCCAGCGCACGCCCAACGATGCGGTGGTCTGCTTGCCGGTCCTGGATGCGCTGTACTTCGGCTCGCTGGACCCATAGCTGGCGAACGGCTGGACCGCGCCGAACCTGTGCCCGACTAACGCATACCAGCCGTCGATATCTGCCTGCTCAGCGATATTTTTGGCGCGACGGGTAACGTACTCACCCTGTATCAGCCAGTTGTCGCGATTGAAGATCGCGCCAAAGCCGGTGAAGGTGTATTGATCACCGTAGTCGGCGAATGCTGGTAAATCGAAGTCTCCCTTGACCTGCCCGGCGCGCAGCATCAGCCAGTCGTTCTCCCATACGGCATTGACGCCAAGAACATTGTCTTGCTTGAGGGCGAGAGGGCCTGTTCCAACGTCGGCCGCGAAATAGTTCTTGCCTGCCAGGCCCGTCACTTTCAGCGTGCCGCCGCCAAGGTCATGGCTGTAGGTGATGTCGCCCCCGCGTAGCTGATCGATCACCGCAAGACCATAGACTTCGCTGGGCGCATGCACCCAGGGATTGGCGTAGCCGATGTTGCGTGTATCGGAAATGGCGAAGGTCGGGGTGGCGATGCGTCCGCCGCGGATTGCCAAGCCCTCGAACGGCTCGATCTTGACGAACATCCATTCCACCTGGGTGGCGCCATACAGCGCGCTGCGACGTTTGGTCAGCGTCTGCACCGTTGCCGATAACCAGCTGTTGGCGCGGCCGGTCAGCTGCACGCCGAAGTTGGAATCGGTGCCGAGATTGAAAGAGTCGGTGGCGCCTTTGGTCTGCGATTCGCGGATATACGCAGCGTCATCGGTATCGGTGCGTAGCGCAGCGACAGTGCCGAAGCCACTCAGCGAGAAGTGTTCTCCGACGGGGATCGCGGCGAAGGCCTGCGATGCGGCCAGCGAGAATGCGGTAAACAACAACGAGCGGCTTGCAAGATGACGACTGGTCATAAGTCCCTCCGGGCGGCGGGGGCGAGGTGCACCGCCATGCATCAGGGGTATCGGCCGGTATAACAAAAGTTTAAGCAGGCGGGCAGAACCGCATATGCGGACCCCGACAATGGATAGGAAAAGCCCTGACAGCGGCGTTGAGTGGTGTGTTCACCTGCGCGCCATGTCGGCGATGCAGGAGGCAGGCGCGGCGTCGGCGAATCGGCGCGAAGCAGGCTGCGAGCGCGTGACTGCCCGAATCCGGACGATGCCGCCGGCAAGCCCGATGGTCCTGCATGTGCTCCCTTTAGGGAACCTCTGAACAACGCACCACAGATACGCGACACTACCCGCCTCATGTTGAGGAGTGATCCATGCAACTGACGTTCGGTGACGCTGAGG
>NZ_JACIFI010000027.1 GCF_014197275.1 Xanthomonas sp. 3075 | reverse complement strand
TCCCGCGACGCTGGGCGGGCAAGGGCCCTGCAGCCAGGCCGCAGATAGCCGGCCTGCAGTAGGCTGACGCGAAGTCGTTTTGTTAGCCGCTCTTAAACTAACGCGAACCAGTTGCCTATGTTATTTCACTGGGCAACTGGCAGACCTTGGAGCGATGTGCCACGCATCACGTGACACGGCAATGCAAACAGCACGCTCTACAGTGCAGCCGTGAGCCGCTCGGCCACCCAGCGTTCGGCGAAGCCGTCGCCACGCGCGTTTTCCAGAAAGCCGCAGTGGCCGCCCCAGCGCGCGATTTCCAGTTGCGCATGCGCAGGCAACTTCCAGGCGGCGAAGTCGCCGAACGGAATCACCGGGTCGTCTTCGGCCATCAGGATGGCGCACGGAATCTGCAAGCCGGCCAGACGTTCGCCGGCGATCGAATAACTGTCGAAATACGCCTGCAGCGAACCATGCCCGGTGTGTTGCTCGGCAAGCCAGGCCATCAGGCCACGCATGTCCAGCGCCAGGGTGGCATCGTCGTAACCATGCTGCTCGGGGAACAGCTTGCGCTTGCGCAGCAGCGAGTCGCGCCATTTACGGCGGAAATACCAATCGTAGAACTGCGGGCCGTTTTCCAGCTGCAGCATGGTCGCGGCAGGATCCAGCAACGGGCACACCGCCGCCACGCGTACCAGCGGCAACCCGGCGGCCGGCGCGCGCAGTGCCAGCCGCAGCGCAAAATTGCCGCCCAGCGAATATCCGGCCGCCAGCAATTGCGGCGCAGGAAACCGCCGCCACAGATCGCCTGCTGCGTTGACCACCTCGTCGATACGATCGGAGTGGAACAGATCCACGTTGAGGTGATGGGTGCCGCCGTGATCGCGGAAATTGAGCCGAAAGACCTGGTAACCGAGTCCCAGCAGGCGTGCTGCGGTCAGCCGCATGTAATTGGACTCGGCGCTGCCTTCCCAGCCGTGCAGCAATAGCACCGTACCGCGTACCGGCGCGTCGCCGGGCGGGATGCTCATCCAGCCCTGCAGGCGCACGCCGTCGCCACCGTCGAGAATGTGCTCGGTGGTGACCGCACCGCTGGCAGCCAGCAACTGGCGGCTGCGGATCCGCCGCAATGCGCTGCTGCCCAGCACCGACTGCACATGTGGATTGCGCAGCCAGCGCGGCGGCAGATAGTCGGAGGCGTTCATGCGCTCATCGGGCCAGAGAAGGTTGCGCTGGCCGCAGGGGCGATGAGCATGCGCATCGCCGGCTCAGGACTCCATCGCGGCGATGATGCGTTGACGCGAGGTATCGGCCAGGCGACGACGTCCTTCGATATCCAATGCGCGAATCGGTTCGAGAAAATGCACTTCGGCCAGCCGCGACGGCTCGCCGAGCAGGCGCACGATATTGGCGAAGAAGCTCTCGCGCTCGCCGAACGCCACCACCGCCTGCGCATTGCCGCGCTCGCCATAGCGCAGCGCCACCGGCTGCACCGGCACGCCGGCCTCGACCGCCGCCTGGAAGATGCGCGCATGGAACGGGCCGACCTCGGTGCCGCCACGGGTACGTCCCTCCGGGAACACTCCCACCGGCTTGCCGCTTTGCAGGCGCAGCAGCATCTCCTGCAGCACGCCGCCCAGCGACTCGGTATTGCCGCGCTGATGGAAGATGGTCTGGCCCTTGGTCGCCAGCCACCCCACCAACGGCCAGCCGGCGATTTCGCGTTTGGCCACGAAGCCCATCACGCGCTGGCTGTGCAGCATCGAGATGTCCACCCAGCTGACGTGATTGGCCACGAACAACGTCGCACCCGGCAGCGGCGTGCCGAAACGCCGCAGGCGAAATCCGAAGATGCGCATCAGGTTGCCCTGCCACCAGCGGATCATGCGCTCGTCCAGGGTGTCGTCGCGTCCGGTACGGATGCGCGCCAGCGGCGGCGCCACCACGCATAGCATGGTGATCGGCAGGCAGATGCTCAGGTGCATCAGCAACAACGGCACCCGATACAGGTACCGGAACCAACGCGTCGCGCCGCCAGCAGCGCGCGTGGCGTCCAGGGATGACTCGCTCATTGACGGAACGGAACCGGTACCAAAGGAAGGAAGCGCGACTATTGTGACAGCAGCTCGGCCATCGCGCAGTGCCGGCGACGGGCGGCGCTGTTCCACCCATGTGCTTGCAAGACATCCTCAGCCATTGAGGCGCGGCACCACCGCCAGGGTCAACCGCGACACGCACACGCGCTTGCCGGCCGGATTGTCGATGGTGATGTCCCACACCTGGGTGGTACGCCCCACATGCACGGCTCGGGCGGTACCGGTGACCAGGTCCTGATGGGCGGCGCGCAGATGGTTGGCGTTGATCTCCAGTCCGACGCACATGTGGGTGGTCATATCCACGCACAGGTTGCCGGCGCTGCTGCCCAGGGTTTCGGCCAGCACCACCGAGGCGCCGCCATGCAGCAGGCCATACGGCTGCTTGGTGCGCGCATCCACCGGCATGGTGGCACGCAACCAATCGTCGCCGGCGTCGGTGAAGACGATGCCCAGATGCTCGGTCAAGGTGTCGCGACTGGAGGCGTTGAGGGCGGCCAGATCGACGGGTTCACGGAAGGTCATAGGCTGGGGATTGGGGATTGGGGATTGGGGATTGGGAATCGGGAATCGGGAATCGGGAATCGGGAATCGGGAATCGGGAATCGGGAATCGCAACAGCGTCTGCGGCCGGGAGGTGTGGTTCAACTGTCGCCCACTGCCTCTGCTCCAAGGGTGCTGCAACGGTTCATGCAGGTTGTCTGGGTGCTGCGGCCGACATCATCGCTGTGCGGCGTCAACGCTCGGCCTGCCTCCATGCGCCGCGCAACCTCTCGCCATCACAGCGGCCGGTTGCCGACCTACCCGATCAAAGAATCGGCACCAACCCGGCGCCGAAGGCGGTCAGCATCCGGACCAGCAGCCACTTCGGGCCGACGTTGACCTCGGGGAAATCGCCCACCGCTACATAGCACTGCCGGAATTGCGGATCCTGCCGCTTGAGCGGGAACGGGCAACCCGGCCCCGGCTGGAATTCGTAATTGGTGGCATAGCGCCAGGGCCAGAAATCCAGCACCGGCAAGGCTTCCGACACTTTGCCCACGCTGTAGTTCAATCCGCTCAGTACCGGCGGTTTTTCGCGCGAAGCCACCGTCCAGGCGTTTTCCGGGGCGATGTCGCGCTCGATGCTGGCTGCCAGCGCCTGCGCGAAGCGCACATCGTCGATGACCACCGCCGCTTCGGTGTTGTAGTTCTCGCTGCGCGGATCGAAGTTGTGGGTGCCGATCACGCCGATGCGGCGATCCACCACCAGCGACTTGGCGTGCAGGCCCATACGCGCACCGGCACGGGTCACCGGCAAGGGTTTGTTGACCGCACGCGTGCCCAGAAACGAGGGCCGCGTCTCGGTGCGCAGCACGCGTCGATCGACTTCGCTGCCACCCGGCACACGCCCACCTGTCGCACCGCGCCTCGCAGTGCGCGCCGTCGCATCGGCGCCACCGCCGCCACTCCCGCGCATCGCGTTACCGGCCGCGCTGCCGCCGATCAGGCGATTGACGCGACCATCGCCGCTGGCAGGCTCGGACTCGGCATTGAGCGGGTCCGGCACCAGGTTGGCGTAGTCCACCGGCGCATCCAGCGGAAACGGCTTGTACTCATAGATGTTGAAGCCCAACTCGCGCAGGTTGCGGCGCTTGAACTTGTAAGAAAGCGCATAGACGATCGGGTTGTCGGTGGCGGCCAGGCTGTTGGTGGAAACCACGATGCGCGGCGGTTGCGGGCGTTTGCGCAGGTCGCGGAAGATCGCCTGGGCCGCATCGGACAGCACCAGATACGGCGTTTGCAGCAACACTTCCTGTTGCGCGCCGGCGATCAGGCTGTCCAGCTCCGGCGCCGTGGACACCGCCTTGGCGGCGTGTTCCTTGCGGTGTTTCTGCGGCAGATCGGCTACGTACAGCACGCGCTGGACCGGCATGGCGGGCGTGACGAAGGCATCGCGCACGAATTGCGGGTCGCGGGCCTCGCGGTCCACGCGCGCCACCCGATCGGGGCGTTGGACGTCGGCCGCCGGCATCGTCGGGGCGCCCTGCTGCAGCAACAGGCGTCCGACATCGTTGAGCCGCTCGGCCGGCACGCTGCGCCGCGCACGCCAGAACGCATCGAAATTGGCCGCCATCGCACGCACTTCCGGCCCGGCCAGAATCACGTCGCGGTCGCGGAAGTTGTATTCGCTGTCCCAGTCGTAATAGTCGTCCTGGTAATTGCGCCCGCCCACCACGCCGAGTACATCGTCCACCACCAGCAACTTGTTGTGCATGCGCTGATTGAAGCGGCGGAAACAGCACGCGACGCTGCCGACATAGTCGAAGTAATTGAGTTTGACCTTGCCGAAGGTGGGGTTGTAGATGCGCAGCTGCAGGTTTTCGTGGGTGCTGGCCAGCGCACCGAGGATCTGCAGATCGGCGATCGCCGACAGCTGGTCGATCAGGATGCGGACCTTGACCCCGCGCTGGGCGGCGTCCACCAACGCATCCAGCACCATGCGCGCGCTGTCGTCCTTGTCGAAGATGTAGGTCTGCAGATCGATGCTGCGGGTGGCGCTGCGAATCAGGTTGAGCCGCGCAACCAGCGATTCCTCGCCGTGATCGACGATGGTGGCGTAGTGCCGTGGTGCGGCCGGCGTCGAGGCGGTGATCGCATCGCCGCCGAGCGTGCGCAAGGGCGAGACCTGGGCGCAATGATTGGCCTGGGTGCAATTGACTGCGGTACTGCGTGCGGCAGCCGCGATGCCGGCAGCACGGTTGCGTTCGATTTGCGACAGGCCGGCGCATCCGGTGCCGAGCAACAGCGTTGCCAGCACAAGCACCCTCAACAGGAGCGTCACGGGCGCCGCGCCTCCTGCAGCCGGCCACGCAGAATGAACGTCACCCTGTCGCCCAGGGCCATCTGCCACGCATTCATTCCGTACCGTCCACGCAGCACCGTACCTCGACTGATCACATCGCAATCATAGCCCGGACGTGCGCATTCAGCCGCCGCCACATGCAGGGTCTCCACATGGGTGATTCCGCGAATGGTCAGGTTGCCGGTGATGTCGCCGCCCTTTTTTACCGCTTCTTCGGTATAGGGAAACGACTCGAACTCCACCACCGGATACTGTTCCACATCGAAAAAATCCTCGCCGCGCATCCACGAGGTGTAGCGGTCCTTGCCGGGAATTTCCACCTGCGTGGCATCCAGACGGAAGCGCACCTGCTGACGTCCGTCGGGCGACTCCACCACTTCACCGTAAAACCGCGGGAACAACCCTTCGATCTTCATGCCGAAGCGGGTCTTGATTTCGAATCCGAAGCGCGATTGCACCGGATCGATGGAATGCAGCTTATGCTGCGCCATGCAGGGCAGCGCGACCCAGAGGACGAGCCAGGCGTACCAGCGCAGCGATGGGGTCACGGATCAGGGCCACCAGAAGGCGGTCAGGCGCGCGATGCCTGGCTCGATGGCAGCGTCCAGCGGCAATGCCAGCAAGGCGATGGAGGCGGTCGGCATGCCTCGGTAATCGCCGGTCTGCCCGCTGTGCATCAGCGCGGCCAGGCGTTCCAGGCCGGGGTTGTGGCCGACCAGCAGCAGGCGCTCGGCCTCGCGGTGTTCGTCCACCAGGCTCGCCAGGGTCCCGGGTGTGGCCTCGTAGATGCGCTGATCGAGGCGTTGCTCGATATAGCCGGTGAGCTCGAGCACCGCTTCCAGCGTTTCGCGGGCGCGCCGCGCCGGGGAGCACAACACGCGGTCCGGCACCAGGTGCTGCTCGCGCAGCCACCGGCCAGCCGATTCGGCCTCGGCGATGCCATGCGGGGACAGCGGGCGATCGAAATCGGCCTGGCCGGTGTCGGCCGGTTCGGCGTGGGCGTGTCGCAGCAAGATCAATTCGCGCATGGAATCTATCCGGTTCTAGGATTTCTTGAGCCACTTGAACAGCGGCTCCCAGTCCTGTTGATGGTCGCGCACCTGCGCCGAGCGGTAGTCGAACAGGCTGCGTCCCAGCCCGGCCATGACCACATAGGCCTGGGTATCGCGCAGTTGGGCCACCAGCGGGTATGGCCAGGTGCCGATCATGTCGGCCGCCTGTTGCGAGGTCTGGGTCCAGGGGCGGGCGCGATTGAGCACCAGGCCCACCGGCAATTTGCGCTGGTGCACGCGCGGCACCTTGGCCAGCGTGTTGAGGAAGCCGACCACCGCTTCGATATCCAGCGCCGAGGACAGCACCGGCACCACGATGGCATCGACGTGGTCCAGAAACCCACTGAGATCATCGGCCATCGCCCCGGCCGGGGCATCGATGATCAGCTGGTCGGTGCCATCGGGCACGGCGGCCTGCCAGCTGCGGCGACGGGTGGCATCGATGGGCAGCACCGCACTTTCGAGACTGGCGCGGCGCTGCGCCCAACGCGTGGACGAGCCTTGCGGATCAGCATCTGCCAGCACTGTGCGCTGGCCCTGCAACGCCGCATGTGCGGCCAGATTTGTGGCGATCGTGGTCTTGCCGACGCCGCCTTTGGAGCTGGCCACCAGGACTGTCTTCATGCACGCCTCGCTTCCGGGAGCAAGCCGGCAGCGTACACCGCGCGCGGGTGAGGAAGTAGTCGAAACGTGTTAAACGCGACAACGCACTGCAGGTGACAGGGTCATGCGCGTGCGGCCGGCGGGCGAAGATGCGTGCGCGGCGTGTGCCTGGCGGGTGCCTGCAGCGTGTCGTCAGTTGCCCTGCGTTGCATTGGCGGTGCTGTCATCGCAATGCAGCATTGCACCTCGATGCGCTCGCTTGCGCATGCGTGCACTGCTGTCCATGCTGCTGAACCGCATCGCATCACGCCGCCAAACGCGCCAACAGCCAGGCCCACCCAGGCAGGGTCAGCAATGACAGCAGGATGCTGTAACCGACCATTGCTGCGGCCAGACGCGGTGCAAGCCGATGCGAGATGGCCAATGCGGCAGCGGTGATCATGGTCGGCATGGCCGATTCGAGCACGTTGGTCTGCAACACCTGCCCGTGCAGGCCGAGCGCCCAGGACAGCGGCAGCGCCAGCACCGGCATCAGCGCCAACTTGAAGACCAGACCCACCGCCAGCGGCTTGAGTTCCTCCGCCGGCAGACGCAACTGTAGCGAGAAGCCCACTGCCAGCATCACCAGCGGCAGCATCGCATCGGCCAGGCTTTTCAGTCCTGAGCCGATCCAGGTCGGCGGGTGTTCCGGCATCAACGTCAGCGCGAACAGCAGCGCCCACAGCGGCGGAAACCGCAGCATCCGCAGCAGGATGATGCGCGTGGTGGGCGGCGTGTCGCCGCTGTAGCGCGCCAGCACGTACAGCCCGAAGGTGGACAACAGCACGAAGGTGCCGAACTGGTCGTAGACCACCGCATACGGCAAGGCCTGGTCGCCGATCAGCGCACGCACCATCGGAAAACCGATGAAGCTGGAGTTGGTGAACACCACGCACATCAGCAGCGCGGCGTATTCCTCGCGGCCGAACCGGAACACACGGCTGCAGCCCCACAGCAGCGGCACGATGATGGCGGTCAGCAACCACGGGGTGGCGATCACACCGCCCAGCGAGGCATCCAGATGCAGGCGCGGTACATAGGTCAGCACCGAGGCAGGCAGGCAGACATACAAGACGATGCGATTGAGCACCTCGGCGCTGTTATCTGGCAGCACCCGCAGGCGGGCGAACAGCAGGCCGAGCCCCAGCATCGTCAGAATCAATGCAAATGCATCCACCGCCATGGCGTGATCAGGTCCGTCGGAAAGCGACGCACAGGATCGCACGGCGCACGTGGCAGGCCTGGATCTGCGGCGCGTTGGCCTGACGCGCACCTGCACATGCAGCCGCCCTGTGCGGTTTCCCGCAGCCGCTATAGACGCAAGCCGGGGTCAACCATGCAGACCGACCATCTGCACGGCCCTTGTCCGTTCACCGCCGCGGCACCGTTGGCGACATGGATGCCGACAAAGCGCCCACAAAAGCGCCCACAACGGTGTAGTGACCACGTGTCGTGTGATGGTGGCGGGTACCAGGCAGCATACGTCGCTCCGTCGCGGCGTCATCCACACCGTCTAGTGATGCCCTAATAGAGCAAAGGGGGACTTGCGACGGCCGGTGATGGCGAATGGGCGCGTCCCTGGGTGCGCAGTCGCGACAGCCGCACGATAGGTGGAGCGGTCGGTCGCCAACGACGTCCATACCGCTCGCTTCGAGGACGACGCACGTTGCGCAGGCCGCTTCTACGCGAACGCAACCATTGCGGCAGATGGCCCACCGCAGATGCTGCCGATGCACCCATCGCGCTGCGGTGGTTTCCCTCCATGCGATGCCGCTTTACGGGAACGCAGGCGGGTTGGCTTTCCAGGCGGCGAACACCTCGGCCAGCGTGGCGCGCTCTGCCTCGCGCCAGTCCGGCAATTGGCTGGCGTAGTTGGCGGGGCTGCTCCAGCGATCCGGCCAGGTGCGCACAGCGGCGGCATACCACTGGACCGCCTCCTGCTTGCGATCGGCGCGCCACAGTGCCAATGCGGCGGTGGTCGGCAGCCATTCCGGGGCGAGCGGGCGGCCGTTGGCCAGCGTAGCCCACTGCTGCAGCGCCTTGTCGGGCTTGTCGGCGCGCAACAGATCCCAGCCGTAATTCCAGGTGATGGTGCGATATTGCTGGCCACCGTTGGAGACCAATGCCAATGCGCCCTGGTAGAGCTCGTCACCCAATTGGGTGCGGCCCCCGGCGTAGGCGAGCGATGCCAGCTGCGCGCGTGGCTCGGCCGCGCGCGCCTCGCGCTGCACCATCGCCGCCAACCGGTCGACCACCGCATCGCCCTGACCCTGCACGGCGACCACGGCCTTGGTCGTACTGCGGTCTTCGTCGAAATAAAATTCTTTGGGCTTGGGCAGGGTTTGCGCCTGCGCCAACGACCAAACGCCTCCGAGCAGGGCCAACGCAATGGCCCATGCGAACTTCGTTCTCACCGGTTTTTCCCCTTGCGACACACGACAAACCCCAACCCGGTCCCATCCTAACCTCAGTATCGCCGCGATGCACACTCGCCGGCCAAGGACGTGAATAGCGGCTGTTACACTTGCGATGCCTTTGGAGCCCCGGGTTCCAGCCACCCTTTCCGGGCACGCCATGACCAGTACCGCCGCACTTTCTTCCCCCGACGCTGCCAACACGCCGGAGCTCGGCCAGCTGGATGCGGACTACTCACTTGAGCACAAGTACACGCGTGCCGATGGACGCATCTACTTGTCCGGCGTGCAGGCGTTGGTGCGACTGCCGCTGATGCAACGCTTGCGCGACGATGCCGCCGGCCTGAAGACCGCCGGTTTCATCAGCGGCTATCGCGGCAGCCCGTTGGGCGGTTTCGATCTGGAGCTGTGGCGCGCGCGCAAGCATCTGGACGCGGCCAAGGTGACCTTTACCCCCGGCCTCAACGAAGACCTGGCCGCGACCATGGTCTGGGGCACCCAGCAGACCAACCTGTTCCCCGGCGCCACCGTGCAGGGCGTGTACGGCATGTGGTACGGCAAGGGCCCGGGCGTGGATCGCAGCGGCGATGTGTTCAAGCATGGCAATGCCGCCGGCACCTCGCCGCATGGCGGCGTGCTGGCGCTGGCCGCCGACGACCATGCCTGCCGCAGCTCGACGCTGCCGCATGGCTCGGAAGAAGAATTCGTCAGCGCGATGATGCCCATCCTCAACCCGGCCGGGGTGCAGGACATCCTGGACATGGGCCTGCTCGGTTGGGCGATGAGCCGTTACACCGGGCGCTGGATCGGCTTCAAGACCATCGCCGAGACGGTGGAATCGTCCGCGTCGGTGGAGGTGGATCCGTTCGCACGCAGCATCGTGCTGCCGGAGGACTTCGCGCTGCCGCCGGGTGGCTTGAGCATTCGCTGGCCCGATCCGCCGGTGGATCAGGAAATGCGCCTGCACCGCTATGCGATCGCCGCCGCGCAGGCCTTCGCGCGGGCAAACCAGATCGACAAGGTGGTGCTGGATTCGCCGCATGCACGGCTGGGCATCGTCACCACCGGCAAGAGCTACCTGGACGTGTTGCAGGCGCTGGAATACCTGGGACTGGATGCGCAGGCCTGCGCGCAGATCGGCATCCGCGTGTACAAGGTCGGCATGACCTGGCCGCTGGAGCCGGTGGGCATCAGCGCGTTCGCGCACGGGCTCGAAGACATCCTGGTGGTGGAAGAAAAGAAGGCCTTCATCGAGCGCCAGATGAAGGAGTTGTTCTACAACTGGCCGGCCAGTGCCGGTGCGCGGCCGAGCATCGTCGGCAAGTACGACGAGCATGGCGCGTGGATCCTGCCCTCCACCGGCGAGCTGACCCCGGCCACGATCGCGGCGGTGATCGGCAAGCGCATCCAGCGCTTTGCGCTGCCGTCCAGCGCGATGACCGACTCGATCGAACAGCGGCTGCGCTGGATGGAGGCCAAGGAAGCGGAAATGGCTTTGCCGCGCGCACTGTTTCCGCGCGTGCCGCATTACTGCTCCGGCTGCCCGCACAACACTTCCACCGCAGTGCCGGAGGGCTCGCGTGCGCTCGGCGGCATCGGTTGCCATTACATGGTGACCTGGATGAACCGTGCCACCGACACCTTTACCCACATGGGCGGCGAAGGCGTGACGTGGTCCGGGCAGGCACCGTTCACCGACACACCACACGTGTTCCAGAACCTGGGCGATGGCACCTATTTCCATAGCGGCTCGCTGGCGATCCGCCAGTCGGTCGCTACCGGCGTCAACATCACCTACAAGATCCTCTACAACGATGCGGTGGCGATGACCGGCGGCCAGCCGGTGGACGGCACGCTCAGCGTGCCGGACATCGCCCATCAACTGCACGCCGAAGGCATCCATACCATTGCGGTGGTCAGCGACGACATCGGCAAATGGACGCGCCGGCGCGAGCGTTTTCCCAGCGAGGTCGCCTTCCACGATCGCAGCGAACTGGACGCGGTGCAGCAGCACCTGCGCACGATCAAGGGCGTGTCGATCCTGATCTACGACCAGACCTGCGCCACCGAAAAACGCCGCCGTCGCAAGCGCGGCAAGCTGGTCGACCCGCCCAAACGGGTGATGATCAATTCGCTGGTGTGCGAAGGCTGCGGCGATTGCGGGGAGAAGAGTTTTTGCGTTTCGGTGCTGCCCAAGGACACCGAATTCGGGCGTAAGCGGCAGATCGATCAGTCCGGTTGCAACAAGGATTATTCCTGCGTGTCGGGCTTTTGCCCCAGCTTTGTCACCGTGCACGGTGGTGCGCCGCGCAAGGGCAAACAACGCGATACCAGCGCATTGCTGGACAACCTGCCGGCGCCGCCGCAACGCACCACGCTGGAACAGCCCTGGAATATCCTGATCACCGGCGTCGGCGGCACCGGGGTGGTGACCATCGGCGCGTTGCTCGGCATGGCCGGGCATCTGGAAGGCAAGGGCGCCACGGTGCTGGATCAGACCGGCCTTGCGCAAAAAGGCGGCGCGGTGACCACGCATATCCGCATTGCACGCCAACCGGACGCGATCCACGCGGTGCGCATTGCCGCCGGCGAAGCGGATCTGGTGCTGGGCTGCGACATGGTGGTGGTCAACGATTACTGGGCATTGTCCAAGGTCCGCGACGGCCGCACGCAGGTGGTGCTCAATACGTACGAGGCCATGCCGGGCACCTTCACCACCCAACCGGATCTGCAGTTTCCCGCCGCCCAGATCATCGCCGGCGTGCGTACCGCACTCGGCGGCCAGGAGCCGCTGTTGCTGGATGCCACGCAATTGGCAACCGCGCTGCTGGGCGATGCGATCGCCAGCAATCTGTTCGTGCTCGGTTACGCCTGGCAACACGGGCTGGTGCCGTTATCGCATGCGGCGCTGATGCGCGCGATCGAGCTCAATGGCGCGGCGGTGGCGATGAACCAGCAGGCTTTTGCGTGGGGGCGCCTGGCCGCGATCGATCTGCCGGCGGTGCGGCGTGCGGCGGGCTTGCGCGACGCGGGCGAGCTTGCGCATGCGCATGCCGATACGCCGCAGGCGCGCCTGCCCGGCAGCTGGGAAGGACACGATCTTGGCGGTCAACGGGCGCCACGTGCCTTGCCGCAGAACAACGGCAATCCGCTGCATGACGATGTCGATGCACCGACCCATCCGCTCGACGACGAGCAGCTGGCGCAGTCGCCGGACGATGCCATCGCGCGCCGCGTCGCCTTCCTCACTGACTATCAGGATGCCGGCTACGCGCAGCGTTATCGCGCGCTGGTCGAGCGCGTGCGCACGCAGGAAACGCAGCGCGCGCCCGGCAGCAGCGCGTTGACCGAAGCCGTGGCGCGCTATGCGTTCAAGCTGATGGCCTACAAGGACGAATACGAAGTGGCGCGGCTGTACACGCGCGGCGACTTCCAGCGCCGGCTGCAGCAACAGTTCGAGGGCGACTACACACTGCGCTTCCATCTGGCGCCGCCATTACTGGCCAAGAAGGATGCGCATGGCCATGCCATCAAGCGCGAATACGGGCCGTGGATGTTCACTGCGTTCAAGTTGCTGGCGCGGCTGAAATTCCTGCGCGGCGGCAAGCTGGATGTGTTCGGCTACAGCGCCGAACGGCGTGGCGAGCGCCAGCTGATTGCCGACTACCTGGCGACAGTGGACACCCTGCTGGAACGCCTGGATATCGACAACGTCAGCCTGGCCGCGCAGATCGCCAGCATTCCCGAACATATCCGCGGCTATGGCCATATCAAGGAAGCGCATCTGCGCGAAGCAAAGGCGCGCGAAGCCGCGCTGCTGGCGCAGTGGCGCAATCCCAAGGCGTTGCATGTGGTGCAGGCAGCTTGATCAAGACGTAAAGCCTGGTCGGTTACCTCTCCAGATAGGCAACTTATAGATTGCATTTATAAAAAGCAACTTATAGCTTGCACTTCGATAAGGAAAGCCATAGCTTGCTTAATCCGACGATCATGCGCCAGCAACGATGGCTATCACCGCTTTCCCCATCCAGAAAGCGCAGCAACTGGGTCCTGTGCTCAGGGCGCTGCGCAAGCAGCAAGGCCTGACCCAGGATCAGTTGGCCGAACAGTTGGGTATCACCCGGCAAGCAGTCAGCGCACTGGAGCGCAAGCCTGAGGCCGCCACATTCGAACGCCTGATGCGCGTATGGGCGATTCTAAACGTGGAGGTTTCGCTGAACCCGCGCAACGACAGCACCTCGAATCCTTCCGAAGAGGCTTGGTAAGCCGTGGCCGAACTGTGCGTATGGATGAATGGATTGCGCGTCGCGCGTTGGCGAGAGGATGTGCAGGGAGCGCGGCTGACCTACCTCTCCGAATGGCTCCACTCGCCCCAGGCACGGCCACTGTCCCTATCACTTCCATTGTTGCCCGAAGGGCAATCGCATCGCGGCGATGTAGTCACCCATTATTTCGACAATCTGCTGCCCGATAGCACAGACATCCGTCGTCGTATGCGGGAACGTTTCAAAACCGACTCGGCCAGCACGTTTGACCTGCTGCAGGCTGTCGGCCGCGATTGTGTCGGCGCAATCCAGTTGCTTGCAATTGATGCCGAACCCGAGCATCTGCGCAGCATCCAGAACAGAGCACTGACCGATACCGAGGTTGCCGCTGTGCTGCGCGGCGTCACCGCGCCCCTGCTACCGGGCCAGCATGGCGATAACGACGACTTCCGGCTGTCATTGGCAGGCGCCCAGGAAAAAACCGCGCTATTACATCATCAGCATCAGTGGTGCGTGCCCCTGGGAAGCACACCGAGTACGCATATCTTCAAGCTACCGCTGGGGCTGGTCGGCAACATGCGCACGGACATGCAGGCCTCAGTCGAAAACGAATGGCTGTGCGCGCAACTGCTCGCCGCATTTGGTATGCCCGTGGCTGTCACCACGATGGGAAGATTCCAGGAACAGCGCGCCCTGATTGTTGAACGTTTCGACCGGCGTCTATCGCCGGACGGACAGTGGTGGATGCGCCTTCCCCAGGAAGACCTGTGCCAGGCATTCGGTGTGTCTTCGTCGAAAAAGTACGAGAGCGACGGCGGCCCCGGCATCGTGGCGATCATGGAGTTACTCCGGCAGTCGAGTCAGCCTTCCGACCGTGAAATCTTCTTCAAGACGCAGATCCTGTTCTGGCTGATGGCAGCCACCGACGGACATGCCAAGAATTTCAGTCTGATGATCGAGTCAGGCGGACGTTTCCGCATGACGCCGCTCTACGACGTTTTATCCGTTTATCCCATCCTTGGACGCGGCGCACAGCAGCTGGATCCACATCGCGCGGCATTGGCGATGGCCGTGGCTGGCAAAAACCGGCATCGTCGCTTGAAAGATATCCGCCGTCGCCATTGGAACGACACTGCACGTGCCTGTGGGGTGCGTGCTGGTGCCGAACCCTGGATCGAAGAACTATTGGAACAGCTGGAAAGCGCATTGGATCTTGTTGCAAACACGCTTCCGGCAGAGTTTCCGATGTCCCTGGCAGAGACTGTCTTCAGCGGCATGAGAGAAGCGGCCAAGCATCTGCGTGAGATGCCACCTGATCGCTAAGCGCAGCCGAACACACCTTTTGGCTGTTCGGACTTTGCGCTGCAACCTTACAACGGACGCAACAAGCGCAGACCGAACCAGTCCTTCGCATCGTTCCAACCGTGGGTAACTTTTAGCCCGGCAGCCGCAGCAAGTTCGGCGAAGCGGGCGTCGGTGTATTTGTAGCTGTATTCGACCTGCATCGCTTCGCCATCGGCAAAATCGACGTCCTGGCCGCCTACGTGCACGTGCTGGGCGCGTTGACTGATCAGAAACGTCTCGATACGGCCGCGCTCGCGCGCATACACCGCGTGGTGGCGGAAGCCCTCAAGATCGAAATCGCTGCCGATTTCGCGGTTCAGCCGCGCCAGCAGGTTCAAGGTGAATTCGGCAGTGACACCAGCCGCATCGTTATAGGCGGCCTCGATCAGCGCGGCATCCTTGTCGAGATCAATCCCGATCAACGCGCAGCCATCGCTGCCCATGGTCTGGCGCATCG
Source organism: Xanthomonas sp. 3075 (assembly GCF_014197275.1). GTDB lineage: Bacteria > Pseudomonadota > Gammaproteobacteria > Xanthomonadales > Xanthomonadaceae > Xanthomonas > Xanthomonas campestris_B. Next base: position 45,641 of record NZ_JACIFI010000027.1, on the reverse strand, counting down.
CATCCATCAACTCGATGGCGGCAGCATCGGTGAAGTTACCCAGCGTCGAACCGGGGAAGAACACCAGATGCCGGCGCGCCGGGCGCTGCGCATCGGGCAACCGCAGCGGCTTGGTGAAGTCGGTGCAGACCGGCAGCATCTGGATCTGCGGGAACTGCTGCGCCAGCCGTGCGGTGCTGTCGAGCAGGGCAGTGCGCGAAATTTCCAGCGGCGTGTAGGCCACCACATCGCGCAGGCCCTGCAGCAGCAACTCGGTCTTGCGCCCGCTGCCGCTGCCGTATTCGACCACATGCACGCCGGCCCCGATCGCCTGCGCGATCGAAGCCATGCTGGCCTCCAGCAATGCCAGTTCGGTGCCGGTGAGGTAGTACTCCGGCTGCTGGGTGATCGCTTCGAACAGCTGCGAACCGCGTGCATCGTAGAAATACTTCGACGGCAGGGTCTTGGGCGTCTGCGACAGACCAGCCAACGCATCGGCGGTGATGTCGTCCGGCTGCGGGCGTAGATCGGTCAGCGCGGCATGCGCGCGTTGGGTGGCATGGGCGGCGGCGTTCAAGACAGATCCTTGGCAAGGCGCACGCCGGCAAACTGCCAGCGCGCATCGGAGGGGAAAAAGTTGCGGTAACTGGCGCGGATGTGGCTGGCCGGCGTGGCACAGCTGCCACCGCGCAGCACCCATTGCGCATTCATGAATTTGCCGTTGTATTCGCCCAACGAGCCGGGCCACGGCGCAAAGCCGGGATACGGCAGATAGGCGCTGCCGGTCCACTCCCAGACATCGCCGAACAGCTGTTGCAAGCCGGTATCCACCGCTTCGGCGCCGCGTGGATGCAGCGCATCGGCATCGACAAGATTGCCCTGCACTGGCACGCCGGTGGCGGCTTGCTCCCATTCGGCCTCGGTGGGCAGGCGCGCGCCGGCCCAGCGCGCGAAGGCATCGGCTTCGAACAGGCTCAGATGGCATACCGGCGCGTGCGCATCGCGCGTGCGCCAGCCGTCGAGGGTGAACTCGCGCCCCTGTGCATCCCAATACAACGGGCGCTGCCAGCCTTGCGCCTGCACCATCGCCCAGCCGTCGCTGAGCCAGGCACCGGCACTGCGGTAGCCGCCAGCGTCGATGAATTCCTGGAATTCGGCATTGGTGACCACGCGATGCGCCAACGCATGTGCGCCGACCAAGACACGGTGACGCGGCGATTCGTTGTCGTAGGCAAACGCATCGGACTGCGGCCAGGCCGCAGCACCGATTTCCACGATCTGCTCGTCACGCGCCTGCCAGCGCAGCGTGCTGGCGATGGCAGCAGGCGGTGCCGGCGCATCGCGATACGCCGGCTGCAGCGGATTGCTCCACAGCGCGTGTTTGATATCGGTCAACAGCAGTTCCTGGTGCTGCTGTTCGTGCTGGATGCCGAGTTGCACGATGGTGCAGGCTTGGGCATCCAGCGACCCATCGCGCAAACGCTGCCGCATCTGCGTATCGACCGCCGCACGGTAGTCGCGCACCTGCTGCAACGACGGGCGCGACAACACGCCGCGACGCGCGCGCGCATGCATCGGTCCCACGCTCTGGTAATAGCTGTTGAACAGAAAATCCCAGGACGGATCGAACACGCGGTAGGCCGGATCGGTCTGCAGCACGAAGCGTTCGAAAAACCAGGTGGTGTGCGCCAGATGCCATTTGCTCGGGCTGGCATCGGGCATGCTCTGCACCATGGCGTCTTCTGCGCTCAAGGGTGCGGCAAGGCGATCGCTCAGCGCGCGGGTCTGCGCGTAGCGTTCCAGCAGCGTCAACTGCTGTTGCTGGAGGTGGCCCAGCAGAGGGGAGAGTGCAGACATTCCCATATGCTTGAGGAGCGCCCGTGAACGCGCCGTGTCGGCAGCGTGGCAGCCAGCGGTAAGCTGTTGGCATGTCATCTTTTACTTTGTCCAGCCTGCTTGCGTTGCCCATCGAATGGGAGCAACGCCATCAGGCATTCGCATTGCCTATCGGTATCACGTATCTGGATGCTGCCTCGCGCGGTCCGCTGCTACGCGCGGTGCAAACGATCGCGCATCAAGCGGTGGATGCGCTGGCCACGCCGTGGCAGCTGCCGTTCGATGCCTGGCTGCAGGACATCGAAGGATTGCGCGCGCTGGCCGCAGGCCTGTTCGACAACGATGCCGACGGCGTGGCGATGCTGCCCTCGGCAGCGCATGGTCTGGCCACCGCCGCACGCAATCTGCCGTTGCAACGCGGCGAGGCGGTGCTGCTGCTGGAAGGCCAGTTCCCGTCCAACCTGTTGATCTGGCAACGCCGCTGCGCCGAGGTGGGTGCGCGCATCGTGGCAGTGCCGACGACAGCGAGCCCGGCGTTGACCGAGACGGTGCTGCAGGCCATCGCCGACACGCCGGCATTGCGCATCGTGACCTTGCCGCATGCGTACTGGCTCGACGGGCGACAGCTCGACCTGGACCGCATCAGCGCAGCGGTGCATGCACGCGGCGCGGCGCTGGTGCTGGATCTGAGCCAGAGTCTGGGCGTGCTGCCGACCGACCTGCCGCGCTGGCAGCCGGACTTTGTGGTCAGCGTCGGCCATAAATGGTTGCTGGGACCGATGGGACTGGCCTGGCTGTGGGTGGCGCCGCAATGGCGTGCGCACGGCGTGCCGATCGAAGAACACTGGATCGGGCGCGATGCCGGTAGCAGCTGGGACTTTCCCGCCACCAACGCACCGCCCTACCGCAGCGGTGCACGGCGGTTCGATGCGGGCGGCGTTGCGGATCCGTTGCGGATTGCGATGGCGACCGCCGCGTTGCAACAAGTCACTGCATGGCAGCCATCGCGCATTGCCGCTGCGTTGGGGGCGCTGACCTCGCGTTGGGACGCGGCCCTGCATGCACGTGGATTGGGCAGCTGGTGTACGCCCGGTCACGCAGCGCATCTGACAGCCTTGCAGCCGCCAGCAGCCCAGCTGAATGCTGTGGCGGCGACGTTCGGCAAACATGCGGCGATCTGCACGCAGCGGCACGGACGTCTACGCATCGCACCGCACCTGACGGTCACCGAGCAGGCGCTCGCCGGCTTGATTGCAGCGCTGCCGGGTGAGTGATGCTGAGCGGCACCGCCGCTCGCTCGCGGTGTCGCCCAGCATCCGTTGCGGCGATGGCCGGCCATTGAGCTTTCAAGGCCTCATCGCGCGCCAGCGCTGCTACGGTTCATGGCACGCGTTGCGTGGTTGGCATGCGGGTGATGGCACGCGGATGACTCATCGCATCCGGCTTGAGTGCGCGCGCACCACACACCTGCAGCAGCGCATCAGCCGCGCTGGCTGAGCCGCAACCCGCGCGGCGTCACCCAGCGTTCCACCCCTTCGAACACCGCCTGCACGATCAGTGCAAGCACCGCTGCAGGAATCGCGCCTTCCAGAATCAAGCCGATGTCATCCAGGCGAATGCCGGTGAGAATCGGTTGGCCGTAGCCACCGGCGCCGATCAAGGCGCCCAGCGTGGCAGTGCCCACGTTGATCACCGCTGCGGTCTGGATGCCGGCCACGATCGTGCGACGTGCCAGCGGCAACTCCACCCGCCACAAGCGCGTCCACGCCGGCAGCCCGATCGCTTCGGCGGTCTGGCGCAACTCGCGCGGGATCGAGGTCAGGCCCGCATGCGTATTGCGCACGATCGGCAGCAAACTGTAGAGAAACAACGCGGCAATCGCCGGTTTGGCGCCGATACCGAACAACGGAATCATAAAGACGAACACCGCCAACGAGGGCAAGGTCTGCAGCACGCCGGTCAACGACAGCACCACCTGCCCCAGCCGTGGCCGCCGTGCCGCCAGCACGCCCAGCGGCAATGCGATCAACAACGCAAACCCCAACGAGATGCCGACCAGCGCCAGATGCTCGCGCGTATGCCGCAGCAAACGCGCGAAACGCGAGTCGGCTGCAGAAGCGGGTGCAACGCCCAGCCATTGCGCAGCCACGGCCGCCTCGGACTGACGCTCCAGCTTCACCTGGGCATTGAGCCGCTGCATGGTCGCCTCGTCGATGCGGCCTTGCAGCCCCTGCAGTGCCTTGAGCATCGCTGGCGAACGTTGCGCCAGGTCCTTGCGATACAGAAACACTGCCTGATACTCGGGAAAATACCGGCGGTCGTCGCGCAGCACCTGCAGCTGGTAATACGGAATTTCCGCATCGGTGCTGTACAGATCGGTGACCTCGATCGCCCCGCTCTGCAGCGCGCGATAGGCCAGATCGTGATCCAGCCCGGTCGCGGTCTGCGGCAATGCATAGGCGGCGCGCACGCCCGGCCAACCATCGGCGCGCTGCATGAATTCGTTGCTCAGGCCGATGGTGAGCGACGGATGCCGTGCCAGATCCGAGAGCGTTGCGATGCCAAGCGCCTGCGCACGTTCGGCACGCATGCCGAAGGCATAGGTGTTCTGGAAGCCGAGCGAGTCGGTCATCGCCAGGCCGCGCGCGTCCAGTGCGGCGCGCAGTTCGGCTTGACTGGCCTTGGGTAACTGCAGCAGTTCCTGCGCCAGCGTGCCGGTGTATTCGGCGTACGCATCGATCTGGCCGGTCTCCAGCGCGCGCCACAGGATGCGCGTGCCACCGAGCTGCGCGCGATGTTGCACATCCACGCCGTCACGTTGACCTGCGGCGGTGGCGATCTCGCCCAGCAGGACGGCTTCGGTGAAGTTCTTCGAACCGATCGTCACCTGCGCGGCCTGCGCGCCGACGCTGCAGATCAGCACTGCCATTGCGCACAGCAGGCGCGCGATCATGCGGCGTCGCCGATGCTGCGCTGCGCGGTGAGAAAGCGCCGGACGAACGGATCTGCCGGTTGTTCCAGCAAGTTGCGCGCACTGCCCTGCTGCACCACGCGGCCTGCGCGCATCAGCACCAAGGTGTCAGCCAGGTAGGCCGCTTCGGCAACGTCGTGCGTCACCAGCACCACGGTCTTGCCGAGCTGGGCGAACAGTTCGCGCATCTGCGCCTGCAGGTCGTAACGCACGATCGGGTCGAGCGCGCCCAGCGGCTCGTCCAGCAGCAGGGCCGGTGGATCCAGCATCAGCGCCCGGATCAATCCCACCCGCTGGCGTTGGCCACCGGAGAGCTCGGCCGGATAACGCGCCAGCAGCGCCGGCGGCAACTGACACAGTGCGCACAAGGCCTCCAGACGTTGATCGATACGTGGCCGCGTCCAGCCCAGCGTCTGCGCCAGCAACACCACATTGCTGCGCGCATCCAGATGCGGAAACAGCCCGCCTTCCTGGATCACGTACCCGATACGCTGGCGCTGCGCCAGCAGGCTGGCGCGTTGCAGCGGCGCGCCATCGAAGGCGACCACGCCGCTATCGGGCCATTCCAGCCCGACCAGCATGCGCAGCACCGTGGACTTGCCGGCGCCGCTGGGGCCGATCAACGCGGTCGTAATGCCGCTGGCGAAGTCCAGCGAAACCGCGTCGAGGGCGATGGCCTGGCCGTAGCGACGGCTGACCTGATCGAGAGTGAACATGCGCTCGAGCTTGCCGAACGCCGCGTCAGATGAGCGCGAAGGCGCGCATCAGCGCGGCGGCGCCAGTAATTCGCGTGCGCTCAGATAGCCGTCACCATTGGCGTCCTGGCGCGCGAAGCGTTCGCTCAGCGTGGCGCGATGCGCGGCGCGGGTGATCGGCTTGCCGCGACGACCAGGGAGTTCGTCGCCCTGCAGCACGCCATCGTGATCCAGATCGCGCTGATCGAAGGCGTAACTCATCCAGGCCAGATATTCGTCGCGACTGACCCGGCCATCGCCATCGGTGTCCATGCGTTGCAGATACTGCTGGCTGTCCTGCACCTGGGCCTGCGCGGAAAGCAGCGGGGCGCATGCACTGCATGCGATCAGCACCCCGCGCATCATCACGCCACGTACGTTGTTCGTCGGCACGAGCGCACGCGTGCCGCCGCGCTTACGCCCCACTCAGCGCATAACCCTTGAGGCGCGCCGCATAGGCCTGCAACGCGGCATTTCCGCTGGCTTCGGCTTCGTGGCACCACTGCTGCAGCTGCTTGAGCCGTTCGGATGCATCGTGGCTGCGCGCTTCCAGCACTGCGGTCAATCGCGCGCGGTAGTCCACCAGCGTGCGCATGCGCGGGCGCTCGGCCACCCAGCGCTGCAACTGCGCGCGCGCATCGGGCTTGAGCCAGCGCCCGTCATCGACCAGGCCCTTGCGCAGGCGGCGCGGCAGCAATTGGCGCAACTTGGCGCCGGTGGCTGCGGCTTCTTCGCGCAGTGCCGGGGTGAACACATTGCGCTGGTAGTCGGTCATCGCCTGGAAACGATGCGAGAGCAAGGCCTTGAGCGTGTCGGCATCGGGTACGGCGATGTTGGGGCGGATATCCAGCGACGGCGCCACGCGCAGCACCTTGGCCAGACCGATCGCCTGCAGCCCGCGAATGGCGATCCAGCCGATATCCAGCTCCCAGCGCCGCATCGAAAACCGTGCCGAGCTGGGAAAGGCGTGATGGTTGTTGTGCAGTTCTTCGCCACCGATCCACAGCGCCCACGGCGTGAGGTTGGTGGAGGTGTCGGCCGATTCGAAATTGCGATAGCCCCACCAGTGGCCCAGGCCGTTGACCACGCCGGCCGCCCAGAACGGAATCCACGCCATCTGGATCGCCCACAGCGCGATGCCGGGCAGTCCGAACACCACCGCGTTGACGATCAACAACACGACCGGGCCGGCGTTGGCGTGCGGGGTGTAGAGCTTGCGTTCGATCCAGTCGGTCGGTGTGCCCTTGCCGTACTGCTCGATGTCGGCGCGCTGCGCGCGCGCTTCGCGGTACAGCTCCACGCCGCGCCAGAACACCTGGCGGATGCCCTTGGTCTGCGGGCTGTGCGGGTCTTCCTCGGTCTCGACCTTGGCGTGATGCTTGCGGTGGATGGCCACCCATTCGCGGGTGATCATCGAGGTGGTGAGCCAGGTCCAGAAGCGGAAGAAATGCGCCACCACCGGATGGAAATCCACACCGCGATGGGCCTGGCTGCGATGCAGGTACAAGGTCACCGCAAAGATGGTCAGCTGGGTGAACACCAGCAGCACCGCCAGCATGCCCCATACGCCCAGCCCGGCCACGCCGGAGGTCAGCAGGTCGATGATCGGTTCGGACAACATCGGCATTTCCACAGCAGCGCCATTTGTTTTTGGTAGGTAGAGACATGATGGGGGCGATGGCGGCAAACTTCACCCTTCGGATGCGTAGGGTGCGCTCTACATTTCTAAAGCGGTTCACTCGCTCCCTTTCCTTAGACTGCGCTTGATGTCACCCGTATGACTGCTGCTGCCGATTCTGCTGAAACCCGTGTCGCTGTTGCGAACGCCACCCCGTTGATCGAACTCGACCAGGCCAGCGTGATGCGCGGCCAGGTGCGCGTGCTGCATGCGCTCAGCCTGCGCATTGCGCTGGGACAGCACACCGCCATCCTCGGGCCCAATGGCTGCGGCAAGTCTTCCTTCATCAAGTTGATCACGCGCGAGCTGTATCCGCTGGTGCGTGCCGATGGCCAGGCGGCGGTGAAAGTGCTTGGGCAGACGCGCTGGCAGGTGGATCGCCTGCGCGCGCAGTTGGGCATCGTCACCAGCGATCTCAGCGTGAACCTGGCCGACATGCCGGGGCTGGATGTGGAAAGTGCGGTGCTGTCCGGTTTCTTCGCCAGCTATGTGGTGCCACCGCACCGCGAGATCAGCGACGAGATGCGCGTGCGGGCACGTGAGGCATTGGCACTGGCGCGCGCATTGCCGTTACTGGACCGCCAATTTGCCGAACTGTCGGCCGGCGAAAGCCGCCGCGTGCTGATCGCGCGCGCACTGGTCAACCGCCCGCAGGCGCTGCTGCTGGACGAGCCCTCCACCGGCCTGGACCTGGTGGCGCGGCAGCACCTGCTCGACAGCATGCGTCACCTGGCCCAGCAAGGCATCACGCTGGTGCTGGTGACCCACCACATCGAGGAGATCGTGCCGGAGATCGCGCGGGTGATCCTGCTGCGCGCCGGCACCGTCGTGGCAGACGGCCCGCGCGATGCACTGCTCACCGACGCCAGCCTGTCGGACGTGTTCGGCGGCCCGGTGCGGGTGCAACGCGATGGCGAACGCTATTGGGCAACCGTCGGCGAGTGAGCCGGAAGAGCGGTCGTCTGCACACCGTGCGTTTTCGTCAGGATGCAGACAGCACTGGAAGCGCTGCTTGTTCACGTTGCAGCACCCGCGCCGGCCACGCAACACCGCCGCCACCCGCCACCTGCGCGATGCCGGCCGCATCATGCACCGCAGGCAGGGCGGCATCCTCGCGGTGACATGCCCAGACGCCGCCGGGCGTCGGCCGCACTCGCCGGCCATCACACCGCCGCGATGCAGGTGCGCGGCGCAGTGCCGCAACGCCACGCTGCCGCCGCGCCAGACTCGCGTAGCGGCGCATGACCTTGGACACGGGACGCCGGCGTGGGCACTCGGCTTAGACTCGACCCACGCACAGACAGGAGTCGTCCCGATGGCCCAGTGGTATTTCCATGTTCCCGGACAGGCCGAGCGCATCGGCCCACTCGACGACGCCAGCGCCCGCGCGCACGCCCAGCGCCAGCCCGATGCGCTGGCCTGGCGCGACGGACTCGACGGCTGGACGCCGGCCCGCCAGTTGGCCGAGCTACAGGGTGGCAGCAGCCTGCCGCCGCCGCTGACCGGTGCGGCCGGGCGCGCCGATGAGATCGACTACCGCATCGTCGGCAACGACATGCAGTTCGTCGAGGTCGAGCTGGATCCGGGCGAAAGCGCCATCGCCGAGGCCGGCGCGCTGATGTACAAGGACGCCGCGGTGCAGATGGACACCGTGTTCGGCGACGGCTCGCACACGGGGCAATCGGGCGGCGGCGGGCTGATGGGCAAGCTGTTGTCGGCTGGCAAACGCGTGGTCACCGGCGAGAGCATGTTCACCACCGTGTTCACCCATGCCGGCAGCGGCAAGGCCAAGGTGGCGTTTGCCGCGCCGTATCCGGGCACGGTGCTGGCGCTGCGCCTGTCCGAGCACGGCGGGCAGCTGATCTGCCAGAAGGACAGCTTTCTGGCCGGCGCGCGCGGGGTGTCGCTGGGCATTGCGTTCCAGAAGAAAATCCTCACCGGCCTGTTCGGCGGCGAGGGCTTCATCATGCAGAAACTCGAAGGCGACGGCTGGGTGTTCGTGCATGCCGGTGGCACCGTGGTGGAACGCGAGCTTGGGCCCGGCGAACGCATCGACGTGGACACCGGCTGCGTGGTCGCCTATCACGCGGGCGTGGACATGGACGTGCGCCGCGTCGCCGGCCTGAAGAGCATGTTCTTCGGAGGCGAAGGCGTGTTCCTGGCCACCCTCACCGGGCCCGGCAAGGTCTGGCTGCAATCGCTGCCGTTTTCGCGCATGGCCGGCCGCATGCTGCAGGCCGCCCCGCAAGCCGGTGGTCAGCAACGCGGCGAAGGCTCGGTACTGGGCGGATTGGGGCGATTGCTGGATGGGGATAACCGGTTCTGATGGTGGACGCGGTCTGGCCGCGTCCGGCGGCCGGTAGGGGGCGCAGGATCCATGCGATGAACATCCGCCAGCGGCAACCGGGTTCGGTTCGCTTCGGAGGAACACCTGTCCTGATCGACTGCCGGCGCCCCTCCCCCATCCGCCCTGCGGGCACCTTCCCCCGCACGCGGGAGAAGGGACATCGCGCGCGGAAGTCCGGACGTTGCTACGGGGGAAATCCGTCCTGCCGGCACCCCCCCGCACGTGGGAGAAAGGATGTCGCGCGCGGAGTCGGGACGTTGCTCCGGGGAATCGGGATGTCGCACTCCGGCGTAGGAACGTCGCCAGCGCACGCGTACTAGCCCCTCTCCCGCGTGCGGGAGAGGGGTTGGGGTGAGGGGACGGCGCGAAGCCATACCTGGAATGGCATGACACCAAGCTTCGCGCACCCTCATCCGGCACTGCGCACCAGCTTTCCCCGCCGGGAGAAAGAGCAGCAGCAACTTGTACCACCAACAGCCTGTGCAAGTTCTCGATCACCTCCACCATCGACCAGCCACCGTCGCGGCAGCGACCGTGACAGCACGCGTGTATTCTCCCTCGCCGTCCATCCAACATTCCGTCGCCATGACCGCGCTCCGTCGCCCACGTTTCCTCGCCCTGCTGTCGTTGCTCGGTCTGCTCTGCGCCTGCGGGGGCGAACCGCGCCCCGCCACCCCGGCGCCGCTCGTGCAGGCGCCTTCTGCGAGCGCGGCCAAGCCGGTGAAGATCGGCGTGGCGCTCGGTGGCGGTGCGGCCAAGGGCTTTGCGCATATCGGCGTAATCAAGATGCTGGAAGCCAACGGCTTTGCGCCGGTGGTGGTGTCCGGCACCAGCGCCGGCAGTGTGGTCGGCGCGTTGTATGCCAGCGGCATGGATGCGTTCCAGATGCAGGAAAAAGCCGTCGCGCTCGATCAAACCAGCATCCGCGACGTGCGGCTGTTTTCCGGCGGCCTGGTGCAGGGCCAGAAGCTGCAGGACTACGTCAACGAACAGCTCGGCGGCAAGCCGATCGACAAACTGCGCAAACCGTTTGCGGCGGTCGCCACGCGGCTGGAAGACGGCGAGCGCACCGTGTTCGTGCGCGGCAATGCCGGTCAAGCGGTGCGCGCGTCCAGCAGCATTCCCGGCGTGTTCGAGCCGGTGACCATTGGCCAGTATCACTACGTCGATGGCGGCGTGGTCAGCCCGGTGCCGGTGGACGCCGCGCGCCAGCTCGGCGCCGAGTTCGTGGTGGCGGTGGATATTTCCAGCAAGGCCAGCGGCAAGAATCCTGGCGATCTGCTCGGCACCGTCAACCAGTCGATCTCGATCATGGGCCAGCGCCTGGGCGAAGCCGAACTCAAGCGTGCCGACGTGGTGATCCGGCCCAAGGTCAGCGACATCGGCTCGGCCGATTTCAACCAACGTGCCGCCGCCATCCTGGAAGGCGAGCGCGCCGCCATGGCGGCGATGCCGCAGATCCGCGCCAAGATCGCGCAGTTGCAGGCACAACGCAGCAGCGCCATCCGCATCGCCGCCGATCAGGCTGCCGCCGCCAAGGCAGAGGCCTATCGGCGCTGCCTGGAAGAGCGCTCGCGTTGGCAGAAACTGCGTGGCAGGGACGAGGCCTGCGTGGCGCCGTGATGCGGATGCAGTGCAAGACCATGCGGAGCTGAGCAGGTGCGGCGCGTCTGTTTCGAGGCGCGCGCTTCTTTAAAGCCGATGTGTAGGGCGACTGCGTTGTTGATGCCTTGTGTTGATACACCGCGCGTGTGCCGGACGGGTCGCGGCCGGGGCCGCTGCTACGAGGCGGGGTGGTCTTCGGGTGCATTGGCCAACGTCGGCACGGCCAGCACCGCTCTTGTAGGAGCGGCCCTGGCCGCGAGGCCTTACCCGTAGTAACGCCTGGACTTCACGGGCAACGCCTCGATCCCGGACTTCATCGGCAGCGCCTCAATAGCGCCAACGCAACGACACGCTGACAAAACGCGGTTCTCCGTAGTTCTGGTAATCCAGGTTTGCCCAGTAGGTCTTGTCGAAGGCGTTGCGCACCGCCAGCGTGGCGGTCCACTGATTGCTGATGCGGTAGTTGGCGTTGAAGTGCACCAGTGCGTACGGGTTCTGCACCACGGTCACTGGTGAGGTGGCACCGGTTCCGTCGCCGGTGGGGCGCTCGATGTTGAAACCGCGTACCGCGCTCTGCCAGCTGACGCCACCGCCGATGCTCAGGCGCTCCCAGGCACCGCGCAGGCGCAGCTGCGTGGACAGCTGCAGATAATCCTCGGGCAGATTGGCGTAGATCGCATCGGTGGGCGGGCGCGTCACCTTGACATGGGTAACGCCGGCATTGACGGTCCAGCCGGGCAGGAGTTCGCCGTTGACATCCATTTCCCAGCCACGGCTCTTGGTGCCGTTGATGCCGATGTAGGCCGAATTGCCGTCCGGCAGCGAGGATTCCGGCTGGGTCATGTCGCGCACGGCGAAGTTGTCCTGCTTGGCCTCGAACACGGCGGCAGTCGCCATGGCGTGGCCGTCGAACAACTGCGCCTTGATGCCGGCTTCCAGGTTGGAGCCTTCCACCGGGGCGAGCAGGTTGTTGTCCTTGTCGCGGTAATCCTGTGGATTGAAGATTTCGGTATAGCTGGCGTAGAGCGACACATCCGGCACGATGTCGTAGACCAGTCCCACATACGGGGTGACTTCGTCGCTCACCTCATACCGGCCGCTGGTGCCGGTGTAGGCGCCGCTGGCATCGAAGGCCTGGGTGCGGGTTTCCCAGGAGCTCAGGCGCGCGCCGGCGATCAGCGACAGCGGGTCGGCCAGACGCAAGCGGGTCGAGGCATACACGCCGCGCTGGGTGGTGCGCCCTTCGCTCCGGGAGCCGGTGCGGCTGTAGGTCACCTCGGGTGCATCGCCATCCCAGTTGCGGATGTTGGGAATCCGATAGCAGCGCTCGGAGCCGCCGCTTTCGTTGATGCACGTTCCCCAGCCGCTGGGGTACTGCTGGGCAAGGCCATACGTGGTCGATTGCAGATCCTGCCAGCTGCCGCCGACCACCACATCGTGCTGGCGGCCGAACAACGAGAAACCGCCGGACAGGTACACGTCCACCCCATCGCGGCTGTCCTGCGTTTCGCCAACGCCGGTGCGCAGAAAGATGCCGCTGCCGTCGGCGGCCGGATAGCCGGTGCCGTAGACGCGCAGGCTCTGCACATCGCCCTTGGTATGCGCGTAGTTGACGCGCAGCAACCAGTCCTCGCCGAAACGCTGTTCGAGGTTGGCGAAGGCGGTGCTGGTTTCGCGCTGCCAGCGGCTCCACTTGGGCGCCATGTTGGTCGAGCGCGGCAGGTTGGCCGGCGAGCCATCGGCGGCGAAGAACGGCACCGTGCCCCAGGTCGAGCCGACGGGGGTGTTGTCCTGGCGCTGATAGCCGACGGTGAGCGTGGTGCTGTCGGTCAGGTCGCCTTCCAGCACCGCCATGCCCGACATCTTGTTGTCGTGGTAACGGTCGTAGTAGTAATCGCGATCCTGCCAGGCCGCCACTACACGGCTGCGCCAACGCCCGTCGTCGGTCAGCGGCGCATTGACGTCGGCCTGCATGCGGCGAAAATCCCAGGTACCCGCACTCACCGCAAACGAGGCATCGAAGTCCTTGCCCGGACGCTTACGCAGCAGGTTGACCGTGGCCGAGGGAATGCCTGCGCCGGTGAGCAGGCCGTTGGCGCCGCGAATCACTTCGATGCGATCGTAGAAGACCGTGTCGTATTCCTGATTGGTCGCGCCGCTGTAGGTGGGCAAGCCATCGACCTGGAAGTCGGTGATCTGGAAGCCGCGCGCGAAATACAGCGGGCGCTGGGTGTCGTAGAACGACACGTTGACGCCAGTGACGTTGCGCATCACATCGTCGATGCTGAACAGCGATTGCTCTTCCAGCCGCTGCAGCCCGATCACGCTCACCGATTGCGGCGTTTCCTGCAGGGTCAGCGGCAGGCGCGTGGTGGTGGCCGGCTGCGCGCGGCTCACCGTGCCGTTGACGTTGACCTGATCCAGCGTCTTGGCATTGCCCGCATCGGCGGCCGCATCAGCGCGGGCGGCGCAGGGCATCAGCGCCAATGCGCACAACAAGGCAGCGGACAACGTGGCCAGAGGAACGGAGATGGGGGGCATTGGAGGATTTCTCATCGATCGGTGCGGGACGCTTGGCGTCACGGGGCAGGAAAGCGCAGGCATGCGCGGCGCGTCCCACTCTGGCGACGAGCTGGCTGGCCCTGCCGGGCTGGCGGATCGACGAGAAGACATGCCGGACGCAGCCGGATGTCATGCAAATGTAAATCGTTACCGTTTGAGAGGCAAGTCACGTGGCACGCGTGGTTCTCTTGTAGCTCGCCGCCTTACCCCAGATGCGACAACGGCAAACCTTCCGGCGCCTTGACCGTGCGCAGCACGAAACTGGAATTGACGTCGGACACGCCGGTGGCGTTGAGCAGGCGATCGAGCAGAAAGCGCGAAAAATGCTCCAGGTCGCGCACCTGCACCTGCAGCAGGTAATCCATGTCGCCGGTGAGCGCCCAGCAAGCCACGACCTCGTCCCAGCCGCGCACGCCGTCGGCAAAATGTTCGATATCGGCCTGGCCGTGTTGCTCAAGCTGCACCCGCACGAAGGCCTGCAGTCCCAATCCCAGCGCGCGGGCGTCCAGGCGCGCGCCGTAGCCGGCGATGATGCCGGCGGCCTCCAGCCGCTGGGTGCGGCGCAGGCAGGCCGAGGCCGACAGATTGACCTGCACGGCCAACTCCGCATTGCTGCTGCGCCCCTGCGTCTGCAACAAGGCGAGCAAGCGCAGATCGGTGCGGTCCAAAGCGATTGGCTGGTCCATATGTTGCGCAGCAGCAGTGTAAGACGCAACAATCTTGCGCCATTGGACATTGGCTGCGCAAGATTCGCAATCCCGTTGCGTGGCGCTCGGGCTAAGGTGGGCGCTAATCATCGGGAAGTGCCGCCGCATGAACATCGCACCGCAACGCGTCGAGAATCAGCTCACCGACAAGGGCTATGTGCCGGTCTACACCACGGCCGTGGTCGAGCAGCCGTGGGACGGCTACAGCGCCGACGACCATGCCACCTGGGGCAGCTTGTACCGCCGCCAGCGCGAGCTGCTGGTGGGGCGCGCCTGCGATGAATTCCTGCAGGCGCAAGACGCGATGGGCATGGGCGACACGCACATTCCACGCTTCGATGCGCTCAATACGGTGCTGCAGGCGGCCACCGGCTGGACCCTGGTCGGCGTGCAGGGCCTGCTGCCGGAGCTGGATTTCTTCGAGCACCTGGCCAACAAGCGTTTCCCGGTGACCTGGTGGATCCGTCGCCCGGATCAGATCGACTACATCGCCGAACCGGACCTGTTCCACGACCTGTTCGGGCACGTGCCGCTGCTGATGAATCCGCTGTTTGCCGACTTCATGCAGGCCTACGGCCGTGGCGGGGTGAAGGCGCATGGCATCGGTGCGGACGCGCTGCAGAACCTCACCCGCCTGTATTGGTACACGGTGGAATTCGGCCTGATCGCCACCCCGCACGGGCTGCGCATCTTTGGGGCCGGTATCGTGTCCTCAAAGGGCGAGTCGCTCTACTCGCTGGAATCGCCGGCACCCAACCGGATCGGCTTCGACCTGCAACGCATCATGCGCACGCGCTACCGCATCGACAGCTTTCAAAAGACCTATTTCGTCATCGACAGCTTCGCGCAGTTGATGGCCGCCACCGCGCCGGACTTCACCCCGATCTATGCCGATCTTGCGCTGCAAGCGCAGGTGCCTGCCGGCGATGTGCTGGTCACCGATCGGGTGCTCCAGCGCGGTACCGGCGAAGGTTGGAGTTGCGAGGGCGATGTGTGACTGGGCATGGCGCGGCGATGAATCGCCTCATTCATGCGCAGCGTGCGCGGCCGCCACACTGGTCCGCCACGCTACGGGCATGCCGTCACGACTCCGACCTGGGCAATGACGGTCGTCGCACTGCCAGGTAGAGCATCCCGGCGGTGAGGTGAGGCGACACCGACTCGACACCGTCGCTCACGCGGACTAAGGTCAAGCCTCTCCATCACGCCTTCGTTCAATGGACCTGACGCATCTGCGCATCCGGCGCCTGGAGCTGGACGACACACGCCTGCTGTTCACCCTGGCCAACGGCATGCGCATCGACGAGCCCATTCAGACACAACGCTTGTTGATCAAGGCATCGCCAACGCAGCGCGCGCAGTGGCAACTCACCGAAGACGGTTTTGGCGTGAACTGGCCCGCCGTGGCGCCGCCCGTCGCCGAAGGCCTGCTCAACATGCCCGCACTGCTGTGGCAGCGCCGCCTCGCACGCGTGCAGGCGAAGCTGGCCACGCTGCGTGGACGCCTGGATGCCTTGTCGCCGGGCGAGCGCGAGCTGATCGCGCTGGCGCGGCTGGACGCAGACATGAACGAAAGTGGCTACGCCCGCTATTTCGACCATTGGGATGCCGCCACCCGCAGGGACGCACTGGCCGCCCTGGCCGCGACGGGCGCCGCACAGTCACGGCAGGCGATCGAAGGCCTGGGCGCGGTGTTCGAGCATTTGGAAGAAGACCCGAACCTGCTCAGCATCGAAGACATCCTCGACGCGATGAACGACACCGATCGCCAACGCGTGGATGGCTGGGAGGAGGTGTATTACCGCCGCGCGGGTGAATTGGCGCGCTTGGGGTTGACCCATTACGGCGTGGATAAGGCCTGAGATTGCCGTGGCGCTCGGTGCGCGGCGGTGCAGGTGCGTTTTGCCTGCGCAGCGATCGGCACCGGGAAGACCTGCGTGCTACGGCTGCAGGAGGGCGGCAACGAGCGGTTGGGGACGACGCCAGCGATGCAATCGGCATGGAGTCCTGGTAATCAATGGCTCCCGAATCGTGGGATGCAGTGAGCTCGCAAGAATCGTCGTGTCGCCGCAGGACGCGCATGCGGCAGGCGTTGCGATCAACGGCGGCGATCCGCCCAATGGGTTGGGCGACCGCGAGAATCGGTTTGCCCGCTGGCAGCGCGATATCACTCCAGAGCTGCGTTGCGTTGTGGGCGTCACCATTTTCTTGCGGACTCTTGGTTGATCGCCGCAGCAGATGCGTACCGCTGCTTTTCGCCCACCAGTATCCAAAGCACATCGTTGAATCGCAGGAGAAGCATTGCTTCCTGCGTTTCACGCATGCCTACATCTTCGGCGCCACCGTGTAGGCCAGCAGCAGCACCAGCGGCTCTTCGCCGGTTTGCTGCAACGCATGCGTACTGCCCGGCCGTGTCAACAGCGCGTCGCCCGCATTGACCTCGTACTGCCTGCCATCCAGCGCATACAGCCCACGCCCGCTGACGATGTAATAGATCTCGTCCTTGTCGTGTAGATGCAGGCCGATGCCTGCGCCTTTGTGCAACACGCGCTTGCGCAGCACGAATTTCAGATCAGGGGCGTCTGCGAAGAACGGGTACGCCGTGGTGGGGCCGGCGCCGCCGTGCGGGCCGGGTTGCGCGCGGGCGAGGTCGCGTTCGTGCGCCACCAGCGACGGGTGCGCCTGCGCGTGGCGTTGGATGGCGGTTTCGGGGGCCGCACCGCAGTCGGCGTCGCGGCGCAGCTGCGGTTTCAACTCCGGCTGCAGGCGTACCCAGCCGTTGACGACCAGGCAAGCGATGGCGGTGGCACCGGCGCGGCTGAAGTGGGTGCCGTCGGCTTTGCCTTGTTCGGGCACGAACAGGAAGTACGGTTGGGCCGCCTGTTCGCCGAGCGCGCGGATCCAGTCGCTGGAACTAGCATTGAGATCGATCAGGCCGACGCGTTCTTGCGCGGCAAGTTGCTGCATGGCCAGCGTGTAGCGGCCGTGGGTGTCGAGCAGTGCTCCGAAGTCGTAGAGCAGACGTGCGGCAGGCGTGACCAGGATCGGCGTGGCGCCGATGTCGCGCGCGGTGGCAATAAAGCGGCGCAGGAACTGCACGTAGTCGCCTTGCGGGTCGGTATAGCGCGTGGGGTCTTCGCGCTTGGCATCGTTGTGACCGAACTGGATCAGCAGGATGTCGCCGCGCTGCAGTTCCTTGGCGATGGCGTCCAGGCGCCCTTCTGCGATGAAACTGCGGGTGCTGCGCCCGCCTTTGGCGTGGTTGCGGACCTGCCATTGCGTGGGGTCGAACCAGTCTTGCAGCATCTGGCCCCAGCCGGCTTGCGGCGCACGCGTAGCGTCGTATTCGGCGGCGGTGGAATCACCGGCGATGAAGATGCGCTGTGGGGCGGCGTTGGCGAGGTTTGCGAGGAGCAGCAGCAATGCGAAGAGCAGTGGACGCATGGTGGGCTCCGGGGAATGTGTGTTTTGCGGTGTTACTGTTGCTTAGAAAAGACACGCCTGACCGCAGTGCGGTTGCGCGTCGCGGTGAGGCCGGCACGCAGTGCTATAGATCGTGTTGGCACCTGACTGAGTGCTCTGCATTCAAGTTGGCCGTAGTCCGCTCTTGCCACAGACCTCTCGATTTAAGGAGACCATCGCTTAGAACCCATCGGCTGCGTCGTTTCCTGCCCTCACCCCAACCCCTCTCCCGCACGCGGGAGAGGGGCTAGTGCGCGTTCAATCCACGTCCCGTCTCGCGCATGAAAACATCCCTTCTCCCGCATGCGGGAGAAGGTGCCCGAAGAGCGGATGAGGGTGCGCCTCAGCAATCTGCAACTGCCCGTTATGACAAACGCGCCGCCGCGCGCCTGCAGAAGGAACGTATCGGCTGCGTCGCTCCTGCCCTCACCCAACCCCTCTCCCGCACGCGGGAGAGGGGCTAGTGCGCGTTCAATCCACGTCCCGTCTCTTGCATGAAAAACATCCCTTCTCCCGCATGCGGGAGAAGGTGCCCGAAGGGCGGATGAGGGTGCGCCTCAGCAGTCTGCAACTGCCCGTTATGACAAACGCGCCGCCGCGCGCCTTCTGAAGGAACGTATCGGCTGCATCGCCTGTGGCCCTCACCCCAACCCCTCTCCCGCACGCGGGAGAGGGGCTAGTTGGCGTTCAATCCACATCACTGCTCCAGCGTGAGATATCCCTTCTCCCGCATGAAACGTGCCTTCTCCCGCGTGCGGGAGAAGGGTTTTGGCCATTAGGCAGCTGCCGCTTCCGGCTTGCCCAGCACGCCAGCGACAAAGGCGCGGATCTCGGCGTCCTGGGCGTTGTCGAAGAAGCACTGCTGGAAACGCTCTCCACCAACCGCCTGCTTGATCAGCTCCGGGTCGATGGCACGCAGGCCGTCGAGGTAGGACTTGGCGGTGGCCTGCTTGACCTGGGTCAGGATGCCGGCGTTGGCGGCCTGCGATTCGCGACGCTCGGCCGGGTAGCCCAGGCCGCGCTCGCCGCTGAAGGCCTTTTCGAAGATGTAGCGCACGTTGATTTCCGCGCCCCAGCCGTAGCCCTTGGCAAAGGCCAGCGCCAGCGCATTGCCGTTATTGACCTGGGCGAACAGGTAGGCGTCGGTCGGCTCGATGCAGTAGCCGCAGAACACGCCCGGATGTGCGTTGAGCGACATCATCGCGCCCTGGCCAGTGCCGCAGCCGGCGACGACGAAGTCCACGGCCTTGGCGTTCAGCAGCAGGCTGGCGGCGATGCCCAGGTGGATGTAGGTCAGGCGGTGGTCGTTGTCGCCGTCCATGCCGACGTTGAACACGCTATGGCCCTGTTCGCCGGCCACGTCGTTGAGCTGCTGCAGGATCACCGGGTTCTTGGCAGCCTGACTGAACTCATTCATGAGTGCAATTTTCATGGGAATGCTCCGATTGGTTGGGGAAGTTGTTTAAGAAGTACTTTCTAAATAGCGTTGAACAGCGTGTGCTTGGTTGACGATCTTTTCCAGTGCGAGCGCGTTGTTCGTTGATACGACCAACGCGCTGATGCAGGACGGAAAGCAGATGACTCGGCAGGCAGCATGCGTCTGATCGATGTGCGTGTTGACCGACCCTCATCCGCCCTTCGGGCACCTTCTCCCGCGCGCGGGAGAAGGACGTGGCATCGCGAGATACCAGGGGCGGCTGCATGCGTCGGACGGTGCACGCCATCGCCGTGCGATCTGGATCAGCGTGCCAGCCAGCCGCCGTCGACCGGGATGATCGCGCCGTTGACGTAGTCCGAAGCGCTGCTGGCCAGGAACACCGCGGTGCCGCCGAGGTCGGCCGGCACACCCCAGCGCGCGGCCGGGATGCGGTCCAGGATCGACTTGTTGCGGTCTGCATCGGCACGCAGCTGCGCGGTGTTGTCGGTCGCCATGTAGCCAGGTGCGATGGCGTTGGTGGTGACGCCCTTGCTGGCCCATTCGTTGGCGAGCAGGCGGGTGATGCCGGCGATGCCCGACTTGCTGGCGGTGTACGAGGGCACGCGGATGCCGCCCTGGAACGACAGCATCGAGGCGATGTTGATGATCTTGCCGCGGCCCTGGGCGATGAAATGGCGGCCGGCGGCCTGCGCCATGAAGAAGGCCGATTTCAGGTTGACGTTCATCACGTCGTCCCAATCCTGCTCGCTGAAATCGACCGCGTCCGTGCGACGGATCAGGCCGGCGTTGTTGACCAGGATGTCCAGCCCGCCCAGGCCGGCGATGGTGGCGTCGACGATGCGCTGCACCGGTTCGATGCTGATCAGGTTGGCTTCGATGGCCAGGAAGCGGCGGCCCAGCGCCTTGACCTTTTCTTCGGTCTCGGTGGGCGCCTGGATGCCGGCGGCGGCGATGTCGGCGCCGGCCTGCGCCAATGCCAGCGCAATACCCTGGCCCAAGCCGGTGTTGGCACCGGTGA
This sequence comes from Xanthomonas sp. 3075, assembly GCF_014197275.1. Lineage (GTDB taxonomy): Bacteria > Pseudomonadota > Gammaproteobacteria > Xanthomonadales > Xanthomonadaceae > Xanthomonas > Xanthomonas campestris_B. The sequence continues at coordinate 25,304 of NZ_JACIFI010000027.1, read as the reverse complement.
CCAGTGCGACCTTGCCTTCGAGACTGAACGGATTGCTCATTACCTTATCGCTCCTGCTGGGTGTGCCACGTTGTGATGAGGGAGCCGCGCAGCGCGCGGCAGAGTGCGTTGATAGGGTTTGGACTGCTGCGTCGCCAACGCCTGAGGTGGAGCGCGCCGACGTTGCCGGTGACGGCCTGGGTCGCAGGCGTCACCGCAGCGAACGGTGGAGAGAAACCGGGCTTACTTGAGCTGGCAGATATCCAGCACGTGCATGTCGGTGTAATCCAGGTTTTCCCCGCCCATCGCCCAGATGAAGGCGTAGTTGCTGGTGCCTGCACCCATATGGATGGACCACGGCGGCGACACCACCGCTTCGTTGTTCTGGATCACGATGTGGCGCTGCGCGTCGGGCTCGCCCATGAAGTGATACACGCGGTCGTTGGTGCCGAGGTCGAAATAGAAATACACCTCGCTGCGACGGTCGTGCAGGTGCGGTGGCATGGTGTTCCAGACGCTGCCTGGCTTGAGCACGGTCAGGCCCAGCAGCAGCTGCGAGGACTGGCAAGTGGCCGGCACGATGTACTGGTAGATGGTGCGCGCGTTGCTGGTTTCCAGCGCGCCACGCTCCAGTGCCACCGCGTCCTTGATCGACAGCTGCTTGGTCTCGAAGCGCGCATGCGCCGGTGTCGAGGCCAGGTAGAACTTGGCCGGGTTGGCGGCATCGTCCGAGGCGAAGCCGACATCGGTGCTGCCCATCGCCACGTACAGGCCGTCCTTGGGGCCGAGCGTGTAGGCGGTGCCATCCACGGTCACGGTGCCGCTGCCGGCGCCGACGTTGATGACGCCCAGCTCGCGGCGCTCCAGGAACGGGTGACCGGCGGCGGAGGCCGGCTCGGTCTGCCTGGGCAGTTCCAGCGTCTTGCCGACGGGCGCTGCGCCGCCAAGCACGAAGCGCTCGTAGTGGGTGTACTTGAGGGTCACCGCCTCGCCGACGAACAGGCCGTCGAGCAGATACAGCTCGCGCAGGTCGTCGTTGCTGGCGCCCTTGATGGCATCCGGGTGGGTGGCGTAGTGGGTCTTGCAGTACAGGGACATGCGCGATCTCCGGGGCCAAGCGCGGGGGGATTGGCTTGCACCGGGACATTCTACCGGCTCTGGTTAACCGGTGTCATTGCGCAGTGCACGATAGTGGCCGGTGGGTGGGGGTGGCGGTTGCCTGCGTCCTTCTCCCACCGGCAGAAGGTGGCGCGCAAGCGCCGGATGAGGGTGCGAGGCCACGCGCAGTGTCGCGGTGCACGGCTTGAGTGGTGAGTGGTGCGTCTTCCGCCGTGCCCTCACCCCAACCCCTCTCCCGCAGGCGGGAGAGGAGCTTCACAGCAGCGACGGGCGGATGGGGCCAGCCGTTGGCCGATCAAGGCAGCTACCGGCACAACGTCCTGCAAGGTGGAGCGGAAGGCCCGCGCCGCATGGGGCCGCAGCTAGCGGTGGCTCAATCTTCCGGCGGTTGGCAGGAGTCGCGCACGATCAGGTGCGGGCGCACGCTGGCGGTGGGCAGTTGGGGGGCGTTGTCGGGCTGGATCAGCATCGCGGCAGCGGTGCGGCCGGTGTCGCGGGTGTGGCGACGCACCGAGGTCAGCGGTGGCCACAGGCGCGAGGCCAGCGAGCTGTCGTCGTAGCCGATCACCGACAGCTGGCGCGGGATGCTGATGCCGGCGCGCAAGGCGACCTTGTAGATACCGGCCGCCATTTCGTCGTTACCGGTGAAGATGGCGGTGGGGCGCTTCTTGCCGAGCAACAGCTTTTCGGCGGCGGCCACGCCCGATTCGAAGGTATAGCCGGCTTCGACGATGCGCTCGGGCGGCAATTCGATGCCGCGCCGGGTCAGCGCGTCGGCAAAGCCGGAGGTGCGCTCGATCGAGGAGCGGTAGGCGCTGGGGCCGGTGACCAGGGCGATGTCGCGGTGGCCGAGCGAGAGCAGGTAATCGGCCGCTTCGGCGGCGCCGTCGCGGTCGTGGGTGATGACCGTCTGCGAGGTGGCATCCAGGGCGACCGAGGCGATGCGGGTGTAGCGGCAGCCGATCTCGGCCAGCATGTCGGCCAGCGCCTGGTCCTCGGAGGCACGCGGCACCAGGATCACCCCGTGCAGCTTCTGCGCCTGGGCGAAGCGGCGCACGCCTTCGATGTAACCGGGGCTGCGGCTGTCGCAGGGGTGCACCACCAGCTCGAAACTGGAGCCGCGCAGCGCGTCCAGCGCGCCGTACTGCATGTCCACGATGTATTGCGCGGTGGGGTTGTCGTAGACCATGCCGATCAGGAACGAGCGCCGGAACGCCAGCCCGCGCGCCAGCGGATCGGGCGCGTAGCCGACCTCGCGCATCAGCGCCTCGACTTTCTCGCGGGTGTCCTGCCGCACCAGTGGCGAATTGTTGATGATCCGCGAGACGGTCTTCTTGGAGACCCCGGACATCCGGGCGATGTCGTTGATCGTGGCTACCTTGCCCTTCGGCAGGCCGGGCATTCCCTCTTCGGGCATCTTGCGGGCGGGCATAGCGGTCAACCGTTCGAATTGAATGGATTCTACCGGCCAGTGGGCCGACAAGCCCTCTCAGGCCTGCCGATGTCCCGCATCCGCACCGTCGAGACAGACGACGGCCGGTGTGCCGCAGTCTGTCCGGCAGTGCAGAGCGGTCAGTCCAGGGCGCGGTAGCGGAAGTTGCGGAACTCCACCTGGCCGTTACCGGCTGCATACAGCGCCGGTTTCAGTGCCAGGAACTTGCCGGCCACGTTGTGGTGATAGCCGGACACTTCCATCTGCACCGGGTACTTGGTCCAGGTGGTGCCGTCGGTGCTGCTGTGAATGGTGACGATATGGCGGTTGTTGGTGACGCGCAGCCATAGCGCGCCGCCCTTGCCGCTGGGCGCCAGCTTGGCCGGCCGTTCTTCGCCATAGCGGTGCATGACGAAGTTCTCGCCGTTGCTCCCCACCCCGGCATAGAGCCTGTCGCTGTAGAACAGCAGCGCCCCGCCCTGCCCGCCGGGTGCCACGGTCATCTGCACCTCGAATTGATAGGCCTGGTCGGGCGCGATCACGGTCAGCGGCGAGGCATCGCGCGGTGCGCTGCCCTTGCCCTGCAGGCGCAACACGCCATCACCTACTTGCAGACGCTTGGCTTCGTCGGCGGCCGGGTTGAAGAACGCCCACTGCGGGCCGAGCGTGTTGGCGCGGAAGTCGTCCGACAACCTCAGGCCATGCGGCACGGCCTGCCCGCTGGGCTTTTTCAGCGGCGTGCCGAGGTCGCCGCCCTTGGCCACGAACCAGCCGTCCGAGGTCCATTCGATCGGGTCCAGCAGCGCCTGCCGGCCCAGCGTCCAGTAGCCGTGTTCGTAGCCGTGGTACAGCATCCACCAGCGCTGGTCGGTGCCTTCCACCAGGGTGGCGTGGCCGCGCGACCACCACGGCTCGTCGGCGCTCTTGGTGCGGGTGATCGGGTTGTTGGGCGCGTTCTGCCAGGGGCCGTGGATCGAGCGCGAGCGCGCGGTGATCACCATGTGCCCGGTCGGCGGGCCGGCGGTACCGCCGACGGCGGTGGTCATGTAGTACCAGCCGTGGTGGCGGGTGATCTTGGGGCCTTCCTGGGCGTAGCCTTCCACGTCCCAGCTTTCCGGGTATTTCCAGCCGTCGTAGACATGCTTGGGCGTGCCGACCACCTTCAGGCCGTCGTTGGAGAGTTGCACATAATCGCCGCCGCTCAGAAACAGATACCGCTTGCCGTCTTCGCCCACTGCATGGCCGGGGTCGATGTACTTGCCAAGACCGATGTCGATCGGCGCGCTCCACGGGCCGTTGATGTCATCGGCCCAGACCACGAAGTTGCTGCGCTCGCCCTGGTCGCCGCGACGGGCCGGGAAGTAGATGTAATAGCGCTTGCCGTGCTTGATCAGGTCCGGTGCCCAGATCGCGCCGACGTTTTGGCTGATGGCGTGGCCCAGCGGCTGCCAGTTGACCAGATCGCGCGAATGCCAGATCGGCAGGCCCGGATAGGCATCGAACGAAGACAGCGTGAGGTAGTAATCGTCGCCGTCCTTGAGCACCGATGGATCGGGGTGATCGCCGGCCAGTACCGGGTTGAGGAAGGTGCCGTTGCCCTGGTCGGCGATGCGCTGGTGTTCGATGCCACGCTTCCAGTCGGCCGCAGCGCTCAGCCCGGCGCACAGCAGCAGGCTGCCGGCCAGTAGCCAGCGCCAACGGGTTGAAGCGATACGCACACCCATGCCCTCTCCTAGTCCCCGCGATGCGGGGCAGTGCGGCGGCCGGCGCCTGCAGCGTCGGCCGTTTGAATGACGGCGAAAACATCCGCCAGCAGCGGCGCCGGAAACACTCATGTAGCGGTGCAAACAGCGATCAGGCGACGGTCCGCACGAGGCCATCGCCCCTGCCACCCGGGGTGCAGGCCGACCGAGCGCACCGACGGCGCCCGCCTGACAGACGCCGTCGGGATTGGTCGCTTACGCGCGCAACGCCCGTGGCAACCACAGCGACAGTTCCGGGAAGAACGCCACGATCAGCAGCACGCACAAGGCCGCCAACCAGAATGGCCAGATGGTGCGCATGCTCTGGGCGATGGTGATCTGCCCGATCGAGGTGCCGATGAACAACACCGAGCCGATCGGCGGAGTAATCAGGCCGATACCGCCGGCCAGCACCATCACCAGACCGAAGTGGATCGGGTCGATGCCGTAGGCCTTGACCACCGGCAGGAAGATCGGCGTACAGATCAGGATCTTCGGCGCCAGGTCCATGAACATGCCCAGCAACAGCAGCATCACCACGATCATCAACAGCACCATGTTCTTGCTGTCGGCGATGGCCTGCAGGAACTTCACCGCCGCCGCCGGCACCTGCAGGTACGCCAGCAACCAGCCGAATACCGCAGCGGTAGCGATCACGAACAGGATCACGCCGGTGGTCCGCGCCGCATGGGTGACTGCGGCGAAGAACTCGGCCCAGCGCAACTGCCGATACAGCAATGCGGTGACGATCAAGGCGTAGACCACCGCAATCGCGGCGCTCTCCACCGCAGTGAAGATGCCGGCGCGGATACCGATGAAGATCAACGCCACCAGGCCCAGGCCCGGCAGCGCGCCGAACAAGCGCAGCGCCACCGCACGCCAGCCCGGGAACGGCTCGGTGCCGTAGCCGCGATGGCGTGCGACCGCATAACCGGTGACCATCATCGCCGCAGTCATCAGCAGCGCGGGGAAGATGCCGGCCGCAAACAGATCGGCGATCGACAAGCCGCCACCGGCCGCAGCCGAAAACAGGATCAGGTTATGCGAGGGCGGCACCAGCAGCGCCACCAGCGCGGCGGTCATGCTCACGTTCACCGCGTAATCGCGGTCGTAGCCGCGCTTGATCATCTGCGGAATCATGGTGCCGCCGACCGCCGACACGTCGGCGATCGCCGAGCCGGACACGCCGCCGAAGAACAGCGACGACAGCACGCTGACCTGGCCCAGGCCGCCACGCACGCGCCCGACCAACGATGACGCCAGCGCGATCAAGCGTTCGGAAATACCACCGCGCAACATCAGCTCACCGGCAAAGATAAACAGCGGAATCGCAATCAACGACGCCGAGCCGCTGCCTGCGGAAATCTGCTGCACCAGCACCACCGTGGGCAGGTCCAGGTACAGCAGCGTGGCCAGTGCGGCCGCGCCCAGCGCATACGCCACCGGCACGCCGATCAGCAGCAGCACCACGAAGGTTCCCAACAACATGGCGATGCCCATCAGCGCACTCCTCCGGTGTGGATCGGGCGCAGCACACGCCACAACTTGTACAAGGCGAACAGCACCATCAGCGCGCCGCCGATCGACAGCGGCAGGTAGTTGATGCTCTGCGGCATCTGCGCGCCGGCCATCTTGATGTCCAGGCCGTCGACCAGCAGCGCCGCGCTCCACCACGCCAGCACCGCACCGATGGCCATGATCATCAACGGGCGGATCAGGTCGAACACTTTGCGCACCAGCGGCGGCACGTGTTCGCCGAGCAGATAGAAGCCGAAGTGGCGGTTGGTGTGCACCCCGGCGGCCGCGCCCAGACTCAACGCCGTGCTGAGCAGCAGCAGCGTCACCGGCTCGGTCCAGCTGGGCGAGTCGTTGAGCACGTAGCGGGTGAACACCTGCCAGCCCTGCACGACCACCAGGCCCAGCAGTGCCAGCGATGCCACGCCAACGGCAACATCGGAAACGCGGTCCAGCGCGCGTTGCAACGGCGCGACCGGGACGGCGACGGTCTCGGGTTCGGTCATCGGGATACCTCTATGCGAAATCGCGGATGCGGCGGTACAGCGCTTCGATCTCCGGCTGCTTGCGGTATTCGGCCAGCAGCGGGGCGGCGGCGGCGCGGAACGCCGGCATGTCGACCTGGTTGAGCTTCACGCCGTAGTCGATCACCTGCTTGCGCGCGATCACCTCCGAGGCATCCCACAGGTTGCGCATCACCGGCACCGAGGCGCGCGCCAGTTCCACCACCAGTGCACGATCGGCCGGGGTCAGCGCTTCGAAACTCTTGCGCGACATCACCAGGATGTCTGGCGCATAGGAATGCTCGCTCTGCGACCAGTAGTGCGCGGCCTCGAAATGACGGCTGGACTGGAAGCTGCGCATGTTGTTTTCCGCACCGTCGATCATGTGCGTTTCCATCGCCGAAAACGTCTCGCCCAGCGACATCGGGGTGGGGTTGGCGCCCAGCATGCGCATCAGCTTGAGGAAGATGTCCGACGAGGCCACGCGCAGTTTCAGGCCCTTGAGATCTTCCGGGCGATGCAGCGGGTGCTTGGTGTTGTAGAAGCAACGCGCGCCCGAATCGTAGATCGCCAGGCCGACCAGATCGCGTTGCTCGAAGCTGCGCAGGATGCTGTCGCCGACATGGCCGTCGATGGTGCGGCGCAGATGCGGCACCGAGTCGAACACGTACGGCAGGCACAGCGCCTGGGTCAGCGGAAAGGTGTTGTTCAACGCCCCCGAATACACGCGGGTGATGTCGATGGCGCCAAAGCGCGCCATGTCGATCGCCTCCGACTCGCGGCCCAGCTGGCCGGAGTGGTACTGGCGCAGCTTGAGCCGGCCATTGGTGCGCGCTTCGAGCTGCTTGCCGAACCACCGCACCGCTTCCACGGTGGGGTAGTCGCCAACGTGCACGTCGGTGGCGGTCAGCAACTGCCCGCCGGGGATCGGCGTGATGGCGCCCGCACCCAACCACGGGCTGGCGGCGGCGGCGCCGAGCCCGGCACCGAGGAAATGTCTGCGTGTGATCATTGGCGCCCTCCCAAGCGTCTGGTCACCGGCCCGCGTGTTAGTTGGCGGACACAGCCTTGCAGGAAATGGCACCGATGCCGGCGAAGCGAATCAGCGCACGCTGCCCCACCTCGATGTCATGGATACCGGTGGCATTGCCCGTAGCGATGAGATCACCGCGCTTGAGCGGACGCCCGCGCTGCGCCGAACGGCTGAGCGCAAAAGCGTAGGCAGCGCGCAAGCCACCGGGCAACGTGGTCGCACCGCCGGTGCCGATCAGCTGATCGTCGATCAGGGTCTCGACCGTCAGTGCGGACTCGTCGCGTGCCAGCCAATCGGTCACTTCCGGCCCCAGAATCAGGCCGTTGTTGTTGCCGAAATCGGAGATCACCACACGCGGGCCCAGCTGGTTGATGGTCGCCAGCGGACTGCTGGCGATTTCCACGCCGATATACAGTGTGGCCGGCAGCTGCGCCGCCTCGTCCGGGGTGAAGTGGGTCTGCCCGGCCGGCGCGTCCGCGTCCAGACGCAGCACATACTCGGCTTCGACCGCGCCGAAGCCGCCTTGGTAGATCGGGAACTCGGTTGTTCCACCGGTAGCATTCCACAGCTTGCCCGCGAAGATCGGACCGAGCAGACGCTCGTCGCCGGAGAGGTCGCGGCGCTCGGCGGCGATATAGCCCACCTTCCAGCCCACCACCTGATCGTCCCACTGGCTGATGGCGATGTCCTGCACCTGATAGGCGGTGACCAGATCGTCGGGGATCTGCCCGGGAAAGTCGGGCAGCGATGCCCCGGCACGGCGTGCCTCCACAAAGCGCTGAGCGATCTGCGACAGCGTGGACGTGGACGAGGGTGGTGCGGCGGCGTCGTTGCTCAAGGGTGTCTCCCTGATAGATGTTTTTGTTGCACTGCCAATCGACAGTGGCACGGTGTGCTGTATATGGTAAACCGGTGTCATTGGCAATGTGCAGTGCGGCAAAGTTGGTCTACAAAGCGAAGTAACCCTGGGAGGGGTGGATGAAACAGACAAGCCAGACGCGGGTTCTTGCTGCGTTTTCGCATGCCGTGCGCCGGTGCCTGCCGGCGCTGTTGATCGCCCTCTCGCTGGTGGGCGCGCCAGTGGCCGCCGCCGAGTTGCCCAGCGCCGACACTGCCGCCGAACAGGCCAGCAGAATCCAGCTGTGGCCCAAGGGCATCGCCCCGGGGGACTCGCGCCTGAAAGCGCCGCAGCGGATCGTCGACCGCAGCAACGACCCTGCCGACCCCGACCGCTACATCCAGCAGATCAGCGCGCCCTACCTGGTGGTCTACCGCCCCAAGCGGCCCAATGGCACCGCCTTGCTGGTCACGCCCGGCGGCGGTTACCAGCGCATCGTGCTGGACAACGAAGGCAGCGCACTGGTGCCCAGTTTCGTCGACCCGGCCGGCATCACCCTGTTCGTGCTGCGTTACCGGCTGCCCGGCGAAGGCCACCCCGATGGCGCCGACGTGCCGCTGGCCGATGCACAACGCGCGCTGCGACTGATCCGCGCCAATGCCGCCCGCTATGGCATCGACCCGCAGCGGGTCGGGGTGATGGGCTTTTCGGCCGGCGGCCACGTCGCCGCCAGCCTGGACACGCGCTATGCCGCGCAGGTGTACCCGGCGCAGGACGCCACCGATGCGCTGAGTGCGCGGCCGGACTTCGCGTTGCTGATCTACCCTGTGATCGACATGGACAGCGCCAATGCGCACATGGGCTCGCGCGAACGCCTGCTCGGCAAGACGCCCAGCGCGGCACAGGTCAGCGCGTATTCCCCGCAGTTGCACGTGGATGCGCACACACCGCCGACATTTTTGCTGCACGTACAGGACGACACCGTGGTGTCGGTGCGTAACAGCCTGCTGATGCACGACGCATTGCTGCGCGCAGGCGTCCCCAGCGAGCTGCATGTCTTTCCGCAGGGCGGGCACGGTTTCGGCACCGCCAGTGCCACCGGGCTGACCGTGGCTGCGTGGCCGCAGCTGGCGCAGGCCTGGATCGCGCATGTCACCAAGGCGCAGACGCCGGCATCTGCACCTGTCGCGGCGCGGGACGTGGCGCGATGACACCACCGTCCACGCCCGACGCACGCCGCCGCACGCTGTTGCGCGGCGGCCTGCTCGCTACCGTCGCCGCCGTCTTGCCGGGTACTGCCACGGCGACCACGCCACCGCCACCGCGCGATGCGGCCGCACCGCTGGCCACCGTACGCAGCGGTGCATTGCGCGGCTATCGCGAGCAGGGCATCTGCGTGTTCAAGGGCATTCCCTACGGCGGCGACACCGCCGCGCGGCGCTTTCAGGCGCCCGTGCAGGAGAGAGCGTGGACCGGCGTGCGCGATGCCGTCAGCGTCGGCGCCGCTGCGCCGCAACCCAAGGCCAGCGAACCCACCAGCGAGGACTGCCTGTTCCTCAACGTGTGGACGCCAGGCCTGCGCGATGGCGGCAGGCGCCCGATCCTGTTCTATATCCACGGCGGCGGCTACACCACCGGCTCCGGCAGCGACCCGCTCTACGACGGCGTGCGCCTGTGCCGGCGCGGCGACGTGGTGGTGGTCAGCGTCAACCACCGCCTCAATGCCTTCGGCTATCTGTATCTGGCGCAACTCGGCGGCGCCGAATTCGCCGCCTCCGGCAATGTCGGCCAGCTGGATCTGGTGCAGGCGCTGCAGTGGGTCCGCGCGCACGCGGCCGAGTTCGGCGGTGATGCCGGCAATGTCACCGTGTTCGGCCAGTCCGGCGGCGGCGCCAAGATCGCCACGTTGATGGCGATGCCGGCCGCACGCGGCCTGTTCCATCGCGCCTGGACCATGAGCGGCCAGCAGGTCACCGCCGCCGGGCCACGCGCGGCCACCCAGCGCGCGCACGTGCTGCTGCAGGCCTTGCAGCTGGACGCCGCACAGCTGCCGGCGCTGCGGACGCTACCGCTGCAGCGCCTGGTCGACGCCACCCGCACCCGCGACCCATCGCGGGTGGAAAATACCGGGCTGTACCTGGGGCCGGTGCTGGACGCACAGGTGCTGCACCGGCATCCGTTCTGGCCGGACGCGCCGCCGCAGTCGGCACAGATCCCGATGGTGATCGGCAACACCCACGACGAAACCCGCGCCTTCCTTGGCAACGATCCGGCCAACTTCGCCCTGACCTGGGACACCCTGCCGGCCAGGCTGGAGCAGGAGCAATACGTGGATCTGCTGCCGCAGGTGGTGATCGCCGAATACCGGCGGCTGTATCCGCATTATTCGCCGAGCGAGGTGTTCTTCGCCGCGACCACTGCCGGGCGTTCGTGGCGCGGTGCGATCGAGGAGGCCGAGGCGCGCGCGCGGCAGGGCGCCCCGACCTGGGCCTATCAGCTGGACTGGGGCTCGCCGCTGGACGGCGGCAAGTTCGGCGCCTTCCACACCCTGGACATCCCGCTGGTGTTCGACAACATCCGCCAGCCGGGTTCACGTACCGGCGAGGGCGCCGATGCGCAGCGCGTGGCCGATGCGATGAGCCAGGCGCTGCTCGCCTTCGCCCGCCACGGCGATCCCAACCACGCCGGACTGCCGCGCTGGGAACCGTATTCGCTCGCCGAGCGCCAGACCATGCTGTTCGACGCGACCAGTCGGCTGGCGCACGATCCGCGCGGCGGCGAACGGCGTCTCTATCAGCAGGTGCCGTTCGTGCAGCGCGGGACATTCTGAGGCGGCGCAGCCAGCCGCAGCGCGCGACACCTCAGTTGCCGGAGTAGAGCCTGGACGTCTGGGTATCGTAGGCCATGAAGCCCTCTCCATTGGAGGAGAGGGTTTTCCGACCAAGATCGCCCGCTTCGCTGTACAGGACGGTGGCCACGAAGCGCGGGGATCCCAGCACAGGAAGTTCCGGGCATCCCAGACGCTGGCTTTTCTCGATAAACCACTCGAACTTTTCACTCTGCGAGGCATCGAATGGAGCATGGTGCCAGTGTCGTCGCCATGCATCTTCGCTGACCCAACCCGCATCGGGACTCTTCGCTACATCGACGGCGTAGGCGTAGTAAACCCCACCCAACAATCCCTCTTCCCGGCAGGATTGAGGGTATCCCGCGCACAGCGGTGACATGCTCCAATCCACTGCGCTTCAGTTTTTCACGCATACTGCCGAAGGCATAAAGAATCCGCTCTATTTTGAATGCCATCTGCAGATGCAACAGCGCCAATGCCGCAATCACACACACCAGCAGCAGACGTTTCGACAGCTTGACCAGACCGCGCATTGATCACCTCGGCCAGACGAGAGTCACCTGCATTCCCATCGCATGATGGCGCCGGCCACGTTAGCGGCCGGTGTCGTCGGTCAGCGTCGCGTTGCCTGGTGCAGCTGCGCCGCTGGCGGCTGACACCTTCATAACACGCTCCAGGAAGGAGCTGAGCAACGCCCCCGCGAGCGTTCAACCGACAACCGAGACAATCTCCATCAAGTTGTCAGCAAGTCGATGGCAAAGATTCCTGCTCGCGGCGCCTGCTTAGGGTTTCACGCGGGAGACCGATGATTTTCTTGTTAGGAAAATCCATCTTCGCCGTCAACCCTTCCCGACTAGGGAATGGATCCCAAATCTGCAGTGCTAAGGAAAACCGGAGAAACGCTGGTACACCCAGTAAAGCCTTGACGTCTCGGTGTCGTACGCCATGACGTTGATTGCCTTTAAAGAAGATGGAGTGTTCGGACCAAGATCATCCGCTGGGTTCGACACCAAGGCGAAGAAAAAGCGCGAGGAATTTATTCCAGGGGAGACAGGACACGCCTGTAGGTCATCTGGCGGCATTTCGAATTTAAATACATGAAATTCATCATACCTGTCAGGACCTCGGTACCAGATCCCGCGCGCCGCACGACTTTCCCAGAACGTGTCTGGAATCCTCGCCACATCGACAGCGTACAAGTAGTACATGTCTCCGAAAAAGTAATCGGTTTTCCCGCAGACTTGCGGTATCCCGCGCAAGGACGTGACCTGCCCGAGCCCACTGCGCTGCAACTGTTCGTGCATGCTGACGATGGCATCAAGGCGCTGCTGTAGTCCTAAGACCATCCACAGATTCACACCCGCTGCTGCGACGATCCCACATACCAGCACAAGACGCTTCAATAGCTTGATCAGACTGTGCATCGATCACCCCTCCATGCGATGGCGATTACCATCGCATGGCCGCGCTCGCCACGCTAGCGGCCGGGCTTTTGAGCGGCGTCGAATTGGCTGGCGCGGTTGCGCTTGCGTCGCAGACCACTGTTTGCGCTTGCGCAAGCGCATCATCTTCGGATAGCACAGCAGCAGACCGGCGCAGCGTGCGCGTGCTGCCATGGCTTGCCAATCCGCCACTTGTTGCAGTCGCCCATGGAATCAATGCGGTTCGAACACCTGCAATGCCGCGCGCGGCGGTCCATTGCCCAACCACACCGTTGCCACACTGATCGGCAAGCTGAAACGACGCGGACCGGCACTGCCGGGATTGATATACAGCACGCCATCGCGCGTCTGGATCGAGGGCTTGTGCGAATGCCCGCTGATGACGATATCTGCCGCCACGCCCGTTGCCAACGTTTTCAGATCGTGTAGCACATGGAGGCGCACGCCACCGATCAGCAGATCCAGCGTCTGCGGCAAACCCGCGGCCCACGGCTTGTCGTCGATATTGCCTGCGATGACATGCAGCGATGCCAGTGCCCGCAACGCCTCAAGCACCTCCGGCTTGCCCACATCGCCGGCATGGATGATGTGGTTGCAGCCATCGAGCGCGGCAAGCGCCTCGGGCCGCAACAGCCCGTGCGTGTCGGAGATCACACCGATACGCGTGCCAGTGCCCATCTCGCCATTACCTCGTTTGCGCACGACCACCTGGATGGCCCACTGCGATAGTTTCGACCTGGAGAAATCAACCTGGTCCCGGTCGAGTCGGGGCACCGGGATGCAACGGAGGCTGGCGCATGACCCACCTTGTCAACGATGGCGTGATGCATGACTTTAGCTGCCGCATACCACCGGGCCAGCTGCCCGGTGGTATGCGCAGGACGCGTCACCCGTGCGGGGTGAGCACGATGACGCCCAGCGGCGGCAACAACAGCGGCAACGACTGCGCATGCCCATGCATGGATTGATGCTCGGCGGTCACCACACCGCCGTTACCAAGATTGGCACCGCCGTAGATGCCGGCATCGCTGTTGAACACTTCGCGCCACTGCCCGCTCTGTGGCACGCCGATGCGATACCCATGCTGTACGACCGGGGTGAAATTGATCACCACCAGCACCGGTGCATCGCCACGTTTGCCCTTGCGCAGGAACGCCAGCACGCTATTGCCGGCATCATCGCCAACCACCCAGGCGAACCCGGACGGATCGTCGTCGTAGGCATGCAGTGCGGGATACTCGACGTACAAGCGATTCAAGTCGCGCACCAGCGTCTGCACACCGCGATGGCGCGCATCGTCGAGCAGATGCCAGGGAATGCCGCCATCGTGATTCCACTCAGTGGGTTGGCCGAATTCGCAGCCCATGAACAGCAACTTGCGTCCCGGATGGGTAAACATGAAACCCAGATAGGCACGCAGGTTGGCGAAGCGCTGCCAATCGTCGCCGGGCATGCGGCCCAGCAACGAGCCTTTGCCGTGCACCACCTCGTCATGCGAGATCGGCAGCACGAAGCGCTCCGAATACGCGTAGACCATGCTGAAGGTCAGCTCGCCGTGGTGGTAACGGCGATAGATCGGATCCAGCGCGGCATAATGCAGGGTGTCGTGCATCCAGCCCATGTTCCACTTGTAGTGGAAGCCCAGGCCGCCATGCGCCACATCGGCGGTGACACCGGGGAATGCGGTGGATTCCTCGGCAATCATCACGGCGCCCGGCGTGTGCTCGCGCACCACTTCGTTGAGCCGGCGCAGGAAGGCGATGGTTTCGTAGTTCTCGCGTCCGCCGTGGATATTGGGCACCCACTCGCCGGCATTGCGGCTGTAGTCGCGGTACAGCATCGAGGCCACCGCATCCACGCGCAGGCCATCGACATGGAAACGCTGCAGGAACTCCAGCGCGCTGGCAATCAGGAACCCGGACACTTCACGCCGCCCGTGGTTGTAGATCAAGGTATTCCAGTCGCGGTGGAAGCCTTCGCGCGGGTCGGCATGTTCGTACAACGCGGTGCCATCGAAATGCGCCAACCCGTGCGCATCGGTGGGGAAATGCGCCGGCACCCAATCGACGATCACGCCGATACCTTCGCGGTGGCAACGATCGACGAAGCGGGCGAAGCCATCCGGCGAGCCGAAGCGCGCGGTCGGTGCGAACAGGCCCAGCGGCTGATAGCCCCATGAGCCACCGAACGGATGCTCGGTCACCGGCATCAGCTCGACATGGGTGAAGCCCATATCGGCCACGTACGGAATCAGGCGATCGGCCAGGCCATCCCAATCCAGGTCCACCCCTTCCTCGCGTAGCCAGGAGCCGGCGTGGATCTCGTAGATGCTCATCGGTGCGTCGTGCGCCTGGCGTCGCGCACGCGTGGCCATCCAGCCGTCATCGCTCCATTGATGCGGCGTAGGGTCGGCCACGATCGAGGCGGTACCCGGCGCCAGCTCTGCGCGGCGCGCCACCGGGTCGGCCTTGGCCGGCAGCTCCTGTCCGTGCGGGCCGCGCAGCTGATACTTGTAATGCGCTCCGGGACCGACATCGGGCACGAACAGTTCCCATACGCCGGACTGATGCCGCAACCGCATCGGGTGGCGGCGCGCGTCCCAGCTATTGAAGTCGCCGACCACCGCCACGCGTGTGGCATTGGGCGCCCACACCGCAAAACGCGTGCCGTGCACGCCATCGATGTCGATCACATTGGCGCCGAGGGCATCGGCCAGTTGCAGATGATGGCCTTCGCTGATCAGGTGCAGATCAAAGTCGCTCAGCTGCGGTCCGAAGGCGTAGGCATCTGCGGTGTCCTGCTCGCCACCGGGCCAGCCGATACGCAGCCGATACCCGCCCTGGGCCGGCAAGTCGCCGGCAAACAGGCCCGGTTCCGGGCCGGCGTCCAGTGCGATGACCTGGCCATCGTCGAGTACTGCGTTGACGTAGTCGGCGCCTGGTTGATAGGTCCGCAACACCCGACCGCTGTCGGTCGGGTGCGCGCCCAGGAGGGCGAATGCATCGCCATGGCGTGCCTCGGCCAGGGCGCGGGTCGCGCCGGGATCCCATCGATTGCTCACTGCTGTCATCACTCCACTCATCATGTGTCTCCCGCACCAGCGCGCGCGCGGTGCAGGATACGGCGCAACCCTTCCACCGGCACCATCAACCAGCCAGGGCGGTTGGCGGCTTCGTAGCGCACTTCGTAACAGGCCTTCTCCACCAGGAACAACAAGGTGGCGGCATTGAACGCGGCCGGCGCAATCCATGGATGCACACTGGCATCGAGCACGGCATGGTAGGCGTCCAGGAAGGCTTCCGTGGAGCGACGGCGGAACTGGGCCAGAAATTCGTCCAGATGCGTATCCACACCCACGCCCGCGCGCGCGGCCGTCCCCTCTTCGCCGCGTGCCGACACTTCGCTGGCGTAGTCGAGCGAACGCAGGAAACCGGCCACATCGCGCAACGGGCTGGCCTTGGCGCGGCGTTCGGACAAGGGTCTGGCCGGCTCGCCTTCGAAGTCGATCAACACCACATCGTCGAAGGCCACCAGGATCTGGCCCAGGTGGAAGTCGCCGTGCACCCGCGTCAGCAACGAATCGGCCAGCACGCCCGGTGCCTGGGCGAGCAAGGCCTCCAGCTGCGGGCGTTGCGCCAGTACCGCGTCCAGCGCTTCGCGTTCGACCGGATCGTCGCTGCTGGCCAGACGCGCATTGACCGTCTCCCACATCTGTTCGACCTGACGCGCGACGCCGGCCACCACATCGTTGGCGGCGGTCGGGTCGATGCGCTGCGGGGCGAAGTCGGCATCGTCGGTCTCGCGCGACAAGGCGTCATGCAGCTCGGCCAGGCGCTTGCCGACCACCGCAGCGAACGGGTCGTAACCGGCAATGACTTCGGCGCGCGATTCGTCGGTCTGCGCGGTGGCGTACTCGTCGAAACTGCGTGCCAGATGGTCCAGCGTCCAGCGCCACGCATCACCCTGATTGCGGATGAAGCCCTGCAGCAGCGCAATGGTGGTGATGGTGCCCTGCGCGTCGATGCGGCTGACGCTGCCCAGCAACGGCGCGGCGTTGGCGTAGCCCATCTCGGTCAAGCGACGCCCGATCTCGATCTCCGGGTTGGCGCCGTTGGCCACATGCCGCAGCAGCTTGAACACCGCCTTGTCGGCGACCACCAGCGAGCTATTGCTTTGTTCGGCCGACAACCAGCGGATCTCCGGGTCTTGCGGAATCTCCAGCGTGGCCAGCGCCGGGGTCGCTTCGAAGCGCACCTGGCCTTGTTGCGAGGCATCGTCGCCATCGCGGAATTCCAGCGATGCGTTGCTGCGCAACGCATCGATCACCCCGCACACCATCGGCTTGAGCGCGAACGCATCGGTGAGATAGCCCACCTCGCGGCCCTGACGCACCCGCGCCAGTGCCAACTGCTCGGCCAGGGTGCTGGGCTGGTCGCGCTCCCACACGATGCCGATCGGCAGCATGTAGCTCTCGTGGCGGCCATCTTCCAGCTCCACTTCCAGCTCCAGCAGGCTCATCGGCTCATCGCCCGGCAACGGGGTGCGACGCGAGATACGCACGTGCTTCAGCGCCTGATCCTTGGCCGAGAACCAGCGCCGTGCCGACAACCAGGCCGGCAGGATTTCCGCTTCCAGCGTGGGCAGATGCGGCAGCAGCGCGTTGGCCTCGTCGGTATCGCTGCGCAATACCAGCGTGCGGTAATCCGGCAATGGCACCGGGCTGGGCACGTGCCAGTCCGGCAAGGTGCCTTCGCTGACCAGCTGGAACGCGTAGAACCCGAACGGCGGCACCGTGAGCAGATAGGTCAGCCGGCCGATCGGCGGGAAGCTGCCGCCGCCAATGATGTCCACCGGCACGCGGCCATCGAACTCGGACAGATCCAGCTCCACCGCCTGCAGCGTGTGCGACAGGTTCGCCACGCACAGCACGGTTTCGTCCTGATAGCAGCGCAGGTACGCCAGCATGCGGCGATTGCCCGGGTACAAAAAGCGCAGCGTGCCGCGGCCGAACGCCTGGTAGCGCTTGCGCACGCTGAGCACGCGGCGGGTCCAGGTCAGCAGCGAATGCTGGTCGCGGATCTGCGCTTCCACATTCACCGCCTGAAAGCCGTACAGCGGGTCCATCACCGGCGGCAGCACCAACTGCGCGGGATCGGCGCGCGAGAAGCCGCCATTGCGGTCGATCGACCACTGCATCGGGGTGCGCACGCCATCGCGGTCACCCAGATGGATGTTGTCGCCCATGCCGATCTCATCGCCGTAATACAGCACCGGCGTGCCGGGCATGGTCAGCAACAAGGAGGTCATCAATTCGATCCGGCGGCGGTCGCGCTCCAGCAGCGGCGCCAGACGGCGACGGATGCCCAGATTGATGCGTGCTCGGCGATCGGAGGCGTAGGTCTGCCACAGGTAATCGCGTTCCGAGTCGGTGACCATTTCCAGCGTCAACTCATCATGGTTACGCAGGAAAATCGCCCACTGGCAGCTTTCCGGAATCTCCGGGGTCTGGCGCATGATGTCGGTGATGGGGAAGCGGTCTTCGCGCGCGATCGCCATGTACATGCGCGGCATCAGCGGGAAGTGGAATGCCATATGGCATTCGTCGGCGTTCTGGCCGAAGTACTGCTGGGTGTCTTCCGGCCACATGTTGGCTTCGGCCAGCAGCATGCGGTCAGGGTATTCGGCATCCAGCGTGGCGCGGATCTTGCGCAGGATCGCGTGGGTCTCGGGCAGGTTTTCGTTGGAGGTGCCGGAGCGCTCGATCAGGTAGGGCACCGCATCCAGACGCAGGCCGTCCACGCCGCGATCCAGCCAGAAACGCATCACTTCCAGCACCGCTTCCAGCACGGCGGGGTTGTCGAAGTTGAGGTCCGGCTGATGCGAATAGAAGCGGTGCCAGAAGTACTGCCCGGCCACCGGATCCCACGTCCAGTTGGACTTTTCGGTATCGCAGAAGATGATCCGCGTGCCTTCGTATTCCTGGTCGGTGTCCGACCACACGTAGAAGTCGCGCTCCGGCGAGCCGGCTGGCGCATTGCGCGCACGCTGGAACCATGCATGCTGATCGGAGGTGTGGTTGATCACCAGCTCGGTGACCACGCGGATGCCGCGCGCATGCGCTTGCGCGACCAACTGCTCGAAGTCGGCGATGGTGCCGTAGTCCGGATGCACCGCCATGTATTCGGCGATGTCGTAACCATCGTCGCGGCGCGGGCTGGGGTAGAACGGCAGCAGCCAGATGGTGTCCACGCCGAGTTCGGCAATGTAATCCAGCTTGGAGATCAGCCCCGGAAAATCACCGATGCCATCGTCGTTGGAGTCGAAGAACGACTTGACGTGCACCTGATAAATGATCGCGTCCTTGTACCAGAGCTGATCTGCGACCACCGCGGACTGTTCCGCGTCGGCTTGTAACGATGGGACTGCATTCATGCGACCTCTCCTGCGCGGATGCGCCATAACGCGAACGGCCGCGTCGCCTCTAAGCGGATGTGTTGCTGTTTTCCATGCCATGTGAAGCGATGGCCGTCCCACAGGTCGTCCACCGCCACACTGGCGTGATCGGGCAGGCCCAACTCCCACAGCGGAATTTCGATGGCGGCATCCTGCGCCGCGTGGGGGTCCAGATTGATGGCCACCAATACCATGCTGCGGCTGCGCGACAGATATCCGGCATCCAGGAACTTGCCGAAGTACAGCACCTGATCGTTGTGCGCCTGATAGAAGCGCGTACCCAGATGCGACTGCAATTCCGGATGCATGCGGCGCAGCTGGTTGAAGCGGGTGATCTCATCGACGATGTCGCCGGGCGCGCGCTCGGGCCAGGCACGCAGCTGGAATTTCTCCGAGTCCAGATACTCTTCCTTGCCCGGCGCCAGCGGCGTGGCTTCGCACAGCTCAAAGCCCTGGTACATGCCCCATAGGCCCGACAGCGTCGTCGCCAACGCAGCACGGATCAGATGCCCGTTCCGCCCACCGGTCTGCAGGAACAACGGGTTGATGTCCGGCGTATTGACGAAGAAATGCGGGCGGAAACAGTCGCGCGGCACGCCCTGGTTCAACTCTTCCAGGTACTCCCGCAGCTCGTGCTTGTGGTTGCGCCAGGTGAAGTAGGTGTACGACTGCGAAAAGCCGCACTTGGCCAGGCGATACATCATCTTCGGCCGGGTAAACGCCTCGGACAGGAACACCACGTCCGGCCGACGCCCACGGATATCGGCAATCAACCATTCCCAGAACGGGAACGGCTTGGTATGCGGGTTGTCCACGCGGAACAGCGTGACGCCCTCGTTGACCCAGAACAGCACCGCGTCGCGCAGCGTGTTCCACAACTCCGGCACCGCGCCGCTGGCGTAGAAGTCGACATTGACGATGTCCTGGTATTTCTTCGGCGGATTCTCCGCATACGGGATCGAGCCATCCGCGCGCCAGGTGAACCAGTCCTTGTGCTCGCGCAACCACGGGTGATCCGGCGCGCACTGGATGGCGAAATCCAGCGCCACTTCCAACCCGTGCGCGCGCGCGGCCTGGATCAGCCGGCGGAAACCGTCGAGTCCACCGAGCTCGGCATGCACATCGGTGTGCCCGCCATCGTCCGCACCGATCGCATACGGGCTGCCTGGCTCGCCATCGACCGCAGTGACCGAGTTGTTGCGGCCCTTGCGGTTCTTCGCGCCGATCGGGTGGATCGGCGGCATGTACAGCACGTCGAAGTGCATCGCGCGGATATGCGCCAGCCGCCCGATCACATCGTCGAAGGTACCGTGGCGCTGCACATCGCCGCTTTGCGAGCGCGGGAACAACTCGTACCAGCTGGCGAAATGTGCCGCGCGCCGCTCCGACTCCACCCGGAACGTCACCGGAGTTTCGGAGCGGAACGGCTTGTCGTCGGCCAATGCCATTGCCTGCGCGGTGTCCGGCTCCAGCACGATCGCCAACTGCTGCAACGGCTCGCTCTGCGCGCCGATGCGGGTCAGGATGGCCTGCAGCCGCTCGGCCAACGCCCCGTCGCTGCGCGCATGTGCGGCTTGCACCACGGCCACTGCTTCCTGCACGTCCACCGGCAACACCGTGTCGGCGGCGCGCTTCTTTTCAAGATCCGCATGCAAGGTGGCGAAGACATCGCGCCAGCCTTCCACACGGAACTCATAGGTGCCGATGCGCTCGAGCGGGAACTCTGCACGCCAGCGGTCGTTGCCGAGCGCACGCATCGGCGCGCTGGCCCAACTCTTGGCATCGGCCGGGCGCCACAGCACTGCGACTGCGATGCGATCGTGCCCATCGCAGAACGCATCGGCTTCCACGCAGATGCGGTCGCCCACCGTGCGCTTGACGGGGAAACGGCCGTTATCGACCGACGGCGTCACCGACTCGATGCACACCCGCGGCCAGGCCGCGGCGGTCTGCGCACGCGGGCGCATGCGCGGCACTGCCAGCACATGCCGGGCCGGCACACTGCGATACACCCGCACCTCGCCCGGCTCCAATGCTTCCAGCGTCGTGCCGGAGAGCGTGCTGCCATCTCCGCCCACCAGCGCTTCGGCATCGCCAAGCAAGCGCAACAAATCCGACGCAGGCACCGGCACCACGTGGTTGGCATCGCCATTAAGCAGCAGCAACGACGGCAACCCGCCCAGCGGTTCCACCGCCACTGCCGTCAGGCCGGTGGCTTCACGCAGTAGCGGACGCAACCGCAGACCGGCGTTACTGGCCGGCACCCCAGCGGGTGCGCGGATCGACAACGGCAACGCGTGCAGATGCGCCTCGTCCAGCAACCAGGCGCCGCCCAATGCCAAGGCCAACTGCCAGTGCTGCTCCGGGGCTGCCGCGCGCTTGCCATCGGGCGCATCCAGCACCGCCACGATCTGCGATGCCATCGCCCGCAGCGCAGTGTCTTCGTCGAAGAACCAGCTCCCACGGCCATCCCACCACGCAAGCGAAGAAAACGCCGCATCGAAACCGGCACCGCTCAACTGTTGCAACGCCTCCAGCCCCAGGCCCGGCGTCCACGCCGCAAATACCGCCTCCGGCGCCTGCGCATGCACGCGTGCAATCAACTCGCGCCAGCGCTGCACCGGCACGTGCTGCGGCTGCAACAGGCGAAAGCCGCCAACACCCTGCTCCACCCATGCCAGCAAGCGCGCGCTCCACCACTCCACCAGCGCCGCACCTTCCTGCGCGTAGCTGAAGCGGGCTTCGGCCACTTCCGGGGTAGCGCGCGGCTGACGCGGGTCCGGCACCGCCGTGCTGCGCGCACGAAACCACTGCGGGTTCTCGCGCACCACCGCGCTCGTGCCACCCACTTCATCCAGGCGCAGATCGATAAGCAGCTTCACGCCGGCCCGGTGCGCGGCCTGAACGGCATCGCGCAGACGCTGCGCGTCTTCCTCGCAGGTGGTGGCGACCTCGCTCAGCCGGCCTTCCGCGTCGCGTGCAAACGGCGGCGCGAGCACGACATGGTCAAAGCCCGCCTCACGCGCCGACTTGCAGCGCTGCTCTAGCCCGGCCTGCTCGCCGGTTGCCTCATTGAGAACACAGATCCGCATGGCGCCCCCTCAGCAGACTACGGCGCGCGCACGCACCGTGACGAAGGAGACGACGCGGGTCGACCCACCCCGCAAATCCACCGGCGCTCGTTCACGACGCACCAGCCCAACTCCCGTCCGGATCGACCCCTGCCTACTCAAGGCCTGGTCGACCCTTTCTACCGTGACTGCACTCATGCGCAACTCCGCAACGATTCTTGACCGATGCAGTCAAGCACCCCCACTGCGAATTTCATGTGTCGGTGGAATTGACGAAAATCAAACAAGCGCGGCTGTGGTGAGGGCTCAGGCAGCGCTGGCCAACTCCCAAGGGTTGTAGGCTATGGCCTCAACCTGCAGGGAGAGCAACGATGCGGAGCTACGTCATGGCGGCGCTGCTGGCCATCGCCACAGTTGCAACGGCAAAGGATCAGAGGCTGAGCCCGAGCCGTGCCGGAGACATCGTAGGGCTTTGGCAAGATGTCAGCGCCAACGACGACATCGTCAAGGAGGACTACGCCGGCTTCGTGCAGGTTGTCGACCTGGACAAGGATGGAGTCGATGAGATCGTCTATCTGAGTTCTTCGTATTGCTCGGGTTCCACTTCCGACTGCCCCAACAGCATCGATGTATTGCGCAAGCACCCACCCAGGAAGGTACCCAACGTCAGCGCTCCGATCGACGAATGGGAAACCAGGGCACGCAAGACCGGTTACACGCCAGACGCCAGCGAGCAGATTCCTGGCGAAGTGATGACTCTTGCAGTCCAAGGCAATCGCATCGAGGTCGTGTTCGTCGTGCAGGAAAACTCGCCGATCTGCAAACGGGAACAACCCAATCCGGACGGGTCGCAGCGCTGTCCCGCCCCCGGCCACTACAGCTGGACGTACACCTGGAAGCCAGGCGCGTTGACGCGCATTACCGACGCTGGCAGCTACGAATCACATGTACCCAGGGCCCATTTCCCCGAGCAGCTGCGAGGCGCCTGGGTCACCGCAGGGATCGCCTGCCGCGACACCGAGACAGCCGACCCCAAGCACCTCATCCAGTTCGGCTGGGATCACATGACCGGCAAGGGCGAAGACCTCTGGCCCAACGCGGTCATGCTGCTGGCACGCACACCCTGGACATGGCGCATCATTACCGCGTCTGCCAACGCGCCGAAGAAGGACGTTCCTGCAGTCTTCATCCTGAGCCAGATGGAAGATCGCCTGATCATTGCAGAGCAAACGCGCGTCAGAACCTTCGATCGGTGCCGCTGAGCGGAAAGTCGATTGCCATCGCGTTTACGGCAATGCGACGTGGACTCGAACGCATCGCCACAGAACGTTTGGTCGACGTCCGCGCAGGTCCCTGAAGCTCAAAATGGCGACGTCGCACTCACTCGCCGCTTGCAGACCAGACGTGGCAGGCCGGCGATCTGCCACGCCCACGCTCACATCGCCTTCTTGATCTCTTCCGCCTTCGCCAGGTGCTGCTCGACGTGCGTCTTGGTCTCGGTCAGGTGCTGCTTGACCGGCTCGGTCGACGCCACTGTCATCATCTGCGTCTCGATCAGCTGCAGCGCATCCTTGTGCCCGGCGATCATTGCATCGATGTAGGCCGCCGCGTAGTCCTTGCCGGACTTCTGCCCCAGCGCGGACAGGTCCTGCTCGCCCTTGCTCTCGAGCTTCTTGACGTCCGGGGTTTCGGCCAGCGTTCCCAGCGCCTTGGTCTTTTCCAGGTTCTCGGTGTGCTCTTTCTCCATCATCTTCGCGTACTCCAGCACCGCGCCGGTGACCTTTTTGTCCTGCGCCTGCTTCGCTGCGGCGATCTCGTGGTTGTCCACCGCCCCGAGCAAGCCAAGGGCGATGTCGTCTCCGGAACTCGCGCGCGCCGCGCCTTCCGGCGCCGGGCTGGCTTCGCCGACAGGCGGCGTGGTCGGGGTCGCCGCGCCACCGATCGGCGTCGGCTCGGTGGACGCGGCAGGCGCTGCGGCCTCCTTGTCGGCATTCGGCTTGCAGCCAGCGAGCGCCAGTGCCGCGACGATGGACAGGACCAACAGTGACTGTTTCATGCTCCACTCCCTATCGATTGGAGACAGCAGCATCTGCCTGGCTCGGTCACGACACACCAGTCCAACTTCCGTCCAGACCGACCCATGCCTACC
This sequence comes from Xanthomonas sp. 3075, assembly GCF_014197275.1. Lineage (GTDB taxonomy): Bacteria > Pseudomonadota > Gammaproteobacteria > Xanthomonadales > Xanthomonadaceae > Xanthomonas > Xanthomonas campestris_B. The sequence goes on along the minus strand of NZ_JACIFI010000027.1, from coordinate 1,180 downwards.
CGATGCCTACCCGATGCCTGGCCGACCTTTCCTACCGTGACTGCACTCATGCGCAACTCCGCAACGATTCTTGACCGATGCAGTCAAGCACCCCCACTGCGAATTTCATGTGTCGGTGGAATTGACGAAAATCAAACAAGCGCGGCTGTGGTCACGCGTTCACGCTGTACAAGCCTGTGCCTCTTACACGTGAAAAGGCAGGGTCTGACCATCACCGGCAGCGCGCCGAGGCGTATGAAAGCGCGTTAGGCGCACCCGGTAGCGGCTTGGCATCTTTTTTCGGAGGCGATTGTTTGACCCTCAACGGCAGCCGTCGACGTCATAGAGGATCAATGAAAAACGATGGCCGCGCCGGACTCCAGACTCTTTCTGCACGCCTCGCGCAGGACCACGCAGGAGTAACTTTCGATTCCATACTTCTGCCAGCGCGCTTCGCCTTCACCGTGTGCGTCCACCGCTTCCCAGAGGTCTTCCGAGTCGGACTGAAGACTTTCAGGCACGCCAATAACCTGCGCCAGACGCTCCAGCTCCGCCAACAGCCTGGGCGTGGAACCAAGTATACCGCCTGGAACTTGCGCCTCATCGGCAAACAGCACATTCGGAAAATCCTGCGGCAGATAGAAACCTTCTGCATCGCTGTGCACGATCAGATGATCGAACGACCTAGCAAACCGGGGGGGCTTATTGAATAGTCGTTGCATCAGTGCCGGCTTCTTGCCCAGTACGTCTTCGCCGTAGGCCTGAAGCAGCGGATCACTTGCGCCGCCTCCTTGCCCCGGCGGTGGCAATGGCAATCCAGCATCCAGATGCGCAGCAATGCGCCTGAGGTAGTGCAATCCGGCATATCCAAACATGCCCCAACTCCGTGATTCACACATCAAAGGCTCGACGTGCTGAGGCAACCCATGCACTTTCAGTACGCGCCCGACGTTCGAGAAAACCTGTGCGAACTCTTCTGCACTCTCCGGATCGCTCTCTCGGAGATCGGCAATCAAACCAACAGATATCTCCAAACCCATGGAGCCTCCAACGAAAGGGAAGATGTCTTCAGAGATTAAAGTATCCGCGATTCGACGTGGGCGCACCTAAGGAACCTCTGAACAACGCACCACAGATACGCGACACTACCCGCCTCATGTTGAGGAGTGATCCATGCAACTGACGTTCGGTGACGCTGAGG
>NZ_JACIFI010000026.1 GCF_014197275.1 Xanthomonas sp. 3075 | reverse complement strand
GACCCCGGCTGCTTATGCCCAACATCTGGCCAACACCGATATCATTACCCCCGGACTCTAAACCAAGCCGCTACTCAGGGCGGGGGGATGTCGGGATATGGCTTACGAGGCTTCATCCGCATACGTTAGCGTGACAAGAGCAAAGTTCATAACACGCTCTAGCCGAGCGACTGCTTTCGGAAGCGCTGTTGGACGATCCAAACAACCCGCTCTTGCTCACCTGCCTGGGTGCAGTCCTTTGTGATCAAGGTCAACACAAAGCCGCCGCAGTGCAGTTGCGCTACGCGATAGCGCACGGATCACAGGACAGAAATACCTTCTTCAATCTTGGTGTTGCATTGCTTAACTCTAGAAGCAGTGATGCCATGACATTCTTCAACAAGTCAAAGGCATTCAAGTCATCGCTTCAGTCCTGGCAGGCGTACTTCGATCCTCAGGCGCACTGATAAGGATCGCCAGGCTGCTGGGTGGTTCTACCATATATAAGGTGCACCCTAAGATATCTAAGCCCGAATTGGGTTTTGGCCGTACCCAAGATTTCTCTTGAATCCCAGAGAGGACTTATCCACAGAGTTGTGCATGGCTGCCGAGGCCTGCCCCTCGTACACTCAGCCCAACTCACAAACCTGGCTGGTCAGATGGTTGTTCAAACTAAGCGTCGTCGCTTCTCTGCTAGGCTCGAAAAGCGAGGTCCACTGATTTTTGACGACGCACCGTTATCTCTGCGCGTTGGATATATAAAGCTGTTGCTACCAACTTATGTTGGTGAAAGCCGTTCCACGCGAATAGCCAGGCGAGAGCCCTTAGGAATCGATGAGGTGCATGAGCTGTTTTTGGCTCGATGCCGTATAGACGGAGATCCGCACGAATGGGGCGAGTGTAGTTCTTGGGAAGCACTGACGACACACCTCAAAGGTAGTTGTTGGCCTCAGTTTTTTGACTTTGTCGAGTTGCTCGCCGAACTGCTTATTGAGAAGGATGATCACTTTCCGTTTGATAGCCCTGCTAAGTTTGAAGTTTATAGGATTCGTCTGAACGATCTCCTGGATGAGGAGAACATCGGCTGGCAAATGGATGCGCATGGGGAACTGAAGCGCAAGATCCGTGCAATGAATCGATCAATCTCTTCAGCCGATGCTGCGCTCGATAGCCGGTTTAAAAGCGCTCGCGAGCACTACAAGCGTTCATTGAGCTACCTGCTAACTCATCCGGTCGACGAGGCAAACAGTGTTCGAGAGATCATCAGCGCATTGGAAAGCGTCATCAAGGTCATCGCTCCTAAGGTAGCTACTCTTGGTGCCGGAGTAAAAGAGCTTCGAAAAAGAGGTGATTTCAACCGCTGGAGTTTGGACATCATAGAAAAGCTATATGCCTATTCGAATGACTCTCCGTTCGTTCGTCATGGACACATCGATGGAGTAGCTCCTACGAGAGCCGAGGCTGAAATGATTGTACAGACTGCCTTATCAATGATTTGCTACCTCATTGAGGTGGGCGGAGAGGGTGCCGAGCGACCTTAAATTGAAGTTTTTTCCTTTCAGAGTTGAAAGTCGTATATCAGGCTGACCTCAACTCAATGAGGGTATGGTCGGATACGCATGTGCAGACCTATGTGGAAAACAGCTTGGTCGTGGCATACCTCATCGTGTCGGTCCGCTTGGATTAGGATCATTCACCCCACGCGCGAGTTCCTGTTGTTGCGTGACCTGTCTTTCCTGTGCAATCGCCTGATTAGCTGCCAGCAACTTCTGGTCTGATTGCTCAAGCGGAATATTGATCGCCTGGTCAATTTGCACATGCACGCGTTTGCTCGCCGGGTCGTCTAGCCGCCCTTCCACCGCAAACAGGTTGCCGGTCTTGCTCATCACCACGTGATCGACGCGGGTCAACGCGTTGCTGGCCATGGAGCGATCTGCCGCTCCTGGGTAACTCTCGCGGTTGTCTTTACATGCGGCCAGTAAGCATCGGCTGGCCCGCTCGCTCATTTCGTCATAAGGCTTGCCAACACTCTCGTCGATCTTACGCATGCCATCGCGGATCTGCTCAAGCATGGCGTGGTCGGGATGACCTGGTTCGTCTGGACCGTGCTGGGCTGGAGTCGAACTGGGTGTGGGCGCGACTGGTACATATTTATGGTCATGTGCCGGATTTACGCTTCCATCCTGGGTGTGATCGAAGTGATGAAGGACTGGTGGTGTTGTGCTGCTGTCGTAGTAAGGAAAGGGAGCCTTGTTCTTGCCAAAGTCCAAACCTTCAGCTTCAATGATCGGCTCTTTCATTCCGACAGAGGCCATATTGACGGTTACAGCAGGCATCACACCCTGTATGGGCCTTGCATACTTCCTTTCGTACTCAACTATATGCTCTACCCCTGAGGTCGCGTAATAGTTTGGATAGTCAGATGTGCCTCTATCCCCGATTCCAATTGGGTTCCGACCTGGGATAGCGTGTGTCGGATCTGGTCTATTGAAGTAATGTTGTCCCATCGCAGCAACATTTTTCGGCGACATTTGCAGCTGACCATCCGGGTCGAAGCTCAGTCCTGGGCGTGGCTGAATAGTGGTGCCTGCACCTTGCGGCTTAACGATAAAGTCCTCGATGCGACGGTTTCCTAGTGCATTCATTTCGGGAAGACCTGCAGACGGGTTGCCCTGTTTTTGTCTGCTTAATAATGCGTTCCAGCCTGAAATTTCTGCTTTCGCTTCGTCGTCTCTGCTTGCTTGAATGGAAGTGGCGAAGACGCGCGTGTAATCGTGAACAGGATTTGTACTTTTAGCTATGGAAATGGCATCGTTGTGGAACGCCGCGTTCGCTAGCCTTCTTTCGGGGGCATTGAAACCGTGTTGAATCTCGTGTCCGAGGACAAACGTCATGTCATTGGGATCGTACCCGTTAGGGTTTGCCGCAGACCTAGCCTGTAATCTGGCAGCAGGCATGTTCATGGAGTGACTGCTAGCGCTGTAGGTGCCACCAGCCGTGAATCCTGGAGGTATAAAGTCGAAGTGTTCTAAATGCTTATGCGGCGGATCACCCTTGTCGGTCGTCATTACCGCTCGTTTGATCTCATCTGCAAGCACTGGCGAGCCATTGATGGTCGATTGGAGGTTGTTGACCATATCTTGCGTCACTGGATGAGTCGCCCTCGATGCATCCAGATATGTCTTCTGGGAAAATTCGATCGACATATGCTGCAGCCTGAGAGTTGCTTGTAGATCCGGGTTGTGTCTAGCGCCAGAGGATTGAAAATCAGCTGCCGGTAGAGTGACGGTCCCGGACTGAATATCGTAACTTCCAGCAAGATTTTGTTGTCCTGTAGAACCTTGCAGTGCAAATGCTTTCAAGTGTCCATTCTGGGCATCTTGATTGAGAAGCCCAAGCTGTTGTGAGTCAGCAACTACGGCCGAGCGAAGTTGCGCAACTTGCTCTGGCGTTACACCTGATTGACTTGCGAACTGCTTCAAAGCCGCTTCAAGTTGAGCATTTGGGCTAGCCATGTCGATAGGCGCTCCTACTCATTCACGGTGGAAATCGACGTTACGCATGCGCGATATTTCTTGCCATCAAGCGCTGTTACTTCAGGTCTCGAAGCAATGGAGACCGTCATGCCGTCTTTGTGATAGCGCCAATCAATGAGCTGGCCAAGTTCGCCGTAGTTAGGCGCATCGCCAAAGCCCATTGCCTTCATGGCGTTGTGGTAATCCTCGAAACTGAGCTGACAAATATCCGTCATGGCTGCATGACTATCGGACTTGTGCACGAAGTCCAGCGATACACCAGGACTACGCATAGCAGCTGCTGGAAGGTACTGAATTTCGTACGACCAATCGCCTCCTAATAGCTGGCTATAGGCGAACGATTCGACTCGCTGTCCCGGAATCGCATTGAAGTGTTCAAGGCGAACTCCGACCATTTCTTTCACACGCTCAGGGCTGAGATCGCTGGATGATTTCAAAGCACCGATCAGCTTCAAAAACCGCTTGCCGATCTCGTCGGCGCTGAGTTCAGGGGTGCTAGCCGATGTGTTGTAAGTCGAGGTCATGGTGCCATGCTCCTTCGCGGGTGACTGGATTGCATCGGCCGGGGCGTGCGCGCAAGCACAGAGTGCCGTTCCGCATAGCGCGAGTATCGAAAGCAGGACGGTTCTTGAACATCTCATTGACTCGTTCCATGCGAATGATTAAGGGAAGTTAGGTTGCCTAACATGAATCATCAGTTAAGTTTTCTCGCCGAAGTTATCAGTCAAGGCATTGACGGATCTAGCCCCCAACCATCACCAGCTAGCCACCGCACCATCGGATCGCGGATCACTCGCCCCGCTGATCACGCCATCCACCTCGCGCACCAATGCGCCCGCATGCCCCATGACCGAGGTATATGCGGGCAGCAGCTCCACCGCATGTCCGGCATCGCGTAGTGCCTGCACGACTGCTGGATCAAAGCGGTCTTCCAGCTTCAGCGAGGTACTGTCTTCGCCCCATGTGCGGCCGAGCAACCAACGTGGTGCCGTGATCGCTTGCTGCAGCGGTACGCCGAAGCGGGCGTAGCGGGAGAAGAGGGCGGCCTGTGTCTGTGGTTGGCCTTCGCCGCCCATGGTGCCGTAGGCCATGACACGGCCGTCGTCGAAAGTAGCCAGCGCCGGGTTGAGGGTATGGAAGGGTTTGCGTCCAGGGGCGAGTGCGTTCCAGCCGTCGGCGGCGAGGCGGAAGCTGCAGCCGCGGTTCTGCCATGTGATGCCGGTGCGCGGCAGCACCAGGCCGGAGCCGAATTCGAAATACGTGGACTGGATGCAGCTGACCGCACGGCCATGCGCGTCGATGGCGCCGAACCAGACGGTGTCGCCGGCTTGAGAGGGCTGTGGCCAGGGCAGTGCGGTGCGCATGTCGATGCGTGCGGCAAGCGCGTCGAGTGCGGCGCTGTCGTCGAGCAAGGCTTGTGCGTCGAGCGTCATCCAGGCGGGGTCGCCGATGTGTGCGTCGCGGATCAGGAACGCCTGTTTGGTGGCTTCGATCAGGCCGTGGAGGTGCGCGTAGCTGTCGGGGTGTTCGGCCTGCAGGCGATCGAACAACGCGAGGATCAACAGCGATGCCAATCCTTGCGTGGGCGGTGCGTGGTTGTAGAGGCGCGCGCCGTGGATGGCGACCGAGAGCGGCACGCTGGGGTCGGCATGGTGGCTTGCGAGGTCGTGCGCGTTGAGCGGGCTGCCGAGTGCCTGCAGGTCGGCGGCGATGTCGTCGGCCAGTGCGCCGCGATAGAAACTCGCCAGGCCTTGGGCGGCGAGCCGTTGCAAGGTGCGTGCGAGGTGCGGCTGTTGCAGCAGTGCGCCTTCGTGCAGGGGTGCGCCGTGGGGTTCGAAGATGCTGGCGTAGGCGCCGGGTTGTCCGCGCAGTTCAGCGCTCTTGCTGGCGGCGATGTGCGCGCCGCCGAGCGTGACCGGCACGCCATCGCTGGCGTGGTGGATGGCGTCTTGCAATATGCGCTGCAGCGACACGTCGCCGCCTGCGTGTTGCAGCGCGAGCGCCCAGCCGGAGACGGTGCCGGCGACGGTATTGGCCGCGCCCGGGCCACGCCACGGAATGCTGCTGTGGCCGCGATAGAAGTCCAGTGTTGCCGCCTGTGCGGCGCGGCCGCAGGCATCGATGGCGTGCACGCGGCCGTCGGGTTCGTGGATCAGCCAGAAGCCGTCGCCACCGATGCCGGTAATGTGCGGGTACACCACCGCCAGGCAGGCGGCGGTGGCGACGGCGGCTTCGATGGCGTTGCCGCCGTCGCGCAGGATGTCGCGTCCGGCCTGCGCAGCCAGATGGTGCGGGGCCACGACCATGCCGCGGCGCGCGCGCAAGGTGTGCAGCATCAGCGCGTCTCCGCCGGTGGGCTGAAGGCGAGCAGGCCGTCGCGTTCGCGTTGCGCGGCGAGTGCGAACAGGCGGTCTTCGCGGCCGGGCGCGGCAATCAGTTGCACGCCCAGCGGCAGGCGACCGGGGCGCGGCAACGGCGCGGCCAGCACCGGGCAGGCGGCCAGGCCCAGCGGCTGAGTGAAGATGCCCAAGTTGGCGCGCGCGGACACCGGCAGGCCATCGATCTGGATGGTGTCCTGGTCGATGCGCGGCGCCGCGCAGGGTGTAGCCGGCGCGATCAACACATCCACCTGGTCCCACAACCGTTGCATCGCCGCGGCGAACCACTGTGCGAAACGCTGCGCATCGGCCACCGCACTGGCGGGTAGCTGCAGGCCGGCGAGCAGGCGGTCGCGGGTGGCCGGGTCGAACTGCTCGGCCTGCGTGCTCAGGCCGGCGCGATGGCGGTGCCCGCCTTCGGCGGCGGTGAGGACGAAGGCGGCGGCGCGGGAGCGCTCGGCCTCGGGCAGATCGATGACGGTGGTGCTGTTGCAGGCCGCGAGCAATGCGCGCAAGCCGGTATCCAGTTCGGGATCGAGATTGCGTTGAAACCAGCCGCCCAGACGTGCGACCCGCAGGCTGCCGCCGTTGCAGGAGGCAAGCGAGCGACCCAGCATCACCTCATGCACGCGGCGCAGGTCGGCGATGGACGAGGCGAACGGGCCGACCACATCCAGCGCATCGACGAAGCCGAACACGCCATCCAGCGGCAACGCGCCGTGCGTGGGACGCAGGCCGTACACGCCGCACAGTGCGGCTGGCACGCGGATGGAGCCGTTGGTGTCCGAGCCCAGCGCGAACGGCACCAGCCCGGCAGCCACTGCGGCCGCCGAACCGCCCGACGAGCCTCCGGCCAGATGGCGGTGATCGTGCGGGTTGGCGGTGGTGCCGTAGTGCGCATTGACGGTGGCGAAGCCATAGGCGAACTCGTCCATGTTGGCGGTGCCGACCAACACCGCGCCGGCATCGCTCAGCCGTTGCACGACGGCCGCATCCCGGATGGCGGGCGCGCACTGTGCGCGCATGACGGCGCCAGCGGTGGTGACCTGGCCGGCGACGTCGAACAGATCCTTGACCACGAACGGCACGCCGGCCAATGCACCGCCATCGCTGCCGCCTGCCAGCGCCGACTGTACGCGCGCGGCATCGGCGGCGGCGCGTGCTGGCAGCAGGCGGGTGATCGCGCGCAGGCTGTCGTTGGCCTGGTCGATACGTGTCAGTGCCTGGTTCGCGTGGTCTGCGGCCAGTGTGGGGTGGCGACGGGTGGTGGCGACGATCGATGCGATCTGGCCGAGCGGGGCGGTGGTGTCCGGTGCTGCGGGGCAAGGGGCGTTGAAGCTGGCGAGCAGCTGCGCATGCGCGCGCAGGATGTCGGTATTGCGATCGATGCCGGCCTGCCACTGCGCTGGGACTTGCATGGGGTCACCTTGTTGGGAGCGGGGATTCGGGATGCCGAGATTTTGGGATTCGAGATTCGGGATTCGAGTGCCGTGCAGGCATGCAGGCGCGGCGAATGTGATTGCTGCAGAAGCGCCTGGTGGACGGTGCTGGACACTGCAGTCGGTGCGGATGCGTCAAGTGACGTGCGCCTGGTGATGCGAGGACGGTAGATGACAGACGCCAGGCGAGCGGGGGGGAACTAGCGGACTGCTGAAGCGCCATGCGAGTGAGACCGAGAAGCGCAGGTGGGCAGGCGTTGCCGATCGATCCAATCACGCGATGCCGCCTCGGGCGTCGTTCTGTTTCAAGCATGTCGCGGCCGGTACCTCGCCCGCTCTCGCCGCAGCGCCGAGGCCGGTCTTGCCCGCCACTGGCGTGCACCCGTGCTGCCAGCGCGTAGCGGGGTCGGGGTACAGCGCCCGGCAGACGCAGCGGTGTCGGTTGCGCATCTGCTCGTGCGTTCTCGTACTCAACCTATGCAGTCGTGCTGTCAGGCGCCGTCCCTCCATGCGCTCTTCGTGAGTCTTCTCCCGGCAGAAGGGCCAGCGGCAGCCCGACCGCTGGTGGCTGTGGTGCGGTCAGATGATCGACCAAGACCTGCTCGAATGCGTCCACGTCGACCGCACGCACTACGGTCTGCGCCTGCTCGCCCAGGCCGGCCTGATAGCCCGGTGCCCACGACAAGATATCGCCATACCCGGCATCGAACGCGGTGTTGGTGTCGACGTAGAGCGTTTCGGTGTGCGTCGCCAATTCCGGGCGCAGCCACACGGCGGTGGCCAGTTCGTCCCACATCGGGAAGCCCGGCTCGCGGCGGCGCAACGCGTGGCCGATGGTGGTGTCGGCTGCGCTGATACGTGCCAGCAAGTCGGGAGTGAGTTCGGTCGCAGTCGATGGGTCGACCGGCACCATGGTGATCTTGCGCCACGGTGCGCGCATCACGATGCTGGCCGCTTCCGGATCCCAGCGGATATTGAATTCGCGGCGTGGCGAGTTGACGAATTCGCGTGCGAACTGTTGTGCGCTGATGCTGCTGCGTTGCTGCCGTGGGTTGAGGCTGCCGCCCATGTAGACCAGCTCGCGCGCCAGGGTGGCGAACGCCGGGTCCAGCGACTGCGCCAGCGCCAGATTGGTCAACGGGCCGGTGGCAACGATGCTCACCTCGCCGGGATACAGGCGCACCATGCGCAGCATGAACAGCGCGGCCGGCTCGTCGGATGGGCGTACCACGCTGGGATTGCCCAACGGCAGATCTGGCACCACGTCGTGGGCGTGATAGCGCGGCGCGCTCTGCACGGTGTCGCCATCGACCCAGTGTCTGGTCCATGCCCCTTTCCAGACCAGCTTGCCGTACAGCGCTTCCCAACGTTCGGTGGCCAGTTCGCTGTTGAGCAGCGGATGCACCGGGCCGGGCAGCACCGGAATAGCGGGATGGCCGGCCAATTCCAGCAGACGGCAGGTATGCGCCACTGCTTCGTCGCGCCAGATGTTGCCGCTGACCGTGCTGATGCCCAGCACCTCGACCTCGGGCGATTGCAGCAACAGCAACTGCGCGGGGGTGAAACCGTCGATGTCGTCTTCGAGGATGACGCGGCGTTTGCTGGCGGGAATGGGGACAGTGGTCATCGGGGTGGAAATGGAGAAGGCAGGGTGTCAGTGGGGGGTGATCGGTGCACGACACCGGCAAAGAGAACGCATCACCTGATTTGCCTGGCCAGCATGTCGCGCTCGTACTGTGCCAGCGCCTGTTCCAGTTGCCATTGCAGTTGCGCCTTCGGATTGTCGTGGCGGAAGCTGCGGCAGCCATCATCGTCACTGTCGTGCGCAAGCGCGTGTGCGCAGGGCTGCACGGCGGTGTTGGTCGTCGCCCACAGGCTGTTGCCCGGCAGAAAGCTATAGGTCAGTCCATTGCGGGCGAGCTGCTTGAGCGTGAGGTAGTCGATGCCTTGTTCCTGCATTGCGCGCTGATATTCATGGGTCATGTCGGCGCGCGAGACGCCGGCGTCGTCGGTGGACAGCACCACCGGCACGCCGGCACGCAGGTACATCGCCAACGGATGCGCGGCGCCGTTGATGCCCAGGATCACATCGTTGCTGGTGAGGTTGATCTCCACCGCGACCTGTTTGCTGCGCATACGCTGCAACAGCGCATCGGCATCGTCTTCGTAAGGCAGATCCACACCATGACCGATACGGCGTGCACCGGCATCGACCGCCTGGCGGATGTGCGAACGCAGCTGTGCCGGCGGCACCAGGCCCAATGCCAGCTCGCCGGCATGCAGGGACAACGGCACGTTGGGATAGCGCGTTGCGAAGAAGCGGAACATCGCCATATGCCGCGCGTAATCGGCCAGCGCCACCGGGTTGTCTTCGGGCGCGACGATGTTCACTGCCACCGCGCGGCTGCCGCCCGCAGCGATCAGTGCATGGGCGAGCGCCATCTGCCCGAACACCATCGGCTGCGGCAATACGCGCAGCACGTAGGGAACATAGCGATATTGAACCTGGCAGCCGGGGCGTGCATCGGGCTGGTCGCAATGCAGGACACGACGCACCTGGGCATCGGTGTCGGCAAGCGCGCGTTGCGCGGCTTGCACCAGCGGCGGCAAGGCGTCCTGCAAGGTGCGCAGATTGGCGGCGTCGTCTGCCCCGTTCCAGGGCAGGGACTGCATGCGTTTTGCCGCTTCATCCATCTGCGGCGGGTTGGCGATGATTTCCACGTAGGGCACGCGGTCGCGCGCGGCCTGATCCAGCACGGCGGCGACGGTGTCGGCGACGCGCGCGCGCACCACCGCATCGAACTTGCCGAAGGTACTGAAGAACTGGTCGTGCCCGGTGGGGTGCGATGGGCTGGGCAGGAATTTGCGCATCGACAGCGCATCCACCACCCGGCCATACAACGCCGCATCGCGCGTTGCCAGATCGCGTGCAGGCTGCTGGCCCTTACCGCACGGCGGCGCGCGCAGGCTCAGGTCGTCCAGTTGCACGCAGGCGCCATCGTCGCTGGCCCACTGCAGATAGTCCTCGGCATAGACCGAACCGGACAGATGGTTGTGCAGGTCGCCACCCTTTGGCATCGCCTGCAGCCAGGCGCGCAGCTGCGCGGGTTGATCGGCCGCCTGATTGAACACGGTGGCCACCTGCTGCTCGCGCGACGGCACGGGCGCGGGGCGCGCCTGTACGAGCGTTGGCAGCAACACGCAGAGGGAAAGGAGCAGACAGCGGTGCAGTAAAGACATGCGTTGACGGACCAGAAAAGAAGACGCGATGGGGGTGGGAAAGCGAGAGCCGATGTGCAGCTTGCCCTGCCACGCCTCGCCAGGCCAGTTGACGTTGCGTTGGGGGCTGTTGGTTTTGCGGGTGGTGGCTGCCCTCATCCGCCCTTCGGGCACCTTCCCCGCAGGCGGGGGAAGGGCGCGTTGTCTCGGTGTATCGGTAGCAGATCGTTTGCAGGACTGTGCGTGTGGTCGGCAGTTGGCTGGGTACCGCCGCATCATTCATGTGGGTTGGTGGGGATGACTGCTGTGCCACCTCATAGATCCAGTACCAACCTGGGCGAGCGGCTGCGCGAACAACACAGCGTGATCTGGCGGTTCTGCGCGTGCTCGCTGGCGCTGAGCACACTGTCGCGGTGATCGGGAGTGCCGGCCAGCACGCCGGTCAGGCAGGCGCCGCACATGCCTTGCTCGCAGGACAGCGGCACCGCGATGCCGGCGTCCAACAAGGCGCTGGCGATGCTGCACTCGGCCGGCACCTGCACCACGCGGCCGCTGGCGGCCAGCTCCACTTCGAAGGCGCTGTCGGCGTCGTGCGCGCGGGGGAGTTCGGCGGCGGCGGCGAAGTGTTCGCGGTGCAGTTGCGCCGAGGTCCAGCCATGTGCCTTGGCAAGCAGCGTGAAGTGGTCCATGAACGCGGCTGGTCCGCAGAGATACAGTTGATCGCGTGTACGCGCCTGTTCCAATTCGTCCGGCACATGCACACGCGGGCTTTCGCCGCCATCACTCAGATGCATCTGCACCTGACCATGGGTGAAGCCGCGCTGCAGCCGCGCCAGGAACGCCATATCGGCATGTCGGCGCGCGTAGTAATGCAGCACGAAAGGTTCGCCACGCGCTTCCAGCGCTTCGGCCATCGACAGCAGCGGCGTAATGCCGATGCCGGCGGCCAGCAAGACGTGGCGCTCGCCCGGATGTAAGGGAAACAGATTGCGCGGTGTGGAGATGCGCAGGCGGTCGCCGGTGCTCAGCTGCTCGCACAGATGGCGCGACCCACCGCGCGAAGCATCTGCCAACTTGACGCATAGCAGATAGTGGTCGCGCACATGCGGCGCACTGGCGATCGAATACTGGCGGATCATGCCGTCGGGCAGATGCAGGTCCACATGCGCCCCGGCCTCGAAGGCCGGCAATTCCGCGCCCACCGACTCCAGCCGGATCGCGCGTTGGCGATGGCCCTGGTCGAAGACGTCGGCGACGCGCACCTCGTGCAACTGCATGGCGGTGTCCTCGGCGCTCAGCGCAAGAAGAAGTCGCTGTAGCCCTGACTGCGCAGGCCACGACGATAGGCGATCGAGCTGCGATCGGCAGGGATATGCACTTCCAGCAGCGGATCCAGCGGCAGATATTCAGGGCGCTGCGCCTCGACCATGGCGCGGTCTTCCTCGAATACGCGCAGGTTGAAGGCGTGCACGTCCTCCACCGGCAGGTGGGTGTCGAAGTTGCGCGCGATCGGCACCAGCAGGCGGGTCTTGTGCTTGGACACCGGGCTTGCGGCATTCATGATCACCAGCCGCTTGCCCGGCACCGGGAAGTGGATGGTGAGGGTGGCGGTGAAGGGCAGATGTATTTCGAAATGGCGCAGCCACTGGAAACCGGGGTCCACGTCCGGCAGCGGCATGTCCACCGAATAATTGGCCACCGCGCTCAGATAATCGGCATTGAAGCCGGTCGGCGTTTCGGTGGTGGTATAGGCCGGTACCTCGCGCTTGTCGGGCTGGGCAAATGTCGCGGTATGCACGAAGGCGAAGTGCGCCACATCGATGAAGCCTTCCAGCTGGCGCGCGGCACTGCCGCCGATGTCGAAGGCCGGGCAGACGATCTGCTGGAAGCCGTCCTCGTCCCAGCCGGGCATCGGCGGAATCTGCACCTCGGCCGCGCTCACGCCGGCAGGTTTGGACAGGCACACCCAGATCAACCCGTAGCGCTCGGCCACCGCGTAGGTGTGCAGGCGCATCTTGGCGGGGATGTTTTGAGTCGGGCTGGCGGGGATATGGTTGCAGCGCCCGCCCGCGCCGAAGCGCAGCCCGTGGTAGGCGCACACCACGCCGCCGCCATCGGCCGTACCCATGCTCAGCGGCACGCCGCGATGCGGGCAGACATCGCGCGCGACCACCAGCTCCTCGCCCAGCCGGTACAGCACCAGCGGCTCATCCAGCAGGGTGGCCTTGAACGGCGCCTCGGTCACCTCGCTGCTCAGCGCCACCGCATGCCAGTGCTGGGCCAGGCGTTGCCAGTCGGCGGCGTCGAAGGTGCAATGCAGCGGCAGGGCGGGGACGGCAACATCCATGGGTCCAGTCTCGGGCGTAGGGCGGGGAGCGGTGCCGGATTGACTCTAGGAAGCCGGGGGTGTGTTATCAAACATCGATTTTCAGCCAAGCCATTGCAAAAAATGCAACGCCAACCGGGCCCTGCCGCATGCTGACCTTTTCCCGCTTCACCCGTTACTTCATCGAAGTGGCCCGCTGCGGCAGCATCCGCAAGGCCTCCGACGTGCTGCACGTGTCGGCCTCGGCAATCGACCGGCAGATCCTCAAGGCCGAGGAAGAACTGGGCGCGCAGCTGTTCGAGCGCCTGCCCGGCCGGTTGCGGCTGACCGCCGCCGGCGAGTTGCTGCTGGTGGACGTGCGCGGCTGGGAAAAGGCCTACGCCCGCACGCTGGAGCGCTTCGACGAACTCAAGGGGCTGCGCCGCGGGCATGTGGAGATCGCCATGATCGACGCGCTCAGCGAGGGCGTGGTGCCGGCGGCAGTGGCCGCATTGGTGCAGGACTACCCCGGCATCACCTTCAACCTGTCCACCGCGCGCAACCAGCGGGTGATGGAAATGGTGACCTCGGCCGATGTGGATATCGGTCTGCTGCTGGACCCGGTCAGCAGCGTGGACCTGGAGGTGCGCGCATTTGCGGATATCCCGCTGGGCATCGCGATGCCGGTGGGCCACCCGCTCAGCACCCGCACCGAGCTGCAACTGAGCGAAACGCTGGAGCATCGCCTGTTGCTGCCGGCCGCGCCGCTGATCGTCGGCGAGCATGCCAAGGTGCTGTATCAGCGCCAGCACATCGACGTGAAACGGCTGACCCACTGCAACGACGTGCGTACCTTGCGCGGGCTGGTGCGCGCCGGTGCGGGCGTGGGCCTGATGTCGTGGCTGGATGCCGCGCCCGATGTGGCCGATGGACGGCTGGCATTCGTGCCGTTCCGCCAGCATCTGACCAAACCGATGACGCTGGCGCTGTGCGTGGCTCCGCAGCGACAGCTGTCGCGCTCGGCGCAGTTGGCGATCCAGGCGCTGGCGGCGAAGATCGATGCGATGGTGGTGCCCGTGGTGGGTTGAGTGGGTTGCGCAAGCGGGCCTCACCCCTAAGCGGCCCTCACCCCTGCCCCTCTCCCGCAGGCGGGAGAGGGGAGCAGCACGCGCGGGAAAGGGGAGCAGCACGCGCGGGAAAGGGGAGCAGCACGCGCGGGAAAGGGGAGCAGCATGCGTTCGCTGCAGGCCGATAGCGCGCAGGTGCCGCAGTGGGTGTTCCTTCTCCCGCGTGCGGGAGAAGGTGCCCGCAGGGCGGATGAGGGCAACGTCCACCCAGTACAATCGCATCTGCTCCTTCAGGCGACACCCGCAACATGCAGTTGATCGATATCGGCGCCAACCTGACTCACGACTCCTTCGACCGCGACCGCGACGCCGTGCTGCAACGCGCACGCGACGCAGGCGTTGCGCAATTGGTGATCACCGGCGCCAGCCGCGAGCATTCGCCACTGGCCTTGCAACTGGCCCAGCAGCACCCCGGATTCCTCTACGCCACCGCCGGCGTGCACCCGCACCACGCCGTGGAATTCACCGCCGAATGCGAGGCCGAAATGCGCACGCTGCAGGCGCATCCGCAAGTGGTGGCGGTGGGCGAATGCGGGCTGGATTACTTCCGCGATTTCGCCCCGCGCCCGGCCCAGCACAAGGCCTTCGAGCGTCAGCTGCAGTTGGCCGCCGATAACCGCAAACCGTTGTTCCTGCATCAACGCGACGCGCACGACGATTTCCTGTCGATCCTGCGCAGCTTCGATGGCCGGCTCGGCCCGGCGGTGGTGCATTGCTACACCGGCACGCGCGAAGAGCTGTTCGCGTATCTGGACCGCGATTACTACATCGGCATCACCGGTTGGCTGTGCGACGAGCGCCGTGGCGCGCATCTGCGCGAGCTGGTGCGCAACATCCCGGCCAACCGGTTGATGATCGAAACCGACGCGCCGTACTTGCTGCCGCGCACGCTCAAGCCGATGCCCAAGGACCGCCGCAACGAGCCGATGTTCCTGTCGCATATCGTGGAAGAACTCGCGCGCGATCGTGGCGAGGACGTGGCGCTGACGGCGGCCAACAGCACGGCGGCGGCGCGTACGTTTTTCCGCCTGCCCGACCCGGTGGTCGCTGCATGAGTTGAGCGGCGTGGCGATCACGCCGCCAGCAACTCCCAGCCCTGCGCATCGCGCAGGCGCAGCCCCGGTTGCGGCGCGTCCACGCTGACCCGCACGCCGGTGGCCCATGGCAGCTGCCGCTGCTGCGGAAACCAGCGCCGTGCCCGATCGACGACGATCAACAGCCCCTGGTCGTCACCCAGCGCGGCAAAGCCGTCCACCACGGGTGCAAACGGCCGCACGTCGAAGTGATGGGCCACGCTGCTGGTCACCGCCGCGACATTGTCGCTGGGCAATCCGATCTCGCTCACACACAGCAACTCTCTGCCGTGGAATGCGCCTTCGCCGGTGACCGTGCGCTGCAGCGCCTGACGGGCGATCACCTCCAGCACCGCGCCATCGGGCCCGGCGAAATAGACAGACTGCGATTGCCACACGCCATCCAGTCGAAAGCGCCGATGACCGTGCGGATCGACAAGCACGCTACTGCGCGCGCCGATCCACCTTGCAGCGGCGTCCCAGCGCGATGGCGCGACGTTGAATGCCAGGTGCACACTGCCCACCGGCTGCTGCGCCTGCACGCATTCCAACGTGGTCCAGCCGATGCGGACGCTGTTGCCGTGCTGCGGCAGCTGCAGCACATCGCGATAGAAACGCAGGCTGAGGTCGGGGTCGAGGCAGGGCAACAGCAGATGGCGAAGATGCATGGCAGAGGCGGGTGGCAGAAGAAGCCGTGCATTGAACGACCTCAATCGCAGTTGAGGTCAAGTGGGGCGATCGCCCCCGGCACAGGAATGCGTGCGCACAGCCGACATCGCTGCTGCCTTCCGCCAAGCGCAATGCATCGGACCAAGATGCACAACAGCAACCGGTCGTCCAGCAGGACGGTCAGTCCTCGGGTTGGACACCAATGTCCCAACGTGCGGGCCAATCACTAGTGCGTTCGTGCATGGCCTCGACAAACTGTTTTACCGACAGGGCAGGATCACAAGGCGATCGTTCGAGCGTGTATGTTATCTGGTTGCCTTGGGCATTTACCTCGAAACTCAGCCCGTCCCGGCCCGACGCCACCGAGTCAGCGGCGTTGATGCCAGGATTATAGCCGCGCCACATAGTCACATCATGTGCAGCATTTAGAAAGTGAGCGGCGAAATCCAGATCGGGCTGGGCCAAGCTGTCACGATACTCAATCGAAAAGTGGAAAAAATGGTAGCTTGGCCAGTCATACTTCTGGTCTTCAACCCAATCTTGTGGCCACTCTGATGCGAGGTCTTCATCGCTCGGAGGAAAGTCCGTCAAGCGTGCTGACATGAACAGGCCCGCTTCTTCATTGGCCGCCTCAAGCGCTCTTTGGAGCTTTTCTGCAGACATTGTTTCGGGTGAATCGGTATAAAAGAGTGCTTCTTTTATCGTGGTAGAACGTTCAGACGCGTGATCTTGTCCGAAATCGAGAAGATTAAGTATGATCGCTCGGTCTACGTCGGAAACTGAGATGCTCTGATCAATCCGTACCTCGATGCTATTGTCTCCGGCGGTTCGACAGGACGCGATGGATCGTCCTCGGCCCAATACATCGTTTAAATAGCGCGACGTTATGGTTTTAGGAAAATCGCTGATGGGATCTTCCGGCGTAAAGCGTCCGTCAAGAATAATCCGGCAGATAAGATCTTCCGGCGAAGACTGAAATGACACCGGGAAGTTGTATTTCCTCATAATAAGTAGTTCATTTCACATTTGAATAATGGATCGCCAGAGTGGGGGGGGGGCTGAAACCAAGTCGGGCGCGATCTTAATCCGCCTCGCTCGATATTTCGATTAGGTGCGCTTCCTTGAACGTCTCGCGGCCCGGCTGGAAAAGCGCTAGCTCTGGCCAGGTAAAGCCCGCAGTTCTGCTCACAAAAACAGGTGGCTTTCCCTTTGGGCTGTACTCGATGACGAAGCCGATCAGCTCCAGGCCAAGTGATGGCATGATCACGCTGTTGTGGTGCCAAAAGACTGCGCCCGCCGCTCTTCCAAGCGTTGAATAGACGCGCTTTGGATCGTCGCTGAAAATTGACACGTCTTGGAAACGGATGTCGATTAGGTCCGACTGCCCAATAGATAGAAACGTAAGAACTCCCCTTTGAAATGAGCAGAGTGGTGTGCCGCGATCACGAAATTCGTTTATTGCCAGGCTGCCATCCGGTAATGTCTCTTCGGTCGTTTCATCGATTGGCCCCATGACATTCTCAAATTCGGCAACTTGAGCCTGCGTCATGCCAAATTCGAGCGGTCCCAAACCTTTGCCGGGGTTGACGATCCAGATTTCACTCATGCAGCATCTCCTTGGTTCTTCATCCTCTGGATAAATCCATTTTTGTATAGGCTACTGCGAAGCGGCGTCAAGACGGGTGCGTTTAGCGCAGTACACCCGTTCCATCGGCGGCTTGCGGGAATGTGTCATCATCTACGCCGCCTTTTCGTGAATGGCACGCAGTTCTAATTCAGGTCCATACGTATATTTGACACGTTGCTGGATCGGAGGTCTGTGCAGTCGGCAACATCGTCGAGGTTCGCGCTGGGCGGGGCACCTGCGGTGCGTGTGCTTGCCGGCATGCAGGAGCGCGGTTGCGCGCGATGACGCGTCATCGATGGAACCTGTCACACGCGTTCGCAACGGTCGCGGTTACGTATGTCGCGAATCGCCTGGTTCACCCTTGCTCAGAGCACTTCCGCCAGCGCCCACAGATGCCGGACCAACGGCGCGGTATCGAGTGCACCGGGCGACACCGCCAGGGCGAGCCGGGCCAGCGGCATCTGCCCTTCGATATCCAGATAGCGCACGCCGGGCAGCTGCAGCTGCGCAGTGGAGGCGGGTACCACCGACACGCCGAGTTCGGCGGCGACCAGATTGACGATGGACGACATCTGCGGCGCTTCCTGGGTGATGCGCAGGGTCACGCCGGATGCGCGGCAGGCGGCGAGGATTTCGTCGTACAGGCTGGAGCCGAAGCTGCGCGGGAACAGGATGAACGGCTCGCCCGCCAACGCCGCCAGTGGCGCGCTGTTGCGGGCGGCCAGACGATGCGCGGCGGGTACGGCGATCTTCATCGGTTCGTCGGCAAAGCGCAGCAGTTGCAGGTCGGGTGGCGTGCTCAGGCCGTAGCGCACAAAGGCCGCGTCCAGGCGGCCATCGGCCAGCGCCAGCAACAATCCGGCGGTGTTGGTTTCTTCCAGCAACAGTTCGACCTGCGGCCATTGCCGGCGGAAATCGCGGATCAGGTGCGGCACCACCGGGTTGAATGCGGCCGAGGCGGTGAAGCCCAGGCGCAGCCGGCCGGATTCGCCACGCGCCACCCGCCGCGCGGTTTCTGCGGCGCGCTCCACATCGGCGAGCACGCGGCGCACTTCGACCAGAAACGCCTCGCCGGCCGGGGTCAGCTCGGCACCGCTGTGGGTGCGCCGGAACAGCGGCGTGCCCAGGTCGCGTTCCAGCGCCTGGATCTGCTGGCTCAGCGGCGGCTGGCCGATACCGACACGTGCAGCGGCGCGGGTGAAGTTGCCTTCCTCGGCGACGGCCAGGAAATAGCGCAGGTGGCGGAGTTCCATGCTATCTGTCCTGCATATGGCAACTGCCTGCATCATATATTGGACAGGGGGTCAGGGCAGGGGAATACTCGCGGTCCCTTGTCTCGATGTTGCGCCCGTGTCCGCTCCCGATTGCCGCACCGGCTCATTGCCGGACACTGCCGCCAGCCTGGCAACCGATGCACCGGCAACCGATGCGCCCGCCAGCGGGCGTATCCGGTTTGCGTTGTTCCTGGCCGGTTTTGCCACCTTCTCGCTGCTGTACAGCGTGCAGCCGGTGCTGCCGGAATTCGCGCGCGCCTTCAACGTGGACGCAGCCACCGCCTCGCTGCCGTTGTCGCTGGCCACCGGTGCGCTGGCACTGGCGATCTTCTGCGCTGGCGCAGTGTCGGAAAACCTCGGCCGGCGCGGGCTGATGTTCGTCTCGATCGCAATCGCGGCGGTGCTCAACCTGATCGCCGCGTTCCTGCCGCACTGGGGCGCCCTGGTCGTGGTGCGCACCTTGTCCGGCATCGCGCTGGGCGGGGTGCCGGCGGTGGCGATGGTGTATCTGGGCGAAGAATTGCCGGCCAACAAGATGGGCGCGGCCACCGGCTTGTACGTGGCCGGCAATGCGTTCGGCGGCATGAGCGGGCGCATCGTGATGAGCGTGCTGACCGACCACACCGATTGGCGCACCGCATTAGCAGTGTTGAGCGTGTTCGACCTGCTGTGTGCGCTGGCGTTCTTCTGGTTGCTGCCGCCGTCGCGCAACTTCGTGCGTCGGCACGGCATCAATCTGCGCTTCCATCTGCGCGCCTGGGCCGGGCATCTGCGCGATCGCAATCTGCCGTTTCTGTTTGCGCTGCCGTTCCTGTTGATGGGCGTGTTCGTGTGCCTGTACAACTACGCCGGTTTTCGCCTGGGCGGGCCGGAATTCGGCTTGAGCCAGAGCCAGATCGGCATGATCTTCAGCGCCTATGTGTTCGGCATCGTCAGTTCGTCGGTGGCCGGTGCGGCGTCGGACCGGTTCGGGCGCGGGCCGGTGGTCACGACCGGCATCGGGTTGTGCGTGCTCGGCGTGGCGCTGACCTTGGCGCATGCGCTGGCATTGGTGGTGGCCGGCATCGTGTTGTTGACGATCGGGTTCTTCATCGCGCATTCGGCCGCCAGCGCGTGGGTGAGCCGGCTCGGTGGCGCGCATCGCAGCCATGCCGCGTCTTTGTATCTGCTGGCGTATTACGCCGGCTCCAGCGTGATCGGTGCGCTCGGCGGCTGGTTCTGGCAACACGGCGGCTGGGGCGCGTTGGTCGGCATGTGCCTGACGCTGTTGATACTGGCCTCTGCGGCGGCGTACGTGCTGCGCCAACGTGCCGACGATGCACGTCCCTATGGCCGGTTTGCGCCGCATCCTGGGCGAGGCGAATGATGCAGATCGACCGACTCGATCATCTGGTACTGACCGTGTCCGACCTGGACGCCCCCTGCAATTTCTAGGCGCGCGTGCTTGGCATGCAGGTAGTTACCTTCGGCGAAGGCCGCCGCGCGTTGGCGTTCGGCCAGCAGAAGAGCAATCTGCATGCGGCCGGCTGCGAGTTCGAACCCAAAGCGCAGCGACCCACGCCCGGCCCGGCAATCGCGGTTGTGCATGCGACGCACTGGTGACCACCGAGCCGACGCTGGCGCGTGCACGGCAGCTGTTGCCGTGGGCGCAGACCGTGCTGTATCCCAGCGCCGGGCACGCCCATTTGTTGGAAGACAGCGGGCGCTTCGATCAGGATCTGCTGCGCTTTGTCGCGCAGGTCAATGCGGTCCACTGAGGCCACGTGATGCCACACCCGGTTTCTTGCGCGGTCCGCTGCGCCGTCGTGCCGACAGGCGCAGCATCGGTTGGCCGACGCGCACGTCGGCACGCCGATCGCTGTGCACCGCTGTCGCCAAGGTCGGTTACACGGTCGGCGACGTGCCGGCAGGCGCAGATCCGGTCGCCGGGTCGTACTGCGGATGGCTCGGGTCCATGCTGCGCGGCAGCGTCGATTTGCCCGGATGCAGCGCGCTTTCGCGCCATGCGCGCACCAGCAGATCGCGCAACATCGCCGCGCCGTCGCCGGCGGTGAGATAGACCATCGCGCGGCCATCGGTGCTGGAGGCATCGTCGAAGGCGCCGGCTTTTTCCAGGCGATACACCTGTTCGACGCGGCCGGTGCCGATGGCGAGAAAGCCCAGGATCTGCTCGAACACATCGCCCTGCTGATGCGCCAGGGCCGGCATGCGGGTCAGCAGGTCTTGGGGAGTCAGCGCAATGTTCTCGACGTAGTCGCTCTCGAACTTGCCATGCACCTTCGGGTCGGTGCTGTAGCCGTTCGGGTTTGGCCCCTGCCAGCCATCGTGGTGGATGCTGTCGTGCTGCGGCTGCGCGCCATCGCCGATGTAGTGCGCAAACCAGCTGACGTAGAACGCGCAGGTACGTTCCAGTTCGCGGGTGTCCTGGCCCTTGGCGCGCAACGTGCGCAGTTGCCGCATGGTGGCGACGATGCGTTCGTACCCCTCGGTGGCTGCGTACGGCAAGGTGCCGGCCCAGCGCACGTTCATGCGCTCGGCCAGTTGCGGGTCGCGCCTGGCGATGCGTCGCTGCTCGTCGTACAGCGCCAGCACGAAGGCGTAGCGCGAGCGCGGCGGGTGCTGCATGAAGGCGAACTGCTCGCGGAACCAGCCATGGTTGGGGTCTTCTTCGATCTTGAGAAACGGCTCGCTTTCGCTGCGCCATCCGTCCGGCAATGTGGCACCGTCGGCAATCACTTGTACGTACTGCTTGAGGAAGACCGGGCCATCGTCGGGCAGGGCCTGCACGGCGGCGCTGTCGATGGCGGCATGCGCGCGCTGGCCCCAGGCGGCGGCATCGCCGGAACACATCGCTGCTGCGAGCAGCAGCGCATAGGCAAGACGGGAAGGCGTCATCGGAATCCTTTGTGGCCTGCAGCGGGTGCGCTGCGCCACGCTGCAGGCGATGCATCGAGAAAGGCCGCGCGCCGACACCGGACGATGCGGCGCATCAACGTCGGCGTACTCAGAAGTGGTAAGTCACCACCAGCCGCGAATTGCGCTCGTAGATCGGGCGGCCGTAGATCGGCTCGCGCGTGCCCTGGCCGGAGATGGTGTCGGTGCGTGGGTTGCCTTCGGTCAGCGCAAACGTGTTGGTCAGATTGTCCACCGACAGCTGCACATCCCACGGCCCGCTGCGTACCAGAACGTTCGCCGCAAGCGTGTCGTAGGCGGCCAGCGCGGTGGTGTTTTCCAGGTCGGCATAGCGCTTGCCCACATAGGCGTAGCGCAACGAGGTTTCCCAATCGAACCGGCCGGTGGTGAAGAACACCGTCGGGCCCGCGTTGCCGTACAGTTTCGGCTGGCGGTTGGGCATGTTGCCGTCCACATCGACCACCGCCACTGCACCGTTGGCCACCACTTCGGTCAGATCGGACACCTTGGTGTCGTTGTAAGTCAGGTTCGCATCGAAACGCAGCCATTGCGCTGGTGTCCACACCGCCGCCAGTTCGATGCCGGGGTTGGTGACGCTGCCGCGGTAGTCCTTGGATTCGGCCGCGCCGGTTTGCGGGTTCACCGCGCTGGTGCCGATGTTGTACGGGTCGTACTTGGTGTAGAAGGCGGTGGCGAACACGTCCAGGGTGTCGAAGTTGAGCTTGGTGCCGAGCTCGAACTGGTCGGCGGTGGGGATGTTGACGTTGCCTTCGTTGGCGCCTTCGCTGGGCGCGCGGTGCGCCCGCGAGGCGCGGCCGTAGAGGCCGACCGTCGGGTTGATGTCGTAGTTGAAACCGGCCGTCCAGTTGGTCACGCCCACGTCCAGCGCGGTGTGCGCGCGGGCACCGGTGAACAGGCGCGCGGCATCGTCGGCCAGGGTGTCGGCCATGCCCAGGTTGCCGGTGCTGCGCGCCATGCTCCAGGCGCGATAGCGGTAGCGCTCGTGACGCACGCCGCCTTCCAGGCGCAGCTTGTCGGTCACCTGCCAGGTGTCGGCGATGTAAGGCGCCAGCATGCTGGTGTAGGCCTTGCCCTGGGTGCGGTCGGCGCCGTAGATCACCACGCCGTCCTTGGTCACCCCGCCAACCACGTTGCCGGCCGCGTCGTAGCCGAGCAGGTCGATGGTGCGCGGGTTCTGGCGCATCTCGAACAGATAGCTCTGGTAACGCGAATTGTAGGAGCGCGCGTAATAGGCACCGTAGATGCCCAACGTGATGTCATGGGTGTCGCCGCCCCAATCGAAGCTGCGGTGCAGGCGCAGATCATCGGCGAACGAATCGGCGCGCACGTTCATGGCGCGGTACTGGCCCTGGATCACCAGGCCGTCGGTGCTGGCCGGGTCGAAGCGGCTGCCATCGTCGGTGTAGACGTAGCCCAGCGACGCCAGGCCGGGAAACGCGGCGCTGGCGGCAGCGCGGCGGCTATTGGCATACGCGTTGGCATCCTGCGGCGCATTGCTGGAATACAGCGCGTCGAAGGTCATGTCCAGGCGATTGACGATGGCCTTGTTCGACAGGCTCCAGCCGTTGTCGAAGGCCAGATCCAGGTTGGCGCCCAGATGATTGAACTTCATGTGGCGGCCATCGGACAGGTCGCGCAGCTCGCGTTGCGGCGCGCCGTCGGCATCGCTGGACACGATGCTGGCGCGTTTGAGTTGCGCGGTGCTCAAGGTGCCGGTGAAGCGGTCGATCAACGGGTCCAGCGAGCGCGTGGTGTCGCGCGGGTCGTACAGCGGGATCGGCATGTAGAACGCGTTCTTGTCGTCCAGATGCTTGGCGGTGAAGGTGATCTTGCCGTGGTCCAGCGTGTGCGTGAGGTTCATGCGGAACTGCCCGCCCTCGTCGGCCGGGAAGCCCACATCGCGGTAGCCGTCGTTGCGGCGCACGAAGCCGCCGGCGGCCAGATACCAATCCTGCGCCAGCTTGCCCGACCAGTAGCCATCGAGCCGGTACAGCCCGGTGTCGCCCACGGTGGTGCGCACCGCGCCTTCGGGCGTGTCGCCACCCTGGCGGGTGACGAAATTGACGATGGCCGCCGCATTGGAGGCAAAGATCGGCGACGGCCCGCCGCGCACGGTTTCCACCGATTCGACCATCAGGTCCGGGCGCACCAGGCCTTCGGTCTTGTAGAAATAGCCGTTGTTGTCCGGGTAGGGGCTGATGCCGTCTTCCTGGATCACCGCAAACGCGCCTTCGTCGGGAATACCGCGAATACGGTAGACGTTCTGCACTTCACCGCCGGTGGATTCGGCATAGATGCCCGGCATGGAGCCGATCAGGCTGGCGAGGTTGAGCGGGGCCAGCTTGTCGATCTGCTCGGCGGTCAGCGCGGTGATCGCATACGAGGCGTCGAACTGGTTCTGGGCCTGGCCGGCACCGGTGACGATCATGCGGTCCAGCGAGAAGATGCCGTCCTCGCTCTTGCGCGTGGCCGGCGTGGAGGGCGCGCCGGTTTCCTGCGCGAATGCGGGGGTGGCCAGGGCCATGGCCAGCACGAGGGCGAGTGGGCGACGCGACACGGCACGACGCACTCCGGAGCGCGTCCGGAGGTGTGTGTAGGGCATGGCGAGTTGGGGGGCAGCGGGGGAGCTGCCCACTGTCGCGGCGCGATGTTTCCGGCACGTTGCGTGTGCGCCGGATCACGCTAAATCGGCGATCCGGCGCCTCAATCTGTGATGCGGACCACGCTTTTTAAGCGGCTGGGCCTGAGCAGCGCCCGCCGCAACGCACCTGGGCCTGTCGATACCGATGCGCCCGGGCGCGCTATCACGCACCTCGTCAGGCGGGCTACAGCGTGTAGTTCGCCATCAGCGTCAGGTTGCTGTAGCCGCCGGTGCCGCCGATCACGCGGATAAAGTAGCTGTCGGTGGCCGGCACCGCGAGCTGGACGCTCTGGGTGGTGCCGGGTCGTGTCGAGCTGTAGTCGGCATCGCTGCCGTTGGCGCTGGGCGCGCGGGTGGCGCGCACGTACAGCTTGACCTGACCACGGCCGGACAGCGTGCGGAGCTGCAGGTTGCGTGCATTGGTCGGCACGTCCAGCCGGTACAGCGGGCCTTCGCCGGCGGCGGCGCTTATGGCGGTGACGGTCGCGCCACGGCTGAGCAACACCGCCTGGTCCTCGCCGCCGCCGCTGGTGACGCCGGCGGCGCGCGCCACGGCGGCATTGGCATTGAGAATGCCGGCACCGATGCGCAGCGTGGGCTTGACCGGAAAGGGGATCGAGGTCTGGGTCAGAATCTCGCGCAGTTTGGCCGGTGTCGGCACCGGCAGGTGGTGCGCGATCGCTGCGCTGATGGCCAGCGCCGCGACGCCGGCCACGTGGGGCGAGGCCATCGAGGTGCCGGAGTAGCCGGCATAGCTGGGCTCGCCGGGTCCGTGGGTGCCCCGATTGAGGCTGGACCAGACCAGCCCGGTACGTACTGCGGTGCCGCTCGCGGCGTCGTCCGGGTACACGCCGCCGCCCGGGGCCGCCAGGGTTACGCTGTTGCCGTAGCTGGAATAGAACGCACGCTTGCCGGTGATGCCAGTGGCCGCCACGTTGAGCACGCCGGGGCAACTGGCAGGTGTGGAGTTGGCCGCATCGACACCGTCGTTGCCGGCGGCCACCACCACGGTGGTGCCGCGCGCGATCGCCGCTGCAATGGCCTGGGCGGTGATGGTGTCGCTGCTGCAGATGCCGGAGCCGCCGAGGCTCATATTGATGACCTCGGCCGGATTGGGATTGTCCGGCACGCCGGCGACACTGCCGCCGGAGGCCCAGACAATGGCGTCGGCGATGTCGGCGGTGGTGCCGCCGCAATGGCCCAGCGCGCGGATCGGCAGGATCCGGGCCTTGGGCGCGATGCCCACCATGCCGACATTGTTGTTGCTCAGCAGCGCAATGGTGCCGGCCACGTGGGTACCGTGCCAGGAACTGTCGGACTGCTGGCCTGGCCGCGCGCAGCCGCCATTGCTGGCCAGGTACTTGTCGTCGCTGGTCCAGTCGCCGGTGTCCCAGCCGCCGGCCACCCGGCCATCGGTGGCGCGACCGGAGATCAGGGCGTTGCTGGTGAAGTCGTAGCCGGCATCGGCCAGCGACAGGTCCAGATCCGGGTGCTGGGTGATGCCGGTGTCGATCACCGCCACCACGATGCCGTCGCCATCGCCGTACTGCCAGGCCGGCAGCAGATCGATACCGCCGTGGTTGGCATAGCTGGCGGTGTCCGGTGCCAGCGTTTCCAGATGACCATCGGGCGCACGCAGATGCCATTGCACTTCGAAGCCCGGGTCGTTCGGCGTCGCCACTGCGCTGACGGTGGCTTTGGCGGTACTGCGGATCGGCTGCAGCAGCAGGTTGGGTTCGACGTGCGCCACCGACGGATCGGCTTTCAGGGCCTGCATCACGCTGTCGAGCTGGGCATCGCTGAGGCGACGGTTGGGACGCACCAGGTCAGCGCCGATCGCCAGCCGGCGCACCCGCTGCAGGTTGGGCGCGCTCTGGCGGTAATGGCTGGACCACTGCGTGCGGGTGGCGGGCGCGGCCATGATGGTGCTTAGCCGGGTGGCCGCTGCGTTGGCGTCGCCGCGTTCGGTGCTGCCGTCGCGGTAGGTGACGATCAGGCCGTCGTAAAGACGCGATTGGGTGCCAGTGGTGAGTACCGACAATGACGGGGGCGCCGATTGCGCATCGGCGGCGGGCAGCGCCAGGCTCAGCGACAACGCCAGCAGCGTCGGTGCGAGAAACGAACGAGAGGTCGACATGAGGAGGTCTCTGGAAGAAGTCGATGGGAGCAGGCAGGCGAGGGCGGGCAGACGGCTCACCAGCTGAAGCCGGCGCCGGCCGACACACTTTTTTCGTTGCCGGCGAATGCGCCGCCGATGGACACGCTGGCGCGGTTGCCGAGTACACGCTGATAGCCGACCGCCAGCGCGCTTTCGCCGCCCTGCGAGCCGACGCCGACGCCGACCCGGTTGGCGCCGGACAGGCCGGCGGTGTTGGTCGCCATGCCGGCATACGCACCGCTGATCGCGCCCATGCGGTCGATACGCTGGTCCAGGTGATGGAAGCGGCGGTCGGTGTCGTCGCGCAATGCGCTCAGGTTGGTGTCCCAGCTGTCGATGCGGTTGTCGGTATAGGCGTTGGCAGTGGCCACCGACGCGGCGTCTGCGGCCTGCATCTGCTGCACGTTCACCGCATCGGTCGCGGCCGTGCCGGCGGCGACGTTGACCACCTGGCGCTCCGCGCCGGCACTGCCCACCGACACCGTATTGGCGCGGTTGGCCACGGCAGCGCGGCCCAGCGCCACCGCGTTGTCGGCGGTCACCGTCGCGCCCTGGCCGATGGCGGTTCCCGAGGCGGCGCTGACGCTGGCGCTTTCGCCCAGCGCCACCGCATTGGTGGCGGTGGCGGTGATGCTGGTGTTGGCGCCCACGGCGGTGCTGCCGTCGGCATTGACGCGGGCATTGGCGCCCAGTGCGGTGTCGTTGGGGCCGTAGGCCAGCGCGCGGGTTCCCACGGCCATGCCGTTTTCGCCATTGGCGGTGGCATTGGAGCCGATCGCCACCGCGTTGGTGCCGACGCCGATCTGCGCATCGCCGCCGCCGCCCACCGCGATCGTCCCGCCGCTTGCGCCGGTGTGGTCCACCCCGTCCAGTGCCTGGTCCAGGGCGGTCATCGCCGCGCCGACGCTGGCGTAGCTGGTGCCCTGGATCACATAGGTGCCGCCGACCAGCACACCGTTGTCGAGCACCGAGCCGGCGCCGAGCGCGGTGGCGATGCTCTGCAACTGCGAGACGTTGACCGCATCGGTGGCCGCAGTGCCGGCCGCCACATGGGTCAGCTGGCGCTCGGCGCCTTGGCTGCCGAACGCCACACTGTTGGCGCGCTCGGCGGAGGAACCGGCGCCCAGCGCGACGCTGTTGGACGCCAGCGCCGACGCGTTGAACCCCACTGCCAACGTGGTGTCGCCCAACGCGGTGGCGCCACTGCCCAGCGCCGCCGCACCGCTGCCGTTGGCGCTGGCGATCGATCCCAGCGCCAGCGCGTAATCGCCCTCGGCGAATGCGCTGTCGCCGAGGGACACGCTGCTCAGGCTGGCGGCGATGGCGTGCGCACCGATGGCGATGCTCATTTCGGCATCGGCATGGCTATCGAAGCCCAGTGCGGTGCCGTAGTCCGACAGCGACCATGCACCCGAACCGACGGTGGTGCTGCCGAGGCCATTGGCTTGTGCGGGAATGCTGGCGTTGCTGGCGCCGATGGCCACGCTTTGTTGCCCGGCGGCCGAGGCGGCATCGCCGATGGCGATACCGCCATCGCCGGCGGCGGCGGCACCGTAGCCGATGGCGACGCTGAAGAAGCCCGATGCCGAACTGAAAGCGCCCTGGCTGATCGCGCCGATGTTGCTGGCGCTGGCCGCATAGCCGGAGGCCAGTGACTGCTCGGCATCGGCAACGGCGAAACTGCCCAACGCGGTGGCGTACTGCCCACGGGCAGTGGTCGAGTTGCCGACAGCCACCGCACTGCCGCCGCTGGCCTCGGACGCCCAGCCCAGGGCGGCGGACGTGGCGCCGCTGGCCTGCGCGTAGGTGCCCACCGCCAGGGCACCGAAGCCGGTGCTGGTGGCGCCCTGTGCATCGGAAAAGCCGCTGCCGAAAAAGCTGCCGCCGATGGCGATGGACGAGATGCCGCTGGCCAGCGCGCCGTCGCCCATGGCGATGGCGGCATCCGCCGATGCAGTGCTGTGGTGGCCAACCGCCACCGAGAATCCACCGCTCGCATCGGCGCGCGCGCCCATCGCCACCGCGCGCTGTCCGGCGGCGGCGGCACTGTCGCTGCCGTCGTTGAGCCCTTCGGCCTGGAAGTAGTGTTCGGCCGCCTGCCCCGACAGCGGCATCGCGTTGTCGGTGGACGCCTGGGCGTCGGTCGACTCGGTGGAGTCGGTTGGCTCGGTTGCGGTGGTGTCGTCGGCGGGTGCTGCAGACGGTAACGCAGATGCAGACGTCGGGGTCGTCTGTGCAAACGCGGCCCCGCTGGCCAGGGCCAGCAACAGGCCGGTGGTCAACAGGCTGTAAGACAACTGCGGAAAGATGCGAACGGCAAGGCGCGAGCGTGGCGCCGGCAGCAGACGTGACGAAGACATAGGGGATACCTGGGCAGATGCGTCGGGGGATTTATCCCCGATTAAGTCAGCCGGGTTTTCGTCGATCAATGCGCGAAGACTTCTGCGTGTCTCACGCTAGACTCACCGCATGCGACTGCCGGGGCACCTTGTTCGACTGTGGCCACTGGGCTGGCTACAGCGCCGCTGGCGCAGTGCGGCGGTGTGGTTGCGACGGGTGCCGCTGCGCGACCCGGTGGATCTGCGCAACGCACCGGCGCTGCAGCTGTTGCTGCTGTATCTGGGCGTGGAAATTCCGCTCAACAAGCTGTACATCCTGCTCAACGCCAGGCTGCAGATGAGCGCCGTGCAGCTGGCGGTGGACCTGGGCACCGATGCGGCAATCACCCTGGCGGCCTGGTACGGCATCTGGCGCATTCGCCAGGGCGCGCTGAAGCCGGCGATCGGCCTCTTCATCGCGGTGGTGCTGTGCTCGTCGGTGAGCGCCAATCTGGCCTTCGGGTATCAGCTGCAGGCCTTCGATCCGTTCCCGATGCTGTTGCTGACGCTGGCGGCGCTGGTGATCGGGCGGCGCGCGCTGTGGCGTGTCTATGCGTGCATCGCGCTGGTGTTTCTGCTGGGCATGGCCAGTCCGTGGGGGCGCAACCCGCAGGACGGGCAGCGTCCGTTTCAGAACCTGCCCTCGCTGGTGATGAGCTACCTGATGGTCACTCTGGTGCTGGACCGTACCGTGACCGCGCTGCGCGAAAGCCTGCATCGCGCGCGACGGACCGCGGCGCGCCTGCAGGTAGAAATCCGTGAGCGCGAACAGGCGCAGCAACGGGTACTGCATCTGCAGAAGATCGAATCGGTGGGCCATCTGGCCAGTGGCGTGTCGCACGACTTCAACAATATCCTCGGCGCGATCCTGGGCTATGCCGAGCAGCGTCATCGTCTGCACGAACTGGACTTCGATCCGCCGCGCGATGCGGTGGCGATGGCGCAGGCGCTGGAGGGTATCGCCCTGGCCGCGCAGCGCGGCACCACCATCAGCCGCAAACTGCTGAGCTTCAGCCGGCGCGACCTGGCCATGCCGACCGGCTTCGATGCGGCAGATGCGGTGCAGGCGATTGCACCGATGCTGGCCCAGTTGCTCGGCGCGCAGGTGCAATTGCGGCTGCACGCCTGCGCAGAGCCGGTGCCGGTGTTTCTGGATCGCAGTCAGTTCGAGCTGGTCATGCTCAACTTCGCCGCCAACGCACGCGACGCCATGCCCGGCGGCGGCACGTTCACCGTGCAGGTGGCGCGGCAGCACGCCACGGTCTGCATCGCCCTGGCCGATACCGGCCACGGCATGCCGGCGGAGGTGCTGGCGCAGGTCTTCGAGCCGTTCTTCACCACCAAGCCGGTCGGCAAGGGCACCGGTCTGGGCCTGGCGGTGGCGCACGAGCTGGCGCTGCACGCCGGCGGGGTGCTCAGCGTGGACAGCGTGCCCGGCGCCGGCACGCAGTTCGTCATGCGTCTGCCGTTGGTGCCTGCATCTGCGGCATGAGCAGGTAACCGGCGCCGCGCACCGACGTCAGCGGCAGCGCCACTCCGCTGCGTTCGAGCACCTTCTGTCGCAACCGGTGCAGCAGCGCGTCCAGCCGATGCGGATCGACTTCCATGCCCAGGCTCCCGCCGAGCGTGGTCAGCAGCGCGCTGCGGGTGACCAGCCGCCCGGACGACTGCCACAGGCATTGCACCACCAGGCGTTCGGAGCCGGTCAGCGGCACGGCGCTGCCATCCGGGGCGAACAGGCACCAACCGTCGTCCTGCAACTGCCAGGTAGCGTGGGCGCTACGGGTAGGCTCGACCGATGTGCTGGCCGGCCCTCGCGTCAGCCGCCGTGCCACGCTGAACAACGTGGCAGCCAGCATCTCGATCTCCACCGGCTTGACCAGGTACGCATCCGCGCCCTGGCTCAGGCCGCGCAGCCGGTCGGGTTGGTCGCCGCGTCCGCTCAGGATTACGATGCCCAGCGCCGGGCGCATCGCCTGCAACTGCTGGGTCAAGGTAAAGCCATCGCCATCGGGCAGGCCGATATCCAGCACGATCAACTCGACGCTGGTGGTCTGCAACAACGCATGCAACGCGCCGATGGTGCGCAACGGCATCACCTCGAAACCGTGGCGTTGCAGTCCTGGCAGCAGCACGCGCTCGCGCAGCACGTCGTCGTCTTCCAGCAACGCCACCCGCAACGCCGCCCGCGCGGAGCGGACCGGGAAAACATCGTCCGGGCGAGAGGGGTTGCTCACGATGTGAATAACGGATGCATGTCGGCGTTCCGATGTAACGCGTTGCGCGGGTGGTCGCGCATGGTGCGTCGCACGCGACATGGATTCGCTTCTGCGACAACCCGACAGTAGCCAGTTTTCCCGGGGCTTTCAATGCGGTCGAGGCCGCAACACGCAGTACGTTGCCGGCATGCGTGCGATGATCCGGCGCGTTCCCCAGATTGAGGTGTTGCACGCATGTCCGATTCGATGCTCAGCGATTTCGTGCAGCGCCATCGGCGCCTGTTCGTGCTCACTGGCGCCGGTTGCAGCACCGATTCGGGTATCCCCGATTACCGCGATCTGCACGGCGGCTGGAAGCGTCCGCAGCCGGTGACCTTCCAGGCGTTCATGGGCGAGGTGTCCACGCGTCAGCGCTATTGGGCGCGCAGCCTGGTCGGTTGGCCGCGTTTCGGATTGGCGCAGCCCAACGCGACGCATCATGCACTGGCGGCACTGGAAGCACGCGGCCAGCTGGAAGTGCTGCTGACGCAGAACGTGGACCGTCTGCATCAGGCCGCCGGCAGTCAGGCGGTGATCGATCTGCATGGCCGGCTCGATGTGGTGCGTTGCATGGGCTGCGAGCGGCGCATGCCACGCAGCGAATTCCAGCTGTTGCTCGAACAGGCCAACCCCGGCTGGGCCGACCTGGATGCCGCGCAGGCGCCCGACGGCGATGCGGATCTGGACGATGTGGCCTTCGACCGTTTCGTGGTGCCGCCATGTCCGGTCTGCGGCGGCGTGCTCAAGCCGGATGTGGTGTTCTTCGGCGAGAACGTGCCGCGCGAGCGCGTGGAGCGTGCATTTGCGCATCTGCAGGCGGCCGATGCGGTGTTGGTGGTGGGTTCGTCGTTGATGGTGTATTCGGGTTTCCGTTTTGTGCAGACGGCCGCGCGCAACGGGTTGCCGATTGCCGCACTCAATTTCGGGCGCACCCGCGCCGACGACTTGCTCAGCCTGAAGGTGGAGCAGTCGTGCGCGCAGGCGTTGGCGTTTCTGCATGTGCCACCCGACCGGCCGCGTGCAGGCAGCGTCAACGAGCGCAATGCGCGCTCTGCATGACGCAGTGATCCATCGCAGCGGTTGTGTCCACGCGCGCGCCGCAGTGCAATGGGCGTCCCCGTATCACGTGTGGATGCCCCCTTGAGCCAGTTGTTCTCTCCCATCCGTTTCGGTCCGCTTGCGCTCGCCAACCGGATCGTCATCGCCCCGATGTGCCAGTACTCCGCACAGGACGGGCGCGCCAGCGATTGGCACCGGATCCACCTGGGCACGCTGTCGCAATCCGGCGCAGGGTTGCTGATTCTGGAGGCGGCCGCGGTGCAGCCGCAGGGGCGCATCTCCTACGCCGACCTTGGCTTGTACGACGATGCCACCGAGCAGGCGCTGGGCGAGGTGCTGAGCTCGGTCCGGCGTTGGTCGCCGATGCCGATCGGCATTCAACTGGCGCACGCCGGGCGCAAGGCCTCCACCGATCTGCCGTGGAAAGGCGGCGAGGCGATCGCACCGGATCACGCGCATGGCTGGCAGACCGTATCTGCATCGGCGCTGGCGTTCCATGACGGTCAGCCATTACCGCACGCATTGGACGATGCCGGCATCGATGTGGTGGTGCAGGCATTTGTCGACGCGGCACAGCGCGCCGAACGCCTGGGCCTGGACCTGATCGAGCTGCATGCCGCACATGGCTATCTGATGCATCAGTTCCTGTCGCCGCTGAGCAATCGGCGTAGCGATGCGTATGGCGGTTCGCTGGAAAACCGCATGCGGCTGACCCTGCGCATCTTCGACGCGGTGCGTGCGGCGGTGTCCGAGCGCATCGCCATCGGCGTGCGTATCTCCGCCACCGATTGGGTGGAGGGCGGTTGGGATCTCGCACAAAGCATCGTGTTGTCCAAGGCGCTGGATGCACGCGGTGCGCATTACATCCATGTCTCCAGCGGCGGGCTGGATCCGCGCCAGCAGATTCCGGTGCAGGCCGGCTATCAGATTCCGTTTGCGCAGCAGATCAAGGCGCAGGTCAACACGCCGGTGATCGGCGTGGGCCTGATCACCGAGCCGGCGCAGGCCGAGGCGATCGTGCAGGACGGCCAGGCCGATGCAATCGCGCTCGCACGCGGCATCCTGTACGACCCACGCTGGCCGTGGCATGCCGCCGCCGCGCTGGGTGCATCGGTCACGCCGGCCCCGCAATACCTGCGTTGCGAGCCGCGCGAGGCGCGTGGCGTCTTCGCCAGCTGATCCACACCACTGACCTCATACCGAACAAGGACAACGCATGCCGATAGGATTTCTGGGGCTGGGCACGATGGGCCTGCCGATGGCGCACAACCTGCTGCGCGGCGGCTTCGAGGTGAGCGTCTGGAACCGTTCGCCAGAACGCGCGCAACCCTTGCGTGATGCCGGGGCAACGGTGGTGGATGCGGCGGTGGGCGCCGCACACGGCCCGCTGCTGTTCTCGATGCTGGCCGACGACACCGCGGTCCGTCAGACCGTGCTGGACGGCGGCGTCCTGGACGCACTGCCGGCAGGCAGCGTGCACGTCAACATGGCCACCATCTCGGTGGCGCTGGCGCACGAGTTGACCGCACTGCACGCCGAGCGCGGCATCGCCTACGTTGCCGCACCGGTGCTAGGCCGCGTCGACGTGGCCGAGGCCGGCAAGCTCAATATCCTGGCTGCCGGCGATGTTGCCGCGCTGGAGAGGGTACAGCCGATGTTCGATGTGCTGGGTCAAAAGACCTGGCACATCGGCAATGCCCCGGAGCAGGCCAACGCGGTGAAACTGGCGGCCAACTTCTGCCTTGCCAGCGCGATCGGCGCCATGGCCGAAGCCAGCGCGCTGGCGCGCGGGCACGGCGTGGACGCCACCCAGTTCCTGGGCATGCTCACCACCACCTTGTTCGCCGCACCCGCGTACCAGGGCTACGGCAAGCTCATCATGCAGCGCCAATACACGCCGGCCGGCTTCACCGCCACGCTGGGGCGCAAGGATGTGGACCTGGCCATCCAGGCCGGCGCCGACAAACAGGTGCCGATGCCCTTGGGCGAATTGCTGCGCGCCAACCTGGACGATGCCATCGCCCACGGCGACGGCAACGCCGACTGGGCCGTGCTGGCCGAGGTGGCGGCGCGGCGGGCAGGGCAGGCCTGATCGCCACGCGCAGGCGCGAGTGCATGGCGCGCTTCGCTTGAAAGCGCAGCGCGGTACGTCCTGCTCACCCCAGCATGCAGCAGACCCTCTAAAATGCCGGCTCGTTACAGCCGCCGCTCCAGGGAGGATGCGATGCGACACCTGCATATCACGCTTGGTTCGACCGAGCGCACACCGCGCGCGCTGACCTGCGCCGGTGGCACACGATGACCGCCGAACCGGTCGTCAACCAGGGCCCGGTGGGTCCGGACCATCCCGAGCACCCGGACCACTATCTGTTCGCGCAGATCCGCGAAGCGGTGGCCGCGCTCGATGCCGAGTTGAACAAACCCACCGACGAGGCCAGCGTCCGCATGGCCGCGCGCCTGCTGCCGCTGGCCAAGCAGCATGGCTTCGACCAGGTGGACTACGTGGTACTCAGCCGGCACCTCGGCGAGGTGGGCGAAAACGTGTTTCTGGTGCGCGGCGAACTGGCCGACCCCGCGCATCTGCGTGCGCACATCACCACCCAGGAAGCGATGGAAACCTCGGTGGAGACCTCGATGGCGCAACTGGACGAGATCAATCGCCGGCTGATGCTGCGCCTGCCGCCGCGTTGATCTTCATCGTGAGTGGCATGCGCATCGCGTTTTGCGATACATGCCACCAGCGCAACAGCGGTGATGCGCTGATCGGCCGATTCGTACGCACAGCGGGTACAGTGCCATCACGCGAACCTGCAGTGCAGCTGGCCCAACGGTTGCACCGCGTCGCAGCGTAAAAGTTACCGACGCAAGCACTGCGCCAGCGGTGTCACGCATTGGCTATCATTGCGCCGATGCGCTCCGACTACATTCTCACGCTGTCCTGCCCCGACCGCACCGGTATCGTGTACCGCGTGACCGGGCTGCTGTTCGATCTTGCCTGCAACATCCTCGATGCCCAGCAGTTCGGCGACGACGAAAGCGGCCGCTTCTTCTTGCGCGTGCATTTCGACAAGCCGCCGGCAACCGACATCGCCAGCCTGGAGCAGCAGTTTTCGGTGTTGGCCACCACGTTCCAGATGGAATGGCAGTTGCACGACGCGCGTCGCCGCGCGCGGCTGCTGGTGCTGGTGAGCAAGCAGGGTCATTGCCTCAACGATCTGTTGTTCCGCACCCATAGCCGGCAATTGCCGGTGGATATCGCCGCAGTG
Source organism: Xanthomonas sp. 3075 (assembly GCF_014197275.1). Taxonomy (GTDB): domain Bacteria; phylum Pseudomonadota; class Gammaproteobacteria; order Xanthomonadales; family Xanthomonadaceae; genus Xanthomonas; species Xanthomonas campestris_B. The sequence continues at coordinate 26,157 of NZ_JACIFI010000026.1, read as the reverse complement.
GTCTCCAACCACGCCGATTTCGCACCACTTGCCGCGTCCTATGGCATCGATTTCCATCATCTGCCGGTGAGCGCAGACACGCGCGCCGAACAGGAAGCACAGCTGCTCGCCTTGGTCGACGACCTGCGCATCGATCTGGTGGTGCTGGCGCGCTACATGCAGATCCTTTCGCCCGGCCTGTGCCGCGCGTTGGCCGGGCGCGCGATCAATATCCATCACAGCTTCCTGCCCAGCTTCAAGGGTGCGCAGCCGTACCACCAGGCGCACGCGCGCGGCGTCAAGATCATCGGCGCCACCGCGCATTACGTCACCGAGGACCTGGACGAAGGCCCGATCATCGAACAGGACGTCGCCCGCGTTGACCACGCCATGACCCCGCGCGACCTGGTGCGCCTGGGCAGCGACACCGAGTCGCTGGTGCTGGCGCGCGCGGTACGCCGCCACGTCGAACATCGCATCGTGCTCAACGGGCACCGCACGGTGGTGTTTCGCTAGGACGTGGTTACTGTGTGGCGCCGCGTGCGGTCACACCGCCGTTGCACCGAGCAGGCACGATGTCCGCCGGTCCCCGTGATTACACGATCAGTACCTGGGCGAACGCGATCCGAAGACTGTGCCGGCGCTACGCAGCTCGACACCGGACAGGACAAGAGGATGCAACGTGAAGAGAATCCGTCTTGCGACGACTGCCGCGCTTTGCATCTGCGTTCCTCTCTGCAACGCGGCCAAGCGTCCGCAGTCGGCTGACGTCTATTTCAGGCCGTTCGAGGCCACCTCGATCATGCGGTTGACCGAACAGTTGATGGTCACCTCTGCCGGTAGTACTTTCCACATCACGGACAACGCACGGCTAGCGCGTGTTCGCTCACTGGTCGATCTCCCTTGCCAGCCTTCCACCCACCAGTCCGACGACATGGATCTGCGAGTGCCGCTCTACTTCAATGGCAAAGACGGTCGCACTCCGTGGAAGGCATCGAGTATTGACGATTACGATGGGTTCAACGGCAAGATGTGTTCAATGCCACCGACGCTCGCGACCGCGCTGTCCAAAGAATTCACTGGGACATAGAAGTGCAGCATCTCAGGGAGGCAAGGGTGCTTCTGTGCCGCAGCGATAACGATTGACCGAACGCCGATCACCGATAGCGTGTTTCCGGCACGATTTGATTCCACCACCAGCACCGAACGCCGCCATACTCTGGCTCGGCAGGTCGGTAACCAGCGAAAGGGCTGGAGCAAGACAGGCATAACATTGCGTGCCTTGCGGCGGCTATGCATCGGCAGATAACGCAATGGCCGGCGTGATCCAGCCGGCCATTGCACTACCACTCCACCGGACCTCACCTCGCCGCGTTGGCATTCATCACCGCATTGCGGTTGGCATCCAGATACTGCGCCGGATCGCGCATGCCGGTGGTATGGCACTGCCCGGTGGTATGCCCACGATTCACCCCGCCCGGCAACTGCGCGTTGACCTGCTCCACGGTGCCGTCTTCCGGGTCATTCAAGACCAGGTCCGAGGCAGCGTTGCAGTAGTCGTTGGTGTACCAGTTGGTCTTGGCGAACGAGGTGGTGTAGTAGTTGACCTTGGCGCGCGCGTCGGCGGGAATGCCGGCCAGCCAGGCCTTGGCGCCGTCGTAGGTCATGTCGGTGTTGGTACCGCAGCCCACCCCGAACCACGAGCCCACCGCAGCCAGCACGCCCGACAGATTGGTGCCCTGGTACGGCGTCCCCACCGACTGCATCACCCGCCCGCCGCTGGCGTTATCCAACCCGCTCCAGTAGTACGCATACAGATGCAGTGCGGCCATGCCGCCCTGGCTGTGCGCCACCGTGGAGAACGACGACCACTGGTTGGCGAACTGTGCGATGCGCTGCGCGAACTGGTCATTGCTGCGGTTCTGTTTGGCATCCAGGAACGACGAGGCGTTGGTGAACTGCGCCTGCGGCCACACGCCATTGGAGCAATAGCCGTGCACCAGCACCAGTTGCGAGCCGGCCGCCTGCGGCTGCGCCATCGCGGTTGCCAGTGTCGACGGACGCGGCCCCATGCGCATGCTTTCATCAATCGCACCGGCAGACCGCGCAATGCTGGCACGTCGCAGCGCGGGCAGCTGCAGCGGCAGCGTGTCGGCCTGCAGCAGCGGGATGTAATGGTCCGGATCTTCGACACGCAGCCCACGCAGCGTGAACGGCGCACGCGCACCGGCACGCGCGATCCAGCGTTCGTCCAGGCTCAATGGCAGTTGTCCTTGTTGCGGCGTCAGCATGCCGCCGATCCACGCCACCGGTACCTCCTTGCCCTTGGCATCGGTGCCCCACACCTGCCCGAACACGCGGTAATGCGATGGCGCCTTGCCGCGCGCGGCGACCGGCAAGGCAATACTGAGCCGTGTGCCGTCGGCAGCGCGTGCGCTCAGTGCGTTGCCGAGCAAACGCAGGGAGGTATCCAGCACCGGCAACACATGCTCGCTGGTGCGGACGAACGCCTGCCCGGCCTGGTCGTGACCGCGCACGATCACCTGCGCGACCCAGGTACCTTCCGTGGTCGGTTGGAACGTACCGCCGTACACGCCATCGCCGGCCGCACCATCGTCGTGTTGCCCGTCATCGACCATCGGCAGCGTGCGGATGCCGCCGTGCGGATCGATCACACGCAGGCTCGCCGTATCGATTCGCCCCGCCTGCGTGGCGAGCAAGGTCGCGCCGCGTGCATCGCTGCCGCTGAGCAGCGCGTTGAGTGTCAACGATTGCCCCACTTGCTGGCGACGATTGCGCGCGTATGCCGCCAACTGCGTGCGCGCATCGCCTTCCATCAACACGTAGCCGCGTTGCACCACCGGCGATGCCGATTGCAGGGTCAGCGACCAGGCGCCGTTCTGCGCGGATTCCACCGCGTAACGCATGCCACTGGTGCCACTCTCAGCCGTGCCCAGCAGGGTCCGTTGTGCCTGCAGTTGCGGTGCCACAGCAGCAGTGCGCGCGCCGGCAATGCGTGGTGCGGTCACTGCCGCATCCCAGGGCTGATCGCCGGCCAGCACCATGAAACGCAGATGGCCGTTTTCCACCGGCAAGGTGCCTTGCCAACGCGCGGAGTTACCGGCTGGCGCAAGCTCTACCGGCAGCAAGGCGCTCTTGGACAGGATGGCCGATTCGGCCGGATCGGGCGCACGCATCAGCGCGAACTCCTCCGGTGGCCCAGCCAGTTGTTTGGGCTGCAGCTCGGCAGCGGCCAGCGGCATGGACACCAGCGACAGGGTGCACAGCAATGACAGTAGCGATGGCTTCGGCATGGCGACATCTCTCCTTGGACGTTGCAGAAGCGATGCCGCTGCGCATGGCAACGGCATCGGATGCAGCGCCCCCTCGCCGCGATTCGCCGATGGTTATACCTCGCGCTTGTGACAGGTCTGCTGTGCGCTGCAACACTTCACGCGCGGAAAACAAGCCGACAGAAATGCAGTGCGCAGACTGTGATCCAGCTCGTGGACAGGCGACGTCTCGCGCTTTTCGTGAAGGATAAATTCAAGCTCTGCGGTCGAGCTCGAACTCGCCGCTCGGTGGGTGTCAGTCCACCCCGGGGCGTGCGATGCGGGAGCGGTAGCGCTCCACCCACGCGACCGTCTGTGCGATACCGCCGAAGGGATAGAAGTGCAGGCGGACGTCTCCATGCGCTTCGGTGAGGCCAGTGGCGAGGCGATCCACAAAGCGATCCGGCCCCGCAGTGCCGAACAGCTTGCCGAGCGAGATACCGTAGGTGGACAGCATCGATGCGCATGCGCCGACACCGCAGCGTGCGGCATAACGTGCGAGCACCGCCACACCGGCAGGACCAGGCACGCCCACACGCACCGGGTGTTGGATGCCATGCGCGCGCAGCGCGCTCAACCATGTCAGCACGATGTCGGCATCGAACGCGAATTGGGTGACGATCAGCGGCGCCATGCCGCGCTCGGCGATGCTGCGGCACTTGCGTTCCAGCACATCCCATCGATCGGTTGCATGCACGATCGGATGTCCTTCCGGATGCCCCGCCACCGCGATGGTCTGGATGCCCGAACGCTCGAAAACGCCTGTCGCGATCAGCGACAAGCTGTCCGAAAACGGCCCTGCAGGAGACGCAGGATCACCTGCGATCACCAGGCAGCGCGCAACGCCGGCTTCATCGACGGCGCGCCTGACGAAGGCGTGGAGCGCGTCGAGCGAGGCGATGCGGCGCGCGGAAAGATGTGGCATGGGCTCGAAGCCGAGCTTGCGCACCATTCGTGCAGCGGCCAGGCGCGCGTCGTCGTCCTGATTGGGCAGGTAGGGGATGGCAATGGTTGCGCCACGCATGATCCCGGGCGCCGCAGCAGCCAGCCCGGCAATGTCCTTTGCGCTGACCTCCAGCGAATAGGCGTCGGTGATGGTGCTGGCGAGGCTGGGTGTCTCCGGATGAATCAAAGGGCGTGTCGTCCTGTGGGGGTGATTGGGTGGCGCCGCTCCGTCAGCCCTGATCGAGTGGAAACAGTGCCAGGGAGCACAATGAAATCTGGCGGCGTCGCATGACCTGCGGGCACTCAATCGCCCTGTTCTGCATCGCCGTAGAATTTCACCCCCAGTTGAATGCGACGCCGCCCGCTTTCCACGCGGTGCCGATTGGTGTCGCGCAGGGAGTAGACGCAGCCGCAGTATTCCTGCTGATAGAAGTTCTCGCGTTTGCTGATCTCGACCATGCGCGAGGACCCACCGCCCTTGCGCCAGTTGTACTCCCAGTACATCAGGCCGGGATACCTGGCCGCAGCACGCACGCCGCAGTCGTTGATCTGCTGCATGTTCTTCCAGCGCGAGATGCCCAGGGAGCTGGTGATCACCGGGAACCCGTGCTCGTGCGCATACAGCGCGGTGCGTTCGAAGCGCATGTCGAAGCACATGGTGCAACGCACGCCGCGCTCGGGTTCGTTCTCCATCCCGCGTGCCCGCTCGAACCAGTTGTCTCGATCGTAGTCTGCATCGACGAAGGGCACGCCGCACTGCTCGGCAAAGCGGATGTTTTCCTCCTTGCGCAGCTCGTACTCTTTGCGCGGATGAATGTTGGGGTTGTAGAAGAAGATGGTGTAGTCGACGCCGGACGCCAGCATCGCCTCCATCACTTCGCCGGAGCACGGCGCGCAGCAGGAATGCAGCAAGACCTTGTCGTGGCCGGCGGGCAGTGGAAGCGGTGTGCGCGTGTCGGTGGTGTCCATCAGTGGGCTCCGGGTGCAGGGGCGTTGCCATTGGCAGGCTGGCGGGCCAGTTCGATGAAGGCGCGCAGATAGTCGATGGCGATATCCGCCTCGCGTGCGCCCAGGAAGATCTGCTTGGGAATGCCGCGCGCACCCAGCCGGACCGGCACCACGTCCATCCTGGAGGCATATTCCTCCACCAGCCAGCGTGGCATGGCGGCCACGCCGCGGCCACTGGCCACCATCTGCATCATGATGTCGGTGGTTTCGATGGCCTTGTGGCGCCTGGGCGTGACACCGGCCGGCAGCAGGAACTGGCTGTAGATGTCCAGCCGCTCGAGGTCCACCGGATAGCTGATGAGCACCTCGCGTGTCAGTTGCTGCGGCTTGACGTAGGCAGCCGACGCCAGCGCATGGCCCTTGGCCACGACCAGCACCTGCTCGTAGTCGAACACCGGCTCGAACCGCAGCCCGGGCTTGAACAGCGGGTCGGGCGTGACCAGTAGATCGATCTCGTAGCCGAACAGCGCGCCGATACCGCCGAACTGGAACTTCTGCTTCACATCCACATCCACATCCGGCCAGGTGGCCAGATAGGGCGACACCAGCTTGAGCAGCCACTGGTAGCAGGGATGGCATTCCATGCCGATGCGCAGCGCGCCGCGTTCGCCCTGCGCAAACTGCCCCAGGCGCTCTTCGGCCAGGTCCAGTTGCGGCAGCACCCGGTTGGCCACCGCCAGCAGATACTGGCCGGCCTGGGTCAGGCGCAGGCTGCGCCCCTCGCGCAGCCAGACGTCGGTGCCCAGCTGCTGCTCCAGCTTTTTCATGCTGTGGCTCAGCGCCGACTGGGTCAGGTTCAACACGCCGGCGGCGGCGGTCAGCGAGCCTTGCTGCTCGACCTGCTGGACGATGGTGAGATGGATGCGCTCAAGCATTCAGATGATCCGAATTCATGGATTGTTGAAATAACACCATTTTACTTCATTGAACGCCAGTCCTAGGATCAGGGTTCGTCGTTTTAGGTCGACCTGCATGACTATCAACCTGCCACACCCACTCCGCGTCGTTGCGGTCTCCGGCGGGATGCAACGCCCTTCCAAGGCCATCGCCCTGGCAGAGCACTTGCTGGCCCTGATCGCCGAGCAAGTCCCGTGCGAGCAACATCTGGTCGAACTCGGGGCGCTGACACCGCAGTTCGCTGGTGCGGTCTGGCGCTCCCAGCTGCCGGCAACGGTGGAGCGGGAACTGATCGCCGTGGAGCAGGCCGACGTGCTGGTGGTGACAACGCCGGTCTATCGCGGTTCCTTTACCGGGCTGTTCAAGCACTTCTTCGACTTGATCCATCAGGATGCCTTGATCGACACGCCCGTCCTGTTGGCGGCAACCGGCGGTAGTGAACGCCATGCACTGGTGATCGATCACCAGTTGCGGCCGCTTTTCAGTTTCTTCCAGGCACGCACGTTGCCGCTGGGCGTCTACGCCACCGACCGCGACTTCCTGGACTACCGCGTGCACAACGAGGCACTGGCCGAGCGGGCCAGGCTGGCGGTCCAGCGCGCATTGCCGCTGATCGCATTGACGCAGCAGGCAAGCGCCATCGCCGCAGAAAACGTGGCCGCGGCCTGAGGATCATCCAGTCCACGGTTGCCTGGCAGGCCACCACGCCCCTCGCCGGTCACAGGATCGATCGGCGATTGCTCGCCGATCCAGATTCCCCGCTTCCATCCAGCAGGCATCCAACCCTGCATAGAGCAGTGCGCTCGTCTCTCATTTCGAAACAAGGCGTCAGCTTGCAATGACTCAAGACTTTACCTTCAGCATCAGAAGCCTTCGGTTTGATGAGGACTACCGTCCCTCGGCCAATACGCGCAATACGACGAACTTCGCCAACCTGGCCAGAGGGCAACGTCGTCAGGAAAATTTGCGTAACACGCTTGCGATGATCGACAACCGTTTCAACGACCTGGCACATTGGGATAACCCCAAGCTTGACCGCTACGCTGTCGAACTCGACATCATCTCGGTCGAGATGGACATCGGTGGGAGCGAAAGCAGCGGCGCTTTTCCGTTGATCGAGATATTGAAACCCAACATCCTCGATAAGATGACCGGTGCGCGCATCGACGGCATTGCAGGGAATAATTTTTCTTCCTATGTGCGCGACTACGATTTCAGCGTGCTGCTGCCAGCGCACAATCAGGACACGTCCGGCTTCAGCATCCCGCAGGATTTCGGCAGCCTGCACGGGAAGCTGTTCAAGCACTTCGTGAACTCCGCTGCTTACACCGCGCGTTTCGCCAAGCCGCCGGTCATCTGCATCAGCGTCTCCAGCAGCAAGGTCTACCATCGAACTGGAAACCAGCATCCGATCCTGGGCATCGAGTACAGGCAGGACGAAGGTTCACTGACCGATCGGTATTTCGAGCAGATGGGCTTGCAGGTGCGCTATTTCATGCCGCCGAACAGCGTCGCCCCGTTGGCGTTTTACTTCCTCGGCGACCTGCTGGGCGACTACACCAATCTTGAGCTGATCGGCACCATCAGCACCATGGAAACGTTCCAGAAGATTTACCGGCCAGAAATCTACAACGCCAATTCCGCGGCGGGTGCCATCTATCAGCCGAGCCTGAAGCACCGGGATTACTCGTCTACCCAGATCGTCTACGACCGCGAAGAGCGCAGTCAGCTTGCCGTGACACAGGGGAAATTCACGGAGGAGCACTTCATCAAACCCTACGGAAACATTCTCGAGCAGTGGGCCTCCAGCCACGCTGTCTAATCAACACGCACGCAAGACATCACTTATTATGAATAAGCTGCTCCCTACTTCAACCGCCGGTAGCCTGCCCAAGCCTTCCTGGCTCGCACAGCCCGAGAAACTCTGGTCGCCCTGGAAGCTGCAGGACGAGGAACTGATCGAAGGCAAGCAAGACGCGTTGCGTCTGTCGCTGCAGGAACAGCAGCATGCCGGCATCGATATCGTCAGTGACGGCGAACAGACCCGCCAGCATTTCGTCACCACCTTCATCGAGCACCTCAGCGGCGTCGATTTCGAAAAGCGCGAGACCGTCAGGATTCGCGATCGCTATGACGCCAGCGTGCCGACCGTCGTTGGCGAGGTGAGCCGCCCCAAGCCTGTCTTCGTCGACGATGCAAAGTTCTTGCGCCAGCAAACCCGGCAGCCGATCAAATGGGCGCTGCCTGGTCCCATGACGATGATCGACACCCTCTTTGATGCGCACTACAAAAGCCGTGAAAAGCTGGCATGGGAATTTGCCAAGATTCTCAATCAGGAAGCCAAAGAACTCGAAGCGGCCGGCGTGGATATCATCCAGTTCGACGAGCCGGCCTTCAATGTCTTCTTCGACGAGGTCAACGACTGGGGTGTTGCCACCCTTGAACGGGCCATCGAAGGGCTCACCTGCGAGACCGCCGTCCATATCTGCTATGGCTACGGCATCAAGGCCAATACCGACTGGAAGCAGACCCTGGGCTCGGAATGGCGTCAGTACGAAGAGTCGTTCCCCAAGCTGCAGGCATCCACGATCGACATCGTCTCGCTGGAGTGCCACAACTCGCATGTGCCGATCGATCTGATCGAACTCGTCCGCGGCAAGAAGGTGATGGTCGGCGCCATCGACGTGGCAAGCAATACGATCGAAACACCGCAGGAGGTGGCCGAGACGCTGCGCAAGGCACTCCGGTTTGTCGATGCCGACAAGCTCTACCCGTCCACCAACTGCGGGATGGCGCCGCTCGCCCGACACGTCGCACGAGGCAAACTCAGTGCCCTCAGTGCAGGCGCAGACATCATTCGCGCAGAACTGTCGGCGCGGTAGCGCGCTGGTGCCTGCGTAGATCAGCGGCCAAAGGGGGGGCGGCGCGCCTCCTATGCTCCTCAGCCGGGTGAGGTCGCCGCCGCCTCGCTACGTTTGAACATGCGCCAATAGCAGGCGGTGAGCAGCGGCACCAGTAACGAGGTGACGATCACCGAGCTGGCCACCAACGCGGTGGCGGCCGGTGCCGCCGCTGCGAACTGCGGCGCCATCGCTGCGATCAATGCCGGTGTGGCCACCGCCGCTCCCGCAGTGCTGGAGGCGGCCAGGCCGGCGGTGCCATTGCCGCCGCCGATCAGGCGGTCGGCCAGGATCAGCGGCACGCCGGTGATCACCACCACCGCGATGCCCAGCAGCACGCCATGCACGCCGGTGGTGGCGATCGTGGTCAGGTCCAGCGTGTTGCCGAGTGCGAAGCCGAAGAATGGCACCAGCGTGTGCGTGGCTTGCGCAAAGAACTGCCGTAGCTCCGCGTCGAGATTCCCAAGCGCAAGGCCTGCCAGCAACGGCAGCACGGCGCCGAGGAACAGGCGCGGTTCGAACGAGGCGGCACCGCTGGCGCCCAGGATCAGCATCGTCACCAAGGGGCCGGATTCCAGCGACATCAGCACCACCGCACCGGCTTCCTCGCGGCTGCCGTATTGCTGCATCAACGAGGCATACAAGCCGCCGTTGGTCATGTCCATGGCCGCCACCAACGCCAGCACCGACAATCCTGCCAGTGGGCCGCTGGGCAGGCCGGCGGGCGGCAGCAGCGATTGACACAGCACCGCCACCAGCCATGCCACGCCGATCTTGGTCAGCACCAGCGTGCCGGACTTGCGCAGGACCTGACCGGTGGCACGTAACTGGATGGTCGCGCCCATGCAAAAGAACCACACCGCCAGAATCGGGATGGTGCCGCTGATCAGGCCGTTGCTGAAGCTTCCCAAGGTGGTGCCGGCAGATGGCCATAGCGTGTGGCATAGCGCACCCAGCAACAGGGGCACCAGCATCATGCCGCCAGGCAGGCGCTCGAGCGTGGCTTTGATGCGCATACAACACCTCGGGGATGAGCGGCCATGCGCGCATGCGTGGTCTACATGTGCGGCAATCGGCCATGACCGCAGCATGCGGCGTCACCCGGCGCGGTACCTGTGCGTGGGGCGAACCGATGCGGCCGCGTGCGAACGGGGTGCATGCTGGCCTGCAGACACACACACGCCGGGCGATGGTCCGGCGTGTGTGTGTCGATCAATCAGGCATCGGTGACTCAGTAATTGACCTGCAACTGCAAACGCAGCAGATCGCCTTCGACCACCGGATACGGCGCGGCCGACACATCGGTGCGCTTCATCTTCGAATACGCGAACACCAGTTCCAGCGCATCCATCGGTTGCCATTCGACACCGGCTTCCACTTCGTCCAGACGCATGCGCGGCGCATTGGTGTCGAACTTGGAACCGCCGCGGTAGGTCTGCCACTTCAGGTACGGCAGCAAGGTGCCGTAGCTGCCATCGTGCTTGTACATCGCCTGCACGTAACCGCCGCTCAGTGAACGGGTGCGGATGCGGCGCTGCGCGACATCCAGTTCCGGGCCACGGCCCACCGTCCACTCGGCCTGCAGGCCGAACGGCTGCGGGTAGTAAATGATGTGTGCGGCCACGCGTTGATCGGTGTAGCCGTTCGGATCGGTGATGGCCGGGGTGAAGCTGCGGCCATCGATGCTCACCGCCGCCGCGCTGGGCACGAAGCGGCCGCTGTAGGCGTCGGCGCCCACTTCCAGATACTGGCCGTTGGCGAACTTGAACGGGTAGGTGGCGTGCACCACCGCATGCATGCCGTCGTTGCGCTCGGCGCGGTTGGCGCCTTGACCGTTGTAGACGCCCGCGCCCAGCACGCCATAGTCGCCCGAGCCCTTCAGGCCGGATTTGACCAGATCCTGGAAGCGTTCCTTGGCCACGGTCGGGCTGTAATAGAACACCGCACCGATATCGCGTTCGTCGCGCAGGCCGGAGTTGAGCGCGTCGGCGCGATCCAGGGTCAGACGGTTCTGGCTGGATTGCAGGTTTTCCCAACCGTAGGGCATCTTCGACTGGCCGACACGCACGCGGTATTCGCGCTTCTTGTCGAAATAGATATCCGCATACGCATCGCGCAGCTGCGCGAAGTTGGAGGTGGTCGAGCCGGTCGGGGTGCTGGCAAAATCCGGCTGGAAGTACAGCGACACGTGCTCGTTGAGATCGCCGCTCAGCACCAGGCGTGCGCGGCGGATGCCCAGGCTCTGGTCGTTGCCGATGAAGCGGTCGCCCGGCGCGCGCAGATCCTGCGCGTCGCCGCCGACGCCCTGGTTGTAACGGATCTGGGTGTAGCCGCGCAGGCTGAGCTTGTCGTACCACTTCTTGGGGGCATCGCTGGCCTTGGCCGGGGTCGCTGCAGCCGGCATGGGCGCCGGTGCGGCCTGGGCGACGGCGGTCTGCGCCGGGGTTGGTGCGGCGGGCGGCGGCGGCAATGCCGGTGCGGCCGGCAAGGCGGAGGCAGGCAGCTTGCCGTTCTCGTCGACCTGCACGAAGGTGCCCAGCTTGTCGCGGCCCGGTGCCGGCGAAGCGAAGATCTGCTTGGTCTTGCGGTCGACGTACAGCTCCAACTCTGCGGCCAGCATACTGCCGCTGGCAGTGGCGCTGAGGGCGCACAGGACGGTGGCGAGGTTGCGTTTTTTCATTGGTCCGGCTCGTACAAGGGGAAACGGGTCGGCGGCAACGTCAGGCCTGCGTTGTGCGGCAGGGCAGCGGACACGGCGCCGGCGCGCCCGCCAAGGCGCCCGGTCGTCCTGACGGTGCGGCAATGTGTGCAGTTATATTTAGATTTCATGTCAGTTTGGTGACATGCAGGAGCGCTCAGCCGTTGATGCTTGTGTCAACAGCATGTCCGGGCGATGGCAGTTGTGCGACCGCTGCGAGGCGGGCCCATCTGCGCGCAGCCAGTGCGTGCGCAGGCGCGTTTGCGAGGTGGCCGGGCCGCTCGCCCTTTGCGAAGTGTGGCGGCCGTGCCCAGGCGGCCGTTGCGGCGCGCTGGTGCGGTTGCTTGCGATCAGCAACCGCACCCGGGAAGCGACGACGCACGATCACGACGCCATCGCCATCGCCGCACATCGCCCTGCGCAGGTGGCCTGGCGACCGACGCCGGCCTGTACCGGCCTTCGATCGCGCAGCTGTCTGCCGAGCAGGAGCTGCTGGTCTGTCGCCAGGCAGGTGTTTGTTGAGGCAGCTTGGTGGCGGCGCTGTGTGCCGCCGCCGGACTCAGCCTGTCAGTGCTGCCGCCACCGCCTCGTGCAACGGTGTGGTGGGGCGGCCAATCAAACGGCTCAGGGTCTGGCTGTCGTCGAACAGGCTGCCGCCGCGCGAGGAGGCCGAGCACTGCGCCAGCACCTGGGCAAGCGCCGCCGGCAGGCCGATCTGCGCCAGCGCCGCGGCATAGTCGGCCTCGGGCAGATCGTGATACGTCACCGGCGTGCCGGACTGGCGCGCCACTTCTGCGGCGTATTCGGCCATCGTGAAGGCGCGATCGCCTGCCAGTTCGTAGATCCGCCCGGCCTGCGGCGTTTCCGAGGCCAGTACCGCTGCGGCAGCGGCAGCATAGTCGGCCCGCGTGGCCGCACTGATCCTGCCCTCACCGGCGCTGCCGATCACTGCGCCGTGCGCCACTTCGGCCGCGACCGAGCCGGTGTAGTTCTCGGTATACCACCCGTTGCGCAGCAGCACATGCGGCACGCCGGTCTCGCGCAGCAGCGCCTCGGTGACCACATGCTCCGAGGCCAGCGACAGCGTGCTGGTGTCGGCGTGCAGCACGCTCGTATAGGCCAGCAATTCCACGCCGGCGCGCTTGGCCGCTTCGATCACGTTGCGATGCTGTGGCACGCGTTCGCCCACTGCATTGGACGACACCAAGAGCACCCGGTCCACGCCTGCAAAGGCCTGATCCAGGCTGAGCGGGTCTGCATAATCGGCGCGGCGCATACTGATGTCGCGTTTTGCGAACCGCGCGAGTGACGCAGTGTCGCGGGCCGTTGCTACGATGCGGGCGGCTGGCACACGCTCCAGTAGCGCTTCGACCACCAGGGTGCCCAGCTGCCCGCTGGCGCCGGTGACGAGGATCAGGGGAGACGTGTTTGCCATGATGAGCTCCAAGAGGTATCGATAAGAGGTCTGGTCTACAGTAGAGACTACTGATACCAAAATTTTCTCAGGGCCCTTCGATCCTCCGCAAGGAGGCAGTTTTCCACTCCCTGGTTACCGTGAGATACCCCCAGTGAACGCAATTGCTCTGTTTCCAGCGCCACCGTCCCTGCAAGGTATGCCGTTTGACGCCACCAAGTGCCCGGTGCGCGACGTGCTCGATCAGATCGGCGACAAATGGACCATGCTGATCCTGCTGACGCTGATCCCCGGCCCGTCCCGCTTCAGCGCCATCCAGCGCGCCGTGCCGGATATTTCCAAGCGGATGCTGACCCAGACCCTGCGCAACCTTGAGCGCAACGGCATGATTACCCGCAAGGTCTACGCGACCAAGCCGCCAAGCGTGGAATACGCGCTGTCCAAGCTCGGCGTCGCGTTGCTCGTGCCGGTCTACCAGCTGCTGAACTGGGCCACCGAGAATCACGCGACGGTCCGCGCCGCGCGCGAGCGCTACGACCGCGCCCAGGAGAGCATTGGTTCACTGCAGGCAGACGAAGCACTGGCCTAGCGGTGGTGAAGTCTGGCGCGCGCCAGGCGGCGCGGCCGGATCGCTCGGCTTGGTTGTGGGCTTGGTCAATCGCACTGAACATGCACGGCCTGGTGCGTGTTGCTGCGCCAGCGACGCCTGTGCACGCGCGTCGCTTGGCGGACGGCGGCGCCCCTTGGGATGATTGCGTTGCTGGGCAGCGCACGCTCCAGTGGCTGCGACCAGCTCACCAACCGATCTCTGCGTCGGTTGCCGGCGCGCCGTATTGCACCAGCGGGAGCTTGCCCGACGGGCCTGCTGCAAGTGCTTCGATCGACTGGCCCAAGCGCGTCAGCCCCACATGGCGGCGTGCGTAATCGCTGGCGAGCGCAGTGCCCCAGGCGGCGGCCAGTTCCGCGTGCGGTGCAACGATTTCGATGCAGGCAGGCCACTCGTGATCCTGCTCGCACTGATCGACAGCGTTATCGCGAAACCACACCGTGTACAGATAGGCAGGCATCCCGTTGCGTCCTCATGGTCGATGTTGCGTGTTGCCGCGACAGCGTTGCCGGCATGGAGGACATTCAGTTCCTTGCCACGGGAAACGCATCGCCCAAGGTCTCTAGCCGCCTTGTGTCGCTGTAGGCACAGGGGGTCTTGCCCGATCCTGCATGACGCCGTTCGCAGGTGGCGAAAAGGAACTCACAGCCAGCGTTGGACACGCTTGCAGAACTGCGCATAGCTGTCCGGAAAACGCGCCGCCAGTTGCCGCTCTTCCGGCATGATCTGAAATCGCGTCACGTACAGTACAAACGCCGGGACTGCGAGCAACGCTATCGGGTTCTGCAGATAAAGTGCCCAACCCAGCAAAATGGCAGCATGACCGACATACATCGGGTTACGTGTATAGCGATACGCGCCGCTGGTGATGAGCTGCGTAGCCTGTGCTGGCGTGAGTGGATTGACGGTCGTCCCGGCACGCCTGAACGCGCGCTTGGGAAGGCCATTGAGCGCAGCGCCGCCACACGCACATGCGATTGCAGCGGGCGTGCTGAGCGGCAGCGGGCATGCAAATGCCGGGGTCGAGCGTGCCACTGAAAAAGCGGCAATACCGAGCACGATCATCACGATCGGGGGCGGGATTCTTGTCTCAAGCCACTGCATTGCACACTTGTCCATGGTTGATCGCCAATCCCACGAGTCTGCAGCACGGCAGCGGCCGGACCTGAGGACATCGCGCGGATCAATGCGTTAGCTGACGCTCACTGCCAGCATTCGCCGGCGACTGACGCAGCTCGCGGAGCTTGCCGGTGAACCATGCCTGGCTCGCCACCGCTGCGCCAGTACCGCAGCGGACCTGATAAGGCTTGCCGGACATGCTGCTCTTGGTGGCGGTAAGTTCGATGAACGATTCCGTGGACGTCACCAGTCCCTTTTTCTGCAAGTAGTCGTACTTGCGCTGCAGGTGCTCGCTGGCCTTTGCTGCGGCGTACCACGCACCATTGCGCGAAAACTGGCAATTGGATCGTTCCAGCACCTTGAACAACTGACCGATCTCGCGTGCGGTGGTCGGCGTGACCGCTTGCGCCGATGCACAGGCGCCCAGCAGCAGTGCAACGAGAAAAAATTTGGCGTTCATCGACCGGATGATAGCGGACTGCCGCCAGTTGCCGATCGTTAGCAAGGCCGCCAACAACCATCACCTGCGCCGTCACTATGGATAGCATCTCATCGCGATCACAAGGCGACCGGTCCGTGCGCTCTAGTCAAGCGCGCCGCCGCGCAGCAGGCCGCCGCACGCTGCAAGCCTCACAGCGCGCCGTGCCGCCGAGCTGACGCGATGCCCAGCACGACGCCGAGTGACAGACCCAGGGTGATGCCCTGCGGCATGTTGCCGAGCACCATTCCGAGCGACGCGCCAACACCCGCGCCGATGGCAAGGCTGGTGCCGACCAGCTTGGAATAGAGCTTGGTGTTTGCAGGCTTCAACATACGCACTCCTTCAACGGATGACCCACTCAAACCGCCTCATCTGGCGTTCTTGCTGCATCGCGCGGGCCGTGCGGCGACACGATGCCGCGACCGATTTTAATGACCAGGCCACATGTTGCAAGTTATGACCCGCGTTACGTCCCGACCCACCACGACCGTCGTCTGCCGACAACACGCCGCATTTCCATGCGCAGCGTTGCGCACGGATGCCAGATGTTTTCCGCACAGGACCTCCAAACCGTTGACGCAACGACGGCATGCGGCCGCACACGGCCGAGCATGCATGCCACGGATCGGAGTCGATTCCGCAACTGGTGCGCAGCGTAGGAATCGAACTGTCCGGCAACGGTGTGCGCTCAGTTGACGTGGCGTCACTGTTGCCAGAGCGCGGGGTTACGCGCCTGCCTGCTCGTATCGCAGCAAGGTCGCGCCATCAAAATAGTTTCCGTAATATTCCCCTGCACGCAATCCAGGGTTGGCCACGAAGTCGATGTAGGGCGCGGAGCAGTGCGGACAGCGGAAAGGGTTGAGATACGCATAGGCCGACCCATCCGGCGCCAGTGGTAGCGCTGCTTCCAATGCGGCGAGTTCTTTCGCATCGGGCTCCGATAGCGCTGCAGGGCTTCCGGGGATATGGCTATCGACGATGATCGTGTGCTTGCCGGAGGCCGAGTAAAAATAGCCTGCATCGCTGAAGCCCGCGTGGTAAGAACGAATGCGGAACGATCGCCTGCAAACATCGCATTCGCAGGAAAGGATGACATTCCCGCTGGTCACCATGCCACTGAAGTGTAGCCCTCTGCTAAACAGCCCCTTGCCGGCTAGCGCTGCATTCCTGACCGCGGCACCCGGCAGAAAGAACGGCTGAAACCTGATTCCCGACACCTTGCCCGCAGCAAACTCATCCGGGTCACGCTGCTCGGATTGAGAGACAACGCAATCGGCCTGACAGCCAAGATTGGGATGCACACGGATGGAAAAGTGAAACCATCCCGACGCCTCACCAAGATCATGTGCATGGATGTCTCCAGTCGCGTCGATGAACTCCAGAGTGCGGTTGTCAGCCAATCGGGCGGAGGGCGTCACTTCGCACGGAAGATCCTGCGCCGTGATGCTGCACAGCGCTTGCCCATCAGCCCGGACGATCAATAACGGTGCGGTTTTCTTCCTGAAGAAGGAGAACATGACGTTCCTGTCTGCAATGGATAAGGGATGGGTCGATCGGCAGATTGCGGTGCAATGCGGCTGCGCACTCGAATCATAAGGATTGCAGGAAGCCTGCAGTGCGGAGATGAAGGAAGAAACCAGCCAACGTGTCGGGCGGCTCAATCCATGCAGCAGGGGGAAACGCTGCAATGCAGGCCATGGCGATGCAATACAACGGTGCCACGCACTGGTCGAGGGTGGCAGGGAGGCAAGCATTGGACATGCTGCATCGCGTACTTCCAGGCGACGCAGGACCGGAGACATTGGTTGCTCGCCATGCTTGCAGTATCGCCATCGATGCCAGGTCGCTGCGTTCCCGCTTTGCTAAGATTTCGCCATCGCGCGGCCGCGCGTGACGCTTTCCTTCTTGTACGCCATGCCGACACTCCCGGGAGCGGTCAGCGCGAAGCCGAAGTGTTGATAGAGCTTGTACGCCTGACCATCGGCGATCAGGCTGACATATGCAGAGTCGGGGACTTCCCGCTCGACGTAGTGCTGGATCTCCTGCATCACGGCTTTGCCCAGTCCGCGGCCCTGAAATGCCGGAAGAACTGCGATATCCACGACCTGATAGAAGCAGCCACCGTCACCGATGACACGCCCCATCGCAACCGGCTCGCCATCGCAAAGCACCTGGACGCTGAAGAGCGAATTGGGTAAGCCGCGTTCGGCGGCCTCCATCGACTTCGGGCTCAGACCACTGGCCTTCCGAAGATGCCGATACGTTTCAATCGTCGGCGTTTGATGCACGACCTGATAAGGAAATAATTCAGTCATCACAAGATTTTCTGCAATGTCGACACAGTAGTTGACGCGAGGATTGGTATGCGAACCGCCCCATGGCAGTGTCAACGCTCAAACGGCGCAGCCGATGCTTCACGACGTTTCTTCTTGACCACAACCGTGCCGGCGATATGGTCGTGCCAGCCTTGCTTCCTAGGATCGAAGCTGACCCAGAGACACCCAATGAAAAATGCGGCCGTGCTGATGAAGTAAGCGAGATAGCGAACGATCGCTCTACCCAAGGTGATGTTCTCACCGGTACGAGCATTGACGATGCGGGCGCCGAAGGCCATTTTTCCTGGTGTTTGGCCGCGAACCACCCAGAGCCAGCAGGAAATGATGGCTGGTAGAACCCAGCTGACGATGACGTCGGCTGGGCCTTCAATGAAGCTGTCGCTGGTCCAGTAAGATTCACCGTAGATAAGGGTGAGCAATGGAAGCGTGATCAGGCAAAAAAGCAATCCGTCGATGATTGCTGCGCCCACGCGAGGCCAGAATCCAACGTACTCCATGTCTTGATGCGTCATGTGCTGTCTCGTATTGAAGCGTGCTGGTACACCAGCAATGGAAGGGCCGTACGGTTTGTCGGCCGGCAATGTTACACGGCCCAGGCCTGCTGCCCGATTCGCTCACAGAAAACGTCGAACCATCTTCGGATTGATATGGGGCGGAGGTCAGTCAGTAACGCGGTAGTTACAACGACTGCAGGGCAAGGCCGATCGATTCTTTCGCACGCGTGCTGATGGCAGGCAATGCCGCCAATCGCTGCGCCACAACAATGATCCTATCTTTGCCCGGTCATGGGGATGCGTCAGGCGCGGACTCCCTTCGCTTTGGCACAGCGCCAGGAACGTACCGTCATCAAGGTCACCCCTCGCCGTTCTGTGTGCCAGATACCGGTACCCGTGTGGAACGACCATGTTTCATGCGGCGTGCCTCGTGCGCTAGCCACAGCCACATCGCAAGGGCGAAGACGTTGATGCCGATGGCGATGGCTGCGGACGGCTCGTCGAGCGAGTAGGAAAAGCTGCTACCGAGCATAAAATTCACGCGGGTCTCTATCGGTACGAACTGAAGTGTGGCGGTCAGGTGGAAGCCGCTGGAAAAAAAATAGCTAAATACAGGGCTGGTAAACGACGGTACCTGAATCAGCCAAAATTTGGCGTTGGAGCGCTCCGCACCGGGCTGGCCTTCAAGCAACCTGGAGCCGCACCAGATCCCCCAGGCATAAAGCAGGATGAAGGCCAGCGAAAAGACCCACTCCAGTGGTTTGCGCTGCTGCACCAGCACCGTAGATATGACCACTATCCCAAGAGCGCCGCCACCAATCGCCAGGATTCCTGCAACCCGTCGCTTCCAGATCTGCATGTTGTTCCCTCATGTGTGATTGACGCCGGCATTGGACGCGAATCTACCATGGGTGTTAACGCTTGGGCTCGGTTTCTTCCAAAGGACGTTTGCTGGAACACTCGATGTGGGGCTCGAAGGTCTTGAGCATTGCCGGAAGCTCGTACTCGTTCAAGTGAGCGCGGTATTTATGGAAAAGTGCCGACAGACGCAAGTGATTCGGACCTACGACATCCATGCCTCGATCATCGTATGGCCATACCAGCAAGCGTTCCTGCAAGTTGAAAAGATAGATGTTGCAGGACGTCCGTGGCCGAATCGCCCCGCAATCCACCGCCATAGAGCACCACAGGAAATGTGGAAGCAATGATAAGGGAGCGGCAAACGCCAGGTGTATTAACCATCCGTCGCCGCCGTCTTCGAGCTCCCTTTCCGTCGGGGCAGGACTACACCAAATGCTCCTCTCAGGCGGAATGTCTATGTCTGCCTCCAGCATTTCCCTGATGTGCTTACGGTGGGCGAAGTGACTCCTCTCTGCATGAACTTGCAGACAGACAACAAGCGAGCCTTCAATGGCAAATATCTCATCGCAAATCATTTGCGATTTCTGGAGCGCAACGACGAATCGCCTAATAGGTGAGCATCCATCCGATAACGCAAAGCGCAAGCCACCAGGATGGGAGTGGAAAAGCGGCCGTGCAAAAGCCCTGCCCCCGAAGGCTGCCTCAATTGCGCTCCTTAAATGCATGTGACCTCTATTGGCTGAGCGACGCCGCGCGGCGAGACCGGCGTCGACTTGGATGAATGCTTAGCCGCTCAGATCGACCGGCCGCAGCTGGTCCGCAAGCGAGCGTGTCTTGTCTATGGTGAGATCGCCGGTATGCAGGGTTGACTTACGCTCAATGAGCATGATGTGGCACTCTTCATCGGCCACAGGGTTATGTCGTACGCCTTTGGGGACGACAAACATCTCGCCCTCGTTGAGGTCAACCGCACGGTCCTCCAACTCGATGCGGAGGCGACCCTTGAGAACGAGGAATAGCTCATCCTCGTTTTCGTGGCTATGCCAGGCCAACGCGCCCTGGACTTTAGCGACCTTGATGTACGCGTCGTCGACTTCGGCGATCACGCGAGGCGACCATAGTTCGGTGAGCGTGCTCACGACATTTCTTGGAGAGACTGCATTGACCATCTGTGTTCCTGCCGTATAGCGTCTGAGTCAAGCCGACCCGCCAAGCAAGTTCGGCTTCAGTGGATTTCAGACAGCATGCTGGGACTCTGCACGATGATATGCAACTTTCTTGGCCCCAAAGCCGTGACGGGAGTGGGCTGGAAACATATTGCTCGTCTAGCGTTCGGGACGCGACAAGTCTGCATCACTCCGTCTCCGTACGCGAGCAGCTCACCTTGGCCGAATCCGATGGAGCCGTCTTACTCGAAGCGGCGCCGGATCAGCTGTCCCTTGCCATCAGCCGCGACGATGCTTGGCGAAGCTGTGGATAGACCTTGCCAGGCAAGCGACATTGAAGTGAACGTAACAATACTCGATGTGCGAAAAATGCGACCCATTTAGTCCAGGGTCCAAGATGGGTTGCTGGCGAAGCCAGTTCGCCGTTGCTGATGTGTCAGGCGGCATTGTGCGCCATTGCATGCAAGCGGAACATCAGGAAATCCAGGCGATGCTTGCACGTTGCACAATAAAAATCCTGCGTGATACTCGGGTTATCTACCTCGCGTAATAACGTGAGCGGATAGATCGGAAGCGGGCCGTCAGGCAGACCCCAATAGTCCGGATAATACGACCCAAAGTCGGCATCACAAAAATCGCATAGGACAATCTCTCGATCCCAGAGCTCAAAGACGTTGTACTCGTGCTCTTTGCGGGAGAAGTGCTCCAACTCTTGGGTCGCATGCCCGCAATCGAAGCAGGGCGCCACGTCGATCGCTTCAAGGGTGGACGAGCAAAATGGGCAATTTTTCATGGTGCCTAACGTTTGAATTAAGCCGCCCCGCGAAACGCCGTCGGCTTGAATGAATTGTTAGACCGCATCTGCCGTCCAAACCTCGACCAAGTCGCCGTCGACAAAGCCGACACATACTGCGGTCGCGATGCGAAGCACGCTTGCCTGTGAGGTAGATGAGTTCTCAATGAAAGATCTCACCTCTTTACCCACGTAAGCCACCGCTTGTTCCCACTCGGTTCCCGCGACAGAGCGTGCGAGTACGAACTCGAGTGGCTGCGATGACCATAACTCAGGTGGGCAAGCCCACTCAGGATCATCTTGGTCGTAAGTGCCAGCTCCAATCAATTCTACGATCCAGTCGCCGCATTCCGCCAGGTTGAAGTTGTAAGCCACGACTCCATCGGGAGTGCTGGATGGTACGGTTTGGTGGAGCCAGGTGGAGAAGGACAAAGTTCGGGATTCTGTCATGCGGCCTAACGCCTGAATTAAGCCGTCCCACAGCAGGGCGGCGACTGGCTGCAAATATAGCCGAAGACGGCACTTAGGCGCCACCCTGACGTGGGTCGGGCTTGAATGATTGGTTAGACCGCAAGGCGGTATGGGTACAGAAAAAAGAGACCAGATGATATTTGCTCAATTGACTGTTCCGTATCTGCGATCAGATTTGGATCATCAGTAGATTCGAACTGACGGATGATGTCGGCCAATTGAAGCCATTGGCCGAAATTTATCCCGAGAATTTGAGGTGTTGCATCCAGTCCGGAATCATGATCCAAAAAAGCAACGTGTTGATCGCTGCCGGTAGAAATAAGCCAAGCGTCTCCCGTGCCAGATGTTGCAAAGACCCACCAATCTTTACCAAGTCCTGCCAGGGGTGCATCACGGCCTTCTGTCTCATTCTTGGCAGAGAGAGAGTCAAGAAGAACGAAGTCTCCTGCAATCTCAATGAATGGAAGACGGTGATCCTGGCTTAAATGAGGCAACTCAGACGCTGAAAGTAGCTCAAGTGCGATTGTCCGAGGATTGCGTAGTTCTAACATTGCGGTCTAACCTACGAAATAAGCCGACTGGCGAAGCCAGTTCGGCTTGAATGAATTGGTAAGTGGGGATGTACTGACACGCCCACCGCTTGAGCCCAAGAGTGCTACAACGCCGCAGTTTTGGGCTTGCCCGACGCGATGGCACGTGGTGCAACCAATCCAGGACAACGGCAGACCCAGCGCTCCCGAGGCCGACGCGTACGCTCCAAGTGCAGCCATGGCAACACCGCCATCGGCGCCGACCCTGGACGACTCCGCAAACTCCCCGAAGCAGAAACCATACGAATCTATCCGAAACACCACGTAGAACCGAAACACCACGTAGAACCTGAATTAAGCTGACTGGCGAAGCGGGTTCGGCTTGAATGAATTGTTAGGCCGCACTAGCTGTACTCCCTAACATGTGGAGGCTGCGCTGAGATCACAGACACGCACAGGCACTCAGAAACGATCAACCACTCCTGCATCTGATCGAGTGCAGACGTTACGTGCAAGTAGTGGCCGGCTGCTCGATCGCGCCAGCCACCTGAGACGACCCTGTATAAGAAATGTTTGCTCTTGAGCGGAGCGTGCCAATACTCAAGCATGTCTCCTTCATCCATGACCTGGAAGGCGCGGGCGAAAGAGAAATGGACCTCAGCGTATCGATCAATGCCTACAGGAGCAGAAAGCACCACTCGCAACCCTGAGCTGGTGTTAGTGATCTCGCTCACGTCGGAGTCGTCGTACCATTCGATCTCTTTGCCGACAGATTCTAGGAGAGTTTGCATGCGGCCTAACGCCTGAGTTAAGCCGGCCCGCGAAGGGCGTTCGGCCTGAATGAATTATTAGTTGGCAACCGTCGAGAGTAGAAGCATGACTTGCCAGATGAGAAGTAGCACTGTGGGGTAGAAAGTAAGTGCGAAGCCAAGTGCACGAGCGCGTGCGCCACCACTATAGGAGGCAAAGAATGTCAGCCTACCAAGCAAGAAGGCACAAGCGCACGCGGGAGCTGCGGCTTGAATGCTGGGGCGAGTACTGAGCAGGGCAGCGACGTAAACGGGGAGTGCCAACGCCAGCTGTTCCGTTGTATTCTGCAGTAGAGATTCTAACGTTCTGGCTCGGTCAGTCCCGACGCTCAATGCGCTGCCGTCAATGTCAGCAGGTGTGAAGAAGCGATGTTTGGCCATACGAGCAATAGCGACGCACATTGCTGTGGCGGGCAACAACAGGCTGATTGCAATGCGATCTACAGCGTCCCATCCCAAAAACGCCCTTGATGCCAAGAAAACAACCAGCAAAGAGGCGATGAGGCCTGAAGCCATGCCAAGGGCGACTCCGCGCTGCTTTTCGTCCAGGTGCACTATGAGCTCCTTTGCCGGCTAACGCCTGAACTAAGCCGACTTGCGTAGCGGAGCCAAACACATGGCAAGCTCTTTCTGCAATGTGTTTGGTGTAGCGAAGCAAGTTCCGCTTGAACGAATTGTTAGGCGGCTGTGCGCCATTACTGCAAGCCTGCACTGGGAGGCCCGACAAGAGACTCTACGCCTTCCTCGCGAACTGTCCGCAACACTTCATCCAACGCGGCTTGGTCTGTAGCAAATAGATCGTCCCAAACCGTCGAGTTGTTGGAGGCATCAACAGCCTCGAGTGTCCAGTCGCTGTTCTCGCCGCGGTAGATCTCGATGCGAACAGTGTGCCCTTTGTCAGTGATCGATCGGCAGAGCGGGGACATTACGAGTTGGTAGTCGTCTTCCATTGCTTTTTTCTCAAGTTTGCGATGTTGTAGGTCAGCCGCCTAACGCCTGAATTAAGCCGAACCGCCAAGCGGGTTCGGCTTGAATGAATTGTTAGGCCATGAGCAAGGAAATCCCACTAGCTGCGATTCTTTATTCATCGGTGGAGCTGGTAATCAAAAGCTCGAGGGCATTGCCGTTGATGTCTACGAAGAGCCGGCTGCCATCCTTGAATCGGATCCCTACCTCGCCTGGTTGGTGGCGCCAGACAGTCTCGACCATTTTTCCACTTAGCAGCTCAGTGGCCCGTTTGGCTTCCTCTTCAAGCGTCATAAACTTTTCCCTTGCAGCCTAACACCTAAGCTCAGTTGCCGCCGGAGCAGCCGAAGGCAGCCGAAGCGCGGAGCGCTTTGGGCAGTCAACTGCAGCGATTTGTCGGGCACCCAAGGCAACCTCAGTAAACTGTTCGAGTCACCATGAAGTTGTGAAACATGCCCGAAAATAGAATCATTTATCCAAGGACGGCGGTTGCATGAGTTCAAGTGCTGTTCCTGACGGACCTACGATATACATCACATGAGTACCAGCACGCGAGCCTTCTTCGATCTTCTGGGGTTTACCTTGAGCTTTCCAGCCATAATAACCGACCTTTTCGATCACTGCCTCAATGTTGCTTACTTGAATGGCCAAGTGAAGTATCCCGGTACTGTAAGGCCTGGAGGGAGCCTCCGTGCGCTTTGTAACATCGTCGTACTCTAGCAATTCGATTTTTTGGCCAGCGAGCTCAACTATTGCCATTTTTACGGTTGCATTCTTGGCGCCGGTCACCTGCGTCAGGAAGTCGCCAGCCATTTCCCCGGTGCGGATAAGTTCAGCGCCCAGGGCTTCGGTCCAAAACAGTATGGCGTCGTCGAGAGATGGCACTGAAATGCCTACGTGGTCTGAACGATAGACCTCAAAATTTAGTGACGATGTCATTGATCACCTTGAAATTACGAAAGTTAACTATTGATTGACTTGCCGCACTAAACGACAGTGCCTAACGCCTGAATTAAGCCGAGCTGCGAAGCGGCGTCGGCTTGGACGAATTGTTAGGCCCCGCCTGCGCTGACGGCAATGGCGACCACCGGAGTGGTGACAAACCAGGCTGCTGCCACGAGAAGGAACCTGCGAGCTTGACGCCAGAGCGGCTGCACGGCCGGCGGAACGGTGCTGGCCGGCATGTTTAGCCACCCGAGTTCGCGGAAGTTGTTGTAGTAGCCAGAACCCAGGCCAGGAACAGTCGTTACGTGTTCCCACGTGGCTGGATCAGCTGCCCGATGCGCGGAGCGCACACGCTGGTTGAGTACGGCTCCAAAGCCGGCGACGAGAACGAAGCTTAGCAGCGCATAGGCGGTGCCAAGAGCTTCGCTTGGGCCGAGCGCTACGAAGCGGATTAGAAGCGCCGCGATCGCGAGAAGAGTCCAGATTATGAGTAGCCAGCGAATTCTCATGCGATAACTAACGCTTGAATTAAGCCGAGTTGCAAAGCGACTTCGGCTTGAATGAGTTGTTAGGCAGTGAGTGGCCGCGAAGGTTGGATGGTGCAACCATGCTCCCCAGCACTGCCGCCTGGACCGAGTGTGCCACAGCTTGCGGGATGGAGCTTGCCCAGCGATGCAGCGGCGCGTGATGCCACCGAAGCCAACTGCAACGAGCGCAGCGCGGGAACGACGTGCCAAGGCGAAGCACCGAACTTACCGCAACCAGCAACGGTGATGACTGCTGTCCGGAGCCAACCGCATGCATGCCTGCGAACTCACCGAAGCGGCAACCACCAACGCATTTGCTCCACCACGGCCTAACGCCTGAATTAAGCCGGCCCACAGCAGGGCGGCGACTGAGTGCAAATATAGCCGAAGGCGCGCACTTAGGCGCCGCCCTGATGTGGGCTCGACTTGAATGAATTGTTAGGCCGCTTACCCATTGAGCGCGACCGCGAGCAAAGGAGCTTCACCGGCCTCAACGCAACGCCAGTTGACGAACCCAGCGCACTCAAGAAATGCAGTAAAAAGCTCGGGACAACGGGCCTTAAAGCCGGCAGCATGATCTATAACGAGCGCAAGCGTCTGTCCCGGAGCGACATGAACACTTGTCATGCCCGCAGGCGGATCATCTAGGCAAGATAGGCAATCGATCCAGGCATTCATGTTGCGTCCGTAGAACGCGGGGAACCCAAACTGGGTTGCGAACACAGAGTGGAACGACTCAGCGTCAACAATGTCATTGGCATCAATACGCAACATAGTCCCTAAGCGGCCTAACGCTTGAATTAAGCCGAGTTGCGAAGCAACTTCGGCTTGAATGAGTTGTTAGGCAGTGAGTGGCCGCAAAGGTTGGATGGTGCAACC
>NZ_JACIFI010000025.1 GCF_014197275.1 Xanthomonas sp. 3075 | reverse complement strand
ATGACCCCGGCTGCTTATGCCCAACATCTGGCCAACACCGATATCATTACCCCCGGACTCTAAACCAAGCCGCTACTCAGGGCGGGGGGATGTCGCATCGTCACAAGACCCATCTTGTTCCCAAGCTGTTCGTCCGCGTCAGAATCCTCCATGACCAGCACGACTACACTGCGCAGCGTCATCATTCCCCGTCGCCCTCCCACGTCTCGGTCGTCCCTGCCATGGCTTCTTCCCGCCTTCCGCCTTATGCCGATTCGCCGCAATTTCGTGGCGGACGGTTTCGCAATGTGCAGCCGTTACCGACCGTCAGGCTGAGCCTGCGCGAGCGGATCGGCTTGCTATGGGCGTTCGCCTTCAACAAGCCCAGCGGCACGGTGCCGTCCACGCCGTTGCCGGTGCAGCCGCTGACGCGCGCGCAGTTGCTCGCCGCGCCGGACCGCAGCCTGTACCGGCTCGGCCATTCCACCGTGTTGATGAAGCTGGCCGGCGGGCTGTGGCTGACCGACCCGGTCTTCTCCAAGCGCGCCTCGCCGGTGCCGTTTTTCGGGCCCAAGCGCTTTCACGCGCCGCCGATTGCGCTGGATGATCTGCCAGCGCTGGCCGGGGTGATCCTCTCGCACAACCATTACGACCATCTCGATCGCGCCACCATCCTGGCGGTGGCCGATCGCGTTGGCGTGTTTGTCGCACCGCTGGGTGTGGGCGACCTGCTGGTGCGCTGGGGCGTGGACCCGGCCAAGGTGCGGCAGCTCGATTGGTGGGACACGATCACGCTCGATGGCCTGCAGCTGACCGCCACCCCGTCGCAACATTTCTCCGGGCGCGGACTGTTCGACAGCGGGCAGACCCTGTGGTGTTCCTGGGTGATCCAGGACGGCGACCTGCGCCTGTTTTTCAGCGGCGACGGCGGGTATGGCCCGCACTTCAAGACCATCGGCGAGCAGCTCGGTCCGTTTGATGTGGCGCTGATCGAAAACGGCGCGTACGACCATAAATGGCCGCACGTGCACATGCAGCCGGAGCAGAGCCTGCAGGCGTTTCTGGATATCGGCGGCCAGACGCTGCTGCCGATCCACAATGGCACGTTCGATCTGGCGATGCATGCATGGCAGGAGCCACTGGACCGGATCGTGGCGCTAGCCGATAGCGCCGACATTGCACTGGTCACGCCACGCATGGGCGAGCGCGTGGATGTGAATGCACCCGGCAATCGCCTGCATTGGTGGCGGCAGGATGAAACCGCGATCGCTTCGGATGCACCGGTGGCAATGCGGTAAGCAGTTGCATGGTGGGGCTGGCACGTACCTGTGGTGTGTGTGCCAGTGTCTCTCCGTCGGCAACGCGCACTGTCGATCGATGCAGGATCCTTGCGCTACCGCGCAGGGGCGCAACTGACTAACGCGTGGCAATGTTGCATGGTTTTGGAGTCGGCGCAGGACGCCATCGTGGGTGACGCGGCATCACGTATTTACCAGCACCTTCATGGGTTCAGTGGCTGTTGGATGGCTTTTGCGCTTGGTGCGGTTTGCCCAATGGCGTAGCGCGATCGCCTTGACGCGCATGCTGACGCGGAAACCAACAGCGTCCATTACAGCCGCTGCCACTGCAGCCCTTCGCCATGCCGGTAATACACCGCAACCGCCTTGCCATAGACGGCCGAGGCATCGACCAATCCGAAGTAACGTCCATCCAGGCTGTTGCCACGGTGGTCGCCCAGCATCAGCAACTTGCCTGGCGGTACCGTCAGCCCTGCGATATTGGGACCGCCGCCATTACCGAGATTCAATTGCGCCAGATGCGCACCGAAACGTTCGGCACTGCGACCTTCCCGTGCAAGCGGCACGTCATTGATCTGAAGATGCCCGTCGGTCAAGTTGACCCGGTCGCCCGCCACTGCCACCACACGCTTGATCAAACGCGTGCCATCGCGCGGTGAATCGAACACCACCACCTCACCACGCTGCGGTCGATCGCCATCGACGACGATGCGGTTGCTCAGCGGCAGACGCCAGCCGTAGGCATGCATGTCCACCACCACACGGTCGCCCGGCTCCAGGGTGGGCTGCATCGAGCCGCTCGGCACCTGGTAGTGGTTGGCGAACGAGGAACGCGCGGCCGTCATCAGCACCAGTAACACCAACAACGGCAGCAATTCCTTGCGTGACCAGTGTGCAGCGCGTTGCAGACGGGAGGCGGTGGGATTGGGTTGCTTCATGGGGCACCTGTTGGTCTGAATTGATGGTGGGCGATGGCCAATTGAAGATGCGCTTGCACCCCGAGCGGGCGGAAGTGACGAAAGGCATGGCACGGCCCACGTTGCTGTTGTCCGGTTTTTGCCCTGTTGTTGCCCTGGTTTTGGCATTGGCTGTTGTTGTGCTCTGGCTATCGCTTCCGAGGCCCCATACCGAACAGCAAAAGCAAGCAAGAGCACAGCGACAGCATGACTTGCTGAACCCCATACACAAACAAAAACGGGATGGCGCATGGCCATCCCGTCTTGATTGCTAACTCCAATGGCTACACGTGCATGCGCCAACGACGCGCACGCATCGCTCCGTCACTCACTCCGTCAAACCACGATTCTCCAGCAGCGCCTGGACGCTGGGATCCTTGCCGCGGAAATCCCGGTACAACGTGGCCAGGTCCACCGTATTGCCGCGCGAAAGGATCTTGGCGCGGAAGATATCGCCGTTCTTGCGGTTCAAGCCGCCGTTCTCCTTGAACCATTCGAACGCGTCGTCGTCGAGCACTTCCGACCAGAAATAGGCGTAATACCCGGCAGAATAGCCACCGCCCCAGATGTGGTCGAAATAACTGCTGCGATAGCGCGGCGGCACTTCGGCCAGGTCCACCTTGAAGCGCTTCAACGCGTCGGCTTCGAACTTGCTCACGTCCTGCAACGGCGCGTCGGCCGGCTGGGTATGCCAGGCCAGGTCGAGCAGCGCCGCCGACAGGTATTCGGTGGTGGCGTAACCGCTGTTGAAGGTCTTGGCCTTCTTGATCTTCTCGACCAGTTCGGCCGGCATCGGCGCACCGGTCTGGTAGTGCTTGGCGTAGTTGGCGAAGACCTTGGGGTCGGAGGCCCAATGCTCGTTGAACTGCGAGGGGAACTCGACGAAATCGCGCGAGGTGCTGGTGCCGGCGATCGAGGGGTACTTCACCTTGGAGAACATGCCGTGCAGCGCATGACCGAACTCATGGAACAAGGTGGTGACGTCGTCGAAGCTCAGCAGCGCCGGCTGGCCGGCGGCCGGCTTGGTGAAGTTGCAGACGTTGTAGACCACCGGCTTGGCGCCGGTGAGGCCGTCCTGCTCGACGAACACGTCCATCCAGGCGCCACCGGACTTGCTGTCGCGCTTGAAGTAGTCGGTATAGAACAGCGCCATCGAGGTGCCGTCCGCATCGAACACTTCATACACCTTCATGTCAGCGTGATAGGTGGGGATGTCGGTGCGCTGCTTGAAAGTGATGCCGTACAGCTGCGTGGCCGCATAGAAAACGCCGTTCTGCAACACGTTATCCAGTTCGAAATACGGCTTGATCTGCGACTCGTCCAGGTCGTACTTGGCCTTGCGCACTTGCTCGGCGTAGAAGTCCCAATCGGAGGCGGCGAGTGTGAAACCACCCTTCTGCGCATCGATGACCTTCTGCATCTCGCCCACTTCGCGGCGCGCCTTGGCGGTGGCCGCCGGCACGGTATCGGTCAGCAGCTTGAGCGCGGCGGCCGGGGTCTTGGCCATCTGGTCGCCCAGGCTGTAGGCGGCGTAATTGTCGAAGCCGAGCAACTTGGCCTTTTGCGCACGCAGCTGGGCCAGGCGCTGGATGGTCTGGCGGGTGTCGTTGGCGTCGCCCTTTTCTGCACGCGTTTCCGAGGCCTTGAGCACGTCGGCGCGCAACTGGCGGTCCTTCAGCGAGGCCAGCACCGGTTGCTGGGTAGTGTTCTGCAGCGCGAGCAGATACTTGCCATCGAGCTTGCGCGCCTTGGCCGCATCGGCGGCGGCGGCGATGTCGCCCTCGCTCAGGCCATCGAGTCTGGCCTTGTCGTCCACCACTACCGCACCGGCGGCCGAGGCGGCGACCAGACGGGTATGGAACTGGGTGGAGAGCGTGGTCTCTTCGACGTTGAGCTTGCGCAGGCTGGCCTTGTCGGCATCGGACAGCTGCGCACCGGCGCGCACCAGCTCTTCGTAGTCGCGTTCGAGCAGACGCTTCTGCTCCGGCTCCAGGCTCAGCGTGTCGCGCTGGTCGTAGAGGGTTTTGACGCGTGCGAAGAGTTTCGGGTCGAGATTGATCTCGTCCTGGTGTGCGGCCAGCTTGGGCGCGATCTCTTCCTGGATCTTCTGGCGGGCATCGCTGGTATCGGCCTGCACCAACCCGAAGAAGATGCGCGACACGCGCGTGAGCGTTTCGCCGCTGCGCTCCATCGCGTCGATGGTGTTGTCGAAGCTGGCCGGCTCGGGGTTGTCGGCGATCTTGCGAATGTCGGCCAGGTGCAGGCGCATGCCTTCTTCGAACGCCGGCAGGTAGTCGGCATCCTTGATCTTGTCGAACGGCGGCGCCTGGAACGGCAGCGTGCTGGCGGTCAGCAGCGGGTTCGGCGCGGCATCGGCGGCCGGGGCGGCGGCGGTCTTTTCGGGCACGGTGGTGGACTCCTTACCGGACGGCTCTTTTCCAGAACAAGCAGCCAGCGCCAGGGTGATGGCTGCGGCTAGAACGACGGTACGCGACATGGCGTGTGATTCCTGAGTGGGCGGGCGAAGCATCCGGTAACGCTAGCGGGTTTGGCGGCCGCTGGCATGTGCCGTTGGATTGGGTGCTGGGGCGGTGTTGGCAATGGGGAGGGTTGGTTGCGGCTGCTGTGCCCGCATCTGCCCTTCGGGCATCTTCTCCCGCACGCGGGAGTAAGGACGTGCTTGCGTGCGGGAGTGAGGAGTCGCCTGCGCGCAAGGCGACGTGCTTGCGCGAAGGACGACGGACTCACCCGGATTAGCTTGCCTTCTCCTCTGCTGGGAGAAGGTGCCCGACGGGTGGATGAGGGCGGCTCCGACCACACGCGAGGTCAGATCGCCCGTCAGAGCGTCTCGTCCTTGAAGATCGCCACATGCGCAGTGCCGTCGGCGCCGATCCAGCCGCGATACATGCCTTCGGTGTTGAACGG
Source organism: Xanthomonas sp. 3075 (assembly GCF_014197275.1). Taxonomy (GTDB): domain Bacteria; phylum Pseudomonadota; class Gammaproteobacteria; order Xanthomonadales; family Xanthomonadaceae; genus Xanthomonas; species Xanthomonas campestris_B. The sequence continues at coordinate 56,322 of NZ_JACIFI010000025.1, read as the reverse complement.
GAACGCGATGTTGCCCTGCGCATCCAGCGCGATGGCCCCGCCGTCGCCGCCGGCCTTGGGAATTTCCTGGTCGATCACCGTCTCGGCCGCCTGTTGCAACGATTGGCCGGCGTATTTCATGCGCGCGCAGATGTCGTAGGCCGCCACCGCACGGATGTAGAACTCGCCCCAGCCGGTGCCGGACACCGCGCACTGGCCGTTGGCATAAGTGCCGGCGCCGATGATCGGGGCATCGCCGACGCGGCCGTAGCGTTTGTTGGTCATGCCGCCGGTGGAGGTGCCCGCGGCGAGATGCCCATCGCGGTCCAGCGCCAACGCGCCGACGGTGCCGAAGTGCTTGGCGGTTTCCAGATCCAGTTCGGCCTGCGCCTGGCGGTCGCCGGCTTCGGCCTTGAGCGCTTTCTGTAGCTGCTGCCAGCGCTTGTCGGTGCGGAAATAGCTCAGGTCGACCAAGGTGATGCCCTGCGCACGCGCGAACTGTTCGGCGCCGTCGCCGACCAGCATCACGTGCTTGGAGCGGTCCATGACGCTGCGCGCCAGCAGGATCGGGTTCTTGACCGTATGCACGCCGGCGATCGCACCGGCCTTGCCGCTGGCGCCATCCATGATGGCCGCATCCAGTTCGTTCTTGCCGTCATGGGTGAACACCGCACCGCGCCCGGCGTTGAACTGCGGGGCATCCTCCAGCACGGTGATGGTGGCGGCCACCGCATCCACCGCGCTGCCGCCGCGCGTCAACACCGCATGGCCGGCACGCAGCGCGCGTTGCATCGCTTCGCGTGCCTGCGCTTGTTCGTCAGGGGAGAGGCTGGATTTTTCCACGCCTGCGCCGCCGTGGATCACCAGCATCGGCGTGGCGGCCAGTGCCGGGCCGGCACATAGCAGCAAGGAAAGGCACAACGCACGGGCGGATGAAGTAATCATGGTGTTTCCTCAGACTTTCATGGCAGCAAATGGCGACATTGGCACTGCGGGAGGTGCCACTGGCAAGACAGTCTCGTCTTATGCACGCTTCCCTGATCTATCGAATACACCCTGGGTAAGGCAGCACTGCGACACGGTGTCGGCTTGAATGAAGCATTAGCTGCGTTACTCATAACCGCGCCCAGCCCATAGAAATAGAGCGAACGCCTGCCAAGGATTGCCTGGCTTGGGTCCAGGCAGCTCGCCGAAAGATGAGGTAGTCGCCCACGCGCATGCTGCCTCAAGAAAGTCGGCGATTGACTGATTCGCCCATTCCCCCTGAAACCCATCGAGAGTAACCGCAAGAGAATCTGCTGAACGACGATCAGCAGCTAGGAGCTCAGCAAAGCCCACGAACGATGCCTCATCCTGCACGGCTTCTAGAACTTCGAACAGTCTGTCTCCCATTGCGCGTTGAACCCTCGGCCTTTTGTCTGGGTAGATAGCGCCCTTGAGTCACGAAGGAAGAACTACCTCATGCAAGAGCCCTAACTTGCCCGCTGCTCTCGTGTCTGGTCCAGCATCTGTGGGCAAGGCACATCGGCACCCTGCACGCTATGGCACCTACAACGTATCGCGATGCTTGCCGCGCCACGGCCGGTACCAGGTGCGGATGGCAGCGATATCGGCGGCCATGTCGGTGCCGGTCCAGAACGGCTCGCCGATGCCCACGGTCTTGCTGGGGTAGTCGAAATACACCGGCAGGATCGGCACCTTGGCGTCGGAGGCGATCTTCCAGAAACCGGCCTTCCAGTGCTCCACGCGCTTGCGGGTGCCTTCGGGGGTGATCACGTACCACATCTGCTCGGAGTTGCGGATCAGCCGCACCGCCTGGCCGATGGTGCCCTGCGGCGAGCTGCGGTCCAGCGGGATGGCGCCGAGTTTGCGCAGCAGCGGGCCCAGCGGCCACCAGAACAGTTGCGCCTTGCCCAGCACGCGCACATCGAAGCCCAGCGCGAACTTGGCCGCAAAGCCGACAAAGCCGTCCCAGTTGGACGAATGCGGGGCGACGATCATCACCAGCTTGGGCTCGTCGGGCAGACGCCCCAGCAGCCGCCAGCCGGTCAGGCGCAGTGCCGTGCGCCCCAGCCAGCGGCCGAAGCGGCCGTGTGCGCGAGGCATTCTGGGTGGAGAGGGCTGCAGCAGGATGTTGGCCTGTGTTACCGGTGGCAACGACGGGTCGGTGTGACTCACGCTTACTCCCAGTGGGACGCAGAGCGTCCACGCTTGATATGGCTGCGCTCACGCTTGGCATCCAGCCGCCGCAGCTTGGCACCATGACTCGGTTTGGTGGCGACCCGGCGCTTGGGCACCGACAGGCACGCACTGATGATCTCGACCAGCCGCTCGCGCGCATCGTCGCGGTTGCGGTCCTGGGTGCGGAAGCGCTGCGCGTCGATCACCAGCACGCCCTCGGCGGTCATGCGGCGATCGCGCCGCGACAGCAGACGCGCGCGCAGGGGTTCGGGCAGCGAGGGCGACCCGGCCACGTCGAAACGCAGTTCCACCGCAGTGGAGACCTTGTTGACGTTCTGCCCGCCCGCGCCGCTGGCGCGCACGAAGCGTTCGACGAGTTCGCTGGGCGGAATCGTCAGGCTGGGGGTGATCTGGATCGGGTCGCTGGCCATGTGCGCCGATTGTATCGGCACCGGCAGGGACGCGCGCGCGAACGCCGGCTTCCCGTATGCTGCGGCCGGTTCCCAGATTGCAGGATGCTCCGATGACACCCCTCCGTTCCGTTGCCGCCGCCCGCGCCTTCGCGCGCCGTCTGATCGTGCTGGCCGCGCTGGCGATTGCCTCGCCCGCCGCGCTGGCGCAGGCGCAGGCGCCCAGCGATGCCGACGTCAACCGTCTGCTGGCCGCTTCACGTGCGCAGACCATGCTGGACACCATGCTGCCGCAGATCGAAGCGATGCAGCAGCAGCAGTTCGCCCAGCTCACCGCGCAGCGCCAGCTCGACGCCGACCAGCAGGCGCAGCTGCAACGCATCCAGGAGCGTACCCGCCAGACCGTACGCAAGGCGCTGTCGTGGTCGGAGTTGCGGCCGATGTATGTGGACATCTACAAGCGCTCGTTCTCGCGCGAGGACGTGCTGGCGATGGCCGAGTTCTACGAGAGCTCGGCCGGCCAGAGCCTGCTGGACAAGACCCCGGCGCTGACCCAGAACCTGATGGGCGCGATCCAGCAGAAGATGCTGCCGCTGTTTGCCGATCTGCAGAAGGATCTGGAAAAGATCGTCAATGAGCCTGCTGCGGGGCAGAAGCCCTGAGCGGCGGGGATTGGAGAATCGAGATTGGGGATCGGGAACCGCGTGATCGCTGCGATGGGTGCGGGTGCGGGGTTGGATTGCGTTGTTGGTGACGGCGGTGCGTTTCCTTTCCGGTGACGGAAGAGAACAGTGCATCCTTCTCCCGCCGGGAGAGCGCCTGTAACAAGCATGCCCCCATCCGCCCTTCGGGCACCTTCCCCCGCAGGCGAGGGAAGGAAGCAGCTCGGAAGGCGAGTAGGAAAGGAAGCAACTCGGAAGGCAAGCAGGGAAGGCGGCAACGCGGGGACGGCGAGCATTGAGCGTGGCGCTTTAGCCCCTCTCCCGCCTGCGGGAGAGGGGTTGGGGTGAGGGAACGCCTGCGCAGATTTCTTGCAGGCCGAGTGGACGTCTCGATCTCTGAACTAGGCGCGCCGCATCACGCGGTCTGCATGACTCCCAACCCCGCCATCTCCCACCCGAACAACGCACACGCCTTGGCGAACTCCACATCCAGCGGCGCAGTGACGCTGATGCGCCTGCCATCGGCCGGATGCGGGAACCCCAGGCGTTCGGCGTGCAGCAACATGCGGTGGATACCGAGCATGCGGAAGCTGCGGTTGTGGCGGCCGTCGCCGTGGCTGGTGTCGCCGATCATGTGATGCGACAGATGCTTCATATGCCGGCGGATCTGCCGGAAGCGCCCGGTCTGCGGCTGGCAACGCAGCAACGCATAGCGCGAGGTGGCAAAGCCGGTGGACGGGATCTCCAGCTCGCCGGTGGCCAGGCGCTGAAAATGCGTCACCGCCGGCTTCTTGACCGGCTTGCCGGGCCCGCCGTCCAGATCGTGGTCGACGATGAAGCGCTCCTCGGCCGGCCAGCCGCGACAGACCGTCAGATAGTCCTTCTCCAATTCGCCGGCCATCAAGGCCTTGCCCAGCGCGCTGGCGGCGTCGCGATCGAAGGCCAGCAGCAGGCAACCGCTGGTGGCGCGGTCGAGCCGGTGGACCAGGAAGATCGGCCGACCCAGCTGCTCACGCAGGCGGTCGGCCAGAAAGTCGTCCTCTCCCCGCGCCAGCTTGCTGTCGTGGACCATCAGGCCCGCGGGTTTGTCGACGACGGCCAGGACATCGTCCTGGTGGAGAATCTGCAGATGCTTGGGGGATGTGCTCACCGGCGAATTATCCGCATCGCTTACACCGCATGCCACCACGTCGCTGTGCCGACCAGCCCCGTTGAACGGACCGACAAGCCGTGGCCGAGCCTGCGGATCGCTCACCACAAGCGCTCTCAGTACGGTGTGCCGTCCTTGTGCCGGTACGCCCACTGCCCGTCTTCGGCGGTGACCAGCATCAGATCGTCGTCCGGGTAGGTGATGCAATCGCCGGCGCTGCGGTCGCCGACTTCCAGATAGGTCACCGGCGCCTGGCTACGGTTGATCAGGCAATGCGCATCGCCGTCTCCGGCGCGGAAACCGGCGCACATGCCCGGCTGCAGCAGTTGCTCGCCTGCGTTGGTCATCAGGCTCGGCGTGCCGCTGACGATGTAGACAAATTCATCCTGCAGCGAATGCCCGTGCCGCAACGCCGAGCGTGCACCCGGCGCCAGCGTGGTCAGGTTGACGCCGACGTTGCGCAGCCCGAACACGGCACCCAGTGCGCGTTTCTGGCGACCATCCATCTGCGCAGCGAACACCGGCGGATAACTGGAATTCTGCGTGCACGGCACATCGAGCGCGGCAATCGGCGCAGCGGGTGGGCTTAAGAGCGGCTAACAAGACGACTTCGCGTCAGCCTACTGCAGGCCGGCTGATCTGCGGCCTGGCTGCAGGGCCCTTGCCCGCCCACCATCGCGGGACACGCTGCAAGGACGTCCTTGTAAGCGCTTACGCGGCATCCATGCCGCGTAAGGTCGCGCGACGGTGGGCGGGCAAGGACCAGTCGGTATGGTCGGTGTTCATGCTTTTGAACAAGGCAACCTACAACTGTCTGGCGCGGTGTCCTCACCGATTGCGGGACCGTGTGGCGGCATGGATGCCGCCACCGAGCCCCCAGGGACGGGTTCACGGCGTGTCCCGCGAGCGGTGAGGGCACCGCGCATTCGACCCACTCAGTGTTTGATCTGGACTTCTGACGGCATCCACCAAGATACGGCCGACAAAACCACTGCACTCACTGACAGGCGCTCGCTAGGTTTTGCTAGCTGCTCTAAGTCGAATGCATCGGTTGCGTCATCGGGCATGGCAGTCCCCTACCGCCGTAGCCAGGCGACCAGCAACGCCACCGAACCGGCCGCGCCGCTGATCCAGCTCCATACCGGCACCGTGCCCAGATACCAGCCATTCGGATGCAGGCCGTACAGCACCGCAGCGACCACCAGCAGGCCGCTACCGGTGATGGCGGTGACCACGCGCGTCTGCAGCTTGCGCAGGCTCACATCCAGCGCGCGCAACTCGGCCGAGCGGATATCGAGTTGATGGCGGCCTTCCACCTGTTGCTTCAACCAGCTGTGCACCAGCCGCGGCATGTCCGGCGCGTGGGTCATGATCTCCGGCAGCCGCTTGCGCAACTCGCCGATCACGCGGCGCGGGCTGTAACGCTCGCGCAGGATGCGTTCGAGCACCGGTCGCGCCACCGCCCAGATATCCAGCTTGGGGTCGAGCTGGCGGCCCACGCCTTCGATGTTGAGCAAGGTCTTCTGCAACAGGATCAATTGCGGCTGCAAGGTCAGCTCGTAGCGCTGCGCCACGCGGAACAACTTGATCAGCACCTGCGCCAGCGAAATTTCCGACAGCGGCCGGGTGAAGTACGGCTCGCACACCGAGCGCGCGGCGGCTTCCAGTTCGTCGATGCGCACGTTGGACGGCATCCAGCCCGCCTCCACGTGCAGCTCGGCCATGCGGCGGTAATCCTTGTGGAAGATCGCCATGAAGTTCTCGGCCAGGTAGTACTGGTCCTCCTGCGAGAGCTGGCCCATGATGCCGAAATCCAGCGCGATGAAGCGCGGATTGAGGCGGCGCTCCGGGTCCGAGTCGACCCAGATGTTGCCGGCGTGCGCATCGGCATGAAAGAAATTGTCGCGGAACACCTGCGTGTAGAACACGCGCACGCCCTTGGCCGCCAGCGCCTTGCGGTCGATGCCGGCGGCATCGAGCTTGGCGATGTCGTCGGAGGGAATGCCGTACACGCGCTCCAGCGTGAGCGCGCGCTCGGCGGTGTGCGACCAGATCACTTCCGGCACGTACAGATCGTCCGAGCCTTCCCAGAACCGGCGCAGCACGCTGGCATTGGCGCCTTCGCGCTGCAGATCGAGTTCGGCCGACAGCGTGCCTTCGATCTCGGCCACCACTTCGCGCGGGCGGATCTTGTCCGCACGCGGGTGGGTGCGCTCGACCAGGGTGGCCAGCGAATGCAGCAACGCGATGTCGGCATCGATCTGGCGCTCGATGTCCGGGCGCAGCACCTTGACCACCACTTCGCGGCGCACGCCGTTGGCGTCCGGCGGCAACGTGGCCGCATGCACCTGCGCGATCGAGGCCGAGGCCAGCGGCACGGTGTCGAACGCGGCGAACGCCACGCTCACCGGCAGGCCGAGCGCACGCTCCACGATCAGCCGCGCGGCCTCACCGTCGAACGGCTTGACCCGGTCCTGCAGCAAGGTGAGTTCTTCGGCCACGTCGGCGGGAATCAGATCGCGCCGGGTCGACAGGATCTGGCCGAACTTGACGAAGATCGGCCCCAGCTCCTGCAACGCCAGACGCAGCCGCGCACCGCGCGATTGCGCGGCGATCTCGGCGCTGGCACGCGGCACGAACGGCTTGGCCACCCGCAGCCAGCGCTCGGCCGCGCTGCCTTGCAGCAGATCGTCCAACCGATAGCGCAGGATCACCCGCCCGATGCGGCTGGCGCGCAGCAGCGCCTTCATGGCGTGCCTCCGGTGGTGCGCAGGCGGCTGACGCGCGCAGCCATCCGTTCCACGTCGTCGCGCAGCTCGTCCACATCGTCGTGGAAGGCCTCGAGTTCGGCGCGCGGCACCACATCGCGCGATTCTTCGGTCACGAATTCGGCCGCGCTGTGCGCCAGATCCACCGCGCTGCGGCGCGCCTGCTGCAGCGCTGCACGCACCGCATTGGCAAGTTGCACGCCCAGGATCTCGCCGAACACCGCCACGAACGGCAATTGCCAATCCGGATCGAAGCGGCCGGCCAGTTGCTGCAGCTGGCGCGCCAGCTCGGCGTCGCCGGAAACCTTGAGCCGGCCGGCGGGTGCGCCGCTGCGGCGGGCGTTGGCCAGAAACGGCAGCTGGCCGAGCAAACCGGCCAGGCTGCTGCGCACGGCCAGATCCGGCTCCTGGGCCTGGTCCACCGGGCCAACCAGCAGCCGGCGCTCGTGCACGCGAATCTGCAGGGCCAGCGCCGGGGCTTCCAGGGTCAGCGCGATGCGTTGCCCCTCCAGTGGCAGCAGGGCGTCGCGGGTATCCGGGTCCAGCGCCAGCGCGCGGTTGAGCGCAGCTTGCAAAGCCTGGCCGGCGAGCGGCTTGAGTGAGTTGAACAGTGATCCGGGCATATGCACATTCTACCGTCCCTGCATGCCGCTACTGCCTGAGCACGAAAGCGCGGGTGCATGTCCGGAGGCCGGCGCGGCGATCCTGGTCATGGCACGGACGCCGTGGCCGCACGGCGGATCGACGCGCCCGCTTGCTGGATAGCCTGCAGGCCAACGGCGGTGCAGCCGTTACCGACCCGTTGCACGTCCTCCCCGCCGGGCGCTCACTGCGCGCGACACCGCAGGTGCCATGCGAGCACTGCAACCTCCAACCTCAAGCGCGGCGGGCGCGCAGGACCGCGAGCTGCGCGCGCTGTGCGGCGGGTCATCGCCCCTGGGTTGCAGGCTTTCGTCGACCTGCGCGCCACGGCATGCTGACGACCTCATCACACAGGTGGCAGGAGCAGGCAATGCGCAAGATCCGGGTCGGTCTCATCTTCGGCGGCAAGTCGGCCGAACACGAGGTCTCGCTGCAATCGGCACGCAACATCCTGGAGGCGCTCGATCCGCAGCGTTTCGAGCCGGTGCTGATCGGTATCGACAAGCACGGCCAGTGGCACGTCAACGACCCCGACAGCTTCCTGCTGCATGCCGACGATCCGGCGCGGATCGCGCTGCATCGCAGCGGGCGTGGCGTGGTCCTGCTGCCGGGCGCCCACCAGCAACAACTGCGACCGACGCAGCCGGACCAGGCGCTGGCGCAGATCGATGTGGTGTTTCCGATCGTGCACGGAACCCTGGGCGAAGACGGCTCGTTGCAAGGGCTGCTGCGCCTGGCCAATCTGCCGTTCGTCGGCTCCGGCGTGCTCGGCTCGGCAGTGGCGATGGACAAGGACCTGACCAAACGCGTGCTGCGCGATGCCGGCCTTGCGGTGGCGCCGTTCGCCTGCTTCAACCGCCACACCGCCGTACACGCCGATATCGATGCGTTGATCGCGCAGTTCGGTTTGCCGCTGTTCGTCAAACCGGCCAACCAGGGTTCGTCGGTTGGCGTCAGCCAGGTGCGCAGCGCGGAGGCGTTTGCCGGCGCGCTGGCATTGGCGCTGGCATACGACCACAAGGTGCTGGTGGAGGCGGCGATTGCCGGACGCGAGATCGAATGTGCGGTCCTGGGCAATGCGACGCCGCAGGCCAGCGTCTGCGGCGAGGTGGTGGTGCACGATGCGTTTTATTCCTATGAAACCAAATACATCCGCGAACACGGCGCCGATCTGGTGATACCGGCCGACATCGATACGCAGACGCAGCAGCGCATCCAGCAAATCGCGGTGCAGGCCTACCAGGCGCTTGAGTGCGCCGGCATGGCGCGTGTGGATGTGTTTCTGTGCGCCGATGGCCGCATCGTCATCAACGAGGTCAACACCTTGCCGGGTTTCACCCGGATTAGCATGTATCCCAAACTGTGGCAGGCAAGCGGGCTGGACTATCGGGATTTGATCACGCAGTTGATCGAGCTGGCATTGCAGCGGCACGCCGACGATCAGCTGCTGCGCAGCGCAGTGGACACGCCTGCGTGAGTCCGCCGCAGATCCGCGCGGTACAGCCGCACGATCATGCCGCATTGCTTGCACTCAACAATGCGTACGCCACCGCGTTGTCGTTGCTGGAGCCGATGGATTGGCCACGTTGCTCCAGCTGGCGTGGCACGCACGCGTTGTCACGCCGGCGGACGGTCTGTTGATCGCGCTGGATCACACTGCCGATTACGCCAATCCGAACTTCGCATGGATGGCGCAGCGCTTTGCGCGCTTCGTGTATGTCGATCGCATTGTGGTCGCCGCACACACACAGGGGCGCAATCTTGCAACGCAGCTCTACGACGAACTCATCCGCAGCGCGCGTGCAGCGGCGCAGCCGCGGCTGGTGTGCGAGGTCAACCTGATTCCAGCCAATCCAGCCTCGCTGGCACTGCACTCTCAGCTGGGATTCGTAGTGATCGGCGATGCCCTGCTGACCAACGGCAAGCACGTGCACTACCTGGAGAAACTGCTGTGAAATCCACACGCAATTGTGGAACACGCCAAGACGCACATGGCCCGCCTCCTTTCGGAAGCGGGCCATGTGGGCGTCAACCAGCAGCGCCGCTGCGATGACTCATCGCAATCAGGCGTTATACCTTGCCGCGGCGGAACATCGAGATCACTGCCAGGATCAGGAACACCACGAACAGGATCCAGGCAATGTTGGTTGCTGCACCGGCAATACCACTGAAGCCCAGCACGGCAGCGATGATGGCGATGACGAAGAAGATGATGGCGTAATGCAGCATGGCAAGGATTCCAGAAGTTGTCGTGCCGAATCGGCGCAGACGTATCCTGAAGAAGTGGCGGTCTTTACCGGGTGATGGCAATGTCGTTGGAAGATGAGGATCGCAGCCGTTGCAGACCTTCTTCGATGCTGATCTGCGGCACATAGCCGAAGTCACGACGTGCCGGTTCCATACTGTACCAATGTGGCGTGCATAGCTGTTCGACCAGAAAACGCGTCAACGGCACTTCGCCAGGCAGACGCAACAGTGGCCACATGGTCTCGCACACCGCACCGATCCTGTATGCGGTCTTGAACGACAGCGAACGCGTCACGGCCGGTGCATCCACCGCCGCCAGCAGGCGGTTGAGCAACTCGCGCATCGGCAAGGGCTCGCCATTGGAGATGAAGTAGGCCTTGCCCGCACACGCAGCGTCCGGCGCGAGATGCGCGAACGCATCGAAATGCGCCAGCGCGGCATTGTCGATGTAGGTGCTGTCCACCAGGTTGCTGCCATCGCCGACCATGCGCAGCCGCCCGGCGCGCGCACGCGCGGCAAGACGCGGCAACAGGTGATTGTCGCCTGGCCCCCAGATCAGACGCGGACGCAAGGCCACCGTCGCCAGTTGCGCATCGTTGGCCGCCAGCACCGCGCGCTCGGCGATCGCCTTGGTCGCCGCATACGCCGCGCGCAGATCCTCGCCATACGGCACTTCATCGGCGCCCAGACCTTCGACCGGGTTGGTGGCGCGATGGGTCACGCTGGGCGTGGAGGTATAGATCAGGCGCGACACACCGTTGGCGCGGCATGCATCGAGCACGTTCTGCGTGCCAACCACATTGGCCTGGTGATAGCTATCGTAGCTGCCCCATGCACCGGCCTTGGCAGCGTTGTGGAAGACCGCATCGATACCGGCGAAGGCATGCCGCACCGCTTGCGGGTCGGCCAGGTCGCCACGGATCTGGCCGACCCCCAACGTCTGCAGGACCGGGTAATCGCCGCGCTGGAAACTCACCACCTCGTGCCCGCGCGCGCGCAAACCGCGGCACAACGCCTGGCCGAGAAAGCCACCACCACCGGTCACCAGCACCTTCATTGCATCGCATCCATCGTTTCTGCAGGTCGCACACAATAGCCGGACCGGACCGTCATCGCGATGCGGCGCACCCGGGCGCGCACCTTTGGCATACGCAACCCCTTGATCGCAAAGACCTTCATAAATCTTCATCGAGACATCAGGCAGTTCATTCGCCTTGCTGGCGTCATGGCCACACGTTCGATCGTTGGAGTCGCCATGACCCGTCTGCCACTGCTGTTGTCCACCCTGTTCGCCGTCTCTGCGCTGCATGCTGCGCCGCCCGTTGCCGCGCCAACAACCGCCAACACAACAGCCACTACGCCAGCACCTGCCGCTCCAAAGGCCCCTACGCCACCTGCGCTGGATGACGGCTGGCCAGTCGCCAGCGCTGCCGCCAATGGCTGGAATCCCGCCGTGCTCGCGCAGATGGAACAGGCGCTGGCCACCGATCTGGCACCAGCTACCACCAGCGTACTGATCGTGCACAACGGCGTGCTGGTCTACGAACACTACCTGGGCGATGCCGATCGCCAGACCTTGCACGACACCCGCTCGCTGACGAAAAGCGTCACCGGGCTGCTGGTCGGTGCGGCGATCGAGCGCAACCTGATCCCAAGCACGCAAGCCAAGGTCTACGACTACTTCAGCGACCGCCAGTGGCAACATCCCGATCCAGGCAAGCGCGACATCAGCATCGAAGATCTGCTGACGATGAGCTCGCAGCTGGAATGCAACGACGACAACGCCTTCTCTGCCGGCAACGAGGAGCGCATGTACGTGAGTGCGGACTGGACCCAGTTCGCCCTGGATCTGCCGATTCGTGGCTATGCGCCATGGATGCAGCGGCCCGCGCAAAGTCCGCACGGTCGCGCGTTCTCTTACTGCACCGCAGGCTCCTTCCTGCTCGGTGCGGTGCTGGAGAAAGCCACCGGACAGCGATTGCAGGCATTCGCAGCCCAGGTCCTCGAAGAGCCGCTCGGTATCGAACACGCGCAGTGGAACGTGTCGTCCGAGGGAGTCGGCATGGGCGGCGGCGGCACGCGTTATCGCAGCCGCGATCTGGCCAAACTCGGCCAATTGCTGCTCGCACAGGGCCGTTGGCAGGGGCGCCAGGTGATTGGCGCAGACTGGATCCGCGCAATGACCAGCGTGCATGCGCAGGCACGCGAGGATGCCGATTATGGCTACCAGATCTGGCACTTCCTGTTTCCGGTGCGCGGCGTACAACGCGACACCTGGGCGATGTCCGGCAATGGCGGTAACTACGTATTCGTCGTGCCCGAGGAGCAGTTGGTGGTCGTGCTCACGCGCAGCGCCTACAACACCCGGCAGATGCACCAGCAATCGCATCGGTTGCTGAGCGACTATGTGCTCAAGGCGCTGCCCGAGAGCAACTAATCGTCTCAGCCCCGCTCGGACGTCGCATCTGCCGGCAGCAGATTGCGAGCACGCAGCTGCGCACGCTGGGCAGCAAGCTCCGCATCGATCCGTGCCAGCAACGCTGCAAACTCCGGCAGGCTTCGCAGGGGTTTGAGTAGCGGCGAATGACGTAAATAGCCGGCATTGCGATAGCCCGCCGTTTCGGCGCGTTGCAGCGCGCGCATTGCCGCCTCGGGTGCATCCGCACACAGCAGCAGCACTGCCGCATCGATCGCATCGAACGGGTCGCCGCCACGTTCCACGCTGACCAGCAACTCCTGTGCGTGCGCATGCAGCGTTGCGGTCATCGGTACCGGCTGCGCGTGCAACGCCCACGCAACCGTCTGCGCGAAACTGCCTTGCGGACGCAACTGCAGTGCATGCAGCGCCGCGCTGTGTGCAAGCGAGGTGTCGCCACGCATCCACGCAAGCTCGGCCTGCAATACCCACAGCCCTGCATAGGCAGTGCCGCGACCCAGCGCTTCGTTCAGCGCGGTCTGCGCCTCTGCCGCACGGCCGTGTTCAAACAAGAAGGTGGGCCAGGCCAGATTGGAAAACGCATTGTCCGGATACAGCTGAAAATTGTTCCGATAGCGCGCTTCGGCCGCACTGGCATAGCCGAGCAAGCTCAAATTGCTGGCGATCTGGATCGGCAGAAAGCGTACGCGCGTGGGATCACGCACCGCCAGGTTGGCCGACAACGCCTGCACCAGCTTTCCTTGTCGCTCGTACAGATAAGCGGCCGAGCCGCGCACCGCGTCGGCGTTGGGATCCAACTGCAATGCGCGCTCGTAGGCGGTCAGCGCATCGGCATTGCGGCCCTGACAATCCAGCGCATAAGCGCGCGCGGCATGCGCTGCGGCAAGGCGCGGTTGCGCAGCCACCACGCCATCGGCCAGTTGCAAGGCCTGCAGTGCGAATCCGGTATCGGCGTCGTATTGGCACACGCGCGCACTGTAGGCGCGACTCAGACCGAGCTGCGCCTGCCGATCGTCCGGTGCATCCTGCAAGCGCTGCCGATACAAGCCGATGGCGCGTTCGTTGTCGTCGCGCTGGCCGATGCCGGCGTAGTAATCGGCGCGTTGCAACACGGCCGCTTGTGCTGGTGGCGCCTCACGCGACTGCAGCCACCAGATTGTGCCAACACCAACGCAGGCCAGCAGCGCGCCCGCGGCAAGGATCCAGCCTGCATGACGGCGTACGGCACCTGCGGGCGGCGCTTGCTCCTGCTGCACCGGCACGCACAGTTGATAGCCCTGTCCGCGCACCGAGCGCACATAGCGCGGCTGCCGCGAGTCATCGCCCAAGGCCTGCCGCAACAGGCGCACGCGCTGGGTGACGGTTTCCTCGTTGACCAGCGCCGGCGCCCATACGTTCTGGATCAACTCGTCGAAATCGACCACCCGCTGCCCCTGCTGCAGCAAATAGTGCAGCAGGTGGAAACTCAGCCCGCCAACCCCCAGCACGACGCCGTCGCGCTCCACACGCTGACGCGCCACATCGATGCGCAGGTCATCCAGTCGATAACGCGCGCGCATCGTGGGGCTCGGCGCTACTGCTGCGCCGCCCAGATCGCCAGCGTTTCGCGGCCGATCTTGGCGTTATGGCGGATGTCCACCGGAAACCCGGAATGGCGCAGGAAACGCGCGATGCCTGCGGTGTGCGAATGCGCTGCACCCAGCGCACGCAATGCAGCTTCCACGTCCGCAAACGCCGATGCCGCAACGCCTGGCTGCAGTTCCACGCACAGCACCGGTTGCTGCTGTCCAGGCGCGCCGATACCGACCAACGCGGTGCGCCGCACCTGCGGATGCACGTTGAAGACCGGCTCCACCTGTTCGGTATAGAGCGGCCCGGTGGCCGTTTCCACGCGGTGGGTCTTGCGCCCGCAGAACCACAAGCGTCCTTCGGTATCGAAGTAGCCCACATCGCCCATGCGATGCACGATGCGGTCGCTGCCGTCCACGTTGCGCTCGCGGATCTTGGCAATCCGCGTGGCCGCATCACGGTTGAAGTAGGTATCGGTGGTGGTGGGGCCGGCGACGGTGATCTCGCCAACCTCGCCCACCGCCAGCACGCGCACGCCGCTCCAGTCGGGAATGGCCGCATCGTCGATGGCGATGATGCGCACTTCATTGGGCGCTACCACGTGGCCAACACAGGTGCCGGCGCCGGCCTCGGTGGCGGCGCGGGTGGCGTCCAGCGTGCGGCCTTCGATCGCGGCCACCGGCAGACATTCGGTGGCGCCGTACGGCGTCCAGAATTGCGCATCTGCCGGCAGCAACGCGCGGATCCTGGCCACCACATCCGGCGGCACCGGCGCACCGGCCGAGGTGGCCAGGCGCACGTTAGGCAAAGGCTGACCGTAGTCGGCCAGCACGCGCATCAACGCCGGCGAGCCGAACAACTGGGTCACTCCGAAACGGTCGATCGCATCGTGCAACTTGCGCGGATCGGCAGTGGCCGGGCGGGTCGGATCCATATCCGGAATCACCGAGGTCAGCCCCAATGCCGGATCGAACAAGGCAAACGGCGGGAACGTCGGCAAGTCCACGCCACCGGGCTGCATGCCGAACGCATTGCGCAGCAACTCGATCTGGCCAACGAAGTGCCGGTGCCGGTACACCACGCCCTTGGGCACGCCGGTCGAGCCGCTGGTGAACAAAATGGCCGCCACATCGTCCGGCCCGGTGTCGGCCAGCTGACTGCCGGCGCCGGCGCCATCGCGCTCCACGCGCGCCAATGTCACTCCGCCCCAGCCGTAACGGCCACCGACGCTGACGATCTGTTTGGCCGAGCGCGCCCAACGCAACAGACGGCGCGCCAGCTGCGCAAGCGGAATGCCGATAAACGCCTGCGGCTGCGCTTCGTCCAGGCATTGCTTGAGCGCGCGCTTGTCGATGCCCGGATCCACCAGCACCGGCACCGCACCGGCCTTGAACAACGCGAACATCAGCAGAAAGAATTCCGGCGACGGCCGCACCATCACCACCGCGCGCACGCCGCGTCCGATGCCGTGCAGCGCCAGGCCAGCGGCGATCGCATCGCTGCGCGCGTCCAGTTCGGCATAGCTCAAGGTCACGTCGTAGGCAGCAAAGCCATTGGCGGCACGGCGGCCCGGACAACGGATGGCAATCTGCGCGGGGCGCTCGCGCGCCAGGGTCGGCAGGGTGGCGGCAATATTGCATAAAGGCGTCGTCATCGCCGCATTATCACTCATGCGCCGGCCGCACTGTCCGCTTGCGGCACGCTCAACCTCACCCGCGCGATGGCGGGCCTGTTCGTCGCACATCGGCTGTCGTCCTGATCGCGCTTCATCGGGCGACCAGGTCGCTCCGCCGGGGGTGGCACGCACGCAGCATTCCCATTGTGCAAGTCGCAACGCTGCGCGCCCTCGCCGACCTGGCGCAGATGAACCGCTAACCCGCACGCACCTTCGCCACTTGTATCGCGCCGTGGTTCGGTCAGAATGCCGCGCTCTCCACGTTGTTTTGCCGCGCAAGGCCCGGCACCCATGGCACATCCCTGCCTTACCTGCGGCGCTTGCTGCGCCTACTTCCGCGTCAGTTTCCACTGGAGCGAAGCCGACCCCGGGTTGGGCGGCAGGGTGCCGATCGAGCTGACCGATTCCTTGCGCACGCACGAGCGGGTGATGCGCGGCACCTCACAAACGCAACCGCGCTGCATCGCGCTGGATGCGGACATCGGCCGCTACAGCCGCTGCAGCATCCACGACCGCCGCCCTTCTTCCTGCGCCGCGGTACCGGCCTCGCTGGAATTCGGCCAGCGCAGCGCGCAATGCGACAAGTCGCGGCTGGCGCATGGCCTGCATGCGCTCACCGAAGCCGATTGGGTCGGCGTGGACGACGCACAGCGCAATCCGCTGCCACTGCTGTAACGGCCTCGCCGCAGCGAGTGCGTGCACTTTTGTTGACAGCAGCCGACACAGCACGTGACGCGGCCGATGCTCGGCATCGGCCGCGTCACTGATGCAATCCAGTTCCTGCGCACGCTCGCGCCTATCTGCCGAGCGCGCGGTATGCTGGTAAACGGCTTACAGCGGATTGCGCTCCAAAAACGCGCGGATCGCCGGCACCAGCACCTCGTGCTTGTCTTCCAGCACGTAATGGTTGGCATCGTCGAACGCAGTCACCTCGGCAGTCGGCAATGCCTTGCGAAAGCCGGCCAGGAAGTGTTTGTCGAAACAGATATCGCGCAGCCCCCAGGCGATGAACGCCGGGCGATCGGCAAACGACGGCAATGCCTGCGCCGAGCGCTCCAGCAACGACCAGGCCTGGTCGGCCGGCGACAACGGAATATCCTGCATGAAGCGAATGGTGGAGATGCGGTTGCGCCAATTGTTGTACGGCGCAACATACGCGCGACGCACGGCGGCCGGCATCCGCCGCGATACGCCAAACCACGAAGCGCCGGACGAAAACGCATTGAACGTGCGGATAAACCACTCGCCCGGCCGCCAATGCCGGCCCATCGCAATCTGCCACGGCATCGGTTTCTCCGGCGGCAACGGGAATGCGGCTGTGTTGGTGATCACCAGCCGCTTGACCTGCGCGTGATGCGATAACGCCCAGCAGAATCCGATCATGCCGCCCCAATCGTGCACCGCCAGCGTAATCGGGCCGGTGATGTCCAGATGCCGCAACAACGTGTCCAGATCGTCCACGCGCGACTGCAGCGTGTACTCGTAACGCGGCTGCGCGTCGGGCGCATCGTCCGGCTTGTCCGACAGCCCCATGCCGATATGGTCGGGCACGATGCAGCGGTAGCGATCCGACAGCCCGCTCACCAGGTTCCGCCACAGATAGCTCCACGACGGATTGCCGTGCAGCATCACGACCACTTCGCCATCGCGCGGACCTTCGTCCAGATACGACATCGCAATACCGGGTCGCACCTCAAGGCGCTTGGGAGTGAAGGGATAGCCTGGGTAGTTCATGGATCTCTCTATTCGCTAAAGCCTGGACTGGGTATGTCTGGCAATTCGCCAGCTACATCACCGCGACGGAATCGAAAATACGCTGGATTTATCTGCATCGTCGACAGCGGACGTGCGCAAACCGATCGCTCACAGCGGCTGCGCTCCTTCGCTGAGGATGTCGAGATAAGCCTGATAGGCAAAGACGCGATGCCGCTGCTGGCCAGTGAGTTCGTTGACGATTTCCAGCTCCTGCAGGGTGCGTACCGCGGCACGGATGGTGGGCGCACTAAGTGACAGGGTAGGAGCCACTTGCGGCACCGCCAGCACCACGCGCCGCGCGAACTGCTCAAACACTAGGCCGACGTTACCTGCTCGCTGGCCCAAAGCGGCAATGCGAGCACGGTCACGTGCCAACAGTGCCAACAGACGCTGCGCCGTGTCGACGGCTTGTTGCGCGGTCTCCGCCACGCCATCCAGAAAGAAACCAAGCCATCCTTCCCAATCACCGTTGAGTCGCACCGCATTGAGGCGATCGTAGTAATCGGCACGACGGCGCTTGAAATACAGGCTCAAATACAGGCTAGGCTCTCGCAGCACGCCTTCGCTGCACAGAATCAGGGTAATCAGCAGCCGTCCCAATCGGCCATTGCCATCGCTGAAGGGATGGATTGTTTCGAACTGCACGTGGGCAAGCGCCGCCTTCACCAACGGCGGCACCTGGCCCTGCGGCGCATGCAGAAACTGTTCGAGTGCCGACAGCGCGTCGGGCAATGCATCTGGCGGTGGCGGAACAAAGTGTGCAAGTGCGGGCAAGGCCCCGCCGACCCACACCTGACTACGGCGGAATTCACCTGGCTGCTTGCCGGCACCACGGCCACCCTGCAGCAGCAACGCATGCATTTCGCGGATCAAACGCAGCGACAGCGGGAAATCGTCTTCGCGCAGGCGCCGCAAGCCATGGTTGAGAGCCGCGACATAGTTGGACACTTCTTCGACATCGTCGATAGGCACGCCCGGCGCGGCATCCATTTCAAACAGCAGCAGATCCGAAAGCGATGACTGGGTTCCTTCGATCTGGGACGACAGCAAGGCTTCCTTGCGGATGTACTGATAGAGGAACAGTTCGGGGTCCGGCAGCATCAGTGTGATGCCATCCAGTCGCCCCAATGCCTGGTCGGCGCGCTCCTTGCGCGCCACCAGTTCCGACTCTGCGAAATCCAATGCCGGCAAGGGCGGCAATGGATCAGGAACAAACGCTTGGTAACGGCTCCCGGCAAGAGCGCCAGGGACGTAATGTCCGGTGATGCGGTGGCCCATTATCTTTCCTTACAGCCCGCAATCGTTCTTGCAAGGAAATTTAGATACCACTTTTTTTCCTAATTGGCGACATTACCCAGCATAAAAACAGCCCATGCCGGGCAACATCAGCGGCTTACCAAACCACTTCCGCCATCGAGCAATTCAGCCCCGACCCAATGCCCAGCAGCGCAATCCGGTCGCCTTTCTTCAAGCGGCCCAGTTCCTTGAGCTTGCTCAGTACGATCGGCACCGATGCAGGACCGATGTTGCCGTGTTCGCCAAAGATGGTCATCACCTTGGCCGGGTCGATGCCGAACGACTTTACGAACGCAGCGGTGTGCGGGCGGCTGACCTGGTGGATGACGAACTGGTCCAGCTCGTCCACCGCCCAGCCGAGCACCTGCTTGGCGGCCACAAAGGTCTTCTGTGCCAGCTTGATGCCTTCGATCAGCAGCAGGCGGGTGTCGGTGACCATGCGGTCCAGGTTGCCCCGGCACAGCTTGTTCCACTCGGTGGCCGAGCGGGTCACGCCACCTTTGTAGCGCGGTGCGTCTGGCACCAGCTCGGTGCGTGCCATCACCATGGCCGCCGCACCGCAGCCCAGCGTCAGCGCCGCGAGTTCATTGCGGAACTCTTCTTCGGTGACGTCCGGCGAGGTCATGCGCTCCAGCGTCTTTTCGTAGACCAGGTTGGCGGTCTCGCCGTCGACGACCAGCGCGTAGTCGATCTCGCCGCGTTCCAGCATGCGGGCGGCGATGTCCATCCCGTTGATGAAGGCGAGACAGGCGTTGGCGACGTCGAAGGTGACGCAATGGTCACTGACCCCGAGATTGCCGGACACGATGGAGGCGGTGGACGGCTCCAGGTAATCACGGCTCACCGAGGTGTTGACCAACAGGCCGATCTTCTCGATGCCGATCCCGGCGTCGATCAGGGCCTTGCGTGCGGCCTGGGTGGCGGCATCCGATGCCTGGACATCCTGGTCCCACAAGCGCCGTGCATGGATACCGGCAACGTCGCCCAACACGTCGGTCTTGATTCCGAGGCGGTCGTAGGTCGGTTGCAGGCGCTCGTTGATTTCCTTGGAAGTCAGCGTGTGCGGCGCATCAATATGCGCCAGTCCCGCGATGGAGACATTCTGGAAGAGCATCGAAGTAGCGCCATGGCGTCAGGCGAGGGGGCGCTAGTCTAGCCGCTGGCTGGTTTTACCGCATCTTTACAATTGAACCGCCCTCGCCCCAGCACAACCGTTCAGCGCGGCGGGCAGCGGAAGGCGTTGAAACGCTGGCTGCCATCGGCCGGCTGGCCCTGGGCCTGGACCGTGTTGGCATTGGCTCCGGGCGCTTCGTTGCGGGCCAGGGTTTCCAGTTCTTCCTGCACCCGCAACGGGTTGCGGTTGTAGAAACCGACCTTGCTCTTGACCGACACAACCACCTCACCCTGCTGCTGACACCCCGCTGGCACAGGGCCTGCGGGCAGGACCTGCACGCCTTTACCGCTTTGTTCGATCGGCACCCAGGTACAGGCCGCGGTGGTGGCGGCAACCAGAACAGACAGCATCAGCACGCGCATAAGTCTTAGACACCGAAGGGTAAAGCCCGATTGTGCCGCAGTTGCCTGGTGGCGATCAGGTCCTGGCAAGCGGGTGCCACACCCTCATTCAGCGCAATGGCCTGGGCCTGAATCGCCCGATGCAGCCGCCCTGTTGGGCTGTCCGCCGGTCGCGTACCCGTCCAGGTGTCCGGACGCGGACACTGCGCCGCAGAATAAACCCTTTTAAAAACAACGGCCTGAAATTGGCATGCAGGTTGCTTTGCTTCAAGCAGCGCATCCGACTATTACTCGAAAATGACTTTAAGCTGAACGAAAATAGATTCGCAGCGAAAGTTCTTGTGAATACCGAAACAGTGTACTACCTTACTACCACACCACCACTTAACAACACCAAGAGACCTCGCCATGAAGACCCAGACCCTGCGCATTGCCCTCTCCGCCGCGCTGCTCGCCGGCACCGCCCTGGCCGGTTTCGCCCAGGCCGCCAGCCTGACCACGCTGGATACCGTCCAGGTGCGCCCGTCTGCTGAGCAGATCGCGCAGCAGATGCTGGAGCGCCACAGCGACATCCGCACCCTAGCCGCCGTGCAGGTGCGTCCGTCCGCTGCACAGCGCGCTGCCCTGGCCGCCGAGCAGGCCGGCCCGCGTATCGCCACGCTTGCCGCCGTGCAGGTGCGCCCGTCGGCCGACCAGCGCGCCGAGTTGATGGTGCGCAGTGCACCCGCCGCTGCGCAGGCCAGCTCTGGTCAGGCCGCTGTCGCAATCGGCGCACTGGTCGGCCAGGTCATCGTCAACCTGCCGGTGCCGCAGCTGCAGCCCGCGCCGATCGAACTGGAAGCGCTGGTCAACGCCGCCATCAGCCTGTAAGCACGCGCGCAGCTACACTTGCGCGCATGTCAGCCCCCGTCCTCGATGTCATCCTGTTCCAGCCGGAAATTCCGCCCAATACGGGCAACGTGATTCGCTTGTGCGCCAACACCGGCGCGCGCCTGCACCTGATCGAGCCGCTCGGCTTCGACCTCAGTGACAAGCAACTCAGACGCGCCGGCCTGGACTATCACGAATACGCAAGCCTGCAGGTGCACGCCGACCTGCCCACCGCACTGGCCGCAATCGCACCCAGGCGTGTGTTTGCGTTGAGCACCCGCAGCACCGTGCGTTACGACACACCGCAATTTGCCGATGGCGATGCCTTCTTGTTTGGCCCGGAAACACGCGGCCTGCCCGCCGACGTGCTGGACTCCATCCCGCAGCAGCACCGGCTACGCCTGCCGATGCGCCCGGACAATCGCAGCCTCAATCTGTCCAACACCGTTGCGGTGATGGTGTTCGAAGCCTGGCGGCAATGGAACTTCAACGGCGGCCAGTAAGCGCGCTGATCGAGGCGGCCACACGACGGGCGTGATTGATTTCCATGATGCCCAGGCGACCGCCTGATGCCCGCACGCCACCGGACCGACAGGCTGATGATCGCCCTGCGCATCATTGGCGCGCACGCGACGCTCGCTGGCGATAATGCGGCTGATGGTTCTGATGGCAGCGTCTTACTGCGCCGCTTGCACGCCGGTCGTTGCCTGCAACATGCCGCGACATCCGGCCCATAACGCCACTGCCAAGAACGCGATCGCCCCCAGCGCCAGAAACGCGATGCGATACCCGAACGCATGCGCCAGCCAGCCACCGAACGCCGGGCTCAGCGATGCGCCGATACCTTGGACCGTCATCACCGCGCCCTGGCCGACATTGATGCGTCCGGTACCCTGCAGCAACCGCGCCACCAGGGCCGGCACCACCACGCTCTGCAAGCCGGCGCCGAGTCCGTCGAGGATCTGCACCGGAAACACGCCCCAGACGTGGATCACCGACGCGGCCACCAGCGCGCGTAACGGCAACGCCATGAAGGCGATCAACAGCACCCACCAATGTCCATGCACGCGGATCCAGCGCATCGCCAACAACGCCACCACCATCATCGTAGCCTGCGCGACCACGATCGTGGTGGCGGTCAACGCGCTTGGGTCGCCCGCATGCGCCGCGACGATCGCCATGCCATACAGCGGCAGCATCGCCGCGTTGCCCAGGTGGAACAGCGCCAGTGTCACCGCCAACAACGCCAGCGGGCGGCAGGTCAGCAGGACACGCCAACCGCTGAGGCCATTGGCACCGTCGGCATCGCCCAGACCGCGTGCGGCGCGGTCGTCGATCGCAGCGGATGGAATCAGCAGCACCGCCGCAAGCGCAAACACGCCGAACACCGCAGTGAGCAAGAACACGGCGCCGAATCCGTAGCGCCACCCCAACCAGCCGGCCAATACCGCCGCCAGCATGTTGCCGGCATGGTTGGCGAATTGATTGCGCGCCAGTTGGTGATCGAATCCGCGCGCTTGCACCAGTCCCAGCGTGATACCGGTGAGCGCGGGGCCGATACCGGCCGCCGCCAACGCCGAGACGACCTGCGCGGCGACCACGCCGGAGGAGGTCGGGCGCAGCCAGATCAATGCGGTCGCCAACAGGATCGCCAGGCAGCCGATGACCACCACGGTGCGTTTGCGCCGGGTGGCATCGACCAGGGCGCCGGCCGGCGTGGTGGCGAGCATGCCGGCGATACCGCCCACGCTCATCACCGTGCCGATCGCCGCCACCGACCAGCCTTTCGATTGCAGGAACACGCTGAGGAACGGCCCCAGCCCGTCCTGCACATCGGCCACGCTGAAATGCAGCGCCTCCAGCGCGCGCGTGCCACGCGGCCGGCGTGATCGGGTCATGCGCATCGGCATGCCCGGCGGCGCCATGCGATGCCGTTGCACACGCCTGCATGCAAGGCAACGGTGATCGCACGGTTTTCACTCCAACGCGGCAGCCACATCGTAAGGCTCCTAGTGCTTGGGCTTGGGCTTGTCTGCATCGGGGCCATGCGGCGGATGCGCGATCGGCTTCAAGGTGGCGGCCTTGGCGCCCAGGGCGTGTGCATGGATCAGTACACCGTGCGGCGTCGTTCTGGTATCGCCTTCGGCCACCAGCGGCTTGCCGACCACCAATTGCCTGGAAAAATCAGCGCCGGCATGTGGTGGAAACCGCACTGTCACCTCGTCATCGAGCAACACGCCATGCACCTGTCCGTGCGGGCCGTGCAACAAGCGCGCGATGGTCCCGCTGTGCTGGGTGTGCTGCGGCTTCGGCGGCTTGCCGGCAGGTGGTTTGGGCTTGGGCTTGGCATGCGGCCCGTGCGGGCCGTCATCGACAATCCGCTTGCCGCCATCCGGATCGATCGCCAGGGCCACCAGCATGTCCACATCGCGCGGCTTGAGGCCACGCACGGTCAACGCACTGCCGGGCTTGAGCGCCTTGAGCAAGGCGGCGGACAGATGCGGCGGCGTGTGCACCTCGGTGCCGTCGGTCAGCAGCAGGCCATCGATATCGGCCTTGGGATTGAGCAGAAAGCGCGCCAGCGTGCCGCGGGTTTCGGGAAGGAAATCGGGATCGACCCAATGCATGGTGTTACTCCAACAAGGTAGGACCGGCCAAACGCCGGCAAGCCGCACCCATGACCCGGTGTCCGGACATGGGCGCGCAGATATGCAACGCGATAGCGCTCTATGCGACCGGCGTGCCGCCGATCAGAGCCCTGCCGGCGGCGGCGGCGGCGGCGGCACCGGACCATCGGGCTGCGGCGTGTTGAACAGCGCGCGCTGCGAGGAGCGGTCGCGGCCCAGTCGAGTCGCCTCGATCGCACGGCCGTCCGGGGTGGCCACGCCAAATCCACTTGCGCTCAACGGCGCGCCCACGCGCAACAGGTCGGCGAACATCATCGCCAGATGCGGCGGCATCCGCACCACGGTGCCATCGCTCACCAACGCGCCGTTGACATCGCCGGCCGGGCCATAGACCAGGCGGCGGATCGTGCCGTCGGACTGCAGCGGGGTCAGTTGGGCCTGGGTCGGCGGCACCGGCGGCGGCGCGCCGAAGGTGGGGGGACGATCGACCACCTCGCGGCCGCTGCGGCCGGAGCGGATCGCGTTGGCCTGCAGGACCGGCAGGTCGCCCAGGCGGAAGCCCTGCACGACCACGCTGTCGCCGGCACGTACGGCGGCCTTCAACTCGGCCGACAGATGCGGCGGGAACCCCACCTGGGTGCCGTCGCGCAGCCACAGGCCATCGGCCTCGCCATTGGGATTGAGCATGAAGCGCTCGACCGTGCCGGACACGCTCACCGGGGTGGCGGCCACCGGGCCCGGCGGGCCGCCGACCGGACCACCGGGCGCACCGGGACCAACCGGCGGGGGCGGCGGAACCTGCGCGGCGGCGGCGGCCACGGTGCAGGCCAGTGCGAAAGCAAGAGCGGTTTGACGAATCATGGACTGTCTCCAAAGCGGCAGGAGGACCGCTGGCAGGTAGAACAAAGCAGCTATCGTGCCAACTCCCAATCCATTGTTTTTAAAGTGTTTTTATGGTCTTTCCCACACATATCCCGTCCGCGTTTCATACACTCCTGTCCGCTTTGGAGACACTCGCCACGGGCATGTCGCTACAGTCCGTGCTCTTCGAGCTTGCGATACAACAGCTGGCGATGAATGCCGAGCCGGCGCGCGGCTTCGGCACGGTTACCGCCGCTCTGTGCCAATGCGTCCCGGATCATCTGCTTCTCCAGTCGCGCCACCGCTTCGGGCAAGGTGCCTTCCACCGCCGCCATCGTCATGGGCTGCTCGGCACTTTCGCCCAGTGCCTCGTCCAGATCCTCGGCAGCGATGCTGTGGCCGCGCACCAGCAGCTGGCTGCGTTGCATGACGTTACGCAGTTCGCGCACGTTGCCGGGCCACGGATAGGCCAGCAGCCGCGCTTGCGCATCCGCCGACAACACCCGTGCTGCAGCGTCGCCAGTGCGCAGGAAGTGCTGCGCCAGCAACACGATATCCTGGCCGCGTTCGCGCAGCGGTGGCAGTTCGATCGGCACCACGTTCAAGCGATAGCGCAGGTCGCTACGAAATTTCCCGTCCGCGACCCAGGCCGCCAGATCGCGATGAGTGGCCGCCAACACGCGCACATCCACTTTCTGCGCACCGCGCCCGCCCAGCGGCGTCACCTCGCCTTCCTGCAGAAAGCGCAGCAACTTGCCCTGCATCGGCAACGGCATGTCGCCGATTTCATCCAGGAACAAGGTGCCGCCATCGGCTTCGCGGATCAGGCCGATGCGATCACCGGTCGCACCGGAGAACGCCCCCTTGCGGTGGCCGAACAATTCGCTCTCCATCAACTCCAATGGAATGGCCGCGCAATTGACCGCGACAAACGCTGCATCGGCGCGCGCGCTGGCACGATGCAAGGCACGCGCAGCCAATTCCTTGCCGGTGCCGGTCTCGCCGGTGATCAACACCGGCAAATCGGAGGCTGCCGCCAGCCCGATGCGTTTGTGCACGGTGCGCATCGCCGGGCTGTGGCCGACCAGGGCATCGTCCTCCTCGGCCGGCGCGTCAGCCGCAGCGTCCGCGGCCGCGTCATCGACGCGGCTCAGCAAGGCGCGCTGCACCACCTCGACGATATCGGCACGCCCCACGGGCTTGACCAGATGATCGAAGGCGCCGAGCGTCATCGCTTCGATGGTGTTACCGCTGGATGCGTATGCGGTCAGCATGACCAGGGGCACCTGTCGTGCGCGTGCATCGTCAGCGCGCGCACGCAGCACGTCGATGCCATCCATCCCGGGCATGCGGAAGTCCACGAACGCCAACGCGATACCGCCCTCGTTCAAGCGCGCCAATCCGTCCGCACCGTTGTCCACCGCAATGACCGTATGCCCGAGCGAACGCAGCGTTGCCTGCAAGGTGCCGAGAAACGCGGCGTCGTCATCGATGATCAGGATGCGCGCCATGGCAACTCCACAATGAAATGGGTCACGCCATCGGCGTGCGTGTAGTGCGCCTGCCCGCCATGCGCGCGCGCGATCTCGCGTACCAGCGCAAGCCCGAGACCGTTGCCGTCGCTGCGACCGCTGACGAATGGCTCGAACAACTGCGCGGCGATCGGCTCGGCGATGGCCGCGCCATGGTTGGACACCCGCAGTTGCAACAGACTGTCGCTGGCACTCGCGTCCACGACCACCGCGCTGCCTGCATCGGCATGTTGTAGCGCATTGCGCACCAGGTTGTGCACGGCGCGCCCGAGCTGTTGCGGGTCCAGTGTCCACGACAACGGCGTGGCGGGTGCGCGCAACTGCGGCGGCGGTGCGCCGGGCGGTAGCAGGGCCGGCTCCAGCAGCGCCGCCAGCCAGTCCTGCACGACGACAGTTTCCAGTTGCAGACGGATCGGCTGCACCATGCCGAGCAGGCTTTCGACCACGCCATCCAGACGTCGGATCTGCGCAAGCATCAAGGCGCCATGCGCCACATCGTCCGGCGTGCCCTGGCGAGCGGCGATCTCGTTTTCCACTGCCAGGCGCATCGTAGCGATGGGATTGCGTATTTCATGCGCGACCGTGGCCGTCAGGCGCCCGAGCGCAGCCAGACGCTCGTGACGCGACAACTCGTCGGCCAGCCGCCGTGTCTGCGCCAGCGCATGCGCGTTGCGCTGCGCGTAATCGGTGACGGCCGCGCCCAGCCGATCCAGCTCGGGCGCGCCGGTAATCGGAATCTGCGGCGTTTCGGTGTCTGCCGCCAGCGCCTGTTGAATGCGATGCAGACGTTGACTCCAGCGCCGCACCACCACGCCCAGCGCAATGGCCGACACCGCCACCAAGGTAAAGATCAGCAGCATGCCGACCACCAACGGGCGCCACGCATCCGAATTGCTGGCCGGTACGCGCGACATCGTCCAGGCCGCAGTGCCGGGCGCCATCGGGCAGGCGCTGATCAGCAGCACCTCGCGGCTGCCATCGCGACGAAATTGCACGATTTTCTTGCCGACCGCACTTTGCCGCGCGGTGCTGACAATCGTGCCCCACTCGGCGGCGGGGATATCGGTCTTGTGATCGCTGCCGTCGTAGGTGGGGTAGGCGTATGCAATGAAGCCCTTGTCGAGATTCCACACCCCGCCTTCAACGCCTGGGGCGTCGGCCAGCACCAGTTGCACCACCACCGCCGCCAGCCCGGCGCCATTGTCGCCGCTGCGCGCGGCCTCGCTTGCGCCGGCATAGCGCTGCACGATACGCGTGCACTGGGCCGTCAATTGTTGGCGTGCTTCATCCAGCCGCACGCCTTCGGTCTGTTGATACAGGCCGTACAACATCGTGGCCACCCCCACGCAGGCGGCCACGATCACCACCCAGATCAGCAACAGTTGGCGCAGCAGGGAACGAGGCATGCAGAACGGTCCGAAGAAGACGTGCGGTGATGGAATGCGGCGCAGGTGTCAGCGCATGTTGGTCTTGACCAGATCGATCACTTCATCGCCGCGCCCACTCATCACCGCCTTGAGCAGATACAGGCCCATGCCCTTGGCCTGCTCCAGCTTGATCGCGGGCGGCACCGCCAGTTCCTGCGTGGCGATGCGCACATCCACCAGGGCCGGACCCGAATGCGCAAACGCCTGCCGCAATGCGCGCTCCAGCTGCGACGATTCATCGACACGGATGCCCAGGATACCCATCGCGTTGCTCATCGCAGCAAAATCCGGGTTCTGCAACGCGGTGCCGGTATCCAGATAGCCGGCGGCCTTCATTTCCATCGCCACAAATCCCAGCGACGCGTTATTGAACACCACGATCTTCACCGGCAGACGCAGCTGCGCCAGCGAGATGAAGTCGCCCATCAACATCGCAAAGCCGCCATCGCCAGACAGCGAGATCACCTGACGCCCCGGAAACGCCGCCTGCGCGCCCAGGGCCTGCGGCATCGCATTGGCCATCGAACCGTGATTGAACGAGCCCAGCAGACGCCGCCGTCCGTTCATGCGCAGATAGCGCGCGGCCCACACCGTCGGCGTGCCGACATCGCAGGTGAATACCGCATCGGGGTCGGCAATCTGGCTGATCATCCGCGCGACGAATTGCGGATGCAGCGGCGCGCCAGAGTCTGCCGGCACCGCCAGATCGTCCAGCCCTTCGCGTGCCTTGCGGTAATGCGCAAGCGACTTGTCCAGGAAGTCGCGCTTCTCGCGCCGCTGCAGGTGCGGCAGCAAGGCGGCGATGGTTTCGCCCACATCCGCTGCGATGCCCAGCTGCAACGGCGTGCGCCGTCCCAGCGCACTGGGATCGCGATCCACCTGCACGATGGTCGCGTCCTTCGGATAGAACTGCCGATACGGAAAATCCGTGCCCAGCATGACCAAGGTGTCGCAGTTGAGCATGGCGTGGTAGCCCGAGCTGAAGCCGATCAGGCCGGTCATGCCGACATCGAACGGGTTTTCCCACTCCACGTATTCCTTGCCACGCAGCGCATGCACGACCGGCGCACCCAGGATGTCGGCCAGTGCCACCACCGCATCGTGCGCGCCGGCGCAGCCGCTGCCGCACAACAGCGTGATCGCTTCGCTCTGTTGCAGCAGCTCGGCCAACTGCTGCACATCTTCGGGAGCCGGCAGTACGCGCGGTTGGCGCAGTTGCGGCCACGCCGTGGGAATGTGCTTGTCCACTTCCAGCAGTGCGATATCGCCGGGGATCACCACCACCGCCACACCTTGCTGCAGGATGGCCGCACGCATCGCGCGGTGCAGCACTTCCGGCAGCTGCGCCGGATTGGTGACCAACTCCACAAAGTGACTGCACTCGCGGAACAGTTCCTGCGGATGTGTCTCCTGAAAATAGTTCAGCCCGATCTCGGACGAGGGAATATGCGCGGCGATCGCCAGCACCGGCTGGCGGCTGCGATGGCAATCGAACAGCCCGTTGATCAGGTGCAGATTGCCCGGCCCGCAGCTGCCCGCACATACCGCCAGCTGGCCGGTCACCGCCGCTTCGGCGCCGGCTGCGAATGCGGCCACTTCTTCGTGGCGCACATGCATCCACTCGATCGTCTGCATCTCGCGCAAGGCGTCGGTCAGCCCGTTGAGGCTGTCACCGGTGACACCCCAGATCCGCTCCACACCCGCGCTCTGCAGCGTCTCGGCCAGAAACCGCGCCAACGTCTTCTTCTTCGCCACGATGCAGCTCCACGCATGTTCAACAAGCCTGGCATGCTCCCAGCGACAGCGTCAGAGCAATGTGCTGGGATCCCTGTGCCTGCCAAAGAATTCGCTGGGAAACAGGCAGCTGTACACGCGCGCCTCATATCCAGCGCGTGTAAGCGCCAACCCGTCACACTTTGTGCGTGATTACGCGTGTTGCAGCTTGATGACAAGAAAGCGCAGCTGAACTGGGCGCGATGATTCACGCACCGGTCAGTTCAAAATTCAGGCCGCGTTCCATCGAATAACGGAGAATTTACATCTCGGCAGCGAACGGCATCCGCCTCAGCGCCGGCCCAAACCATAAGTACAGGTATTGACCATGAAGACTTCACTGCTGGCCCTCGGCCTTCTCGCAGCCCTGCCGTTTGCGGCCTCCGCTGCTGAAAACCTCTCCTACAACTTCGTCGAAGGCGACTATGTGCGCACTCCGACCGAAGGCCGCGACGCTGATGGTTGGGGCGTGAAGGCGTCTTACGCCGTCGCTCCCAACTTCCACGTGTTCGGCGACTACAGCAAGCAGAACGCTGACGACGACGACAACGTGTTCGAAAGCTCCAACTCCGATTTCCAGCAATGGGGCGTCGGCGTGGGCTACAACCACGAAATCGCCACGAGCACCGACTTCGTTGCCCGCGTTGCCTACCGCAAGCTGGACCTGGACACCCCGAACATCAGCTTCGACGGCTACAGCGTTGAAGCCGGTCTGCGTAACGCCTTCGGCGAGCACTTCGAAGTCTACGCGCTGGCTGGTTACGAAGATTTCTCCAAGAAGCGTGGCGTCGATATCGGTGACAACTTCTACGGCCGCCTCGGCGCCCAGGTCAAGTTGAACCAGAACTGGGGCATCAACGGCGACATCCGTATGGATGGCGACGGCAACAAGGAATGGTCGGTCGGCCCGCGCTTCAGCTGGTAAGCCGCACGTTTGACGGCAGCGCGACTCTCTCTCCCGCGTTGCATTGGAAGCCCGGTCCCACGACCGGGCTTCTTTCTTTTGGGCGATTGGTTGGCCGTGACGCACGCGTCCATGGCCCGGCGCAGCGTCCACATGCTGCACGCCTGCGCAATTACGCCACGCAGCGACAGATGTGAGCCGATGCACGCGAGCAACAAAAAAGCCCGGCATCGCCGGGCTTTTTTGTTGGTTCTGCGCAGCGCAATCGCCGCGACACCCCGCTCAGGTGAACAAGGTCTGCGGATACTCGGGCTTGCGCTCGCGTGCCAGCAATTCCTTCAATCCCGCTTCCGGGGTGATCTCGCCATGCAGGACCGCACGCACGGCGTTGGAGATCGGCAACTCGATGCCGTGCTGTTCGGCCTGACGCATGACTTCATCGGCCGTCTGCACCGATTCAACCACCTGGCCGATCTCGCGGATCGCATCGCTCAGGCTCTGACCGCGTCCCAACGCCAACCCCAGCCGGCGGTTACGCGACAGATCGCCGGTCGCAGTCAGCACCAGATCGCCCAGACCGGCCAATCCCATCAGCGTCTCCGGGCGCGCACCGATCACTGCGGCCAGGCGCAGCATCTCGTT
The DNA here is from genome assembly GCF_014197275.1 of Xanthomonas sp. 3075. Taxonomy (GTDB): domain Bacteria; phylum Pseudomonadota; class Gammaproteobacteria; order Xanthomonadales; family Xanthomonadaceae; genus Xanthomonas; species Xanthomonas campestris_B. The sequence goes on along the minus strand of NZ_JACIFI010000025.1, from coordinate 25,400 downwards.
CAGGCCACGGGTGATCAACCCGGCGCGTGCATTGAGGCCCAGTTGCATGCCATCGGCCACGCCGGTCGCCACCGCCAGGACATTCTTCATCGCACCGCCCAGCTCGGCCCCCACCATGTCATCGCCGGTGTAGGCGCGGAAGGTGGGGCCGTGCATGGCGTCGGCGACGATTTGCGCGAACGCCGCATCGTCGCCGTGCACGGTGACGGCAGTCGGCAGACCGAGCGTGACTTCCTTGGCGAACGACGGTCCGGTCACCACCGCCAGCGGAACGTCGCCGAGGATGTCGCGCGCCACTTCGTGCAGGAAACGCCCGGAACCGGGTTCGAATCCCTTGGTCGCCCAGGCAACGCCGACCGTGGCCGGACCCAGCGGTGCAATCAATTTGACCGTTTCGGTGAACGCATGCGACGGCACCACGACCAGAATCCAGTGTGCGTCGGCGATGGCCAGCTGCAGATCGGTGGTGGCCCGCAGGCTATCGGGCAGCGCAATGCCGGGCAGATAGCGCACGTTCTCGTGGCGTTGGTCGATGGCATCCACCATCGATGCATCGCGTCCCCAGAGCACGGTCGGGTGACCGTGTCTGGCAAGCAGCGCGGCCAGGGCAGTGCCCCAGGAACCGGCGCCGAGAACGGCGATCTTGTGTTTCACATCGCTCATTGGCACCACAACGCTTAGGCGTTGCCGGCCGGCTCGGAATCGGCCAGCGAGGTGCCTTCGCCCTGCGAACGCTGACGCAGGGTTTCTGCATACAGGGCTTCGAAGTTGATCGGCTGCAGGTAGAACGGCGGGAAGCCGCCAGCCTGGATCAGATCGCTGACCAGGGTGCGCACGTACGGGAACAGGATGTTCGGGCACTGGGTGCCCAGCAGCACGTCGATCGCCTGCGGCTCCAGGCCCACCAGGCCGAACACGCCGGCCTGCTGCACTTCGGCCACATAGGCGGTCTTGCCACCGGCGGTGCAGGTCAGGGTGACGGCCAGCACCACTTCGAAGGCGCTGTCATTGAGGCGCTGCACCTTCTGATTGAGGTTCAGCTGCAGCTCGGGCTGGTTGGCGTCATTGAAGACAGCCGGTGCGTTCGGCGATTCGAAAGAAACGTCTTTGACGTAAATCTTCTCGATGGTGAACGCGGGGCCAGCAGCGGCGTCGGCCGGCGCAACTGCGCCGTTGATGATTTCGTCGGACATTCCTAACTCCAGAAACGGTTCGATGGATGCAACGTTGAGTGATGCAGACGTGAAAGCGGCAGTATCTCACGCAAGCAATGGGGGCTTGCCTGGCGCCGCACAAGGTGGGTCAGGCGCGACCCTTGACCAGCGGCAGTTCGGCCATCTGCCAGGCGGCCACGCCGCCGTCGAGCCAGTAGACCTGCTCGAAACCGGCTTTTTTCAGCGTCTTGGCCGCACCGGCGGAGGCATTGCCGTTGCGGCAGACCACCACCACGGGCGAGGACTTGGCGTTGGCCAGCAGCTTGCCGGCCGGGTCGAACTTGGCCAGCGCCACGTTGCGGCTGCCGGCGATATGGCCTTTTTCGAAGTCGGCGGTGGGCGACAGGTCGATCACCAGCGCGTTCTCGCTGTTGATCAGGCGGGTCAGCTCGGCCGGCTTGAGTGCGCGATACCCACGGAACAGGCGCGCGACCTCGGTGACGATCAAGGCGATGGTCAGGCCCACCAGGGCCAGCGACAGCATGGGGTTGCGGCCGACAAAGGCCTGCAGCTCTTCGAAATTCACGGGGTCAGGGTCAGTCGAGCGGGCGGGAATTGTCGCACAGCTGGCGCACGCGACGGCCAGCGTCGGTTGCTGCGGGCTACTGGCCCTGCCACAAGTCGGGCAGGCCGCTGGCCAGCCACCAGCGTTTGCGCTCGGCATCCCAGCGCCACAGTTCGGTGCTACGTACCAGCCGCTCGGCCTGGGTGTTGCGGTTGATCACGCGCAACTCGACCTCGCGGCGCAGATCGCCATTGACGTCGTCGCCTACCCGCACCTCGCGGTAGCCGGAGATCTGCACCTGCTCGTAGCGCGAGCGCTCCAGATCGCTGAGCGGATGGGCCTGGGCGTAAGCCGGTTCGATAAAGCCCTGTGCGGCATCGAAATCGCTCCAGCGCACGGCGGCCGTGTAGGCGGCCTGGGTGGTCTGCAGCGCGCGCGCCTGGGCGCGGCTGCCGGCGTTGGCCACCCCGCTCAGGAGCGCCAGCCCCAGCAACAGCATTGCTCCGATCACTGCACGCATGCGCATTCCCCCGAGTCCAGCCCGCATCCTACCGTTTCGGAAACGCCACGAAGCGTCCGCTCAAGGTGGCCGCCGCTGCGCCGGAGCCCAGCGCGATCTGCGCACGCATGCCGATGCGCGCCTTGCCGCGCTGACGGAACGTGCCCAAAAACGCCTCCCAGCTGCCCAGTTCGGATGGCTCGGCATTGGCCACCAGGTCCTCGTACACCGGCGCCACGTAACGCAGCTGGCTGTCGGCGACGTACACATCGGCGCTGTGCCCGGCCAGTTGCAATTGCAGCGTCAACCACCCCCAACTGGCCAGCGTCATCAGCGAGGCCAGACTGCCGCCGAATGCATTGGCCTTGTCGTTGACGTTTGCCTGCAGCGGCGCACGCAGGCGCAATGCGCCGTCATGCAAGCCGTCGACGGCGATGCCCATCGACAGCACTGGCGGCATGGCGATGAACTGCTGCTGCAATGACTGCAGGGCGGAGGCGAGCGTGCACGAAGAGGTCATCTGCGAAGGCTGAAGGACGGCGAAGGGCGGCATCATGCCGCAATGTTCCGCGAGCGTCTTGTGCACCTGGAAGACATGCGGTACCGCATGGTGAACGTGGGCAATCGCGGATCGCTGCATGCATCGGTTTTGCGGCGCGTATCAGCAGCCCGGAGACTTGGCGCGCGGTCGTTAGGCGTGACGTTGAGACTGCACCGGGCACCGGGCGTGTCCACCTGACGATGCGCGCAATCGTCGTGCTCGCCGCACTAAGGTGCAAACACGACCTTGCGATAGCCCTGCGCCACGCGCAGCAACGCGGTGGCCTTGGCCTTCCAATGCGCGCTGCGCTGTTTCTGGGCCTGGGTCAACGGCGCATCGATGGTGCTGGTGAACACGATCTGCTCCGGTGCGGCATGGAAGAACTTGTCCTGGATGCAGGCAGCCGGCGAAAGCTGGTAGGTGGACAGTTGTTGCGCCACCGGCGACTCATTCCAACCGAACAGGAAGATATCGGCCATGGTGTGCCAACGCGCTTCGGCCGCCAGCAGCAAGCGCGCCGCATCGCGGCTGATGATCAGCGCGCCGGCGCACACCGGCCAGCAATGCTGATGGGACGATGGACGCACCAGGCGCAGCTGGCGGCCGGCGACATCGGCGACCTTGGTATCGAGCTTGATCCGGTTGTAGGACGGCTCCAGCCGCACGATGCTGTTACCGGCCGGAAGCCAGTCGGTGCTGCGCAGCAGTGCCGGCAGCGCGTCGGACAGATGCATGTCGTCTTCGAAGATGGCGGTGTAGGCAGCGCTGGACTCGGCGGCGATGCGCCACGCTGCCTGATGACTCAGAAAGCAGCCAATATTGGATGCGGTCCACTTGCGCGGGCCGGTGCTGAACCCATCCCCGGAGCCTTCCAGTGGCCGCTCGCGCACGAAGTCGGCGATCTGCTCGGGCGTCAGGGTGGCGCCATCGACGGCAGGAATGCGCTCGAACGGCAGACCCAGCGACTGGAAGCGCGCCGACATGGCCTGCAGACGATCGCTGCTGCGTTGCATATTGATGAGGTAGGAGGTGATCACGGCGCCATTCCGGCTTGGTTGTCGGCGGATCGTGGTCTGATTCACATATTTTTCAAGAAGTTACAAATTTATTTCCTGGCGCTTAAAAAGATCCATGGCGCACGCATGCACCCATTGGTACGCCCCTGGACTCTTCCCGGACTGCCCGAACGTCACCGCGCCTGCCAGCCACTGCCGCGCTCTCGCATAATCGCCGGATGATCCGACCTGCTCCAACCGACGCCTGGACCCTGATCTCGCTGCGGCCCAGTGGCGAGCATGCACCGCTGCGGCAGGCCGCTGCGCTGCATGGCGGGCGCGTGCTGGCGCTATCGCCGTGGCGGTTGCAGACCAACGCCACCGCGCAGGCACGCGAGACGTTGCGGTTGGCATTGGACGCACCGATCGTGGTGTTCACCAGCCCGGCAGCGGTCCGTGCGGCGCAGCGTCTTTCGCCATTGCGGCGGCCGGCGCAGGCGCACTGGGTCAGCGTGGGCGATGGCACCGCGCGCGCATTGCGGGCCTGCAGGATCGATGCAGTCGTGCGCCCTGCGCGCATGGACAGCGAGGGGCTGCTTGCGCTGGAGCTGTTTCAGCCGCCACTGCAGGCGGTCGGCCTGATCACCGCGCCAGGCGGACGCGGCATGCTGGCTCCGGCGCTGGAACAGCGCGGCGCGCGCATCCTGCGTGCCGACGTCTACCAACGCATCGCGCTGCGCTTGCGTGCATCGGCCGTGCACGCCCTGGCCGATGCGTTACCGCGCAGCGTGCTGGCGCTGAGCAGCATCGAAGCACTGTCGCTGGTGCTGCAGCAGTTGCCTGAACAATTGGTGCAGGCATGGCGGCAGCGCCCGGTGGTGGCCTCCAGCGATCGCGTCCTGCAGGCCGCACAGCTCGCCGGTTTCGCCCATGTGGTGCGCGCCGCCGGTCCACTGCCTGCACAACTGGCCGCTACCGCTGCAACGATCGTGACACTGCCGCGACCTTGCTGAACTGCGAACTCAAGTACGGCTTGCGGGGGTCTGCCGCTGCACGCCATGCTGTGGCGGATGACTGTGGCGACCGCGCCTGTCGTGCCCGCCCGAGGATGCCCGAATGACCGACATGCCCGCTTCCCCGCGACGCTTTCCCCTGGCATGGCTGCTGCTGGTCGTCGCCGTGGCCGCCATGGGCGTGGCGCTGTTTCTCGGCTGGCGTGCATGGCAGAGCTATCAAGGCGCGCAGTTGCAGGCCGCCGAGGCGCAGCAACAGCGCTGGGACGGCACCCAGCAGATGTTGGACACGCTGCGCCGCGATCAACGCCTGGCCAACGAGCGCCTGGCCGATGCGGCCGCGACCAACCGCGTGTTGCGCGATGAAATGCTTGGCCTGAGCCAACGCAGCGCCCTGCTCGAAGACAGCGTTCAGAAACTGGCCGATCCCACGCGTCATGGCGCCCAGGCGCTGCGCCTGGATGAAGTGGAATTGCTGCTGCGACTCGGCCAGCAACGGCTGAGCATTGCCGGCGACACCGACGGCGCGCGGCGCGCCTACGCGCTGGCCAATGGCGTGCTCAACGGCATCGACGACCCGGGTTATCTCAATCTGCGTCAGTCACTGGTGCAGGAACGCGATGCGCTCGATCGCCTCGGTGCCGGCCCGCAGGCGCAGGTAGCACAGACGCTGGACCACCTGGCCACCGAGCTGCAGCGATTGCCCGAGCAGACCGCAGAACAAGGCCAGGCGGCACACCCGTGGTGGCAGAAAGTGTTGTCCCCGTTGGTGGACATTCGCCCCAGCCGTGGCGATGCGTTGTTGCTCGGTGGCGATCGCAACGCCGCGCGCGATGCCTTGCAGATCGAAATCAGCCTGGCCCGCGCAGCCGCAGAACGCGGCGATGCCGACGGGTTCGCACAATCGCTGCGCCGCGTGGATAGCTGGACCACACGACTGTGGCCGGATTCGCCACAACGCCGCCAGGTGCGTACGCGCCTGCGCAGCCTGCAACAAGCACCACTGCGTCCTCGCCTGCCGGAACTGGGCACCACCCTGCTGCAACTGCAGGCCATGCGTGAAGGGAGATCCACCCAATGAAAGTATTGCGTACTGTCTTGATCCTGTTGGTTGCCGTGGCGCTGGGCGTGCTCGGTGCGCAGTGGCTTTCGCACCAGAACAGCTATGACCTGGGCAATGTGGTGGTCAGCGTCGGCGGCAACGACTACCACGCGGCGATGCCGCAGGCGGTACTGATTCTGGTCATCGCGCTGCTGGTGCTCTGGCTGGTGTGGACGCTGATCAGCCTGCCGTTCCGGGTGTGGGGCAAATACCGCAGCAGGAAGGGACGTGCACGCCTGATCGAAGGCCTGCGCGCTGCCGACCATGGTCAGTGGCAGCGCGCCGAGCGCCTGCTGGTCAACGCCAGCGAAGACGAGGAGGTCAGCGGCATCGCACTGGCAAGCGCGGTGCGGGTGGCAGATGCGCGCGGCGACGACGTCGCGGCCAATGCATTGGTCCAGCAATTGTCCGAGCGCGACCCCACCGCACACGCGTTGTTGCAAGGCGAACGGCATCTGGCCCGGCAACGCCCGGTCGAGGCGATCAACGCACTGGATATCGCCAGCGCCCAGCCGCTGCCGGCACGTGGCTTGCTGCTGCGCACGCACGCACTGGCGCAGATCGGTCGCGCCGACGAGGCCTACGGCCAGCTCGGCGCATTGCGTCAGCAGGCGGTGCTGGCACCGGAGGCTTACAGCGCACTGGAAGCGACACTTGCCGAACAGACGCTGTTGCAGGCCGACGACGCCAATGCGCTGGCACAACGTTGGGAAGCGCTGCCCAAGTCGCTGCGCACCTCTCCCGCCATCGTTGCCGCCTATGCCCAGCGCGCGGCAGTACTGCATTGGGACGATGCGGCGGTGCATAGCCTGGAGCAGGCGCTCGATACCCAGTGGGACGAATCGCTGGTGCGTCTGTACGGCGTGCTGCCATTGGAAAAATACGATTCGCGTCGTGCCAGCGCCCAGCGCTGGCTGACCCAGTACCCGGACAGCCCGGGCCTATTGCTGACGCTGGCGCGCCTGGCACGCCATCAACAACAGGAGTCGCAGGCCGAGGAATTCCTGCATCGCGCGGTGGCCGCCGGTGCCGGCAGCGACGCATGGGAAGAGCTGGGACATGGCTTTGCGGCAGCTGGCGACCTGCTCTCGGCGCAGCATTGCTACGCCAACGCCCTGCGCGCCGCACGCGGCGAACCGGTACGCGAGGGCTTGCAGCCACAGCAGTCGCATGCGCCCACCGTGTCGGCTTACCAAACGCCGCCGACCGATCCGCTAACGCCGGACGATCGCATTCCATAAACAGGATGTCTGGAGTGCGGGATTCGCAAACGCATGTTGTTGCGTTTACCAATTGCGGGTGCGCAACCCACCGCTGCGGGATTCGTGCGTTTGGGGTTCGCAGCAGAACAGCACGCTTGTGCTTTTGCCAATCCCCAATCCCGAATGCCCAATCCCGCTGCGCAGCAGCCTAGCGCTCGACGATCGCCACCACGCCCATGCCACCGGCGGTGCAGATCGAAATCAATGCACGGCCGCCGCCGCGTTCTTCCAGCTGTTTGGCGGCGGTCGCCACCACGCGCGCACCGGTGGCGGCGAACGGATGGCCGGTGGCCAGCGACGAGCCCAGCGGATTGATCTTGTCCGGGTCGATACGGCCCAGCGGCGCATCCAGGCCCAGCCGCGTGCGGCAGTAATCCTCGCTCTCCCACGCGCGTAGCGTGCACAACACCTGCGCGGCAAAGGCCTCGTGGATTTCGTAGATATCGAAATCCTGCAGGGTCAGGCCCTGGCGCGCCAACATCTGCGGCACGGCAATGGTCGGCGCCATCAACAGGCCTTCGCCATGCACGAAGTCCACCGCCGCCACCTGCGCATCGCGCAGATAGGCCATCGGTGTATGGCCGTGTGCCAGCGCCCAGGCTTCGCTGGACAGCAGCACCGCGGCGGCGCCGTCGGTCAGCGGGGTGGAATTGGCGGCGGTCAGCGTGCCGCGGCCGGAAACCTTGTCGAACGCCGGGCGCAGCGTGGCGAGTTTTTCCAGCGAGGTATCCGCGCGCAAAATGTTGTCGCGCGACACGCCACGGAACGGGGCGATCAGCGAATCGAAGAACCCGCGCTCATAGGCGGCGGCCAATTTGTGATGCGAGGACACCGCCCATTCGTCTTGCGAATCGCGCGAGATGTTCCATTGCTTGGCCATGTCCTCGCAATGGTCGCCCATGCTCTTGCCGGTGCGCGGCTCGGCCACGCCGGGAAACTCCGGCTTGAGTTCGCCGAACTTGAAACCGCGCAGCAGGGTCTTGAGCTTGTCGCCGGTCGCCTTGGCGCGGTTGGCGGCCATCAGCCGCGCACGCAACTTCTTGCCGTAGACAATCGGCACTTCCGAGGTGGTGTCCGAACCGCCGCCGATGCCCGAGTCGATCTGCCCCAGCGCGATCTTGTTGGCGATGGTGATCACCGAATCCAGGCTGGTGCCGCAGGCGCGCTGCAGGGTGATGCCCGGCGTCAGCGGCGACAGGCCCGACGACAGCGCCGCTTCGCGGGCCAGGTTCCAGTCCGAGGAGTGCTTGATGACCGCGCCCATCGCCACTTCGCCCAGCTGCTGCCCATGCAGGCCGAAGCGCTCGACCAATGCGCCCAGCGTGCGCACCGACATGCCCAGGTTGCCCACATCCGCGTACGCGGTGTTCTGACGACAGAACGGGATACGAACGCCACCGAGAATGGCGACGGGACGAGCTGCGGGCATCGGTTGACCTGGCATGGAGGACTCGGGGACATGGCCTGCACAGGGCTGGCAGGCATAATGGCCGCAGTGTAGCTTCGACCCCGTGATGGGCCAACCGCGAATCATGAGCAAGACCGAACACCGCGTGACCGCCATGGGTGTGATGGCGCTGGAATTGACGGGCGGCACCGCCCCCGAGCGTGGCGCCCTGGCGCCCGAGCAGGCCGGGATGCTGGCCGAACGTATCGGCCGCGACCTGGCGCAGTGGATCCCCGAGGTGCGGGCACTGGAGCTGAGCGTGGCGATGGCGCATTTCGATCCGGCCGAAGTGCTGCGACCGGGTTGGCCGTTGCATCGTCGGCTGGAAGAACTGCATGCACGCGCGCCCGGACGCGATCAGGGCCCGCGCGTGCTGGCCTTCGGCGCTGATGCACAGGGCGAGATTCCGCTTCCCTTCCAGGCCGATACCCAGCTGACCGGCGGCGGCCTGCGCGTGCTGCCGTTCCTGCTGACCGGCGATCCGCAGATCGTGGCGACCGTGGCCGATGCGATGGAAGACATCCTGCTGGCCCAGGGCATGGCCCAGGCCGACACCGCGTTGCTGGCGCAGGAAAGCTTCGGCGCACGTATCGAGCATGCGCGCTATCTCACCGCACACGATCTGGCGGCGATGGTGTCGATGCAGTACGACAATCAGGGACTGGCGCCGCTGTGGCCGGTGATCGAGGCCGCGCTGCTCGCTCCGGATACCGAAGAGTGGCTGCAGCAGTCGCCCGAACCGGTGCTGCGCTACACCAATGGCGAAGTGCGCATCGCGCTGTTCGACCCGGCCGGCTGGTGCGATCACTACGCGCACGACCGCGAGAACTGCGATCGCTTGCGCGGTGTGTACGAGCAATATCTGGCGCGTCAGCGGCAGATGGCCGCAGTGCTGGAAGCGCACGGGCTACCGGTGCTATACGTGCATGTGGAACCGGGCCAGGATCCGCAGCACGCATTGGCGGCATGAGCAGCGCGCCGGGTTCCACGCCTCCTGCACTGCAGGGCGTGCTGGAAACCGGCGTGTATGTCGCGGACCTGGACCGTGCGTGTGCGTTCTATGCGCGCGTGCTGGGACTGCAGCCCATGCACCGAGATGAGCGCATGGCCGCCTACGCAATCGCACCCGGACAGGTTTTGCTGCTGTTCGTGCAAGGCAGCACGTCGACAACGGCCACGCTGCCCGGCGGCACCATTCCTCCACACGATGGCAGCGGACGGACGCATTACGCGCTGGCCATTGCCACCGATGCATTGCCCGGCTGGGAAGCCCATCTGCAGACCTGCGACTTGGCCATCGAAGGCCGCACGCAATGGCCCGGCGGTGGGCAGAGCATTTACTTCCGCGATCCCGATGCGCATTTGCTGGAACTGGCAACGCCGGGATTGTGGGCGAATTACTAGGCAAGGCTGACACGCCACATCGCCACCACCAGTGTCGCCAATCCCGATGCAGCCCTCTGAGGTCAGGCACTCCGCGCCATCCATACCCGCCTGACCACGACGCGTTGCATTGTTCGCCGCAGTCATTGCGCGACTACCTGCGCGCCGAACGCGCAGCCTCGCTGTTTAGCGATCCAGTGCATTGCGCAACGAACGACAGCAAGAAATCCAGTGCCGCGCATCACACACCAGCGCCCGCAGTGATCGATCATTTCCGATAACGGATCGCTACGTGTTTGTCAGCGGCATTGAGTTGCATCGATGCCAAACGCAGCATCCTCATTGCCCACTGAGCTGATGGATTGCGCACGCAACGATCAAACTAGTTTGGCTATGCGCGTTGAAACTCACGCCGCAGGCATCGATCGCTGCTGACAACGAATCGCTACCTGTCTGTCAGCAGCATCACGTGGTGCGTTGCCTGGGTGCCGAATGCACCAGCCTGCTTGTCCAGTGAGCAGGTGCAATGCGCACGTAACCAACAACCCGCCATTGCGCATCACACAAGGACGCCGCAGCGATCGATCACTGCGGCGTTTCTTCAATGCTTACTTGGTCGCTGCCTGCGCGTTGTCGGTGGTGATCACGCCGCACGCCAGACGGCCGCCGGCGTTGCCGGTGGGCTGGGTTTTATAGTCGTCGGCATCGGCGTGCACGATGACTGCGTGACCGGCGATATCGAACTGATCGGCCTTGCCGAGATTGACGTTGTTCGAGACCGGACCGTCGATGCTGGCATTGCCCTGCGCGTCGGCCTTGATGTTGGGCATGTCGCCGCCGTGATGCGGATCGCTGCTGACCATCCCGTGATCGGTTTGCGCCGGATTGAAGTGGCCGCCCGCGCTGCTGCCGTCCGGGGCGCTGCAATCGCCCTTCTCATGGATATGGAAGCCGTGCTCGGTGTTGGGCTTCAAGCCGCTGAGTTGGCCGGTGACGCGCAGCGCACCGTCGACGGTCTTGAAGCTGACCGTGCCCTTGACCTCGTTGCCCTTGGTCGGCTTGAGCTCGGCGGTGGCGGTGGTGGTGGCGGCCGCTTCGGTAACCATGGACGCGGCATGCTCGCCGCCGTGGGCCGCTTCGGCCGGGGCGCCGGCCTGCGGTGCGGGTGCGGGGTCGGCCGGGGCAGGTTCCTCGCGCTTGCACGCAGTCAATGCCAAAGCGGTGGCCAGGAACAGGGTCGTCGGAAGAATGCGCATGGAAAATCTCCGGTAAAGGGACCGCAGCTGCGGTCATTGATGCCCCAATTCAGGGCTGCGTCGGGGGTGTGCGCCACTGGGTGACGCGAATGACGCCGCATGCCAGACGTGCGCCTGCGTTGCCGCTGGGCTGGCTGCGGTAGTCGTCCGGATCGGCGTGCACGACCAGCGACTTGCCGACCACATCGGTAGGCGCGGCGTCGCCCAGGGTGATGCCGGCCACGATCATGTCCAGATGCGCAACGCCCTCGGCGTCGGCGCGCAGGTTGTCCATGTCGCCGGCGTGATGGGGATTGCTGCCGGCGCGTCCGTGCGGCGTACCGGTGGGGTTGAAATGCGCACCGGCAGTGCTGGCATCGGCAGCGCTGCAATCGCCTCGCTCATGCACATGGAAGCCGGCCACGCCGCCTGGCCGCAGCCCCCCGACGGTGCCGGTGATGCGGATACCCTGCAGGGCAGGCACCAACACCACGCGACCGCTGACCAGGCTGCCCGACGCCGAGGCGAGCGCTGCTTCGGCCTGCTGCACCGGACGGACCGGCACCACGCGCGCCGCCGGTGGAGGTGGCGGCGGCGGCGCCGGGGGCGTCGTACTGCAGGCGGCAAGCGCCAGCGCGGTAAGGGCAACGACCGTGGACGACCGGTAACGCATCGAGCTGTTCTCCTTGATCAGGCTGAAAACCTATGCGGGCGCATGTTCACGTGCCATGAAATGCGCCGGGCAGCCCAGGAGTTTACGGGGTTGGTGTCGCGGGCCGGGATGTGGGCACGGGGCGCCCTCACCCCAACCCCTCTCCCGCAGGCGGGAGAGGGGCTCAAACGCGATGATCGATGCTTGCCTTCTCCCGCATTGCTTGCCTTGCCCGCGTGGCTTGCCTTCTCCCGCCTGCGGGGGAAGGTGCCCGAAGGGCGGATGGGGGCGTCGTTCGCCGCCGGGCAATCGAGACAGGGGCACGTGCGTGCGAGAAAACGGCGAGCTCATGCACGCTCGCCATCGTGATGCTCGTCAATCTCGCGGTGTTCGCTGCTTGGCTCGAACACCGCGCGTGTAGCACGGTTTTTCATCGACGCAGGCGTCCCTCACCCCAGCCCCTCTCCCGCAGGCGGGAGAGGGGCTTATCAGCGGCGTTTGCGGCCTGGGCCGAGTTTGCGGGTGACGGTGTTGCGGCCCAGGCCCAGGCGTGCGGCGGCTTCGGCGCGGCGGCCCTGGGTGAGTTGCAGCGCCGCTTCGAGCAGGGTCTTGTCCAGGCGATCGCGCGCTTCGGCATGCAGGCCCTGGGCGCCTTCGCTGAGGCGTTGCGCGGCCCAGCTGGAGAGCATCTCGTCCCATTGCCCATCGCTGCGACCGGCGCGTTGGCGGCGGCCGCCACGGGCCAGGGCAGCCTCTACGTCGATCACGTCGATGATGTCGGCGGTGGCCAATGCGGCCAGGCGCCAACACACGTTTTCCAGCTCGCGGACGTTGCCGGGCCAGTCGTACTGGCGCAGCCCTTCCAGCGCCGCGGGCGACAGCCGCTTGGACACCATGTCGAGCTTGCGGCCGGCCATGACCAGGAAGTTTTCGGCCAGTTGTGCGATGTCGCCACGGCGCTCGCGCAACGGAGGCAATTGCAAACGCACCACGTCCAGACGATGCAGCAGGTCGGCACGAAAACGGCCTTGTTCGACCAACGCCTCCAGATCCTGGTGGGTGGCGGCGATCACGCGCACATCCACGCGGATCAACTCGCGCCCACCGACGCGGAAGAATTCGTTCTCTGCCAACACGCGCAGCAAACGCGTCTGCAGCGGCAGCGGCATGTCGCCGATTTCGTCCAGGAACAGCGTGCCGCCATCGGCCTGTTCGAAGCGGCCGATATGGCGTTTGGTGGCGCCGGTAAAGGCGCCGGTTTCATGGCCGAACAACTCGCTTTCCAGCAGTTCTGCCGGGATCGCGGCGGTGTTGAGTGCGACAAAGGGTTTGCGCGACCGTGGCGATTCGTTGTGCAGCGCGCGTGCGACCAGTTCCTTGCCGGTGCCGGTTTCGCCGTTGATCAGCACCGACAGCGGCGCCTGCGCCAGGCGTCCGATCGCGCGGAACAAGGCCTGCATCGCCGGGGTGTCGCCGATCAACGATGCCGGCCCTTCCGACAGCGGCGTGCCGACGATGGTGTCGACCGTTGCATCGGCATCGGGCAGCGCGCGCGCAGCCAAGGCCACCGCATCGTCCAGATCGAACGGCTTGGACAGGAACTCGTGCGCGCCGCCGCGAAACGCGCCGGCGGTGCTGGCGACATCGGTATAGGCCGACATCACGATGACCGGCAATTGCGGGTGCTTGGACTTGAGCTTGTCGAGCAGGGTCAGGCCATCCTCGCCGGGCATGCGTACGTCGGTGAACAGCAGATCGGGGGTGGGTCGCATCGCCAGCGCCTGCAACGCGGCGGCGGCGCTGTCGAAACCATCGACGGCATAGCCGGCATCGCGCAAGGCCGTTGACAGTACGAAGCGCACCGAACGGTCGTCGTCGACCACCCAGATATGGTGGGATGCGGCGGCGGCCTCAGCCATGCAGATGCTCCTTGTCGTGATCGCCGGCCAACTCGGGCAGCAGCAGGGTGAAAACGGTATGCCCCGGGCGCGAGCGGTAGGTCAGGGTACCGTGGTGTTCGCGCGAGACCTGCTGGGCCAGCGCCAGGCCAAGCCCACTGCCCTCGGCGCGGCCGCTCACCAACGGCAGGAACAGGTGCTCGGCCAGTTCTTCCGGCACGCCGCCGCCGTCGTCGATGATTTCCAGCCGCAGCGACATCGCATGCACGCGGTCGCGGATGCGCTGGCCGTGCTCGACGCGGGTGCGCAGGGTCACCCGCGTGGCGCCGGCCTGGAAGGCGTTGCGCACCAAATTCCAGACCGCCTGGGTCAGGCGGTCGCCATCGCCGAGGATGTCCGGGATGCTCGGGTCGTAGTCGCGTTGCACCTGCACCGACCAGCCGCCCTCGGCCTCGGCCAGGCGCAGCACGCGCTCGAGCACGACATGGATGTTGAGGCGGTCATGCGGGCGCAGCGGGCTGGGCGAGAGCAGGCGTTCGAGCAAGGTATTGAGGCGCTCGATCTCGGTGCCAATCAACTCGATCAGCTCGCGCTCGTCTTCATCGCGCCCGCCCGAGCGCCGCGCCAGCAGTTGCGCAGCGCCCTTGAGCCCGGCCAGCGGATTGCGCAACTCGTGGGCCAGGCCCTTGAGCGCAGCGCTCAAGGCATTGGGCAATGCATGGGTGGGATCCAGCGCCGGGAATTCATCGACCGGATGGGTTTCCAGCAGCCAGCCCCCATCGTCCAGCCGCGATAGCCAGCCTTCGGCAAAGCGCGGCGCGTCGTTAGGCAGCCCCAGCGCCAGCCGGTGCAGGCGCAGGATGTCGCGTTCGTCGTTGAGCAGGAAACGCGCGAGCGCATCGCCCTGCACTTCCAGCGCGGCCAGCGGTTGATCGACCAGGCGCCGCGCACTGACCCCGAGCCAGCGGGCGAACGCCGGGTTGACCCCCAGCACGCGGCCTTCGCGGTCGGCCCAGGCCACCGGGGTGCCCAGGCTATCCAGCGATGGCATGGAAGACGACATCAGTCCCGCACCAAGTTGGTGCAGGCAGGATCGGCCTGCGCGGATGGCGCGCAAAACGAAGCATGGCTAAAAAGAATGTCCGCCGGCAGGTCGCAGGTCGCACCGATCCAGCGCGCATCCGCGCCGACGGTCACGGGCGTGGGGCTGGTCATGCAGGCACCTCGGCAATTGATCCGCCGGTCAGGTCGGCGAAGAGAACGGACCCGGCGGGCTCTACCGGCCGGGTCGTGGCGCCACCTGCAGCAGCGTGGCCGCAGGTGTGCATGGTCAAGACTCGTATGCGGCTTCGCCGTGCGAGGTGATATCCAGGCCCTCGCGTTCGGCTTCTTCGGTCACGCGCAGGCCGAACACCAGCTTGGCGACCAGGAAACCCACCACCGACACCACGCCGATCCACACCAGGGTGATGCCCACGCCCAGCGCCTGGATGCCGACCTGATGCACGATGTCGTAGTCGCCGCCTTTCTGGCCGCCCAGCGAGGCTGCCGAGAACACACCGGTCAGGATCGCGCCGATGATGCCGCCCAGGCCATGCACGCCGAATACGTCCAGGCTGTCGTCGGCGCCGAGCAGGCGCTTGAGACCGGTGACGCCCCACACGCACAGCACGCCGGCTGCCAGGCCGATGACGATGGCGCCGAACGGCCCGACCGTGCCGCAGGCCGGGGTGATGCCGACCAGGCCGGCCACCATGCCCGAGGCCACACCCAGGGCGGAGGACTTGCCCTTGATGAACTTCTCGGTCAGCGACCAGCCCAGCACGGCGGCGGCAGTGGCCAGCAAGGTGTTGAGGAAGGCCAGCGCCGCACCGGCGTTGGCTTCCAGGTTGGAGCCGGCATTGAAGCCGAACCAGCCCACCCACAGCAATGAAGCGCCGACGAAGGTCAGGGTCACGTTGTGCGGCTTGATCGCCTCACGCCCCAGCCCGGCGCGCTTGCCGACGAAGTAGGCGCCCACCAGACCGGCGATACCGGCGTTGATGTGCACCACGGTGCCGCCGGCAAAATCCAGCGCGCCCAGCCCGAACAGGTAGCCGCCGGTGGCCCAGACCATGTGCGCCAGCGGCAGATAGCCGAAGGTGAACCAGATCACCGAGAACAGCAGCACCGCAGCGAACTTGGCGCGTTCGGCGAAGGCGCCGACGATCAGCGCGCCGGTGATGCCGGCAAAGGTCGCCTGGAACCCGATAAACACGTATTCCGGCAGGCTCACGCCCTTGGTGAAGGTGGCCGACAGGCTCTCGATGGTCACGCCCTTGAGCAGCGCTTTATCCAGGTTGCCGATCCACGGGCCTTCGCCGGAAAACGCCAGGCTGTAGCCGTATAGCACCCACAGGACGGTCAACAGCGAGAACACCGTTGCGACCTGGATCAGCACCGACAACACGTTCTTGGCGCGCACCATGCCGCCGTAGAACAACGCCAGACCCGGCACCACCATCAGCAGCACCAGCAGCGTGGACGTCAGCATCCAGGCGACGTCGCCCTTGTCGACCACTGGCGCGGCTTCGGCAGCAGCGACCGGCGCGGCGGCCGGCTGCGCGGACGGCAGCGGTTCGGTGGTGACCGGCTCGGTCGGTAACGGGGTGACCTGCGGTGTGGACTGCGCTTGCGCGCTGCCCATGCCGCCCACCACCAGCGCGCTGAACAGCATCAGCATGCACACGCGATAGAACCGGGCTTTCCACCCGGCAAACAGAACTGTCTTCATACGACCTCCGGAGGTGGGGGACTCAGAGCGCATCGGCGCCGATTTCGCCGGTGCGGATCCGCACCACTTGCTCGATCGCAGTCACAAAGATCTTGCCGTCGCCGATCTTGCCGGTGCCGGCGGCGTTCTGGATCGCCTCGACCACTGCGTCCAGCCGGTCGTCGGTCACCACCGTTTCGATCTTGATCTTGGGCAGGAAGTCCACGACGTACTCGGCACCGCGGTACAGCTCGGTGTGGCCTTTCTGACGCCCGAAGCCCTTGACCTCGGTGACGGTGATGCCCGACACGCCAGCGGCGGACAAGGCCTCGCGGACCTCGTCGAGCTTGAACGGCCGGATGATGGCGGTGATCAATTTCATGCGCATACCCCGAATGGTGGAAAGAACCGGCCGGCATTGCGCCGCCCGGCGGTGTCATTCACCTGGATGCCAACCCCGGCATCCGATCGTTCGCGATTGCGCAGACCCCAGCGGTTGCGATGCACCCGCCTCGTGGGAGAGGTCAGGCCCGCGCGTCGCGAACTGCGTGCTCTCTCGATACCCCGTCGATCCACGGCCGATGCCGTGGACCGATCAAACATGTGCGGCGATGGCGGAGGTGGGAGGGGGGGCCTCCGCCATCACCGCGGTGGAACTCAGTTGCCGTAGTACAGCTGGTACTCCAGCGGATGCGTTGCAGCACGGAACTTGGTGACTTCCTGCATCTTCAGCGCGATGTAGCCGTCGATGAAGTCGTCGCTCATCACACCGCCGGCCTTGAGGAACTCGCGGTCCTTGTCCAGCGCTTCCAGTGCCTGGTCCAGGCTGGAACACACCTGCGGGATCAGCTTCTCTTCTTCCGGCGGCAGGTCGTACAGATCCTTGTCGCTCGGTGCGCCCGGGTCGATCTGGTTCTTGATGCCGTCCAGGCCGGCCATCATCAGCGCGGTGAAGGTCAGGTAGCCGGACTGCAACGGATCGGGGAAGCGCATTTCGATGCGGCGCGCCTTCGGGTTGGTGACCCACGGAATGCGGCACGAGGCCGAGCGGTTACGCGCCGAGTAGGCCAGCATCACCGGCGCCTCGAAGCCCGGAACCAGGCGCTTGTAGCTGTTGGTGCCGGAGTTGGCGAAGGCGTTGATCGCGCGGGCGTGCTTGAAGATGCCGCCGATGTACCACAGCGCCATCTGCGACAGGCCGCCGTAGCCGTCGCCGGAGAACAGGTTGACCCCGCCCTTGGCCAGCGACTGATGCACGTGCATGCCACTGCCGTTGTCGCCGACGATCGGCTTGGGCATGAAGGTGGCGGTCTTGCCGTTGCGGTAGGCGACGTTCTTGATGATGTACTTCATCGTCAACAGTTCGTCGGCCTTCTGCACCAGCGAGCTGAACTTGGTGCCGATCTCGCACTGGCCGGCAGTGGCCACTTCGTGGTGGTGCACTTCGGTCTCGATGCCGACCTGTTCCAGCGTCTTGATCATTTCCGCGCGCAGGTCGTGCAGGGTGTCGGTCGGCGGAACCGGGAAGTAGCCGCCCTTCACGCCCGGACGGTAGCCGCTGTTGCCGCCGTCGTACTTGGCGCCGGTGTTCCAGGCCGCTTCTTCGGAACCCACCTGGAAGAAGGTGTGGCCCATCTCGTTGGCAAAGCGGACCGAATCGAAGATGAAGAATTCCGGTTCCGGGCCGAAGAACGCCTGGTCGGCGGTGCCGGAGGACTTGAGATAGGCCTCGGCGCGCTTGGCGATGCCGCGCGGGTCGCGCTCATAGCTCTGCATGGTGGCCGGATCGAGGATGTCACAGGTGAGCACGATGGTCGGATCGGCGAAGAACGGATCCAGGTACGCGGTGCCGGCGTCCGGGAGCAACACCATGTCCGACTCGTTGATGCCCTTCCAACCCGCGATGGAGCTGCCATCGAACATCTTGCCTTCTTCGAACAACGCCGGCTCGATGATGTTGGCCGGGAAGGTGATGTGCTGCTGTACACCACGCATATCGACGAAGCGCAGGTCGACGAACTCGACCTTGTTGTCCTTGATCAGCTTTTCAACGTTTTCCACGGACATCGGAAGAAACCTCGGCAGGAGTTAAGTGGCTCGTGAGCGGTAATAGAGCAGGGACCGTGCCAACCTGGCGATGCTCACAAGTTCTTGATTTTGCTTGCATCGCTTGAGGTCGCTCGCGTTGTGATAGCACCATAACAGTGCTACTTGCCGATATGCTGCACCAATATAGTGCGTGCCGCAATGCACTATCCTTGCGCCTCCCCCACCCCCCTCTCCAGTCCGATGTCCGACCTGATTTCCGCCCTGCTGCTAGGCATCCTCGAAGGCCTTACCGAATTCCTGCCGATTTCCAGCACCGGCCACCTGCTGATCGCCGAACAATGGCTCGGACGCCGCTCTGATTTCTTCAATATCGTCATCCAGGCCGGCGCGATCCTGGCGATCTGCCTGGCGCTGCGGCAGAAGCTGTGGACCCTGGCCACCGGCCTGGGCGAACGCGACAACCGCGACTACGTGCTCAAGATCGGCGTGGCCTTCCTGGTCACCGCCGTGGTGGGCCTGATCGTGCGCAAGGCCGGCTGGCAACTGCCGGAAACCGTGCACCCGGTGGCCTGGGCGCTGCTGATCGGCGGGGTGTGGATGCTGGTGGCCGAGCACTTTGCCGGCAAGCTGCCCGAGCGCGACGTGGTGACCTGGAAGGTCGCCATTGCGGTCGGTCTGGCGCAGGTGGTGGCGGGCGTGTTCCCCGGCACCTCGCGCTCGGCCTCGGCGATCTTCCTGGCCATGCTGCTGGGCCTGAGCAAGCGCTCGGCGGCGGCGGACTTCGTGTTCATGGTGGGCATTCCGACCATGTTCGCGGCCAGCGGTTATGCGCTGCTGGAGATGTACAAGGAAGGCGGCGTCGGCAGCGAGAACTGGACCGATGTGGCGGTGGCCTTCGTGGCGGCGACCATTACCGGCTTTGTGGTGGTGAAGTGGCTGCTCGGCTACATCAAGAAGCACCGCTTCACGGTGTTTGCGGTGTACCGCATCGTGCTCGGCGCCGCCCTGCTGTTGTGGTTGCCAGTCGCGGCCTGAGCCGCAAGTGCGCAGGCCCTGCCGCTCGCTGCAGAGGCGGCCGGCAGGGCAACTGCGCGAGCAGTGACGCCGGTCATTGCCGCCGCCGCACGCTGGCGGTATCAATGGGACCTCGATCACCGGGAGCTGCCGATGCGTGCCGTGTTCTTTGCCCCAGCCCTGCTGGCGGCGGGCGTGACGGCCTGCGGCTCGGGCGCGACAGCCGGCGCCGGCAGCGCCGCGCCGGACACAACTGCCGCCTCGACCGCAGCGGCCGCGCCCGTCAGCGACAACGCTCCGTTACGCGCCGCCTTGCAGGCGCAGCACTGGCAACTGCAGCAGGCCAGCGATGCACACGGAACGGCCCTGCGCAGCCTGTTCGTGGCCGGCAGCGCGCCACTGCAACTGGATTTTGCCGAACAACGCATCCAGGTCAGCCAGACCTGCAACGCGCTGGGGGCCAATTACAGCGTGACGCAGACGCAATTGCAGATCGGCCGGGTGGTATCGAGCAAACGCCTGTGCGCGCAATCGCGACGCATGGCGCAAGAACGCGCCGCCAGCGACCTGCTGTCCGGCCGCTTCACGGTGGCATTGGACACGGCACCGGCCGCGCCCCGGCTGACGCTGACGCGCAGCGATGGCACCCGGCTGGTGTTCGGCGGTGTGGCCATGGCCAACACCCGCTACGGCGGCACCGGACAGACGCTGGTCGTCGAAGTGGCCGCCGCCACCGTGGCCTGCCCTTCCGCCCCGTCGCGCCAATGCCTGCAACTGCGCGAGCACGATCCGGGCGCGCCGGCCACTGCACAGGCCGCCACGCCCTGGCACCCCTTCGACGGCACGATCGAAGGCTACGACCACGAAGCCGGCATCCGTACCCTGCTGCGGGTCACCCGCTATCCGGCTGGCGCAGGCCCGGATGCCGGGCCGGTGTACGTGCTCGACCAGATGATCGAAGCCGGCAGCTAACGCCTGTGATGCGCGTGGGTCGCCGGCGCTGCCGCAGGGCGCCGGCCTGGCGGGCGGCCGCACGAGACGAACTGCGTGTCGCCGAGGGCCAGCCGTCCGCGCTGTGGCCGCAGTCACGCGGCCACAGCGAAACCCGCGGCTCAGAATTGGATGAAGACCTTGCCGACGTGCTGCGCCTTGGCGAAGTACGCATAGGCCTGGGGCGCTTCGTCGAACCGGAAGGTCCGGCTCTCCAGCGTCTTGATCCGATGCCGATCGATGGCCTGCAGCAACTCCTCGAACATCGCCCGGCTTCCATTGGCGATACCGCGGATGGTGATGTTCCTGCGGATCAACGCAACGTAGTCAGGAATCGGGGAAGCGCGTCCCGGAGTCACGCCGATCACCACGATGGTTGCGTTCACCGCCGCCGCCTTGATCGACTGTCCCAAGGTGTCCTGGCCACCGGTCTCGATGATGATGTTGGCGCCACCGCCGGAGCGCTCCAGCACCTCGGCGGCCCAGTCGGGGCTGGTGCGATAGTTGACGGTGATCTCGGCGCCCAACTCGCGTGCGAGTGCGAGCTTTTCGTCGCTGGACGAGGTGATGGCGACGCGGGCGCCATGCGCCTTGGCGATTTCGAGCGCGGCCATCGAGACACCACCGGTGCCCAGGCACAGCACCAGATCGCCCGGCTTGATCGCGGCCACTTCCACCAGGGCATTCCATGCAGTGACTGCCGCCGACGCCAGCGCGGCCACGTCCTTGTCTTCCAACGTATCGGGCACCTTGATCAATGCCGCTGCGGGCAATGCGACCTTCTCCGCCAGCCAGCCATCGTGGGTGGCGCCGATATCGTGGGCGAACACGTCGGCATCGAACGCACCATCCAGCCAGGCGGGAAAGTGGCCGCATACCACGCGGTCGCCCGGTTTGACCTGGGTGACGCCTTCGCCGACGGATATCACGATCCCCACGCCTTCGGAGGTGGGAATGCGATTGTCCGCAAGCTTGCCTCCATAGGTGCCATGGAGGATCTGCAGATCGCGATTGATGAGGCTGACCAGCCGCGGAGCGACGATGGCCTGGCCAGGGCCTGCAACCGGCTCGGGGTGCTCTGCCGCGACCAGGCTATCGAGGCCGGTCTGCTTGCCAATCTGGAATGCTTTCATTTGAACTACCTATGCTGAGACGCCAGCGCACTGCGACCGACGTCATGGGGGAATACAGGGCGAAGAACGCCCTGGGTGTTGCAACGCCAACCTGGCATCCGTCGCCGGGACGATCGTGCACACGCACGCAATGGAGCCGATCGCCCAGGCTGGCGTAAGCACTGCGCCATCTACTTGCCCGGTGGGCGCATGGCCACACCGGGGATCGCTCAGCGCAGCGAGGGATTCAGCGTGTAGGTGCCGTGCAACGTCGCTTCGGCGAGCACGTGGCCCTGCATCGCCGACAGCACGTCGGCTGCCGTGAAGGTCTGCGGCAGAGTGAGCTGCGCCACGTCCAGCGCGAACACGCGGAAGAAATAGCGGTGCAGGCGCAGGTCGTTGAACGGCGGATAGGGGCCGTCGTAGCCAAGATAATTGCCGGCCATCTCGGCATTGCCGGCGAACCAATCGGTGTACGAATTCAGGCCTTGACGCGCACCGGCCGGGCCGGCTGGCTGCTGCTTGCCCTTGGGCACGAAGCCATCGCTGCAGCTGCCTGCCGCGATGGCTTGCACGTCGGCGGGGATATCGACCATTGTCCAATGCACAAAATCGGTGCGCGGCTGCTCGACCGGAATCTGCACATCGTCGCGGCCCACGGTGTCCGCCACGGTCGGCACATCCGGGTCAAGGCACAGCAACGCGAACGAACGCGTGCCGGCGGGCACCTCGCTCCAGGCCAGATGCGGATTGCGGTTGGGCGCAAAGCCTTCGGGCGTGCCGGCGGCGAATTCCACCGCGATGGGCTTGCCGTTTTCGATGCTCTCGCTGCTCAGGCGCATGCAGGTCTCCGTGGGAAATGAGGCCGATCAGGGTGCCTGCGTCCGTGCAGCAGTGGAAGCCATCGCAGTGGAACCCTGTGATGCATCCAGCCGGATCTTCGTTGCTCCAGGCAGCCAGACCGGCGCTTGATGCGGCAGCGACATGGCTGCAACACGGCGCGCGCGCAGCTCATAGCGCCGCCTCCGCGTACCGGTCGCGCCCGCCGCGCGGCGAGCGCGGCGGTGGGGAGCGCTGCTCAGTCCTGCGGGTAGCCCAGGCGCACCGCAATCGGGGTCAGCCCATCGAACTGCGCGCCCAGGACGCTGCGATAGTCGCGCCAGCGGCCAGATGCCAGGCGCGCCGGGCCGCGTGGCTCGATCAGCGGGAAACTCAACCCGAACGCCTGCTCCAGCGCATCGGCAATCCCCTGCGGGTCGCTTTCGATGCCGTCCAGCCGGATGATCCGGTGCGGGTACAGATCCTGCTCGTGCAGCACCGCCAGTTGTTCCAACGCCGCCAGCAACCAGCCGGCAGCCTGCTGCGGCGACTCCAGCGCCAGCGGCGCGGGGGCGCCGGAGGACAGCCAGTCCAGCAGCATGTCGCGCGGGTCGCGCAGCGCAATCGCCAGCCGGCCTTCGGGCAGATGCGGGCGCAGCGCGGTCAGCAAGGTGTTGTCCCACCACAGCAGCCAGTCGATGACGTTGCCGTCGTCGATGCCGCGCCGTGGCAACTGCGCCTTCCAGCCTTCCACCAGCGCCATCGGCGCCAGTTCGCCCGACGCCAGTTGCTCGACGGTGCGGTAGCTCTGCAGTCCATCGGACGGCGGCGTGCTGCCGTAACGGTCGCCGCGCGCCAGCGGGGTGGCCGCGCCCATCACCGCAGTCAGGCGCTCGACGTGCGACCCGGGCGTACCCCAGACGAACAGCGGGCGCGCAGTGACGGTATCGGGAATGGTCCCGAGCGCCGGCCACTGCCTTGGCTGCTTGGCGGCCTGCGGCGGCAACGGCAGCCGATGCGGCGCCTGTTCGCGCTGGAACTGCATCCAGGTCGCCAGTGCGGCGTCGGGCTGGCCGGCGCGGTCCTGCACATTGCCCAGCCACGGCCGCAGCATGGTCTGCTGGGGTGCGGGCAGCGAGTCGATCAACGCTTGCACGCAAGCGATGGCTGCCGGCGGGTCGCGCTCCAGCAGCGCTTCGACGATGCGCTGCTCGCCACTGATGCGACCCGGCTCCACCGCCACGATCTGCCGCGCCACCGCTTCCGCTGCATCGGCATGGCCCTGCATGTCGTGCACGCGCATCAGCGCCTCCAGCGCGGGCAGGTGCTCGGGCATGGCCAGCAGCCAGCGCTCGATCACCGCCTGTGCCTGCGTCCCGCCGACCGGCTCCACCGCCAGGCGGGCAAGCCACAAATCGTGCGCACTGGCCGAGGTGGCCAGCGCCGCGTCCAGGGTGTCGCGCGCGTCGTCCACCGCGCCCAGCCGCTCCCAGGCGGTGAGCAAGGCGTGCAAGGTGCGGCGGTCGGCCGGCCAATGCGCCAGCGCCAGACGCAGATGGGCGGCGGCCTGGTCGGGGCGACCGGCCTGCAATTCCATTTCGCCGGCAAGCCGGCGCATCGCCGGCAGGTCGCCGTCGGGCTGGGCGAGCACGCCCTGCATCGCCGCCAGCGCATCGTCCAGGCGACCTTGCCGCTGGGCCAGCTGGGCGATGAAGGCGCGCAATGCGGTGCCCGGCGGATTGAGCTCGATCACGCGCTCGAAGGCGCGCTCGGCAAACGCGAAATGTTCTTTCTGCAGATAGGCAAAGCCCAGCGCGAACAGTACCCGCGCATCGTCCGGCAACTGCTCGGCGGCCCGCGTCAGCAGCGACAGCGCGCGATCGCTCTGGCCACGACGCAGCTCCACCACGCCATCGACCGCCAACAGCTGCGGGTGCTCCGGCGCCAGTCGCGCGGCGGTGCGGCTCAGCCGCTCGGCTTCGTCCAGATCGCCACGCGCCACCGCCAGATGCGCCTGCATCACGTAGGCATTGAACTGATTGGGGTCCAGCGCGGTGGTGCGCAACAGCGCGGCATCGGCGCCCGTCAGGTCGCGCGTGGCCAGCAACAGCCCGGCGCGCAAGAGATGCAGGTCGGCGTCTTCCGGCGTCAGCGTCAGCGCGGTATCGAGACTGGCCAGCGCCAGTGCCGGCTGCCCCTGCTGCTGCAAGGACAGGCCGAGCCAGCGATGCGCGGCAGCGGTCTCGGGCGCGGTGAGAACCCACTCGCGGGCCAGTGCCACCGCATCATCGGCCGCATTGCGGCGCAGGGCTTGAAGAATGGCGTCTTGCATGGCAGCGGCGTGTCCAGAACAAACCGCTATTGTAACGATGCGCTGCGGCGGCCTGGCGTGTGATGCACATCGAAAGGAGATGCGACCCAGGGCAAGCACGCTTGGCACACACATTGAACTGTCGGAAACAGCGGCTTCTTGACCTAAAAACCGCGTGCTAGCTTGATCCTCTCATCAAACGCGTAAAGCTCGGAAGGTTAAGAATGGCCACTGGAGATCTATACATTGGGAAACTGCATTCAGCGTCGAGGTCGAAGAATCAGTTGATCCACCAATCAGAGTACCAATACCTATGGGGTTGGAAAGGTGGCAATCCACGGGAGGAATTAGGACCTTCATTCATGGCGCAACGCTACCTGCGTTCCTAGATGTTGGGCTATTAAAACTTCGCACGAATCAAAAATATTATTATTTCGAGCCATTGCGCCTTGTTTCCAGAGGACGCTGGGAAGGGAATCTGAGCACCTGCACGACCTAGCAATTCGTGCTAGGGAAGCTCTGAACAACGCACCACAGATACGCGACACTACCCGCATGATGTTGAGGAGTGATCCATGCAACTGACGTTCGGTGACGCTGAGGGCCT
>NZ_JACIFI010000024.1 GCF_014197275.1 Xanthomonas sp. 3075 | reverse complement strand
CCACCGTGCCCGGCTGACGGAGTGGCCAAAGCCCCTCCAACAACACAGTTGCTACAAGGACGTACTTGCGGCGTGTCCCGCGATGGTGGGCGGGCAAGGACCCTGCAACCAAGCCGCAGAGCAGCCGCTCTACAAGTCATCTATCAGCTCGCAATGCTTGTTTGCCGCGCCTAAAAAAAAAGACCGGCACGCAGTCGTACGCCGGTTGAGCGATCAACTATCCAGTTCGCTCCAGCGCGCGAACGCCGCATCCAGCTGCGCCTGTGCATCGCCCAGCGCGGCGGTATGCGCGGCCATCGCGGCGCTGTCGCGCTGATAGAAGGCCGGGTCGTTCATCGCATTGGTGAGCGCTGCAACCTGCTGCTCCAGGCTGTCGATCAAGGCCGGCAACTGCTCCAGCTCGCGCGCCTCCTTGTAACTGAGCTTGCGCTTGGGCGCAGCTTCCGCCGGTGCGGCAGCAGGCGCCGCTGGCGTAGTCGCAGCCGCCGTCGCCGATGCCTTGGCCACCGCCATCGCGTTGGGCGCCGGGGTGCGACGCTGACGCAGCGAATCACTGTAACCACCGACGTAATCACCGACCAAGCCCTCGCCTTCCATCACCAGCGTGGAGGTCACCACGTTGTCGAGGAAGTCGCGGTCATGGCTGACCAGCAGCAAGGTGCCGGTGTATTCGCCGAGCAACTCTTCCAGCAATTCCAGCGTTTCCACGTCCAGATCGTTGGTCGGTTCGTCCATCACCAACAGGTTGGACGGCTGTGCGAACAACCGCGCCAGCAGCAGACGATTGCGCTCGCCACCGGACAGCCGGGTGATCGGTGCGCGTGCGCGTTCGGGCGTGAACAGGAAGTCCTGCAGATACGCATGCACATGCTTGCGCTTGCCGTTGATCTCGAGGAAATCGCGGCCTTCGGCCACGTTTTCGATCGCGCTCCAGTCCTCGCGCAGCGTGGAACGGTACTGGTCGAAGTAGGCGATCTGCAGATTGGTGCCGATGCGGATCTCGCCCTGCTGCGCCTGCAGGTCGCCCAGCAGCAACTTGAGCAAGGTGGTCTTGCCGCTGCCGTTGGGACCGATCAGGCCGATGCGGTCGCCACGCTGGATGATGGTCGAAAAGTCCTTGACCATCGTGCGTGCGCCGAATGCGAAGCCGACCTCCTTGGCTTCGATCACCTTCTTGCCGGAGGACTCGCCTTGCGAGACTTCCATACGTACATTGCCGGTCAGGTCGCGGCGCTGCACGCGCTCGTTGCGCATCGATTCCAGACGCCGCACACGGCCTTCGTCGCGGGTCCGTCGCGCCTTGATGCCCTGCCGGATCCAGATTTCTTCCTGCGCCAGCATCTTGTCGAAGCGCGCATTCTCCTGCGCCTGCGCATTGAGTCGTTCTTCGCGACGGCGCTCGTAATTGGCCCAGTCGCCCGGCCAGCTGGTGACCTGACCACGGTCGATTTCGACGATGCGCGTGGCCAACGCACGCAAAAAACGCCGGTCATGGGTCACGAACAGCACGCTGCCGCTCCAGCCTTTCAGGAACGACTCCAGCCAGTCGATCGCCTCGATGTCCAGATGGTTGGTCGGCTCGTCCAGCAGCAGCACATCCGGCGAGGACACCAGCGAGCGCGCCAGCAGCACGCGGCGCTTCATGCCGCCGGACAGCCGCGCAAACTCCGCATCGCCGTCCAGTTCCAGCTTGGTCAGGGTCTCGGTGACGCGCTGATCCAGCGCCCACCCATCGGCCGCGTCGATCTTGGCCTGCACCTTGCCGAACGCATCGGCATCGAACACCTCGGCGTGGCTGAGCTGATGGAACTCGGCCAACCAGTGGCCCAGTTCGCCCAGGCCATCGGCCACCACGTCGAACACGCTGCCGCCGGTGCCCTGCGGCACCTCCTGCTCCAGCCGTGCAATGCGCACGCCCTGCTGCACGCGCACTTCGCCGTCATCGGGCTTGAGCTCGCCGGCGATCAGTTTCATCAAGGTCGATTTGCCGGCGCCGTTGCGGCCGATCAGGGCGATACGCTCGCCCGGCTCGATCGTGAGGTCGGTTTTTTCCAGCAACAGGGGGCCGCCGACGCTGTAGTCGACGCTTTGCAGAGTGATTAAAGGCATGGGCTAATTGTACGGGAATCGGGAATGGTGAATCGGGAATGGAAAAGCCTCGCCGTTGCGATTCCCGATTCCCCACTCCCGATTCCCGCTAAAATGCGCCATGAACGAATTCTCCGCGCTGCCGCTGTCGCCGGCCCTGGCCCCCGGCATCGACGCCCTTGGCTACACCGTCCTTACTCCCATCCAGGCGCAGAGCCTGCCGCCGATCCTGCAGGGGCTGGACGTCATCGCCCAGGCACCCACCGGCAGCGGCAAGACTGCCGCGTTCGGGCTGGGCCTGCTGCAGAAGCTCGACCCGGCGCTGACCCGCGCGCAGGCGCTGGTGCTCTGCCCCACCCGCGAACTGGCCGACCAGGTCGGCAAGCAGCTGCGTAAGCTGGCCACCGGCATTCCCAACATGAAGCTGGTGGTGCTCACCGGCGGCATGCCGCTGGGTCCGCAACTGGCCTCGCTGGAAGCGCACGACCCGCAAGTGGTGGTCGGCACGCCAGGCCGTATCCAGGAACTCGCCCGCAAGCGCGCCCTGCATCTGGGCGGCGTGCGCACGCTGGTGCTGGACGAGGCCGACCGCATGCTCGACATGGGCTTCGAAGAACCCATCCGCGAGATCGCCAGCCGCTGCGACAAACACCGTCAGAGCCTGCTGTTCTCGGCCACCTTCCCGGACATCATCCGCACGCTGGCGCGCGAGATCCTGAAGGACCCGATCGAAATCACCGTCGAAGGCGCCGACAACGCGCCGGAAATCGACCAGCAGTTCTTCGAAGTCGACCCGACTTATCGACAGAAAGCCGTCGCCGGGCTGCTGCTGCGCTTCAATCCCGAATCCAGCGTGGTGTTCTGCAATACCCGCAAGGAAGTGGACGAAGTGGCCGGCTCGCTGCAGGAGTTCGGCTTCTCCGCGCTGGCCTTGCATGGCGACATGGAACAGCGCGACCGCGACGAGGTGCTGGTGCGCTTCGTCAATCGCAGCTGCAACGTGCTGGTGGCCAGCGACGTGGCCGCGCGCGGGCTGGACGTGGAAGACCTGTCGGCGGTGGTCAATTACGAGCTGCCCACCGACACCGAAACCTACCGCCACCGCATCGGCCGCACCGCGCGCGCCGGCAAGCGCGGCTTGGCACTCAGCCTGGTGGCCTCACGCGAGACGGGTCGCGCACAGGCACTGGAAGCCGAACAAGGCCAGCCGCTGAAGTGGTCGCGCGCACCATTGGCCACCGCCCGCCCCGCGCAGCTGCCGCAGGCGGCCATGACAACCTTGCGCATCGATGGCGGCAAGACCGACAAACTACGTGCCGGCGACATCCTCGGCGCGCTGACCGGCGAAGCCGGACTCTCCGGCGCGGCGATCGGCAAGATCGCGATCTACCCCACCCGCTCCTATGTCGCCATCGCCAACGCGCATGTCGCCAAGGCGCTGGCGCATCTGCATGCGGGCAAGATCAAGGGACGCCGGTTCCGGGTCAGCAAGCTGTAACCAGCAAGCGGTAGAGGCGGACGATCCGGTCGAGCGGCGGCCGCAACGCCTGCCGCTCGATCCACATGGATGCGGATTTTCGCGCATCCATGTCGCCAGAACGCTGGCTCGGCATGACGCTCGCTCAACCAGACGCCTGGATCAGTAGCTCAACGTCGCCAGCAACGGTACGTCATCGGCCCACTTCTCGCGGCCCTTCAGCGTCAGCAGCTCCACCAGCACCGCCGCGCCGACCACTTCCAGCTCCAGCTGTGCGGCCAGGCTCAACGCCGCACGCAAGGTGCCGCCGGTGGCGAGTACGTCATCGACAATCAATACACGGGCACCGCGCGGCAAAGCGTCTTCGTGCATTTCGATGCGATCGGTACCGTATTCCAGCGCATATTCCTGCACCAGCGTGCGCCCGGGCAGCTTGCCCGGCTTGCGCACCGGCACGAAGCCTGTGCGCAGCTCGCGCGCCAGCGCAGCACCCAGGATGAAACCGCGCGCCTCGATGCCCAACACCGCGTCCAGCGGCGTGGTCCGCCAGGGCTGCGCCATTTCGTCCAATGCGGAAGCGAAGTCCGGGCCATCGGACAGCAGCGGCGTGATGTCCTTGAAGACGATGCCCGGCTTGGGAAAATCGGCGATATCGCGGATCCGGCCTGCCCAGTGGTTGGGTCCGGAAGAAGTGGTGCCGGCGCAGCGGCTGCAATCGGTCATGGTGATGGTGGCGTCGTAGCCGGTGGGGACCCGGCTATTCTAGGCTGCGTAGGCGTGGCCCGCCGCGTTTACGACATACCTGCATCTGAGCGCGTCAGGAACTGCAGGACAGCATCGAGCAGCCGGCGCGATCGCGCGCCCAGTCCGGCCGCCGCGCGGCAAACGCCTCGCGGCCCGGCTGGTCGTCGTACGGATGACGCATGACCTCCAGCAACTCCTGCACCCCGGACGGATCGCCCTGCTCGGCCAGATCGATCGCCTGCTGCGCCATATAGTTGCGCAGTACGTAGCGCGGATTGGCCAGGCGCATGCGTTCGCGCCGCAGGTCCGCCGGCAGACTGTCGTGCATCAACCGCACCGCGTAGCGCTGCAGCCATTCCTGCAGCTGCGCTGCGTGCGCGAGGCGCTTGGCCTCGTCGTAGAACGCTTCGCGCAACAGCTCCGGGTCGGGATGCTCTGGCGACAGATCGATCAACCCGCGGAAGGTCAACGTCATATCCATCTCGGCGTCGTGCATCAGCGCGCGCAGGGAGTCGATCAACGCCAGATCCTCGTCACGGCACTCGGCAAGGCCCAGCTTGGCCGCAGTATCGCGGCGGTCCCAGGCCAGGTAGGTATCGCGGAAGCGGTCCAGCCCCTGCTGCAACGGCGCCTGGTCGGCGAACAGCGGCGCCAGCGCCTGCGCCAAACGGCCCAGGTTCCAATACGCCACCTGCGGCTGGGTGCCGAAACGGTAGCGACGGCCCTGGGCGTCGGTGGTGTTCGGCGTCCAGTCCGGGTCGTAATCGTCGACCCAGCCATACGGGCCGTAATCGATGGTCAGGCCCAGGATCGACATGTTGTCGGTGTTCATCACCCCATGCACGAACCCCACCCGCATCCAGTGCGCCACCATCACCGCGGTGCGTTCGCAGACCTGCGCAAACCAGGCGGCGTACACCTCCTCGCCGGCACCTTCCAGCTCCGGGAAATCGCGCGCAGTGGTGAAATCCGCCCACTGCCGCAACAGCGCGAGATCGCCGCGCGCACTGGGCAACTCGAAGTTGCCGAAGCGGATGAACGACGGTGCCACCCGGCACACGATCGCGCCCGGCTCGCGTTGCGGGCGGCCGTCGTAGAACATGTCGCGCACCACCGCATCGCCGGTGGTCACCAGGCTCAGCGCGCGCGTGGTCGGCACGCCCAGATGGTGCATCGCTTCGCTGCATAGAAATTCGCGTATCGACGAGCGCAACACCGCACGACCATCGGCACCGCGCGAGTAAGGCGTCGGGCCGGCGCCCTTGAGCTGCAGCTCGTAGCGACCGCCATCGACCCCGATCGCCTCGCCCAGCGAAATCGCCCGGCCATCGCCCAACTGGCCTGCCCAATGTCCGAACTGGTGCCCGCCATAGTTGACCGCCCACGGCTGCATGCCTGGATACAGCGCATTGCCGCCAACGACCTGGGCAAAGCGTGAACTGGCGATCTCGGCGGCGTCCAGCCCGAGCAGCTGGGCCACCTCCGCCGAATGCGCAAGCAGGCGCGGTGCGGCGACCGGCGTTGGCACGACCGTGGACCAGGCAGCGCGCACCTCGCGGCGTCGCGGACCTTCTTCGGCATCGCCGGGCAACTGCTGGCGCAGCCGGTTATCAAATCGCAACGTTGTCATGGCACAAGCCTAGGCCACCGGCAGTGAACCCGGCATGGTCCGGCCGCATCTGCAGTGGCGCCCGCACCGTATCCTTAATCGTTTTGCGCTGCCAAGCAGGCGCGTCCTGCACACCGTGGCGACGTACAAGCCGTTATCACTCCCTGCCCTCCGACCCGACATCGCCTATGCCCTCGCGCGTCTCTCGCTGGTTTCGTCCCGCCATTGTGCTGCTCGGCTCGCTGACGCTGAGCGCCTGCAGCAGCGTGTTCTTCGGCGGCATCAATGCCGCGTCCAGCCGCGACGGCATGGTCGAACACCGCAACCAGGTCTTCGACCCGGGGCATGGGCTGGCGCTGGACGTGTATCAGCCACGTGGCGCGGTGAATGCGCCGGTAGTGGTGTTCTTCTATGGCGGCACCTGGAAGCACGGAACGCGCAGCAACTATCGCTGGGTCGGACGCGCGCTTGCCCGCCAGGGCGTGGTGGCGATGGTGGCGGACTATCGCAAGTTTCCGCAGGTCGGCCTGCAGGGTTTCATGTCCGACGCCGCCAGCGCCACCGCCTGGAGCTATCGGCATGCGCACACTTATGGCGGCGACCCCGGGCGACTGGCAGTGATGGGGCACTCGGCCGGCGCGCATATCGCGGCGCTGTTGGGCACCGACGCGCGCTGGTTGCAACGGCAGGACATGAAGCCACGCCAGCTTTGCGGCGTGGTGGGATTGGCCGGTCCGTACGACTTTCTGCCGATAGACGACCCGGAACTGATCGAGATCTTCGGCCAGGCGCCGGACGCGCAGCGGCAATCGCAGCCGGTGCACTACGTCGGCGGCGATGAGCCGCCGATGCTGCTGCTGCACGGCGACGCCGACCGCGTGGTCGAACTGCAGAACAGCATCTCGCTGCAGCATGCCTTGCAACGCAAGGGCGGCACGGCCGAGTTGAAGGTCTACCCGGGCATGGGCCATCTCGGCATCGTGCTGGCGCTGCGCAAATCGCCCGAGCGCTCGCCGGTGCTGCGCGACACGCTGCAGTTTCTGCGGCAGTGCCGGGCGCCTTGATGGCTGGGTGATGCAGTGCCGGGATTAGAGTGTCGGGATTGGGGAGTCGCCAATACAGCGCTCAATGCCGGCGGCAGGTGGAGCGACCTGCGCCGGACTCGGCCTCACCCGCGCTCACCCGCCGCCGGCATCACGCGGCCGGTTTGCTACCCAACAGCTCGAACGGGCCACCCTTCTTCAGCGCCGCCTGGTATGCAGGGCGCGCCTGGATTTTCTCCAGGAAGCCGCGCAGACGCGGGTAGCTCTCCAACCCGCCTCCTCGCGCCGCCGCAGCCTGCACCGGAAAGCTCATCTGGATATCGGCAGCGGTAAAGCGCTCTCCGGCAAACCACTCGCGCGCCTGCAGCGACTGTTCCATCCAGTCCAGGTGCAGCTTGAGTTGCGGACCGACAAAACTCGACATCGCCTTGTCCACGATTGCGCGGGCAATGGGCTTGGCGAAGAACGGCATCGGCGCACTGCGGATGCGCCCGAAGATCAGCGTCATCAACAACGGCGGCATCGCCGAGCCCTCGGCATAGTGCATCCAGTAACGGAACTGCAAACGCTCGGGCGACTCCAACGGACGCGGCGGTGGCGACAGCGCGCATTCGGTGTCGTAGCGCTCGGTCAGGTAGTCCAGGATCGCGCCCGACTCGGCCACGGTCAGTTCGCCATCGACAATGACAGGAGATTTGCCGAGCGGGTGAATGGCACGCAACGCGGCCGGCGCCAGCATGGTCTTGGGATCGCGCTCATGGCGCACCAGTTGGTAAGGCAATGCCAACTCTTCGAGCAGCCACAGCACGCGCTGGGAACGGGAATTGTTGAGATGGTGAACAGTGATCATGGCAGGGCTGCGTGCGTAAAGCGCTTATCCTACCTATTCAAGCGGCGATGCCGCACGCGCTTGCGACCGACACACCTCCACTTACGCCGACACCCGCGGGTGGAAAAAATCCCACCCAATAAAAAAGGCCGGTCGCTTGCGCGACCGGCCTTTTCGGCAACCTTAAGGTTGCAGACGGATTAGACCGCCTGCACCTGGTCAGCCTGCATGCCCTTCTGGCCCTGCACGGCGACGAAGGTGACCTTCTGGCCTTCCTGCAGCGACTTGAAACCGGTGCCCTGGATGGCACGGAAGTGCACAAACAGGTCCGGGCCGCTTTCCGGGGTGATGAAGCCGAAGCCCTTGGCATCGTTGAACCACTTCACGGTACCGGTCTGGCGTATTTCTGACATTTTACAAACTCCTGAACTATAGATGGATAAATCGCAGCGTCCGAAAAGCCGGAGCTGAGACTGAGTTGCAGGCGTTGGTAAAGCGGAACGATGAAGCGAGATCTGTAACGATCCGGCTGCACCAGGCCACGATTCACGGTGACCCTTGCAAACACAGTGCGTGCACAGTACTCGTGTTTTCACCAAAAAGCGACACCTAACGTCAAATCTTTTGCTGTCGGGCCGATTCCGACGGTCTGTCAGGCTCTTTCCCAGTCACAATTGCTGCATGAATAGGCCTCAAGACCAAACGCGACCGCAGATCTGGGTGGATGCCGATGCCTGCCCCACCGTCATCCGCGACATCCTTTTCCGTGCAGCTGCGCGCACCGGGGTCGCGGTGACACTGGTCGCCAACCACCATTTGCAGACACCGGCCCTGCCGCACGTGCGCAATGTGCAGGTTCCCGGTGGACCGGACGTGGCCGACGATGCGATTGCCGAGCGGGTCGCCGCCGGCGACCTGGTCGTGACCCAGGACATCCCGCTGGCCGCGCGCGTGTTGCAAGCAGGCGCTAGCGCGGTCAGCCCGCGCGGCGAACCATTCACCAGCAACAGCATCAACGAGCGCCTGTCGGTGCGCAGTTTTCTGGAAGAGCTGCGCGGCGCAGGCGTTGCCACTGGCGGGCCGCCGGCTCTGCATGCACGCGACCGTCAGGCCTTCGCCGCCCAACTCGACCGCTGGCTGGCCCTGCAGTCCATGTAACTGACTGCGTGTGGACGGGGGCGTATCATAAGCGCCCTTTGCAATCGGCATCCTGATGGCTCTTACCGCCACCGTCCGCAGGGCGGAACTTCAGATCAGCGACATGGACCGCGGCTATTACGCCAACCATTCGCTGACTCTGGCCCAGCACCCCTCCGAAACCGACGAGCGCCTGATGGTGCGGCTGCTCGCGTTCGCGCTGTTTGCCGACGACCGCCTGGAATTCGGCCGCGGCCTCAGCAACGAGGACGAGCCCGACCTGTGGCGACGCGACTACACCGGCGACCCGGATCTGTGGATCGACCTCGGCCAGCCCGACGAGAGCCGCGTGCGCAAGGCCTGCAACCGCTCGCGCGAGGCGGTGGTCATCGGCTACGGCGGCCAGGCCACCGAAACCTGGTGGAAGAAGCAGGCCAATGCACTCGGCCGCCAGCGCAACCTGCGCGTGATCGAGCTCGACGCTCAGGCCACCGAGGCGCTGGGCGCGCTGATCCAGCGCGGCATGCGCTTCGATGTGATCATCCAGGACGGCGAGGTCCAGATGCTGGCCGACCACGGCAACGTGACCCTGACTCCGATGGTGCGGCAAGCGCCGGCCGAATGAACACGCGTTGCGACGTGCTGGTCGTCGGCGCCGGCGCGGCAGGCCTGATGAGCGCCCTGACCGCCGGCCGGCGCGGCCGCCAGGTGCTGGTGATCGACCACGCCAACAAGGTCGGCAAGAAGATCCTGATGTCCGGCGGAGGGCGCTGCAACTTCACCAACACCGGCACCACGCCGGGCAACTTCCTGTCGGCCAACCGGCACTTCTGCAAGTCCGCCCTCGCCCGCTACAGCCCGGCCGATTTCGTGGAGATGGTCGAGCGCCACGGCATCGCCTATCACGAGAAAGAGCTGGGCCAGCTGTTCTGCGACATCTCGTCCAAGCAGATCGTGCGCATGTTGCTGGACGAATGCGACGCGGCGGGCGTGCAGATCCGCACCGACTGCAAGGTGCAATCGGTACAGCGCGGCAGCGACGGCTTCGCCGTGGAGACCAGCCAGGGACACGTGCAGGCGCAGTCGCTGATCGTGGCGAGCGGCGGGCTGTCGATTCCGAGCATGGGCGCGAGCGGCTTCGGCTATACGCTGGCCCAGCAGTTCGGCCACACGCTGTTGCCGACGCGCGCCGGGCTGGTGCCGCTCACGCTGAGCGGCAAGCACCAGGAGCGGCTGCAGGATCTGTCCGGACTGGCGTTGCCGGTTGAGGCCAGCTGCAACGGGGTCAGCTTCCGCAACTTCATGCTGCTGACCCATCGCGGGGTCAGTGGCCCGGCGATTTTGCAGATTTCGTCGTACTGGCAACCGGGCGACGACCTGCGCCTGGATCTGCTGCCCGGCCACGATGCGACCGCTTGGTTGCGCGAACAGAAAACCCAACGCGGCGCCACCGAGTTGCGCAACGTGCTGGCCGATGTGCTGCCGCGTCGCCTTGCGCAGCGCCTGTGCGAGGTGTGGCTGCCGGACAAGCCGGTGCGCCAGCTGGACCCACCGCAATTGCAGAGCGCGGCCGAACTGCTCGGCGCCTTCTCGCTGATCGCCAGCGGAACCGAAGGCTACCGAACGGCTGAAGTAACCCTTGGCGGGGTCGATACTAACCAGGTCTCAAGTGCGACCATGGAGTCGCGTCTGGTGGCCGGGCTGTACTTCGTGGGCGAGGTGCTGGATGTGACCGGATGGTTGGGCGGCTATAACTTCCAGTGGGCGTGGGCGTCCGGACATGCCGCCGGAAGCGTCGCCTAGTCTCACGGTACATGCGTCCAATCCACTCTGGACGCAACCGGCTTTTAGTCGTTACAAAACGCAGTCTCCAGGAAGTAGCGCATGCAAAAAAGCAAAGATCTCACCCTCCGCTTGATGATCGTCGACGACAGTGTCGAAGGCGCGGAGGCGATCGTGACCGCGTTGCGCAACGGCGGCATTGCAGTGCGTCCGTCACGACCGCAAACACCAGAAGAACTGGTCGGCATGCTCTCCGGCCAGATCGACCTGGCCCTGCACGGACAGGCGCTGCAGATTCCAATGCCGGTGCTGCAGCAGTGTATCGCCGGCAGCGGCAAGGACATCCCGATCATCCTGCTGGCCGAGCGGCTCGAAGAGAACGCGTTGATCGAAGCCGCTGCGCACGGCATCCGCGCGATCGCGCTGCGCCATCGCCCAGAACACCTGCTGGCGCTGGTGCGCTCGGAATGGGCCGACCTGCGTGCGCGGCGCGGATTGCGCCGCATCGAGGCACAGATGCGCGAGACCGAGCGGCGTTGCGACGCCTTGATCGCCTCCTCGCGCGACCCGATCGCCTACGTGCACGAAGGCATGCATATCCGTGCCAACGAGGCGTACCTGGAGATGTTCGGCTTCGAGTCGTTCGACGATGTCGAGGGCGTGTCGCTGCTGGACATGATCGCCGCGCAGTACGTCGACGATTTCAAGCAATTGCTCAAGTCCATGTCCAAGGGCGAGCCGCCACCGGCCCAGTACAAGGTGGATGCGCGCCGGCTGGAAGGCGACACCTTCCCGGCGACGCTGGAATTCGCCACGGCCACCTACGAAGGCGAGCCTTGCATCCAGGTGGTGTTCCGACGCCGCGAAGAGTTCGACCCGGAACTGGCGCGCGAGGTCGAAGACCTGCGTCAGCGTGACCAGGTCACTGGCCTGCTTAACCGACCCACCTTCATGGTGGCGCTGGAACAGGCGGTGGCACGCGCCGGTCGTAGCGAGGGCCAGTCCGGCTTTTTGCTGATCGAGCCGGATCATTACGCGCGCATCCTGCCCGAGATCGGACTGGATTCGGCCGACACCTTGATTGCTGCCCTGGCCACCCACTTGGCCAGCGTGCTGGATGCCAGCGTCGTTGCCGCCCGTTTCGGCGAGCACAGCTTTGCGCTGTTGATGGACGGCAATTACGCGCGTACGCATGCGTTGGCAGAGTTGCTGCGCGATGCCTTTGCCCAGCACGTCTTCAGCATCGGCGTGCGCTCGGCAACGGTCACGGTGAGTATTGGCGGGGTGCAGATCGGCGAAAAGATCGCCAGCATCGGCCAGGTGCTCAACCGCGGCACCGAGGCGGTGCGCACCATCACCGAACTCGGCGGCAACGCGATCAGCATCTACGACCCGGCCGCAGCCGACCGTGCCGAGGAAGAGCGTATCGAGCGCTGGGTGGAGCAATTACGCGAAGCGCTGGCGGGCGATGGTTTCGTGCTGCATTACCAGCCGGTGCTCAATCTGCAGGGCGAGCCGCTGGAGTTGTATCAGGCGTTCCTGCGCCTGGAACGCAACGGCGAGATGATGTCGCCGAACGCTTTCATGGCCATTGCCGAAGAGCACGACCTGATCACCGAGATCGATCGCTGGGTGGTCGCGCGCGCGATCCGCCAGCTGGGCGAGCGGCAACGCGCCGGGCACACGACCCACTTGCTGGTGCGGATCGGGCCCAACTCGTTCTCCGACCCGCAGATGATCGATACCATCCGCGAGCAGTTGGCGGTGTACGGCGTGCCTGGCGAACGGCTATGGCTGCAGACGCCCGAATCGAAGGTGTTCACGCATCTGCGCAATGCCCAGCAGTTTCTGGCGGCGGTGTCGGCGATGGGCTGCAAGGTCGGGCTGGAACAATTCGGCTCGGGCCTGGACTCGTTCCAGTTGCTGGCGCATTTCCAGCCGGCGTTCCTCAAGCTCGATCGCGGCATCACCGGCGAGGCTGGCTCGGCCCGCGAGAGCCAGGAAAAGATCCGCGAAATCACCTCACGCGCGCAGCCGGCCGGCATTCTGACCGTGGCCGAATTCGTGGCCGATGCGCAGTCGATGAGCAGTTTCTTCAGTGCCGGGGTGGACTATGTACAGGGCGACTTCGTCGCGCCGACCGGCTTGGCGATGAACTACGAGTTCGGCTGAGGCAGCACTGGCAGGCTGTGAAGGCCGGATGGAGTGAGCAACAAAAAACCCGCACGCAGCGGGTTTTTTGTTGCGATCGCGCATCGAGCAGGCAGCCGACTTACATCGCAGTACCGTTGCCCGCGCGCAGCGCGGCGATACGCTCGGGCAACGGTGGGTGGCTCAGAAACAGCCGGCGCAAACCATCGCCCACACCACCTGAAATCCCGAAGGCCTGCACCTGCGAAGGCAAGGTGTTCTGGCCGTGATTGAGAGACAGCCGCTCCAGCGCCGCGATCATCTTGCTGCGCCCAGCCAGGTGCGCGCCACCGGCATCGGCGCGGAATTCGCGGTGACGCGAGAACCACATCGCGATCATCGTCGCAAACAGGCCGAACACCATCTCCAGCACGAACACGATGACGTAGTACGCGAAGCCGCGCCCGCCCTCACGGTTGCCCGACAGCGCGGCATCGATCACCCCGCCGACCACGCGCGCCAGCACGATGACGAAGGTATTGAGCACGCCCTGCAGCAACGCCATGGTCACCATGTCGCCATTGGCAATGTGCGCGACCTCGTGGCCCAGCACCGCCTCGGCCTCGTCCTGGCTCATGTTCTGCAGCAAGCCGGTGGAGACCGCCACCAGCGCGTTGTTGCGGTTGGCACCGGTAGCGAAGGCGTTGATCTCCGGGCCCTCGTAGACCGCCACTTCCGGCATGCCGATACCGGCGGCCTGGGCCTGACGACGCACGGTGTCCAGCAGCCAGCGCTCGGTCGGCGTGCGTGGCTCGGTAATCACCTGCGCGCCGGTGCTGCGCTTGGCCAGGAACTTGGACAGCAGCAGCGAAATGAGCGAGCCGCCGAAACCGAAGATGGCGGCCATCACCAACAGGCCGGTCATCTGCGCGGGATTGACGCCCAGCACCGACATGACGACGCTGGCGAGCATCAACACCGCAAAGTTGGTCAACAGAAACAGGAAAATGCGGTTGAACATGGCGCACTGGCTCCACTGATGTGCAATCAACTGCAACGGATTTGCGGCCGTTGGCGCTTGAAATCAAGCAAGCACCTGACCGACGATTCAGTTGCCCATGCCATCGCCCACCTACCGCGGCCGCTTCGCGCCCTCCCCCACCGGCCTCCTGCACTTCGGCTCCCTGCTGGCAGCCTTCGGCAGCTGGCTGCTTGCCCGGCATGCCGGCGGGCAGTGGTGCGTGCGCATCGAGGATATCGACCCGCCCCGCGCCGAAGCGGGCGCCTCCGACCATCAACTGCGCACCCTGGCCGCATTCGGGCTGACCTCGGACCTTCCGGTCATCCGGCAGTCCGATCGGCACGCGCACTACACCGCCGCGCTCACCCAGCTGCTGGACGCCGGGCTGGCCTTCGAATGCAGTTGCAGCCGTGCCGACCTGGCAGGCATGGGCGGCATCCACCACGCCTGCGTGGCACCGCTCAGCGCGCGTCGCGCGGTGCGCCTGCGGGTGTCGCCACAGGCGCCGGTCAGCTTCGACGACGGGCTGCAAGGCCGCGTGGTGCAGGACGTCTACGCGCAGGTGGGCGACGTGGTGCTGCGCCGCGCCGATGGCTACTGGGCGTACCAGCTGGCGGTGGTGGTGGACGACGCCGCACAGGCCGTCACCGATGTGGTGCGCGGCGCCGACCTGCTCGACTCCACGCCACGCCAGCTGGTGCTGCAGCGTGCGCTGGGCCTGCCGCAGCCGCACTACCTGCACCTGCCGCTGATCCTGGATGAGGAGGGCCGCAAGCTGTCCAAGTCGCACGCTGCGCCTGCGCTGGACCCTGCCGACCCGCTGCCGGCGCTGCACGCGGCCTGGGCCGCACTGGGCCAGCTGCCAGCCGCGCTGCCAAGGCACGCCGGCATCGACACGGTGCTGCAGCATGCCGTGCAGCATTTTTCGCCCCAGCGGCTGCCGCGCAGGCACAGTCAGGACGCTAGCGGACGCGCATCACAGCGCGCGCGTGACTAGAATTGCCTCCCAGAACCGGCATCCGGGACGGCGCGTGCGCCAGCGCCCGGCGTGCTCCCAGGCTTTCTTTCGATTTGGAGTCGTCATGACATCTCGCGTCGCATTGGTCACCGGCGGCACCGGCGGTATCGGCACCGCCATCTGCAAGCGTCTGGCCGACCAGGGTCATCGGGTCGCCAGCAACTTCCGCAGCGAAGAAAAAGCGCAGGCGTGGCAGCAGCGCATGCAGGCGCAGGGCTATGAATTCGCCTTGTTTCGTGGCGATGTGGCTTCGTCGGACCATGCGCGCGCGCTGGTCGACGACGTCGAAGCCTCGCTGGGGCCGATCGAAGTGCTGGTCAACAACGCCGGTATCACCCGCGACACTACCTTCCACCGCATGACCGCCGAGCAGTGGCACGAGGTCATCAACACCAACCTCAATTCGGTGTTCAACGTCACCCGCCCGGTGATCGAAGGCATGCGCAAGCGCGGCTGGGGCCGGGTGATCCAGATCAGCTCCATCAACGGGCTCAAGGGGCAGTACGGCCAGGCCAACTACGCCGCCGCCAAGGCCGGCATGCATGGCTTCACCATTTCCCTGGCGCGCGAAAATGCAGCGTTCGGGGTGACCGTCAATACGGTCTCGCCCGGTTACGTGGCCACCGATATGGTGATGGCGGTGCCGGAGGAAGTCCGCGCCAAGATCGTCGCCGACATCCCCACCGGCAGGCTGGGGCGGCCGGAAGAGATCGCCTATGCGGTGGCGTTTCTGGTCGCCGAAGAGGCCGCCTGGATCACCGGCTCCAATCTGGATATCAACGGCGGCCATCACATGGGATGGTAGCGTTTGCTGCAACTTTGCATCGCAGCATGAAATTTCCTTAAAAATCATGCTGCGCAGCATTTTTTTGATGTCTGCTTAAGAAAATAAGGCCTTCTGGCTGTTGCAAGGGCTGCTGCGGTGCGCCATCCTGCGCGCACTATCGTTGTGAGTGAACGCTCCATGGCCGGACTTCGCATCATCAAGAAGTACCCCAACCGCCGTCTCTATGACACGGAAATTTCCAGCTACATCACCATCGAAGACGTGCGGCAACTGATCATCGACGGCGAAGAATTCGAAGTGCGCGACGCCAAGAGTGGCGAAGACCTCAGTCGCGCGGTGCTGCTCCAGATCATTGCCGACCGCGAACAGGACGGCGAGCCGATGCTGTCGACCCAGTTGCTGAGTCAGATCATCCGCTTCTACGGCGACTCGCTGCAGGGCTTCATGGGCAACTACCTGGAGCGCAGCATGCAGGTGTTCCTGGACCAGCAGCAACAGTTCCGCCAGCAGATGGGCAACCTGCTCGGGCAGACCCCCTGGGCGATGATGAACCAGCTGACCGAGCGCAACCTGGAGCTTTGGCAGGAATTCCAGCGCAATTTCGGTGCCGGCTTCGGACGTCCGGGCGGCCCCGGTACGCCACCGACCCCGCCGGGTTCGGGCGGCATGGGCAGCGGCCCGATGGGCACCGGCACGCATGGAACCTCTGGCAGCACCACCGGAAAGGCCCGCAATCGCGGATGAGCGACCGCTGCGCCCGGAGCGTGACGCGCTTCGGGCATGGCAGACCTCAGCGGCGGGCCGGTTTCTCGCAGGCCGAGCAGATACGCTCCACGTGGTAACCACGTGCACGCAGGCGCTCCACCACACCATCGCGCCCCAATAGATGCAGCGCACCGACCACCACCAGCGTGGTCCCGCTGCCCTTGCCGAGCCGTTGCTCAAGACGTGGAACCCAGCGCGCATTGCGCTCGACGTTGATGTCCTGATACAGCGCCGGATAGTGTCGCCGCATGTCCTCGGCCATCTGCGTGGACAGCGTCTGCACATCGCCGTTGCGCCACGCCGCATGCAGTTGGCGGAGCTGATCGCCGGCATCGGCCTCGTCCAGCGACTCTTCCAGCAGCTGATGCTGCTCGGCCGGCGACATGCCATCGAGCAAGGCGATCTGCTCGTCGGCACGCTCCAGCCCATCGGCCGGCTTGCCCCGGGCCTGTGCCTGATCCATCAGGTAATGGTCCAGCCCTGCGTTCGGATCCATGCCCTGCCGGCTCATCTGCGCCAGGCTGATGGTCAACGCCACAAACCAGGGTTCAAGCGGCTGCAGGTGGTCGATCGACATGCCGTATTTGCGCGCATACCTCGTCAAGGCCTGCCAGGTCTTCGCATCCAGCACGTCCTGCAGCCGGCGTCCGTCGGTGCGTCGCGCCGCCTGCAGCATGCGGCTGCCCAATTCCGGCGACTGCGCGTCGGCTGGCGGCAATTCGAACACCAGCCGATCTGCCTTGGCGAAGGCCTGCATCACCTCCGGCGACAGCGGGTAATCACTGGGCTTGAGCAGATGGAACGAGCCGAGCAGATAGACCGTGCCACCCTTGCCATCGACCTTCCACAACAGCGGCACCGGCGGTCCGATGCTTGCGTCGCTGGCGCCACGTGCCCAGGCTGGCGCACTCGCCCCGCTCCATAACACCACGGCGATCAGTGCGCCGCTGCACCAGGTGGCAAAACGGGCGCGCCTCGTTGCATTCACCATGTCGGTTCTCAACCGTGTCGGTCCGGTCACGTCAGTGCGGCGCCTTGTAGGCTTTTTCGCCTGCGGTCACCGCCAGATCGATGCGGTTTTCCGGCGGCGGCAATGGGCAGGTCGCGAATGGGGTGAACGCGCACGGCGGGTTGTAGGCGCGGTTGAAATCGACCACCACCTGCCCCGCTGCATCGGCCACATCCAGGTCGAGAAAGCGCCCAGCAGGATAGCTGCCATGCCCGCTGGTGCGATCGGCGAAGACCACGAACATC
Source organism: Xanthomonas sp. 3075 (assembly GCF_014197275.1). Lineage (GTDB taxonomy): Bacteria > Pseudomonadota > Gammaproteobacteria > Xanthomonadales > Xanthomonadaceae > Xanthomonas > Xanthomonas campestris_B. The sequence continues at coordinate 53,808 of NZ_JACIFI010000024.1, read as the reverse complement.
GGCTGCCCCGGTGCGCCGATGGTTTCCAGCCGATACGACTTGCCGTCGCGCTCGAATACGATCGCTCCGGCATTGGCCTGCTCGCTGCTGATGCCGACGATGTCCACGATCGGAATGGTCTTTCCGACCGCGTTAGGCACATAGCGCGCCGTGATGCGCCAGGATGGATCGGCCGGCCAGTACTCCAGGCCGGCAAAGCGAGTCCGCGATGGCGCGTCGGCATGCTTGACCCGCAGCGCGTCACGATCGCCACGATGAATCAGGCTCAGCACACCGTTGCCGTCATCGAAACGGATGAAGGTCGGTTGCGGGTCGAGATCGGAGTGGAAACGGATCCTGCCGGTCAGCGGTTTGCCATCGACGGTCAGCGCAGCGCCACGCTCGGGCACGAACCACACCACGCCACCCTCGCTGGACACCATCCCCATCTTCGGCGGACCGACCGCCAGCCTGATGCCGCTATCGGCACTGCTGCCGATGTAATGCGCCTTCAACGACAACCAGTGCAGGCCGACCAGGCTGGTCCAGCCATCGGGCGCACGCAGTTCTTGCAGACGGCCATCGCGCCAGGCGGTGTTGTCGGCCAGGAATGTCTTGTCCGGCACGACCGGCGCGGCAGGCGGCGGCGCGTCGCGTCCGCACCCGGCCAGCGCCGTCGCCACCAGCATGCCAAGCAGCCACCACCGTTCCCTGCGCACGGCCATCAACGTCCCCTCAGGAACCAACGATCGATGTCGCTCAGCGTAAACCGTGCCCAGGTCGGCCGGCCATGGTTGCATTGACCCGAACGCTCGGTGATTTCCATATCGCGCAGCAACGCGTTCATTTCCGGCACGGTGAGGCGGCGATTTGCGCGCACCGCACCGTGACAGGCCATGGTGGAAAGCAGTTCGTCGCGCGCACTGGCGATGCGGCGGCTCTGGCCATGCTCGCGCAGATCGCCGAGCACATCGCGCAACAGCGCCTCCGGTTCGGCATTGGCGAGCAGCGCGGGAATGCTGCGCACATGCAGCGATTGCGGGCCGGCACGGGTGATCTCGAAGCCCAGGCTGGCCAGCGTGTCGGCTTCGCGCTCGGCGGTGTCGGCCTCGCGCTCGCCCACTGCCAGCGTCATCGGCACCAACAGCGGTTGCGCGTGCAGACCGATGCTGTCGTGCGCGTTCTTGAGCCGCTCGTAGCCGATGCGTTCGTGTGCGGCGTGCATGTCCACCACGATCAGGCCTTCGGCGTTCTCGGCCAGGATGTAGATGCCGTGCAATTGCGCGACCGCGTAGCCGAGCGGCGGCACACCACTGTCTGCAGCGGTCTGCGGCAGGCCGGTGCCGGAACCGTTGGGCATCGCTGTGGACTGCTGCTGCGCATCGCTGGACGAGGGTGCGTATAGCGCGCTGTAGGCGGCACGCGCTTCATCCACGCGCAGGCCCAGCGGGGTCTGCGATGGTGTCCAGGCTGCATAACCGCTCGCACCGCCTGCATGACCCCTTGCGGCGCCGTAGCCCGGGCTGTTGTTGCCCATGCCGATCTGCGGGGCTGTCGCATATCCCGCGCTTTCACTGCCAATGGCGTTCGGCGTCGCGCCGGCACGCGTGTGCGCCAGCGCGTCCTGCAAGGTGCGGTACACGAAGTCGTGGATCAGCCGCGCCTCACGGAAGCGCACCTCGTGCTTGGCCGGATGGACGTTGACGTCCACGCGCGCCGGGTCCAGTTCCAGAAACAGCACGTAGGCCGGCTGACGACCATGGAACAGCACATCGCCATAGGCCATCTTGACCGCATGCGCGACGCTGCGATCGCGCACCGAGCGGCCATTGACGTAGAGATACTGCTGGTCGGTGCTGGCGCGCGAATAATGCGGCTGCGCGACCCAGCCATGCAGACGCAGACCGGCGCCGCTGTGATCCACGCGCAAGGCCTGCCGCGCGAAGTCCTCGCCCAGCGTTTCGCCCAGTCGCGCATCCGAATACAGATCCCCCGGCTTGTAGCGACGCGAGGGTTTGCCGTTGTGCGAAACCCGCAACTCCACATCCGGCCGCGCCAGCGCCAACGAACGCAGCCACTCTTCGATATGCCCGAGTTCGGTGCGCTCGGCACGCAGGAACTTGCGCCGCGCCGGCACATTGAAGAACAACTCGCGTACTTCGACGGTGGTGCCGGGCGCGTGCGCACGTGGCATCACCTCGCCCAGGCGCCCGCCTTCGATCTCCAGCGCGGAGCCATGCTCGGCATCGTGGCGACGCGAGATCAGGGTGAAGCGGCTGACCGAAGCGATCGACGGCAGGGCTTCGCCACGAAAACCGAGCGTGGCGACGGTCTCCAGATCGTCCAGCGACGCGATCTTGCTGGTGGCATGCCGCGACACCGCCAGCGGCAGTTCGTCCGGGGTGATGCCAGCCCCGTTGTCGCGGATGCGGATCAGCCGCACGCCGCCTTCTTCCAGCTCGATATCCACGCGCGTGGCGCCGGCATCGAGTGCATTTTCGACCAGTTCCTTGACCACGGAAGCGGGCCGCTCGACGACTTCGCCGGCGGCAATCTGGTTGATCAGAATCTCGGGCAGCTGGCGGATCGCCATCAGCGCAGGCTCGCGCGGTGGACGCACAACATGCGACAGAGCGAGGGTGTAACAGGCAAGACAGACGTCGGCACGGCAATCCGGCGGCGCGCGAGCGCCGTCATCCAGGGAATCAATACGGAATGATAGCCGAGCGGCTTAGCGGCTGCCGCCGGCCACGGTGCCGGCGGCAGCATCGGCTTCGGCCTGCGCACGCGCGGCAAACAAGGTGCCCGGCGGCGGCTGGCGGGTGAAGAAGGTATCGATGCCATCCAGCACCGCCGAGGCGATCTTGCGCTGGTAGGCCGGATCGATCAGGCGGCGTTCTTCATCCGGGTTGGAGATAAACGCCGTTTCCACCAGCATCGCCGGCATGTCGGAGGTACGCAGCACCGCGAAGTTGGCGCGTTCCAGCTGCGGCTTGTGATTGTTGCCGATCCGCTTGAGGCCGCCGAGCACATGCCCTGCCGCGTCTTCGGACGCCTTCATGTGGCCGCTCTGCGCCAGATCGAGCAGCACATTGGCCAGCGTGCTTTCGGTCTGCTGCAAACGCACGCCGCCGACCAGGTCGGCGGCATTTTCCTTGTCGGCCAACCAACGTGCGCGCTGCGAGGAGGCGCCCTTGGTTGACAGCACATAGACCGACGAGCCGGTCGCGCTGCGATTCTCGGCTGCGTCGGCGTGGATGGAGATGAAGATATCGGCCTTGGCGGCGCGTGCCTTCTGCGCACGCATCGGCAGCGGAATGAACACGTCGCTGTCGCGGGTCAGGTAGGCCTTCATGCCGGGTGTGGCGTTGATCTGGCGCGCCAGCTCACGACCGACCGCCAGGGTCACGTCCTTTTCGCGCTTGCCGGTGGGGCCCATGGCGCCCGGATCCTGGCCGCCGTGACCGGGATCGATCGCCACGATCAGCGGCCGCATGCCAGCTGCCATCTTGACCCGCGCAGCCTCGCTGGGCAGCACCGGACGCGGCGGAATGTCGTCATCGTCCGCAGCGGCGATGTTTCCGGACGCGGTCGTCGGCGCAGCGGCGATCGGGGTTCCGTACGCAGCGCGAGACGGCGCATTGCCGCCATTCAAGATGGCCGCGGGCGATGCGGCATTGCCCGCCATCGCGGTGCCTGCCGAGGCGTTAGCCGTGGAGACGGTGACGCGATTTGGCGTGTTGCCGGCGGTGCTCGCCGGTGCGGCCGTGCTGGTCGTCACCGCAGTGGTCGCGGTACCCGGACGCGGTGTCGGCACGCCGGTGGCGACCGTGGTCGGCACCGCTGCCGGCGTGACGCTGGGCATTGCCGATGCGGGCACGTAAGGCGGTGGGGTCGGTGCAGGCGGCGCTGCGGATGCACGTTGCGCGGAAGCGGCCAGCGCGGCAGTGGCGCGCGCCGCTTCGGCTTGCGCATCCACCGGACGCGGTGCGGGCATCGCAGGTGCCATCGTGGTGGTGGCGATGCCATTGGAGGCGGGCGTCGGGTCGCCCGGCCACTCGATCACCAAGGTCGAAGCGCTACCCAGCGTCTGCATCTGCGGCTTCAGCGGCGTGACCGGCGTTGCCAACTCGAAGACCACCCGGAAGGTGCCGGGGACCGGTTGACCGGTACGCACCGATGTCACCAGACCAGCGGCAGCCGGCAGCTTGAGCCCACGCATCCCCGACGAATCGGGAAAATCCACCACCAATCGGTTGGGATTGGCGAGCGACAGTGTCTTGAAACCGCCGCTGCCGGCGAGTTGAATTTCCGCACGCGTCCCGGTGGCACCGGTACTGACGCCAACGCCCTTGATTTCCCCGGCCCATGCAGCAAAAACCGCCAGGCTCAGGCTGGCGGTCAGGGCGGAAACACAAACTTGGCGGATCCCCGGTGTCATGGCGCTGGATTCAATCATCCAACAGCGTGAATTGCAAGGCAATTTCCCTTAATAATCCATAACCTGGCGTTCATTCCTCCTGTTGGCTCGCAAAAAGGGATCGCAACTGAGGCAGGCGCGACATGCGCGTCAGCCAGTCGCGGCCGGTGTCGCTGCGTCCCCGCAGTTGTACGCTGCGGCCATCGCCTTCGACGGCCAGTTCGATGTCCAGATCCGCCGGCGGCAGTACGCCTGCGCCGCGTTCCGGCCATTCGACCAACCACAGGCTCGCGCTGCCTTCGTCCAGGCCGAGAAAATCCAGCTCGCCAGCGTGGCCGATGCGGTACAGGTCCAGATGCCAGGCTTCATCGCCGGTGCTGAGCGGATAACGCTCGACCAAGGTGTAGGTGGGGCTACGAATCGGCCCGGTGACCCCGAGTGCGCGCAACAGCGCGCGCGCCAGCGTGGATTTGCCCGCACCCAGATCACCGTGCAGTTGCACGACCGCACTGCCAGGCCGCACTGCAGCCAACGCCTGGCCGAGGGTTTCAGTGGCCTGCGCGTCGGCCAGGTGTGCGGCGAGTTGATTCATGCAATGGCTCCGGCGTTGGCGAGGCGACGTAATTCGGGCAGTAAATCGGTCGGCAGCAGGCCGCGCTCGCCCTCGCGCGCAGCCGCATCGCCGGCGCAGCCATGCAACAACGCGCCGAGGCTGGCGGCATCGAAGGGCGACCAGCCCTGCGCCAGCAGGGCTGCGATCACACCTGTCAGCAGATCGCCCATACCGCCGACCGCCATGCCCGGATTGCCGGCGTCGATGATCCGCGGCAGCGCATGCGGCGCAGCGACCACGCTGCCGGCCCCCTTGAGGACGACTACCGCGTCGAAGCGCTTGGCTAATGCATCTGCGGCGGCCAGGCGATCGCGCTGGACCTGTGCGGTGGACAGACCAAGCAGACGAGCGGCCTCGCCGGGGTGCGGAGTCAGGACGCGCGGGCCGCGCGTCGGCAGCGCGTTGGCGGCCAGCAGATTCAGGCCATCAGCATCGATGACAACGGCGGTGTCCGACGCCAACACGGCGCGCCACACCCCTTCCGCCCAGGCATCCTGCCCCAGGCCCGGCCCCAGTGCGACCACGTCGGCCTTATCGGCCCATGCAGTGATGTCGTCGTCGGCCTGCACCGCGCGCACCATCGCTTCCGGGCAGCGCGCCAGCAGCGGCGCCACGTGTTCGGCGCGGGTGGCGACCTGCACCAACCCTGCCCCGCTGCGCAACGCGGCTTCGGCGGCGAGCATGATTGCGCCGCCGCTGCCGACATTGCCGCCGACACATAGCACACGCCCGGATTCGCCTTTATGCGTATTGCGGCGACGCGGGCGCAGCTGCGCGGCCAGGGCGTCGATGTCCCACCGCTGCGCAGCCGGCGCAAGCCCATCGAATGCGGCATCGGGGACATCCAGCGATGCGAGTGCGAGCGTGCCTGCATGCTCCAGCGCATCGCCGGTAGACAAGCCGACATGCGCCACGATGAACTGCAAGGTGGCGTCGGCACGTATCGCAGCGCCGAATGCCACGCCGTGATCGGCATCGATCCCGCTGGGCACGTCCAGCGCGAACACCGGAACGCCGGCCGCATTGATGGCCTCGATCAGACCGGAGGTCTCGCTATCGGGTGCGCGGTTGAGACCGATACCGAACAGCGCATCGACAATGACATCGGCCTGCGCCAGCGGATCCGGAAACAGCGCGATCGTCCCGCCTACAGCCAGATAATCGGTACAGGCGCGCTGCGCCAGGTCCGAGCCCGGGCCATGCTCGGGCAGATGCACCACGCGCACCTGACGCCCGGCCCGCTGCGCCAGGCGCGCCAGCACGTAGCCATCGCCACCGTTGTTACCAGTGCCGCAGACCACCACGATGCGGCGTGCCTGCGGCCAGCGTTGCAACAGGTCATGCCAGGCGGCCTGCCCGGCGCGTTGCATCAGGGTGTAGCCATCGCCACCGAGCAGCGTGGTGGCCTGCGCATCGAGCCTGCGCGCGGCGGCGGTGTCGTAAAGATCGAGCGGTGCATACATGCCGGGAATTCTATACTTGTCGCCATGTCTGCCGTTTCCATCCGACCCGACCCCACCGACGCCGCCGCGCGCATCCGTGCGCTTGCGCGCGAGGCCGGCTTTCAACGCTGCGGCATCACCGGCATCGAGCTGGGCGAGGACGAGGCGCATCTGCGCAGCTGGCTGGAAGAAGGTCTGTACGGAACCATGCACTGGATGGCCCAGCACGGCGACAAGCGTTCGCGCCCGCAGGAGCTGGTGCCCGGCACCTTGCGCGTGCTGTCGGTAGGCATGGATTACGGCCGCAAGGACGACAGCGAAGCCTGGAACACCTTGCACGATGGTCGTCGCGCTTACGTGGCGCGGTATGCACTGGGGCGCGACTACCACAAGCTGATGCGCAACCGGCTGCAGAAACTGGCCGAGCGTATCCAGGGCGAGATCGGCGCATTCGGCTATCGGGTGTTCGTCGATTCCGCGCCGGTGCTGGAGCGCGCATTGGCGCGCAATGCCGGGTTGGGCTGGATCGGCAAACACACCTGCCTGATCGATCGCAATGGCGGCTCGTGGTTCTTTCTGGGCGAGATCTATCTTGATCTGCCGCTGCCCATCGACACTCCGGCCACCGCGCATTGCGGCAGCTGCACGCGCTGCATCGACATCTGCCCGACCCAGGCCATCATCGCCCCGTACCGGCTGGACGCACGTCGCTGCATCGCCTATCTCACCATCGAACACGAGGGTGCGATTCCCGAACAGATGCGCAAGCCGATCGGCAACCGCATCTTCGGTTGCGACGACTGTCAGTTGATCTGCCCCTGGAACAAGTTCGCCCAGCGCACCGACGAAGCCGACTTCCGCGCCCGCAACGACCTGGACGTGGCCACACTGCCGCAGCTGTTCGCCTGGGACCAGGACGAGTTCCTGCGCCGCACCGAAGGCAGCCCGATCCGTCGCAGCGGCCATCAGCGGTGGTTGCGCAATATCGCAGTGGGCCTGGGCAATGCGCCCGGCACGCCGGACGTCTTGGCGGCACTGGAAGCACGTCGCCACGATGCATCGGAGCTGGTGCGCGAGCATGTGGGCTGGGCGCTGGCGCAACACGGCCTGTGAGTTCCCGACCGATGCGCTCACACACGCGCATCGCCGCTGCGGGATAATACGGCGATGGCCGACCGCAACGAACAGATCCTCACCCCCAGCCAGCTCAACACGCTGGCGCGCGACCTGCTGGAGGGCAGCTTTCCGTTGGTCTGGGTGGAAGCGGAGTTGAGCAGTGTCACCCGCCCGTCCTCGGGCCACCTGTACTTCACGCTCAAGGACGCCCGCGCGCAGATCCGTTGCGCGATGTTCAAGCCCAAGAGCACCTGGCTGAAGTTCCAGCCGCGCGAAGGCTTGCGCGTGCTCGCGCGCGGACGCCTCACCCTGTATGAAGCGCGCGGCGACTACCAGCTGGTGCTCGATCACATGGAAGAGGCCGGCGAAGGCGCCCTGCGTCGCGCCTTTGACGAACTGCGGGCGCGCCTGGCCGCCGAAGGGCTGTTCGATAGCGAACGCAAGCAGCCGTTACCGGCGCATGTGCGCCGCCTGGCCGTGATCACTTCGCCCAGCGGTGCGGCGGTGCGTGACGTGCTCAGTGTCTTGGCGCGCCGCTTTCCGTTGCTGGAGGTGGACCTGCTGCCGTCGTTGGTGCAAGGCGACAGCGCAGCCGCGCAGATCACCTCGCTGCTGCAGCGTGCCGATGCGTCCGGGCGCTACGACGTCATCCTGCTCACGCGCGGTGGCGGCTCGCTGGAAGATCTTTGGGCATTCAACGACGAGCGGCTGGCCCGCGCGATTGCCGCCGCGCAGACGCCGGTGGTGTCGGCAGTCGGGCACGAGACCGACGTCAGCCTCAGCGATTTCGTCGCCGACGTGCGTGCGCCCACGCCGTCGGTGGCAGCGGAACTGCTGGTGCCCGATCAGCGCGAGCTGGTCGCGCGCGTGCAGCGCGCGCATGCACGCATTGCCCAGCTGCAACAACACAGCTTGGGCAACGCGATGCAGCGCGCCGACCGGCTCGCCTTGCGCCTGCGTGCGCATCGCCCGCAGGCGCGGCTGCAGCTGCTGCACCGCCGTCAGGAAGATGCCGCCCGCCAGTTGCGTGCGCGCATGACCCAGGTGCTGGAGCGGCTGCAGGCACGCGTGCAGCGTGGGCAGGGCCAGCTGCAGGCGCATAACCCGCAGCGCAACCTGGCCAACTTTCAGCAACGGCTGCGCGCACTGCATCCGCAGGCAGCGATGCAGCGGCGCCTGCAGCATGACCAGCTGCGTCTGCGCAGCGTGGCGCGCTCGCTGGAAGCGGTCAGCCCGCTGGCCACGGTGGCGCGTGGTTATGCCATCGTCACCCGCCCCGGCGATGGACGCGTGGTGCGCAGCGCCACCGATGTGGTGGCAGGCGAGCGCCTGCGCGCGCAGCTGGCCGAAGGCAGCATCGACGTGCGAGTCGAATCAAGCGACGACTGACGGCGACGAATCACGTCTACACGGGTTTGCTGCGGACTACCGGAGAAGAACACACCTGCGCGTTGCCGCGATGACAGCGGCACCGTATCGGGTCGCCATCGCCGCCACGCAGCTGTATCGGTGATCGACTTTGCGTTGTTCCCGCTGTATCGCAGTGAGAACTCCGACTGCGGCCGCCCGACGATCGCCGCGTGGCGTGACAGATGGCGCGCCGACGCTCCATTCAACGCCTCGCCCAGGCGGCCCGCCCGGGCGAGGGTTCAACAGACCGCGCGCACCGCTCAAGGTGCGTCAAAGGTGCATCACACGCGCTTTAGCCGTGACTGGGCGTCTGCGCCGCACGTTCCCAGCCCTGCATCAGCAGGCCTGCCAACGCCACTGGATCATGGTCGAAATGATGCCCGCCAGGACGCACCACCACCTCCACGCCACGCGCACGTAGCTCCGGGCACAGCGTGTCTTTCTCCTGATCGCCATAGATGCATTGCAGACGATGCGGATCCAGCGACTGGATCGCCGGCTCCACGTCGCGCTCGGCATCGTTATGCCAGCCCAGCCAGCCACCGACGCGGACCTTGAAATCCGCCTCGTGGCCGAGGCCGAGCAAGCTCACGAACTGCACCGATGCGCGCTGTCGCGGCGACAGGTCCGGGTAGGCAAACGGCAGCACATCGGCACCGAACGAGTAGCCGACCAGCGCCACATGATGGATGTGCCAACGCTGCTGGTAGGTTGCGATCACCCGATCCAGATCCGCACCGACCTGCTGCGGCGTGCGGCTGGCCCAGAAGTAGCGCAGGCTGTTCCAGCCCACCACCGACACGCCCTGCTGCTGCAATTGCGCGGCAATGCCTTTATCCAGTTCACGCCAGCCACCATCCCCGGACAGCATCACCACCAGCCGGTCGCTGCCCGGCGCGTGCAATTCGACCAGCGGTAGATCGCCCAAGCCTTCCGCCTGCGCTGCCAGGAAGTGGTCCCTGGTGGCGGCGGCGATCTGCATCGGGCTGGCATCGTCGACCAGATCATCGAGGAAGCCCTGATTGGCGTCGTGCACGTCGCGCGAGCAGGCCAGCCCCGGATCGTTGGTACCCGCATCGGCGACGACGGCACCACCCAGCACGTCGGGCGCCGCCGACGCCAACGCCTGGCGTGCCAGCACCGCACCATCGCCCTGCCCCACCAGCACCGGCGGCATGAACGCATCCACATGCTCGGCCCGCAGCAGCTTCTTGCCGAGCCGCTCGGCGTCGTCGGCCAGCGAACTGCACGCGGCGTGGTGGGAACGCACACGTTCGCGATACCTCGCGGTATCGACCACCGCCACCAACGCACCGTCGTTGCTGAGCATCTCGGCAAGCCGCTGGCCATCCTGGGCATGGCCGCTGTCGGGCAACAACACGACCATCGCCTTGGGCACGCCTTCCGGGCGAATCACCTCCACCGAACGATAATGCCCGGCGGTATTGCCGTCCTGCATATGCCGCGCCACCGCGTAGCCGCTGCCGCCAATGAGCAGCGCCGCCATCACCCAACGAAACATCTTGATCCCCAAGCCCATCGCGGCAGTCCTGTCAGAAGCGCACAAGCTTAGACCTGCGCACCCTCACCCGGTTCGGCCGCCTGTCAGCACGTGTTCGCTGCGGTTAAGCCTGCCGGCGCCGGTGGATCGGACCAGGCAGGTCCACGCGCGGCACATCGCAGGCAACATCGCTCAAGGCGCCGCACGCTGCCGACCGAACAGGCGCGGGCATTCACTGACTGACCAGCATTGCCGGTCACGCCCTGCCCGCACCCGGGGTGAGCACAGCGATAGCTGGGCAGCACCGTCGGTCGCATCGCTGCCGGCGTCCGCGCCCGCCCCGTGCCTGGTCGCTTGATGGCTGCTTTAGATGCCGCGCGCCAGGCGAAAGCCGATGCGTGCGCTGGTGGTATCCGAATCCTGCGACTGCCGCCATGCCGCGCGCGTCTGCTGCGGGGAGTTGGCCCAGCTGCCGCCACGGATCATGCGCTGCCGGCAGCCGGGGTTGAACCACGCCGCACCGTCGGCGGGCGCGCGGCGGTAGCTGGCATGCCAGCAGTCGGCCACCCACTCGCTCAGGTTGCCGCCCATGTCGTGCAGGCCCCAGGCGTTGGCGCGGAAACTGCCAACCGGCGCCGGCCCCCAGAAGCCGTCGCCATATCCGACGAAGCCGTTGTTCCAGTGCCGGCCGCTGCGCGAGACATCGTTGCCGCCGGTGACGTTGCCCGCATCGATCGGCGGCGAGCCGGCATTGCCCCACGGATAGCGACCGGTGGTGCCGGCGCGCACCGCATATTCGAACTCGGCCTCGCTGGGCACGTGGTAATGGCGGCCGGTCTGTTCCGACAACCAGCTCGCATAGGCCTCGGCGTCGCGAACGCTGACGTGCATCACCGGGCTGTTCGGCGCGGCCTGCGCGCCGTTGTAGTCCGATTGCCAATCCACCCCACTGCGTCGGATGAAGTTACCGCTGCGCTCGTCGTACACCACCGAATGCCCGCGCCGGGTGGCACGCGGACGGGCGCCGGTGGCGCGGACGAATTGACGAAATTCATCGACTGTCACTTCGGTGATCGACAACGCGAAGCCGCGCGCGAAGCGCACGTAATGCGCGGGGCGCTCGTTGTCCGAAGCACCCGGTTCGGCGTCGCCTGCGCCCATCTGAAACGCACCGTGCGGCACCACGATCATCTGCGGCCCGCGACCGCCGACTTTCAGCCCATCGGTGAATACCTGCCCGGGCCGGAAGCTGCCGTAATGCGTGGCCAGCTCCAGGCGACGGCGCAGGTCGCCCGCCACCGGATCGCCCGGATCGGCGATACGCAGTACCTCGGCCAGTTTTTCGCCGGCAGCCTTGAGTCCACGCGGCGAATTCAGATCGTGCAGCCCGGCGTCGTGCAATGCGGTGATTTGCGCCCGACGCATGCGTTCGATGCGCGTGCGCGCATCGGCCATGGTGGGCGCGCGCTCGCGCACCTGGCCGGCCATCTGCAACCAATACCGCGCACCGATGAAGTCGCCCACCTCGGCCGCACGTTCGGCGCGCGCCAACAAGCCACTTTCCACTGCCGCCAGCCCCTGACGCGTGCGCGGGTTATCCGCATCCAGCTGCGCGGCATCGCGAAAATTCGCCAACGCGCCATTACCGTCTTCGCCCAGGCGCCCGGCGCGCAGGTCGTCCTCGCCGGCGCGATTGAACCCGAGCACGCGCTGCGCAGTTTCCACCTCGCGTTGCAGCCCACGCACCTTCGGGTCCTGTGGGGCGAGCGCCAACGCCACGATCGCCAGTTCGCGCGCCTGTTCCAGCGCATCGTCCTGGCGCTCGGTCTGCGCGATCAAGGCATCGCCACGCTCGATCAACCGGCGCCGCGCCTGCTCCAGGCCGCGACGGCTGGCCGCATCCTGGCCACCGGCACGTTGCTGGATCGCCAGATACAGCGGAATCGCATCGTCGGCGGTGCGAAACAGCCGATCTTCCTTCAGCGCCTGGTCGGCACGCTTGCGCGCCTGCGCGAGCGACCCATCGCCAAGCTCTACCGCAGGCGGTTGCCATTGCGCCACGGTTTCGGCGGATTCTTCGCCGCCGATGGATACATTCGGCTTGCTTGGTGCAGCCTCCACTGCCGCCGGTTTTGGCGCAGCGGCAGGCGCAGGCGCCGGTGCGCGCGAACAGCCGCACATGCTGAGCGCGACCAATGTCCACGCTGCGATCCGGTTACCGCACTCACCCACCACCTGCTCCTTCCAGTGCTCTGCCGCACGACAGGCGATCGCGACGTTAGGCTATTCTGCGCGTTCTGCGCAAACCCCTGCTGTCGACGGAAATCACGTGCCCCACTGGATCACCCACCCCTCCGAGCTCACTGAACGCCTGCAAGCGTCGCGTCCGGCCCGCATTGGCCTGGATACGGAATTCATCCGCGAACGCACCTACTGGCCACAACTGGCGCTGGTGCAGATGGCCATCGGCGAGGAGATCCTGCTGATCGACCCGTTGATTCCCGGCATGAACGAGGCACTCGGGGAGTGGTTGACCGCCACCGATATCGTCAAGGTGATGCACAGCGCCAGCGAAGACCTGGTGACCTTCAAGTGCGCCTGCGGCGTATTGCCTCGGCCGTTGTTCGACACCCAGATCGCTGCCGCACTGGCCGGCGTGGGCGGTGGCATGGGCTATCAGAAACTGGTGCAGGAAGTGACCGGCACCTTGCTGACCAAGGGCGAGACGCGCTCGGACTGGATGCGTCGTCCGCTGTCGCCGGCGCAGCTGGAATACGCCGCCGACGATGTGCGTTACCTGTTCGCCATCCACGACGAACTCACCCGCCGCCTGACCGAGCAGGATCGCCTGGGCTGGTTGGCCGAAGATGCCGAGCGCCTGCTCGCGACGGTCGAACACGACGATGGCGAGCGTTGGCCGCATGTGAGCCTGCGCACCGCACAGTTCCTGGAGCCTGCCGCGCAACGTCGGCTGCTGCGGCTGCTGCGTTGGCGCGACCTGCAGGCGCGTCAGAGCGATCGTCCGCGCAGCTGGATCCTGGACAACGAACTGGCCAGCCAGCTGGCGCGCTTTCCGCCCGCCGATCTGGACGCCTTGCTGCGCCAGTTCGACAAGTTCCCCAAGGCGCCGCGCAAGCTCGCCGCTGCGGTATGGGACGCACTCAACACGCCACTGCCCGACGAAGACAAGGCGCCGCTGGCGCAGGCCGCCACCGACGGCAACAAGGCCACGCTCAAGCGCCTGCAGGATGCGGTGGCCCAGCGCAGCCGCGAGCTGGAATTGCCCGACGGCATCCTGGCCTCGCGCCGACACCTGGAAACCCTGATCGAACAACGCAGCTGGCCTGCCGCACTCGGCCAATGGCGCCGCGAGGTGCTCGAAGCGCAGCTGACGCCGCTGCTGGACGACGCGACGGCGTAATGCCGGCAGATAGTCCGCGATCGAAGCGCGCAGCGATGCGGGCATTGGCGTCGCTCGTGCATACCGCCGATCCTGCGACGCCGGGCCCACGGAAGGCCGAAAGAGATTGATAGCGTCGGTGCGGCGCCGACGCCGGACTTGCAGCGACATACATCACAGGATGTCTGGCATCGCGTCCTTGCTGCTCCTGTATCGTTGCAGCAAGGATCGCGGCATGCCCAACCGGCGTTGCCGCCTCCGGCAGGACAATGCGACAGTGCGCCACCGGGCCTTGCAAAAGACCTGGTCGCCGCATGTGCAAGCAGTGCACACGCAGCGGTCGCCCCCGGACCGCATGCCATAATGACGCGCGCCCATTGGGCAGCGTCTCCACCCTTATTCCGAGGCCATACCTCTGTGAGCAATACTTCTTCGAAACTGGACTCCATCGCGCAAGCCAAAGCCAAGCTGCTGGACGAGCTGCAGAAGCTGGAAGAACAGGAGAAAACCGAGCGCGCGAGCGAGGCATCCTCTGCGCATGCCACCATCGTCTCGCTGCTTGAGCAGTTTGCCGGCCATTTCAACACCAAGCAGCGCAACGACATTGCCGCCTACCTGGGCACCACCGGTGCACGCAAGGAAGTGGTCAAGAGCGGCCGCAGCGAAGTGAAGCCCAAGTACGAACTGCCGCACACCGGCGAGACCTGGTCCGGCCGTGGCCGTACCCCGAAGGCCTTTGCGGCCTGGGAAGGCTCGGTGTCGTACAAGGAATGGAAGGCCAAGAACCCGGACCTCAAGTTCCCGCTGGTTCGCGAGTAATGTCTGCAGGGCCGCGCTGTGACGGCGCCGCCCGTCGGCGCCGGACGCCATTGGCGAACCGCGCGGCATGTGGTTAGAATCAAACCACGTGGGGCGGTAGCTCAGCTGGGAGAGCGTCGCGTTCGCATCGCGAAGGTCGAGGGTTCGATCCCCTTCCGCTCCACCATTGCATGATTCATCAAAGGCCTCGGAAACCACGTTTCCGGGGCTTTTTTGCGTAGGCACGGTACTGGTCGCCGGCGCCGCCTGCAGCCATGGCGCGGGGATCACACCGTGCGCGCTAACGTGTCTGCCACCTTCACAGCGGACGCACGCCATGAGCAACGACCAGCGCCAACCCGACAAGGCTGCCGACAACACCCACGGCGTCACCGAGAGTCAGCAAGACCGTCAACAGGACGATGTCGCCAAACAGCGTCCCGGGGTCGAGGACCTGAAAGTCGATAACGAACAGAACCGCCGTCCGAAAGGCAATGCCGGCCAGGGCAAGTAACGCCTGCCACGTCGCTGCAGCACCGGCATGCATCACGCACATTCCACGCCGTTGGCCGATATGGCACCATTCGATCACGCATCGGTTGCTGGATGGCTGACGCGTGCTGCTTCATCGTTTGGAGGCAGACCGGGCTGCGGCTTGGCGACATCGGCATCGCCGCTGCCAGACACTCATCGCGCTATCGGCGCCCTTTCCGGTTGTCCTTTGCATGCAGATTCCTGACGCGCCAGCGTTGAACCTGGTCCACGCCACGCTGTTGCCCGGCGGGATACATGCCGGCCTCGGCGCCCGCAAGCCGGCCAACGAAGACGACCGGCTTGCCGCGCTGCACGATTACCAGATCCTGGATACCGCACCGGAACCGGGCTACGACGCCTTCACCTCGATCGCCGCTGCGGTATGCCGGACCCCAATGGCGCTGATTTCGCTGGTGGATACCCAGCGTCAGTGGTTCAAGTCGAAGGTCGGCATGCAGCCGAGGCAGACGCCGCGCGAGTTGTCCTTCTGCGCCCACGCCATCCTGCAGCCCGATCAGGTGATGGAAGTCGGCGACACCCACCTGGACGCACGCTTCGCCGACAACGCACTGGTCACTGGCGAGCCGCAGATCCGTTTTTACGCCGGTGCCCCGCTGCTGACATCCAACGGCATCGCGCTGGGCACGCTATGCGTGCTCGACCGCACGCCGCGACGCCTGTCGGTGGCCGAACGCAATGCATTGCAAGCGCTGGCACGGCAGGTCGTCAGCACGATCGAATTGCAGCACGCGGCCAAGCTGGTCGAACTGGACACGCTGCGCGACGCGCTCACCGGGCTGTGGAATCGCGACGGCCTGGAGCATGCCATGCAGACGCTCGTACAGCCTTCGACCGCATCGTCACCGCTGCCGCTGAGCTTTGCGCTGATTGATCTGGACGGCTTCAAACGGCAGCAATTGCAGGCCGGTGCGGCCGCCGCAGACGCAACGCGTGTGCAGGCCGCCCGGATCCTCGAAGCCCACCTGCCGCAGCACGCCACGGTGGCGCGCCTGGCGGGCGATCAGCTTTGCGTGGTGTTACCGCAGACCTCGGCGCCGGACGCGGCCAACACCATCGACGCGGTGCGCGGGGCAGTCGAAGCGGCCAGCTGGCCGACCGGCGCACTGACCATCAGCGCCGGCCTGGTTGAGGTCACGTCCAACGAGGCGCACGACAGCCATACCTTGCTGGCGCGCGCGCGGCATGCCCTGCAGACCGCGATTCGCGGCGGACGCAACCGCGTGCAGCGGTTCGATGGTTGGCAGCTGCACGACTGATTGGCCAATGTCGTCGTCTCCCTGACGACCTCTGCAACCTGGCGTTGCCATCCGCAGGCCTTCGCATGCCGAACAGCGTGGCCCCTGCCGGAAGGCGGCATGCACCGTGTCCGGTGTTGAGTGCCGCGCACATCTGCACGGCACAGGCTCTGCGCATTCCGTTGCCGGCCGCGCTCAGGCGGCCAGTGCGTCGCCGCCGCCCGCGATCTCATCCACCTGCAGCACCTGCTCCATGTCCAGCAACACGACGAAGCGTTCGCCGACCTTGCCCATGCCACGCAGCAGATCGCGGCGGATATGCGTGCCGAACGACGGCGCCGCCTCGATATCCTGATCGGCCAACTCGATCACCGCGTTGACCGCATCGACCAGCACGCCGATCACCTGGGTTCCCTGCGCCTGCTCGGTCGCCAGGATCACGATGCAACTGCGCTTGCCGATTGTGCAATCGGCACGGCCCAGTCGTGACTGCAGATCCACCACCGGCACCACGGCACCGCGCAGATTGATGACGCCGCGCACGCAGGCCGGCATCGACGGCACCGGCGTCGGCGTGCGGTACTGGATGATTTCGCGAATACCAAGAATGCTGATGGCGAAGGTTTCGCCATCCAGTTGAAAGGTCAGGTACTGGGCCGCCGCATCGGCGTCGCCAGGCATCACATCGGGGGTCTGTGCAGTCATCGGTCGGTCTCTCAGAAGCGAGCGAATTGGCCTTCGTCCGGGCCCTCGGACATCGCATAGGCCGGCGCAGCCGCGTGACGCCAACCGCTGTTGGCCGCAGTGCGTGACGGGCGTGCGGCGGCGACCTTGCCCCGCTTCGGCGGCGTGCTGACCGGCCCCTGCCCGCCCAGGCGGAAGAACGCCATGCTCTGCTGCAGCTGTTCGGCCTGTGCGCTCATCTCTTCGGCAGTGGCGGCCAGCTCTTCGGACGCACTGGCGTTCTGCTGGGTGGTCTGGCTCAGCTGCACGACCGCCGAATTGATCTGGCTGACGCCGGAAGACTGTTCTTCGGACGCGGCCGAAATTTCCTGTACCAGATCGGAAGTGCGCTTGATGCTGGGCACGATGGAATCGAGCAGACGGCCGGCGCGATCGGCCAGCTCCACGCTGGAACTGGCAACCTCGCCAATCTCCTGGGCGGCGACCTGGCTGCGTTCGGCCAGCTTGCGCACTTCGGCAGCGACCACGGCAAAGCCCTTGCCATGTTCGCCGGCACGCGCCGCTTCGATCGCGGCATTGAGCGCGAGCAGATTGGTCTGATAGGCAATGTCGTCGATGATGCCGATCTTCTGCGCGATCTGCTTCATCGCCTGGGTGGTGGCGACCACGGCTTCGCCGCCTTCGATGGTTTCCTTTGCGGCCTGGGTGGCCATGCCATCGGTGACGCGCGCGTTTTCGGTGTTCTGGCTGATCGATGCGGTCATCTGCTCCAGCGACGCGCTGGTTTCTTCCACGCCGGCGGCCTGTTCGCTGGCGGCCTGCGACAGCGACTGCGCGGTGGCGCTGACTTCTTCCGAGGCACTGGCCAGGGTTTCGGCGCTGGTATTGACCTCGCCCACTACCTGCGACAGCTTCTGCACCATGGTGCGCATCGCTTCGAGCAGCTGCGCGGTTTCGTCGCGGCCCTGCACCTCGATGCGCATGGTCAGGTCGCCTTCGGACAGACTGTTGGCCACCGCCACGGCGCGACGGATCGGGCCGGTGACGCTGCGGCTGATCACCACACCGAGGATGACGCCGAGGATGACGCCGCCAGCAATGATGGCGATCAACAGCTTGGAACTGTTGGTGTGGATGGCGTCGGTTTCCGCGTTGGCCGAAGCCGCGCTGCGCTCGCGCAGGCCGCCCAGGTCGGTCATCAGCGCATCCACTTCATCCGAGCTGGCACGCACCGCGTTGGACAGTGCCTCCAGGTCCGGATCGGCCTGGCGCAATGCTTCGCGGTTTGCGGCTTCGAGGAAGCGGCCGCGCTCGTCCAGATATTTCTGCCAGGCGCGGTCGAATTGCGCCAGCTTGTTCTTGCCTTCCTCGGTCTGGAAGCTGGACCGTGCGCGGGTCATGTAATCGACCACCTTGGCGGTGTATTTGTCGATGTTCTGCACGTGCGACTGGCGCTCTTCGGCGCTACTGGCCAGCAGGAGGTTGGCACGGGCGCGGCCGGCGTAGATGAGGTTGATGTTGGCCTCCTTGACGTTCGACAAACCCAGCAACTCACGCTCGTACAGCGAGGTGGCCAGACTGTTGATGCGACCGGAGTTGGAATAGCCAACCCAGCCGATGCATACGCCGATCGCCGAGACGATCAGGAAGGCGGCAATGAGCCTGGTTCCGATTCTGAGGTTGCCTAACATGGGAAAGTTCTCTTAAGGAGGAGGTGCGCGACATGCGCTGCATGGAGGAAGATGGCGTGCTGCGCTACGCGATCGCTGCGATACGGCTTGTCTAACCAATCGCTTATGGCTATCGGCGACGGCAAAACCCGCTTGAGACATGAACGGTGGTGAAACCCCCATTCAGTGCAGTGGATATCTGCATCTGTGACAGATCACGCACTCTTAACACTCTGTATTCAGAAAATCCCTACCCCTCGTGGCGATCCCCCACGCACCAGCCCGCTGCGGCCTCACCGCCCGATTGCCAGGCTTCACGCATGCCGCCCGCACCGCTCCCGCGCAGCGTCTACGCCACGACGCGCGCGTGGTGGCGCCCCGATTGCTCAACAAGATGCTGGTCGGCATGGACGGACGACGCGGACGCATCAGCGAAGTCGAGGCGTATTGCGGCAGCGAGGATGCGGCCGCGCATTCGTTTCGTGGCATGACGCCGCGCACGCAGGTGATGTCCGCTGCGCATGGGCACCTGTATGTGTATTTCATCTACGGCATGCATTGGGCGATCAATACCGTCTGCGGCGGCGCGCCCGGTCATGCGGTGCTGATTCGCGCGCTGGAGCCGCTGGTCGGTATCGACCGCATGCAGGCAGCGCGCGGTGGTGTGCCGGACAAACACCTGACCACCGGTCCAGGCCGTTTGACGCAGGCCTTCGGTGTGACGGCCGCCGACAACGGGCTGGATCTGACCGATGGCGGGGCACGCTTGTGGATCGAAGACGACGGCACGCCGCCGCCTGCGACCCCACTGGCAACACCGCGGGTCGGCATCCGCAAGGCGGTGGATGCGCCGTGGCGCTGGGTGGTCCCGGGTAGCCGCTATCTGTCGCGCCCGCTACCGCGGTTCAGCGATACACGGCGTGCGCTGCCAGGCGACTGAGCCAGCCACTGCTCCATCGGGGTTTGCTCTGCAGCCCCGGGGCCACGCTGCAACACCTGCAGCGCCTGCTCGGTGTGTTCGGCAGTAAGTTCCTGCAGCGGTTGCAAGCGCTCTGCGGCCCACACCGCCATCGGCATGCCATCGAGATACGCGACGCGATTGCCGGGCACGCGCGCCACGCGCTCGCCGGGCAGGAGGCTGCCCAGCAGATTGCTCGGGTCGCTGGCGCTGACGCATACCCACTGTTGCGGCAAGGCCTGTGCACGCACGCGGCGCAATGCCGCGATCGCATCCGGCAACGCGAACTGCTCGCCGGACAGGCCGGCGATGAATCGGCCACCACGGATGTCGCCACGCGCTTCAAGACGTTGATACATGCGCAGCAGTTCGCGCCACGGTGGCAGCCATGCGGCCTCGCGTTCGAGCAGACGCCAACACACCACCCCATAGCGCCGCAGCAAGCTGCGCGCGACATGTTCCAGCATGTCCTGGTGGCGCTCGCTGGCTTCGGCCAACGGCACCTCCGGCAACGCGCGCACCGGCGCCCAGCGGCCGGCATCGCGAATCCCCAGCGCATTGGCACGGCGACGGTGGCGCGATAGTGCGCTCGGTCGCTTGGAAGCCGGCACCAGCAGCGCGCGCAGCCCGGCATAGCTGTCGCAGTGCGCGCGGCCGCGCATCACCAGCTCGCTCAAGGCCTCTTCCAGTTCGGTTGTCATCAAGCCGGCGGCGTCGGCGATCTCGTCGAAGAACAGCGCACCTTGCTGCTGCAAGACCTCCACCACGCGTTGCGCGCGCGAGCCCAGGGGCGCGTCGTCGGCATCGCGTGCCAGGCTGCTCCAGCGTTGCGCCTCGCGACGTGGCAGCAACACGATCGGCGTGGTCCGCAGCGCCACACCGCTGCGTCCACCGCCGGGGCGTAACCGCGCCCACACGGTGCGCCCGGCGGTGCACAACTCGTCCAGCCATGCCGGTCGATAGTCGCGCACGCGTGCAGGCAGCAACTCGCTCTCCCAGAGCACAGCTGGTGCCTCGAAGCCTTCCAGCTGCCCGACCACGCCGGCCAATGCATCCGGCCCCGCCACCCGGCTACTGCCGTCCACGTGCTGCCACTCGAACAGAAAGCGCGCGTAGTCGCGCTGCGCCACCGGCTCGATCTCGCGGCGCAATCGTCCCAGGGTATAGCGATGGATGCGCGCCAGCAGATGGCGTTCGCACCATTCTTCCGACTGCGCCTGCGCACTGAACCGCCCGGCCATGACATAGCCCTCGCGCTGCAAGGCGGCCAAGGCAACCAGGATCTCGGCCGCGGGCAACTGCAGTGCGCCGGCCAACGCCGGCACCTGCGCCGGGCCAACGGCAGACAAGCGTCCACGCAGCAGTTCGCGGATGGCCCACTCACGCGTCCATTCGTCAACACGACAATCGGCCGGCGCCTGTAACGGCGGCTGCGGCAACGCCTGCGGATACAGCGGCAGGAACCAGTCGATGCGCTCGGCACTGATCCACAGCGCCGGTGCGCCATCCAGGGCAAGACAACTGGCGCGGCCATCGCCAGCAAGTGCGGCCAGCCACACATGCCAGTGCGCATCGGCGGCTTCATCGACGGGAAGTACGCCCAGCCCGACCAAGGCCTCGTGCATTTCCTCGGCATCGCGTGGCTGCGGCCATGCCTGCTCGCGTACCGAGGCGATGGCATCTGCATCGAGCTGCCCCAGGTCGTCGCTGCTCTGCGGCAGGTAGTGGCGGTTCTGCACGGCCTGGGTGCGGCGTTCTTCCAGTGGTGCGTCGTCCAGAAACGCATATGGCCGCGCGTTCAAGGCTTCGGCGGCCAGCGGCGACGGCGCAGCGAGATCGCGCGCCACCAGCGTGATCGCGCCCGATTCCAGCCCGCGCAGCACCTGCAGCCAGCCTTCGCTGTCCATGGCCTGATGCAGGCAATCGTCCAGTGTCTGCATCACCAGCGGGTGATCGGGCACTTCGCGCTCGCCGACCAGATTCTCCGCGCAGGCAACCTGATCGGGAAACACGGTCGCCAGCAGATCCTCCGACTTCATCCGTTGCAGTTGCGGTGCGACCTTGTTGCCGCCGCTAAAGCGCGGCAGCGCCATCGCGTTGGTCGCATTCCAGCGCCAGCGCACGCCGAACAGCGGCGCATCCAGCAAGGCCTGGATCAACACATGCTCGGCCGATGACGAATGCAGATAGCGGGCCACCTCCTCCAAGGCAAAGCTGTGGCTGGTGGACAGCGACAACACGATCGCATCCTCGGTGGCGGCAGCCTGCAGTTCGAAGTTGAAGGTGCGGCAGAAGCGCTTGCGCAACGCCAGTCCCCAGGCACGATTGATGCGGCTGCCATATGGCGAATGGATCACCAACTGGGTGCCGCCGGTGCCATCGAAGAAACGCTCCATCACCAGGCAATGCTGGGTCGGCATCGCGCCCAGCGCCACGCAGGCACTGGCGAGGTAATCCACCAGTTGCCGCGCCGCCTCCGCCGTCAGTCCCCGTTCGCCCACCAGCCATTCGCAGGCGGCCTGGTGCGGCGCTGTTTCGGACGGCACGGAGTCGAGCCGTGCCGCGATCTCGTCGCGCAAACGCGATACCGCCGCCGACAGTTCGTCGCTACGGCCTGGCGCCTCGCCCAGCCAGAACGGAATGTTCGGCGGCGCCCCCTTGGCGTCTTCCACCCGCACCCGCCCCGCTTCCACGCGCAGAATGCGGTAACTGGCGTTGCCCAGTTGAAACACGTCGCCGGTCAGGCTTTCGACGGCGAAATCCTCGTTCACCGTGCCGATCTTGTCTGCCTGCGGCTCCAGCACCACGCTGTAGTCGCCCGTCTCGGGAATGGTGCCGCCGGAGGTCAGTGCGGTCATGCGTGCGCCGCGGCGCGCATGCAGGCGCCGATGCACCGCATCGCGATGCAGATAGCCCGCACGCGGCCCGAGCCGGGTGCTGAAGCCGTCGCACAACATGCGCACCACGCGATCGAACGTGGTGCGGCTCAGTTGCGCGAACGGCCATGCGCGACGCACCAGCGCGAACAGCGCGTCCTCGTCCCAGTCTTCGCATGCGGCCTCGGCCACGATCTGCTGTGCGAGCACATCGATCGGTGCCAGCGGAATGCGCAAGGCATCCAGTTCGCCACGGCGCACGCTATCCAGCAGTGCGGCGCACTCGACCAACTCATCGCGGGTCTGCGGAAACAAGCGTGCCTTCGGCGTCCCACCGACCGCATGCCCGGAACGTCCGGCACGCTGCAGGAACGTGGCGATCGAACGCGGCGACCCGAGCTGGCAGACCAGATCCACATCGCCGATATCCAGCCCCAGTTCGAGCGAGGCGGTGGCCACCAGCACGGTGAGTTCGCCGGCCTTGAGTCGCCGCTCGGCCAGCAGACGGGTTTCGCGCGACAGGCTGCCGTGGTGCGCGGCGACGCGCTGCTTGCCGAGCAGATCGCCAAGATGGCGCGCTGCGCGCTCGGCCATGCGCCGCGTGTTGACGAACACCAGCGTGGTGCGATGTTGCTGCGCGAGTGCGGCCACGCCGGCATACACCTGTAGCCACTGATCGTTGGACATCACCACGCTCAGCGGCGTCGGCGGCAAGGCCAGTGCCAGATCGCGCCTGCGGGTGTAGCCGATATCCACGATCTCGCAGCGCGGCGCCAGCTGGCCGGCATCGCCCGTACCGACCAGGAACTGCGCCACGGTCTCGATCGGCTTCTGCGTCGCCGATAACCCGATACGGGTGATCGGACGCTCCGCCAGCCGCTGCAAGCGCTCCAACGTCAGCGCCAAATGACTGCCGCGCTTGTCCGCCGCCACCGCATGGATTTCATCGACGATGACGGTACGCACATGGCGCAATGCGCTGCGCCCGGAGGCCGAGCCCAACAGCACGTACAACGACTCCGGCGTGGTCACCAGAATATGCGGCGGCGTGCGGCGCGCTTGTGCCCGCTCGCGCTGCGGGGTATCGCCGGTACGCACTGCCGTGCGCACTGCCACATCCGGTAGACCGCTAGCGACCAGTGCGGTGCGGATCCCCTGCAGCGGCGCATCCAGGTTGAGATGGATGTCGTTGGACAGCGCCTTCAATGGCGACACGTAGACCACACGGGTTTCGTCCGGCAACGCACCGCCGTGGGCCAGGCCCTCGCGGATCAAGCCGTCGATGGCGGCGAAGAATGCGGTCAGCGTCTTGCCCGAGCCGGTCGGTGCGGCGACCAGCGTGTGGCGTCCGGCCTGGATTGTCGGCCACGCGGCGACCTGCGCCTGGGTCGGCGCGGCAAAGGTCTGCGCGAACCACACAGCCACGACGGGATGAAACTGCTGCAGGACCGGATGCATAGGCGATAGCGCACACCGTCACGCCAAACCAGGGCGCGCGGCGCATCGATGCGATATGGCGGGAGTTCACTGGATGGGGTTGCGCTGTATCCGACACAAGCCGGCCGCGACGACGGCGGTGAATGGTTTAGAACTGCGATCGCTCTTGTTGCGCGGCGTCCAGGCGTGCATGGCCGGTGCCTGGACACGGCATGCCACTCATGCACTCGGGCGCGTTCGCCTGCTCCGCGCCCGGCCGACCGCCGCTTGCGCTCTGTCGTCAGCCACATCGGTGGAGACACTACGCTGCCGGGGTGATCGCTGGACTCGGTCAGCGCAGGTGTTCCCGGATGGCATGCGCTGACGTGGACAACCGCACATCTGGTCCTGATGCGTGCGCCGACGATCGATGCCCGCGTGTCGGCCGTGACCCTGCAAATGGCCGACGCTCGGCTGATTGGATGCAAGCACCTCGGCATCGGAACGTAGGTGCGCCGATTGTCGATCGGCCGCATGCCATGGCACATTGGCGGCATGCCCAGCCTTATTCTATTGATGATTGCCGGCGCCGCGCTGTACGCGTTCTGGAACTCCTCGCGCGCCGCTGCCGAACGCGCCGGTATCCTCGGCCGCAATGCCTGCCGCGCTGCCGATGTGCAGTGGCTGGATCAGAGCGTGCACTCCACCAGCATCCGCCTGTGCCGCAAGGCCAATGGCTGGCTGGGCTTCGAGCGAACGTTCCGCTTCGAGTATTCGCACGACGGCATCGACCGCCACAGTGGCCGCCTGGTGCTGCGCGGCGATCAGCTGATCGCCTTCACCGGCCCGCAAGTGGCCACGGTGACGCCGCTGAATCCCGAGCATCAGCGCCTGAATTGACAGCTAGCTGTTGCTGGGCGCGTCAGCATGGCGGTCGCGCGCATTGCGGTGGATCGAACGTCCCGACCATCGCTGGTTCCCGGCATCGCCGCACCGCCATCCTCGCTGGCGATGGCCTGACCGGCAGCAGGTAATGCGACGATGCACCACATGCAGCCCGACCCACCCCGTTGCGCGGGGGAACAGGCGACATACGTGGATGCAACTGCACCCATGCAGACGTTAAAAGCCCCGACGCGTTGCGCGCCGGGGCTCTTAGCTACTTGACCACACGCAGATGCGGGCGCTTGCCACTGCTGGGTGGCTCGTCCGGCGTGGGCGCACCCGGCGGCGGCGCACCCGGATCCGGTGGCTCGCTGCTGGTCCCAGGAATGTCATCCGGCAACGCCATGCCCTGCCCGGTCTCACGCGCGTACACCGCCAACACCGCCGCCATCGGCACCATCACCGGATGGCTGACGCCGCCGAAGCGCGCGTTGAAACTGACGCTCTCATTGTCGACCTGCAAGCCGACCACGGCACGCTCGGCGATGTTCAACACAACGCGGCCGTCCTTGACGGCACTGGCAGGCACCTGCACACCTGGCAGCCCTGCGTCCACCAGAACGTGCGGCGTCATGCCGTTGTCGTTGATCCATTCAACCAAGGCCCGCAACAGGTACGGGCGATGGCTGGTCATGCGGGGGAAATCTTCGCTCATGGCGTCATTTTACCCGCACACGGCCCGCAGCGGCGGCTGCACAACAGGGCGTCGGTCTGTTGGCATACAGTCGGCGCATCAGCCCGGCATATCGCGCAGTTTCTTTTCCTGATCGGTCAGGCTGCGGATGAAGCCGGGGTTGCGGAAGATCCGGTTGCCATAGTCCTCGATCGCCTTGCCGTCCTTGGGCAGACCGATCTCCAATGCTTCCAGTCGCCAGATGATCGGCGCCATCGCGCAATCGGCCAGACTCATTTCCGGATTGAGGAAGAACTTGCTGGCCTTGAACAGCGGCACCGAGGCGGTGAGCAGTTCTTTCAGGCGCTTGCGGCCGGCCTCGGCCTGGGTCTTGTTGCCGAGCTGGATCGCCTGCACCTGCGGCACCCAGTCGTGCTCGATCCGCAGCATCGCCAGACGCAGGCGCGCGCGCGAGAGCGGGTCCACCGGCATCAACGGCGGATGCGGGTAGCGCTCGTCGAGGTATTCGCTGACCACCGACGCGGCGTACAGCACCAGATCGCGTTCGACCAGGGTGGGAACCGAATGATAGGGATTGAGATCGATCAGATCTTCGGGGGGATTTTGCGGGTCGACCGGCACCAGGTCGTAGGTCACCCCTTTCGCCGCCAGGACCAAGCGGACCCGGTGGCACAACACGTCGTCGTTGGACGAAAACAAAGTCAAGGTATTCCGCATACGCACACTCGTCGCCATTCAAGGCTCTCCGACGACCGGAATCCGCCGGCCGCATCGGCGCGGCCGGCCCAACGCCGACCGTCACCACGGTCCTTCGAGTGTGCAATCACGTCACGCAAAAGCCAAGAGTGATAGACACCATTCGCCGGCGATTTGGCCATGTTTCTATCTCGAATGTGCGATGGCGCGAGCGAATGACGCCAAATACGCACGCAGTGAGCGGCTGGTCTGCACCCAGCCCGAACAGATGGCTGGCAGTCCAGGCCACGGATGACGGGCTGGGTGCAGGTGGCCGCACGCGACGCTGCCTATCGACACACCGGTCAAACACGCCCTGCCATCCACAGCTACATCGTCGACAAGGCCGATGATCCGCGCCGAACGCAGCGAGACACCGCGCCGCACGAAAATTAACGCGCGCAATCCACAAGGACAGCGCAGATTTCCGTCAATGCAGGCCTTGCCGGCGTGTCGCCCTCGCCTACGTTGCGGCGAGGGGTTCTGTGCAGGTGTCCGATGTGGAAGGGCGACGCGGCACTGCAGCCGCGCCCAGCGCTCAACCTGGCGTTACGCCAGAGGAAGTCAGTGCACGTCCTTCCAATATTCCTGCTTGAGCAAGTAGGCCAGGAAGGTCAGCAGGACCAGAAACAGGATCACCCATACCCCCATGCTCTGTCGCTTCAACACGGCCGGCTCGCCGGCGTATTCCAGGAAGTTGGTGATATCGCGCACGGTCTGATCGAACTCCACCGGCGTCTGGCGGCCCGGCTGACCAAGTTTCAGCCCCTGCACCGGTTTGTCGCCGGTGGCCTTGTCGGGCGGACCGAACTGCGCCTGTTGCAGGCCTTGCAGCTCCCACAAGGGATTGGGCATGGAGGCATTCGGGAACAACTGGTTGTTCCAGCCCAACGGACGGGTCTGATCCAGATAGAACGACTTGAGGTAGGTGTAAACCCAGCCGGTGCCGCGCACCCGCGCAATCAGCGTCAGATCCGGCGGTGCCTTGCCGAACCATTTGGTGGCCGCATCGTGCGGCATGGTGGTCTCGATGTGTTCGCCGACCTTGGCACCGGTGAAGTTGAGGTTGGTCATCACCTCTTCCTCGCTCAAGCCCAGATCGCTGGCCATGCGCGAGTAGCGCAAATATTTCAGCGAATGGCAGCCGGAGCAGTAGTTCATGAACAACTGCGCGCCACGCTGCAGCGATGCACGGTCGCTCAGGTCGTTGCCGGCTTGCTGCACCGCCCCGCCTTCGGCCGCGACCGCCCCGGCAGCAACGAGCAAGCCGCAGAGCAAGGCGGCAGCGCGCATCTTCCATGACCTCACGATGGACTTAGTCATGCATGGTCACCCGTTCCGGTACAGGTTTGGTCTGATCCAGCCACGTCCACAACGGCATGGTGATGAAGAACGCGAAGTACAGGAAGGTCAGCACGCGCCCCACATAGGTCTCATGGGCGTCGGTACCGGGACCGGAACCGATCACGCCCAGCCACACGAAGCACACCACCAGCACGCCAAGCGCGACCTTGGAGATCCAGCCGCGATAGCGGATCGAGCGGACCTTGGCGCGGTCCAGCCATGGCACCAGGAACAGGATGGCGATCGCCGAGAACATCACCAGCACGCCGCCGAGCTTGTTGGGCACCACGCGCAACATCGCGTAGTACGGCGTGTAGTACCACACCGGCTTGATGTGCTCCGGCGTCACCAGGCGATTGGCCTCGGTGAAGTTGTCGTGCTCCAGGAACAGGCCACCGAAGGCAGGCGCGAAGAAGATGATGAAGGCCGCGATCAGCAACAGGAAACCGACACCCACCAGATCCTTGACCGTGTAGTACGGATGGAATGGAATGCCGTCGGCCGGTTTGTGCGCGTCCCAGCGGTTGCCCTTGGGCCCCTTCTTGATGTCCACACCATCCGGGTTGTTGGATCCCACTTCATGCAGCGCGCCCAGGTGCAGCACCACCAGCAGCAACAGCACCAGCGGCAGCGCGATCACATGCAGTGCGAAGAAGCGGTTGAGGGTGGCATCGCCGGGCAGGTAGTCGCCCATGATCCACTCGGTCAACCCGTTGCCGATGACCGGGATCGCCCCGAACAGCGAGATGATCACCTTCGCGCCCCAGAACGACATCTGGCCCCAGGGCAACACATAGCCCATGAAGGCCTCGGCCATCAGCACCAGGTAGATCAGCATGCCCAGGATCCACACCAGCTCGCGTGGTTTCTGGTAGCTGCCGTACATCAGGCCGCGGAACATGTGCAGGTACACCACGATGAAGAACAGCGAGGCGCCGGTGCTGTGCATGTAGCGGATCAGCCAGCCCCACTCCACGTCGCGCATGATGTATTCGATCGAGGCGAACGCCTCGGCCGCGCTGGTCTTGTAGTGCATCGTCAGGAAGATGCCGGTGACGATCTGATTGACAAGCACCACCATCGCCAGCGAGCCGAAGTAGTACCAGATGTTGAAGTTCTTCGGTGCGTAGTACTCGCTGATGTGCTTGCGGTACGTGGGCATCAGCCCCGGTGCGCGTTCGTTGACCCACTCGAACACGCCATTGGCGGTACGAACCAGGATATTGCTCATCAGGCAGCCCCCGTGCTTTTGGCCGACGTCCCGGCACCGTCGGGATCGACACCGATCACCAGGGTGTTGTCGTCCACGTAATGGTGTGGGGGCACCAACAGGTTGATCGGCGCCGGCACGCCGTCGAAGACGCGGCCGGACATGTCGAAGCGCGACTTATGGCACGGGCAGAAGTAGCCGCCCTTCCATTGCGGGTCGTAGGGCTCGGGGCGGATCTCGGCGACCATTTCCGGCGAGCAGCCCAGATGCGTGCACAGCCCGACCAGCACCGAGATATCGGACTTGATCGAGCGGTATTCGGGATTCTTCAGCACGTAGTCCGGCTGCTGGTCCTTGTTCTCGGACTTGGGGTCCTTGAGCCGGTCATCCAGGGACGGCAATGCGTCCAGCATCGCCTTGGAACGTTTGACGATCCAGATGGGCTGACCGCGCCATTCCAGAACCAGCCGTTGTCCTTCCTGCAATGCGCTGATGTCGGCGGTGACCGGTGCACCCGCCAACTTGGCGCGTGCGCTGGGATTCCACGACTTCACGAACGCAGCTGCGACAAATCCTGCTCCGACCACACCGACCACGGACGTTGTCGCGGTCAAAAACCGGCGACGCCCGAGATCAGCAGGTGCGTTTACCCCATCGTTGGCCATCCGGCTCTCCGATCTTGATTAGGTAGCGTGAGGCTGCCAACGGCTGGCGGGGGGTCCAGCCGCGATGAATCGACCGCAGTGTAGCGGAACGCTTAATACACACACAATGCAATGTACGCAGTCGGACCGGCGCAGTGCAAATGGTAGATGCCTGCATCGACGGATCGCATGCGTGAGAACACGCGCCGCGACGCAGCTGGCTGTGACCCAATGCGCAACACAGACCACGGGATGCCGGAGGTGGAGCGGATGGACGCACGCGCAGCGGATGCGGCCAGAACGCTGCGCGGAGGTCGGCCCATCTACGGATCGCATCGCACGGCACGCAACTGCATGCCGCCTGCAGGCGTTGCGTGGAGACGCAGCCCTCAATTGGCGGTGGTGGCCTGCCCACGATAGCGACCGGCCAGCAGCCCGACGCGTTGCACATAGCGCTGGGTCTCGCTGTAAGGCGGCACGCCGCCATAGCGATCCACTGCGCCTTCGCCTGCGTTGTAGCCGGCTGCGGCGAGCGTGAGATCGCCATTGAAGCGTTTCAGCAACCAGGAAAGATATTGCACGCCGCCGCGAATATTTTGCGTTGCATCATAGGCATCGCTGACACCGAAACGGCGTGCGGTGCCAGGCATCAACTGCATCAAGCCTTGGGCGCCGGCGCGACTGAGCGCCAGCGGGTTGTACGCCGACTCGGCATGGATGATCGCCCGCACGATGGCTTCTTCGACACCGAAATCGCGCGCGGCTGCGGTGATTTCCTGCTGGTAAGCATTGGTGTTGAGGCGGATCGCGCCAAAATTGACGCCAGGCTTGGCACCGCAGGCGTAACAGGTTTCGATGAAGCTGTAGTGGATGGTGCGCAGGCCTTCGATGCTGGCGACCTGGCGTGGGCGCGCGCTGGTGTAGTGGCGCACACCGTCCTTCATGTAGGAATAGACCTGCCCGCTGACCACGCGGCGTGGATTGACCGCTGCGGCGGCAGGCATGGGCGCGACCGACGTTTCCGACACCGGCTGCGTGCGCGGCACGATCACCGAAGCGACCTCGGCTGCGCGCGGCGCGCGCGCGCTGGCCGGCAGGCTGATGATCGTGGCCGGTGCCCCGCTATCGATGTTGGAGACGCTGCGCGTAGACCCCGCCACCGGAGCGGCGACCGGGCTCGCCACCCGTGGCGGCAGCCGACGCACAGAACGATCCGGGGTATAGCTGCTGATGACGCTGCAGCTCGCCCCACTCTGACGCTTGCTCAGATAACTGGTCATGCCATCGCCGCTGACGCATTTGTACAGGGTGCCGGCGCTGACCGGCGCCGCCGACAACGTGACAAGGACCACCCCCAGCAGTCTTGACATCCCCTTCATGTGGCGGAGTGTCCCAGCTTGCCCGGAGCTTGCCAAGTGCAGCCATCGGTTATCCGGGCAACGGGTCCAGTCGCACGCGCAACGCGTTCAGCGCCTGGCTCAACGGTTCGCGCACGCTGTCGGGACAGATCCGGTCGAACGGCAGATCGAGCAGCAACAGGTTGGCCGCCAGTGCCGGCATGCTCGGTGCCCCCAGGCCAAGCCAGCAATAGTCGGTGCCTTCCGCTTCCAGCGCCCCCAGCCAGGGCGGAATGCGGGCGGCGAGCACGTCGAGGGTGCCGCGCAGCCGCACTCGCGCCCGGCACGGGAACGGCGACTCGCCGATCGCCTTGCGCAGCAGCTGCAGCGGTTCTTCCGGCAACGCAC
This sequence comes from Xanthomonas sp. 3075, assembly GCF_014197275.1. GTDB lineage: Bacteria > Pseudomonadota > Gammaproteobacteria > Xanthomonadales > Xanthomonadaceae > Xanthomonas > Xanthomonas campestris_B. The sequence goes on along the minus strand of NZ_JACIFI010000024.1, from coordinate 22,478 downwards.
GGGCGACGCATGGCCCCCCAGTCACGACAGCCTGGTCGATCCGGTCGGCCCGCAAGGTGCGCCAATCCTGGCGTTCGCAGTCCCACACCAGCAGGTACCAGCGTCGCCCGTAATTCACCAATAGCGCCGGCTCGACCCGCCGCGTGATGGGCGCACCGGAATGACGGCGATAGTCCAGTTGCAGTGCGACGCGGTCGCGGCAGGCACTGGCCAAGTGCGCCAGCAGCGCTGCATCCACCAACGCCCCGGCTTCCACGATCGGCAGACTGGCCATGGCCGCATGCGCGCCACTGGCATGCTGACCACTGCGTCGCGGTAACAAGGGATCCAGCTTGGCCAATACGCGGGCGGCAGCGGCGTCCATATCGCCGATTGCCGGGGCGGCCGCACGCAAGGCGATCGCCACCGTCAGCGCTTCATCCTCTTCGAACAACAACGGCAACGTGGCTGCCCCCTGCCCCAGCCGGTAGCCACCGGCGGTTCCGGTCGCGGCATGCACCGGGTAACCCAGCTCGCGCAGGCGGTCGATATCGCGCCGCACGCTGCGTGGGTGAATCTCCAGCCGCTCGGCCAGGGCTGCGCCCGACCAACGACGACCGCCTTGCAACAGCGAAAGCAGACGCAACAGGCGGGCGGCGGTGGAGGCCATTGCGCCACCGTATTGCGGACAGAACATGTCCGCAATAGGTGCGTAGGATTGCCGCATCACCTCGTGTCGCCTTTCGCCTCCACCAAGGAACCGCAATGTCCGATCGTCACATCACCCTGTTCCACAACCCCCGCTCGCGTTCGCGTGGCGTGCTGGTGCTGCTGGAAGAACTCGGCGCCGACTACGATCTGCAGATCATCAACCTGGAAAAAGGCGAGCAGCGCACGCCGGACTACCTGGCGATCAACCCGATGGGCAAGATCCCCGCGATCCGTCATGGCGATGCGGTGGTCACCGAGCAGGTGGCGATCTATCAGTACCTGGCCGAGTTGTATCCGGAAGCCGGTCTGTCGCCGGGACCGGGCGATGCGGATCGCGGCGCCTACCTGCGCTGGATGGCCTTTTATGGCTCGGCGTTCGAGCCGGCGATCATCGACCGTGCGCTGAAGCGCGAGGCGCCGCCGCGCGGGATGTCGCCATATGCCGATTGCGACACGGTGCTGCAGGTGGTCGATACGCAACTGGCCAAGGGCGACTATCTATTGGGCGAGCGCTGCAGCGCGGCCGACGTGCTGTGGGGTGGCGCGCTGGGCTGGATGGTCGATTTCAGCCTGATCGACCCACCGGCCACCACCCGCGCCTACATCGCCCGCATGGCCGACCGCCCGGCGTTCGCCCGCGCCGAGGCAACCAACGCCAAGGCCTGACCATCGGACGCAGCCGACACAAGCAGGTAAACTGCCCGGCTATCTTCTACCCGCCTGGAATAAGCGCCATGCCCGGGACGTCCGTTTCCGATCTGTCCGCAGCCACCGCCGTGGACGCACCTGCCCTGTTGCCGCTGCCGGTGGCTCGCCCGTCGGCGCCTGCCGTGGTACGCGGCAAGCTCTACATCAAGACCCACGGGTGCCAGATGAACGAGTACGACTCGGCCAAGATGGCCGACGTGCTCGCCGCCTCCGACGGCCTGGAGCTGACCGATAACCCCGAAGACGCCGACGTGGTGCTGGTCAACACCTGCTCCATCCGCGAGAAGGCGCAGGAAAAGGTGTTCAGCCAGCTGGGCCGCTGGCGCTTGCTCAAGGAAAACCGGGCCAAGGCCGGCGGTACGCCGGTGATCATCGGGGTGGGCGGTTGCGTGGCCTCGCAAGAGGGCGAAGCCATCGTCAAGCGCGCGCCCTATGTGGATCTGGTATTCGGCCCGCAGACCCTGCATCGCCTGCCGGAGCTGATCCGCGCACGGCGCGAATCGGGCAAGTCGCAGGTGGACATCAGCTTCCCGGAAATCGAGAAGTTCGATCGCCTGCCCGAGCCGCGCGCCGATGGCCCGTCGGCGTTCGTGTCGATCATGGAAGGCTGCTCCAAATATTGCTCGTTCTGCGTGGTGCCCTACACCCGTGGCGAAGAAGTCAGCCGGCCGTTCGAGGACGTGCTGGTGGAAGTGGCGCAACTGGCCGCGCAAGGCGTGCGCGAGATCAACCTGCTCGGCCAGAACGTCAACGCGTATCGCGGTGCGTATGGCGCCGACGCGGGCGAGGCGGCGCAGTATGCCGATCTGGGCTTGTTGATCCGCACCATCGCGCAGATCGACGGCATCGGCCGCATCCGTTTCACCACCTCGCACCCGCTGGAATTTTCCGACTCATTGGTCGATGCGTATCGCGACGTGCCGCAGTTGGCCAATTACCTGCACTTGCCGGTGCAGGCCGGCAGCGACCGCATCCTGTCGGCGATGAAGCGTGGCTACACCGCGCTGGAATTCAAGTCCAAGATCCGCAAGCTGCGCGCGGTGCGCCCGGATATTTCGATCAGTTCGGACTTTATCGTCGGTTTTCCCGGCGAGACCGAAGCGGATTTCGAAAAGACCATGAAGTTGATCGAAGACGTCGGTTTCGATCAGAGCTTTTCGTTCGTGTATTCGCGTCGCCCCGGCACGCCGGCCGCGGATCTGGAAGACGACACGCCCGATGCGCTCAAGCAAGCGCGCCTGGCCCGCTTGCAGGCGCACATCAGTGCGCATGCGGCGACCATTTCGCAGTCCATGGTCGGCAGCGTGCAGCGGGTGCTGGTGGAAGGCCCCTCGCGCCGCGACCCGAACGAATTGACCGGCAGGAGCGAGAACATGCGCCCTGTGAATTTTGCCGGCAATCCGCGCCTGATCGGGCACTTCGTGGACGTGCTGATCACCGAGGCGATGAGCAATTCGCTGCGTGGCGTCATCCAGGTGAGTGACAGCGCGAGTTGATACGACCCAGGCGCCGGATGCCTGGCGCCATGGTGCAGCATCGCGCGCCTCGCATATGCGCTGATCGGCGGATACGCGCCGGCCGATCGAGACCTGCGCTGCGCTGCGGCCGGCTAATCGTTGCACCCCCTGAGTGCGACGGTACTTGCGTTGCATGGCTGGAACAGCAACGTCGCCGCGCGATCTTCCGCAATCACGCTGCTGGCAGGGCCATTGCGCTGCATCGGCTCAGTGTCGCTCGCGCTTGGGCGCGCTGCTGCGCCGTGGCCGGCCTGCGGGTCGACAACAGCGCGCATCGCTCGCACAGCGGTCTCGGTCGTGATCGCGCATGGCACACGGCACCGACTCGCCTCGTTGCGCAGTACGCACAGCTGGTGATCAAAATTTCACCATCCATCTGCAACACCTTGCGGCGCAAGGCCTCACCATACTTACCCACAGGCTTTGCCGAATTCGATCCACACCGCTTGTGGACAACCGCCATCGCAGTGGTGATTTTTTCGCCACCACCCTGCCAGACCTTGCGTCAGTAGGCGTCGCACTTTTTATCCACAGGTTAGTGATGCGTGACTCCACAGCGATTGTGGAAAACCCGCGCACGTCGCCCAGCGATCTCGGAGCCGCGCCATTGCGGCGGCCGGGCGTGTTGGAGGGATCACACGCTGCGCGCTACCCTCGTCTGCCGCCCAACCGATCAGCGCATGCGTGCGCGGTCCGATCCGACCATGAACTCACCTGCACACCGCGACTTCACCCTGGAACCCGACGATACCGAGCGCTTGGCCAATCTGGCCGGCCCGTTCGACGCGCACCTGCGCCAGATCGAGCTCAAGCTGGGTGTGGAGATCGCCAATCGCGGCAACATCTTTCGCGTCACCGGCCCGGAGCCGGCGATCACCACCACGCAGACGCTGCTGACCGCGCTATACGACGAAGCCGCCTCCACCACTTTCGACAGTCACGCCATCCATCTGCGCTTGAACGATGCCAATGTCGAGCACGTGGTCGATCGTTCCTATGCAGCGCAAGAAGTGGCGATCAAGGTCAAGCGCGGCACGGTGCGTGGCCGCGGCGCCAACCAGGCCAAGTACCTGCACGCGATCACCACCCACGACATCAATTTCGGCATCGGCCCTGCCGGTACCGGCAAGACCTTCCTGGCGGTGGCCAGCGCGGTGGAAGCGCTGAACGAGTCGCGCGTGCAGCGGCTGATCCTGGTGCGCCCGGCAGTGGAAGCCGGCGAGAAGCTGGGCTTTCTGCCCGGCGATCTCAGCCAGAAGGTGGACCCGTACCTGCGCCCGCTGTACGACGCGCTGTACGAAATGCTGGGCGTGGAAAAGGTGGTCAAGCTGCTGGAGCGCAACGTGATCGAAATCGCACCGCTGGCGTACATGCGCGGCCGCACGCTCAACGATGCGTACGTGATCCTGGACGAGGCGCAGAACACCACCATCGAACAGATGAAGATGTTCCTGACCCGCCTGGGTTTCGGCTCCACCGCCGTGGTCACCGGCGACCTGACCCAGATCGACCTGCCCAAGCACGTCAAATCCGGCTTGCGCGATGCGATCGAGGTGCTGCACGAGGTCGACGGGGTCAGCTTCACGTTCTTCGAAGCGCGCGACGTGGTGCGGCATCCGTTGGTGGCGCGTATCGTCAATGCCTACGAAAAGCGCGAAAGCGCCTTGTCGCCGCCTGCAGCCGACTGACGATGCGCGGCACGGGCTTGCTGTGGGGAGTGTGGCTGATGCTGGCTTGCCAGGGCTCGGCGCAGGCGCAAGCATCCGAACAAACCGACACGACCACGCGCATCACCCTGCGACAGCAGCTTGCTGCCTCCTGCGTGTCGGTGGCCGGCGCGCAAACGACCATCCTGCTGGACCGTGCCGAGCTGGAACGACTCGCGATGGGAAAGCCTGCAGCCGCTGCGGCAGTTGAGGACGATGCGCAGCGGCTGGCGCGGCTCGCAGGCGTGCGGGCGCAGGGAGTGCTTGCCTCCACTGGCAAGGCGCACGACCGCTTCGGCTGCGCGGTGGTTCAGGAGGGCAAGGGAAGCGCCGACACGCATTATCTGCTCGGTCAACTGCTGGAACGCGGCCGGGTAGCGGTCTGGACCCAGGCCCCGGCGGGCTTCGCCCCTGCCATCGAGGTCAGGCGGGTCGATCCGCATTGCCGGAACGGGCCGATGGGCAGTGCGTTTTATCGCGTCGCCGACGGCGGTCCGTTGATACTGGTGCTGGTGGAGTGCGTCCGCTGATGCCCGCTCACTCAAGCGCGGATGCGCGGACAGGCATCGCAGCAAGGCGCCACTCGCGCGATACTGTTACCTCTGTCTGATCTGACTTGTTGGTGTTGCCATGACCAAAGGCCCCATTCGCCTAGACGTCGCCGTCAGTTACGCGCTCCCGCGCGCCGGTCTGCCGTCGGCGGTGAGTTTTCGCAAGTGGGTGGCCGCGGCGCTGAAGGGACGCATCCGCGAGGCCGATCTGGCGGTGCGCCTGGTCGATGAGAAGGAAGGCTGCTCGCTCAATCACCACTATCGTGGCAAGGACTACGCCACCAATGTGCTGAGCTTTCCGGCCGAGTTGCCCGAAGGCCTGCCCGAGGGCATCAAGATGCCGCTGCTCGGCGATCTGGTGATCTGCGCGCCGGTGGTGGCGCGCGAGGCGGCCGAACAAGGCAAGTCGCTGGCCGCGCATTACGCCCATCTGACCGTGCACGGCACCTTGCATCTGCTGGGCTGGGATCACGAAGACGACAAGGAAGCCGACGCGATGGAGCAGCTGGAGCGCGAAATCCTGGCCGACCTAGGCATCGACGACCCGTACGCGGGGGAGCGCTGATGCCAACCGGGCGATGGCTGCGGGCCAGCGGCATCACCGCTCTGCTGTGGCTGGGCGTGTCCGGCGCCTGGGCCCAGGCCGCGCCGGTGCGCCCGGACCTGCCGGCCCTGATCGAATGCCGCCAGCGCATTGGCGACTTCAACGCGCTGGCACCGGTGCTGGCCGACCCGCTCAAGGCGGTCGCGCTGGGCTGGACGCCGCTGGAGCAGGCCAACCTGTTCATGACCGAATACACGCTCAACACGCCGATCAGCGTGTTCGGCCACCGCACCACCCATATCGCGTTCTCCGGCGCCAGCGTCATGGCGCTGCTGGACCTGCCCGATCCGCGCCCGTTGGCCAAGCAATTGAACCTGGAACTGGGCGTGGATAACGCCGACAAGGTCATGTACGGGCGCGAGCTGGTCAGCGAAGACACCACCAACCCCAAGACCGGCGAGGCGATGATCGAATCGATCGTGCTCAGCGTCTCCAACGTGAAGTCGCATCCGGGCAAGACCGTGGTCGGCTGCGGCTATAGCCTGGACCTGCCCTGAAGCACGGCGTCCGCCCCTGCCCCGTCCACAGCGCCTTAGCGGCTTCCTGCTAGACTGGCGCCTATCGCCTGGTTTGCCGGGTGCCGTCCCCCGTCACGATGTCCGAAGACGACAGTAGCCAATCCCAAGAAACACCCGAAAAACGCCGTAGCTGGCTCGAGCGCCTGAGCGCTGCCTTCTCCGGCGAGCCCCATACCCGCGACGAACTGGTCGCGTTGCTGCGGACCGCCGAACAGGACGGTCTCATCGCCGCAGACACCTTGCGCATGATGGAAGGCGCGATCTCCGTGTCCGAGCTCACCGTGGGCGATGTGATGATCTCGCGCTCGCAGATGGTCTCGTTGCCGGTGGAAGCACGTTTCATCGACCTGATGAAGCAGGTGGTCGAATCCGGCCATTCGCGCTTCCCGGTGCACGGCGAGAACAAGGACGAAGTGCTCGGCATTTTGCTGGCCAAGGACCTGTTGCGCGGCGTGGTCGCCGACAACGGGCCCGGCAACGTGCGCGAACTGTTGCGCCCGGCGGTGCTGATCCCCGAGTCCAAAAAGCTCAATGTCCTGCTCAAGGAATTCCGCCTGTCGCGCAACCACATGGCGATCGTGGTGGACGAGTACGGCGGCGTCGCCGGCCTGGTCACCATCGAAGACGTGCTGGAGCAGATCGTCGGCCAGATCGACGACGAGCACGACGATGCCGAAGAAGAGAATTCGCTGATCGCCATCCAGGCCGACGGCCGCTATGTGGTCGATGCGCTGACGCCGATCGAAGACTTCAACGAACGCTTTGGTGCGCAATTTCCCGACGACGAATACGACACCGTCGGCGGCCTGGTCACCGATGCGATCGGGCATCTGCCGGAAACCGGCGAAGAGCTGACGCTGGGGCGCTTTGCGTTCCGCGTGGCCAAGGCCGACGCGCGACGCGTGCATGCCTTCCATGTGACCATTCTGCCGCCAGACTCGCAGGACGAGGCTTGAACCTGTCGCCTTGCATTGCCGCTGCAGCGTCCAACCGCAGCAGCGTTCGGCACTGGGCTGCGTGCGTGATCGTCCTGCTGTTGGCGCTCCTGGTCGCACCGGTGGCCATGGCTCAGGCTGCCAGCCAAGCCACCGGCCAGCCATCTGTACCGGCACCGCGTGTCGGTGTGGTCACCATGCAGCCGGGCGAGGTGTTCTTCGAACGCTTCGGTCACGATGCCATCGTGGTGGTCGATCCCGTCACCCAGCAGGCCACCTCGTACAACTTCGGCTTCTTCGATCCAAGCGAGCCGGATTTCGTCCCGCGTTTTGCGCGCGGCGAGATGATGTATTACCTGGTGGCGTTGCCGCTGGAAGAAGACCTGCAGCAATATCGCGCCGGCGGCCGCGGCGTCAGCATCCAGTGGCTGGACCTGCCACCGGAACAGGCGCGCGCCCTGGCCGATGGGCTCGCCATCCGCAGCCAGCCGGAAAATGCGCGCTACCACTACGATTACTTCATGGCCAACTGCGCCACGATGGTCCGCGACACGCTGGACCGTGCCATGGGCGGCGCATTGAAATCGCAACTGGCCGGCCGCTCGCGTGGCAACACGTTCCGTAGCGAAGCAGTGCGCCTGGCCTCCCCTGCCCCGTGGATGTGGCTGGGCTTCGATCTGGGGCTGGGCCCTTACGCGGACCGCCCGCTATCGCGCTGGGAAGAAGCCTTCGTGCCGATGCGGCTGGCCGACAGCCTGACCCAGGTGCACAACAGTGCCGGCCGCCCGTTGGTGCAGTCCACCCAGGTCGTGCTGCCGCATCGCATCGCACCGGAGCCGGCCGAACAGCAGCGGCATTGGTGGCCCTGGCTGCTGACCGGGCTGATCGTCGCTACCGGCGTGCTGGCACTCGGTCGCAGGCAACGTCTGCTGGCCGCGCTTGCACTGCCGTACTGGCTGCTGTGCGCAATCGGCGGCGGCTTGCTGGTGTATCTGTGGGGCTTCACCGTGCATCAATCGGCATGGGCCAACCGCAACCTGTTGTTGGTCAACCCGCTATGCCTGCTGTTGCTGATCGGCGGCATCGCCGTGTGGCGTGGACGCCGGCCGGGACGCTGGTTCGATGTGGTGCGCTGGGTGGTCGCTGCCTCGGCGCTGCTGGCCTTGCTGATTCACTGGCTGTCGTTCCAGGCGCAGGGCAACCTGCAATGGGTGCTGCTGCTGTTGCCGATCCACACCGCGCTCGCCATCGCGTTGCGGCGGCGTGACGTCCCCCCTCGCATGCGCTGACCCAGGATGCGCCCATGAATCACCACGGCAGCCATCCGGACAACCCCTCCTGCGTCATCACCTGCGCCTATTACGACGGCCAGGGCGAGCGCCACGACATCAGCCTGGAGCAGATCAGCGACGTGCTGCAGCGCCCGGATGGCTTTGTCTGGGTCGGCCTGTACGAGCCGCAGGAATCGGTGCTGCACAAACTGCAGGACGAGTTCGGCCTGCACGATCTGGCGATCGAAGACGCGCTCAAGGCGCATCAACGCCCCAAGGCCGAGAGCTACGGCAATTCGTTGTTCGTGGTGGTCAACACCGCACAACTGGTCAACGAACGCATCCGCTATGGCGAGACGCATGCGTTTTTAGGTGCACGCTTTCTGTTGACCGTGCGCCATGGCGCGTCGCTATCGTATTCGCCCGTGCGGCACCGGGTCGAACGTGAGCCGGCGATGCTGCGCATGGGCGCTTCGTTCTGCCTGTATGGCGTGCTCGATTTCGTGGTCGACAACTACCTGCCGATCATGGACGAGTTCCGCGACACGCTGGAAGGCCTGGAAAAAGATATCTTCGCCGACGACTACAAACGCGAAACGGTGGTGCGCCTGTATGAGCTCAAGCGCGAACTCAACAAGATGCGGCTGGTGGTGGCGCCACTGCAGGACGTACTCTCGCACCTCAAGCGCAACCCTGGCTCGCTGATCCACGACGAGGTCGGCATCTACCTGCGCGACGTCCTCGATCACGCCGTGCGCAGTAACGACGCCATCGACACCTTGCGCGAAATGCTGGGCACCGCCTTGAGCGTCAACCTGTCGATGGTGACGCTGGCACAGGGCGAAACCGTCAAGCGCCTGGGTGCCTGGGCCGCATTGCTGGCGGCCCCTACCCTGATCACCAGTTGGTACGGCATGAACTTCACCCACATGCCCGAGCTGGACAAACGCTACGCATACCCCTTGCTCGTGGCCGGCGTGGTTGGCTCATGCCTGGCGCTGTATCGCCTGTTCAAGCGCGCGCGGTGGCTGTAGGGCCGCTTTGCGGCCGGGATTCGGGAGTCGGGAGTCGGGATTGGTTAGAGCGGGTTTGCTGATTGCTGATCCAGCTTGAGCCATGGGTGTGTTTTGATCGCTATTGCTTTAATCGGTTGACCAAGACTGTTTGATGTCTGGTGGTTTCTGTTGGCGTACGCGCGAGTCAACCAGCGCCTCATGCGCACCCTCATCCGCCCATCGGGCACCTTCTCCCGATGGAGAAGGGAGCGCCGTGGCCTTTACGAATCCCAACTCCCGAATCACCAATCCCCGCTCTCAAGCCACATAGATCGTCTTGATGTTCATAAACTCGTGGATGCCGTGCTCTGCCAGTTCGCGGCCGAATCCCGAGCGCTTGATACCGCCGAACGGCAGACGCACATCGCTCTTGACCACCGAATTGACGAACGCCGCACCGCACTGCAATTGCTGGGCGACGCGTTCGCCGCGTTTGGCATCGGCAGTCCACACGCTGCCGCCGAGGCCGAAGCTGGTGTCGTTGGCCACGCGCACCGCGTCCGCTTCGTCCCTCACCCGGATCACCGAAGCGACCGGGCCGAACAGCTCTTCGTCATAGGCCGGCATGCCCGGCGCGACCTGATCGAGAATGGTGGCCGGGTAACCGGCATGCGAGCCGGGCACCGGTTCGCCACCGAGCAACACGATGGCGCCTTTCTGCACGCTGGCCCGCACCTGAGTATGCAGTTCGTCGCGCAGATCGGCCCGCGCCATTGGCGCGAGCGTGGTGCCGTCCTGCTGCGGGTCGCCGAGCACGCGCTCGGAAGCGGCCACGACGAAGCGTTCGATAAAGCGATCGGCGATCGCATCCACCACGATGAAGCGCTTGGCAGCGATGCAGGTCTGCCCGCTGTTGTCGAACCGCGATTGCACCGCCGACTGCACGGTGTGCTCCAGATCGGCGTCTTCCAGCACCACGAAGGCGTCGCTGCCGCCGAGCTCCATTACGCACTTCTTCAGCTGGTCGCCGGCGTTGGCAGCCAGCGAACGGCCCGCGCGTTCGCTACCGGTCAGCGTCACTGCGGCAATGCGCGCGTCGCGCAGCACCTCTGCCGCCTGGTCGTTGTCGATATGCAGCACGTCGAACACGCCTGGCGGGATACCGGCCGCGTCCAGCACCTGCTTCATCGCATCGGCGCAACGCGGCACGTTGCTGGCGTGCTTGAGCAATGCCACATTGCCCGCCATCAGGCCTGGCGCGAGAAAACGAAACGCTTGCCACAGCGGAAAATTCCACGGCATCACCGCGAAGACGCAACCTAGCGGCTCGTAACGCACATAGCTGGATTGCGCTTCGGTCGGGATATCACGCGGCGCCAGGTACGCGGCCGCGTGCTCGGCGTAATAGGCACACGCCTGCGCGCACTTGTCGACCTCGGCCAGCGCTTCATGGCGCAGCTTGCCCATCTCTGCGGTCATGGTGCGCTGCAGGTCGTCGCGTCGTTTCGTCAGCTCCTCGCCGACGCGGCGCAGCCGTGCGCCGCGCTCGGCCAGTGGCAGCGCTGCCCAACCGGGGAACGCATTGGCGGCGGCGGCAAGACGCGCCTCGATGGCGGCGGCGTCCAGGGTGTGCTGGGTGTGCTCGACCCGGCCGTTGGCCGGATTGATGGTGTCGTAGGACATGACGGTCTCCTGTTACAGACCGGCCATGCTAGTGGCCGGCAAGTTGCAGCCGCGTCACAACCGCTTCAACTCACTGCAACGCTGTGTTTGCCCACACCGCGACGCAATGCCGCATCTCCATCGGGCCGCTCGCCGACGAACGGCAGCTGGAATGACTCCCAAATCAAGATGACGAAGGCAGCGCTGCCCTGTCCATGGTCCAACCGCACGGAATGCTCTAGCATCCCGCAATTGGCAGATTCGTTTATTCACGGAAGACCACAACATGCGCCGAGATCTCATTGCTCTAGTTGTAATTGGTGCCAGCGCATGCCTGCCGGGATGTGCCGCCATCCAGGACATGTTTCACGGCCCGCGTCCCAGCCCGAACGGATTTGTCACCGTGAGCTGCATAGATGCTGTGCCCAACCGCACGCAACCCTGCGAGGAAGAGGCGCTGCGTGCGTGCTCGGACACGGCGATCCGCCAATTCGTTACTGCGCAGTCGTCGCCGAACATGGTCACGATCTATCCGATCAGCAAAAAGTCCAAGGACGACGGCAAGGACGACGGCAAGGAAAATCGCAAGGATCACGACGACGAACAACCCAGAGTCGAGCAACAGGGCTACCAGATCAGCGCCGAGTATCAGTGCTACCTGACCAAACCGCAGCCCTGGGACAGCGGTTACACGCCTCCAGCCAGGTAAGAGCAGCCGATCGAACGGTTGCACTCACCGCCCGGCGCACGCGCGGAAGGCGTCCAGAATCGGCTTGCCAGCTTCGTACCAGTCGGTGGTTTCACCGTTGGCAGCTGTCTGGCAGCCGCTTGCTGCGGTTCATTCGCCTCACCAATACTGGCAGGCGCTCAGGAAGCAGCCTGCAGCGCCAACCGTGCATCACGCTGACGGTGCTTCTCGCTGCGGGCGAGCAACCACCAGCCGATCACCGCGACGGCCGACACTGCCAGCACCATGACCGTCGCAAGAGCGTTGATCTTGGGGCTGATGCCCATCCGTACCGACGCGAATACCTTGATCGGCAATGTGGTGGAACTGGGCCCGGACAGAAAACTGGCGATCACCACATCGTCCAGCGACAGCGTGAATGCCAGCAACCAGGCCGCTGCCAATGCCGGCGCGATGATGGGCAACGTGATCAGCGCGAACACCTTCAACGGCGTCGCGCCCAGATCCATCGCCGCTTCTTCCAGCGAGCGATCCAGTTCCTGCAGGCGCGAGGACATCAGCACCGTGACGAAGGAGACAGTGAAGGTGACGTGCGCCATCCAGATGGCGACCATGCCGCGCGGTGCGATGCCCAGCACGCCCCCCATCGACACCAGCAACAGCAGGATCGACAGGCCGATGATCACTTCCGGCATCACCAGGGGCGCGGTGATCAACGCACCGAACAGGGTCTTGCCGGGAAAGCGGCGCATGCGCACCATCGCCATGGCCGCCATCGTGCCCAGCACCGTCGAGGCGCAGGCCGTCCAGAACGCAATCTTCAGGCTGACCCAGGCCGCCTCCAATAACTGACGATCGCCCAACAACGCGCCATACCAGCGGGTGGAAAAACCGCCCCATACCGTCGCCAGCCGCGAGGCGTTGAACGAGTAGACCATCAGCAACAGGATCGGCAGATACAGAAAGCCGAAACCCAGCGCGAGCACGCTGGCGCCCACCATGCGGCCACTGCGAGAGGTGCGCATCATGCCGGACGCCCTTCCAGCTCGCGCTGCTGATAACGGTGGAAGATCACGATCGGCACCAGTAACAGCAGCAACATCACCGTGGCCACTGCGGCGGCCATTGGCCAGTCGCGGTTATTGAAGAACTCGCCCCACAGCACGCGGCCGATCATCAAGGTGTCCGGGCCGCCCAGCATTTCCGGGATCACGAACTCGCCCACTGCCGGAATCATCACCAGCATGCAGCCAGCCACGATCCCGTTGCGCGACAGCGGCAAGGTGATGCGCACGAACGCCTGCCACGGGCGTGCGCCCAGGTCGTAGGCCGCTTCGAGCAGGCGCTGATCGTGCTTGACCAGGTTGGCGTACAGCGGCAGCACCATGAACGGCAGATAGCAGTACACGATGCCGATATACGCGGCGAGCGGTGTGTACAGCAACTGCACTGGTTGCCGGATCACGCCCAACGCCAGCAGCGCCTGATTGAGCAAGCCATTGCCATCGAGAATGCCGATCCACGCGTACACACGGATCAAGAACGAGGTCCACGATGGCAGCACCACCAGCATCATCGCCACATGGCGCGTGGCCAGCGGCAGACGCGCGATGACGTAGGCCATCGGGTAACCGATCGACAACGCAAACACGGTGGACACCGCCGCGATCCTGATCGAATTCGCGTACGCCGCCACGTACTGGCTGTCGCGCAGCAAGGCCAGATAATTGTTCAGATGCAGCTTGACGCGCATCGCGCCGTCGGCCGCATGGGCGAACAGCGGCGTGTACGGCGGCATCGCCGTGGCGCGTTCGGCGAAGGAGATCTTCAGCACGATCAGAAACGGGATCGCAAAAAACACCAGCAGCCACAGATACGGCGCAGCGATCACGCCCCAGCGTGCACCCGGCAGTGCGCGCAGCAGGCGCCGCATCATGCGGTGAGCACCACGCCGTCCTGCTCGCCCCAACTTACCCATACCGTATCGCCCCAGGTCGGCGCCTGGCTACCCGCGCGCTGACGATTGGCAACGTGGACCATCAGCTTGAAACCGCTGGGCAGGCGCACGTGATACACCGAATGGCTGCCGAAATACGCGATGTCCTCGATCACGCCCTGCGCCTTGTTGCAGGCCTGTGCGGGTTCATCCTTGCCGATGGCGAGCTGTTCCGGACGCAGCGCAAATGCCACTGCCTGCGCTTGCAACCCGGGGATGCCGTAGCCGATGCGGATACTGGCATCGAACGCAGAGGTCTGGAGGTTGACGGCATCCGGCTTGTTGTCGACGACGCGCGCATCGATCAAATTGACCGAGCCGATGAATTGGGCCGCAAAGCGATTGGCCGGTTGCTCGTAGATTTCGTCAGGAGTGCCGATCTGCTGGATCCGCCCCCGGTCCATCAACGCGATGCGGGTGGCCATGGTCATCGCCTCTTCCTGATCGTGGGTGACCATGACGCAGGTGACGCCGGAGGTCTCGATGATATTGACCAGTTCCAGCTGCATCTGCGAACGCAGTTTTTTGTCCAGCGCGCCCATCGGCTCGTCCAGCAACAACAGCTTGGGCCGCTTGGCGAGCGAGCGTGCCAACGCCACGCGCTGCTGCTGCCCACCGGAGAGCTGATGCGGTTTGCGCCTGGCCAAGTCGCCCAGCTGCACCAGTTCCAGCATCTGGCCAACACGCGTGGCGATGGCCGCCTTGGACAAGGCTTCCTGCTTCAATCCGAACGCGATGTTCTGCTCCACGCTCATGTGCGGAAACAGCGCATACGACTGGAACATCATGTTGATCGGACGCTGGTACGGTGGCAGTGCGTCGAGCGGCTGCCCATCGAGCACGATGCGGCCCTTGGTCGGCCGCTCGAAGCCGGCCAGGCAACGCAGCAACGTGGACTTGCCGCTGCCCGACCCGCCCAGCAACGCGAAGAGTTCGCCCTTGCGGATCTGCAGACTGACGTCATCGACCGCGACGACACCGTCGAATTCCTTGCGCACCTCGCCGATGCGCAGATAGTCGGTATCGCCTGGAGCGTGTTGCAGCAACGGCGCGGGTTCGGGCAGTGCCATGAAACCTCTCGATTGCATCAGTGCCGGCGACACCATCGCCTCGGCCGGCACCCTCATGGAAAACAACGCCGGCCACCGCCGCGCTGCCGCCGACCGTGGCGAGGCGTCAGCGCGCTTCTTGTACCGGCGCGCTCCAGCCCAGGCCCAGGCTCTTCTGCAGCGCGACGTAGTTCACCAGCAACTGCACCTGCGCCTGTGCGGCGGCGTCCTGCGCAGACAGTTGCTGGCGTTGTACGTCGAGCAGATCGATCGACGACGTGGCGCCGGCATCGCGGCGTTGCTGCATCAGTCCGGCAGAGCGCGTGGCCGAAGCTTCGGCCTGGCGCGCGACCACCAGTTGCTTGCGCGCCGAACCAAACCGCGACAGTGCGGAATTGGCATCCTGCAACGCCGCCAGCACCGCAGCCTCGTAGGCCGCCTCGCGGCCGGCGTTGCCGGCGCGCGCCTGCTCCACCTGCGCGCGGGTCTTGCCGAAATCGAAGATCGACCAGCGCAGCATCGGCACCGCCAGCTTGGTCAACGCATCGGAATTGAAATCGCTGGGCGAGCCGGCGATCCAGCTCAGCCCGCCCAATAGGGTCACCTGTGGGAAATAGCCATTCAACGCTTCGCCGATCTGCGCGCTGGACGCGGCCAGCTCGCGCTCGGCCTTGCGCACATCCGGGCGGCGACGAATCAACGCGCCGGCATCGTCCACGCGTACCTGGGTCGGCAACATCGGCAACGGTTGCGGGCTGCTCAGTTGCGCGTCCAATGCACCGGGCGCGCGCCCGACCATCAATGCCAACTGGTCCAGCGCTTCCTGCGATTGCATCTCCAGCGGCAGGCGTTGCGCCTGCTGCTGCTGCACCTGGGTGGCGATCTGTTCGACCTGCAAGTCCGAGGCGGCGCCGCGCTCGCGGCGCTGCTGGGTCAGGCGCAAGGTCTGCCCGATCTTGTCGAGATTTGCATCGGCGATCGCCAACCGCGCCTGCAAGCCGCGGTAGTTGAGATACACCTGCCCCACTTCGGCCGCCAGCTGCACCTGCGCGTCGGCCAGCTCGGCTTCGGAGGCCTGCGCCTGTGCCAAGGCGCCTTCGGCGGCGCGACGGCGGCGACCGAAGAAATCCAGTTCCCAGCTGGCATCGAACCCGGCGCTGTAGAGCTGGGTTTTTTCCAGGTCCAGCGCTTCGCTGCCCTGCGCCGGTGGCTGACCGTTCTGGCCGTTCTGCAATCGGCCCAGGGTGTCGACGATGGCCTGCGGTGGCTCCGCATACACATACATGGCGCTGGCATTGAGCTTGGGCAGGCGCTCGGCACGGCGTTGGCGGGCCAATGCACGGTTGCCGCGCAGGCGCGCCTGCGCCGCACGCAGGTTGGGGCTGTCTGCCAGCGCCTGGGTGATCAGCTGGGTGAGCGTCGGATCGTGCAGTTCCTCCCACCAGTGATTCAGCGGCGCAGCGGCGACCACCTCGGCACCGCTGGCGCGATGCAGTGCAGGTGCCTGCATGGCCGCCTCGGCCACCGCCGGTGGCTTGGTGTAATTGGGGCCCAGCATGCAGCCGCCGAGCAACAAGGCGCTCACCGCCGCGGCCAGCGGCATGCGGATCAGGCGCATGGAATCAGTGCATCGCAAGTTGCGTCCCCTTCGGTAACGGCTTGAGCAAAAAGGCCAGCGGAATCGTGCAGACCACGATCACGCCGAAGATCCAGAACAGATCGCTATAGGTCATCACCAGGGCCTGCTGCTGCACCAGCCGCGCCAGTTGCGCGACCGAGCGAATGGCTGCCTCGCCGCCGGCGCTGCCCTGCATCTGCGCGGTCAGGCCGGAAAGAAAGTCCTGCGCGCGCGAGGAATTGGCAGTGATCGCGCTGCCGATGGTTTCGGTGTGGAAGGTCATGCGGCGCTCCTGGAAGGTGGAGATCAGCGCCAGGCCCACCGAGCCGCCCAGGTTGCGGCCGGCATTGAACAGACCCGATGCATCGCCGGCCAGCTCGGGCGGCACCGACGAAATCGCCGCCTGGTTGAGCGACATCATCGCCAGCGCCAGCCCACAGCCCTGC
The DNA here is from genome assembly GCF_014197275.1 of Xanthomonas sp. 3075. Lineage (GTDB taxonomy): Bacteria > Pseudomonadota > Gammaproteobacteria > Xanthomonadales > Xanthomonadaceae > Xanthomonas > Xanthomonas campestris_B. The sequence goes on along the minus strand of NZ_JACIFI010000024.1, from coordinate 5,524 downwards.
AGCAACTGGCCGGCGACAAAATGCATGCCGACCGTGTCGGCGGTCAGCGACAGATTGGCGAAGCAGGCTGCGGCAAAACAGATCAGGCCGGAGATCACCAGGATGCGCACGTCCACCGTTTCAAGCAGCTTGGGCATCATCGGCATCAGCAGCACGGTCGGCAGGCCGGACAGCAACAGCACGTATCCGGCCTGCTCGGTGTTGTAGCCGGAGATCACCGCCAGAAACTGCGGAATCATGTACATGACCCCGAACAGGATCATGCCCACCGCCATCACCATGATGAAGACAGCGCCGAAGCTGCGCTGCATCAGCAACGACAGCCGGATCACCGGTGGCCGCTGGCGAAACTGCGACATCACCAGTGCGGCGAATCCGCTCAAGGCGATCACGCTCAGCGTGTTGATCTCGCTGGATTCGAACCAGCGCTCGCGCTGCCCTTCTTCCAGCACCACGGTGAGTCCGCCCAGGCCGGCGGTCAGGCCGTAGATGCCCAGCCAGTCGGCCCTGAGCAGGCCTGCCCAATCGCCCTTGTCGTGTTTGAGGCCGAGCAGCAGCAAGGCCACCAGACCCACGCAGATCGGCACGTTGATGAAGAACGCATAGTGCCAGCTGACGTTTTCGGTGAGCCAGCCGCCCAGCAGCGGGCCGATCACCGGCCCCATGATCACGGTCATACCGAACAAGGCGGTACCCATGGTCTGCTGGCTGGGCGGCAGCCGCGTGGCGACGATGGTCAAGGCGGTGGGAATCAGCGCACCACCGGCCAGGCCCTGGCCGACGCGGCCGATGATCATCATCGTCAACGAGGTCGACAGCCCGCACACCACCGAAAACACGGTGAACATCACCGCGCAGATCAGCAGGAAGTTACGCAGGCCCAGCGTGCGCACGAACCAGCCGGTCAGCGGGATCATAATGATCTCGGCGACCAGATACGCGGTGGAAATCCAGGTGCCTTCGGTGCCGCTGGCACCGACTTCGCCCTGGATGGTGGGCAGCGCCGCGTTGACGATGGAGATGTCCAGCGTCGCCATGAACGAGCCGATGGTGCCGGCCAGCACCGCCAGCCAGGCACCCGGCTCGGCCTTCTCGCGTTGGGCGCTGCCGCCGGCACGGGGGCCGGTGGCTGCTGCTGCCGTCATTGCGCGCGCTCCTGCGCCTGCATGCGATCGGATTCCTCCTCGGCCCGTTGCTTGGCGTCCTTGGCCGAGCGCGTATCCACGGTGACTTCGACCGACATGCCCGGCACCAGCACCTTGCGTGCCTCGTCACCGGCCAGCACGCGGATACGCACCGGGATGCGCTGCACCACCTTGGTGAAGTTGCCGGTGGCGTTCTCCGGTGGCAGCAAGGCGAACTGCGAGCCGGTGCCCGGCGAGAGGCTTTCGACCTTGCCGTGCAGCTTCACGCCCGACAACGCATCGACCTTGATCTCGGCCGGCTGACCCGGACGCATCAGGCCGACCTGGGTTTCCTTGAAGTTGGCCACCAGGTACAGCGATTGCTGCGGCACGATGGTCATGGTGCGGGTGCCGGCGGCCAGGAACTGGCCCACCTGCACGGTCTTGTCGCCCACACGGCCGTGGATGCGGCTGGTCAGCCGGGTGTCTTCCACCGCGACACGGGCCTGATCGGCATCGGCGGTGGCCTGCTTCAAGCCGGCCTGCGCCTGTTCCAGCTGCGCGTTGCTGGCCAGGATCTGGCTCTGCGCCCCCTTGGCCTGCGCCTGCGCCGCGTCGTACTGGGCGCGGGCGCGGGCCAGCTCGTGCTGCAGGCTTTCCTGATGTTCGTGGGTGTCAGCGCCCGAGGCGGCCAACGGGGCGAAGCGCTTCACTTCGGCCTGGGCGAATTTCAGGCTTGCCGCTGCCGAGGTCACCTGGCTACGCGCCTGCACCAGCGAGGACTCCTGCCCAGAGACATTGGCGGTGGCCGCTGCGATATCGGCCTGGCGCGCGGCGATTGCGGCCTCGGCCTGCTGCAGGTTCGCCTGATAGGTTCGATCGTCGATCTGCAGCAGCGGCTGGCCGGCATCCACGATCTGGTTGTCGCCCACCATCACCTTGGTCACATAGCCGCTGACACGCGGCGCCACGGCCACCGAATCGGCCTGCAGGTAGGCGTTATTGGTGTCCTGCATGTAGCGGCCCTTGATCAGGTAATAGGCCAGCCAGATCACCAGCAGGATCGCCACCAGTACGCCGACCACGATCAGCGTCCATTTGACCTTGGGATTCTTCAACGGCGAGGGCTTGGCCGGCTCCTGCTGGTTGCGGTGTGCGTCGGCACCGTGGGCTTCCGTGGCTGACGCATGGCCGTTGTTGGACTGCTGGTCGTTGTTGCTCAAAGTGAGGCGTCCTGTGTCGTGGGCGAGGCACGCGCGCCGACGGACCGCATCGGCGGCTCCGGCGAAGGCGGCGCAACGATACTATTATTTAAACCAGCCAGTACAGATTGTGTGATGAGCTCGCTTGCGCTAGGCCATGGATGGGCAGCAGCACCGCAACAACGGCCGGCGTTCATGCCGCTGTCGACCGTCTCGCTGCATCAATCCAGCCTTGGTTCTTCGAGGCGACGCGTTTCAGCGCCGCATCCACTGCCCTGCCTCAGCGCCCGGTCTTGATCTCGGTCCACAGCCGCGTATACAACCGATCCACCTCGGGCGAGTTGATCGCATAGGTGAACATCTTGGCGGTCACCTCCGGCGGCGGGTAGATGGTGGGGTCGTGACGGATCGCCGCCTCCACCAGCGGTGTGGCGGTGCGCACCGGATTGGCGTAGTGGATGAAGTTGGTGTTGGCCGCAGCCACCTCCGGCTTCAACAGATAATTGATGAAGGCATAGGCGTTTTCCGGATGTTTGGCATCTTTGGGGATGGCCAGCATGTCGAACCATTGCGGCGCGCCCTCCTTCGGAATCGCGTACGCCACCGTGATGCCGTTGCCGGCTTCCACCGCACGATCGCGCGCCTGGATGATGTCGCCCGACCACCCTACCGCCAGGCAGGTATTGCCGTTGGCCAGCGATGTCACGTACTGGCTGGAATGAAAGTTCTGCACATACGGGCGAATCGTCTTGAGCAGCGCAGCGGCCTTTTCGATCTCGGCGGGCTTGCTGCTGTGCGGATCCAGGCCGAGGTAATTGAGCGCGATCGGGATCATGTCCGAGGGCGTGTCCAGCATCGTGACACCGCAGTTCTTGAGCCTGGACAGATTCTCGGGCTTGAAGACCAGATCCCAGCTGTTGGCGACCTCGGTGCTGCCGAAGATGGCCTTGAGCTTATCGACGTTGTAGCCGATGCCGGTGGTGCCGATCATGTACGGCACACCGTAGCGGTTGTCGGGATCCTGCGCGGCGATGCGACGCATGATGTCCGGATCCAGATTGGCCAGATTGGGGATCTTGCGCTTTTCCAACGGCAGGAAGACGCCGGCCTGGATCTGCCGCCCGAAGAAGTTGAGCGTGGGCACCACCACGTCGTAATCGCTGCCCCCGGCGAGCAACTTGGTCTCCACCATCTCGTCGCTGTCGAACACGTCGTAGGTGACCTTGATCCCGGTGCTTTTCTCGAACGCCGGAATGGTGTCTTCGGCAATGTAGTCCGAGTAGTTGTAGACGTTGAGTACCTTGGCTTGCGCCTCGGTCGTGTCCGGTGCGTTGCCGCTACCGCAGGAGGCTACCGAGAAGGTGCACAGCGTCAAGGCGAGCAGTCGCAGCGTCATAGGGATCTCCGGGACAGCGCGATGAGGGCAAGCCGGGGTGCGGCCCGTCGGAGCTCCAGACTACTTGCCATGATTGCGTTTGCCCAGGCACAGCGTGTGCCGTGCGTCGAAATGGGATGCATCGACCGCCAGGGTGCGGCCTGTCCCCGGCTTGGCCGGCGCCAACGCAAGCGACACGGCGCACGCTGCGTGCCGCTGACGGCAACCCCTGGAAACCTCCCTGTGGCACGCCGACGCTGCGGTAGGGGCACTGCCTCAACACGCACCCACAAGCAGCATCACACGGACGATTGCCCCAGCGCGTGTGCGGTGTCGTCCAGCGCCGCCCAGGCCTTGTCGAACAATTCGTCGACCTGTTCCGTGGTGATGATCAACGGCGGCGACAACAGCATGGCGTCGTAGGTGGCGCGCAGGATCAGCCCGCGCCGCAATGCGAAGTCGCGGCACATCGCCCCCACCCGCCCGCGCTGCGGGAAATACACGCCACGCCGGCGTTTGTCCGGCACAAGTTCCAGCGCGCCGACCAACCCGGCGATACGCGCCTCGCCCACCAGGCGATGTTCGCCCAGTTCTGTCCAGCGTTGCGCCAGATACGGTGCGATACGGGTGCGCGCGGTCTCCACGATGCCTTCGTCCTGCAACAGTCGCAGGTTCTCCAGCGCCACCGCCGCGCACACCGGATGCCCGGAATAGGTGCCGCCATGCGCCAACTCGCCGCCCTGGTCCTTGAGCACTGCGGCCACGCGATCGTTGAACATGGCCGCTGCCAGCGGGATGTAGCCGGAGGTGATGCCCTTGGCCAGCGTCATCACATCAGGCTGGAAGCCGAAATAGTCCGCGCCGAACCAGGCGCCCGTGCGCCCGAACCCGCAGATCACCTCGTCGGCGACCAGCAGCACGTCGTAGCGCCGACAGATACGTTCGATCTCGGGCCAGTAACTGCGCGGTGGGATATACACCCCGATCGCACCCATGATCGGTTCGCCGATGAACGCAGCGACACGTTCCGGCCCGAGCTGCAGAATTTTCTGTTCCAACCGACGCGCCGCCAGCAAGCCGTATTCCTCAGGGTCCATGTCCTCGCCGTCGCCGAAGTGATACGGCGGCGCGATGTGGTGAATGTCCGGAATCGGCAAGCCACCCTGCTTGTGCATGCCTTTCATGCCACCCAGGCTGGCACCGGCCATGGTGGTGCCGTGATAGCCGTCGTGACGGCCGATGAAGATGCATTTTTGCGGTTGCCCCTGTACCGCCCAGAAATGCCGCACCAGGCGCAGGATGGTGTCGTTGGCCTCGGACCCGGAGTTGGCGAAGAACGCATGATTCAGATCGCCCGGCGTCAGTTCCGCCAGCTTGGCGGCAAGATGGATGGTCGGTTCGGTGGTGCACTGGAAAAAGCTGTTGTAGTACGCCAGCTGCTCCATCTGCCGCGCCGCAGCCTGCGCGAGTTCCTTGCGGCCGTAGCCCACGTTGACGCACCACAATCCGCCGAACGCATCCAGCAACTTGTTGCCCTGTGCATCCCAGACATACACGCCCTCGCCGCGCATCAGGATGCGCGTGCCCTTGTCGGCCAATGCGGCGTTGTCGTTGAACGGATGCAGATGATGCGCTGCGTCCAGCTGCTGCAGGGTCTTCAGGGCGTGCGGGTCCATAACCGTCTCACTGCGAGGTATGGGCGAGTTTACGATCCGTGGCGGTGAGTTTCGCTAAGGAAGGTCTGAACAATGAGGCCTGAGAGTGCGGGATGTCGCATCGTTCCGGAGAGTCGCGTTTGGATCTTCGGATTTTTCGCAATTTCT
>NZ_JACIFI010000023.1 GCF_014197275.1 Xanthomonas sp. 3075 | reverse complement strand
CGCGTAAGCGCTTACATGGACGTCCTTGCAGCGTGTCCCGCGACGCTGGGCGGGCAAGGGCCCTGCAGCCAGGCCGCAGATCAGCCGGCCTGCAGTAGGCTGACACGAAGTCGTTTTGTTAGCCGCTCTAAGTCACTTGGGTACGACTGCCGCCCGGGCCATGGCCAGGGCGGCGTTTGCTGCGTCCGTCAGCTCTTGGCGGTCTTCACGATCGCCGGCGAGCCCACGGTTGCTCCACCCTTGTTTAAGGCGACCACGTACATCGTGTAGAACGTGTTCGGCTTGAGTCCGCCGAGCGTGTAGCGCGTGCCGCGCGACACCGCATAGGAGGTGTACGCACCGGTGGCGTTGTCCTGGGCGACGATCGCATAGCCGGTTGCCGTGTTGGTGGTGGTCCATTGCACCGTGCTGGTCGTGGCCGTCGTGCTGGCGTGCACGCCGCGCGCTTGGTTCGGTGGGGGCGTGCTGCCGTCATGAACCTCCAGCAGGGAATCGAGCAGCAGCGAGGACGGCAGCATCGAGCCCAGGCCGGTGACATTGTCGTAGCCCTGGCCGGCATTGAAGCCCGCCACGCCGTCGAACAGGTTGGCATTGCCATTGCTGCCATCGAGCACGTCGTTGGTGTCCAAGGACACCGTGCCCTGGAGATCCTCATAGAGGAACGGATTGGCGAAGCCGATCCGGCCCAGTCCGACGGCCTGGTGCGCCTGATCGGCGATGGACATGAAGCTGGCCCAGATCGGCGCCGAGACGCTGGTGCCGCCCACGTTGATCCAGCCGCCGTCCAACTCCGAATAGACCGCCACCGGTGTGGTGGGGCTGGCGACGGCGGCCACGTCAGGCACATTGCGGCGCGCAGACGAGCCCTGGTTCGCTGCAGCGATGGACACCGGCTTGCCATCGGTGCCGGTGATCAGCTGATAGTCCGGCAGTGGCCAGTAGCTGCTGATGCCGCCACCGGTGGCCCCGTAGCCCGCGCCAAGCAGGTTCCATGCCTCTTCGCTGCCGTAGCCGCCAGTGCGCCCGGTAAACAACGTCGTGCCGCCGACCGAGGTCACCAGCGGCTGGCTACCGGGATCTTCGACATGCAGGCCGCTGCCGCTGCGCCCATACGCGCCCTGATCGCCCGAACTGACATACACCCCCTGGCCTTGCGCCACCATCTGCGTCAGCACCTGGCCTTCTGCGGCCAGCGCAGCGTCGCCCATGAATTCCTCGTCGATCCCATAGGAGATGCTGACCGTCTGCGCGGTGTTGTCGTCGGCCATGGCACCTAGCGAGGCCAGCAGCGCGACCGGGAACGGATCGTCGCCTTCCTCGTAGACCTGGATCTGGCGCAACTGCGGGTTCACGGCGATCGCCATGTCGATGTCCAGCGCCGCCTCACCGGCCACGCCGGAACTGTTGACTGCGCCGGCGTAGCCGTTGACGTTGCGTACCTTCACCGGCACGTTCGGCAAGCCAAACTGTTTGACGTAGGCGGCGATGTCGCTGGACAGGAAGCCGCCTTGCTCGAACAGCGCCAGCGTTTCCAGTTTGCCTGGGGCTAGCTGCTCGGGAATGGCATAGGCACGGCGCAAGTCTTGCGGGCTCAGGCCGCCGTTGGGGCCGTGGCCGGTGGCCTGGGTCGCGTCCGGCCGGCCGCGGCGGGCACCCTCTTCGGCAATCGCGGCGCGTGCCGCCGGATTGGTGGGTGCGTGGATAGCCAGGGGTGCGAAGCGGACGGCGTCGTGCAGGCCGACGATGCCGCCGACATGGCCGGCCAGTGCGCTGGGCAATTGCGGTTGGCGATCGGCCGAAAAGAACGTCTTGCCGTCGCTGCGTTGGTAGCGATTGAACGTCACGCCAAGATGCTGTGCGAACGTGGCCGCCGGTGCCTTCAAGGTAATCAGCGAGCCCGCGCCGCCGACACTGCTGACCTGGATGCCATGCGCCTGCGCAAAAGCCTTGATCGCGGCGACGTCGTCCTCGCGCGCACCGAAGCGGGCGGTGAATTCCGCCGGTGTCAGATAGTGGCCATAGAGCGCATCGCCTGGATGCGAAACGTGCATTGCATAGTCGTAGGCGCCTGCGCCGTCCTTCAACGGGACGGTCATCACCAGGCTGATCGCGGTGCTGGGTGCCAGCGCACCGAGTTTGCGCGCGCTGCGCAGCTGCGCAGGCACGTGGGCCAGCGGGGCGGCCGTCTGAAGCGCAGCCGGCGCGGCCGATGGCGCGGCAATCGCCGGTGCGGCGACGCCGGCAAGAACGGCGAGGGCGGCCAGATGCAACGGCACGCGATGAAATCCAGAACGTTTCTGCATAGCGAAATCCTCGGTTGCGGATGAGAACAACGTTGCCGAACGGCAGGCATGGCGCGATCTGCTCCATGCCCGCCGTGCTGGAGCGATGCCGGCTAGATCACTGCCGGGCCATCAAGGACACATTGCTGAAACCACCGTCTCCGCCGACCAGCTTGATGAAGTAGGTGCCGGCCTGTGGCGACGGCAGGCGCACGGTCTGTGCATTGCCGGCACGGACCGAACGCAGGTCGTAGCTGCTGGTGGTGGGCTCGGCGCCGAACTTCACGTACAGGGCGACATTGCCGCCGCCGCCGTAGGAGAGCACGTTCAACGGCGTCCCCGCGGTGGCGGTGAAGCTATACAGACGCTCCTCGTCGACGCCGGCAGTTTGCGCGGTGAGCGGCGTGCGGTTGCTCAGTGCGGTGGTCACCGGCTTGCAGCTGCTGCCGCTGCAACTGGTGCGGATATAGTCCATCGCTGCCGTCGCATCGACGATGCCGCTGCCAATCGGGGTCGCTGCCGGCGGTGGCACCGGAAACGTGCGCGCGGTCTGCTTCAAGACCGCCTGCAGTTGCGATGGACTCAGCGGTGTCTTGCCAGCGCTCGCCAACGCGCTTTGCACCAATGCAGCCACGGCCGCGACGTGCGGCGTGGCCATCGAGGTTCCGGCATAGCCGCGATAGTTGTACTCGCCCGACGTCGGCGTGGTCTTGCCGCTATAAGCGGTCGACAGTACCAGTCCGTCCCAACCGCCGTTGCCCGTGTCCTCCTTATCGCCACCACCTGGTCCCGCCACGTCGACGACTGATCCGAAGTTGGAGTAGTACGCAATGCCCCCTGTGATGCGGGTTGCACCCACGGTGATCACGTTGCTGCAGCTGGCCGGGGTGGATTGCGACGCATCGAGGGAATCATTGCCGGCGGCCACCACGACCGTGGTGCCGTTGGCGACGGCCGTATTGATCGCTTGCTGCGTGTTGCTGTCGCAACTGCCGGGGCCCCCCAGGCTCAGGCTGATCACTTCGGCCGGATGGGTATTGTTCGGCACGCCATCGACGTGTCCGCCCGACGCCCATACGATTGCATCGGCAATATCCGAGGTCATGCCGCCGCATTGCCCGAGCACGCGGATCGGCAGGATCTGGGCGTCGTGTGCGGCGCCAACGCCGCCAATGCCGTTGTTGGTCAGTTCGCCGATCGTGCCGGCCGTGTGGGTGCCGTGCCAGGAACTATCGCGCGCACTTTGCGCACAGGGGTTGCCGTCGGCTATCCAATCGCCATAGTCGAGCGCGCCGGGCACCCGATCGTCGGTGGCGCGACGGGACACGATGGCATTGGTGATGAAGTCGTAGCCCTGCAGGACGTGGTCGTTGTTTTTCAGATCCGGATGGTCCGGCAGGATGCCGGTATCGATCACGGCCACCACCACGCCGCTGCCGGTGGAGGTCTCCCAGGCCTTGGGCGCGCGGATTCCGCCCGTGCTGTCCTGCATATGCCATTGATACTGGGTGTAGAGCTTGTCGTTGGGCACTGCCGGATCGGTGGCCTGCGCCGTTGCACGCGCCTGTGCCGGCAGTGCGGCCGACCCGACCCGGTCGAGTACCGGCTGCATCATCCGATCGAATTGCGCGTATTCGACGGCCGGATCGGCACGCAGTGCGGTCAGTAGCTTGGTCTGCTCGGCAGCAGTCAGGTGGCCGGTCAGGCGCATCACGCTGGCGCCGGTGCCGGTGGTGCGCAGGACGCGCGCGGCCATCGGCGCGCTACGGGCGGCATTACTGCTGAGAGGCAGCACGTTGGCGCGGCGTGCGGCCGACGACAGGATGGACTCGCGCAGCGCGTTGGAGCCGATGGTCGGTTTGTACTTGACGATGAGGCGGCCGGCCGCGGGGGAGCCGGCAGGCGCCGGGCTGTCGACCAGGCCACGTTGTTCCAGCAGATCGTTGGCTGCATGCAGCTGGAAGGGGGCGGTGGCGAGGAGGGCGCTCAGCAACAGCGTCCGGAGCGGCGGAGGGGCAGTGTTCATGGGCGGAATTCCAAGGAGAAAGGGGATGGCGGTGCGTGCGGACAGGCTCACAAGTCCACACCGAAGCCCAGGCCGGCGGAGGAGTCGCTGCCGCTGAAGGCGCCACCCAGGCTGAAGGAGCCGCGCTCGCCGATCTTGCGGGCATAGCCGATCGACAGCGCACGCTCGCTGCTCTGGAAGCCTGCGCCGACGGAGATGCGTCCACGTTCGCTCTGCGTGCCGGCCGCATTGCTGGCCATGTTGAGCATCGCCGCGCTCATCGCGCCGAGGCGGTCGATGCGGCGATCCATGTTCTGGAAGCGGCGCATGCTGTCGTCGTGCAGCTGGCTGAAACTGTCGCTTAGGGCCGAGACGCGGCTGTCGGTATAACTATTGGCCGAACTCAACGTACGTGCGTCGCCCGAAGAGACCTGGGCGACGTTGGCCGCGTCGGTATCGGAACGACCGGCGGCTACGTTGATGATCTGCCGCTCGGCGCCGGCGCTACCCACCGAGACCGTGTTGGAGCGGTCGGCGACCGAACCTTGGCCCAATGCGACGGCGCCTTGCGCGGTGGCACGCGCGCCCTGCCCAATTGCCGTGGCTGACGCCGCGCTGACCTGTGCGCCCTCGCCCATCGCCACCGCATTGGTCGCCACTGCAGCAATCTGCGTGTTGGCGCCGACTGCGGTGCTGCCATCGGCATTGACGCGCGCATTGCTGCCGATCGCGGTGTCGTTGGGGCCGTGCGCGTAGGCGTTGCCGCCGATCGCCGTGCCGGTGGCATCGTTGGCCACCGCCGCGGTGCCCATCGCCGTGGACGTGGCGGCCACCGTGCTGGTGCTGGCGACCGCCGGCGTCGGCGTGCCTTGCAGCTCGCTATCGCTCCCCTCGGCTGTCGCAACCGCGGAGGTTGCAGGCGCCAGTACTGCCGACACGCCGGCACTGCGCAACGCGGCCGTCCGCAACAGCGGCGTGCCACCCATGCGCCCACCCAGCTCGCTGACCTTGCTGTCCAGCGCGGTCAGTGCGGCACCGACATTGTTGTAGCTGGCACCCTGGATCACGTAGCTCGGCGCAACGAATACGCCCTGTGCGCCGATGGCTGCGCCACCGCCCAGGAAACTGGCGGCATTGCTCAGCGACTGGAACAACTGTCCGCCGTTGATCGCCTCGCTGCTGCCGTCGGCGATCGCGCCGGCGCCTAGATTGACGATGCGCCGCGTCGCCGGACCACCGCGACCGTTGCCGCTGCCCACCGAGACCGTATTGGCCTCGTAGGTACGCGACCCCGAGCCCAGCGCCACCGAATCGGCTCCGCTGGCACCGGCATTGGCACCCAAGGCCACGCCGTTGACGCCGCTCTGGCGCACGAAGCTGTTGTAGCCCAGCGACAGCGCGTTCTCGCCGGTGGCATTGGTCTGCCGCCCCATCGCCGTGCTGTTTACGCCGCTGGCGCTGCTGTCCACGCCCAGTGCGCTGGCGCCGGCGGCGCTGGCACGACTGCCTGCCGCCACCGCCACGCTGCGCGCTCCGCTGGCCGAAGCGCCGGCACCGGCCGCCGTGCTGCGCTCGCCGATCGCGCTGGCAGTGCCCTCGCCGGTGGCCTGCAACATGCCGCTGGTGGACTGCACATCTGCAGCCAATGCATCGAGCTGGCCCTTGTTGACCGCATCGGTGGCTTCGGTGCCGGCCGCTACGCTGGTGATCTGCCGTGTCAGCCCGGATGCCACATCGCCCACCGCCACGCTGTAGCTGCGGGTTGCGTGCGAGAAGGCGCCCAGCGCCACCGCGCTGACCGGAGCGCGGTTCCAGGCATCGTCCACCCAGTTGCCGACCTTGGCGCCATAGCCGATCGAGGTGGCATCGACGCCGTCTGTGCGGGTGGCCGCACCCAGCGCGGTGCTGTTGGGGTTGTACCAGGAGCTGACGGCGCCCGAGCCCAGGACCACGCTGTTGGCGGTCAAGGCCCAGCTGTTGTGACCCACGGCGATCCCGTCCTGGTCCGATGCCAAGGCATACGCGCCCAACGAGACCGTGTTGGGGGCGAACGAACCGGCGCTGTGGCCGATCGCCACGGAATCGGTGTTGCCCGGCAGATTGGGGAACACGTTGGAGTTGTAGCCGATGGCGATTGCGTAATCGGATTGCGTCACTGCACCCGCACCCAGCGCGACGCTACCGACACCGGTGGCCGCGGTGAGGCTGCTGCTGTTGCCTGCCGACGCCGCGGCAGTGCTGACGCCGCCGATGGCCACGCTGTCGATCCCGCTGGCCAGGGCGGTGTTGCCGATCGCTACGCTACTGGTGCCGGTGGCGCGGGCGAAGTAGCCGTTGGCAGTCGACAGATAGCCCGAGGCCACCGCCAAGCCGCCGACCGCGGTTGCTCCGTCTTCGAACGCGCGGGCGCGGTAGCCCAGCGCCGTGCTTTGCACATTGCGTGCTTCGCTGCCGCTCCCCACTGCAGTAGACAGCGCCGCGGTGGCCTTGGCGCCGCCACCCAGCGCCACCGCGCCGAACCCGCTGGCCTCGGTGGAATCCTGGTGACTGCCGATGATCTCGCCGGCATCGTTGTAGTCGAATACCTGGGTGGTGCCGCCGATGGCGACGGCCGATTCGCCGCTCGCTGACGCTGCGTAGCCGGTGGCGATGGCGTTCTTGGCCGTCACCGTGGCACCGGCACCCAGTGCAATGCCGCCTTCGCCGAGCGCATTACTGGCCTCGCCGATGGCCACCGCATAAGGCTCGCCGGCGAACGCGCCGACGTCTTCGGACGGGTCGCTGCCACCGACGATCTGCAGATGCTTGCCGATATCGTCGGCCGCGTCTGGTGGCGCCGTGGCGTCGTCCTGGGCCGTGTTGTCGGCGGTGCTTGCCTGGCTGGTCGGGCTTGCGGCCCCTGGCGCCGGGGTGGCGGCGTGTGCAGCAGAGAGACCACCCGCCACTACCAGAACCGTGACGATGGCGCGCGTGAGCGACCGCCGCGGTGGTGGTGCGATGCAGGCAGTGCTACCAACGGGGCGGAAAGCGGCGAGGCGGGCGCGGTGCTGGCCCGGTACATGGTCAGGCAGAAGGCTCATCGGTGTCCCCAGGACGTGGTGGGCGGAGCAACTGGCGCAGACCAAACTCCAAGGCATTCCCCTGTCGATGCGGAGTTCTGTCGGCGTGCGCGAAGTGCGTCAAAAATTTGTCACGCCACCTGGGGGCTGTCACCAAACGACGATTGCATCCACTCACCACGGATGTGAGCATCCGAAGTTGTCGAGGTTGCCTATTGCCAGTTCTGTGAAATTCATCTCCGTTTTTTTGCGCTGTTTGCAGTCACCGACGTCTGCCAGTGCCAGCGATCAGCGGCATGCGGCGTTCCTGCAAGTGCTGCTGGCGGCGATCGTGCTCTATACCGCCGGCGACATCGGCCTGTTTTTCTACGTGGCTGGCGCGGCGCGCTTGCTGAGCCACACGGACCTGTTGTTTGCCCTGGTGGGTAGCGTGCTCACCGCGGCAGGCGCGGCGATGGGCGTGTGGCGAGTGCGGCGCGGCGACAATGCAGGAGCGGTGCGGACCTACGTGGCCGCGACGTTGATCGGCGTGTTGGTCACCTATGCGCGGGTGGACATTTACGACCTGCTGACCAACCCCATGCCCTTGCTGGCGCTGGTGCTCGCCGGCATGGTGCTGGGGAGTCGCGCACTCTGGAGGGTGTTCCTGTTGCTGGCGGCCGCTGCGTTGCTGGGCATGCTCGCACAGGTGATCTGGCCGGTGCCCTGGCGCTCGGTGCGCGGCAACATCGGCTTAGGCCTGGTGACCGTCGGCGCCTATCTGCTGATCACCCTGATCCTGGATCGCACCATCGCCGCATTGCGCGACAGCTTGCTTGAATCAGAGCAACGCCGATGCGAACTGGAGCAGCTCAATCGCCGTCTGCTGCAGGAAATGGCCGAGCGCGAACGCGTGCAGGAGCAGCTGATCCACACCCAGAAAATGGAGGCGCTCGGGCGTCTGGCGGCTGGGGTCGCGCACGATTTCGATAATCTGATCAACGTGATCATCGGCTATGCGCAACGGCGCGATGCGCTGGAGGGCTACGGCGAAGCGCCACTGCTCAAGACGCTGGAAAACATCGAGACCGCCTCGCGACGTGCGTTGACTGTCAGCCGACGCATCCTCAACTTCGGCCGCGCCGAACCCGGCCTGCCGACCCTGTTCGATGCCCGCGTCGCACTGCGCGATGCCGAACCCACATTGCGCCAGTTATTCGGGCACGAGATCCGGCTGGAGTGCCTCGCGGCCGGGCCGTCGCTGTGGGTACTGATGGATCGCGATGATCTCGAATTGGTGTTGCTCAACATCGCCGCCAACGCACGCGATGCAATGGAAGGGAAGGGCGTGTTCCGCATCGAGGGAGAGTTGCGCGAGGCCACGGTGTGCTTGCGCTTCTGCGATACCGGTCCGGGCATTGCACCGCATCTGCTGGCGCGCATCCTCGAGCCGTTCTACACCACCAAGCCGGTCGGCAAGGGCACCGGGCTGGGCTTGTCGGTGGTGCAAGGCATCATCGCTGCGGCCGGTGGCCAGGTGACGGCGAGCAATGGGCCGCAAGGCGGGGCGTGTCTGTGCCTGCAATTGCCGCTGGCGGCAGCGCCGGCTCAGTCGGCCAGCAGGTAGCCCATGCCGCGCGAGGACAGCAGCGGCAGTGCCGGTGTCTGATCGCTGGCGATGCGTGCGGCCTTGCGCCGCAGACGATGGATCAGCATTTCCAGCCGGTGCAAGTCGAAGTCGCCGGCGGTGGCTTCCAATGCCGATACCAAGGTCTCGCGCTCGATCGCCTGGCCACGCTGCGCATCCAGGCAGCGCATCAGGCAGCGCTCCAACGCGGTCAGCACCATGACCGTGCCGTCCGGCGCCAACAGGCACCAGCCGTCTGATTGCAGTCGCCAGGCTTGCCTGGGCGCGGTGACGCTGATGTTGGCCGTGCGCAGACGCTGTGCCAGGTTGCGCAAGGTCAGTGCGAGGATTTCCGGATCGGCCGGTTTGCGCAGGAAGGCGTCGGCACCGCCGTGCAAGGCGCGGACGTGGTCGTTGCGACCGCGATTGCCGGTCAGCACGACGATGCCAAGCCCGGCGAACAACGAGCGCAGGTGCGTCACCACACTCAGTCCGCTTTCGTCGGGAAGGCCGAGATCGAGCACCACCAGATCGAAGGCCTGTTGCAGCATCAGCCGATACAGTTCGCCAGCGGTCCCGGCGCCGCTGACGCGAAAGCCGAACTCGCGCAACCCAGGGATGAGGATATCCTCGCGCAACAGCGCGTCGTCCTCCAGAACGGCGACGGACAACAGAGAGACAGCATCGGTGGAGAAAGCACGGATGGACAAGACACCTCTCCCAAGCCACGTGCAATGGTGACGGGCCGACGGTGTCGTACAACACCACACACGCGCGCGGCACGCAATGTATGTCTTTCATTGCGACGCGAGAGTTTGATTGGCGGGCCGGCAGTTCGGCCGACGCGGGTGACGGGATGCCGCCTGTCAGCGTCGCAGGCGCCGCTTATGCGTGCTCGCCGCGCGCTTGCGCTCGCGCATTGGCGATCAACGCCTTGAGCAAGGCGCGGTCGGTATGGCGGGAAATGGCGATGGCACCGAGCGCGATCGCTTCGGCGCGTAGCGGGGCTGGCACGTCGTAGTGCGCGCCGCTGAGTTTGTTCTGAAAGGCGCGGCGGGGAATGCCCAACCGCGCCGCCATGGCATGCAGCTCCTCCAGCGTATCGCCGAGCAGGTGCGCCCAGCGCTGATCGCGCCATAGGTGCACCGCATCGTCGACGTAGACGGCCACCGAGAAGCCTTAGGCCTTTTTGCTCTTCTTTTTCTTGCTGCCGTCGGTGCTGTCGTCGGGCGCGCTGTCGGCGGCGGCAGTGTCTGTCTCTGCATCGGCGTCGGAAGCGGCTTCAGCAGTGACCGGGGCGTCGTTCGCATCGGCGCTGGCGTCGGTCGCGTCGTCTTCGTCGCCCTCGGCATCGTCACCGGCGTCGCTGTTCTCGAACTCGGACACCAGCGTGGTCAGGTATTCCTCGGCGGTCTTGCCGTCTTCGGCGGCCAGGTCGTCGATCATCTGCTGCAGCTGGGTGGAGTATTCCAGCGAGATGGTCTTGCCTTCCTTCTCCTGCAGATTGGCCAGGTGCTTGAGCATGGCCAGCATCGGCACCGGGTTGTCGGCGCTGCCCATGGTCTGGCCGCCGATCGACAGCATCCACTCGCTGCCACCCTGCAGACCGATCGCCGCGACCACGCGGCCGTCGGCATCCTGCAGCACGGCGTGGTTGGTGACCTGGGGCGCCTGGCCCAGACGGACGATCGGACGCTTGGGTTGGGTCTTCTTGCGCTTGTCGCGCTTGGCCTTGGAATTGCGGGACACGGTGTTCTCGACGCTGGGAATGGCCGGCCATTCTAGGCGCTTGCGCGCGCAACGGCTTGCTGGATGCCCCCAGTGCCGGCTTGGCATTGCGGCCAACGCAGCAGCGGCGGCTTCCGCCGAGGTGCGCTGGCGCGCCCACAGCAGTGACGCTTCCCGCTGACTTAAGGCGTCTCGGACGCTGCGCTGACCGTCGTGCGCGGCCCGCTCAACGCCGCTTCGGCGGCCCTGGCCAGCGCGGTGGCCGATGCCACCTGGGTGGCGCTGGACATACGCCCAGCGGCCTGGGTGGTGGCGGAACCGGGCGCCACAGCGGGCTTGGCCGGGCCGGCCGGTGCGCCGGCGGCACCGGCGCTCGCACCCGCAGCGGGCAATGCAGCCGGCGGTCCCACCGCTGCCGTGCCGGTGGCGCTCAAATCCGGCACCTGGGTATCGGCATCGTGGGTGGCTTTACCCAACGCCACGCCCTGGCCGGCGCCGGCCAGCGCGGTCTGCTCGGCATCCTGGGTCATCACCACGATGCTGATGCGACGGTTGATCGGATTCTGCGGGTCGGTCTTGTCGAACAGCACCGAGGACGACAAGCCCACCACGCGGGTGACCTTGGCATCGGCCATGCCACCGGCCACCAGCGCACGGCGCGCGGCGTTGGCACGGTCGGCGCTGAGTTCCCAGTTGGTGTAGCCGGCATCGCTGCTGTAGGCGGTGATGTCGGTGTGCCCGGTAATGCTGATGTGGTTGGGAACCTGATTGATGAAGCTGGACAGCTCGTGCAGGATCGCCACCGTGTACGGCTTGAGCTGGTCGCGGCCGATGTCGAACATCGGGCGGTTCTGCTTGTCCACGATCTGGATACGCAGCCCGTCCGGGGTGAGGTCGAGCAGCAGCTGGTCCTTGAACGGTTCCAGCGCCTGGCTCTTGTCGATGGCCTCCTTGAGGTCCTGCATCAGCGTTTCCAGGCGTTTCTTGTCCTTGGCACGGCTGTCTTCGCTGGAGTCGGCCGCGTTGTCGCGCTTGCGGCCCATTTCGTCCTTCTGCCCCTTGGCCAGGTCGGCGGTACCGCCGAGCTTGATCATCGAGGTGCTGGCGCCGCCGGGCCCGTTCATGCCGGGCGAGGGAGCCGTCGATTTGCCCGACAACGGGCTGGGATTGCGGAAGTATTCCGAAATCGCCGCGCGCTGTTCCTTGGTGGTGGCCGCCATCAGCCACAGCACCAGGAAGAACGCCATCATCGCGGTCACGAAGTCGGCAAACGCCACTTTCCAGGCGCCGCCGTGGTGGCCGCCGCCCTGCACCTTCTTGATCCGTCGGATGACGACGGTGGATTTGCCCTCGGCCATGACTGCGGGCCTACTTGATCGTCTTCAGGTGCGTTTCGAAATTCGCAAAGCTCGGACGCACGTTGGACGGCAGCGTCTTGCGCGCGAATTCCAGCGCGATCTTCGGGTTGTAGCCGCGCAGGCAGGCCAGCAGCGCGGTCTTGACCGCTTCGTACATGCGCCCGTCCTGTTCGGCGCGCGCTTCCATCGCAGCGGCCAGCGGCGCGACGAAGCCATAGGCCAGCAAGATGCCCAGGAAGGTACCGACCAGGGCGGCGCCGACGTGATGGCCGATCTCTTCGATCGGCCCGCCGATCGAGCCCATGGTGATCACGATGCCGAGCACGGCCGCCACGATGCCGAAGCCGGGCAACCCATCGGATACCTTGCTCAAGGCATGCGAGGGTGCCAATGCTTCGTGGTGATGTTTTTCCAGTTCCAGTTCGAGCAGCGGCTCCAGCTCGTGCGGCTCGATGTTGCTGCCGATCATCAGGCGCAGGCAGTCGGTGATGAAGTCCAGCAGGTGATGGTCGGAGACCACCTTGGGGTAGTTGCCGAAGATGGTGCTGTCCTGCGGTTTTTCGACGTGGTCTTCCAACGCCATGAAGCCGTCGCGGCGCGCCTTGTTCAGCAGCTCGTAGATCAGGCTCAGCGTGTCCTTGTAGTCGTCGGACTTGTACTGCGGGCCCTTGAACACGCCCAGGATGCTGCTGAAGGTCTCTTTGACGATCTTGCCCGGGGTGCTGACCAGAAACGCACCAAACGCCGCGCCACCAATGATCATCAGCTCGTACGGCTGCCACAACGCGCCCAGCTTTCCATGCGACAGCACATAGCCGCCGAGGACGCTGACGATGACGACGATGAAGCCGATGATGATGAGCATGACGCAGCCAAAAGCAAACAGAGTTGCTGTTGTTTCGGCTTGCGTGGCGGATTCTTGAAGCGGGTTGCGTGAAGGTGTGCGCTTTAACTGAACGATGGGGAGCAGCGGGCGCGGCCTTTACGCAGCGAAGTTGCTGTCCTGCCGCGGGCTGGGCAATGCGGGCTCGGTGTTTCAAGCCTGAACGCATCGGCTGGGCGGTACAGGACGACGGCGCAATCGATCAACGGTCGTTGCAATGGTGTTGGTGCGTGAGCGCATGATCGACTTGCTGACCATGAGCGTGCCTACGCATCGCCGCGCAGGGAAAAGCCGATGAGGTAGGCGATGGCGGTGATGCTCGGGCAACCGCGCTCTACTGTGGCGTCTGGGGGTGGGTTGCACAACGTTGCCGCAGCGGATCAATCGCTGCAGCGGATCGGTGCAGCGGCACTGCGCCTCGTGCGCCGGCGCAAGCGATCGGGCGGCGGTGTGCGATCCGGAAGCGCTCCCGGATCGCATGCCGCGCTCACGCTGGTTGCGCTTCGGCGCCCTCGCGCTGCAACGGGTTGGGCAGCGCCTGGCCGTTTTCGGTAAAGCCCAGCGAGACCGAGTTGAGGCAATGCCGCTCGCCGGTGGGCGGCGGACCGTCCGGGAACACGTGGCCGAGGTGGCTGTCGCAGCGCGCGCAGACGATCTCGGTGCGGATCATGCCGTAGCTGATATCGCGGATTTCGCGCACGTGGGCCGGGTCGTAGGGTGCGAAGAAGCTTGGCCAGCCGGTGCCGGATTCGAACTTGGCGCTGGAGCGGAACAACGGCAGCCCGCACAGACGACAGGTGTAGACGCCGTCGAGCTTGTTGTCCAGAAACACCCCGCAGAACGGCGCCTCGGTGCCGTGGTGGAGCAGCACGCGCTGTTCCTCGTCGCTGAGCCCGGCGATCAGGGCATCGCGCTGGGCGGGGGAGGGAGGGGTCAGATCGAACTGGCTCATGGGGTTCTCGCCTGCACGCGCTGACGGTGTGCCGGCGCCTTGCCTTGGTGATGTGGGCGTGGGTCGGCTGGTTCAACCGGGTGGGTGGAGGTTGGTGCGCCCTCATCCGGCGCTGCGCGCCACCTTCTCCCGCTTGCGGGAGAAGGAACCGCACTGCTTGCTCCAGCCTCCAGCCTCCAGCCTCCAGCCTCCAGCCTCCAGCCTCCAGCCTCCAGCCTCCAGCCTCCAGCCTCCAGCCTCCAGCCTCCAGCCTCCCATCTCCCATCTCCACTGCGCAGTGCGCGTTCCTTCCCCCGCTTGCGGGAGACGTCATGCCGCTGCTTTGTTCCTGCCCGCAGCAGGTGTTGCGCCTGTCGCTTCGCGTCCCTTCTCCCGCTTGCGGGGGAAGGTGCCCGGAGGGCGGATGGGGGCCGCATGCGAACCCAACCTCTCATCCCTTCGTCCTGATGCGCGCCAGCGCTCTGCCAGGAACCTGCCTCCCCTGCTGGCAAACACGGCAGTGCCCAGCCTCGGCGGAATCCAGCACCGGCCTCACCAAGGCAGCGCCGCCGCAACGCAATGCCGAAGCGTTCAGGCCTGCCAGCCACTTTGTATTGCCGCAACCCTTGGGCGCCCCCATTGATGGAGGACTTCCAACCCACGCGGTGCCCGTCATGGCGATTCATTCCTCAACGCGTGCGCTACTGCTGTGCGCGCTACTTGCAGTCTCTGGCGTGGCTGCGGCGCAGTCGGCGACCAGCACGCGTTCGTCCACGACCTTGCAGCCGGTAGCCACACCGCCGCCGACGCAGTCGACGTTGAATGCGTCCAGGCCGACGCAACCGGTGCCGTCCCAGCTCGGCCAGCGCCCGGTGGCGCCGACGATTCCAACCCGCGGGCCGGCGCAGACCCCGGTCGCGCCGGCTGGCAGTCAGGTCAAGTCCGCCACCCCGATGGTCTACGACCGCAATGGCCGGCTCTTGCACGGCATGCAGCCGGCCGGCGCCAACCGGGTGCTGGATACCAAGACCGGGCGCTACTACGACGCCGTCCCGGCGGGCGATGGCATGCGCGTGGTGCGCTGATATCGGGGATGGGCGCTGGGAACCCGCGTTGTTGCTGGCGGCCGCCTCGCCAGCAGCGGCGATGTCGCCACCAGGCGCGCCGCCCCCATGCAACCCCGCCGCCTTCAGCAAGCGGGGCGCTCCGTCTCCAGTGCGGTCGCGGCCCCCGACATCGGTGAATGCAGCTCAGCAGCGGCCAGATCGACCTTCATCCATCCGCGCTCCAGGCTTTCTCCAATCGCCTGACGCGTATCCCACTCCCGAATTTCAGCCCTCGATCGGCAGCGCCAACGTCTCCTTGACCTCTTCCATCACGATGTAGCTCTTGGACTCGCGCACATGCGGCAAGGTCAACAAGGTGCTGCCGAGCAGCTTGCGGTACGAGGCCATCTCGCTGATGCGCGCCTTGAGCAGGTAGTCGAAATCGCCCGAGACCAGATGGCATTCCAGGACGTTGGGTAGCTTGAGCGCGGCGCGGCGGAATTCTTCGAAGATGTCGCCCGATTTGTAGGCCAGGCTGATCTCCACGAACACCAGCAGACTGGCCTTGAGGTAGTGCGGGTCCAGCCGCGCGTAGTAGCCGGTGATGGCGCCATCGCGCTCGAGCCGGCGTACGCGCTCGGTGCACGGAGTGGTCGACAGGCCGACGCGTTCGCCCAGTTCGGTGAACGAAATCCGCCCTTCCTGCTGCAGGATGCGCAGGATCTTGCGGTCGATCTTGTCCAACTCGCGGGCGCGGGTGGCCATGGGGTTTGTCTCCACAAGCTTTGACAGGAAGTTTCACTGCAAAGGCGGGTCGATTCCAGAAATCGCACTGCCTGGCTCGCAATATACTGCGTCTAACTGTCTCCCTCAGCGCGTGGTTGTGGGGGAATACCCTTTCAGGAGAGCGACATGCGCGTGCTCATTCTCGGTAGTGGCGTCATCGGCACCACCACCGCCTGGTATCTGGCCAAGGCCGGCTGCGAGGTCACCGTGGTGGACCGTCAACCGGCGTCGGCGCTGGAGACCAGCTATGCCAACGCTGGCCAGTTGTCGTTCGGTTACACCTCGCCATGGGCCGCGCCCGGCGTGCCCGGCAAGGCGGTGAAGTGGCTGTTCGAGCAGCACGCGCCGCTGTCGATCCGGCCCACCCGCGATCTGCGCCAGCTGGCCTGGCTCAGCCAGATGCTGCGCAACTGCACCGCCGAGCGCTATGCGGTGAACAAGGCGCGCATGGTGCGCATGTCCGACTACAGCCGCGATTGTCTGAACGCGTTGCGCGCCAGCACCGGCATCGAGTTCGAAGGCCGCCAGCTCGGCACCACCCAGTTGTTCCGCACCCAGCAGCAACTGGATGCCGCCGCGCAGGACATCGAAGTACTGGCCCAGTACGGCGTGCCCTACGAGTTGCTGACGCCGGCGCAGATCGCCCAGTTCGAACCGGGCCTGGCCGGCGGCGGCGCGCAGATGGCCGGTGCCTTGCGCCTGCCCGAAGACCAGACCGGCGACTGCCGGCTGTTCACCCAGCGCCTGGCCGAACTGGCCACGCAGGTGGGTGTGGAGTTCCGCTACGGGCAGCAGATCGAGCATCTGCAGCACGAGGGCGGCCGCGTCACCGGTGTGCAGATCGATGGCCGCATCGAAACCGCCGACCGCTACGTGCTGGCGCTGGGCAGCTATTCGGCCGACCTGCTGCTCTCGCTCGGCCTGCATCTGCCGGTGTATCCGCTCAAGGGCTACTCGCTGACCATCCCGATCGTGGATGCGCAGCGCGCACCGACCTCCACGGTGCTGGACGAGAGCTACAAGATTGCGCTCACCCGTTTCGACCAACGCATCCGCGTCGGCGGCATGGCCGAGGTGGCCGGCTTCGATCTGTCGTTGAATCCGCGTCGCCGCGCCACGCTGGAAATGGTGGTCAACGATCTGTTCCCCGGCGCCGGCGATCTGGCCCAGGCCGAGTTCTGGACCGGTCTGCGCCCGGCCACCCCGGACGGCACGCCGGTGGTCGGCGCGACACCCTATGCCAACCTGTTCCTCAATACCGGTCACGGCACCCTGGGCTGGACCATGGCCTGCGGCTCGGGTCGCTATCTGGCCGATCTGATGCAGGGCCGTACGCCCGACATCGATAGCGAAGGCCTGGACATCTTCCGTTACCTGTCGCCACGCAGCGCCCGCGCGCAGCAGGAGGCCGCGTAGTGCGTCCTGCGCAAGCGGTGATCGATCTGGATGCATTGCGTCACAACTACCGCCTGGCCAAGCGCCTGGGCGGCAGCAAGGCCTTGGCGGTGGTCAAGGCCGACGCCTACGGCCACGGCGCGGTGCGCTGCGCGCAGGCGCTGGACGGCGAGGCCGACGGCTTTGCGGTGGCCTGCATCGAAGAGGCGCTGGAGCTGCGCCAGGCGGGCATCCGCGCGCCGATCCTGTTGCTGGAAGGGTTCTTCGAGCACGACGAGCTGCGCCTGATCGCCGAGCACGATCTGTGGACGGTGGTGGCCACGCCGCAGCAGGTGCGTGCGCTGGCCGAGTTCCAGAGCCCGCGTCCGTTGCGGGTGTGGTTGAAGCTGGACAGCGGCATGCACCGGCTGGGCCTGTCGCCGGAGGATTTCCGTGCGGCGTGGCTGCGTCTGCGCGGCCTGCCGCAGATCGCCTCGCTGGTGTTGATGACGCATCTGGCGCGTGCCGACGAGCTGGAGTGCAGCCGCACCGACGAACAGGCGGTCGCCTTCGCGCTGACTGCCGGCGGCATGCGTGCGGAAACCAGCTTGCGCAATTCGCCCGGCCTGCTCGGCTGGCCGGCGCTGCGCAACGACTGGTCGCGCCCGGGCCTGATGCTCTACGGCGCAAACCCGTTTCCGCTGGAGACAGAGACCACTGCGCAGCTGCGTCCGGTGATGACGCTGCGCTCGCGCATCATTTCCGTGCGCGAACTGCCGGCCGGCGAGCCGGTGGGGTACGGCGCCCGCTTCGTCGCCCAGCGGCCAACGCGTGTGGGCGTGGTGGCGATGGGGTATGCCGACGGCTACCCGCAGTTCGCGCCCAACGGCACGCCGGTGCTGGTGGATGGGCAGATCTGCCCGCTGATCGGCCGCGTATCGATGGACATGCTCACTGTCGATCTCACCGATCAGCCACAGTCCGGGATCGGCGCCAGCGTGCAGTTGTGGGGCGCGTCGCCGCAGGTGAGCCCGCTGGCGATGCAGTGCAATGTCAGCGCGTATCAACTGCTGTGTGGGCTCAAGCGTGTGCCGAGAGCGTATGTGGGCGGCTCCGCAGGCGCCGTAGTGGGCGAGGGCGTGACGCCATAAGCCATCGTCCATTCTCCGTCGAGAGAACAGGTGTTGCCCCGATTGCCTTCTCCCGCAAGCGGGAGAAGGTGGCGCGCAGCGCCGGATGAGGGCGCGCGTGCGCAAAGCCTCGTGCCGCCGGAACGACAGGCGGGCATTGCCGCAGCCCCACCAGCCCGCCTCCCGATGGGAGAGCCGTGCTTGCCGAAAGCAGCGTCAACAAGGCCGCATCGCCTCACGCTCCCGCTGTCTACGTTCGCGATGCCTGTCGCAGCCCGCGGCGCCCGCCTATTACAGCCCGGCGGTACTCCGGTCGCCCCGGAACTGCTTGCGCACCCAGTCGTCGATCATCGCCTTTTCGAAGCGCAGCGGGTCGCTGTCGGTCAGGCGCGGTCCGCTCATCAGGAAGGCCGAATCCACCAACTTGCGTTCGCCCTGGTCGATCACCTGGCCATCGGCGCCGGTCAGCGTGTAATTGAAGCTCAAACGCGGCGGATAAATGTCCTTGACCACGCGCACATCCTGCATGCGCGGCCCATGCCAGGGCTCGTATTGGCCGGCGCGGCGGATGTCGGTGATGGTCACGCTCAGGCGCTGGCCGTCGGGCAGCTTGCGGGCGGCACTTTGCTGGAAATAGGTCGCCAGCTGGGTGACCCAATCGCCGCGCTGGGCTTCCCAGCGGTTGCCGCTGAAGCGCACTTCGGAAAACTGCGCCGGGTCGGTCCAGCGCACGTCGACCTTGCCGTCGCTGCTCAGTGCGCGGGGCGCTTGCGGGTCGGTGACGTTGCGCACGCGGGCCTGTACACCGGTCGCCGCGAGCAGTCC
The DNA here is from genome assembly GCF_014197275.1 of Xanthomonas sp. 3075. GTDB lineage: Bacteria > Pseudomonadota > Gammaproteobacteria > Xanthomonadales > Xanthomonadaceae > Xanthomonas > Xanthomonas campestris_B. The sequence continues at coordinate 53,797 of NZ_JACIFI010000023.1, read as the reverse complement.
TGCCAGCAACAGGCTGGCGCCGGAAAGGCTGGAACGTTTCATCGAAAGTCTCCAAGCGGTCGATACGAGGCGTACCGGGCGTTTTCAGTAGTGTGGGGGCGCGTGTGAGCGCCCGCAACGCGCTGCATGCAGGGCGGGCCACCGCGTTGCCGCACGGTTAATCCGCACCGTCGCTGCCATGACGGCGGGTTCACTGCGCCTGCGCCCGCGCTTCACGGGGCAGCCGGGAAGATTGGCTGTATGGACACCCATTCCTTCCGCGCAAAGTCAGTTTCTTCGCCGCCGCCGCACATGCCGTCGGATGTGCGCCTGCAGTTCATCGATTGGGCGAAGCAGCATGGGCACAATCCCACCACCGGGGCTGCGGCATTCGTTGCGCTGCAAAGCGACGTGGATCTGGACATGGCTACGCGCGCATTGCGGCTGGAATCCGGCGCCGACCCACGCGCGGCATTGCGCGAGCATCTGGCATCGCTGGCGCGTCAGGTCGATGTGGCGGTGCAATTTCCGCCGGTCTATACCTACCGCGCCGCCAATGGACTGGAGTATCGCTACTCGCTGATGCTGGTGATTGCCGAAGATTGCGTGGAATGGACCGGGCGGGTCTGGCAGGACCTGGATTACCAGGGAATGCTCACCGGCCGTGGACAGGGACCGCGAGCCAATTACACCCAGTTGGCGCGTATGGCGCTGGAACACGAGCTTGATCGGGAGCGTCCGCATTATGTCCAGGCCTGAATTCGAATGGCAGCTGCCGCTCGGCGCGCAGGTTGCCGCCGACGAGGATGGCTTCAGCCAGCGCTGCCGGAGCGAATGCGTCGCACTGGGACTGTCGCAGGTGCGCTTGCAGCTGCTGGATCCGGACTACGCGCGCTCCACCGCCTGGCGCGAAGAAGCCCAGCGCTGGATTGACGAGCAGCTCCGCCGCGAGGGCGAGTGGGTGCTTCGTGGCGTGATCGCGGGTATCGTGGTGCTGGCTGCGTGTATCGCACTGGCCGCCGCACTGCTGTGGTGATTCCGGGCACGTGCTGAGCCGGACCAGGGCCACTGTGTGAACTCGGTCGGTTGGCTGTGCACCCGCTGACGACATCGTGCATGGTTTCATTTGTCGGTCATCTGCCCTGGCACCAGCCGTGGATCCCGATTTGAGTACTTCGACCTCCAGCACAGATCCGGCCGCGGTCCTACCGGCCCCCGTCGCCGAACCGTTCCTGGATTCGGTGATGTACCAGGAGATCTTCCATAACGTCGACGCCGGTTTTTGCGTGATCGATATGGTGTTCGACGGCGACCACGCGGTCGATTACGTCATCCGCATGACCAACGGTGCGTTCGAGCGCTATACCGGTCTGTCCAACGTGGTGAACCTGTCGATCCGGGCCATGCTCGCCGATCACGAGCAGGAATGGTTCGACCGTTACGGGCACGTGGCCCGCACCGGCAATCGCATCCATTTCGAAATGCAGGCCCAGGCGCTGCGCCGCTGGTATTCGGTGGATGCATTTCGGGTTGGGCAGCCGGAGCAGGCGAGGGTGGCGGTGTTGTTCATGGACATCACCGAACGTAAGCGCGTCGAGCGCGAGCTGGCCGAAAGCGAGGCGCGTTTCAGTGCGCTGGCCGACGGTTTGCCGATGCCGGTGTGGGTGCTGGATGCGCAAGGCGTGGTGCGGTTCGTCAACAGCGCCTATGGCGAGTTTTTCGGCATCGACATTTCCAGCGGGACGGTGTCGGCGTGGAGCGAATTGCTGCACCCGGACGATCTGTCGATCTTCCAGTTCGAGTTGTCCGCCTCGCTGGAAGAACAGCGCGGCCTGCGCGCACTGGTCCGCGCCCGTCGCCATGACGGGAAGTGGCGCTGGATCGAAATGACCGCCACCCCGCGGTATTCGGCCGATGGCCGCTTCATCGGCCTGGCCGGCAGCAGCCCGGACGTGACCGAGCAACGCGAGATCGAGCAGGCACGCGAGCAGTTGCTCGAATCCGAGCGCAGCGCGCGCAACGAAGCCGAGAGCATGGCGCGGCTGAAAGACGAATTTCTGGCCACGCTGTCGCACGAGTTGCGCACGCCGTTGACCACGATCCTGGGCTGGAGCGAGTTGCTGTTGCAGCGGGTCGAGCAAGGGCATCCCAACTACAAGGGGTTGTCGGTGATCGCCAGCAGCGCACGCGCGCAGAAGCGGCTGATCTCGGACATGCTCGATCTCAGCAGCATGCTGCTCGGCAAGGTGCAGCTGGAGGTCGAGTCGCTGGATCTGGCAGAGCAGCTGCGCGAAGCCTTGAGCACCCAGGAACTGGCGGCCGAAGGCAAGGATCAGGTGCTGGAACTGCATGTGCCGTCCACGCCATGCCTGGTGCTCGGCGATGCCACGCGCCTGCAGCAGGTGCTGTGGAATCTGCTTTCCAACGCGATCAAATTCACCCCGGCGCACGGCCGCATCGATGTGAGCATCGAACGCGACGACGGGCATCTGCTGGTGGCGGTACGCGACTCCGGCGACGGCATCGCGGCCGAATTCCTGCCACATCTGTTCGGCCGCTTCCGCCAGGCCGATGGCACGACCACGCGGCAACACGGTGGTCTGGGCCTGGGCCTGGCGATCGTGCAGCAACTGGTGGAAATGCACGGCGGCCAGGTGGGCGCGACCAGTGGCGGCCGTGGCAAGGGTGCCACCTTCACCGTGCGCCTGCCCGAACACGTGCCCGACCAGGCCAAGCGCCCGCGCCGCGAATTGCGCCGGCGGCTGATGTCCGAACAGATCGTCGAAGCACGCGCACTCAATGGCTTGCGCCTGTTGGCGGTCGAAGACCAGCCGGACATGCTCGATTACCTGCGCCGTCTGCTGGAAGAGCAGGGCGCCGAAGTGGTCACCGCCGGCAGCGCCACCGATGCGCTGGCGCTGATCGATCATCGCGGTCACGCACGTTTCGACCTGATGCTGACCGATATCGGCATGCCCGGCATGGATGGCTATGGCCTGATCCGCACCGTGCGCGAAAACATGGGCCTGGATGCGACCGCGCTGCCGGCGGTGGCGGTGACGGCATTGGCCCGCGAGGACGACCGCAAGCGCGCGCTGGACTCCGGGTTTCAGGAGCATCTGGCCAAGCCCTACAGCGTGGCGCAGTTGGTCACCGCGGTGCGCGCCGCACGCGAATCGGTGGAATGAGTGGTGGTGCCCATGCGGTAGCGACGCCGCATGTGCCTCTTCCTGCACAAACGCAGTCTCCTGCAGGAACGCAGCGGCTTGCTGCTGTTTTCACGCGTGCTGGCCTAGCGTGACGCACTCCACGTTGGAGATGTCGCCATGCCCAAATACGCCCCGCACGTCTATTCCGAACAGGCACAGATCGCCACGCTCGAGCATTGGGTTTCCCTGCTCGACGGTCAGGAGCGCGTGCAGATCGAACTCGACGACGGCAGCATGCTCACCGGCACGGTTGCAGTGCGCCCGACCATCCAGACCTATCTGGACGACCACGGCAAGGAAGGCATGAATGGGCAACTGCGCCTGGATCAGCTCGATGCCACGCAGCAACCGCAGTGGATCTGGATGGATCGGATCGTGGCGGTGCACCCCTTGCCGCTGAGTGCAGACTCCCAGGTCATGCCGTAAGCGGGCTGGAATGCCTTAAGCGAGATGACTTGACGGTCTGTTTACTTCTCGCCGACGTGTTGCCGGCATGATGGCCGACTGTCGCAACTGTTCAGGATTCCCTCGCAATGAATGCACCCCTGTTGAAGCTCGCTCGCTGGCCGCTGTCGTTGTTGGCAGTCGCCACACTCGCCGCCTGCGGCGATACCGCCACGCTTGCCATCGAACAGGGGACCGGGCCGAACCCGCAACTGCCCGAGCCGGTCAAACGCCTGATTCCCACCGTCAAGGTGGCGCCGGTCAAACGCTGGGCCGAAAACGCCAAGCCGGTGGCCGCCGACGATTTGCAGGTCAACGCGTTTGCGCGCGATCTGGATCATCCGCGCTGGGTGTACGTGCTGCCCAATGGCGATGTGCTGGTGGCCGAAACCGCCGAACCGCAGAAGCCCGATGACGCCGAGAGCGGTGGACTGCGCAAGAAGGTGCAGGGGGCGATGATGAAGAAGGCCGGTGCCGTCGTGCCCAGCGCCAATCGCATCACCCTGCTGCGCGACGTCGATGGCGACGGCGTGGCCGAAGTGCGCACCCAGTTCATCAGCGGCCTGTTCTCGCCGTTCGGCATGGCCTTGGTCGGCGATCGCTTCTATGTCGCCAATGCCGACGCGCTGGTGAGTTTTCCGTACAAGCCCGGCGATACGCACATCGCCGCCAAGCCGACCTTCGTGGCCAATCTGCCCGGCGGCCTCAACCACCATTGGACCAAGTCACTGCTGGCCAGCCCGGACGGCAGCAAGCTCTACGTGGGCGTGGGGTCCAACAGCAACGTGGCCGAAAACGGCATGGAGGCCGAACTCAACCGTGCGGCGATCCTGGAGATCGACCCTGCCACCGGCGGTAGCCGCGTGTTCGCCAGCGGCTTGCGCAATCCGGTCGGCACCGCCTGGGAGCCGCAGAGCAAGTCGCTATGGGTGGTGGTCAACGAACGCGATGAAATCGGCAGCGACCTGGTGCCCGACTATCTGACCTCGGTGCGCGACGGCGGTTTCTACGGCTGGCCGTACAGCTATTACGGCCAGCATGTGGATGAGCGGGTCGCGCCGCAGAATCCGGAACTGGTCGCCAAGGCGATCAAGCCCGACTATGCACTGGGCCCGCATACCGCCTCGCTCGGACTGAGCTTCGCCAGCGGTACGCTGCTGCCGGAGCGTTTCCGCCAAGGCGCCTTTATCGGCCAGCACGGCTCGTGGAATCGCGATCCGCCCAGTGGCTACAAGGTGTTGTTCGTGCCGTTCGTCGATGGCAAGCCCAGCGGGACGCCGATCACGGTGCTGGATGGCTTCCTGGATGCCGAAGGCAATGCGCAGGGGCGCCCGGTGGGCGTTGCGCCCGACAATAGCGGCGCGTTGCTGGTGGCAGACGATGTGGGCAACGTGATCTGGCGGGTGACGCCGAAGCCGCGCTAAACCCCACCGGGCGCCTGCCGAGCGCAACCGGTATGGATGCTGTGCGGACCGCCTGCCTGCTGCGTTGTCCGGGCGCAGGCGCTTGCCAGGTCACACCTGTTGCTGGGGGAGCTGGGCAAGCGCTTGCATCAGCAGTTCAAGTAAAAAAAAACCGGGCCCAGCCCCGGTTTTTTTGATTTTGACGACAATCCCGCGTGGACAGGCGCGACGTGCACCGACACCAGACGTCGCCCTCGCGGCCCAATGGCGCTGCATCAACGCGGTGGTTCCGGTGATGCGCTGAAGCGACGTGCATAACCCCGTTCTTCGGTAATGCGGCTGATGGCATCGTCGTCCATTTCCGGCGCGCCGTAGACCGCGTAGGCCAAGCTGCCATCGTCGCGCTCGCCGACTTGATGCAGGCGATAACGTGGCCGGCCGGCGCCGGTGTTTTCGGGGTAATGCAGCGGTGGCGTGGTGTCGTCCAGATCCATTTCGCTGTTGTCGACAACACCCCCGACGAACAAGGCTCGCATCGCGTCTCTCCGGCTATTGGCGTTGCGTCCAGCCTAGGTGGGCGAATGTTGCGTACGCATCAATAGTCCGTGTAGACATTGGAAGGCATTGCGTTCGTGTGTCACGCAATGGAAAGCGCGCGGTGTCGACGGTTGGCGAGGTCGTCGGCAGCGGTCCCTTACAATGGCTGCCTGTTCCTGACCCGATGATCCGATGGCTGGCCCGCACGATGCTCCGCTTCAAGCCCTGTTCCTGCCCTTTGCCCAGGGCGTACTGCCGTGGCCCGAGGGGCCGGTCCTGTTTCTGCGCGCGCGCGACGGCTTCGCGTTGCGCGAGCACGCGAGCGCTCAGGCGCTGACCTGCGAGCAGAGCTTCCGGCCGTTTGCCGAGGCACTGGAGCGTAGCGGCTGGACCGTGCGCGAAGAGAGCGCCATCGAAGCCGACAGCACCCGCTACGCGTTGGTGCTGGTGTTGCCGCCGCGCCAGCGCGAAGAAGCGCGTGCGTTGTTTGCACGCGCAGTGGCGCTGACCGCACCGGGCGGCCGGGTGGTGGCCTGCCAGTCCAACAACGAAGGCGCGCGCTCGGGCGAAGCCGATCTGCGTCAGCTCACCGGTCTGGCCGGCAGCCTGACCAAGTACCACTGCCGCACCTATTGGAGCGCCCCGCTGCCTGCCGACACCGATGCGCAGCTGCAAGCGCGCTGGGCCGCACTGGATGCGCCGCGCAAGATTCTGGACGGGCGTTTCGTCAGCCGCCCCGGCGTGTTCGCCTGGGATCGCATCGATCCTGCCTCTGCGCTGCTGGTCGAGCATCTGCCGACGACCCTGGCCGGACATGGCGCCGATCTGGGCGCCGGCTTTGGGTATCTGTCGGCCGAAGTGCTGGCGCGTTGCCCCAAGGTCACCGCGCTGGATCTGTACGAGGCCGAGGCGCGTGCGCTGACCCTGGCGCAGCGCAATCTGCAGGCCATCGCGCATCCGGCGCAACTGCACTACCACTGGCACGACGTGACCGCCGGGCTGGTGGCGCAGTACGATTTCATCGTCAGCAATCCGCCGTTCCACACACCATCGCGTGCCGATCGCCCGGACATCGGGCAGCGCTTCATCGCGGTGGCCGCGCAGGCGTTGCGCCCGGGCGGGCAGCTATTGCTGGTCGCCAACCGGCACCTGCCTTACGAATACGTGCTCAACGAGAGCTTCGGGCAGGTGCGCGTGGCCGCCGAACGCGATGGGTTCAAGCTGATCTCCGCCATCCGCGGGCGTGGAGCGCGCGCATGAAATTGGTCAAGCACATCGCCAATCTCGGCTACGGCAGCCGCAAGCAGGTGACCCAGCTGTTTCGCCAGGGCGCGGTCACCGATGCCGATGGCGAGGTGCTGTACGCAGACGACCAGGTCGAGCACGCGGCGATCCGCATCGATGGCGAACCACTCGACCCGCCACCAGGTTTCAGCCTGTTGCTGCACAAGCCCGGCGGCTACACCTGCTCGACCAAGGACACCGGCCGGCTGATCTACGAATTGCTGCCGCCGCGCTTTCGGTCGCGCGCGCCGGTGCTGGCGCCGGTGGGGCGGCTGGATCGCGAGACCAGCGGCATGTTGCTGATGACCGATGACGGTGCGCTGCTGCACCGGATCATTGCGCCCAAGTCGGCGCTGGACAAGGTCTACGACGTCACCCTGGCCGAAGACCTGCGTGGCGACGAAGCGGCGCTGTTTTCCAGCGGTACGCTGCTGCTGGAAGGCGAAACCAAGCCGCTGCTGGCGGCCGAACTGGAGGTGCTCGGCCCACGCCAGGCACGCCTGACCTTGCACGAGGGTCGCTACCACCAGGTGCGGCGCATGTTCGCTGCCGCCGGCAATCATGTGGCGGCGTTGCACCGCAGCCGCATCGGCGGGCTGTCGCTGGACGGGCTGCCGTCCGGGCAATGGCGTGCGTTGGAGGCGAGCGATCTGGAGGTCTTGTTCGGGCGCGGCGAACAGGCATAGGCAAGGTCGCTGCGCTGGCGGGCATGCCGCTCTCGGCGATCTTCGAGAGGCATGGGCAGAGGTCAAGCGAACTGCGCTGCAGATCCTCAGACGTACTGCATCTTGCGCGACATGCCGCCATCGACGATGAAGTCCTGCCCGGTCACAAAGCCGGACAGCTGGGGCGACAGCAGATAGACCGCCAACTGCGCGATGTCTTCGGGTGTGCCCACGCGCCCGGCCGGGTGTTGCGCATGGTCGCGACGCGACAGCTTGGGCGCGCGCCGGCGCTGCGGCGCACGCCAGGCCTCGGTGCTGATCCAGCCCGGACTGATGCTGTTGACGCGCACCTGCGGGCCTTCGCTCAACGCCAATGCGTGGGTGAACGCGACCAGCCCTCCTTTGGCGGCGGCATAGGCTTCGCTATGCGGCTCGGATTGCCAGGCCCGGGTGGAGGCGATATTGACGATCGCGCCGCCGCCTGCGGCCTGCGCCAATGCAGGCAAGGCCTGTTTGCTGCACAGGAACGCGCCATGCAGGCTCGACAGGCGTCGGTTCCATTCGTCCCAGTCCAGTTGCGGCAATGGCGCAACATGCGGATCGGGCACGCCGGCGTTGTTGACCAGGCCATCGAGTCGCCCGAAGCGCTTGAGTGCGGTGGCGATCAGGCGTGCGGCCTGCGCTTGGCGCGCGGCATCGCAACGTACGAACGCACTGCGCTGCGGCAACGCCCACTCCTGCACGCAGGCTTTGCCGGCCGCCGCATCCAGGTCGCCGATCACCACGCTGCCGCCGGCACCCAGCACCGCCTGCGCAATGCCGCGCCCGATGCCTTGCGCGCCGCCGGTGATCACCACCACGCGATCCTGCAGCGGTGACGGGTTCCATGCGGAAATAGCGGGAATCAAGGACATCTGCGCACCGTGACAATGAATTCACCGGCACTGTAACCGGTGCGCTGTGGTCGTCGCGGGACGTCGTTGCGCGGCCGGCAACTGCGCGCCGAGGCCTGGGTGGATCAGTGCTCGGCCCCGTTCAATACCCGCTCCCAGCCAGCGTGACCCAGGCGTTCCAGGGTCTGGATATTGCGCTCCACGATCACGTCCGGGTCCGGGTAGGCCGCCACCGCGCGCTCGACGCTGTCTTCGCGCAGCAGATGCAGGGTGGGGAAGGGCGAGCGGTTGGTGAAGTTGGCCACATCGTCCGGCGCTGCGCCCGCAAATTGATAATCCGGGTGGAAGCTGGCCACCTGCAGGATCCCTTGCAGATCCAGCGCGTCCACTGCCGCATCGGCGTTGTCGAGGAAGTCGTTGTAGTCCAGAAAGTCAGTGAGCACGTCCGGGTGCACGATCAGGGTGGTGTCGATCTGCTCGGCCGGCGTATCGCGCAACAGCACCAGTTCTTCGGCCAGTTGCTCCAGCAGCGCTTCGGGCGTGCTGGCGTCGCTGAGTACCAGCCGCACCTGTTGCTTGACGTAGACCGCCTTGGCGAACGGGCACAGGTTCAAGCCGATCACCGCGCGCTCGATCCATGTGCGGGTGGCGGTCAACGGATCGGTGGAAGGCGTGGACGTCATCGTGGCGGCGGCGTGATGGCGGGCCAGTGTATGCGATCGCTGCAGGCGTGGCCGCGCGCGCTTGCCCTATCTGGCAGGCATGAACGGCAGTACGAACCGCAGGCGCGCGCTTTGCCATCGCGCGACGCTGCTGTCGCTCTAGCGGCTGTCGGCGTGCGTGGTGCCGCCGCCAAGCTGGGCGCGCAAGAAATCGACCGACGCCTGCGCCACGGTGCCGGCCAGCGGTGTCTTGTGCGGCGAACCGACGGCATGCGCGCCGGTGTCGAAGGCAACGGCCGATTTGCGCGCTGGTGCGGTGCCCAGTGCAGCGAACATTTCCAGCATTGCGGGCACCGACGCGCTGGGATCTTCGTCGCCATTGGCAGCGCGGTAGTAGCCCATAAAGACCGGGCAATGCACACGTGGCCACGGTGGATCGGCGGCATTGGCAGCGAACAGGCTGCGCAGGGCGCGGAAGCCGTCCGGGTGCACAGCCTGCGACCAGAACGCCAATTCGGCAGGCGTGCGCGGGCGTGGATCGGTCAGCGGCAGTTGCGCGGCGCAGACCTGGTCGAGCAGGGCAGGGTCGGTGGCCTGGATGGCCGGCGACCACGCGATGACGGCGGCGATCGCGTCCGGGCGATGTGCGGTGAGCCACAAGCCCAGCGCAGCGCCCATCGACGAGCCGACGATGACCACGCGCTCGCCCAGGCGCTGCGCCTGCGCCAAGGCTTCCAGCGCCGACGCCTGCAGCGCGGCGGGCGTGAGTCCCTGCATCGCCTCGGGCGCGTCGAAACCATGACCGGGCCAGCGGTGCACGTACAGGTTTGCAGCCAAGGCATCGGCCATCTGCTCGGGCAACGCGCCGGCCTCTCCCGGGCCGGCGGTGAAGCCGTGCAGGTACAGCAGCACCAGCGGCGTGGCGGTCTGCGTGGCGTAGTGCCAGTGGCAACGCGCCGCGTTACCCGGCTTGAGGTCGGTGCGATGCATGGGCGGCATGTCGGGTGAGGATGGCCAGCAGTTCGTGTGCATTGATTGGTTTCGACAGATAGCCGGCAGTACCGGCGGCGGAGGCCTCGCGCATCGAATCGGGACGCGTATCGGCGGTCAGGACGATGATTGGCGGCAATGCGGTGATCGCGTCGCGCGCCTGGCGCAGCGCGTCCCAACCCGAGGTGCCAGGCATGTGCAGATCGAGAAAGACGATATCCGGCGCCGCTTCGCCGATACGCGCGAGCGCATCGGTGCCATCGACATGAAAACTCACCCGGTGGCCGGCGCGGGTAAGCAGGTTGCCGATCACCAAGCGGTTGGTATCCATGTCCTCGAACACCAGGCAATGCAGCGACGGCACCGTCTGCGCATGCAGCGCCAGCGCATCGCGCAGGTCGAGCCTGTGGCTGTGCTCGGCCGTGGCGACAGGCAGCTCGAACGTCCAGCGGAAGATGCTGCCGCCGCCCGGGTTGTCGTGCACCGTCAGCGTGCCGCCCATCGCGTCCGACACCGACAACGCAATGAACAAGCCCAGCCCGACGCCGCCTTCGATGCGGTTGAAACCGGTGCTGAGCTGGGTGAATGGCGTAAAGATGTCGGCCTTCCGGTCGTCGGGAATCCCGATGCCGGTATCGGTGACGGTCACTGCAATGCGCGCGCGATCGTGTGCCTGGGCCGTTGCGATCCGCAGATCGACCGCGCCGCCGGCCGGTGTGAACTTGATTGCATTGATGACCAGGTTGCTGATGACCTGCTCGATGCGGCCTTCGTCGCCCAGCACATGCGGCGTTTGCGCCTCCACGCGCACGTCCAGGGTGATGCCCTTGGTGGAGGCGGCCGTGGCGCAGATGGCTTCTACCGTGGTGACCACGTCCAGCAGGCTCAATGGCTTGCTGTGCAGCTGCAGTCGTCCGCCGTCGATGCTTGCCACGTCGAGCACGTCATTCACACGATGGCGCAATGCGGTCGCGTTGACCGTCACTGCCTGCAACAGGTTGCGTTGCGCGGCCGGCATGCTGTCGGTGTCGATCAGCTGCGCGCAGTTGATGACCGCATTCAACGGCGTGCGCAATTCGTGATTCATGGTGCTGATGAAGCGGCTTTGCGCATCGCGGGATGCCAGCGCCTGCTGCGCCACTTCCTGCATCGCGGTCACAATGCGCGCAACCAGCAACGGCAACAGCATGCTGAACGCAAGCGCGTACACAAAGTAGGCAGGCCGCGACAACCAGTAGCCGGCCGGTGCGGTCAGCACGATCAGCACGAAGGTGCTGAGCAAGGTTGGAAGGACCGCCTTTTGCCCGTAACGGGCCACCGCCACGATGGTGATGAACGGTACAAACGCGTTCAACGCCATCAGCAGGATGAAGGCGAGGTAGATCTGGATGCCGATGAACAGCAGGTTCATCGCAAAGCCCAGGGCATCCAGCCAGTCGCCCTGCGGGATGATCTTGCGTCGTACCAGCACCATCCACACCACCGCGACCACCCACAGTGTCACAGAGGTGGGGAAGACCGATTTCGCATCGGCGACCAGCACCGGCTGCGGTCCGTAGAGCCAGGCGAGGCACCACAGCGTGGCGATGGTCTGCACGATCACGCGGCCCAGGCATGCGCGGTATTCCAGAAACGCGTCGAACAGCTGCACCAGCCTGTCGTTACGCAGCTGGCGGGCGGCCAGGATCAGTCCGGGCGCCGTGCGCCTGGGAGTGCTAGACATGAGGACTCGTGTCATCGGGAGGGAGCATGCGTCGATAGTGCCTGACCAGTAACCCTGCGGCGGTGGCAATGGCGGTGAAGCGGTGCGCCAGCGTGTCGCCCGGCACGTGGCGACCCACATCGCCGCGTAGCTGGTCGCATGCCTTCAGCAAGGGCTGAGAGCCGGTCAGCGAAATCGTGTTCTTCAAGGCGTGGATCTGTTCCAGCGCCTTGGCCTGCGGAGTGGCGGCATCGCCTAGCGCGCAGGTTGCGATGGACTGCTCGATCTCCACGGCAAATGCATCGGCAAATGCGGCCGCCGCCACCGGGTCCAGCTCTGCCATCGTGTGCAAGGTCGAGCCGACTTCGATGCGCGGCTGCGCGTGCGCGGTGGCCGTGTGTGCCGCAGCACCGCGCGGTGCCTGCGCCTGCCCGCTGACACGCGGACGCTGCAACAGGCGGGCGAACAGGCGACGCATCGTTGCCGGCTAAGCCTGCGAACCGACGAGGGTGGGCGCGGTCGGCGCGCTTACGCCGCCGGCCTTGCACGCTGTGCGCGTACCCGGGGCTCGGCATCTGCACACACACACGCACTCGTCGACCATCACGCGCACTGCGCCGCACTCAGTCGCGGAAGTTGTCGAACTGCAGCGGCAGCTCGAAATCGGCCTTCTTCAGCAGCGCCATCGCGTCCTGCAGGTCGTCGCGCTTCTTGCCGCTCACGCGCAGCTTGTCGCCATTGATCTGCGCTTCCACCTTGAGCTTGGCTTCCTTCAACTTGGCCACCAGTTGCTTGGCCTGCTTCTGCTCGATGCCCTGCTTGACGGTGACCTTCTGGCGCGCGCCGGCCAGATTGGTTTCCATGTCGCCAAACTCCAGGCAACGCACGTCGATGCCGCGTGCCAGCAGGCGCGCGCGCAGGATGTCGGTCATCTGCTTGACCTGGAAATCGCTGGGCGCGGACTGGTTGATCGCCTTGCCGTCCTCCAGCTCGAACCTGGCTTCGACGCCTTTGAAGTCGAACCGCGTATCCAGCTCGCGATTGGCCTGGTCCACCGCATTGGTCAGTTCGTGCTTGTCGACTTCGGACACCACGTCGAAGGAAGGCATGCAAAGCTCCTGCTCTTTATAAACAGCCGCCATTCTATGGCATCGCGTCGTGCGCGCTGTCGATGCAGGTGTTGGCGGCCTGCCTGCAAGCGCGGCGATAATGCGCCATGCCCACCACCCGTTCTCCGCTTCCCGCCATCGCCTGGATGGTGGCCGCCGTGGCCTGCTTCTCGCTGATGGATGCGGGGATGAAGCTGCTGTCGGCGCACTACCCGCCGTTGCAGGTCACCTTGCTGCGTGGCGCCGCCTCGCTGCCGTTCGTGCTGGTGTGGGTGTTCGCCACTGCCGGTGCGCGTGCCATCGTGCCGGTGCGCTGGGGGCTGCACCTGCTGCGCGGGGTATTGGGCATGGTGATGATCGGCTGCTTCGTCTACGGCTTGAAGCGCATGCCGTTATCGACCGCGTACACGCTGTATTTCGTCGCCCCGTTGCTGGTGGCGGCGCTGTCGGTACCGTTGCTGGGCGAGCGGGTCGGGCCGCGGCGCTGGACGGCCATTGGCATCGGCCTGGTCGGGGTGAGCGTGGTGCTGCGCCCGGGCGTGGACGGGCTGATCTCGTTGCCCGGGCTGATGGTGCTTCTGGCGGCCACCGCCTACGCCATCGCGGCCATCACCGTGAGTCTGCTGACCCGCACCGACACTCCGCAGGCGATGGTGGTGTGGTTTCTGCTGTTCATGGCGATCGGCGCCGGCCTGCTGGCCATTCCCGACTGGGTGCCGTTGCGGGGCGAGCACGCCTGGCTGATCGCCGGCATGGGCCTGGCCGGGGCACTGGGGCAGATCGCGCTGACCCAGGCCTTCCTGCGCGGCGAAGCGTCGATGATCGCGCCGCTGGAATACACCGGCCTGGTCTGGGTGATCGGCTGGGACTGGCTGCTGTGGCAGACCCTGCCCGACAGCTGGACCTGGACCGGCGCCGGCATCATCGTCGCCAGCGGGCTGTATCTGCTGCGTCGGGAGCGGATACGGCAGGCTGACAGGCCGCCGCCGTTGGATAGGCTGTGATTGGGGAGTCGGGATTCGGCATTCGGGATTGGCAACAGCAGGAATGCCGTTGTCCTTGCGAATCCCCAATCCCTAATCCCGACTCCCGGCCGCAAACATTGACTGGTAGGCTTCACGACCCCCCAAGCCGGTCATGCGCGGTGATCCAGTTTCAGCGGCTGCACAAGTCCTATTCCGTTGACGGGCGCCAGATCGTGGCGCTGCATCCGCTCGATCTGCGGATCGGCCCCGGCGAGGTGTTCGGCATCATCGGCCATTCCGGCGCCGGCAAGTCCACGCTGATCCGGCTGATCAACCGGCTGGAAGAACCCAGCGGCGGGCGCCTGCTGATCGGCGAGGAGGACGTCACCGCGCTGGACCGCCAGGGCCTGCGCAGCTTGCGCCGGCGTATCGGCATGATCTTCCAGCACTTCAACCTGCTGTCCTCGCGCACCGTGGCCGGCAATGTGGCGTTCCCGCTGGAACTGGCCGGCACCGCGCGCGCGGAGATCGATGCGCGCGTGGCCGAGCTGCTGGCGCGGGTCGGGCTGGAGCAGCACGCCAACAAGTATCCGGCGCAACTGTCCGGCGGCCAGAAGCAGCGCGTGGGCATCGCGCGCGCGCTGGCCACCCGCCCGCAGATCCTGCTGTGCGACGAGGCCACCAGCGCGCTGGACCCGCAGACCACCGCCTCGGTGCTGCAGCTGCTGGCGCAGATCAACCGCGAGCTGGGCCTGACCATCGTGCTGATCACCCACGAGATGGACGTGATCCGCCGCGTCTGCGACCGCGTCGCGGTGCTGGACGCCGGCAAGCTGGTGGAAACCGGCCCGGTGACCGAGGTGTTCCTGCATCCGCAGCACGCCACCACCCGGCGCTTCGTGTCCGAAGCCGAGCATGTGGACGAAGCCGAACTGCACCGCGATTTCGCCGCGGTGGGTGGGCGCGTCGTGCGGCTGACCTTCCTGGGCAACGGCACCTACGAGCCGGTGCTGGGCCGCATCGCCCGCGAGACCGGCGTGGACTACAACATCCTGTCCGGGCGCGTGGACCGCATCAAGGACACCCCGTATGGCCAGCTGATCGTCGCCCTGACCGGCGGCGACCATAACGCGGCACGCGCCGGCTTCGTCGCCGCCGGCGTGCACGTGGAGGATCTGCGCGTATGAATCTGTTGATCGCCACCGCCAGCGGTTTCTTCCGCAATCTCGATGCCGCCAAGTGGGGCGACATCGGCCAGGCCACCCTCGATACCTTGCTGATGCTGGCCGGCGCGCTGCCGCTGACGCTGCTGATCGGCCTGCCGCTGGGCGTTGCGCTGTTCCTGTGCGGCGCCCCGCAGCTGCGCCGCCGCCCGGTGCTGTACGGTGCGCTCGCGGCGGTGATCAACCTGCTGCGCTCGGTGCCCTTCATCATCCTGATGATCGCGATGATTCCGCTCACGCTGATGCTTATGGGCACCTCGCTGGGCGTGCGCGGGGCGATCCTGCCGCTGGTGGTCGGCGCCGCGCCGTTCTATGCACGCCTGGTGGAAACCGCGTTGCGCGAGGTCGATCGCGGCATCATCGAGGCCAGCCAGGCGATGGGTGCGACCACCCGCCAACTGGTCCTGCGCGTGCTGCTGCCGGAAGCGCGCCCCGGTCTGATCGCCGGGGCCACCGTCACCACCATCGCGCTGATCGGTTTCACCGCGATGGGCGGTGCGATCGGCTCCGGCGGGCTGGGCGATGTGGCCTACCGCGAAGGCTATCTGCGCTCGCATTCGGATGTCGCGCTGATCACCGTGATCGCCTTGCTGGTGCTGGTGCAGCTGCTGCAGATGCTGGGTGACTGGCTGGTGGCGCGTTACAGCCGGCGTTGAGGGGCACGGGCGGCCGGCGCCGTCCGGCAGGGTCGGCGGCAGGCGCATCGCCGTCGCACGCAGTGTCTGCTAGGTTGAATGCCTGCGGCAGTGCCGCATTCCTCCTCCCACGGACCCCTCTATGAGCACATTCGCGTTTCGTTCCCTCCTGGCTGCGGCCACGCTGGCACTGGCTTCCTGCGGCGGCAGTGGCGGCAGTAGCGGCGGTGACACCCTCACCGTGGCCGCCACGGCGGTGCCGCATGCCGAAATCCTCGAGGTGGTCGAACCGCTGCTGGCCAAGCAGGGCGTCAAGCTGGATGTGCGCGTGTTCAACGACTATGTGCAGCCCAACGACCAGGTCGTGCAGAAGCAGATCGACGTCAACTATTTCCAGACCGAGCCCTACCTGGATGCCTACAACCGCGACCGCAAGAGCCAGCTGGTCACCGTGGTCGGCGTGCATATCGAGCCGTTCGGTGCGTATTCGCGCCGGTTCAAGGCATTGGCGGACCTGCCGACCGGCGCCGATGTGGTGATTCCCAACGACCCGAGCAACAACAGCCGCGCGCTGATCCTGCTCGACAAGGCCGGGGTGATCAAACTCAAGGATGCGACCAATGCGCTGTCCAGCCAGCGCGACATCGTCGAGAACCCCAAGCAGCTGAAATTCCGCGAACTCGATTCGGCGATGCTGCCGCGCGTGCTCGATCAGGTCGATCTGGCGCTGATCAACACCAACTACGCACTCGACGCCGGCCTCAATCCGACCCGCGACGCACTGGCGATCGAAAGCAAGGACTCGCCGTACGTGAACTTCCTGGTGGCCCGCCCGGACAACAAGGACGATGCGCGCGTGCAGAAACTCGCCAAGGCCCTGACCAGCCCGGAAGTGAAGGCCTTCATCGAGCAGAAGTACAAGGGCGCGGTGTTGCCCGCCTTTTGAAGGCGCAGCAACAGGCATACGCCGCCAGCGCCGGGCGCGATCGGCGCCCGGCGTCGGCGTGGAGCAGACGGACACCGCACCGGCTGCTTACTGTCCGCAGAGGCATGGCAACGGCGCGCCACGCTACGCCACCCACGCTTGGCGCGGTCATCGACAAGGCCGCACCTGTCGTCAGGCGCAGTCGTTGCCGGTCGCGGCCTCCACCACGCGTGCACGGTGGGTTAAGTGCGCGCCGCCTGCGCCGGGCTGACGGCTGCCAGGGTGACGTGTTGTCAGCCAATTGTTCACCGCAACCGAGCATCCGATGCCACTTCTTCTTGCCATTCCGCTGGCCGTGATCATCGCCCTGGCAGTGTTTGCAGTGCTGTTTCCATTGTCGCTGGTGCAACGCTTTCGGGTCGGCACCGCGCGTCGGCAGGCGCGCGGGTGGCTGTTGATGATCAACCTGGTGTCGGCCGCGCTGTCCAACGTGTTGTTCGTGATCTTCGCGTTGATCGCTGCGGCGTTCTGGCCGGGCGCGATCAGCCATGGCGCCTTCGGCTGGGCCTGCGGGTTGGCCCTGGGGGTGTTGGCATTGCGCCTGACCCGCTTCGAGCGCACCCAGCAGGGTCTGTTCTACCGGCCCAATCTGTGGCTGGTGCTGGCATTGACGGCGTTGGTGGTGGTGCGGGTGATCGCCGGCATGGTACAGGGCTGGCGTAGCACCTGGCAGGGCGTCGCCTGGCCTACTGACGGCTGGCTCAGTCACGCCAGTCTGCTGGGCGCGGCTGGCGTGCTGCTGGGGTATGCGCTGGCCTATGCCACCTTGCTGTGGTGGCGCTGGCGCAGCGCGCGCCTGCGCGGCAGCGTTTACTGGCGGTGAGCTGGCGCTCGCAGCGCAGCAGCTGTCGGTGCTCGGTTGGTGCTGCATTGCCGGTGACATGGGGCGGCGGATGGCATCGCAGGGGCATGGCGCATCACGCTCTGCGCTTGCACACGCGCCATGCGGGCAAGTCAGCGCTCCAAAATGGATGGGGCACCGCGAATTGCAGGCAAAAAAACGGGCCTTTCGGCCCGTTTTCTCAACTGACAAGTCGCTGGATCGGACGTGCTTAGAAGCGCGCGCCGACACCGAAGCCGACGGTCCACGGATCCAGTTCCAGCTCGCTGCCGGTGCCCTGGCCGCCCACGCGCAGTTCCGGACGCGAACGCATGTAGCGGGCGTCGGCACGTGCGAACCAGGTGGAGTTGATGTTCATGTCCACACCGACGGTGCCGATGACACCCTTGGCGGTGTCCAGGCCCACGTGCTGACCGGTGGTCGACGCCGCATCGATCTTCTCGTTGCTGAAGTTCGACTCGTAGTAGCCCACGCCCACGAACGGACGGAACACGTTGTCGGCCTGGCCGAAGTGGTACTGGCCGCTGATGGCGATCGGCTGCTGCTCGACGGTGCCCAGCTTGCCCACGCCATCGGCGTTGACACGGTGGTTGAACTTGTCGGCGGCGCCCCACAATTCAACGGCCCAGTTGTCGTTGATGTAGTAGCTGGCGCTCAGCGTCGGCGCCGGGCCGCCATCGACGTCCAGGCCAGGAGCCGGGTCGTTCTTCGGCTTGATCAGAGCGACACCGCCGACCACTGCCCAATGCTTGCCAGACGCGCTGTCGGCGCTGGTGGACGTCGAGGAGGTGTCACCGGTGTAGGTGGTGTCTTGTGCAAACGCAGACGGCGCAATCGCAAGTGCGGATACGGCGGCCAGGCTCAGGATGGAAATGGAACGCATTGGGGGTCTCCTCGTTTTCTTGTTTAGGCCCGTGGAGTGGGCCGCGCCAAAGCTATTCCCGAAAATCTGAATCCACGCCTACCTGCGGCTCGCTAAAATTTCGTTTGTTCAGCAAGTTTCCGAAGAAGGCCGTGGTTACGACATGCAAGCTGAAAAAGACATTCACGCAGATGCGACCGCCGTGACGAAAAACAACGTGTTGAAAGGCCTTCCAGCGCACATTCGCAGCGATTGCCGCGTGCTGGTGCTGGGCTCGATGCCGGGAAATGCCTCCCTGGAGGCGCGCAGGTACTACGCACACCCGCGCAACCGATTCTGGCCGCTGATGCAGGCGGTGTTGGGCATCGACGCAGGATCGGCGTATGCAGTGCGGCTGCAGATGCTGACCGAAGGCGGCGTCGGCCTGTGGGACGTGATCGGCCAATGCGAGCGGCGCGGCAGCCTGGACACCGCCATCGTGGCGGGCAGCATCGTGGTCAATCCGCTGGCCAGCGTGCTCCCGACACTGCCGCAGTTGCGCGCGATTGCCTGCAATGGCGCCGCTGCGGCGCAGGCCTGGCATCGGTATGTGCAACCGCAGCTACCGGTCGGTGTGCCGGCAGTGCCGGTATGGGCATTGCCCTCGACCAGTCCGGCCAATGCCGCGTGGTCGTTGCCGCGCCTGTGCGAGGCCTGGCAGCCGCTATGCGATGCGCTGGCCTAGCGAAAGGCGAAAAGACCGGACAAGCGCCGCGTCGGCAGTGTGCTCTGCACTGCCGGCATCGACCACGCGCCAGAAGTCATGCCAGCGTCCGGCACGGGCAGCGGTGTGGCGATCGCATGCATGCTGCAGTCCCCGCACATCACGGAGCGAACCGATGGCAATCACGCAGCGATGGACGATGGCACTGGGTTTGCTGACAGGCATGCTGGGCGGCGTGGGCACCGCAATGGCCGACGATCTGCACTGCAATGTCAGCAGCGACTACGATCTCACGCTCAACCCGCGCAGCCTGATCCTGATCCGCACGCCTGCATCCTCCGGCGCGCCCGAGCGGCTGGTGATGCGCCAGGGTGCCTTGTTCGTCGACGACCGCTGGGTCGCGTTGAATGCGGCCGACCGCACGCGCCTGATCCAGTTTGAGCGCCAGACCCGCGAGGTAGTGCCGCTGGCGCAGGAGGTCGGGCGCGAAGCGGCCGATATCGCCATCACCGCGCTCGGCGAAGTGGCTGCCGGTTTCAGTCGCAGCCCCGAAACCACGCGCGTGCAGCTGGCAAGCGTGCGCGAGAAGCTCGATACGCGCTTGAAGCAGAGCTTCGGCAAGAATCAGCTCACCTCGATCGATATCGATGACGACATCGGCGCGATGGTGGCCGAGCTGCTGCCGCAGCTGATCGGCGATGTCGTCGCCGGTGCGGTGCAGTCGGCGTTGAGCGGAAACGACGTGCAGCTGCGTTCGCTGGACGGGGTGGAGACGCGCATCCAGCGCCTGATCGAGCCGCAGGCGCGCGCGTTGCGGCCGCGCGCCGAGCACCTATGCGAACGGGTCGAAGCGCTGGATGGGCTGGACAATGCGCTGGCGTATCGTTTGCCCTCGGGCGAGCCACTGCAACTGTTGCGGGTGGATCGACGCGCCTCGAAATAAGCATGCATCTGCGTGCGCAGACGCTGCATCCCGCCGGCCGTGCGATTTTTTCCACGGCAATGGTTGGCGCTGCGGCCCGCAGCCGGCCACAATAGGGGTTTCCCCATTCTGTTGCCGGAGTTCCCCGTATGGCCGAAATCAAGGAAGCACTTGTCCCCGATATCGGTGACTACAGCGATGTCCCGGTAATCGAGGTGCTGGTGTCGGTCGGCGATACGGTCAGCAAGGACCAGAGCCTGGTCACGCTGGAATCGGACAAGGCCACGATGGAAGTGCCCTCGTCGGTGTCCGGCGTGGTCAAGGAGATCAAGGTCAAGGTCGGCGATTCGCTGTCGCAGGGCGCCTTGGTGGCGCTGATCGAAGTGGCCGATGCCGGTGCCGATAGCGCAGCCGCACCCGCACCGGCCGCAGCGCCTGCTGCCCCGGCCAAGGCTGCGCCCGCTGCCGCGCCGGCGCCTGCCGCCAAGGCCGAGCCGGCTGCGCCAGCCGCTTCCTCGGAAGGCGGCCTGGTCGAAGCCCGCGTGCCCGATATCGGCGACTACACCGACATCCCGGTGATCGAAGTGCTGGTCGCCGTCGGCGACACGGTTGCCAAGGACCAGAGCCTGGTCACGCTGGAATCGGACAAGGCCACGATGGAAGTGCCGTCCTCGGCCGCCGGCGTGGTCAAGGAACTCAAGGTCAAGGTCGGCGACACGCTGTCGCAGGGCAATGTGGTGGCGATCATCGCGGCCAGCGATGGCGGCGCCGGTGCGGCGCAGTCGCCGGCCAAGCCCACCACCGAAACCTCCGAAACATCCGGCAAGGTCGAGCCGGTCGCCGTGTCTGCGGTGCCGGACAAGCTGGCCCAGCGCGAGATCGCGCAGGTGCAGGGCGCGCGCTCCAGCAACGCCTCGCAACCTGCGCAGGGCGGCCAGCCGTCTGCCGGCAGCCCGAGCAGCCCGCCGGTGACCTTCGATGCCGATAGCGTGCTGCCGTCCAAGGTGGCCTATGCCAGCCCGGTGGTGCGCGTGTTCGCACGCGAGCTCGGCGTGGACCTGCACCAGCTCAAGGGCAGCGAAAAGGGCGGCCGCATCACCCGCGAAGACGTACAGCGCTTCGTCAAGGCCGCACTCAGTGGAGGCGTACCTGCCGCAGCGGGTGCCGCACCGGCCGGTGGCGGCAACGGCCTGAACCTGCTGGCCTGGCCGAAGGTGGACTTCAGCAAGTTCGGCGAGACCGAAACCCAGCCGCTGTCGCGCATCAAGAAGATTTCCGGTGCCAACCTGGCACGCAACTGGGCGATGATTCCGCACGTCACCCAGTTCGAATCGGCCGACATCACCGACCTGGAAGCCCTGCGCGTGGCGCTGAACAAGGAAAACGAGAAGACGGGCATCAAGCTCACCATGCTTGCCTTCCTGGTCAAGGCCAGCGCTGCGGCGCTGAAGAAGTTCCCCGAGTTCAACGCCTCGCTGGACGCGGCCGGCGAAAACCTGACGTTGAAGAAGTACATCAACATCGGCTTTGCCGCCGATACGCCGAACGGCCTGGTCGTGCCGGTGATCCGCGATGTCGACAAGAAGGGCGTGCTGCAGATCGCCCAGGAAAGCGGCGAGCTGGCCAAGAAGGCGCGCGACGGCAAGCTCGGCCCGGCTGACATGAGCGGCGGCTGCTTCTCGATCAGCTCGCTAGGCGGTATCGGTGGTACGGCGTTCACGCCGATCATCAATGCGCCGGAAGTGGCGATCCTGGGCGTGTCCAAGTCGGCGATGCAGCCGGTGTGGAACGGCAAGGAGTTCGCCCCCAAGTTGATGCTGCCGTTGTCGTTGAGCTACGACCATCGCGTCATCGACGGCGCGCTGGCTGCACGTTTCACCACCTATCTCGCCCAGGTGCTGGCCGACATGCGACGCGTCCTGCTGTGAGAGCAGCGCTGCTGACGATCGCCGTGCTGGCCATGCTGCCGTGGACGTCTGCACTCGCACGCGAGTGCGGCAGCACGCTCGGGCGCGGCTGGCCGCCGGCGGTGGGCAATTACGGCACCGCGGTGACCACGCTGCTCGACGGCGCTACCAAGCCAACCCTGACCCTGCTCACGCTGCCCACCCGCGGCGTGGAGAGCGGTGTGTCGCTGGTGCCGGGCAAGGACGGCGCCGACTGGACCCTGCGGCATAGCCGCGCCGACGAGCGCGTCTACAGCTGGGTCAGCCAGAGCGATCGCGGCGCGGTGCAGTTGCGCACCGAGCAGACCCCGGAAACGGTCGAGATCCCGATTCCGGCGGCCTTGGCAAGGCGCCTGGTCAGTAACTGGACCAACGCACTGACCCAGCTGGCACCGACCGGTCGCACCGCGCCGGTCAGCGAAGGCGAAGTGCTGTCGTTCCAGGTCGATGGTGTGCGCTACAGCGGCACGCGTCCGGGCTGCGGCGCCGGCGAGTTGCTGGTGCAGCAGGCCGCGTTGCTGATCGAAGCCAGCGAAGGCAAGGAAAACAAGCGCGACAAGCGCTGGACCCAAATCGAATCGTCGCTGGATGAACTCCAGCAGACGCTTGCCGGCACGGCCGGTTGAGCCACAGGAGAAGCAAATGGCGGTCATTGAAATCAAGGTTCCCGACATCGGCGATTACAGCGATGTCCCCGTCATCGAAGTGCTGGTCGCCGTCGGCGACAGCGTGGTCAAGGACCAGGGCCTGGTAACGCTGGAATCGGACAAGGCCACGCTGGAGGTGCCGTCCTCGGCCGCCGGCGTGGTCAAGGAACTCAAGGTCAAGATTGGCGACAACCTGTCCGAAGGCGCAGTGGTGCTGCTGCTGGAGACCGAAGGCGAGGCCGCTGCACCGGCTGCGCCCGCCAAGGCCGAGACCAAGGCCGCTGCGCCTGCTGCGGCCCCTGCAGCCGCCGCGCCCGGCAGCAAGCCGCCGGTGACACCGTCGCACCGCGCCCCGGCCGAACCAGCGCCGTCCAAGCCGGCGCTGGCCAGCGGCAAGCCGGCCGATATCGAATGCAAGATGGTGGTGCTCGGCGCCGGCCCCGGCGGCTACACCGCCGCCTTCCGCGCTGCCGACCTGGGCCTGGACACGGTGCTGATCGAGCGTTACGCCAGTCTGGGCGGGGTCTGCCTCAACGTCGGCTGCATCCCGTCCAAGGCGCTGTTGCATGCCGCCGCGGTGATCGATGAAGTGGCGCATGCCGGTGATTTCGGCGTGGATTTCGGCCAGCCCAAGATCACCCTGGACAAGCTGCGCGAGTACAAGGAAAAAGTGGTGGGCAAGCTCACCGGCGGCCTGGCCAGCATGGCCAAGCAGCGCAAGGTGCGCACCGTCACCGGTGTGGCCAGCTTCGTCTCGCCCAACGAGCTGGAGATCGTCGGCGACGGCGGCAAGACCCAGCTGCTGCGCTTCGAGCATTGCGTCATCGCCGCCGGCTCGCAGGCGGTGAAGCTGCCGAACTTCCCGTGGGACGACAAGCGCGTGATGGACTCCACCGACGCGCTGGAACTGCACGATATTCCCAAGACCCTGCTGGTGGTCGGCGGCGGCATCATCGGCCTGGAAATGGCCACGGTGTACAGCGCGCTCGGCAGCAAGGTCACCGTGGTCGAGTTCATGGACCAGCTGATGCCGGGCGCCGACAAGGACCTGGTCAAGCCGCTGGCCGACCGCCTGAAGAAGCAGGGCGTGGAGGTCCATCTCAAGACCAAGGCCACCGACGTCACCGCCGACAAGAGCGGTATCACCGTGTCCTTCGAAGCGGCCGTGGAGGGCGAGAAGCCCGGTCTGCAGGCGACCGCCTACGATCGCGTGCTGGTCGCAGTGGGCCGTACGCCCAACGGCAAGAAAATCGGCGCCGACAAGGCCGGCGTCACCGTCACCGAGCGCGGCTTCATTCCGGTGGACCGGCAGATGCGCACCAACGTGCCGCACATCTTCGCCATCGGCGACATCGTTGGTAACCCGATGCTGGCGCACAAGGCCACTCACGAAGGCAAGCTGGCCGCCGAAGTGGCTGCCGGCGAGAAGAAGGAATGGGTGGCGCGGGTGATTCCGTCGGTGGCCTACACCAACCCGGAAATCGCCTGGGTGGGCGTGACCGAAACCGAAGCCAAGGCCAAGGGTTTGAAGGTCGGCGTGGCCAAGTTCCCGTGGGCGGCCAGTGGCCGTGCGATCGGTATCGGCCGCACCGAAGGCTTCACCAAGCTGATCTTCGACGAAGAGACCCACCGCATCATCGGTGGTGCCATCGTCGGCGTGCATGCCGGTGACCTGCTGGCCGAGATCGGGCTTGCGATCGAGATGGGCGCCGAAGCCGAAGACATCGGCCACACCATCCACGCGCACCCGACGCTTAGCGAGTCGGTCGGCATGGCGGCCGAGGTCTACGACGGCACCATCACCGATCTGTATATCCCGAAGAAGAAGTAAGCCGCGCACATCGCGTGCACTGCCAACGACGCCCCGCCTTGCGCGGGGCGTCGTCGTTTGGGCATGCTGCCAGGACGGGCTGCAGGGCGCGTCAGACAGGCAGTGCAGCCGATCGCATGGAGAGACACTGCAATGCGCTATGGAATGCTGGGAATGGTGATGCTGTGCAGCATCGCGGCGGTGTCTGCCGCCCGCGCGCAAGAACCGGATGATCCTCAATTGGCCGCTGCGTTGGCGAAGTGCCCGGGGGGGCCGAAACCTTCGATCGTGCGCAACGGCAGGCAAAAGCGCGTGCCGAGGCAGCGCATGCATCCGAACTCGCAACGCCTTCCGATCCGGCGCTACGCGCGCGTCTGCTGGAGATGGAGCGCGCCGACCAACTGGTCCGCAATGGCGATTGGTCGCAAGCGGCCGTGACCAGGATGGCCGCTGTGGATGCCGCGCATCTACCGCAGATCCGCCGCATCGTTGCCGAGCACGAAGGCCTGCCGAGCGCGGCCCAGGTGGGGCGCGATGGTGTCGCTGCAGCCTGGCTGCTGGTGCAGCATGCCGATGCCGATCCTGCGTTTCAGGAGCAGGTATTGAGCACGCTGGCGCAGCACGTTACGCGCGGCGAAATTCCGGCACGCTCTCTAGTGCTGTTGACCGACCGCGTCCTTGTCGGCAACGGCAAGCCGCAACGCTATGGCAGTCAGCTGGCCGCGCAGCAGGGCCGCTGGGTGCCCAAGCCCATCGAGGATCCGGAACACGTCGATGAGCGGCGTACCGCTGTGGGCGAAATGCCGCTGGCCGATTACATCTGCGTGGCCGCGCAGCTCTTTCCTGCGCCGTAACGGCCTTCCATATCAAACGCCCCAAAACACAAAAGACCCGCAAAAAGCGGGCCTTTTGGTTCAACCGGTCTATGCAACTCAGAACGCGAACGTCACGCCTGCGACCGGGCCCTTGAACTCCTGCTTCAGGCCGATCAGGCCATCGCTGCCGCGCTGGTCGACATCGAGCTTGAACCAGTCGTAGCCGGCGAAGATGCCGAAGTTCTTGGTGAAGCGGTATTCGGCCATCGCGTTGGCGCGGCTCAGATCGCCCTTGTAGTCGTCGAAGTTGCCCCAGCTGGTGTTGAGGTACTGACCCTGCACGTTGAACAGCCAATGCTCGCTCGGACGTGCGGTGAAACGGATGCCGACCACCGGCGCGACGCCGTCGGCCTTCTCTTCGAGCACGTCGCCGGTGAACACGCTGCCCAGATCTGCATACGCGTTGGCTTCGACCTTGGCGTATTCGGCACCGAGCTGCAGGCCCAGGCTGAATTCCGGCGAATCGATGACCGAATAGTCATACACCAGCGTGGCGACCTGATACTTCAGTTCACCCTTGATGAAGCTGCCCGACGGCACGGTGAAACCACCGGCGCTCACGTCCTGGGTCAGGGTCTCGCGGCGATCCTTGTCGTACTTGAAGTAATCGAAGATCAGGCGTTGACGGGTGCTGATGCGGAACACGCCATCCACGCGCGGCTCCCATTCCTTGCCGCCCAGCTTGAAGTCTTCATTGACCGACACATTGTTTCCTGCGACCAGTGTGTTGCCACGGATCGTGTTGTCGTTGTCGACATTCATCGCGCCGAGACGGATCTGGAAGCGATCGTCGGTATCTTCAGCGTGCGCCGGAAGGGCATAGCCTGCGGCCAGAACGCACGGGATCACCAGTGCGAGGAGGTTTTTCATGGGGGCTCCGAATCTTGGAATGGTTGGTCAGTCGAGCTTGTGCCGCGCATAGTCGATAAGCGCATGTCGTCAATTTGTGAAGTTTCTGTCCGTTATGCGTGAAGGAAACTTAGCAATCGGACAAAATGGTCCGCCATACATAGGCGTGCCAATGCTGCCCATGTCTTCTGTGCGCATGACGCCGTGATCGCTTGCACACGGGGGGGCGCGTGTGTGGATCGATGCCGCGATTGGACCACGGGCGGGACATCGCTGAAAGCTCGCAGGGTGCGACAAAATGCGTAAAAAAAGCAGGAGCCCTGGTCTCCCAGGGCTCCCTGACGCGGCCTGCGGCACGACCTTTCGACGAGGATGTGCAGGCTAGCGAAGTTCTGACAGCCGGTTTGTGGCAAAGTTCCCACCCTCTGCTGCGGCACGTGTATGGTGCATCGCAGCACCCCGCGACCTTTGCCGGTTGTCTCGCAATTTGTCCCGTTGCTATACTTTCGCGGCTCGACGAGGCGCAACTGCGCTTCCCCCTCATCCACACGTAAGGTAACCGTAGTGCTGAACTCCGTTGACGCGGGTCGGCGGTTGATGCTGCGCGCTGCGGTATATCCGCTTGCCGCCGTAGCTATAACCAGTCTGGGGTTGCTGTTGGTCGGTCCCCGTTACTCTGCCGGTCTGGCATTGACCGGGTTTGCGACGGTGCTGGGCGGTTGGGTGGCAGCACGGACCGCGCTAGGCGGCGGTATCCAGGCAGCCGGCATTGCCATGGTGCGGCTGATTCTGGCGATGGTGTTGAAGTGGGTGTTGGTTTTCGTGGCGCTGGCGCTTGGTTTCGGCCTGTGGCGGCTGCCTCCTCTGGCTCTGTTGGCGGGTATCGCCATCGGGTTGATTTTTCAGGTTCTGGCTCTGGCCAGACGTTGATTCGAACTTAAAGGGCTCCAGACACATGGCGGGCGAGGCAGCAACCCCTACCTCCTATATCCAGCATCACTTGCAGAACCTGATCTATCCGGTTCGTGAGGGTGGCGGTACGTTTTGGACCATCCACGTCGACACCCTGGTCATGGCCGTGTTGATGGGCCTGGTCATGGTGCTGGCGTTCTGGACAGCGACCCGCAATGCCACGGCCGGCGTGCCGGGCAAGTGGCAGGCATTCGTGGAAATCTGCCTGGAATTCGTCGACCGGCAGGCCAAGGACACCTATCACGGCAGCAGTAAGCTGGTGACGCCGATTGCGATCACCATCTTCTTCTGGATCCTGTTGATGAACCTCATCAAGATGATCCCGGCCGATTTCATCGCCATCCCGCTGGGTTGGGCCGGCATCCACGCCTGGAAGCCGGTGCCCACCGCCGACGTCAATGCCACCTTGGGCATGTCGATCAGTGTGTTCTTCCTGATGATCGTGTTCTCGCTGCGCTCCAAGGGCGTGGGCGGCATGACCAAGGAATTCCTCACGGCGCCGTTCGGCAAGTGGATGATGCCGTTCAACCTGCTCCTGAACATCGTCGAGTGGCTGAGCAAGCCGATTTCGTTGGCGATGCGACTGTTCGGCAACATGTTCGGCGGCGAGATCGTCTTCCTGCTGATCTGGGTGCTGGGCGGTGCGGGCATCGCCGGCATGGTCGCTGGCGGCGTATTCGGCCTCGGCTGGATGCTGTTCCACCTGTTGGTGATTCCGCTGCAGGCCTTCATTTTCATGATGCTGTCGATCGTGTATCTGAGCCTTGCCGAAGACAGTCACTGAGTTTGCTGCACCCTTCATCTGCTTTATCCCGCTTCATCCATCACCCTTAGAAACTTTCGTTCGGAGATCACCATGTACCTCGCCGTCCTGACCAACCTCGCTCAAGTCCAGAGCTCCACCGTCCTCGCCGTCGGCATCATGATCGGCCTGGCCGCGCTGGGTGCCGGCCTCGGTCTGGCCATCATGGCTGGCAAGTTCCTGGAATCGGCCGCGCGCCAGCCGGAACTGATCCCGGTGCTGCAGGTTCGTATGTTCATCACCGCCGGCCTGATCGACGCCGCGTTCATCATCAGCGTCGCTGTCGGCCTGCTGTTCGCCTTCGCCAACCCGCTGGCCCAGGTGTTCATCGAGCGTCTGTCGCAGGCTGCCGGCTGATCCAGCGGTAGCAGGATGTGGAGGCAACCGCGTGCGGTTGGCTCCGCGGATGAAGGTCGGAAAGCGCCGCCATGCGGTGGCGCTTTCACCCCTAAAGAGCGATTGAGCGACCCATGGATATCACCCTTACCATTTTTGCCCAGGCGTTGGCCTTCGCCGGTCTGATCTGGATCGTCGCGACCAAAATCTGGCCGCCGCTGCTGAAGGCGATCGAAGAGCGTCAGCAAAAGATCGCTGAAGGTCTGGCTGCGGCCGATCGTAGTCAGAAGGATCTGGCGCAGGCGCAGGAAAAGGTCAACGAAGCACTGAAGGACGCACGCACCAAGGCCAACGAGATCATCGACCAGGCCCACGCGCGCGCCAACCAGATCATCGAAGCGGCCAAGCACGAGGCGATTGCCGAAGCCAACCGTCAGAAGGATCTGGCGCAGACCGAGATCGACGCGTCCGCCACGCGAGCCCGCGAGGAACTGCGCAAGCAGGTGTCCGCGCTGGCCGTCAGCGGTGCCGAGAAGCTGCTCAAGCGCGAAATCGATGCCAACGCCCACAAGGCGCTGCTCGACGAGCTGGCGGCGGAGATTTAATCGATGAGTCAGGCCCTCACACTTGCCCGTCCGTACGGCCGCGCCGCGTTTGCGATCGCGCGTGAGGGCGGCACCTTCGCGCCCTGGTCCGATGCGCTGGCGTTTTCGGCGCAGGTGGCCGGCGACCCGCGCGTGGCTGCGCTGCTGCTCAACCCGGCCTTGCGCCAGGAAGAAGCGGTGACATTGCTCGCTCCGCCGCAGGCTGGCGACGACTACCTGCGTTTTCTCGGCGTGCTGGCCGATGCGCAGCGGCTGTCGCTGCTGCCGGAAGTGGCAGGGTTGTACGAACAACTGCGTGCCGAAGCCGAACACGTCGTCAAGGCGACAGTGACCTCGGCCACCGCAATGCACCAGACAGAGCTCGACACGATTGCTGCTGCGCTGAAGAAGCGTTTCGGCCGCGAGGTGGACATCACCACCGCGGTGGATGCGTCGCTGATCGGCGGCGCGGTGATCGACACCGGCGACGTGGTCATCGACGGCTCGCTGAAGGGCAAGCTTGCGCGTCTGCAAAGCTCGCTCGCCCACTGAATTCACATAAACGCACGGCCCTCGCGGCCGGCACCTAGGACTGAACGATGGCAACCACGCTCAACCCCTCCGAAATCAGCGACCTGATCAAGACCCGCATCGATGCGGTCAAGCTGTCCGCAGAGTCGCGCAACGAAGGCTCCGTGACCAGCGTGTCCGACGGCATCGTGCGCATCTTCGGCCTGGCCGACGTGATGCAGGGCGAAATGATCGAACTGCCGAACAACACCTTCGCGCTTGCGCTGAACCTGGAGCGCGATTCGGTCGGCGCCGTGGTGCTGGGCGATTACGAGAACCTGCGCGAAGGCGACGTGGCCAAGACCACCGGCCGCATCCTGGAAGTGCCGGTGGGTCCGGAGTTGCTGGGTCGCGTGGTCAACGCGCTGGGCGAGCCGATCGACGGCAAGGGCCCGCTGGGCGCCACCCAGACCGCACCGGTGGAGCGCGTTGCGCCCGGCGTGATCTGGCGTAAGTCGGTCGACCAGCCGGTGCAGACCGGCTACAAGTCGGTCGATGCGA
This sequence comes from Xanthomonas sp. 3075, assembly GCF_014197275.1. Classification (GTDB taxonomy): domain Bacteria; phylum Pseudomonadota; class Gammaproteobacteria; order Xanthomonadales; family Xanthomonadaceae; genus Xanthomonas; species Xanthomonas campestris_B. The sequence goes on along the minus strand of NZ_JACIFI010000023.1, from coordinate 23,892 downwards.
TGATCCCGATCGGCCGCGGCCAGCGCGAGCTGGTCATCGGCGACCGCCAGACCGGCAAGACCGCGCTGGCGATCGATGCGGTGATCAACCAGAAGGGCACCGGCATCAAGTGCGTGTACGTGGCGATCGGCCAGAAGGCCTCGACCGTCGCCAACATCGTGCGCAAGCTCGAAGAGAACGGCGCGCTGGCGCACACCGTGGTGGTGGCGGCGACCGCGTCCGAATCGGCGGCGATGCAATACATCAGCCCGTATGCCGGCTGCACCATGGGCGAATACTTCATGGACCGCGGCGAAGACGCGCTGATCGTGTACGACGATCTGTCCAAGCAGGCCGTGGCCTACCGCCAGATCTCGCTGCTGCTCAAGCGTCCGCCGGGCCGCGAAGCCTATCCGGGCGACGTGTTCTATCTGCATAGCCGCCTGCTGGAGCGCGCCGCGCGCGTGTCCGAGGAATACGTGGAGAAGTTCACCAACGGTGCGGTGACCGGCAAGACCGGCTCGCTGACCGCGCTGCCGATCATCGAAACGCAGGCCGGCGACGTGTCCGCGTTCGTGCCGACCAACGTGATCTCGATCACCGACGGCCAGATCTTCCTGGAAACCGACCTGTTCAACGCCGGTATCCGTCCGGCCGTGAACGCCGGTATCTCGGTGTCGCGCGTCGGTGGTGCGGCCCAGACCAAGATCATCAAGAAGCTGTCCGGCGGCATCCGTATCTCGCTGGCGCAGTACCGTGAGCTGGCGGCGTTCGCGCAGTTCGCCTCGGACCTGGACGAAGCCACCCGCAAGCAGCTCGAGCGCGGTCAGCGCGTCACCGAGTTGATGAAGCAGAAGCAGTACGCGCCGATGTCCATCGCCAACCAGGCGCTGTCGATCTATGCCGTCAACGAGGGTTACCTCGATGAAGTGCCGGTCAACAAGCTGCTGGCGTTCGAAGAAGGCCTGCATGCGCACTTCGCCAACACCCAGGGCGAGTTGATCTCCAAGATCAACAGCACCGGCGGTTGGGACAACGACATCGAAGCCGCGTTCAAGAAGGGCATCGAAGAGTTCAAGACCACGGGCAGCTGGTAAGACCAGCTGCGGGAATCGGGAATAGAGAATCGGGAATCGTCAAAGCGGGTTGGCTGTGCCAATTCCCGACTCACGATTCCCCATTCCCACTAAGCGAGCGAAGCGAGCGAGTATGGCAGGCGGACGCGAAATCAAAACCAAGATCAAGAGCGTGCAGAACACCCGCAAGGTGACGCGCGCGCTCGAAATGGTCTCGGCCTCCAAGATCCGCAAGGCGCAGGAGCGCATGAAGACCTCGCGTCCGTATGCGCAGGCGATGAAGCAGGTGATCGGACATCTGGCGCAGGCCAGCACCGACTACCAGCATCCGTTCCTGGTCGAGCGTGAGCAGGTCAAGCGGGTTGGTTACATCGTGATCTCTTCCGACCGCGGCCTGGCCGGCGGTCTGAACAACAACCTGTTCCGCAAGATGCTGGGCGAAGTGCGCCCGTGGCAGGACAAGGGCGCCGAGATCGACGTGGTGACCATCGGTCAGAAGGCCTCGGCATTCTTCCGTCGCATCAAGGTCAACATGGTCGGCAGCGTGACCCACCTGGGCGACAGCCCGCAGGTGGAGCAGTTGATCGGCGTGATCAAGGTGATGCTGGACGCGTTCGTCGAGGGCAAGGTGGACCGCGTGTACCTGGTCTACAACCGCTTCGTGAACACCATGACGCAGAAGGCCAGCTTCGACCAGCTGCTGCCGCTGCCGGCCGCAGAACATAAAGTGGCCCATCACGATTGGGATTACCTGTACGAGCCCGATGCCGCGACCGTGCTGGAGCACGTGATGACGCGTTACATCGAGTCGCTGGTGTACCAGGCCGTGCTGGAAAACGTGGCGTCCGAACATGCCGCGCGCATGGTGGCGATGAAGGCCGCCAGCGACAATGCCAACAAGATGATCGGCACCTTGCAACTGGTCTACAACAAGGCACGTCAGGCGGCGATCACCCAGGAAATTTCGGAAATCGTCAGCGGCGCAGCCGCCGTATAGCCGGGAATAGGGAATGGAGAATCGGGAATGGTCGAAGCAGCAGCACTTGATCTTCCCATTCCCTATTCCCGTTTCCCTATTCCCGACACCAGAATCGAACAGACATTAGTGGAGTTATCCAAATGAGTCAGGGCAAGATCGTTCAGATCATCGGCGCGGTCGTCGACGTCGAATTCCAGCGCAATGAAGTGCCGAAGGTCTATCACGCGTTGAAGGTCGAAGGCACCGAAATCACCCTGGAAGTGCAGCAGCAGCTCGGCGATGGCGTGGTGCGCACCATTGCGCTCGGCTCCACCGACGGCCTGAAGCGCAACCTGCTGGCCACCAACACCGAGCGCGCCATTTCGGTGCCGGTCGGCGCCGGGACGCTGGGCCGCATCATGGATGTGCTGGGTCGTCCGATCGACGAAGCCGGCGAGGTGCAGGCCTCGGACCATTGGGAAATCCATCGCGCTGCGCCGTCGTACGAAGACCAGTCCTCCAGCACCGAGTTGCTGGAAACCGGCATCAAGGTCATCGATTTGATGTGCCCGTTCGCCAAGGGCGGCAAGGTCGGCCTGTTCGGCGGCGCCGGCGTCGGCAAGACCGTCAACATGATGGAACTGATCAACAACATCGCCAAGGCGCACTCGGGGTTGTCCGTGTTTGCCGGCGTGGGCGAGCGTACCCGCGAGGGCAACGACTTCTACCACGAGATGAAGGACTCCAACGTCCTGGACAAGGTCGCGATGGTCTACGGCCAGATGAACGAGCCGCCGGGCAACCGTTTGCGCGTTGCGCTGACCGGCCTGACCATGGCCGAGTACTTTCGCGACGAGAAGGACGAGAACGGCAAGGGCAAGGACGTGCTGCTGTTCGTGGACAACATCTACCGCTACACGCTGGCCGGTACCGAAGTGTCCGCGCTGCTCGGCCGTATGCCGTCGGCAGTGGGCTACCAGCCGACCCTGGCCGAAGAAATGGGCGTGTTGCAGGAACGCATCACCTCGACCAAGAGCGGTTCGATCACCTCGATCCAGGCCGTGTACGTGCCTGCGGACGACCTGACCGACCCGTCGCCGGCGACCACCTTCGCCCACCTGGATTCCACCGTCACCCTGAGCCGTAACATCGCCTCGCTGGGCATCTACCCGGCCGTGGATCCGCTGGATTCCACCAGCCGCCAGATGGACCCGTTGGTGATCGGTCACGAGCATTACGACACCGCCCAGCGCGTGCAGCAGACCTTGCAGAAGTACAAGGAACTGAAGGACATCATCGCGATCCTGGGCATGGACGAGCTGAGCGAAGAAGACAAGCAGTCGGTGTCGCGCGCACGCAAGATCGAGCGTTTCTTCAGCCAGCCGTTCCACGTGGCCGAAGTGTTCACCGGCTCGCCGGGCAAGTACGTCTCGCTGAAGGACACCATCCGCGGCTTCAAGGCGATCTGCGACGGCGAATACGACCACCTGCCGGAGCAGGCGTTCTACATGGTCGGCAGCATCGAAGAAGCGGTCGAGAAAGCCAACAAGATGAGCGCCAAGGCCTGATGCGATTCCAGCCGCTGTGCGGCTGGAATCGGGAATCGGGAATCGGGAATCGTAAAAGCGGGTCATCGGTGGATCGGAATTGAGAGGAATGGAAAAGCGCGCAGCAAACCGCTATTCCGATTCCCCACTCCCGATTCCCGATTCCCCGCTTCACACTGTGAGGCACCATGAGCACTATCCGTTGCGACATCGTCAGCGCCGAGAAGGAAATCTTCCACGGTGAGGCGACGCTGGTCGTGGCCACCGGCGAACTGGGCGAGCTGGGCATTGCGCCCAAGCACGCGCCGCTGATCACCCGTCTGAAGCCGGGCAAGGTGGTGGTCACCACCGCCAGCGGCGAGCAGCTGGACTTCGCCATTTCCGGCGGCATCCTGGAAGTGCAGCCGCAGGTGGTGACCGTGCTGGTCGACACCGCGGTGCGCGCGCAGGACATCGACGAAGCCGCCGTGCGCAAGGTCAAGGAAGAGGCCGAACGTCTGCTGGCCAACCGTGGCGACGCGGTGGATGTGGCGGAAGCACAGCGTCGGTTGACCGAGGCGACCGTGCAGTTGCAGGCGCTCGAACGTTTGCGTCGCACTCTCAAGCACTGAGTGTCAGGGCATGCGGGCGTCGGATGGCGCATGCACCCCGAGGGTTGGAAGCACGGCCAGCTGCGCGTGTGGAAATCGAAACGCCGACCATCGTGTCGGCGTTTTTCGTTTTTGCGGATGCGCGTGCGTGATGCGGCCCGCACGCGTCGAGGCAGCAGGCACACTGCATGCCTTACATCGTGCCGCTGCTTGCCAGCGGTCCGGCACCTCATGCATGCCCGTTAAGGAACGCCAGATGGCCCGCAAGATCGATGGTTTTCGTGGTTTCGCGCTGACCGGCCTGTTGGCCGTGGCGATGCTGGGGTGTGCGCTGCCGGCGCGCAGCCAGCCGCCGCTGGATCCGTTGCTGGACCGCATCGTGCAACGCAATGCGATCGGCGATGCAGTGGCGCTGAGCAAGTGGGACAGCGGCAAGCCGGTGCTGGACCAGACGCGCGAGGCGGCGGTGCTGCAGAGCGTGCGCGATCAGGCTTCTGCGCGCGGGCTGGACGCCGACGATGCTGCGCGCTTCTTCGCTGCGCAGATCGAGGCCAACAAATCGGTGCAGTACGCCTTGTTGAACCACTGGCGCGAACGGGGGCGGGCACCGGATACGGCGCGTCCTGACCTGGCGAGCCTGCGCACGCGTCTGGATCAATTGCAGGGCGAATTGCTCGACGCACTCGCCGACGTCGCGGCGGCCCGTTCCGCGCCGCAATGCCCGACCAGCACCGCGCGCGCCGCAGCCCATTACGCAGCGCAATGGCAGCTGGATGCGCTGCATCGCGCGGCCTTGGTACGCAGCCTGGGCGATTTCTGCCGCTGAGTGGGGCGTCGTCCAAGAGCGGCCAACAAGACGTCGTGCGCGATCTTCATGTGGGTGCGGACGATGCGTGCGCAGAACCGGAGTACATGCTGCTCCGGGCACTGGCCGCGCCGCCTGGCGGCTGTGCAGGCGTGTTGTTGGCCGCACTAAAGCCCCTGGTCTATCTGCCCATGGGCGACACAGATCGCTTCAACGCAGCATCACCGTCGCTGGTCACCGCGCTAGCGTCGGTGCGCTCGCTCAGCGATACACCACATGCCGGCCCAGGAAAAACGACACGATCGCCAGTCCGCCTTCCACCAGCGGTTTGGCCAGCCAGGCCTGGCGCAGGCCGACCAGATCGACCGTTGCCGAGAGCAGCCAGGTGCTGATCAACGTCAGTGCCAACCACATCACCGCAAAGCGTCGGAAGCGCTGCCAGCCCAGGCGTGCCCCGTTGTCCTGGGCAAAGGTAAAGCGGCCGTTGAGCCAGAATCCGAGCATTGCGCCGCTGATGCGTCCGAGCAGATTGGCAGGCACCGCCGGCATGCCTGCGGCCGTGGCGGCGATGAAGATGCCGCAGTCCACGGCCAACTGCAGGGCGCCAATGATCATGAATTGGCTGCCTTGGCGGAACAGACTCATGTGTGCGGGGTGAGCGGACGAGGGCGCCCATGCTAGCGGCTGTTGCACCCAAAGTGTGATCGCGGCTGGACGACTGGCCCGGTCACGACGCGAGCTGGCGCAGCGACTAGAATTTGCGTCTCTATTCGTTATTGGAACGTCTCGATGACCTTGCCTCTGCACGTCGTGATCCTGGCCGCAGGCGAGGGCAAGCGCATGCGCTCGTCCTTGCCGAAGGTGCTGCAGCCGGTGGCCGGCCAGCCGATGCTGGCGCACGTGATTGCCACCGCGCGGCAGCTGCAACCGGCGGCGATCCATGTGGTGTACGGGCATGGCGGCGAGCAGGTCCAGGCGGCATTCGCCGCGCAGAGCGATCTGCAGTGGGCCGAGCAACGTCAGCAACTGGGCACCGGGCATGCGGTGCAGCAGGCCATGCCTGCCATCCCGGATGCGGCCACGGTGCTGGTGTTGTACGGCGATGTGCCGCTGATCCAGGCCGATGATTTGCTGCAATTGCTGCATGCACCGGGCCGCATGGCGGTACTGGTTGCCGATGTGGCCAACCCCGCCGGTTATGGCCGGATCCTGCGCGATGCCGGAGGCAAGGTGGCCGCGATCGTCGAGCAGAAGGATGCCAATGATGAGCAGCGCCGCATCCGCACCATCAACACCGGCATCCTCACCGCCGAGTCCACCGCGCTGCGGCGCTGGCTGGCCGGTCTGTCCAACGAGAATGCCCAGGGCGAGTTCTATCTCACCGACGTGTTTGCCAGCGCCGCGGCGGATTTCACCCCGGCCGACATGGTGCATGTGAGCGACGTGCAGGACGTGGAAGGCGCCAACGACCCATGGCAACTGGCCCAACTCGAGCGCGCCTGGCAGCTGCGGGCCGCGCGTGCGCTTTGCCTGCAAGGCGTGCGCATGGCCGACCCGGCGCGCGTGGAACAGCGCGGCACGGTGCAGGTGGGACGCGATGTGCAGCTGGATATCGATGTGATTCTGGAAGGCGATGTGACGCTGGGCGATGGTGTCGTGATCGGCCCGTTCGTGAGACTGCGCGACGTTGACCTCGGCGCCGGCACGCAGGTGCGTGCGCATTGCGATCTGGAAGGCGTGGTCACCGAAGGCGCGGTGATGATCGGCCCGTTCGCGCGCTTGCGTCCCGGCACCGTCCTGGCCGACGGCGTGCATATCGGTAACTTCGTCGAGACCAAGAACGTCACGATGGGCGTGGGCAGCAAGGCCAACCATCTGACCTATCTCGGCGATGCGGTGATCGGCAGCAAGGTCAACATCGGCGCCGGCACCATCACCTGCAACTACGATGGCGTCAACAAGTCGCAGACCACCATCGGCGATGGCGCGTTCGTTGGCTCCAACAGCGCGTTGGTGGCGCCGGTCGAGATCGGCGCCATGGCCACCATCGGCGCGGGCTCGGTGATCACCCGCGATGCACCCGCAGGCCAGCTCAGCGTGACGCGTCCGCGTCAGACCGTGATCGAAGGCTGGGAGCGACCGAGCAAGAAGTAGCGCGCTGCTCGGCCGCACTGTCCTGCAGATCTGCGGCAGCGCCGACACCGATAGACGATGTAGGGCACAACTGATCACGAGGTGCGCAATGCAAACCCGGCGGTGCTTGTTACTGGCGATGTTCTTGCTGATGGTGGCAGGCGGGCTGCCCGGTGCGCTCCATGCACAGGCCTATCGGTTGTATCTGGCGCCCGATGGCAACGATGCTGCCGCCGGCACCAGCGCGTCGACGGCGCTGCGCAGCCTTGGCGCGGCCCAGCAGCACCTGTTGGAGCGGCGGCCGACCGGTGCGGTAGACGTGCTGATCGCCGCAGGCACCTATCCCGGCCAGTCCGTGCAATGGACCTTCACCAACGGAGCGCCCATCCGCTTTATCGCCACCCCTGGCGCCGCAACGCCACCACTGTTCGACGGGCGCGGTGGCGCCACCTGGTTCACCTTGAAAGGTGGAAAAAATACCGCGACGCGATTGACCTTCGAAGGTTTGAAGGTCAGCCATTACTGGATGGCGCTGGATCTGGGCAGCAGCAAGCGTGGCGACGACGGCAACAGCGGCAATGTCATCCGCGACATGACGTTTGAGCGCATCGGTGGCCTGTATGGCCGCAGTAGCGAAGCGGATTACGCGTTTGCGGCAATCCGGCTGCAGAATTCGCGCGACAACCGCATCGAAAAGAATCGCTTCGTGTCGATCGAAAACGACACCAAGACCTCCGGTTTCGTCCATGCGATCTACCTGGCGCGGCATTCGTCGGGCAATCGCGTCGAAGGCAATACCTTCAGCGACATCAACGGCGACGCGGTGCGCACCCGCGATGCGTCGGACAATACGTACGTGGCGGGCAACCGCTTCGTCAGGGCGGGCAAGTACGCGGCGTTTTCGGACTGGTTCAAGCCCGATGGCGAATGTCCCTCGCAGGGCGGGCAGTTTTTCGACAATACGGTGGGCGTCGGCTACTACCGTGCGATTGCTGCCACCCGGACGACGGGGGCGGACGATGCCTGTGGCGCACTGAAGAAGCCGCGCATCGAAGAGCGTGCCACGCTTGGCGGCGACTGAACGCGGAGATCAGGCCGCCGTTTGCGATGCGCTGTCAGCAACGCGAATGCGTTTGCCCAAACGATGGTTTGCCGGCGTGGTGCATCCGCACCGGTGAGGGGGCGTCCGATCGGATGCGCCATCGTGTGCCTGCGACACCGCAGAACCGCCAGCATTCGCGTTCGAAATCGGTCGCAGCGAATTAGCCTGCGGTCGCAGCCGGCAGCAACAAGGTGACGCACAGGCCGCCGTGTTCGCGGTTATGCAACGAGATGCGGCCGCCGTGCGCCTCGGCGATCTCGCGCGTGAGTGCAAGGCCCAGCCCGGTGCCGTTGCGTTTTGTCGAGTAAAACGGCATCAAGGCATTGTGCAATACCGCCTCGTTCATGCCGTTGCCGCGGTCGAGCACTTCGATCCGCAGCCATTGCGGCACGCGCGTGACGCGCACGGCGACATCGCTGTTGGGTGGCTGCACTTCGCTGCAGGCTTCGTGCGCGTTCTTGAGCAGGTTGAGCAGCGCCTGCTCGATCTGCGCGGCATCGATGCGGCTGCAGACATCGGTGAGTGCGCCTTGCAGCTGGAACGGAATCTGCTGCCGCAAACGTTCCAGAAACGGCGCCCAGTCGATGGTCTGCAATTGCGGCTGCGGCAACTTGGCAAAGCGTGCGTAGCCGCGGATGAAACCTTCCAGATGACGTGCGCGTTCTTCGATGGTTTCGAACACCGTGCCCAGCCGGTCGGTGCGTTCGCGACGCAGCAACTCGGCACCGGAGTGCGCCAGCGAGGCGATCGGCGCCAGCGAATTGTTCAACTCGTGGCTGATCACGCGGATGACCTTCTTCCAGGTCTGCACTTCCTGGCGACGCAATTCGGTGGTCAGGGTGCGGATCAGCAATAGTTCGTGGCTGCGTCCGTTGAGATGGAAGCTGCGCCGTGACAGGTGATAGATCTGCTCGTCGTCTTCGTCATCGCCATCCTCGCGTACCGCAAACAGGCAATCGCCACCGCGTGCCAGTGCATCGCGCAGTTCGTCCGGCATGCGGCCGAGCACATCGTCCAGATGCTGGCCTTCGAGCTTGCGGCCCTCATGTAGCAGTTTGCGTGCCGCGTTGTTGGAAAAACCAATGCGGCGCATGCCATCGCCACCGGCCACCACCAGCAGCATCGCCACCGGGGTGTTCTGCAGCATGGTGTCGAGCATCAATTCGCGTTGCACCAGGTCGCGCCGTTGCGCGCGCAACACATCGCCCAACTCTGCGTGCGCCTGCACCAGTTGCGCCAATTCGTCGGTGCCGCGCCAGTACACGCCGAAGTTGTATTCGCCATCGCGATAGCTGCTGGTGGTGCCGGCCAGTGCGCGGAACAGCGAGCGCATCGGTGCGGTGGCGCGGCTGAGGCTGAACCACATCGCCGACAGCAGCAGCACCGCCGACACCACGGCCACTTCCCAGCCACGGTCCAGCCAATACGCCATGAACCAGGGCAGCGCGGCGGCCAGCGCCAACACCGGCAATAGCCGTAAGAACAGCGAGAAAGTGAAAGAGCGCTGCCGCATGCCGGGACTCATTCCGAAGTGATGCCGTAGCGGTCCATGCGACGGTACAGCGCCTGCCGGCTCAATCCCAGCTCGGCGGCAGCCTGGGCGATGACGCCCTGGGCGCGCGCCAGTGCCTGCTCGATGCGGGCGCGATCCGGCTCGCCGGCTGCGGGCGCGGCCGGGCGTGGCGCAGTGGTGCGCGGCAGATTCAGATCGCTGGCTTCGATGCGCGCACCTTGCGCAAGCAGGGACGCACGTTGCAGCACATTGCGCAGCTCGCGCACATTGCCCGGCCAGGGGTGTCGCTGCAAGGCATCACGCGCCTGTGTGGACAGCGGTTTTTCGCCGGCCAGGAAGTGTTCGGCCAACGGCCCGATATCGCCGGGGCGTTCGGCCAGTGCGGGCAGGGTGATTTCCACGGTGTTGAGGCGGTAGTACAGGTCTTCGCGGAAGCTGCCATCGCGGATCATCGCCTGTAGATCGGCGTTGGTGGCGCTGACCACGCGCACCTTGGCGTGCCGTTCGCGGTTGGAGCCCAGGCGCTCGTAGCGGCCGGTTTCCAGCACGCGCAGCAGCTTCATCTGCCCGGCCAACGGCAGGTTGCCAATTTCGTCCAGGAACAGGGTGCCGCCGTCGGCCGCTTCGAACTTGCCTTCGCGTGCCTTGTTGGCGCCGGTGTAGGCGCCGGCTTCGGCGCCGAACAATTCGGCTTCGATCAATTCGCCAGGCAGCGCACCGCAGTTGAGTGCGATAAACGGGCCATTTTTTGCCGGCGAGTTGGCCTGGATGATCTCGGCGATCTTCTCCTTGCCGCTGCCGTTGGGGCCGGTAATCAGCACCGGCAGCGCCGAGCGCGCGACCTGACAGGCGAGCGCGATCGCGCGTTCGCTGGCCGGGTCGGCAAACACCGCGCCACGCAGATCGTAACGCTGGGTCAGTTGTTCGCGGCCACGTCGCTCACGCTCGCGACGGCGCTCCAGTTCGCGCCGCGCTTCGGACAGCTCCAGCAGGTTGTTGACCGTGGTCAGCAGCTTGGTGTCGTCCCAGGGCTTGGCGATGTAGTCGGCCGCACCGGCCTTGACCAGGCCTACCGCGCTGCCCAGATGGGTCCAGGCGGTGAGCAGGATCACCGGCAGATCCGGGTGGCGCTGACGGATCTGGGTAAACAAGGCTTCGCCTTCCTCGCCGGAGGTGGTGTCGGCGCTGAAGTTCATGTCCTGGATCACCAGGTCGAACCCCTGCTCGTCCAGCAGCGCCAATCCGGCCTGCGGCGAATGCGCGTGCCGCGCATCGATGTCGTGCAGCGAAAACAGCACCTCCAGCGCAGTGGCCACGGCGGTGTTGTCGTCGATGATCAGGATCTGCGGCATCGGAAGCCTTGTCGGGTTGCGGTCATAAACGAGCGAACGGAGCAAGCAGCACGCATCATCGCAGCCACGCGAGGGATTGTCGTGCCGTTGTCGGGCCGCTCGGATGGCTCATGCCGTGCGCGTGGCCACCGCAGGTGCCACCGCTGCGGCGCGCCGTGCTGGCCATAGCACCGCGAGCTGGCCGAGCAACAACAGGGCCACCGCGCCGGCTGGCACGTACATCGGCGGCAAGCGGACAGCGTCGTAGCGAAGCATCAGCCATTGGTTGAGCAGCAGCGCCAGCAGCATGCCCAACGCGCTGCCGCTGCCGACGATCAGCATATTCTCTGCCTGGAAGTAGCGCAGGATGTCGCGGCGGGTCGCTCCGATGGCGCGGCGGATACCGATCTGCCGGCGACGCTGTTGCACCCAGAAACTGGCCAGTCCTGCGATGCCCAGCGCGGTGACGAACAGCAGGCCCGTGGTGGCCGCAAGCAACAGGCCGATCATCGTCGTGTCGCGCTGGAAATAGCGTGCGCGCACCTGCGCAAAACTGCGTTGCTTGTCGGCGGGGATGATCCGCAGCGGTCCTGATGTGGCAAGCACGACGGCCGCCTGCGCCAATACGCGGCGGCGATCTTGCGGGGCGCTGCGCAACAGATAGTGCGTCTGATTGCCGGTGGGTAGCTGCGGCGACAAGGTGACCAGATGATCGAGCTCGGCCTTGCGCAGTCTCGGCCGCAGCACATCCTCCACCACGCCGACGACCGTGCTTCGGCTCTCCCATCCGTAGAGTGTCTTGCCGACCGCCACTTGCCCCGGCCACAGTTGCTGTGCCAGCGCGCGGGTGATGATGGTCGTGCTCGGCGTGGAGGTCGAGTACTCGGCCGGATGGAAATCGCGGCCGGCGATCAGGCGCGCACCCAGGGCCTGCACAAACCCGGGTGAACCGGTGTAAGCGCTGACATCCACGCAACCGGCAGCGCCGCTGGAACGGAGTGCGATCGCGCGCTCCAATGCGCGCTGATCGGCACAGATGCCGCTGTCGTCGGCACCGCCCGACAGCGGAAGGGTCGCGCCGATCGCGGTGGCCGCCGTGACGCCGGGGATGCCGCGCAGCGCGATCACGTCGGCTTGCCATTGTGCTTGCGCATCGGCCTTGTTGTTTAGGCCGCGCACGGAGATCAGCGATACTTCGTCTTCGGGCAGGCCGCTCGGCGTCCGCAGCCTGTCGACCCGGTCGCCGATCAAAAAGACCGCATTGGTGACGAAGGCGCAGCTGAGTGCCACCTGCAAGGCCAACAGCCCGGCGGTGAGCCGGTGATGTGCCAGGCTGGAAAGCATCGGGCGAAGTGGTACGCGCATCTCAGACGTCCTTGATCTGCAGGGCCGGATTGACGCGGCTGGCCCGCCACGCCGGCAGCAGCCCGGCCAACAGGGCGGCTACGATGGCCAGCACGACGGTGCTCAGCAGCATGGGCGTATCGAGATGGGCCAGCGCGGCATAGTCGTCGGGGCGCTGGCGCACACTCCAGAGCCCTGCCTGGGCAATGGCGATGCCCAGCAAGCCGCCCAATCCTCCGATCAACGCTGCTTCGGTGGCGAACTGCAGCAACACGTGGTGGCGTCGAGCGCCGAGCGCACGGCGCACGCCGATTTCCCCACTGCGCCGCAAGAACTTTGCCAGCAACAAGGCGACCACGTTGATCAGGCAGACCCACAGAAATCCCAGTGCCAACAGCGTCTGCAGGCGCAGGTCATCCGGCACCATCTGCAGGTGCGCCAGCCAACCCATCAGCGAATACAGGCGAGCCGTCTGTGGCGGGCGCTGAAAGCGGCCGCTGGCATATTGGGTCGCGGCGTAGTCGTAGAGAAAACGCTCGTAGGCAGCGACTTGCTGTGGGGTATCCAGCTGCGCCCAGAACTGCAGCCAGCTGGTGGAGGGGCTTTCGAGTTGCTTGACGCCACTGTCGCTGCGCGTCTCCCAATTGCTGATGCTGTTGCCGGTCGCCAGCTCCAGTTCCATCGCTGTCGATAGCGGAACAAAGAATTCGTCCTGGTCACCGAAGGCGCCCTTGCGGCCTGGATCGGCATAGAACAACGGTTGCGGATGCCATGTGCCAATGACACCGACGATGCGAAAGCCGACGCGCTGCTCGCCGATGGCGACCGTCTGGCCGATCGGGTCGCGCGATCCGAACAAGGTGTTCGCCAGCCGCTGGCTCAATACGATCAGGCGCGCATGATTCTGGTCGTCGTGGGTGCTCCAGCTGTTCCCCTGTTGTAGCGGGATGCCGAACAACGTAAAGAACGCTGATGTTGTATAGCGGCCGTTGAGGTCGAGCGGCGCTGTGGCGGCCTGCATCGGCCAGATCAGCGATTGTCCGCTCGCCATTGCCGCCTGATGGACAGCCGGCGCTGCCCGCAGCAAGGCCATTGCATCCGGCCATGTCAGGTTGTCGGAGGGGTCGCCCCATTCCTGCGCACGGGGAAGGTCGGTTGGTAACGGGTCCAGGTGCGGCGTGTAGAGCACCTGACTTTTTGCCGGCAACGGGTCGCGCGACATGACATGCAGCACGGTCAGCATGGTCATGCTCGCACCAATGCCCAGACCGATTGCCAGCACCATCAGTGCGCTGGCAATCGGGGTGCGCCGCAGGCTACGCCACGCCAGCCGCAGGCAATAGCGGAACATCACCGAAGACCTTTGCTGGTGTCGATCGGCATCCGGGTCATCTCACGCGCTACGCGTGGCCACCGCCGGCGGCACCAGCGCGGCGCGGCGGGCGGGCCAGAACACCGCGATCTGGCCCAGCACCCAAAGCAGCAGCGCGCCGATCGGCAGATACAGCAGTGGCAGGCGTGGCAGCTCGTAGCGGGCCATCAACCAGACATTGATCGAGTAAGCCAGCAACATGCCGAGCACGATGCCGACCGAGGCCAGCAGAAAGTTTTCGATCTGGAAATAGCGCAGGATCTGGCCGCGTGTGGCGCCCAGCGCGCGGCGAATGCCTATCTGCTTGGTGCGCTGCTGCACCCAGAAGCTGGCCAGGCCGACAATGCCCAATGCGGTGACGATCAGCAGCGCGATGCACACCGCACCAAGCAACCAGACCATTGCGCGGTCGTTCTGGAAGTGCTTGTCGCGGATCTCGGAGTAGGTTTTTTGTTCCAGCACCAATCTGCTGCCATCCAGTTTCATCAACGCGCTCACGGCAGACTGCAGGACTTCCTGCCGCCGGGATGGATCGGTGACCCGCACGATATATTGTCCATCGGTATACGCGATGCGTATCGGCAGCATGATCGTGTAATCGATCTGGTTCAGGCCATTGGCGGGATTGGGGCGCGCCAGCGTCTGCACAATGCCGACGATCTTCAGTTGCGCTCTGCCTGCGTAAACCGTCTTGCCGACTGCGCTGTGATCAGGAAACAGTTTGTCGGCGGTCGCCTGCGACACAATCATGGCCATCGCCTTGTCATTAGGCATCTTGTTGGATGCCGCATCGTCCATGTATTCGTCTGCGCTGAAATCGCGGCCTGCGACGAGCTGGAGGCCGAAGGTGCCAACCCCGCCCTCACTCACCAGGTACTGCGCTGCGTTGAGCGTGGAGCGCTCCTGGTCGGGCGACACCGATATACCGGTGTTCCAGGAGTAATTCACGAACGGAACCTGGTTGGTGATAATGGCACTGCGCACCCCCGGAACGCTACGCAGTACGGCCAGGTCTTCGCGCGTGCGTACCTCGGCGTTGACTTGGGTGCCAATTCCGCTCAAGCCGATGCTGAGCAATTCGGATTCTGCAATGCCACTGGGCCTTTGCAGCGTCTCGATGCGGTTGCCGATCAAGAAGAGTGCGTTGCAGATGATTGCGCAGGCCAATGCGATCTCAAGCACGATCAATGCTGCAGCCGTCTTGTGCCGACGCAATGTGGAAATGATGGGGCGAATATCCATTGGCAATACCTTCGATAAGAGGCCGGGTCCGATGCAAACCGACGAACGGGGTGATCAGGACGCCTTGAGCTGCAGCGCCGGTGCGACATGGATCGCACGCCAGGACGGCAGCAGGCCGGCCAATAGACTGGCGCCCAAGGCCAGCACGAATGTCAGCAGCAACATGCTTGGATCCAGATGCGCAAGCGACGCATAGTCGACCGGTTGCTGACGCACCGCCCAGAGCCCAAGCCACGCCAGGCCCAGTCCGGCGATGCCACCCGCCAGGCCGACAGTTCCTGCCTCCACCAGGCACTGCGCGAAAATCGCGCGACGAGAGGCGCCCAGCGCACGGCGTACACCGATCTCGCCGCTGCGCCGCATGAACTTGGCCAGCAGCAGGCCCACCGTATTGAGCAGGCAGACCAGCAAGAAGCCCATGGCAAGCCATACCTGCAGACGCACGTCGCTGGGAACGACCTTTTTGTATTCCAGCCATTCCATGACGTTGCGCAAGCGCGTGTTGTTGGGGCGTTGGAAGCGTCCGGCAGCGCGTTGCTGGTCGGAATAATTTTCCAGGTAGGCCTTGTAGTCACCCGCTTGCGCAGGGCTGTCCAGTTCGACCCAGTACTGCAACCAGCTGCAGGATGCATTGAGCGAGGTTTGATCGCTGTTGTCCCCGTCACCAAAACAATTCATGCTGCCGTAACGCTCCATCTTCAGGTCAATGGCCACCGAGAACGGCAGGTAGGCCTGCTCGTCGGAGCCGTAGGCGTTGGTGAGGTCGTAGAACCGGGGGTTGGGCTGCCATGCAGCGAGTACACCGACGATGCGAAACGTGGCTCGATTGATGCGTAGTTCGCGGCCGACGCTGTTGGCCCCGTCGAACAGTTTTTCGTTGAGCGTCCTGGTAATCACCACAACCCGCTCATGCCGCTCGTCGCTGGCGGCCGACCACCCTTGGCCGTACAGGAAAGGCGTGTCGAACATCGGGAAAAAATCAGCCGAGGTGTAGCGGGCGTCAGACCGAAAAGCGCTCAGGTCGCTCCTGTCTGGCTCGATCGCAACCTTGCCGCCGGTCATCATCGCCTGGCGCTTGGCGCGCTTCTCGCGCAGTAATGTTTCGGCATCGAAGCGCGTGAGTTGGCCGTCCGGCTCTTCGCCCGGTTGAAAGCCGGCCTTGGGTTGTGGATCGACCAGTACGTTGAACAAACGATCGCTCTTGTGCGGAATCGGATCGCCGGACAGCACATAGAACACCGTCAAGGTGGTCATGCTGGCGCCGATGCCGAGCGCGATCGCCAGCACCATCAGTGCGGTGAGCACCTTGTTGCGGCGGAAGCTGCGTAGCGCCAGATTGAAGTAGTAGCCGAACATGGGGTCTGCCTCTTACTCGGCCAGGGTGGATGCGCCATCGCGCGTGCGCATCAAGGCAGGATTGCGTTCCAGGTCGGTGGCCTGGCCATCGACGATATGCACGTTGCGCTGCGCGCGTGCGGCCAGTTCCGGGTCGTGGGTGACCATCACGATGGTGGTGCCCTGGCTGTTGATCTCTTCCAGCAGCTCCATCACCCCGCGTGCCATTTGCGAGTCGAGGTTGCCGGTGGGTTCGTCGGCCAGCAGCAGGCGCGGGCTACCGGCCAGCGCGCGCGCGATGGCGGCGCGCTGCTGCTGACCACCGGACAGCTCGGTGGGGTAGTGCTTCAAACGCGAGCCCAGACCGACCTTGGTCAGGGCTTCTTCGATGCGCTGCTTGCGCTCGGCCGCCGCCATGCCGCGATAGCGCAGCGGCACATCGACGTTGTCGAACAGGTTGAGATCGGGAATCAGATTGAAGCCCTGGAAGATGAAGCCGATCTTGCGGTTACGCAGGCGCGAACGCGCGTCGTCGGACAGATGGCTGACGTCTTCGCCGTCGAGCAGGTATTGCCCGCTGGTGAAAGTCTCCAGCAGCCCGGCCAGGTTGAGGAAGGTGGTCTTGCCCGAGCCGGAAGGGCCGGTGACCGCAACGAATTCGCCTTCGCGCACATGCAGGTCCAGCGAGCGCAGCGCGTGCGTTTCCACCTGTTCGGTACGGAAGACCTTGGAGACCGATTGCATCTTGAGCATTGCCGAGTCCTTGCAAAAAAGAGGAGTGCGAACGGGATTCAGGGTGGTCAGCAATGCGTGGCGAGCAGTCGCCAGGCGGTTGCGGACGCGGAATCTACAGGTGTTACATGAGGCTTCCGGGCACCTGTCGCACGGCGCGCGCGGGCAGATGGATCGCCGCGCTCAGTGAACGGTGACGCGTGGTGCATCGCCAAAGTTATCCGCGCCCGACACCACCACACGGTCGCCGACCTGCAGCCCGGACAGCACCTGCACTTCGCCCAGGCTGCTGACGCCCATGCGCACCGGCCGGCGCACCGCCGTGTTGCCGTCCATCACGTAGGCGTAGCTGCCGCCGGATTGTTCGACGAACGGGCCGCGCTCGACCTTGAGCACATTGCGGCGCGTGTCCATCACCACGCGCGCGCTCATGCGCTGGCTCTGGCGCAGGCCGGGCGGCTGCTTGTCGGTGAAGCGGATACGTGCGGTGACTTCGCCATTGACCACTTCCGGCGATACCGCCGAGATGGCGCCCGGAAACGGCTCGCCGCTGCCGCTGGTGAGCTGCGCGGGCATGCCGATCGCCAGATCGCGCGCGAAGCTTTCCGGCACCTTGATCTCCACTTCGAAGTTGGACAGATCCACCACGCCCAGGATCGGCGCGTTAGCGGCGACTTGTGTGTGCTGCACCGCTTGTACCTGGCCGACCTGACCATCGAACGGCGACAGCAGCGTGAGCGCATCCACCTGGCGCTGCACCTCGGCCACTACCGCGCGTTGGCGATCCGCCAGCAGGCGCTTGTTGCGCGAATCCAGATCCGCGCCCTGGCTCTTCAATGAGGCATCGCGCTGGGCGTGCTGCAGGTCGATGTCGGTCTTCTTCAAGGTGTCCTGCGCCTTGGCCAACTCCACTTGCGGCACGGCGCCACCGTCATAACCGCGCTGGTAGCGTTCCAGGTCGCGTGCGGCTGCCTGCTTGTCGATCTTGGCCTGGTCGGTGAGCCTGCTGGCGTTGGCACGCGCCAGGTTCGCGTCCAGGGCGGTGCGGCTGGATTCGGCTTCCAGGCCGGCCAGCGTGGCCTGCTCCTGCGCCAGCTTGCTGCGCAGCTCGGGGCTGTCGATGCGCGCCAGCTCCTGGCCCTGCTTGACCACGTCGCCGGCCACCACGCTCAGCGTCACCGTGCCGGCGGAGATGGCGTACAGCACCGGGCTGTTGGCGGCGATGACGCGGCCATCGGCGGCGATGTCGCGCACCAAGTCGCCCTGGCCGACCGTGGCGATACGCACCCGGCCGGCATCGAACGAGCGACTGCCGGCGCTCCATGCGCTGACCGCCCAGCCGATGCCGGCCAGCACCGCCACCACACCGATGCCGGGCCACAGCCAACGCCGCCATGGCGCGCCCTGGGCGGGTGTACGGAGAACCTGATCCTGGGCAGAAGTATCGCGAATCATATCGGCTGGCTTGATGGCGTCACTGCGATCAAGCAGAACCTGTGCCAGTTCTCAATTTGTTGAAATACATGTGTTTTGTGCGCCAGCTGCCGGTGTCCGCGATGTCCGCGGACACCGGCGCGGACACGCTGTCCGGGCACGGTCATGGAGTGGACAAGATCGGACACGCTAAACTGAGTGGCTTATTTCTGAAGGGTTGGCCTATGTGCGGCATTGTTGGAGCGATCGCCGGGCGCGACGTGGTTCCGGTCCTGATCGAAGGACTCAAGCGCCTGGAATACCGCGGCTACGATTCTTCCGGCATCGCGGTACTCGATGGCGCGCAGGTACGCCGCGTGCGCCGCACCGGACGCGTGGCCGAGATGGCGCAGGCGGCGCAGGCCGAGCAGTTCGGCGCGACGCTGGGCATCGGCCACACGCGCTGGGCCACCCACGGCGGTGTCACCGAGGCGAATGCGCACCCGCATATCAGTGCCGGCGTGGCACTGGTGCATAACGGCATCATCGAAAACCACGAGCAGCAGCGCGAGAAGTTGCGCGCGCTCGGTTACACCTTCGAGTCGCAGACCGATACCGAAGTCATCGCGCATCTGATCCATCACCATCTGGCCGATGCGGGCGATCTGCTCAGCGCACTGCAGCGCACGGTGAAGGAACTCACCGGTGCCTACGCGCTGGCGGTAATGAGCCAGGCCGAACCGGAGCGTTTCGTCTGCGCGCGCATGGGCTGCCCGTTGCTGATCGGCGTGGGCGAGGGCGAGAACTTCGTCGCCTCCGACGTCTCGGCCATCGTGCAGGCCACCCGCCAGGTGATCTTCCTGGAAGAGGGCGACACGGCCGAATTGCGCCGCGACGGTGTGCGGATCTTCGATGGCAACGATGCGCCGGTCCAACGCCCGCTGCATCTGTCGGATGTGTCGCTGGCCTCGCTGGAACTGGGCCCGTTCCGCCACTTCATGCAGAAGGAAATCCACGAGCAGCCGCGCGCGCTTGCCGATACCATCGAGGCGGCGATCGATGCGAAAGGATTTCCTGCCTCTTTGTTCGGCGCGCATGCCGAAGCGGTGTTGCGCGATATCGAAGGCGTGCAGATCCTGGCCTGCGGCACCAGTTACTACGCCGGCATGACCGCGCGCTACTGGATCGAGGCCATTGCCGGTTTGCCGTGCAGCGTGGAGATCGCCAGCGAATACCGCTATCGCGCCGCCTATGCCAACCCCAAACATCTGATCGTCACCATCTCCCAATCCGGCGAAACGCTGGACACGATGGAGGCGCTGAAATATGCCAAATCGCTGGGGCATCTGCACACGCTGTCGATCTGCAACGTGCCGGAAAGCGCCATCCCACGCGCCAGCGAACTGGTCTGCTACACGCGTGCCGGCGCCGAGATCGGGGTGGCCTCGACCAAGGCATTCACCACGCAGCTTGCGGTGCTGTTCCAGCTGACCATGGTGCTGGGCAAGTTGCAGGGGCGCATCAGCGCGGCAGAAGAAGCCGATTATCTGGAACAGTTGCGTTTTCTGCCTGGCAGCGTGCAGCACGCCTTGAATCTGGAGCCACAGATCGTGGCCTGGGCCGAGCGTTTCTCACCGAAGCAAAACGCGCTGTTTCTCGGCCGTGGCCTGCATTACCCGATCGCGCTGGAAGGCGCGCTCAAGCTCAAGGAAATCTCCTATATCCACGCCGAAGCGTATCCGGCCGGCGAGTTGAAGCATGGCCCGCTGGCGCTGGTGGACGCGGCGATGCCGGTGGTGGTGATCGCCCCCAACGATCGCCTGCTGGAAAAGGTCAAGTCCAACATGCAGGAAGTGCGCGCGCGTGGTGGCGAGCTGTTCGTGTTCGCCGACCAGGACAGTCACTTCAGCGAATCCGAAGGCGTGCACGTGATCCGCACCCCGCGCCACGCCGGCGTGCTGTCGCCGGTGATCCACACCATCCCGGTGCAGTTGCTGGCCTATCACACCGCGCTGGCACGCGGCACCGATGTGGACAAGCCACGGAATCTGGCCAAGTCGGTGACGGTGGAGTAAGCGCGGCGCGTCGAAGGGCTGCGCTCATTGCACGATGGGCGCACCCAATGCCCGGAATCCTGCCGACGACTGCCTGCTACGGTGTGTTATCCACTCCACGCTGTGGGTGCAGCGCGCTGATTTGCGCGCGTGAGGCGATGAGCCGGTACGTTGCGACCCAAGGGGCACGCAACGTACCGGCAAACATCCGCGTTACGGCACCACCAGATTGCCGTTGTCCGGGCGTGGCTCATTCATGATGACCGGCGACGTTTGCCCGCTTGCCGTACGGTTGCCTCGGATCAATGCGTCCTTGACGTTTTCGTTTTGAATGCGGACCTCCGGGGTGATGTTGTTCTCGATCAGCGAGTTCTTCACCCGATCCCAAAGGCCCACGCTGCCAGTTGCGCCGACAGCGAAGCGGTTATTGCGGATGATGCCGGTGTTGGTGACCGCATCGGTGTACCAGGCGTTTTCTCGATTGCCTTCGCTGATCATCAGGTTGCTTCCCTGCAGGTTGAATACTGCCGTCTGGCCACCGATCGAGGACGGGTTGGCAACCGCATCTGCAGTAATTTCATTATTGAGCATCTGCGAATGCCAGCCTGCCAGTAGCGAGTTGGCATCGGTATAAAACCCGGTGGGCTGCACGATTCCAGCACCAAAGCGATGCAGCCGGTTGTATGCATGGATGACGTCGGCGGATGGAAAGAAGTTGGTGATCGGGCCAGCGCCACCATGGTCGTTATTGACGAACAACATCCGCCCATTGGTCGTCACGATGGTGACGATGGAGCTCTGGTCGGGCGGGATGTCCCATGCACGGTCCAGGTTCACGCGGTTGCCCAGCGGCGATGCATTGCCCATCAGGTAACGCATCTGGCCGGCGCCCTTGCCGGAGACAATCATCACCGAGTTGCCATCGGGATCGCACAGATACGGAACGTCTTTTGCATTGCTGGCCAACGTCAGCGTCGTGCCAGAGCTGGCAGCGACCTTGCCAAGATAGTTGCCGATGCCTTCGTCCATCGTCAGCTGCCAGGTCTGCTGCGCATCCTGCGGATACTGGCTGGCATTGTCTGCGTAATACACATCACGACCAGGCGCAGCAAAGCCCAGTTCCGACGGCGTCTTGTGGTACGGCGCACCGGCGGAGATGTGCTGGTTGTGCGTGATGAGCGCGTTCTGCACATCGTGATTGAAGGTCAGTGCCAGCTCGTGCCAACGCAGTGTGTTGTTTTGCACGGTGGCGCCGTACACATGCTTATCCATGGTGATCGGCTTGCTGGCGGTGATGTCGTTTCCGCTGATCTGCAGGTTGGAGATATTGCTCGCCTGGATGCCGGTCGTCAGCGGCCCGCTGGCCGTGCGATCGGTTTGCCTGCCGAGGGTGAGCCGGATATCGCGCACGAAGGGGACCGAGCGCAGATCCGTCAGCGGCATATGCTCGAACACGATGCCGGTTCCTTCGCGCATGGCGGGCGCTTCGATGGCCAGGTCGCGTATGCCAAACAGGTTGGTGGCCCAGTTGATCTGCTGATCGCACTTGGGTTGACGTGGCGGCGTGTAAAAGATGCCGTTGCCCTTGAACAACGTGGTGTTATTGGCAATCGGAAAGGACAGCACCGTGGCGTCCTTGCCCGCGCCCGCGATCACCACGTGGTTAGGAATCGTCTGATTGAATCCTTGTGCGTATTGCTGCGACAAGGTGTATCTGCCGGCGGGAATCGACACCACACCGCCGTTGGCCGCGCAGGCGAATGCTGCGGCAAAACTCGCATCGTCCGGTGCGCCATTGCCGATCGCCGGGGCCACCCTGCACTGGATGTTCGGCCAGTTGGTCGGATAGGCAATGCTGACGGTGGTGATGGTGCGACGTGGAGCGGTGCGATCTGCGCCGACACCGAAATTCTGATAGCGGCTCCATGCGCTTGGGCCGCCGGAGCCGTTATGCAAATACAGCTCGTAATCGCCTTCGGGCATGTCGGCCGGAATGGCGAAGCTCTGTGCGTACATGCCTTCTTTGGGGTTGGATTCGTCGGCGATCAGGATGCGTTGCACGGTGCCATTCCTGACCAGCGCAAGCTGCACAGGCTGGGTCGATGCCGACATCCTGCCCAATGCGGTGCCGAACACATTGAGCCTGCCACGCGGCGATGCACCACTGCCGACATTGCCCTGCACGAACCAGATGTCCGGGGCATTCACCAGCGTCGTCGCACCCGCACCGTTGCCGGTGACGATCTGATACGCGTAGACGCCACGCGCGATATCGGGAAGTTGGAACTTGAGCGATTGCTCGGTAGCCTGGATCGGAGTCACGCTGCTCCAGCCATTGTTGGCGCTGTCTGCTGTCTCCAGCGGATTGCCTGCCGCGCTATCGTCGAGCCGGGTAAGCCGCACTGTCGCGGTGGGACTGATGTTGCCGCCGCTGACTACCACCGTCTCGTCGCGATCGACCGGTTGTGATGCCCAGAACGTGATCGCGGTGCCGGCAGGTACTTCTGCCGGGCCTGGATAGGCCGCAGATGCAGGAGAGATCACCGCGCCTGCGCGTGCACGCATGCCGGGCGCGCCTGATTGTGGCGACGCATCGCCATCGCTACTTGAAAGGAATAGTGTCGATGCGAGTAACGCAATGAACGTGGACGTTTTTACAACCATCTCGAATGACTCCTGATACGGAAGCGAACATCTTCCGGAAGGCGCGAGCGCGCGCAAAACACGCGTCGTGATCTCGCATGGCAGTTTTGCGGCCGTCGATGGAGGAAGGCACAGGCTGGGCGTCATGCATGCGCATGTTGCCGTTGCAATCGCAGAACTATGGTGTCCAGTTGCGTGGGGCTTGCCGGGCAGCGGCCATCCTAGAGATACGCACGCGTTTGAATGCGAACAGGGATCACACAGTTGGGTTCGTTTGACGCCAATGTCTCACGGCGCGAGCCAAGTCACTTTTTCGGACCGATCATGCGGTGGTGAAGGTTTCGCCAACATGCCGAGGCATCGGTATAGCGAGGTGGGACAGAACCGCACGGTCATTGCGATGGGGATGCGGTTTGATGCCACTGGCATGGTGCATGCGCCACCAGCTGGCCTACCTCGTGACAGGAGCCGTGTTGTGTGCCTTGTGTTCCAGCGGTATGTGCAAGTAAGCGGCGCGTCGCGGGGGGTAACATCTCCCGTCTCGCTGCAAGGATGTCGCAAATGCGGATGGCAATGGCTCCTCGCTATCGATTGCTCAGGATCGTGGGCACTGCTCGCGTTAGGGAACCTCTGAACAACGCACCACAGATACGCGACACTACCCGCATGATGTTGAGGAGTGATCCATGCAACTGACGTTCGGTGACGCTGAGGGCCTGGGCA
>NZ_JACIFI010000022.1 GCF_014197275.1 Xanthomonas sp. 3075 | reverse complement strand
CCTCAGCGTCACCGAACGTCAGTTGCATGGATCACTCCTCAACATGAGGCGGGTAGTGTCGCGTATCTGTGGTGCGTTGTTCAGAGGTTCCCTAGTGGTGAGCTTGGCTCTTAAGGACTGAGCGGCTTGCTACGATAGCGGCCTGAACCCCGACATGCTCAAATCCTTAATCTCTATGTAGTAGGAAGTCGGGTGAGCCATCGCAGCTGCGGTTTGATAGTTATTTGGTCAATTCCTGCAAATCCCAGTTCATCTCGTGAAGAGCGTCTCCTGGTTTGCAAGCAATCGACTTCAATGTTGCGTAAGATTTTCGTGTTAGCGATACTGTCGGCTGTTTGATCAGCGTTTTGTACTGAAAAATTTTCAAGCATCAAAAGTTGCCTGGATAGGTGTGACAACGCTATTTGCAAAAGCACGGAGGAGAAGAAATGGATGGGAAGTACGAGTGGACTTGGGGGCCATCTGTCATATCCGGATTTCCCACCGTCGATCGGGAAATTCTTAGAAATTATTCATTCCTAAATATATATTCAATCGATTTTTCGTTGTGCGGATCTGCAACCAGCATTACGGAGGGTCTTTTGAATGGCGATGGAATTGCGTTCTGTCGCGTCGGATTTGCAGGAAGCTTCTCCGCTACCGTGGTCGCATCGACGGTTCCGCAGGGTAGGTCCGATGATGAGGAGTTCGCCGTGCTGCTTGAAGGCGCGAAGAAGTCTGCCAATGATATCTGCGCAATCGGCGGGCCAGGTCGGTCCGCCGTTCAAACCAAAGGCTCGTCCTGGGGCGAAATCATCGAAACGCACATTGTGGATGTCGCAGAACAACATTCCAACTGCCCATTTCCTCTGAGCCGCGTACTGCTGACACAAAAGCCGGAGGGCCTTCATTCTTTTGCCGTCAGTCATCTTTTTGTTCGAGGAGGAAACAGATTCGAGATTGCGGTTCTTGGTGCGCCAGAAGAAGAACATGCCGACTCCATCGCCTTGCTCGAACAAAAGCTCGTCACGCTGGCCGAGCTGTTGACCGCATCGCTTCAGCATCGCTCAGACCCAAGCCGAAAGGTCCAGGTTGGCGGCGGGTGAGCCCTCGGTCGGGCGCGCCGATGCGGCAACCTTTAAAATGTATATATTTCAACAATACGGTTAGATATAAAAAAATAAAAAACGAGATGAGTGATATATCATGTCTAATTACGCCAATTGGCTAGTTGTGTTGTCGAAGCGCACGCCGCACAGCTGCTGCGCGGCGTGCAGCATCATCAACGAGCGCACGGTGCGCGCGCCTGGCCGGCTCCCACACGGCGGGCTGCCAGTGCAGGTCAAGCGCAAGTCGAAGCGCGCACCGTGGGAGCAACCGGTGCAAGACCTGCCTAAACTGGATACCGATGCGCCTTTGGTGCCGTAAACATCCCTCTCCGACATCGGCGACCCCGACATGTTCAAGTTCAGCAATCCGTTCAAGAAGAAGCCGCGCGAGCCGTGGCCGCTGCGGTTCGATAGTTATTCGTTTGGGGCGCGCTGTTATCACACCTTGCGGTGCAGCATCACCTTTGATCGACAACAGCATTCGGTTAGCGATTTGAATAAGCCTTCGGGTGAGCCGTATGCACCCGATTGGAAAGATCACTGGACCGGCGGCTTCGGCAGCACCGAAGAGTTCGAGACACGCGGGTTTCCATCTACAGTCGATATCCGCTGGACGGCCATGGACGGCGTAGAGCGCTATGTCGAAGTCGATTTCGAGAAGATTTTTCCCCGCCATCTGATTCTGCACAACGTTCCGAAAGAAGAAGTTTTTGAGTATTGGGCAGCACACAAAAGGAAAATTGCGGTAATTCTTCTGGAAGTGAATGACCGCACGATCAATGTCTATATGAGGTCATGGGTGCTCACCAATCGCTTGAAGTCTCCAAATGATCCCAATTTGAAAATCAGCCGGAACGACTTGATCCTGGCCTGGACCAAGACCTACTGAGGGAGCGCTCGATATGGACAAGAAGATCGTTCTGCAGCTGGGCGAAGACGGCCTGCCCCTCGATGACGTATCGCACTATGCCGCGACACCTGAGCAGCTGCGAACGTACGAACAAGCAGCGGAAGACCTTTCTCGGCTCAAAGTGCCGCAATTGCTTGATCGCGCGGATCCCCATTCGTATCTGATCGTCGGCTTGATGGATGGCACCGGCAATGATGTCTACAAGGACCCGCTGCATGCCACCAATGTTACTAAGTTCCGCCAACAACTTGAGGGCCTGGAAAAGGCTGGTGAAAAACGACTCTACGTCGAATACATCGAAGGCCCCGGCACCCAAAATAATCCGATAGCAAAAACGCTCGATGGAGCTACCGGCCGCACCAGCCTGTTTCGGGCCGAGGAAATGTATGAGCGGTTGAAGACACAATCACAGAATATCTTTCAGGCAGATCCCGAAGCCAAAATCGCTTTCCACTTGGAAGGTTTCAGTCGAGGCGCAAGCCAGGTTCATTTGCTGGCCCGCATGATCGATGCACGCGGCATTCCAGATAAGGAAAGTTTGACCCTGGTTGCAGATGCAAACGGCAACTTGATCGAAACCTACAACCGCTACCACCAAGCCCCTGGCCTGACGCCGATGACCGTTGGCCTGTACGACCCGGTCGCCACCGGCTACATGGAGTTGTTCGACCGGCGCTTGCCACCTTCTGTGGTGGGCGGGGTGCAGTTCAGTGCCAGCGAAGAACGGCGTGGCTTGTTCAAGGCCGAGCACAGCATCCCGCTGGGCATCTCCGACAATGGCCGTTTCGGGCATGTTTCGCTTGCCGCCGCGCATTCGGATATCGGCGGTACCTATCTGCGCGATGGGATGAGTATCCGCAGCCTCAACCTGATGACCGACTACCACAATGGCTTAATCAGCGAGCCGCTGTTCTATCGCCTGCCGGAGCCGACCGATCCGCGCATGAACGTGCTTCACCGCTCGGAAGAGGGAAACGTACTATTTCGTATCGCACCGAAAGTGGACCGCACCACCCCCGGTGGACAGTTGCGCCAGCTCACCGCCGATTACGGGCATTACGTGTCTCCAGGCGAGGTTGCCAACGTCCCCGCACAAGCGCCCGAAGCGCTGCGTAGCGAGTTGGCGCACATGCTCGAGACAGCACGGCCGTTTCAGCGGACGGCGCTGATCAACACGGCGATCTCCACCAATGGCGACAGCTTGATCGCTCGGCTGTCGCAGTCTGTAGATGCGGCAACGCTGGAAACCCGGCCTTATCCCCCCCCGATGCTCGATCGCCCCGGCGTCAAAGCCGCCGGCGCCCTTGGCGTGGCCGCCACCTTGTACGAAGCGCAACAATCGGGCGAAAAGATCGCCGCACTGCTCTCGCAAGACAATCCACTCGCCGCCCGCTCGGAGCTTGCGCATTTCGCCGGTCGCAACGTCGGCGGCTGGGCGGGCGGCACGGCTGCAGCCTATGCGTTGGGCGCTTCTGGTGCGGGGCCGATGGCGCTGATCGCAGCCGATGCCTACGTGATGAGCAAGGCCGGCGAAAAGGCCGCCGACCTGCTCGACAATCGCGCCATCTACCACCAGACCGATAAGAGCGGCACGCACTGGGCCTTCAACGGCACCGCGTGGTCGCGCGAGGGCCTGGCCGACACGACCCGCGATGGAGTGGACAACCCCACCACCACGCAGATCGTCGCCAGCTACGAAAAAGCCCGCGAACTCAACTACCAGGCCACCAACGCCGCTGCAGCGCTGGCGCTCAAGGATGCCCCAGCGCCGCAAGACCCGTATCGCCTGCCGGCCAACGCCACCGATCGTCCCAGCCTGAGCACGGCCGACTGGATGCGCGATGCCGCCGACGGTCAGTGGCATCGCCAGGTCAAGACCGGCGTTGCAGGCGCCAACGATCGCGGGCTCTACGAACAGGAGACCGCCTCGCCGCAGCGCGCAGCAGAACTGGACGCACACGCCCAGCAGGTCATCGCCCGCAACATCGCCAACAGCCCCGGCGCCATCGCCGCGCGCTATGAGTTGGCCTATCACCGCAGCGGCTGGGCCGCAGCCGGTTTGCCATTGTCGGACACACTCCGCCAAGCGCTGCCCAATCCAGACGCCCTCACCGCCTCCGATTTTCAGTAGTATCGCCGCGATGCTGAGGCTCCCCGGCACTATCGTCATGGGCTGGAGTATCTTTACGTGGAGTCCATGCAGCGTCGTGCGATGAAATGCTCTCAACAATTGAGAGCGCAGGCGACGGCAGTAGTTGCTGCTTGAGGAAATTGCCACTCCGATGCTACGTCGATCTGGCGACATCACTGAAACATGCTGGCAAGCTATGGAACAATGCCCATGAACGAAATAGAAGAAGTGCAATTGACTAATCAGAATAAGCCGAGGAAGGGCGAGTTCTATATCCTCAGACCCGACATGCGTGGTGGTCGTGGACCTGGCGTGGAGTTCGAGAATGAAAAAGCCGTCCCCTTTCCGGTCTACATGAGCGAGCCATCGGAACGCGGTGGACTTGCGGAATTGAAGGAAACGCCGCGCCTGCGTTATGACAGTCGTGTTGGCGACATGCCGAACGACCTTGAGAGCGGCTTTAAGGGCTACTGGCTGGTATCGGAGCCTCTGAAGCAAGTGTTGCAGTCCGTGGACCCGGATGGGTTTGCATTCGTGCCGTGTTCGTTCCTGCTGGAAGATGGCACGGAAGCGCCGCCGCATTACCTGTGCGAAGTAGTCAGGATCCTGGATGCTATCGACGAGGCGGCATCCAAGGTCAAGGTGTTGACAGGGTATCCGAATGGAAAATATTACAGGGTGGCTGGTGGTGCGAGCTTTGCATTTAAAAAAGAGGTGGTCGGCGTTGCTCACGTTTTCCGAACGCCCTATACAGCAGATGCATTCTGTGATCGGGTGCTGCGGGATATCTTGATCGAGCATGGCTTTGGCAAATCTCCTAAGACACGCGGCGTTCGGATCATGGACGCCGCCGACTACTGATTTTCTGACGCCGTAGATGCATGGAGTCGATGCATATGCCGACCAGCAATGTCATTCTTCAAAGTCATCACGTCATTGAGCAGAGTACTTTCCTACGAAATTCTTTACTCAAAAAACTGGTCGAACATAACTTGATCGACCAGGATGTATCGACCAATCGCCTCTACCTTCCCGTGGAGGGCGATCTGGCCGATGAGCTCGCAATCTCACCACACCGGGGTAGGACGCGTAGCTCTTATACGGATGGAGTCACTGATGCTCTGGACGAAATCCTTGATTCCCCCGACGGCAGCGCCGCCATGCGTAATGACCCGGCGGCGTTGAAACGCGTCGCCGCCGAAGTCCATGATCTGCAAGACACCCTAAAGGTCGCATTGGATAATGGCGACCTGTATGTGACCACGCCACATCACCTGACCAAGGCGGAGGCCAACACACACAACAACAAGACATTCTCCGAGTACGAGCAATACCGTGCCGATCATGCGCAGCAGCTGAAAACCCTGCGCGCAATGAACGACGTCGAATCCGAATGGGCTGCCATCACCCGTTCCGAGCAACGCATCACGGCGGTGATCCAAGCCAAGCAGCGCACCTCCACCAATCTGGTCGGCGTCCCAGGTGAGCCTGACGTCGTCGCGCGCGAGACCGCCGGACGAGATGAGTTCCGCCTTGCGATCGCCCACGCCAAAGATGCCGGCCGCGTGAGGTTATCCGAGTCCAATGCGGCATTGATCCAGCAGGTGTTGGATGACACGCCGACCATCAGCACTGCTGCTCGTAGTATTCCCCAAGTGGCAGGCGCCGCACCGTATCCTTACACGCCGCTTTCGCAACGTGGCTTCACCACTGCCGAGCTACTCGCCGGCGATCTTTCCGCAGGCCAGGCGCTACGCAGCGCCGGCTTGCTCGCCACCGCTGCCGATACCGTAATGGCGGGTCAACGCGCGGCAAGGTTTCTCGGTCAGGACAATCCACTCGCCGCCCGCTCGGAGCTTGCGCATTTCGCCGGCCGCAACGTCGGCGGCTGGGCGGGCGGCACGGCCGCAGCCTATGCGTTGGGCGC
The DNA here is from genome assembly GCF_014197275.1 of Xanthomonas sp. 3075. Lineage (GTDB taxonomy): Bacteria > Pseudomonadota > Gammaproteobacteria > Xanthomonadales > Xanthomonadaceae > Xanthomonas > Xanthomonas campestris_B. Next base: position 70,279 of record NZ_JACIFI010000022.1, on the reverse strand, counting down.
TTCTGGCGCGGGGCCGATGGCGCTGATCGCAGCCGATGCCTACGTGATGAGCAAGGCAGGCGAAAAGGCCGCCGACCTGCTCGACAATCGCGCCATCTACCACCAGACCGATAAGAGCGGCACGCACTGGGCCTTCAACGGCACCGCGTGGTCGCGCGAGGGCCTGGCCGACACGACCCGCGATGGAGTGGACAACCCCACCACCACGCAGATCGTCGCCAGCTACGAAAAAGCCCGCGAACTCAATTACCAGGCCACCAACGCCGCTGCAGCGCTGGCGCTCAAGGATGCCCCAGCGCCGCAAGACCCGTATCGCCTGCCGGCCAACGCCACCGATCGTCCCAGCCTGAGCACGGCCGACTGGATGCGCGATGCCGCCGACGGTCAGTGGCATCGCCAGGTCAAGACCGGCGCAGGCGCCAACGATCGCGGGCTCTACGAACAGGAAACCGCCTCGCCGCAGCGCGCAGCAGAACTGGACGCACACGCCCAGCAGGTCATCGCCCGCAACATCGCCAACAGCCCCGGCGCCATCGCCGCGCGCTATGAGTTGGCCTATCACCGCAGCGGCTGGGCCGCCGATGGATGGCCGCTGTCCGAGGCCGTACAACGGGCGTTGCCGAACCCGGACGCGCTGACCGCCTCCGATGGCCAGCAGTATCGCCGCGATGCCGACGGCCACTGGGCCGGCACGAGTGGCGCTGCGTCAGGCAATGTCGCGCTGGAGCTGGACAGCACCCGCGCAATCCTGCAACCGGCGCTGGCCGAACATGCCCAGGCCGTTGCGGCCATCGGGCAGTCGCCGCCATCGCCGCAAGAGGTGCAGCGCGAGCAGACGCTGTACCGCTACCGCATCGTGGGAACCGAGTTGCAACCGCAGTGGCGCGAAGCGATCGAGTTGGCGACGCAGCGCACGCGCGACGCAGAGGGACTGGTTGGCGACGGCGCGATGCAGCTGCAGCGCGGTCCAGGCGGGATCTTTGGTGCGGACAGCCCGATCGCCCATCTGCAGCGTGGTGCCGATGGCGTGGAGCGCATCGCCGCCATCACCAGTACCGAGGACATCCGTCAGGCGCTGCAGGAGGTGCGGGCGCAGCAGACGCAGCCGGCCTCGCCGGACCAACCAGCACTCCACCTCACCACCACGGCGCGCGCATCGGACACCTCGTCCAACAGCGATGCATCGAGCTCCAACGCATCGTCCAGCCCGCAGCTGGTGCTGGATCTGCAGGCGCGCGCGCAGGCGGCGCGCGCGGCGCAGGTGCATCAGGAGCGCGAACAGCTCGATCGCCTCGCGCAAGAGCAACACGCCACCCAGGTGCGCGAGCACATCCAGCAGGCACAGCCTGAGCACGAAGACACGTCGCGCAGCGAGCACGCGTTCCAGGCGCGCGCGGTGTTGGATATTCAAAGCCAGGCGCAGCAGCAGCGCGACCACGAAGAGCGTCAGGTGCAGGAGCGTCAGGCACAGACCAGCCAGCAACGCGAACAGCAGCAGCGTGAGGAACGGGACGTCCAGCAACGTCAGGTGCAGGAACGCCAGGCCCAGGACGACCAGCAGCGGGAGCAGGAGACACGTCAGTTCCAGCAAGCGCAACAGCGCGATCAGGAGCAGCGGGCACAAGACGCTCACCGTCCTGAGCAACAGCCGCTCCATGCCAGGGACGCTGTACAGCCTGACCAGGAATCACGCGTAGACCAAGCTGCGCAGCAGGCGCATTACCCGACCCAAGACGCGCCGCTGCCGCTTCAAGCACAGGACACGCAAGCGCAAGAAAGGCAAACGCATCAGGGTCAGCAAGCCATTGCCCAGCAAACGCAAGCGCAGCAGATACCGCATGGGCAATCGCATGCAGCCGAGATGGCACAGCCCCACACGCTCGGCCAACAGACGCAGGAAGAGCGCACTCACGACACGCAACACCACGCAGCGCAGACGGTAGCGATCGCGCATGCAGCGCAGGCAGGTCCGCAACGCGATGCACAGGTACGCGAGCAACAGCCGCACACGACGCAAGCCTCGCCTGCGGAGCAGGGGCTGCCGGTGCAACACTCCGAGGAACCCGCACACGCGCATCTGGCTCGGATGACCAATGCGCCGCCCGCGCTACTGCAAGCTACGGTGGTGGCCGCTGAGCACAATGACGCGCAGCACACGCCGACGTCGCAGACGCGAGTGCTGGAAGTGCCGGACGATCTTGCTGCGTTGTCATCGTCCACGGGTCTTGCGCAAGCGTCAAAGCCATCCCTGGAAGCATCCACTGCCGAGCGCTCGGCCGATTTGCCCGAAAGTGGCTCCGCTGCACGCCAGCGGTCTTCGGTCTCCCAGACTGCGGAGCAAGCCACGCCCGCCGCCCCAGCGCCTGGAAGCCCCGAATCGTGGCAGGCAACGCTAGAGAAAATGCGTACGCTGCGCGTACAACTCGAACGGGATATTGAGATGGAAACCCGCGTCTCGGAAGCGCGGGAAGCGCGCATCGCGCGCGGTGAGCAGCCGTTTACGGAGATGGAATTGCGTGATGGATACGACCCGGATGGCCCCTCGGCGTTGAGGAAAATCGCTTCCAGCCCCAAAGACGCCGTCTCCCGACCGGATGCTGGTGCCACTGCTGCGCACACAGGCAGTGAGCAGGACGAGTTGCAGCAACCCAAGCGCAGGAATGTCAGCAAGAACCCGGATGTCAACGATCTGATCTACGCCATCGACTCCAAAAACGACTTGGCGATCGATGAAGCCTTGAAGCGGATCGCCAACAGTGCCAGCACCCATGCCTTGATCCAGCGCGGCCGCGAACACCTGGAAGCCAATGCCATGCAGGAAGCACAGGAACAGGTCAGCGCGCGCCAGGCGTTGGCAATGGAGATGCCAGCAGAAGTGCAAACCAGCCGTGGCCCGGTGATGGTGATGACACTGCCGCAGTTCGCTCACGGACCGATGATGCAGGGCGGACCACAGGGTGACGGGGGTGGTGGTGGTGGTGGCGGTGGGTGATCGGCTGCTCGTGTAGCGCATCGACTTTTTGAGAGGGACACCATGACGGAGATGCAGGACAGATCTGTATTGGCCGACGCCGACGCCGCGTTGCATGCGTCCAGACAGAGCTTGCAGGAAGCGATCGATGTCATGGCCACCTTCATCGCCGCGCAACAGCAGCGAGAGCACGGCCTGGAAGATCTGGTCCGGCAACAGCTGCAGCTATTACAGAGCGCGGTCAGTCACACGGATCAACGCATCAACCGGGTGCTGGAGAACGCGCTCCCACGGTTGACGCAATTGAGTCATCAGGCGTTGGAGCAGACACTTGAACCGGCGGCCACGCGGTTCAACAAGCAGATGGCCGATGCGGGGCAGACGCTTCAGCAGGCCTCCCAACGCTACGCGCAGGCACAGCGCTCCTTGGAAACCGCCGCGCAGCGCCGCATATGGATCGGCTTTTCGGCAATGGTCGTTGGGGCGATCATGGCCGCGGGTGGCGCGTCTTACGCAGTCATGGCAGCCAAACCGATTCTGGCCGAAGCCGCACAGCGCCGGGCAGAAATCGCCTATCTGGATCGTGTGATCCGCGCCGATCTGGTGCCCTGCGGCAAAGACAGGCTATGCGCGGAGGTCGAAAAGAAGGGGCCGCGCTACGGCGAAAGAGGCCAGTATCGGGTGATCGTGCTTCGCAACTCCACTTCGCAATGAGCACCGGCCGCGAGTGCAGGCCGACGGTATCTGGCAGAGGTATCTGATCTCAACAACGTCCAATGTCCTCGGGTTAGGGAATTGGACTCCAGGCCTGGCTGCTGCTAGCGAATTGCGTGTACGTCGGAACCTTGCGCGGACGTACCGCCGATGGCTGCTTTTTCGTCACGATTCCAGGCAGTCAGAAGCGAGTGCCGACCCGCAGTCTAGCGACATCGCCTGCCACACATGGGCGCTAGCCCACGTGCGTGGCAGGCGGCGTCTGTCACGCGCTGAGCCTGTGCGCGTGCCCGGGTTGCGTGTCGGCAGCCTGCCTGGCGGCCGCGTGCTCGGCCGGTGACGTGCGGGCACGTGGCCTTGCGTCTTCCGATGCCAAGCGGAACACCGCGACCGCACGGGTCAGGTCCGCCGCCTGATCTTCCATGCTGCGCGCCGCGGCCGTGGCTTCCTCCACCAGCGCCGCGTTTTGCTGGGTCATTTCGTCCAGCTGCATCACCGTGTTGCTGACCTGCTCGATGCCGGCACTCTGCTCGGTGCTGGCGGCGGTGATCTCGGCCATGATGTCGGTCACGCGCTTCACCGAACTGACCACTTCGGTCATCGTGCTGCCCGCCTGTTGCACCAGGCCCGAACCCTGCGCGACCTTTTCCACCGAGTCGGAAATCAGTTGCTTGATTTCCTTGGCCGCACCGGCCGAGCGCTGCGCCAGGGCGCGCACTTCGGTGGCGACCACCGCAAAGCCGCGACCTTGTTCGCCCGCGCGCGCGGCTTCCACGGCAGCGTTCAACGCCAGGATATTGGTCTGGAACGCAATGCCGTCGATCACTCCGATGATGTCGGAAATACGCGCTGACGATTGCGTGATCGCCTCCATGGTGGTGACCACTTCCTGCACCACGCGGCCGCCGCTCTCGGCCACTTCGCCGGTGCCCTTGACCAACTGGTTGGCCTGGCGCGCGTTGTCGGCGTTCTGGCGCACGGTGGAGGTCAGTTCCTCCATCGATGCGGCGGTTTCTTCCAGATTCGCCGCCTGATGTTCAGTCCGTGTGGACAGGTCGGCGTTGCCGCTAGCGATTTCGCCGGCGGCGGTATTGATCATTTCGGCCGAATGCTGGATGCCCTGCACGATGGAGGTCAGCTGGATCGCGGTGCGGTTGGCCGCATTGGCCAGGCGTCCGAAGGCACCTTCGTAATGCGAATCCACCCGCTGCGACAGGTCGCCGTCGGCGATGGCGGCCATGATGCGGCCCACATCGTCCAGGCCCGCATCGGCCTGCTGCATCAGGCGGTTCAAGGCCTGCACCATTTCCGCAAAGGCGAACTGATAACGCGATTGCTCGCCACGTGCGGAAAAATCGCCGCGCGCGGCCGCATCGGCCAGGCGGGCGATGTCGCCGTTGATCGCCGAAAGGTTGCTCTTCACCGTATCCAGGGCTTCATGCAACGCCGCGCGCTGGCCGGGCAGGCGGCGCATGTCGCGGCGCAGATCGCCGCGGCCGTACTCGCTCATCACGTCCATCGCTTCGTTGATGGCGTCCAGATGCTCGAACACCACCGTGTTCACGCCGTGCGCCAGCGTGCCGTAGTCGCCGGGGAAATCTTCCGGAATACGGTGCGCGATGTTCTCGCCCTGCTGCAGGCGGATCATGGTCTGCATCTCGCCATTGAAGCGCTGTAGCTGGTTCTGCATCTGCTGCATGCTGTGCATCAACTGGCCGGTTTCATCGCGCGATTCGACCCGGATATCGTTGTCGAAGCGGCCCGAGGCAATCGCCTCGGCGGTCCGCGATGCCGCCCGCAACGGAGCCGACATGGCCGAGGCGATCAACCAGCACAGGCCAATCACCAGCGCCACCAGCGCGCCGCCGATCAGCGTCAGGGTGCGGGTGAAGCCCCAGGCCTGGACCTGGATATCTTCGGCATACACGCCCATCACCAAGACCCAGTTCCAGGCCGGAAAGGTCTGGGCGTAACTGATCTTGGGAAGCTGTTCCTTCTTGCCCGGCTTGGGCGCGACGTAGTAGCTGAAGCCGTCGCCGCGCTCGATGGCGGTCTTGATGTCGCGGTACACGTATTGCCCGGCATCGCTCTTGTAATCGGTCATGTCGGTGCCGACCGGGCGCTTGGGGTGCATCAGGATGCGCATCTGCGGGTCGACGATGAAGAAGTAATCCACGCCATCGTTGGTGCGCATGTCGGCCAGCGTGGTACGTGCTGCTTCCTTGGCCTGTTCGACGCTCATTTCGCCGGCTTTGGCCTTGTCGGCGTAATGCTGCATCACGGTCAGGCCCATCTCGACCTCGGTCTTGACGCTGAGCTTGCGCGCTTCCACCAGATCCAGATATTGCAGGCGCGCGGCAGCCACCGCCAGCAGGATCACGCCGGCCGTCAGCAAGGCGCACAGCAGCACGAATTTGCGCGTAAGCGGGAGATTGGCGACATGGCGCCGGAGCAGGGAAACAACAGGCATAGCAACGACATCCGAAGGCGCGCCGAAGCGCTACCTAACGGATATCGGCTGGTGTACGGGCAGATTGAACACTTTCTGCGGCCGCGTCTGCTTGAAAATACTGCTGCGTCGGTGCGCTCGGACAACGCCCAAGCCTGCTGGCGCAAGGGGTTGATGCATGCTGCACTTGCACAGACGACGCGCATCGCCTGCGAAATCGCGTCAGGCAATCTTGCGAAATGGGATCGGCCGCACAGCGTGATTGAGAGACGGGCACGCGATGGGCCCGGTTTCAGTCGCGTCAGCTGGCCGCGCAGAAGCCGGATTCGGCGCCGACTGCCCGGGTGCGCTTGACGTCCACGCCGCTGGCGGTGAGCGTGTCTTGCGACCAGGTGGCGTTCCAGGCGTTGTCGACACTGCCGCTGACCAGGAGCGAGAGCGACCACGCCGGGCTCGCGCTGCCGGTATTGGTGACCTGCACGCGGTTGCAGGAACCACCACGCCAAGGGCTGTTCACGACGGCCTTGGTGCTGAAGCTGTCGGTGGGTGCGGGACTCGGGCTTGGAGCCGGAGCCGACGTGGAGCTACTCGCCGTACCCCACAATCTGCGCAGCAACGTCATCTTGTCCTCGCGCACGCTGGTCCAGTCATCGCGCAGGATGCCGCCGGTGTCGCCGCTGTTGGGATTCCACGACCAATAGAAGCCTTCGTTGATGCCCTTGCTGCGCAGGTATGTCACCAGCGCGTCCTGCCACACCTTGTCGCGCGCATCGCCTTGGCCATACTTGCCACCGAACTCGCCCAGCAACAGCGCATGCGTGGCGGCGAACTGGCCGAAGTGACGCTCCCAGATCGCCGGCATGTTGTTGGGAAAGGCGCTGTCGTTGAAGTACGGCTGCACGTGGACGTCCGGCCCATAGACATGCGGCGCCAGCAGCAACCGGCTGGCCGGAATATTCAAGGGGGTACATGCCATCGGTTGTAGATTGCCGCCCCAGAAGGTGCCCCCATTGGTCGAACACACCGGGTTGTCGGTGACGCCTTCCACCGCGATGATCCACTTGGGCGCCACCGCCAGCACAGCTGCCGAACCGCGCTCGGCAGCGCTGTTCCAGTCGGTGGACGCATTGCCGCTGCCCCAGGTGGCGGCGCCGTGCGGCTCGTTCTTCAAATCCAGGCCGATCACGCGCGGTACGTTCTTGTAGCGATTGGCGACAAACCGCAGATCGTCCAGCCACTGCGCTTCGGAGTACGCGCCGGTGTACCAGAGTTCGGAGATCGCGGCGCAATCGGGTGTGTGGTGATCCAGTAGTACATACATGCCACGCGCGTTGAATGCGTCGATCACCTTGTCGAGGATCTGCAGCGAGCTCAGGCCTTGCAGATCGGGATTGCGGCTGTAATCGATGCTGCTCGGCATGGTGCTGCTGCGCAGCGTCGCCGGGCAGAACGGCAGGCGCACGGCAGTGAAGCCCAGGCCCTGCATCTGGTCGATCATCTCCTTCCAGTTGCGCGCCCACAGGCCGTGCATCACATGATTGCCGGTCTCAAAGCCGAACACGTTGACGCCCCTGAGCTGGACCACCTTGCCGTTGTCGTCGACCACCTTGTTGTTGCTGATGGAGTAGCTGAAGGCCGGTGCGGCGGCGAGTGCCAGCGCCGAGGCCAGTGCGAGCGTGCTGGCGGTCCTGAGCATGGACATGGTGATCTCCCTGGAAAATCGCGCTCGATGCCCGAGGCGATGAGGCAGGCATCTTGGTCCGTGCCCGCCGTGTGCGGCGTGACCTCACCCACAGAACGTCGCATTGCCGCACCGGTCACATGCCGGCTGCGGGCAGGGTCGCGTTCGCGCGCGCTCTCCAATCCACGTGTGTGTGTCCGCGCGGTGCTTGGGCGGAGGCAAACCCACCGTGGGCATCGCCAGGCGAGCGGGGCCAGTGCTCGGAATCGGCATGCACCCCTCGTACACTGCGCTTCCGAGTGCGCTGCCCGCGCTCGCCTGATGCTTGTTCGCAACGTGGCGCGAGCCACGGTTCATTCTGTCCTGGAGTCTGCAATGTCTTTTCTGCGTGCCGAACTGGCGCAATGGCGCGCGTCGCCTGCGCGCGAACTGATGGCCGGTGCGGTCGCAACGTTTGCCTTGATTCCCGAGGTGATCGCCTTCGCCTTCGTGGCGGGCGTGGACCCGCAGGTCGGGCTGTTTGCGTCGTTCGTCATCGGCATCGTGATCGCGTTCTGTGGCGGCCGTCCGGCGATGATTTCCGCCGCCGCCGGCTCGGTGGCGTTGGTGGCTGCGCCGCTGGTGGCCGCGCATGGCCTGCCGTATCTGCTGGCGGCCGGCCTGTTGGCCGGCGCAGTGCAGATCCTGTTCGGCCTGTTGCGCCTGGGCGTGCTGATGCGCTTTGTCAGTAGCTCGGTGCGCACCGGCTTCGTCAACGCGCTGGCGGTGCTGATCTTCGCCGCACAGCTGCCGCACCTGCTTGGCGCCAACCCGACCACCTGGGCGATGCTGGGCGTGGGCCTGGCGATCATCTACGGCCTGCCGCGGCTGCGCCTGCCGGGCGTGTCGGCGATTCCCTCGCCGCTGTTGTGCATCCTGTTGCTGACCGTGGCCGCCACTGCGTTTCACTTGCCGCTGAAGACCGTGGCCGACCTGGGCAAGTTGCCGACCGCGTTGCCGTTCCTGCAATGGCCCTCGGTGCCGCTGACGCTGGAGACCTTGCGCATCATCGCCTTGCCGGCGCTGGCCATCGCCATGGTGGGCCTGCTCGAATCGCTGATGACCGCGCGCGTGGTGGATGAACTCACCGACACGCCAAGCAACAAGAACCGCGAGTGCACCGGGCTGGGCCTGGCCAATACCGCCGCCAGCCTGTTCGGCGGCATCGCCGGCTGCGGCATGATCGGGCAGACCGTGGGCAACGTGAAGTACGGCGGCCGCGGCCGTCTGTCGACCTTGTTCGCCGGCGTGTTCCTGCTGATCCTGATGGTGCTGCTCAAGCCGTGGGTATCGCAGGTGCCGGTGGTGGCGCTGGTGGCGATCATGGTGATGGTCTCGGCCGAAACCTTCGACTGGCGTTCGCTACGCACCGTGGTCACCCATCCGCGCACCTCCAGCGTGGTGATGCTGGCCACCGTGGCGGTGACCCTGGTCACCCATAACCTGGCCGCCGGCGTGGCGGTGGGCGTGGTGCTGAGCGGGGTGTTCTTCACCTTCAAGGTGGCCGGGCTGCTGCAGATCGCACACCGCGATGGCGACGACGGCGTGCGCAGCTACAGCGTGCGCGGGCAGGTGTTCTTCGCCTCGGCCGATGTGTTCATCGACGCCTTCGACGCGCGCGAGGTGCCAGGTCGCGCCGTGGTGATCGATGTCGCCCGTGCGCATTTCTGGGACATCACCGCCGTGGCCGCGCTGGACAAGGTGGTGCAGCGGTTGCGTCACCACGGACTGGAGGTGCAGGTGAAAGGCTTGAACGCCGGCAGCCGACGGCTGATGCAGGCGCATGCGTTGGGCGACGATGCCTTGGAATCGGCGTTGCCCTGAGTCCGGCGCGGCGGGCGCGGCGTCTGGGTGGCCTGTACACATTCGTGTACGCCGGCTAGCCGCCTGCGGCGCAGGCCGGCAGGCAAACTCAAGTTCGCTTAACGAACGCCGATGAACCGGCATCGAGACTGTCGGTACCCCGTGGTGATGCCAGCGCGTTCCAGCCCGAGAGATGTGCCTGCATGCCGCAGCCGGTGCTGCGGGCCTGGATGCGCCCACGCGTTGGTGCAGCGATGACCACGGCTCCGCTGCTGGAACGGATGGTGGACCTGACCGCGATCCGCGATGCCGATCTGCTCGACCTCAGCCTGTTGCGCGCCGTGCGCGAGATTTGCGCATCCGAAGAACTGTCGTTGCTGCGCATCTCCCTGGATGGCCGCACCATGGCCGAAACGCGGCTACGCGAAGATGGCCGGCTGTCGCTGACGGTGGTCGACATCCAGGACGCACAGATGCGCGCGCAACTGGCCGACATGCACGGGCCCGGCGAGGCGGTGCAGCTGCAGCAGGACGGCCGCGCGTTGCTGGTGTATCCGATGATGGAAGCGCGCGGCATCCGCACCTGCCTGCGCGTGGGCGGTGCGTGCGTTCCCGGCGCTGCCGAGCAGGTGATGCTGCAGGGGTTTGCACGGTTCTTCCAGAATTACCGCAGCCTGCTCGACGACGCCCAGCGCGATGCGTTGACCGGCCTGCGCAACCGCAAGACCTTCGACGATGTGATCTTGCGATTGTTCGCCGGCGGCGCGGAGGCGGCGGCGAGCGAGGGCGCGTGGCTGGGGATCGTGGATATCGATCACTTCAAGCGCGTCAATGACACCTTCGGTCATCTGTATGGCGACGAAGTGCTGCTGCTGGTCGCCCAGTTGATGCAGCGCTGCTTCCGTCACGACGATCTGCTGTTCCGCTTCGGTGGCGAAGAGTTCGTGATCGTGTTGCGCGGGGTGGATCGCGCGACGGCGGTGAGTCTGTTCGAGCGCTTCCGTCTGGCAGTGGCCGAGTATCTGTTCCCGCAGGTCGGCAAGGTCACGCTCAGCACCGGCATCGTCGAACTGACCCATGGCCGGTTGATCAGCCATCTGCTGGACGAGGCCGACAAGGCGCTGTACTGGGCCAAGCAGCACGGCCGCAATCGCGCCGAGGTCTACGCCGATCTGGTGGCCAGGGGGCAGATGCGGCAGATCACACAGCAGGTCGGCAGCGTCGATCTGTTTTAAGGCGCATCGACGTTCGTCGTCGTCGGCGCTGCAGCGTTGACCGCTCTCCATGTTGCGGTGGCACGGCGTCCGGCGCCAATGACGCGCCCTAAAACCTGATTCGGTGCGTTGACGGCATCGGCTGGGTGTTGCACGCGCGGCATTGCCACATCGCTCACCGTTGCGGTATCGCCCATGCATGACGTGCCATCGCCATCGCATGCATCGGCCGCTGCCTTGCACCCGATCGAGCGCCGCACTGGCTACACTCCAGTGCTGTTTCCGACACGATCTGGGTGCTGCAGTGAAGCGAACCGTGATGACACGAGGTGCAATGGGCGTTCTGGCAATGGCGGTCTCGACCGCATCGATGGCGGCAACGCCGACCTTCGATGGCGCGCGCATCTCGCGCGACGTCAAGGAACTGGCCTCCGACGCCTATGAAGGCCGTGGCCCGGCCACCGCCGGCGAGGACAAGACCATCGCCTACCTGAGCAAGCAGTTCGCCGCTGCCGGCCTGCAGCCGGGTGGCGACCTGACCGACGGCAAGCGTGCATGGACCCAGGCGGTGCCGCTGCGCCGCGCCGACATCGTCGGCACACCGACCATCGCCCTGCAGAACGCCGGCAAGCCGCAAGCGCTGACCCAGGGCAAGCAGATCGCCATCCGCGCCGCGCTGGATGGGTCGTCCAACGTGGACATCGCCAACGCGCCGCTGGTGTTCGTCGGCTACGGCGTCAAGGCGCCGGAACGCGACTGGGACGACTTCAAGGGCGTGGACCTGAAGGGCAAGATCGCGGTGGTGCTGATCAACGACCCGGATTTCGAAACCGGCAAGGGCGCCTTCGACGGCGCCGGCATGACCTACTACGGTCGCTGGACCTACAAGTACGAAGAAGGCGCGCGCCAGGGCGCGCTCGGTGTGCTGGTGGTGCACGAAACCGCGCCGGCTTCCTATGGCTGGGACACGGTGGCCAGCTCCAACACCAACACCATGTTCGACGTGGTGCGCGACAACCCGCGCGCCGCCCATCCCACGCTCGAAGGCTGGATCCAGCGCGATCTGGCGGTCGATCTGTTCAAGCACGCCGGGCTGGATTTCGACGCCTTGAAGAAGCAGGCGCAGACACGCGGCTTCAAGCCGGTCGAGCTCAAGGGCCAGCGTCTGAGCGCCAGCTACCAAGTCAAATCCGACGTGATCACCTCGCATAACGTGGTGGCGCGGCTGGACGGCAGCACGCATCCGAACGAGACGCTGATCTACAGCGCGCACTGGGATCACATCGGCGTGGGCAAGCCGGATGCACGCGGCGACACCATCTTCAACGGCGCGCTGGACAACGCCAGCGGCACTGCCGCCCTGCTGGAACTGGCGCGTGGTTTTGCCACCGGCCCCAAGCCGGAGCGCTCGGTGGTGTTCCTGGCCGTCACCGCCGAGGAAAAGGGCTTGCTGGGCTCGGAGTTCTACGCCTCCAAGCCGCTGTATCCGCTGGACACCACCGTGGCGGTGATCAACATGGACGGCATGAACCCGTTCGTGCCCTCGCGTGACTTCGGCATCTACGGCACCGCCAAGCTCGAATTGCTCGACCAGCTCAAGGCCGTCGCCGGTCAATCGAAGCTGCGCTACACGCCCGATCCCAAGCCGCAGGCCGGGTATTTCTTCCGCTCCGATCATTTTTCCTTCGCCAAGCGCGGCGTGCCGGCGCTGTCGTATGCGTCGGGGCAGGACTGGGAAGTGGGCGGCGTGGCTGCCGGCAAGGCCGCCTCCGACGACTACACCGCCAAGCGATATCACCAGCAGGGCGACGAGTGGAAGCCGGATTGGACCTTCGCCGGCGCCGCGCGCGATCTGGGCGTGCTGTACGCGCTGGGCCAGCAGCTGGCCGATTCGCGTCAATGGCCGAACTGGAGCAGCGATTCGGAATTCCGCGCCACCCGCGATGCCAGCGCGACCGCGCGCAAGTAAGCGCTCGCACAGCGGCTGCACCAGCCGACGCCTTCTCCCCGGTGCGGGGAGAAGGGAACGCGCCATGTCCAATGAAGGCGCGTGCATCTGCGTCGAACGCCATCAATGTGTATCAGCCAATGTGTATCAGCGCGTGCGCTCGTAGCGCCGGCGCCCGTTTTGGTCGCCCGGCGCCCTGTCTGAGGTGCAGCAATCTCGCTGCAATGCGCTGCGCGCCTGCTGCCCGCGCTCGCCGGCGATACCGCCGACCACACGCTGCGGCAGCGTGGATGGCACGCCACTTGCAGCGGATTTGCAGGACGACATAGTTCACGGCCCGTGACAGCGCATGCGGCAGGCTGCAATCTGTTGGGGTTATGTTCGGTCGTTGCATCGTAGTCTGCCGCGCGGTCTTCGTCGGGAGGGACGACGATCGCACCGCGACCAGCGTTCCTTTAACGGTCGATTCTTTAGGATGAGCCGCGACGTCGTGTCGCAGCCAGGAGAGCTTGTGCATCGGAGTGGTTTCATAGCTGCCAATACCGTGACGCGGTCGCGCATCGTCGGGTTCGCCCATATGACGGTGCTGGCGGCAGCATCGCCCTGTGTCGCAGGGATGGACCTTCCGTTTCCGCCCGCACTGTCGCCCGCGTGCGGCGGGCAGCCTTGATGGACGGCACCGTGACCCTTCCCCCCGCATCCACTGCATTGCCCCCCGTTTCCGCGCTCGACGCCGGCCAGCCCACGCTGCCGCCAGAAGCGCCGCTGGCGATGCCGGAACAATCGCTGCGCGAAGGCCAGCTGCAGGTGCCGCACCAACGCACTTCGCCGCCGGGCATCGGTCTGCGCCGCTTCTATCTGATCGGCGGCACCTTCGCCACCACCGCCGTCGCGGTGTGGGTGATGCTCAGCGTGCTGTGGCCCGACGGCATCAGCGTGCTGGAAGGCTGCCTGCTGGGCCTGTTCGTGCTGCTGTTCGCCTGGATCGCGATGTCCTTTGCCAGTGCGGTTGCCGGTTTCATCACCGTGGTGGCACGTGCCGGACGCAAGCTCGGCATCGACCCGGATGCGCCGCTGCCGACCCTGCACACGCGCACCGCATTGCTGATGCCCACCTACAACGAAGACCCGCGCCGGTTGCTGGCCGGTCTGCAGGCGATCTACGAATCGGTGGCCGAAACCGGCCAGCTGGAGCATTTCGACTTCTTCGTGCTCAGCGACACCACCCGCGAGCACATCGGCCACGCCGAAGAACTGGTCTACAACCAGCTGTGCGATCGCGTCGATGGACACGGCCGCATCTTCTATCGCCGCCGCGCCGACAATGCCGCCCGCAAGGCCGGCAACGTCGCCGATTGGGTACGCCGTTTCGGCGGTAGCTACCCGCAGATGCTGATCCTGGACGCCGACAGCCTGATGACCGGCGACAGCATCGTGCGGCTGGTCGCCGGCATGGAAAACAACCCGGATGTGGGCCTGATCCAGACCCTGCCGGCAGTGGTGAACGGGCAGACCCTGTTCGCCCGCATGCAGCAGTTCGGTGGTCGCGTGTACGGGCCGATCATCGCCTTCGGCGTGGCCTGGTGGCATGGCGCCGAGAGCAATTACTGGGGCCACAACGCGATCATCCGCACCCAGGCCTTCGCCGACCACGCCGGGCTGCCGTCGCTGCGCGGGCGCAAGCCGTTCGGCGGGCACGTGCTCAGCCACGATTTCGTCGAAGCGGCGCTGATGCGTCGTGGCGGCTGGGCCATGCACATGGTGCCGTATCTGCAGGGCAGCTACGAAGAAGGCCCGCCCACGCTGACCGACCTGCTGGTCCGCGACCGCCGCTGGTGCCAGGGCAACCTGCAGCACGCCAAGGTGGTGGGCGCCAAGGGCCTGCACTGGATTAGCCGCATGCACATGATGATCGGCATCGGCCATTACTTCACCGCACCGATGTGGGGCATGTTGATGCTGATCGGGATCGGCATTCCGCTGGCCGGTGCCGGCATCGATCTGGCCCAGGGCCTGCCGTTCTCGCCGGCGCGCTATTGGCACGGCAGCAGCGATGGCAATGCGATCTGGATCTTTGCCTGCACCATGTTCGTGCTGTTGGCGCCCAAGCTGCTCGGCTACATCGTGCTGCTGTTCAACCCGCGCGAATTGCGCGCCTGCGGCGGCGCGATCCGCGCGATGCTGAGCATCCTGCTGGAAACCGTACTGGCCGCCTTGATGGCGCCGGTGGTGATGTACCTGCAGTCGCGTGGCGTGTTCGAAGTGCTGGCTGGCAAGGATTCGGGCTGGGATGCGCAGGTGCGCGACGACGGCAAACTGGCGTGGTCGGCGTTGTTCCGCAGTTATGGCGGCCTGACCGTGTTCGGCTTGTTCATGGGTGCGGTGGCCTACACGGTGTCGCCATCGCTGGCGGCCTGGATGGCGCCGGTCATCGTGGGCATGGCCTTGTCGATTCCGGTGGTGGCGCTGACCTCGTTGCGTCGTACCGGCCTGGGCCTGCGCCGCGCAGGCATCTTCTGCATTCCAGAAGAGCTCGACCCGCCCAAGGTGCTGGTACGCGCGGCCGAATTGCGCCGTGCCGCCGCGCTGGAGCCGTCGCTGGTCTGAGCGTGGCGCCAGGCGCGTGGCGCGAGCCGTGCATGGCGCAAGGCCGGCCGCGACATGCGCCTGGCGGGTCGGCGCGTGCCGCCCGCCCGGCCCATGATCGGGCAGAGCGCGCGTGCAAGGCATAATGCCCAGCCCCCAAGCGGAGCTGGATGATGCTGGAAGTGATCGAACGCGAGACCGGAGCGAACCCGCAATGGAGCGTGCTGTGGCTGCACGGCCTGGGCGCCGATGGCAGCGACTTCGCCCCGATGGTGCCGGAACTGGTGCGTCCGCACTGGCCAGCGCTGCGCTTCGTGTTTCCGCATGCGCCGATCCGGCCGATCACCATCAACAACGGCGTGCGCATGCGCGGCTGGTACGACATCGTCGGCATGGATTTCGCCTCACGCGCGGACAAGGCCGGCATCGCCGACTCGGTGGCCCAGGTCGAGGCGTTGATCGCCCATGAGCAATCGCGCGGCATCGCGCCCGAGCGCATGCTGCTGGCCGGGTTCTCGCAAGGCGGTGCCGTGACCCTGGCCGTCGGATTGCAGCGCAGCGTGCCGCTGGCCGGGCTGATCGCGCTGTCGACCTATCTGCCGGACCCGGCCGCAGCGGCCAGCCAGTTGCAGCCGGCCGCCACCCGCCAACCGGTGTTCATGGCCCACGGCAGCGCCGACCCGGTGGTGCCGTTCGCTGCCGGTCAGCAGAGCATGCAGGCCCTGCGCACGCTCGGCTTCGAACTGGACTGGCACACCTACCCGATGGGTCACCAGGTCTGCCTGGAAGAGATCGAGGCGCTGCGCAACTGGATGCAGGCGCGCTTCAGCGCCTGAGTCCATGGCTGCCGGCGCGCCGCAGATTGCCTGGATGCCGGACCTGTGCCGGCTGCCACGGCTGGGCGCGATGCTGGGTCTGGCCGAGCTGGTGGTGCTGGTGGTGACACTGGTGCCCGACGCCGGCATGGCGCGCAGCATCACGCTGTCGCGCTTCGTCTCTGCCAGCGGCCTGGCGCTGTGGTTGGCGCTGGCGGTCACCGTGTTGCTGTGCGTGCTGCGGCCACGGCTGTCGCAGTTGCCGCCCCGGCTGGGTGGGGCGGTTGCCTTGCTGATCGCTGCGATGGTGGCGGTGCTCGGCGCAGGCGTGGTGCATTCCCTGTTCGCGGTACTCGCACAGGAGTCGTTGCAGCCACGCGCCGGCTTCTGGCGTTTCACCTTGGGCAGCGCCGCCACCGTGGTGCTGATCACCGCGCTGGCACTGCGCTATTTCTATGTCAGCGACCGCTGGGAAGCCCAGGTGCAGGCCAACGCGCGTGCCGAAGCCGACGCCTTGCAGGCGCGCATCCGCCCGCACTTTTTGTTCAACAGCATGAATCTGATCGCCAGCCTGTTGCGCCGCGACCCGGTGGTGGCCGAGCAGGCGGTGCTGGATCTGTCGGATCTGTTCCGCGCCGCGCTCGGTGCTGGCGAAGGCCTGTCGACCCTGCGCGCCGAATGCGAACTGGCCGAGCGCTACCTGGCCATCGAATCGCTGCGCCTGGGCGAACGCCTGCAGGTGCGCTGGCACCGCCAGGAGCCGTTGCCGTGGGAGCTGCCGATGCCGCGCCTGGTGCTGCAGCCGCTGGTGGAAAACGCCGTGCTGCACGGGGTCTCGCGCATGCCCGAGGGCGGCACGCTGTACCTGTCGTTGCGCCAGCGCGGCAACCAGTTGCAGATCCGTCTGGTCAATCCGGCGCCGCAACCGGGCACGCAGCTGCCGTTGCTGGCCGGTGCCGGGCATGCGCAGGCCAGCATCTCGCACCGGCTGGCGTTTCAGTTTGGTGCCGGCGCACGGATGGCGGCCAGCTGGGCCGACGGCTACTATGCCTGTGAGATCACATTGCCGCTGCCGTGACGGGGAGTCGCCGCAGCGAGGGGGATGTCCATGACGGCCACGCAAGTACGGGTGCTGATCGCTGATGACGAGCCACTGGCGCGCGAGCGCCTGCGCATGCTGCTGGGCGTCCATCCACAGGTGGAGGTGATCGGCGAGGCCGAAAACGGCCAGCAGGTGCTGCAGCAGTGCGAACACCTGCACCCGGATCTGGTGCTGCTGGACATCGCCATGCCCGGTGTCGACGGTCTGGAGACCGCGCGGCTGCTGCGCCAGAGCCAGCCGCAGCCGGCGGTGGTGTTCTGCACCGCCTACGACCAGCATGCCTTGTCCGCCTTCGATGCGGCCGCGCTGGATTACCTGATGAAACCGGTGCGCCCGGAACGTCTGGCCGCCGCACTCGAACGCGTCGCCACCTTCCTGGCCGGGCGCCCGCCCAGCGTCGCGCCACGGCCCCTGCGCACCCATCTGTGCGCACGCTTGCGCGGCAGTCTGCGGCTGATCGCCATCGGCGACATCCGCTACCTGCAGGCCGAAGAGAAGTACGTCATCGTCCACCACGCGCGCGGCGAGGACCTGATCGAAGAGTCGCTCAAGTCGCTGGAAGACGAATTCGCCGACCGCCTGGTGCGCATCCACCGCAATTGCCTGGTCGCCCGCGACGAGCTGGTGGAGCTGCGCCGCAGCGGCGATGGCCAGGTGCACGCGGTACTGCGCAACGTGACGCAGCCGCTGGAAGTGAGCCGCCGCTGCGTGGCCAGCCTGCGCGAGCAACTGCGCTAGAGCGTGTGGGGTCCTCGCACCGGCATGCGTTGGTCGCCCGCGGCGCGCCGCCGGCGACCCAGGCTGGTGGACTGCGCAAGGCACCCAACCCGGTCCCGGCGCGCCACCGGCCGCGCCGGCAGTCCCCAGCGTGCGGGCCACGCAGCAGGTAGGCGTTACACGCCCTGTCCGTGATAATGGCCGAATGACCACGCTCCGCATCGCCACCCGCAAAAGCCCGCTTGCCCTGTGGCAGAGCGAACACGTCGCCGCCGCCCTGCGCCAGCACCACCCCGGCCTGGAGGTCGTGCTGGTGCCGATGAGCACGCGCGGCGACGAAGTGCTGGACCGCTCGCTGGCCGCGATCGGCGGCAAGGGCCTGTTCCTGAAGGAGCTGGAGCTGGCGATGCTGCGCGGCGATGCCGATTGCGCAGTGCACTCGCTCAAGGACGTGCCGATGGAGCTCGATGCGCCGTTCGTGCTGCCGGCGATCATGGAGCGCGGCGATGCGGCCGACGCGCTGGTGTCCAATCTCTACGCCAGCCTGCAGGCCTTGCCATTGGGCGCACGCGTGGGAACCTCATCGCTGCGTCGTCAGGCGCAGCTGCGTGCCACGCGCCCGGATCTGGAATTGATCGACCTGCGCGGCAACGTCAATACCCGCCTGGCCAAGCTCGACAACGGCGGCTACGACGCCATCGTGCTGGCCTGCGCCGGTTTGCAGCGGCTCGGGTTGGACGCACGCATCAGTGCGCGGCTGGATGCACCGCAGTGGCTGCCAGCGCCGGCCCAGGGCGCGGTGGCGGTGGAATGCCGTGGCGACGATGCACGTATCCACAGCCTGCTGTCGGTGCTGGACGCCGGCCGCACCCGCGCCTGCGTGGAAGCCGAGCGGGCCATGAACCGCGCGCTGCACGGCAGCTGCCATGTACCGGTGGCTGCGTTCGCGCGCTGGGAAGGCGAGGGATTGTTCCTGCAAGGCATGGTCGGCAGCGCCAGCGATGGCCGTCTGATCCACGCGCAGGGCCACGGCAGTGCCGAGGACACCGAGGCGCTCGGCCGTCGCGTCGCGCAAGGCTTGTTCGACAAGGGCGCTGCGCAATTGCTGGCAGAGCTGTAACGCCGGTAGCGCTGCCGCAACCGGCGCGCCGGCCGTCTCTACTGGCCCGCACTGCGCTCGCAGCGCCTGTCTATCCAGTCAGCAGCGGGTTGGTCGTGAGAGGCGTCCGGGAAAGCCACCCGCGGCCGAGCCGCTGCTGCAGGACGCAATCGCTTACTTGAACGTATAGACCAGGTTGACCGTGGTCAGCGTATCGGTTTTCGCGTCGCCGTCGCTGACCTCGCTGTTGTGGCGCATCTGCCATGCGGCCTTGAGCGCGAAATGCGAATTCATGCTGACCTGCACGCCGAAATCGTTCTGCGCGTACGTGTTGTATTCGCCCGATTCCACCAGCAGCGTGTTGGTCAGGTCGGTGTTGTCGGTGATGGTGTACTTGAGGTCGAACAGGCCGCGCCCGATCAGGCCGGTTTCGTTGCGGTCTTCGTCGCTGTTGTGCGCACGGCGGATACCCGGACCGATCTGCGCATCCAGAGAGAAACGATCGGCGTCGATCAGCCGCGTGCCGTAACCGATACCGAAGGTGGCCAGGCGGTCGTAGGTGGCGAAGTCGTCGTGTTCGTAACGGCCGGTGGCGGTGAGCTGGCGGTGTTCGCCCAACTGCAATGCGCTGCCGGCGCTGCCGGTGTAACGCTCGGCGGTGGTCTGGCGCTCGCGCTCGGTGCTGCCGTCGTCGTTGGTGTTGGTGTATTCGGAGCTGGAGCGTAGTGCGGTGGCGTCCAGGCTGTGGATCCAGTCGCCATCGGTGTAGCGCAGGCGCACGCGGCCGTTGAGGCTGTCGGTGGTGCTGTTGCCGTGGGCGGCGGCATAGCCGAGCTCGCCGCTGCTCCCGCTCCACGGCGAGGGCATCAGCGCCGCGGCAGGATCTGCCGGCGCTGGTGCAACTGCCTGGGCCCAGACGGTGGGCGTGATCAACAACAGAGGCAGCAGGGCAGACAACGGGGCACGGCGGGGCATGGGCGGCTCGCTTTGGAGGGCAGGGCAAGGGGGTGGAAGCGATTTCATGATAACGGACTGAGCGGCGACGTCATGGTCGGGTGAACACGCGGCTTCATTGGCGGTTCGGGCGCCGACCACCGAATCCGCGCGATCGGCGTATTCAGGCCGCTCGCAGGCCATCTCGTCCGTCGCGCACTGTCGCCATGCGACCGCCAGGATCGACCCATCCTGGGCCGCCAGGCCGCCCCGGCACTGCCGCCATCCGGTCACGCTCACCCCAGCGCGCAAAGACTCGGACATAATCGACGCATGGACCGTTACGAACGCATCAACACCCTGCATCGCTTGCTCAAGTCGGCACGCTACCCGGTCACGGTGGCGCGGCTGCAGGATGAGCTGAGCTGTTCCCGCGCAACCGTGTATCGCGATCTGGCGTTTCTGCGCGATGCGCTGATGGCGCCGGTGGAAGGCGATGGCGAATCGGGGTTCCGCTATCTCTCCGGCGAGAGCGACCGCTTCGAGCTGCCCGGCCTGTGGCTCAGCTCGGAGGAACTGCATGCGCTGCTGGCCTCGCAGCAATTGCTCTCGCGTACCGGCGGCGGGGTGTTGTCCTCGATGCTGGCGCCGCTGCAGCAACGCATCGAAGGGCTGCTGGCGGCCCAGGCCGGCGTGTCGCAATGGCCGGTGGACCGGGTGCGGGTGATTCCGCATCGCGGCCGCAAGCTGGACGAAGCCAGCTTCCGCACCGTTGCCTCGGGTGTGCTGGAGCGCAAGCAATTGAGCTTCGACTACCGCGCCCGTTCCACCGACGAATCGACCAAGCGCACCGTTTCGCCGCAGCGCATCACCCACTACCGCGACAACTGGTACCTGGACGCCTGGGACCACGGCCGCGATGGCGTGCGCAGCTTTGCGGTGGATCGCATCAACCACGCGCGCCTGCTCGAAGCGGTCCCGCGCGATGTGCCAGACAGTGAGCTGGACGAACAACTGGCGGCCAGCTACGGCATTTTTTCCGGCGCGCCCAAGGGCTGGGCCACGATCGTGTTCAGTGCCAAGGCCGCGCGCTGGGTCGCCGACGAGCATTGGCATTCTAAGCAGCAGGGACGCTTTCTGGCCGATGGCCGTTACGAACTCAAAGTGCCGTACAGCAACTCGCGCGAACTGCTGATGGACGTGCTGCATTACGGCTCGGATGCGGAAATCGTCGAGCCGGTGTCGCTACGCGAGCAGGCCAAGGCGCTGCTGTCGCTGGCGCTGAGCAATTACGACTGAGCGCGGCGTGCTGCGTGAGCCAGTGGCGGTCAGGAGATTTCCGGGTCGCGGTGGCCACGGCGGTGAATGCGTGGCGGGCATGTTGTTGGCGACTGCCTGCGGCTGACGACGCAATGCGATCAGCCGCAGCGCTGTGAGCACGCTGCGTGACCAGCACCCTGCAGGGTCGGACCCACAGGCGCGCCCTTCGGTCCACGCGGTGCAGGATGCGTCCTTACGTGCGTGCCGCTGTGACCGGCGTGACCGCACCCTGGACCCTGAGCGGCGGCGGACCTGCGATGCTGCCGACCGGTCTTAGCGCTTGTTGGGGACTTCAAACCCCAGGCGGTCCACCTGCTCGGGGAGTTGCGGCACGCGCTTGAGCTTGTCGGTGTAGATGGAATACTCATCGCGCATCTTGTCGACCAGCAGGCGGTACTGATCGCGGCTCATGTCCGGCTTGCGCGCGAAGATCCAGGCCAGGTCGCGGCCTGGGTAGGAAATCAGCATCCACGACCCGTCGGGCGCGATTTCCAGAATGCGTTGCTTGGCCGGGATCACCTTGTAGAACCATACCCGCCAATTGCGATTGCCGCTTTCCGCATCCACCGATGCGCGCGCGTTGACCTCTTTTTCCGGCTCGCCGAAGCCGTCGCGGTACAGATAGCGCACGGCGATCTTGCCGTCTTCGACCAGGGTGTATTCGTCGCGGCTGGTGACATGGCCGCGTTCGACCGCATTGGGCATGCGTGCGATCACGTACCAGGTGCCCATGATCTTGGACAGATCGATCGCCGGTTCGTTGGCGGGCCTGTCCTTGGCATGTGCCACGGGCAGGCCGAGGACGAATAGAAAAGCGAGGGCGATCGTAACGGTCAGGCGCATCGCAACATCACAAAGGGGCAGTTGGAGCAGCACACTACCGCATGCAGGGGGCAAGTTCGCGTCAATGGTCGTGTCTGGCGGCGGCAACTGCGCCCTGCGCGGCAGGAAGTCGTCCGAATTCAGGCCCGCCAGGGCGCGCCGGCGACGGCCGGGCCGTCGTTGGGATCAGGATGGACCCTGCCGCGCACATGATCGGCCGCGTTGGCGGACAGGTCGCAGTCGGTGAGATGGACACCGGCAATGCTGGCGACCTGTTCCGATCTTTCCTTCTGCCACGGAGTGCCGCCATGTCGCATCGCCTTTCCCGTCGTTCCGAAACCCCCGATCCGCGTGTACTGCGCCCGGTGCGGCAGATCGCCCTGGCCGGGCTGGCCCTGGTGCTGGTCTGGCCGGCTGCGCGCGGCCACAGCGAATGGATCGGCTGGCTGCCGCTGTGGCTGGTCGGGATGCCGATGCTGGCCTGGTGGAGCCTGCATCGGTTTGCTTTGCCCGGCTTCGCAGAGCGTGGCATGCGCCGTGTTGCACCCAGGCGTCGCGGACCGCAAGCACGGCGCCGGCGCGTCGTTTCGCGTGCAGCGACACGGCTACGCGCCGCCTGATCAGCGCACGGCAAGCGTGCGTTGGGGGCGTGCTACGGTTGGGTCCGTTAATTCGCTCCCGGAAGCGCCCATGTCCAAGTTTGTCTCGGTATGCCTGGTCACCAGCCTGATCGTTGCTGGCGGCGTCTGTGCAAAAGACCGTACAAGTTCCCGCGACATCTATCTCTGGCTGGAAGACGTCACCGGTGCCAAGGCCCTGGCCTGGGTCAGGACGCAGAATGCCCGGACCGAAGCCCGGCTGGCCGCGAGCCCGGGCTTCAAACAAATGGAATCCAGCATCCGTGAAGTGCTGGACTCCGACGCGCAGATTCCGTTCGTGCGTAAGGACGGCGAGTATTACTACAACTTCTGGCAGGACAGGCAGCACGAGCGCGGGATCTGGCGGCGCACCACGTTGGACGAGTACCGCAAGGCTTCGCCGAACTGGGAAGTCGTGCTGGATCTGGATGCGCTCAACAAGGCCGAGGGCGAGAACTGGGTCTGGCATGGCGCCGACTGCCTGCGGCCCGACTATCGGCGCTGTCTGATCTCGCTGTCGCGCGGGGGCGCCGATGCGCACGTGACCCGCGAGTTCGACATGGTCGCCAAGCAGTGGGTCAAGGACGGTTTTTTCCGACCGGAGGCCAAGGGTGAGCTGAGCTGGATCGACCAGGACACGGTGTATGTGTCTACCGATTTCGGCCCCGGTTCGCTGACCGGCTCCGGCTATCCACGTATCGTCAAACAGTGGAAACGCGGTACCCCGTTGCGCGCGGCCACGACCGTCTACGAGGGTGTGCCGGGCGATGTCGATATCTCGGCGGTGCACGACGATACGCCGGGGTTCGAGCGTGATTTCGTGTATCGCGCGCTGCAGCTCCACAGCAGCGAGATGTATCTGCGCAAGCAGGACGGCACGCTGGCCAAGATCGATGCCCCGGACTCGTCCATCAAACGCGTCAAGCGGGAGTGGCTGACGCTGCAATTGCGCGATCCGTGGACGGTCGCCGGCAAGACCTACAAGGCCGGTTCGCTGCTGGCCACGCGCTTCGACGACTTCATGGTCGGCAAGCGTCGGTTCGACGTGCTGTTCGAGCCCACCGACACCACATCGTTGGACAGTGTCATCTGGACCCGTTCGCATCTGGTCATGAATGTGCTGGACGACGTCAAAAGCCGCCTGAGCGTGGTGACTCCATCGCCGCGCGGCTGGACCAGGAGTGCCTTCGTCGGCGCACCGGCATTCGGCAGCGTCCAGGTGAGGGCAGTGGACGAGGACGACAGCGATGCGGTGTGGCTGTTTGCGACCGACTACCTCACGCCCACGACGCTGTCGTTGGCGCAGATCGGCAGCGCACCGATGCCATTGAAGGCCTCGCCTGCATTCTTCGATGCCAGCAAGCAGACGATCGAGCAGCAGTTCGCGACCAGCAAGGACGGTACGCGCGTGCCGTATTTTCTGGTGCGTCCCAAGACGTTGGCGCTGGACGGCAGCGCGCCGACGCTGATCTACGGATACGGCGGCTTCGAAGTCTCGTTGACGCCCGAATACTCCGGCAGCCTGGGCCGAGCCTGGTTGGACAAGGGTGGCGTCTACGTGGTGGCCAATATCCGGGGCGGCGGCGAATACGGCCCGCGCTGGCACGATGCCGCGCTCAAGCAGAACCGCCACAAGGCCTACGAGGACATGGCAGCTGTTGCCGAAGATCTGGTCGCGCGCAAGATCACCTCAGCCAGGCATCTGGGCGTGCAGGGCGGCAGCAACGGCGGCTTGATGGCCGGCAATATGCTCATGCAGTATCCGCAGTTGTTCGGTGCGGTGGTGGTGGATTCGCCATTGCTGGATATGCGGCGCTACAGCCATCTATTCGCCGGCGCGTCGTGGATGGGGGAGTACGGCAATCCGGATACGGACGATTGGACCTTCATCCGGACCTTCTCGCCCTATCACTTGTTCGATCCGCACAAGACCTATCCGCCGGTGATGTTCACCACCTCCACGCGCGACGATCGGGTGCATCCGGCGCATGCACGCAAGCTGGCGGCGAAGATGATTGATGCCGGCAAGGACGTGGCGTATTACGAGAATATCGAGGGTGGCCACGGCGGTGCAGCCGATAATGCACAGGAGGCGTATCTGGAGGCGCTGCAATACAGCTTCCTCTGGCAACGCTTGTCCCAGTAGTGCGGGCCAGTAATCTGGCGCCGATGCCGATGCCGATGCGTGAGGCATCGGCACTGCGCGTGGGACGATGCTCCACGCCCCGTGAGACCGTAGCGTTTCCGTCGTCGCCTGACCCGTTAGCGCACAACCAACCGCGCGGTCGTTGTCGTCGACACACAGCGTGAGGTTGGTGGCCGCTCGTGTGCCGGCGCGCGCAACCTGACCTTCGGCAGGGGGAAGCCTGCGCGCCGCTGTGCTACGTTCCGGGCGTTAGTTCTCCCGGAAAATGTCATGTCCAAGTTCGCCTCGATCTGCCTGGTTGCCGGCCTGATCACCGCTGGCGCCGTCTCTGCAGAGGAAACCGCCGTGTCCAACGATCCCTACGCCTGGCTGGAAGATGTCACCGGCGCCAAATCGCTTGACTGGGTCAAGGCCCAGAACGCCAAGACCGAAGCGCGCCTGGCCACCACGCCGGCGTTCAAGCAGATGGAAACCAGCATCCGCGAGGTGCTGGACTCGGACGCCAAGATTCCCGGCGTGCAGAAGATCGGCGAGTACTACTACAACTTCTGGAAGGACAAGCAGCATGAGCGCGGCCTGTGGCGGCGCACCACGCTGGACGAATACCGCAAGCCGGCGCCCAAGTGGGAGACGGTGCTGGACCTGGATGCGCTCAACAAGGCCGAAGGCGAGAACTGGGTCTGGCACGGCGCCGACTGTCTGCGCCCGGACTACCAGCGTTGCCTGATCGCGCTATCGCGCGGCGGTGCCGATGCCGATGTCACCCGTGAGTTCGATCTGGCCGGCAAGCAGTGGGTCAAGGACGGCTTCTTCCGTCCAGAATCCAAGGGCGGGCTGGGCTGGATCGACAAGGACACCGTCTATGTGTTCACCGATTTCGGTGCCGGCACGATGACCAGTTCCGGTTATCCGCGCGTTGCCAAGCAGTGGACGCGCGGCACGCCGTTGAGCGCGGCCAAGGTGGTGTACGAAGGCAAGCCGACCGACATGTACATCGCCGCGATGCACGACGATACGCCCGGCTACGAGCGCGATTTCGTCAGCCGCACGCTGGCCTTCTACAACGACGAGCTGTATCTCAAGGGCGCCGACGGCAAGCTGGTCAAGCTGGATCTGCCCAACTCGGCCAGCAAGTCGGTCAAGCGGCAGTGGCTGACGCTGGAGCTGCGCGAGCCGTGGACCGTGGGCGGCAAGACCTACAAGGCCGGCTCGCTGCTGGCGACGCGGTTTGACGACTTCATGGCCGGCAAGCGCAGCTTTGAGGTGCTGTTCGAACCGACCGACAACAGCTCGCTGGCGGGCGTGGCGTGGACCAAGTCGCACCTGGTGCTGAACGTGCTGGAAGACGTCAAGAACCGCCTGAGCGTGATCACGCCCTCGCAGGATGGCTGGAAAAAAAGCGCCTTCGTCGGTGCGCCGGCTTTCGGCACCGTCGATGTCAGCGCGGTGGATAGCGACGACAGCGACGCGCTGTGGCTGACCGTCACCGACTACCTGACCCCGACCACCTTGTCGTGGGTGGAGGTGGGCGCCGCGCCGCAGCCGCTCAAGACCATGCCGGCGTTCTTCGATGCCAGCAAGGACACCATCGAGCAGCACTTCGCCACCAGCAAGGACGGCACCCGCGTGCCGTATTTCCTGGTGCGCCCCAAGGCGCTGAAACTCGATGGCAGCGCGCCGACGCTGCTTTACGGCTACGGCGGTTTCGAGATCTCGATGACGCCGAACTACTCCGGTGGGTTGGGTCGCTCCTGGCTGGAAAAAGGCGGCGTCTATGTGGTGGCCAACATCCGTGGCGGCGGCGAATACGGCCCGCGCTGGCACCAGGCCGCGCTCAAGCAGAACCGTCACAAGGCCTACGAAGACATGGCCGCAGTGGCCAAGGATCTGGTCGCGCGCAAGATCACCTCGACCAAGCATCTGGGCGTACAGGGCGGCAGCAATGGTGGCCTGATGACCGGCAACATGCTCACCCAGTATCCGGAGCTGTTCGGCGCGGTGGTGGTACAGGTGCCGCTGCTGGACATGAAGCGTTATAGCCATCTGCTGGCTGGCGCCTCGTGGATGGCCGAATACGGCAACCCGGATACCGACGACTGGAAGTTCATCCAGACCTTCTCACCTTATCACCTGTTCGATCCGAAGAAGACCTACCCACCGGTGATCTTCCTCACCTCCACGCGCGACGACCGCGTGCATCCGGGCCACGCGCGCAAGATGGCGGCCAAGATGATCGAGGCCGGCAAGGACGTGACCTACTACGAGAACATCGAGGGCGGCCACGGCGGTGCGGCCAACAATGCGCAGGCAGCGCACATGGCGGCGCTGGCCTACAGCTTCCTGTGGGAGCGTCTGGCCGACTGAGGCGCCGGCTACATGCGGCATGCATGATGCGTCGCGCGACACGAGGCCGCTGGCAGTACGCAGCGGCCTCGTGTCGTTCAAGCGCATGTTGAACGTGGACGTGACGGAGCGCGATCGATGTTGGTAGTGATGATGGCGTTGGCGGTCAGCGGTTGCGCGGTGGAGAACGCGCGCTATGTGTTGCGCGACGATGCCGGCGTGCAGGCAGAGTTTCATGCGGTTGCCAGTGGCCCGCAGTGGCCGGCGCAGCTGGCAGTGCGCGTGCATGCCACGCGGACCGGGGTGAATGCCTGGTTTCTGCCATGGAGTGGTGGCAGTGACGGCAGTCAGCACCTGGCCTCCACCACTGATGTGACCGCACCGGGATGGCAACCGCCGGATCCCGACGGCGGGCCGCGCCCGCTGGGCGATATCAGCTACATCGGCACCGATGCGGGCTATCGCGTCTTGAGCGAGGTTCCCCGCCTGGGCACGCCGGCACCGGCACATTTTCTGTTACCGGATTTGCGCGAAGCGCTGTGGTATCGGGCAGGCGCAGATCAGCGGCAACAGGTGGCCCGGCAGTTTTTCGATCTGGTTGGCTGCGTGTCACGGTGAGCCTGCTGTGCGATGTCACCATCGCACGCAGGTTTTCTGGCAGGCAATGCCAGTGCCGCGTATCCGTCGGTGGCCGCAACAAGCGCTGGTGCAGACAGCAAGAGGAGCCTTGGACATGCTTGGAGCGGCGCAATGAAACTGGATGATCTCGGTCCACGGATCTGCATCCTCGGGCCTTCCAATAGCGGTAAATCGACCATGGCGCAGGCGATCGGGCAGGCGCGCGGCTGCCTGCCTGTCCATCTCGACCAGTTGCAGCATTTGCCCAATACCGCCTGGACGCCGCGGCCCAGGCAGGATTTCATGGCGCTTCACCACGCTGCAATCGCCCAAGAACAGTGGGTGATGGATGGCAACTATCTAGGCTGTCTTGCGCAACGTCTGGCGCGTGCCACCGGCCTCATCGTGTTGGATGTGCCCATCATCACCAGTGTGCTCCGCTATCTGAGACGGAGCTGGTGCGAACCTCACCGTAGCGGTGCGCTGGAAGGCGCCAAGGATCAGGTCACCTGGGCAATGCTCCGCCACATTGCAATCGTTGAACGTCGTAAACAAAGGGAACTGTCGATGTTGGTTGACGCGGTGGCCTTGCCGAAGATCGTATTGCGCACAACAAGCGCTATCGACCGGTTCTATTTCTCCGAACGATTGCAGCGACCAAGCTAATGCATGCAGCCTGTTTTCAGGCAGTCTTTTTCAGGCAAGCGATGCTGCGCCCAGGCAAGCGTTCCGGCAGGCGAACCTTGTTGATGCAATAACGACCTACAACCGCTTCAACCCACGCGCAATCCGTTCCACCGCCTGCTCCAGACGCGGCAGGCTTTGCGTATAGGCGATGCGCACGTGCTGATTGGCGCAGTGGTGGCCGAAGTCGATGCCGGGGGTGAAGGCGACATGTTCGGTCTCCAGAAAGTGCGCGCAAAACGCCTGCGCATCATCTGAAAACCCGCTGATGTCGGCATACAGATAAAAGGCGCCTTGCGGTTCGACTGCAATATCGAAGCCCAGCGCACGCAAGGCCGGCAGCAGGTAATCGCGGCGTTGCTGAAATTCGGCGCGGCGCGCTTCGAAGATGGCGATGCTGGCGGGCGTGAAGCAGGCCAGTGCGGCGTGCTGGGCGATGGTGGACGCGCTGATGTAGAGGTTCTGGGCGAGTTTTTCCAGGTCCGGCACCGCCTCGGGCGGGGCGATCAACCAGCCCAGGCGCCAGCCGGTCATGCCGAAATATTTGGAAAAACTGTTCAGGACGAAGGCACCATCGTCCACTTCCAGCACGCTGTGCGCGTCCATGCCATAGGTCAGGCCGTGGTAGATCTCGTCCACCACCAGATGGCCGCCGCGCGCTTGCAGCGCCTGCGACAACCCGGCCAGCTGCGCGCGCGACAGCACGCTGCCGGTGGGATTTGCGGGCGAGGCCACCAATGCGCCGACGCTGTCGGTGTTCCAGCAGGTCTCGACCAGGCCTGGCGTGAGTTGGTAGTCGGTGTCTGCGCCCACCGGTACCAGTTGCGCGGCGCCCTCGACCAGGCGCAGGAAGTGGCGGTTGCACGGATAGCCGGGGTCGGCGAGCAGCCAGTGTTTGCCCGGGTCGACCAGCAGGCTGCTGGCCAGCAGGAGCGCGCCGGAACCGCCGGGTGTGACCAGGATCCGTTCCGGATCGACAGCGCAGCCGTAACGCTGCGCATAAAACTCCGCAATGGCGGTGCGCAGTGCGGGAAGGCCGCGTGCGGCGGTGTAGCGGGTGTGCCCGGCGGCCAATGCAGCCTGTCCGGCCGCAACGATCGGCGCGGCGGTGGTGAAGTCCGGTTCGCCGATTTCCAGGTGGATCACATCGTGGCCGGCCTGTTCCAGCGCATTGGCGCGCGCCAGCAGCGCCATCACATGGAATGGCGCGATCTCCTGGCTGCGGCGGCTATAGCGTGGAATGTGCGAATGTATGGAGTCCATGGCGAAGAGGATAGAGCAGCATGACCTCGGGCACATGACGCTCCCCGGCATCCCTTCCACACTCCGCTGCTGGGATGGCATTGCGTTCATCCAACGGACCCCAATCTGATGAAATCTGTCCTCTCTTTTTTGATCGCCAGCCTGATGATCACCTCTGTCTCTTCCGCCTTCGCCGCTCTCCCGTCGCCGCCGGACGTAGCCAAGCATCCGCATGTGGTCAAGACCCCGTTCGGTGCCACCCGCAACGACGACTACTACTGGTTGCGCGACGACAAGCGTAAGGACAAGGCGATGCTGACCTACCTCAAGGCTGAAAACGCCTATACCGATGCGGTGATGGCGCCGCTCAAGCCGCTGGAAGACACGCTGTACACCGAGATCGTCGGGCGTATCAAGCAGGACGATGCCAGCGTGCCGTACCGCGAGCGTGGCTACTGGTATTACACGCGCTTCGAGGCTGGCAAGGACTACCCGATCCAGGCGCGCCGCGAGGGCAGCATGGACGCGCCGGAACAGGTCCTGCTCGACGTCAACCAGATGGCGCAGGGCAAGGGCTACTTCAGCGTCGGTGATGCCGAGGTCAGCCAGGACAATCGCACCCTGGCCTGGGCCGACGATGCGGTGGGCCGTCGCCAGTACACGATCCGTTTCAAGAATCTGGACACCGGCGAGATCTATCCCGATACCGTGGAAGGCGTGTCGCCCAACGTGGTGTGGGCCGACGACAACAAGACCCTGTTCTATGTCGAAAACGACCCGGAAACGCTGCTGACCGTGCGCGTGAAAAAACATGTCCTGGGTACGCCCTCCAAGGATGATGTGCTGGTGTACGAGGAAAAGGACGACAGCTTCTACATCAGCATCGGCCGTACCCGCGACGACAAGTACATCGTGATCGGCGTGGAAAGTACGGTGTCGTCCGAGTCGCGCTATGCGCCGGCCGACAATCCTGAGCGTTTCACCTTGCTGGCCAAGCGCGAACGCGATGTGGAGTACCACCCCGAGCATTTCGATGGACGTTGGGTGATCCGCACCAATGCCGATGGCGCCAAGAACTTCAAGCTGGTGACCGCGCCCACCGATGCGACCACGCGCAAGCAGTGGACCGACTGGGTGGCGCACGATGACGGCGTCTATATCGAAAATTTCGAGTTGTTCGATGGCTTCACCGCCATCGAAGAGCGTTCCGGTGGCCTGGAGCGCGTGCGTCTTCAATTCAACAGTCCGCACGGTGGGCGGGCTCTTGCGGGGGAACCGCAATATGTCAAGGCCGATGAGCCTGCGTACTCGATGGGCCTGTCGGTCAACTCCGAGCCGGACACCGCCTTGTTGCGTTACAGCTATACCTCGCTGACCACGCCGGCGGCGACGTACGAGCTCAATACGCAAACCGGCGAGCGCAAGCTGCTCAAGCAGCAGCCGGTGATCGGCTACGACCCCAGCAAATACGTTACCGAGCGCGTATGGGTGACCGCGCGTGACGGCGTCAAGGTTCCGGTGTCGCTGGTGTACAAGCAGGGCTTCAAGAAGGATGGCAGCGCGGCATTGTTCCAGTACGCCTATGGCAGCTATGGCATGTCGATGGACCCGGCGTTCAATCTGCCGGCGATCAGCCTGCTGGATCGCGGCGTGGTGTATGCCATCGCGCACATCCGCGGTGGTCAGGAAATGGGCCGCCAGTGGTACGACAACGGCAAGTTGCTGCACAAGAAGAACACCTTCACCGACTTCATCGACGTCACCCGCGGCCTGGTTGCGCAGGGATACGCGGCCAAGGACCGCGTCGCTGCATCCGGCGGCAGCGCCGGCGGCTTGCTGATGGGCGCGGTGGCCAACATGGCCCCGCAGGACTACCGCGTGATGGTCGCGCAGGTGCCGTTCGTCGACGTGGTCACCACCATGCTCGATGCCAGCATTCCGCTGACCACCAACGAGTACGACGAGTGGGGCAACCCGGAACAGAAGGCCTATTACGACTACATGCTGACCTACTCCCCGTACGACAACGTGACCAAGCAGGCCTATCCGGCGCTGTTCGTCGGCACCGGCCTGTGGGATTCGCAGGTGCAGTATTGGGAGCCTGCCAAGTGGGTGGCCAAACTGCGCGACGACAACACCGGTAACCTGCCCGTCGTCTTCCGCACCAACATGGAAGCCGGCCATGGCGGCAAGTCCGGCCGCTTCCGCCGCTACCGCGAACTCGCCGAATCGTATGCATTCGTGCTGGATCAGCTTGGTGTCAAGTAGCTGAGCGGCCGGGATTGGGGATTGGGGATTGGGGATTCGGGATTTGGGATTGGTAAGAGCGGCTGGCTCCACTCGAACCGGGGATGCTGAGCCCGTAACCGCCAACTCCCAGGCCACCTCGACGCCCACTGGCCGTATCATTTACCCATGACGCGACCGACTCGATTCCGCTGGGCCTGGTGGTTGCTGGCCTACGCCAGCCTGGCCACCGGCATCGTCGGGATCTTCGTGCCCGGTCTGCCGACGACCGTCTTCATTCTTATTTCCGCCTGGGCCGCCTCGCACGGCTCCGAGCGTCTGCATCACTGGCTGCTCTCGCACCCGCGCTTCGGCCCGTCCATCGTCGAATGGCAGACCTATCGCGCGGTCAGCCGCAAGGCCAAGTGGATGGCAACGCTCACCATGGTCATCTGCGCCGGCATCATGCTGTGGTGCGTGCCGGTGTTCTGGGTCAAATGCCTGTCGATCGGCAGCATGGCGGTGGTGGCAATCTGGCTGTGGCTGCGTCCCGAGCCGCCGCCGCGCGCGCTGCCGACCGCGCACTGAGCGCACGGCAGTCAGGGTGTTCTGGCTATACTTCGGAGCATGAGCATTCTGTCCCGACCATTCGTTCGTCTCGCACTGGTTGGTGCGACCTTTGTCCTGCTTGCCGCCTGCGGCAACAAGGGCCCGCTGGTGATGCCGCAGAAGCCGGTGCCGGTGGACGCCCAGCCCGCGCTGCCGCCGCCGGATGCGTCCTCGCCTGCGCCTGCGCCGGTCGACACCAATCCGCAGCCCGCGCCCACCACCGACCAGCCCGCTAGTAGCGGCAATGAGCGCTGACGGTCACAGCGGGCGTCTGCGCTTCACCAAAATGCATGGCGCCGGCAACGATTTCGTGGTGCTGGACCTGCGCGACGGTACGCCGCCGCCGGACGCCGGGCTGGCGGCACGTCTGGCCGATCGCCACTTCGGCGTTGGCTGCGACCAGATCCTGACCATCGCGCCTGCGCGTAGCGACGCGGCGGTGGCCGCGTACGGCATCTGGAACTCCGACGGCTCGGCCGCGCGCCAATGCGGCAACGGCGCGCGCTGTGTGGCGGCCTGGCTGGTGCGCGACGGCGCCGCGCATGGCGATGCGTTCGTCATCGACAGCCCGTTTACCGCGCACCGCGTGCAGCGTCTGGACGGCGGCAGCTATGCGGTGGCGATGGGCGTGCCGCAGTTCGAGCCCACCCAGATCCCGCTGGCCGGCTTTGCACACGCACGCGAGGAATACGCGCTGCCGGTGCACGGCGAAACCGTGCGCTTTGGCGCGGTGTCGATGGGCAACCCGCATGCGGTAGTGGAAGTCGGCCGGGTGGATGCGGCGCCGGTGGAGCGGGTCGGCGCCTTGCTGCAGCAGAACGCCGCGTTCCCCGATTCGGTCAACGTCGGCTTCGTGCAGGTGGTCGACCCCACACACGTGCGTTTGCGCGTATTCGAGCGGGGCGTCGGCGAAACCCTGGCCTGCGGCAGCGGTGCGTGCGCGGCGGCGGTGGTGCTGATGCAGCGTGGTCGTGTTGAGCGCGACGTACGGGTGTCGCTGCCCGGCGGCGAGTTGCGCATCCGCTGGGCTGGCGATCACCAGGAAGTGGTGATGTCCGGCCCGGCCGTGTTTGTCTTCGATGGAGAGTGGAACGGATGAGCGAGAACGTGGACAAACTGGGCGCGCACGACGTGGCGACGTGGTTGCGGCGTCACCCCACCTTCCTCAAGCAGTTCCCGGATCTGGCAGTGAGCTTGCTGGTGCCGCGCGACGACGGTCCGACCGCGTCGCTGGCCACGTATCAGCTGGAAGTGCTGCGCGACAAGAACCGCGAGCTGTCGCGGCGCCTGCACGAGCTTGGCCACAATGCGCAGGACAACGAGCGGCTGGCGGTGCGGACGCATCAATTGACCCTGGCGCTGATGCGCCAGACCAGCGCGGCCGACACGCTCAAGGCGATGGCTGCCTCGCTGGCGGAAGATTTCAACGGCGAACTGGTACGGCTGGTGTTGCTCAAGCCGGTCGCAGGCCTTGAAGCAGACTGGCTGCAGAGCATCGCCGCCGACGACGCACGGCTGGCCCCGTTCCGCGATTGCCTGAAAGACGGCGAGCCGATCTGCGGCCGCCTGCAGGCCGAAAAACATGCGTTGCTGTACGCCGAACACGCGGCGGACGTGCAATCCACCGCGTTGCTGCCGTTGCCCGGTATCGGCCTGATTGCGGTCGGTAGCAGCGATGCCAATCGCTTCTATCCCGGCATGGGGACGCTATTCCTGCGCATGATGGGCGAGTCGTTGAGCGTGGCACTACAACGCTTCGACGCATGATGCATCCGGCAGATCGCGCCGGCGCGTGCGATCTGCGGTGGATCGCCACGCCGATGATCGCGCCGCAGCGAGGGCTCTGACGTGTCGTCTGTCGAGGATTTCCTGGCGTATCTGCAGGTGGAGCGGCAGGTATCCGCGCACACGCTGGACGCCTATCGGCGCGATCTGGCCGCACTGCTGGGTTGGGCGGCCGAGCAGAAGAGCCAGGCGGGCGTGCAGCTGGATGTTGCGCAGCTCGATAGCACGCAATTGCGCCAGTTTGTCGCGGCCGAGCATCGACGCGGGCTGTCGCCCAAGAGCCTGCAACGTCGTCTGTCGGCGTGCCGCAGTTATTACGCTTGGTTGCTCAAGCATGGCCGCATTGCGGCCAGCCCGGCGGCGGCGCTGCGTGCGCCCAAGGCACCACGTAAATTGCCGCAGGTGCTGGATGCCGACGAAGCGGTGCGCCTGGTCGAAGTACCGACCGATGCGCCGCTGGGCCTGCGCGATCGCGCCTTGCTGGAGTTGTTCTATTCGTCCGGGCTGCGCCTGAGCGAGCTGTGTGCGCTGCGCTGGCGCGATCTGGATCTGGACAGCGGCTTGGTGATGGTGCTCGGCAAGGGCGGCAAGCAGCGCCTGGTGCCGGTGGGGTCGCATGCGATCACGGCGCTGCGCGCGTGGCTGCGCGACAGCGGCGGACGTGCCGACACGCATGTGTTTCCAGGCCGCGCCGGCGGCGCGCTGTCGCAACGCGCCGTGCAGATCCGTATCAAGCAACTGGCGGTGCGCCAGGGCATGTTCAAGGACGTGCATCCGCATATGCTGCGGCACAGTTTTGCCAGCCATATCCTGGAATCCTCCGGCGATCTGCGCGGCGTGCAGGAATTGCTTGGTCATTCCGATATCGCCACCACGCAGATCTACACGCATCTGGATTTCCAGCATCTGGCCAAGGTCTACGACGCCGCGCATCCGCGCGCCAAACGCAAGAAGGCTGTGGAGTGAGCGGCCGGGCGTGGCGAACAAGGGCGGGCATGTCGTTGCGAGACTGCTGCCGGCCTCGCTACAGCCGGGAGAGCGGCTCAGCCAGGTGATGCGCGTGCATCAGTGGCCTGTGCACGTTGCGGCGGTGCCAATGTGCAGGACTGGCCGAAGGTGTATGCACGTGTGTCGTGTCCGAAGACGGCGAGCATATGCCGCAGGCGCGCGTCACCTTGTGCTTCCATTCCTTGGAAGATCGCCATGGCCGCGTTTCGTCTGACCGGACTCGATCCGGCCCTGTTCACCCACTTGCACGTCCTCGACGACGCGGCGCTGGCAAGCCATCAGGCGGTGCGCGTGATCGCCGATGCCGATCGTGGCTTTCCATGCCGCGTCAGCCTGCAGGATGCGGCTGCAGGCGAACTGCTGCTGTTGTTGCCCTACCTGCATCAGCCCGCCGACGCGCCCTATCGCGCCAGCGGGCCGATCTTCGTGCGCGTTGCGGCGATGCCGGCGCAGTTGGAAAACGATGCGGTGCCGCTGGCGATCCGTTCACGGCTGATATCGTTGCGTGGCTACGATCATCGCGACCACCTGGTCACCGCCGAGGTATGCGAAGGGGAAGCGGTCGCAGCATGGTTGCGGCAGTGTCTGGATGACCGGCAGATCGCCTACGTGCATCTGCACCACGCACGCCAGGGGTGTTACGCGTGCCGTGCCGATCGTGTGACGTGAATCGCGCAGGCCCAAGGTAGTGCGCAAGCATGCGGGCAGTGGCCGGACGCGTTGATTCATCGCACGCGTTGCCAGCCGCTCCAGGCACCGGCTGTGGCGCGCCTTGGCACGCGTCGGCAGTGCGCGCTGCGGCGCATCGTCGCAGCGCGCTTGAACCCGGCAGGGGCGTCCCCACCTCATTGGAAACCCCCGGAGGACCCATGGACCCCAGCCAGAATCCCAACGTCGTTCACGCCACCACCATCATTTCCGTGCGCCGTGGCGGGCATGTCGCCGTCGCCGGCGATGGCCAGGTGACGCTTGGCCACACCGTGATGAAGGGCAACGCACGCAAGGTGCGCCGGCTCGGCCGCGACGGTCAGGTGCTGGCCGGCTTCGCCGGTGCGGCCGCCGATGCGTTCACCCTGTTCGAATTGTTCGAAGCCAAACTCGACAAGCATGGGCAATTGACCCGTGCCGCCGTGGAGCTGGCCAAGGATTGGCGCACCGAGCGCCGCCTGGGCAAGCTCGAGGCATTGCTTGCCGTGGCCGATAAAGAGACCTCGCTGATCATCAGCGGCACCGGCGATGTGATCGAACCGGAAGACGGCATCATCGCCATCGGCTCCGGCGGCTCGTACGCCTTGTCGGCCGCGCGCGCGCTGCTGGCGCACACCGAACTCGACGCCAAGACCATCGCCACCGAAGCGATCAACATCGCCGGCGATATCTGTATCTATACCAATCGCAATGTGGTGGTCGAAGAACTGTGAATCGGGAGTGGGGAATCGAGAATCGCAACTGCGGTTTCGTCTCCACTCCAACGACATAGGCTCTTGTGTTCCCGCTTTTGCGATTCCCCTTTCCCCATTCTCGATTCCCCAATGCCCAACATCGATACCGCCACCATGACTCCGCGCGAAATCGTGCAGGAGCTCGACCGTCATATCGTCGGCCAGCACGATGCCAAGCGTGCGGTTGCCATCGCGCTGCGTAATCGCTGGCGCCGCATGCAGTTGCCCGAAGAACTGCGCAACGAAGTGATGCCCAAGAACATCCTGATGATCGGCCCGACCGGCGTCGGCAAGACCGAGATCGCGCGGCGGCTGGCCACGCTGGCCAATGCACCGTTCGTCAAGGTCGAAGCCACGCGGTTTACCGAGGTGGGCTACGTCGGCAAGGATGTAGAGCAGATCATCCGCGATCTGGCCGACACCTCGGTCAAGCTGTACCGAGAACAGGCCAAGGTGCGGGTGCGCAACCAGGCCGAAGAGCGTGCCGAAGACCGCATCCTGGATGCCTTGCTGCCGCGGCGTGCGGCCGGCATCGGCTTCGACCCGGAAGCGGCACGCAACGAGCCCTCGTCGCAGGACAACGACACCCGCATCAAGTTCCGCCGCATGCTGCGCAGCGGCGAACTGGACGAGCGCGAGATCGAGCTGGAAGTGGCGGTCAACGCCAGCATGGACATCATGACCCCGCCGGGCATGGAAGAAATGGGCCAGCAGTTGCGCCAGATGTTTGCCAATATCGGTGGCGGCAAATCGCAAAAGCGCAAACTCGCCATCAAGGCTGCGCGCCCGCTGCTGATCGAGGAAGAAGCCGGCAAGCTGGTCAATGAAGACGATGTGCGCGCAGCGGCGATCGAAGCCTGCGAGCAGCACGGCATTGTGTTCATCGACGAGATCGACAAGGTCGCCAAGCGTGGCGAGGCCGGCTCCAACGGCGGCGACGTGAGTCGCGAAGGCGTGCAGCGCGATCTGCTGCCGCTGGTGGAAGGTTCCAACGTGTCGACCAAGTACGGCACGGTCAAGACCGACCACATCCTGTTCATCGCGTCCGGCGCGTTCCATCTGGCCAAGCCCAGCGATCTGATTCCCGAATTGCAGGGCCGTTTCCCGATCCGTGTCGAATTGACCGCGCTGACCAAGGCCGATTTCGTGCGCATCCTCACCGAGCCCAAGGCGGCGTTGATCAAGCAGTACGAAGCCTTGTTGCAGACCGAGGGCGTGAGCCTGACTTTCGGCGCCGATGCGGTGGATCGCTTGGCCGAGATTGCCGCGCAGGTCAACGAGCGGCAGGAAAACATCGGTGCGCGTCGTCTGCACACGGTGCTGGAACGTCTGCTCGATGTACTGAGCTACGAGGCGCCGGACCGCGACGGGCAAAGCGTCACCGTGGACGCGGCCTATGTCGATGCGCAGCTCGGCGAGCTGGTGCAGGATCCGGATTTGAGTCGCTACATCCTCTGATCGCAGTGCGGGTACGCGCTGGCGCTGACCGCAGCGCGTACGCACCGGATGCATAAAGACCCGCCATCTGGCGGGTCTTTCGATTGCAGCGTCGTCTATTGCAGCATTCCCTTCCCCCGCCCGCGGGGGAAGGTGTCCGAAGGGCGGATGGGGGCAGCAGGTCAGCAATCACTTCCACCGAACATCCAGCCCGTTGCATCCTGCAAACCGCTCAGTCCTCGCCGATATCCTCGTTCCACACGTCCGGGTTGGCCGAGATATAACCGCCCAGCAGCTCGATGCACTCCTGGCTCTGCAGGTCGATGACAGTGACGCCGTGCTCGCGCAGCCAGGACACGCCGCCCTGGAAGGTGACCGATTCGCCGACCACCACGGTGCCGATATTGAATTGGCGCACCAGCCCGCTGCAGTACCAGCATGGCGCCAGCGTGGTGACCATGATGGTGTCCTTGTAGCGGCGCTGACGCCCCGCCTTGCGGAAGGCATCGGTTTCGCCATGCACGGACGGATCGTTTTCCTGCACGCGGCGGTTGTGACCGCAACCGAGCAAACGCCCGTCGTTGTGATACAGCGCCGCGCCGATCGGGATGCCGCCTTCGGCCAGGCCCTGGCGGGCCTCGGCGATGGCGGTGTCGAGCAGCGCGCGGTAGTCGGGCGTGGTGATCATGCAGGCTCCTGGGTGGCGGCGTCGGCGCGACGCAGCATGTCGATGTGGGGAATGCCGTCGTCCAGATACGGCTCGGACGAGGGCGCAAAACCGTGGGCGGCGTAAAACGCCTGCAGGTGCGCTTGCGCGCCAAGTTGCACGGCGCTGCGCGGCCACTGTGCCTGCACCACGCGCAAGCCTTCGCGCAGCAAGGCATGTGCAACGCCATGGCCACGCGCCGATACGGCAATCACCACCCGACCGATGCTCGGTTCGGGATAGCTCACGCCTGCGGGCAGCACACGCAGGTAAGCGACCAGTTCGCCGGCAGCGGTGCTGCCGAGCAGGTGCACCACGTCCGGCAAGGTGTCCTTGCCGTCCAGCTCTGGATACGCGCACTGCTGCTCCACCACGAATACGTCCGAGCGCAAGCGCAGCAGCGCATACAGTTGCGTGGTGCTCAGCTGTGCGAAGTGCAGGCACTGCCACTGCAGCGAGGAGGAGGGTAACGAGGGCATGCCCGCATGATAGCGGTTGAGCCGCGTCAGTCGACCGCGCTGTCGGTGTCGATCGCCACCACCACCGACATGCCCGGACGCAAGCGTGGTGCCCGCACCTGACCGGCATCGATGTTGATCCGCAGTGGAATGCGCCGGGCGATCTTGACGAAACAGCCGGTGGCGTTATTGGCCGGCAAGACGCGGAATTCCGAGCCGGCGGTCGGGAAATCTCCTGCACGCGCCCGGTCTGCACCTGTGCCTTGGCCTGTTCGAGCTGCTGGGCATCGATGCGGTCGTCGATCCTGGCCAGCGCCTGGCCGCGCGGCACATGCGCGAAGTCCTGCACCGGCACGTCGCTGACATAGCTGCCGACCTGTGGCGCGATCACCGGATCTGGCCGTGCGCCATCGCATGTTCGGTGCGCTCGATGGCGCTGACGAACGGCCGCAACCGCCGTGCATACAGCGCCAATGCCACGCCGATCAGGGCCAGCCCGCCGAAATTGTGGTCCGGTTCGGCCATGGCGGCGTCAGCAGTGCGATAATCCGCGCATGAGCGAATCCCCCTATACCTCCGGTACCACCCATTTCGGCTTCCGTGACGTCGCTGCCAAGGACAAGCAGAAGCTGGTCGGTGACGTGTTCACCTCGGTCGCGCGCAACTACGACCTGATGAACGATCTGATGAGTCTGGGCGTGCATCGCGCATGGAAACGCTATTTCGTGGCCACCGCGCAGGTGAAGCCGGGCGACCGCGTGCTGGACCTGGCCGGCGGCACCGGCGACATCGCCGTGCTGCTCAAAGAGCGGGTGGGCAATGAAGGCGCCGTGGTGTTGGGCGACATCAATGCCGGCATGCTGTCGGTGGGCCGCGACCGGCTGACCAACCGTGGCCTGGTAGCCGGCTTCGACTACGTGCAATGCAATGCCGAAGCGCTGCCGTTCCCGGATCAGAGTTTCGATCTGGTGACCATCTCCTTCGGCCTGCGCAACGTCACCGACAAGGACGCCGCGCTGCGCGAGATGTACCGCGTGTTGAAGGTCGGCGGGCAGGCGCGCGTGCTGGAATTTTCCGAAGTCACCGCCGACTGGTTCAAGCCGATCTACGACTTCCATTCGTTCAAGATCCTGCCCAGGCTGGGCCAGCTGTTCGCACGCGATGCCGACAGCTATCAGTACCTGGCCGAAAGCATCCGCAAGCATCCGCCGCAGGAATCGCTCAAGGGCATGATGGGCGAGGCCGGCTTTGCGCGTTGCCACTACAAGAATCTGACCGGCGGCATCGTGGCGATCCATTCCGGTTACAAGATCTGACGTCACGCTTCATCCGATTGCGTTCGGCGCGAGTACCCGCGCCGAACATGATCCCGACATCTGCCCGCATGTGTTCGCTTGGCGTGTCCTGCACCTTTCACCTGCAGTGCGCGTAGACCGATGTTTTGAGACGTCTATCGCGTTGGCCCCGCAGCGCGTCGGCGACACTAGGGGCTCTTTTGCCGGAGAGTTGGATGCGCTTGTACGCCGGGCTCTCGCGGGTGTTCCCCCGCTCCTTCAGCGCCAAGCTGCTGGCGGTGACCTTTGTCGGCATTCATCTGCCGCTGCTGTTGCTGATCGTCTGGCTGG
This sequence comes from Xanthomonas sp. 3075, assembly GCF_014197275.1. Taxonomy (GTDB): domain Bacteria; phylum Pseudomonadota; class Gammaproteobacteria; order Xanthomonadales; family Xanthomonadaceae; genus Xanthomonas; species Xanthomonas campestris_B. The sequence continues at coordinate 29,099 of NZ_JACIFI010000022.1, read as the reverse complement.
CGGCGCAAAGCGAGTTGGGCGGGCGCCCGATGTGGTCGGTGGTGATCGTCGCGTTGCTGGCCACGCTGGCGGGCACGGCGCTGACGCTGTCGGTCCTGTACCGCTTGCTGGCGCCGCTGCGCATCGCCGCCGACGCGCTGGATCACTATTACGCCGACCAACGTCTGCCGACCTTGCCCGAGCATGGCGATGATGAGCTGGGGCGTCTGTTGCGCGGGATCAACCGCAGCCTGCGCGGCATCGACGCCGGCATGCGCGATCTCAAACGGCACGCCTTGTTCGACCCGCTTACCGAAGCCTTGAATCGGCGCGGTTGCGAGCAGGCGATGCGCGATTCGGTCGCCGCTTCGCAACGCGAAGGCTGGCCGTTCGTGCTGTTCGTGCTGGACATGGATAACCTCAAGACGATCAACGATCGCTTCGGGCACCTGGCCGGCGATCGCGTGCTGGTGCGATTGGTGGAATCGGCGTACGGCTGGCTGGGCGCGCAGGACTGGATCGGGCGCTGGGGCGGCGATGAATTCCTGATCGGCGTGCACGCCAGCGAGGACGAGGCCACCCTCAAACTCAACCAATGGCTGTCGGTGCTCGAATGCGACGATGCCGATGAGACGCCGCTGCATATGAGCGCCGGCAGCGCGATGTGCGAACAGGGGATTGACGCCACCGAGCTGTACCGCCGCGCCGATGCGGCGATGTACCGCGCCAAGTTCTCCGGCGGCAGGCGCCTGGTGCGCGATGGGCACGAGACCCTGCGCAGCCATCCGGTGACCCAGGCGCACTCCTGAGACCACCCGGCTGCTCGCTGCCCGGCTGGCGCACGCTGCAGGCGGACGGAAAAGCCGCTGCCACGTAGCCACTGCAGTTTGCGCGGTGGTTCGCCCCGCCCCGCCACGGGCCTGCCACCGGTCGTCAGCCGCCACCGGCTGCGGGCCAATACGCATTGCCCGCGCGTCGCACGGGCAGGCGAGGGCCCGGGGCGCTAAAATGCCCGATTCTCTCGCTGCGGTGCCGTCGATGCGCTTCCCGTACCTGTCGCTGTCCCTGGCCGTGTCGCTTGCGCTGGCCGGCTGTTCCAACGAATCCAATCCGCCGGCGTCCACCACGGCCGCACCGGCCGCCACCGCCAAGGCTCCCGTGAAAGCAGATGCCCGCAACCACGACGAAAGTTCCTACGCCCAGCCGCAGCTGGTGGTCATCAAGGATCTGGCGCTGGACCTGAAGCTGGATTTCGACAACAAGCAGATCGGCGGCACTGCCACCTACACCCTGGAGTGGAAGGACAAGGCCGCCAAGCAGCTGGTGCTGGACACACGCGAGTTGAGCATCGCGCAGGTGCAGGCCGACGACGGCAAGGGTGGCCTGGCGCCGCTGCAGTTCGCGCTGGCGCCGGCCGACAAGACCTTCGGCAGCAAGCTCACCATCGAGGCGCCGACTCAGCCGGCCAAGGTCGTGATCACCTACCACACCGCGCCGACCGCCTCGGGCCTGCAGTGGCTGGAGCCGTCGATGACCGAAGGCAAGCAGCTGCCTTTCATGTTCAGCCAGTCGCAGGCGATCCACGCGCGCAGTTGGGTGCCGCTGCAGGACACCCCGAGCGTGCGCTTCACCTATAGCGCGCACGTGACCTCGCGCCCGGACGTGATGGTGCTGATGAGCGCCGACAACGACCCCAAGGCCGCGCGCGATGGCGATTACAGCTTCAAGATGCCCGAGCCGATTCCCTCGTATCTGCTGGCGATCGCCGCCGGCGACGTGGTGTTCAAGCCGATTTCCGCACGCTCGGGCGTGTGGGCCGAGCCGGCCATGGCCGACAAGGCTGCCAAGGAATTCGAAGACACCGAAAAGATGATCGGCGCCGCCGAGAAACTCTACGGCCCGTATCGCTGGGGCCGCTACGACATGCTGGTGCTGCCGCCGTCGTTCCCGTTCGGCGGCATGGAGAACCCGCGCCTGACCTTCGCCACGCCCACCGTGATCGTCGGCGACAAGTCGCTGGTCTCGTTGGTCGCGCACGAGCTGGCGCATAGCTGGTCGGGCAACCTGGTGACCAATGCCAGCTGGAAGGACATCTGGCTCAACGAAGGCTTCACCACCTACGTGCAGGCCCGCATCACCGAGGCGCTATACGGCACCGAGATGGCCGAGATGGAGCGCGAGATCGACCAGGGCGATCTGCTGGCCGAAGTGAAGGACATGGCGCCGGCCGACCAGGCGCTGGCGTTGCCGCCGCTGGCCGAGCGCGACCCCGACGAAGCCTTGAGCCAGGTCGCCTACGTCAAGGGCGCATGGTTCCTGCAGTTCCTGGAGCAGCGCTTCGGCCGCGAAGTGTTCGACCCGTTCCTGCGTGGCTGGTTCGACGATCACGCCTTCCAGAGCGCCACCACCGACCAGTTCGTCGATTACCTGCAGAAGCACCTGCTGGACAAGCATCCCAACACGGTCAGCGCGGCCGAAGTGGATGCGTGGTTGAACAAGCCGGGCATCCCGGCGTTCGCTACCAAAGCGCGTTCGCGTAATTTCTCGATCGTGGACACTGCGCGCATCGCCTGGAGCGGCAGCGGCACGCTGCCCAACAAACAGGTCACCAGCGAGTGGGGCACGCAGGAATGGGTGCATTTCCTCAGCGGCATGGGCGCCACCCTCAAGCCCGAGCAGCTCAAGCAGCTGGATGATGCCTATCACTTCACCGGGACGCCGAATGGCGAGATCGCGATGCGCTGGTACCCGCTGGCGATCCGCAGCGGCTACACCGATGCACGCGCCGCTGCAGGCGAGTTCATCGAGCGCGTCGGCCGCCGCAAGCTGGTGCTGCCGATCTACGCCGAACTGCTGAAGACCCCGGACGGCATCGCTTTTGCCGAACAGGCCTTCGAAAAAGCCAAGCCCAGCTATCACCCGATCACCACCGCATCGGTGGCCGAGATGATCGCCAAGGCCAAAGCCGCACCAGCGCCAGCGCAGCAGTAAGCAGCGCCCAGCGCCAGGCGTTTCAGGCCAACTGGCCAGTGCAACAACAAGGGAGCTTCGTGCTCCCTTGTTGTTTTCCACCTATCGCGGTGCAATGTGTGCGGCCACGTCGCGCTTGGCTGGACCGTCGTGCAGGCCACGTTGCGGCCTTGCATGCGGCCTGCAATGGCAGGCTGTTATCGTTGTGGTTGTTTCCCCGTCTTTCGGAGTCGACGATGAAGTATCTGCTGAGCGCGGCGTTGTGCGTCGCAGCCCTGACGGCCTGCACCGATCGTGAGGCGCAACGCCAGGCGCAGCAAACCGCGCAGGCGCAGGCGAAAGAAACCCAGGCCGATGCGCTCGCCAAACAATACGACGAAGCGGTCAAGGCGCAGAACTGGGACATGGCGCGCGCGCACGGCGCCGCGTTGCTGGAAGGCTATGCTGGCACCGCCGCGGCCACGCGCATCGAACCCGGCTACGCCGACATCAAGGCCAAGGGCGAACAGGCGCGCGAGCTGCGCCGCATGCAGGCGCTCTGGCAGTACTCGCAGGTGCCGGCCAAGGGCGGCACGCAGCGCTCGGCAATGATCGAGGCCAAGCAGCGCGTGGACGTGGACGGCAGCGGCCCGAAACCGGTGAGCCTGGTATTCCGCGATCACCCGCAGTGGAAGCGCCACAGCTATCTCGTGCTCAAGGCTGGCGACTTCAATTGCTATAGCGGCTGCAAGGTGCAGGTCTCGGCCGATGGCGGCGCGCCACGCGCGATGGCCGCGCACCGCCCGGACACCGACGAAGCCATCGCGATGTTCATCGATGACGACAAGGCATTGTGGAAACTGGTGCGTGATGCCAAACGCATCAGCATCGCGTTCCCGGTCAAAGCCGGCGGGACGCGCACGGCCGAGTTCGAAGTGGGCGGGCTGGATAACACCCAGATGCCGGGTTGGAAATAGACGCAACCACCGACTGCGCGGTAAACGGACGCGTAGTCGGTGCACTGCATCGGCATGTGCCGCGCCTCTATTGCGGTAATTGCGCAAGGTGCGCAGTCGCCTGACGGCTGCTTGCCGTATTGCGTTCACCACCACCACTCTCACGTCTTCGCAAGTAAGCACGAATGGACGGCATGACCATCACATCCACATCTCCCGCGTTGTCCGACTACCGGCACTGGGTGTTCGACATGGACGGCACGCTGACTGAAGCCGTGCATGACTTTGCATTGATCCGGCGCGCGCTGGAAATCCCCACCGAGTCAGACATCCTGCATCACCTGGCATCGCTACCTGCCGATCAGGCTGCGGCTAAACACGCGTGGTTGCTCGAGCACGAGCGTGAACTCGCACAGACCGCGCGGCCCGCGCCTGGTGCAGTGGAATTGGTGCGTGCATTGCAGGCAGCCGGATGCCAGCTCGGCATGCTCACCCGCAATGCGCGAGAACTGGCGCAAGTGACGTTGCAGGCCATTGGTCTGGATGATGCGTTTGCATGGGCCGATATCGTCGGCCGTGATGAGGCCGCGCCCAAACCTGCACCCGATGGCCTGCAGTATTTCGAACGACGCTGGTCGGTGGATGGCGCTGCACTGGTGATGGTCGGCGACCACCACAACGACCTGGCCTGCGGTCGCGCGGTGGGCGCCTGCACGGTGTTGGTCAACACACCGGATGACCCTTGGCCTGGTTTTGCCGATTGGCGTTTTCAGGACTGCAGGCAGTTGCTGATGCGGTGGAAAGCTTAGCGTGGCGTCTCGCAAGTAGGCGAAGAGTGCGGATGGGGTGATTGCGACTCAGAGCTCGCCGCACTGTCTTTGAATGAAGAAGACGAACGATTCCGTATCGCGGAGGTTGTCTGATTGATTCGATGACAATGCCGGGCAAGCAGAGAAAGTGACGCGCGCCCATAGGAGCCTTGTCACGCAACGTCAAACGTCCACCTGGCTAACAGTGACCCTCGGCCACCAAAATATCGATGCCGACGACGTTGAATGCGTAAGTCCAAATGCATGGCATCGACCTGCAGTGCTTGCCGACCAGCAGGCGCGAACAGTCGGAGCGTGGTGTCGTATCCGGGTGCGGGACCGTGTGGCGGCATGGATGCCGCCACCGAGCCTCCACGGACGGATTCACGGCGTGTCCCGCTCCCGGATGCGGCGCCGCGCATCGATGAACCCCACGCATGACGCCCGCCGGTTGTGCGCTAAGACTGCGATCTGCTGAGGGCGCTTGCACGCGTACCAGCGTGAGACACGCCGCAAGTACGTCCCTGTAGGCGCTTACGCGGCATCCATGCCGCGTAAGGTCCCACGCCGGTACGCGCGCAAGCACCGCCGTTTATGGTCGGCGTCTGAAGCAAAAGCGGGAGGGTGACTTACCTGCCGCGCGTTGGAACCAGGGAAAAACCAAACCATGTGCACCACCGATGTAACAGCACGCCCGGCGCAAACTGTGCCAAAACCGTGACAGTGCACCTCGCCCGAGCGATCGTCATCACAGCAAAGCCCCGCTGCCCGGACATGGTGCATCGCACCAGCATGCTGGCATGCCGTTTGCTCTAACTCCTTCGATGTTTCCGACGTCTGCGACGCAACTGGCTGCGACAGTGCCTGCGCCGCGGGATGTTTCAACCGACTGGTTGTTCAATCGAAGGGGTAGACGCATATGCACCAATCCTCCTGTCGCAGCATTCGCAACGGTGCGCTGCTGATGCTTGCGCTGAGCGCCGCGCTGTCCGGCTGTAAAAAGGACGCCGCCACCGACACCGCCGCGCCCGCACCGGCCGCTGCACCCGCTGCTGCACCGCCGGCCGCCGCCGTGGCCGACACCGATGGCGAATTCACCACCAATGCCAGCAATCCGGATAACTGGGGCGGCATCGGGCGCGACTTCGCACTCACCCGGCACAGCCCGCTGGCCGAGATCAATCGCGACAACGTCAAGAACCTGAAAATGTCGTGGGAAATGAAGACCGATGCCACGCGCGGCCACGAAGGCCAGCCGCTGGTGATCGGCAGCATCATGTACATGGTCAGTGCCTACCCGAACAACGTGTTCGCCATCGACCTGGCGGCGCAGGACGACGGCGGCAAGGTGTTGTGGAAATACACCCCGCAACAGGACGAACGCTCGGTAGCGGTGGCGTGCTGCGATACGGTCAACCGCGGCGCTTCGTATGCCGATGGCAAGCTGGTGTTCGGCAGCCTGAGCGGCGATGTGATCGCACTCGATGCCAAGACCGGCAAGGAAGTCTGGAAGCAGAAACTCGGGCATCCGGACAAGGGCGAAACCATCACCATGGCGCCGATCATTGCCGACGGCAAAGTGATCGCCGGCATCAGCGGTAACGAATTCGGCGTGCTTGGGCGCGTGGCGGCCTACAGCCTGGCTGATGGCAAGCAGGTGTGGTCCTGCGATGCGGCCGGTACCGACAAGTCGATCTGCCTGGGTGCCGATTTCAACAAGGCCAATCCGCAGCACGGCCAGCTCGGTGATCTGGGCGTCAAGACCTTTCCCAACGACGAATGGAAGCGTGGCGGTGGCGCGGCCTGGGGTTGGTACAGCTACGACCCGAAGTTGAAGCTGCTCTATTACGGCACCGGCAATCCCGGCCTGTGGAGCCCGTCGTATCGCTGCGGCAAGACCTCGCATGAGGAATGCAACAACGGAGAGCATGACAACAAGTGGTCGATGACCTTGTTCGCACGCAAGATCGATACCGGCGAAGCGGTGTGGGGCTATCAGAAGACCCCGTTCGACCAGTGGGATTACGACGGCATCAATGAGCCGATCCTGGTCGATCTGACCATCGACGGCAAGCAGGTTCCGTCGGTAGTGCAGTTCGATCGCAACGGCTTTGCGTATGTGCTCGATCGTCGCGATGGCACGCTGCTGCGCGCGCACAAGTTCGTGCCGGCCAACTGGGCCGAACGCATCGACATGAAGACCGGTCGGCCGGTGAAGGTGGCGGCGCATTCGCCGCTGGAACGCGGCAAGAAAGTGCAGGCGTTCCCGTCGGCGATGGGCGGCAAGGACCAGCAGCCGTGTTCGGTGGATCCGGCCAATTCGGCGGTGTTCTTCTGCGGCACCAATAACTGGCATATGGAGCTGGAACCGCAGGAACGCGGCAACACCATGATGGGGCTGCCGTATGTGTTCGCCAACGTGATGATGAAGCCCAACGAGCCGGGTGCACTGGGCATCGTCAAGGCGTTCGACGTGGTGGAAGGCAAGTCCAAGTGGGAGATCAAGGAGAAGTTCCCGGTGTGGAGCGGCACCCTGGTCACCGATGGCGGGCTGGTGTTCTACGGCACGCTGGATGGCTGGTTCCGTGCAGTGGACAAGGACACCGGCAAGAAGCTGTGGGAGATGAAGTTGCCCTCCGGCATCATCGGCAACCCGATCGCCTACAAGGCCAATGGGCACCAGTACGTGGCGGTGTTCTCCGGCATTGGTGGCTGGATCGGTCTGCCGGTCGCCGCAGGTCTGGACCCGTCCGATCCATATGGCGCGCTGGGCGCCGCCGGTCTGGCATTCGGGGCCGGTTTCGACAAGATCCCGCTTGGCGGCATGGTGCATACCTTCCGGATCGATGGCGCCGGCAAGACCGTGACTGCCAGTGCCACCGCCACCGCAGCCGCGGGCGGCGGCACCGCCAACGCAGCAGCGAAGACGGCACGATGAGATCCACGCAAGGCGTTGGACGCACACGTCGGCAGCGGTCTGCCGGCGTGGGCGGCATGACCCGGCAGCTGCGCAAGGTGCTGGTGGTTTGCAGCCTCGGACTCGTCGCCGCAGGTTGCACACGCGAGCCGTCTTCACCGACGGCTCGCGCTTCTGATTCCGGTGCGGCGCCCACAGCGGCGCCTGCATCCACTGCAGCGCCAGCCTCCGCGCAAACGCCGGCCAACACGCCGCCACCTGCGCCCGATCCCACGGTGCTGCGCGTCTGCGCCGACCCGGGCAACATGCCGTTGTCCAACAAGGCCGGCGAAGGCTTCCAGAACAAGATTGCACAAGTGGTCGCCGATGCGATGGGCCGTCGCCTGGAATACGAATGGCGCACCTATTACCAGCGCGGGTTGGCGCGCAGCACCATCAATGCCGGCCGCTGCGATCTGCTGATGGATCTCAACAGCGATTTCGAGCAGGGCCTGACCACGCGCCCGGTGTACCGCTCGACCTACGTGCTGGTCACGCGCAAGGGGTTGAATCTGGTGCCCACATCGCTGGACGATCCGGCGCTGAAAACACTGCGGCTGGGCGTGTTTCAGAGCTCGCCCGCGCGTCAGGCGCTGTACGAGCACGGCATCAGTGGCGAGGTGCAATACCTGTTCTACGACTCGGCCACCGCGCCGGAAGAACATCCGGGCAAGCTGGTCGAACGGGTGGCGGCCAATGAACTGGATGCAGCCGAATCCTGGGGCCCGGTGGCCGGTTATTACGCGCAACGCAGCGGCTTGGGTGTGGTGCCGCTCAACACCATCGACGATTCAGTGCTGGAGTATTCGATGGCTTGGGCCGTGTCGCGCAAGAACCCGCAGCTGCGTGATGCGTTGAACACGGCCATGCAACAGAGTGCGGTGAAGATCGCCGAGATCCTGCGCAGCTATCACGTGCCGCTGGTGCGCTGTAGCGACTGCGTGGTGGCGGGCGATCTGGCCTCGCATGGGCCGTACGCGACCCCGACGCCAGCAGCCAAGGCGCCAAGCCCGGCTGCCTCGTCGCAGGAACTGGCGCAGCTGCAATTGCGCATTGCCGATGGCGCCGATCCGAATCAGGAACTGGCGCATGCGCTGGATGCAGGCGATGCGCTGCGTGCGTCGTGGTTGTTGCGGCATGGCGCCGATGCCAATCATCCCAATCTGCTGGGCGAGCCACCGCTGCATCAGGCCATCCGCAATCAGGAGCCGGATCTGGTGAGCCTGCTACTGGATGCCGGTGCACGCCTGGATGCACGCGATGCCAGCGGCTGGACCGCGCTGATGAAAGCCGCCTGGGCCAACGACGCCGATAGCGTGACCCGGCTAGTGGGCAAACGCGCGCCGGTCGATACGGTGTCCGGCGATGGCTGGAGCGCATTGGATCTGGCGGTCTCGTATGCCGACGCCAGCGTGGTGCAGGCATTGCTCGCCGCAGGGGCGAACGTGAGGCGTGCCAATGCCAAGGGATTCACGCCGGTGATGTTTGCAGTGGCGCGCGACGACCCGGCCATTCTCGATGCGCTGCTCGCGCGCGGCGCCGACGTGGGGCACGCCAACCAGGCCGGTGTCACTGCCTTGATGCTGGCCGCAGCGGCCGGACGCGAGGACGTCGCCAAGCGTCTGCTGGCGGCCGGTGCCGACCCGGCGGCACGCAACCGCGATGGCAAGACCGCCGCGACATTGGCGCAGGACCGCGGCGATGCCGCGTTGGCTGTGCTCCTCAACGAGGGCAGGCGCCCTGCCAGACGCTGACTGTTTCATCCGCCGCGTGCACGGGGTGCGCGGTGTTCCCTCCGATCAGAAAGGTTCGTTCATGCGCAAGTCCACCATGGGTTGTATCGACCGTTCCATCCGCGCGCCGTTGTGCGCGTTGTTGCTGAGCACACTGCTGGTTGCGTGCGGGAAAGACGCTCCGCCGGCATCGGCGCCCGACGCGGCGCCACCACCGGCCGCCAGCGCGCCGGCACCGGCGGCCGATGCCGCTGCGCCACCGCCGCCGGCAGCTGCGTCTGCGGCGGTGCCCAATCCGGCCGCAGGGCCTGCGCCCGACCCGGCCACACCACCCGCCCCCCCGGCCACGGTGACGCCGATTCCAAAGGGGCCAGAGGTCAAGGTCACGCCCGAGCTGATCGCCGAAGGCAAGAAGATCTATTTCTCTGCCGGCTGCAATGCCTGCCACGGCGGCACCGGCGGTGGTGGCATGTGCCCGCCGCTGACCAACGACATCTGGGTCTACGGCAGCGACGACGACACCCTGCGCACGCTGATCAGCGAAGGCACCGCAGCCATGATCACGCACGGCAAGACTCGCATCGGGCATGAAAAGGTCGTGGGGCAGATGCCGTCGTTCGCGCCGGTGCTCAAGCCGGGCGACACCGAAAAACTGCTGGCCTTCATCCACTCGATCAACAAGACCGCAGGCAAGGCGCAATGAGGCCTGCGGCAAACAGTTGGCAGCGCGTCTGTGCAACAGGCGTGCTGGGCGCACTGCTGGCACTGGCGGGTTGCCAGCGCGACGCTGCCACGCCTGCGTCGCGCGCTGCACCGGCGGCGACCACGGCTGCTGCGAATCCTGCAGATCCCGCAGCCCCTGCCGCAACACCGGCGCCGTCAACGCCCCCGGTGTTTGCGTATGTGCCCAATCAACGTAGCGGGACGGTATCGGTGATCGACACGCACACCGATACGGTGGTGCGCACGCTCAGTGCGCAAGGGCAACTGGGCAAGCGTCTGCAGCAGCTGTTGCCTGGCCCGCACGGGCATCTGTATCTGATCGATGCCGAGCATCATCGGCTGATCGAACTCGATACCGAAAAAGACGCGGTGCTGCGCAGCGTGGAGATCGGCGAGAACGCCGAAGGCATCGCGTTGTCGCCGGACGGCAAACAGTTCGCGGTGTGTGTGGAAGGGCAGAACCAGGTGATGTTGATCGATGCCGCGCAGTTCAAGGTGCAGCAGGTGATCGCCACGCGCGGGCAGGCGCCGGAGCATTGCGCCTACACGCCGGACGGGCAGTGGTTGCTTACCAGTAACGAAGGCTCCAACGACATGGACATGATCGAGCTGGCCACCCATCAATCGCGCGGCGTGGTCGCCACCAGCGGCCATCCACGCGGCATGGCGTTCGCACCGGACGGGCATAGCGTGTACATCGCGCAGGAAACCGCCAACGTGGTGGACGTGATCGACCTGCAAACCCGGCAACGCCGCGCCAGTCTGCCGGCCGGCGTGCGCACGGCGGGGGTGGCCTTGTCGGCCGATGGCACGCGCCTGTACGCGTCCAATGGCGGTGCCGGCACGGTCAGCGTGATCGACACCAAAAGCGCGCGCAGTCTTGCCGAAATCGCGGTGGGGCTGCGGCCCTGGAATCCGGCGCTGACACCGGCCGGCGACAAGCTGTATGTGGCCAACGGGCGCTCGAACACGGTGAGCGTGATCGACACGACCACGTTGCAACAGATCAGACAGATCCCCGTCGGCGAATTGCCGTGGGGCGTGGTGATCGCGCGCTGAGCGGCGGCCATGCCGACGCGCGCCAGGGAGGCCGGATGAAGACACGCGCTGCGGTGGCATGGGGTCCGCACCAGCCGCTGACCATCGAAGAGGTGGATCTGCAGCCGCCGCGGCCCGGCGAGGTGCTGGTGCGCTTGGTCGCCACCGGTATCTGCCATGGCGATGCGCATGCGTTGGCGCACGGGCGCGCAAGCAGCTTTCCGGTGATCCTGGGGCAGGAGGGCGCCGGCATCGTCGAAGACGTGGGCATCGGCGTCACCAGCGTCCGCTCCGGCGATCACGTCATCCCGCTGTACATGCCCGAGTGCGGCGTGTGCAAGTTCTGTCGCTCCGGCCGCACCAACCTGTGCCAGGCGATTCGCAGCAGCCAGGAGCGCGGTTTGATGCCCGATGGCAGTAGCCGGTTTTCGTTGAACGGGCGACCGATTCTGCATCACATGGGCACCAGCACGTTCTCCGAATACACCGTGTTGCCTGAAATCGCGGTCGCGCGCATCCATCGCGATGCGCCGCTGGATCAGGTCTGCCTGCTCGGCTGCACGGTCACCACCGGCGTGGGGGCGGTGCTCAACAGCACCCATGTGCGGCCCGGCGATTGCGTGGCGGTATTCGGGCTGGGCGGGATTGGGTTGTCGGTCGTGCAGGGCGCGGTACTGGCGCAGGCCGGACGCATCATTGCGGTGGATATCGATCCGGCCAAATTCGCGCTGGCGCGTGCCCTGGGCGCCACCGACTGCCTGGATCCGCGCGACTACGGTGCACCGATCCAGCAGGTGATCGTGGACCTCACCGATGGCGGCGCCGACCACAGTTTCGAATGCGTGGGCGATGTCGGCGCGATGCGCGCGGCATTGGAGTGCTGCCACAAGGGCTGGGGCGAGAGTGTCATTCTCGGCGTGGCCGACGACACGCAGGAAATCAGTACGCGCCCGTTTCAACTGGTGACCGGGCGGGTGTGGCGCGGTAGCGCGTTCGGGGGAGTGAAAGGGCGCAGCGAGTTGCCCGGCTACGTCGAGCGCTATCTGCAAGGCGACATCCAGCTGGCCCCGTTGATCACCCGCACCCTGGCGTTGGACGACATCAATCAAGCGCTGGCGGATCTGCGTGCGGCGCGCGGCATCAAATCGATCGTGCTCTATTGAGGGGGACTCAGATGGCATCAGCCACACGCAAGGCAGCAACGCTGCACCAACATGCACTTGCAGGCGCTTGCGCGAGCGTCTTGCTCGCAATCACTGCGCTGGCAGTGGCGGCAGATGCGCCGCAGGTGACCTGGCTGGACCGTATCGAGGTCACCGCCACGCCGATTCCCGGCACCACCATCGATGCGGCGCAGTTGCCGTACATGGTGCAATCGGCCAGCAATGGCCAGTTGTCGCGCGGGCGCAGCAACAACCTCAGCGATCTACTGCAGCGGCGCTTCGTCGGCGTGGATGGCAACGATGTGCAAGGCAGTCCGTTCCAGAACGATCTCACCTTCCACGGATTTCGCGCGTCGGCCTTGCCGGGCGCCTCGCAAGGCGTATCGGTGTATCTGGATGGCGTGCGCTTCAACGAACCGTTTGCCGACATCGTCAGCTGGGACATGTTGCCCGAGTCGGCAATCAACGCGGTGACTCTGATGCCCGGCTCCAATCCCTTGTTCGGGCCGAACACGCTCGGTGGCGCAGTGCTGCTGTCCACCGCATCGGGCCTCACCGCACCTGGATTGCAGGGCGAAGTGAGCATCGGCAGTGGCGCGCGCAAACGCTTGGACGCCAGTTACGGCCTCGCCAGTCAGGACGGCTGGCATGGCTTTGTCGCGGTTACTGGCTTCGACGAAAACGGCTGGCGCGATGCCTCCGAAGGCCGGCTGGGCACCTTGTTCGGCAAAATAGGCAAGCAAGGCGAGCAGACCGATTGGAGCCTGTCGGTGCTGCACGGGCGCAGCCGCTTGATCGGCAATGGCTTGTTGCCGGATACCCGCTACACCGACGATGGCCCCGAGCCCGGCTTGTACCGTGCCGACCGCCGCTCGGTGTACACCTCGCCCGATCTCACGCGGAATCGCAATACATTGGTTACCGCGCAACTGGACCACCGTTTCGATGCGGCCACCGCACTGCATGCACTGGCGTACTCGCGCGTGGGCCGCCGCGACACCGTCAATGGCGATATCGGCGAAGACTACGAAGAATTCGTCGAAGAATGCGCCGCCGGTTACGCTGCAGACGGCAGCGCGCTGGATGCCGATTGCGATGTGGCACGCGCCGATGCAGATGCGTTGCCCACCGGCGCGCTCAATACCACCCAGATGCGTCAGGAAGCGCAGGGGCTTGCGCTCAACCTGAGCAAGCAATGGGGTGCGCATGCGCTCAGCACCGGCGTCACCTTCGATCGCGGCCATGTGCGGTATCAGCAGTTCGCCCGTGAGGGTTGGGTGCAACCGGACCGCTCGGTCGCTGCCGATCCCGATGCCGAGCGCGCGTTCTTTTCCGGCGTGCGTGGCAGCACCAAAACGTTGGGTGTGTTCGTCGCCGACACCTGGGCGCTGGACGATGCCACCCATCTCACCGCTGCAGTGCGCTGGAACCATGTGGTGGTGGACAACATTCTCTCCACCGCCGAAGACGGCGACCGCCCGCGCGAACGCTTCGTCTATGCCAAGGCCAATCCGTCCTTGGGTCTGACCCATCGGCTCGATTCCGGGCTGACGGTATACGGCTCGGTCGCCCAGAACAGCCGAGCGCCAACCGCGATCGAATTGGGCTGCGCCGACCCCACCCAGCCATGCCGCTTGCCGACCGGCCTGCAAGCCGACCCGCGTCTGGAGCAGATCATTTCGCGCACCTATGAACTCGGCGCACGCTGGACGCCGTCGGCCAATACCAATGCCACGGTGTCGGTGTATCGCGCCGACAATCGCGACGATATTTTGTTCTTGCGCGCGCCGGACACACAGCTGGGTTACTTCGACAATGTGGGCCGCACCCGGTATCAAGGCGCCGATCTGTCGCTGCGCCTGCGCAACGGCGATTGGCAGTGGTTGGCAGGCTACAGCTTTCTGGATGCGACCTATCGCAGCGATGGCGAACTGCTTTCCGGCGAGCGCGTGATCGCCTTGCGGCCAGGCTTGCGTATCGCGGCACTGCCGCGCCACAACCTCAAGCTCGGCGTGGAATGGCAGCGCGATGCGTTGACCTTGGGTGCCGGTGTGCGTGCGGTGTCCGGGCGCGTGGCCAGCGGTAACGAAGACGGCCAGGTCGACAACGCCGAAGACGGCGAACCCGCACCCGAGCGTATCGACATCGGCACCGCTGGCTACGCGCTGGTGGACTTGCAGGCACGTTGGCAACTCGGCGAGCGGCTATCGCTGTTTGCCCGCGTCGACAACGTCTTCAACCGCCGCTATGCGACATACGCGGCCGTGGCCGAAGATGTCTTTCCCGATGGCGAACTTGCGCGCCCGCAGGAGGCGTCAGTGGAAACCGGCCCAGCGCGTTTTCTCGCACCGGGCGTGCCAAGGCAGTATCTGATCGGATTGCGCTGGGCGTTGTGAGTGGGGCTGGGGTTGGGGATTCGTGATTAGGGATTCGTAAGCCGTAAGCCGTAAGCCCCTCTCGTCATCTCGATGATCTCAAGCCGCGCTGGTCGGGCGCGCGGTGTCCTCGCCGCTCGCGGGACACGCCGTGAATCCATCCCCGGAGGCTCAGTGGCGGCATCCATGCCGCCACATGGTCCCGCAATCGGCGAGGCCACCGCACCAGAGAGTGAGTCGGTGGTCGTGTGGAAAACTGCTTGTTGCTCGGGTGCATCAGGACGATGATCGGCCGCGGCTTTATCCGAACAACGTACATCATGCATTGCTTGCAACCTTGCACACCGACACTCTCGACTGGTCCTTGCCCGCCCACCATCGCGGGACCTTACGCGGCATGGATGCCGCGTAAGAGCTTACAAGGACGTACTTGCAGCGTGTCCCGCGATGGTGGGCGGGCAAGGGCCCTGCAGCAAACCCGCATCATCGAGGGTGCGGTGCCCTTACCGCTCGCGGGACACGCCGTAAACCCGTCCCTGGGGGCTCGGTGGCGGCATCCATGCCGCCACACGGTCCCGCAAGCGGTAAGGACACCGCACCAGAGAGTGGATCGGTAGCTTTGCTGAAAACCATGCACACCGACACTCTCGACTGGTCCTTGCCCGCCCACCGTCGCGTACAAGGACGTACTTGCGGCGTGTCCTGCGATGGTGGGCAGGGCAAGGGCCCTGCAGCCAAGCGACAGATCACCGCTCCGCAGTTACGGCATGTACGTGGTGCATGCCGCACCGAGCAACAGCGGTGCCCGCCTTGATGGCAAAGAATGCTTTTTGTTGATCGCGCCAAGTGCCAGCGCTGAGAGACGCTGCCTTGGCTTTTACGAATCCCCAATTCCCAATCCCGAATCACCGCCCCTCAATCAGCCGGTATCCAACCCATGCTTGCGCAGCTTGCGATACAGCGTATTGCGGCTGATGCCCAAGGCATCGGCGGTGCGGCTGACATTCCAGCGATGGCGTTCGAGTTGCTGCTGCAGCACCAGGCGTTCGGCTTGATCCAGTGCAACGCGACCGGGCATGTCGTCGGCGGCTACCGCGCGGCCATCGACCAGACACGGCGCGCTGCCGGCATCGACGATTTCCTGCGGCAGATTCGGTAAGCGGATCACGCCATCGCTGCACAGCACGGCCGCCGTGCGTAGCACGTTACGCAATTGCCGCAGATTGCCGGGCCAGGCGTAGCTCAACAATTTGTGCATGGCTTCTTCGCTGATGCGCACGCTGTGCTCGCTGTTTTCTTCGCGCAGCAAGGTGCGAATCAACTCCGCCTTGTCGCTGCGCTCGCGTAGCGGCGGCAGGTGCAACACCACGCCATTGAGCCGGTAATACAGATCCTCGCGGAACTCGCCGGCGGCCACCCGCTGCGCCAGGTCGCGGTGGCTTGCGCTGATGACGTGCAGCTCCAGCGGCACTGCGCGCTCACTGCCTAGCGGGGTGACGCATTGTTCTTCCAGCACGCGCAGCAGGCGGCTTTGCAATGGCAACGGCATGTCGCCGATTTCATCCAGAAACAGCGTGCCGCCGCTGGCTTGCAACAATTTGCCGTGGCGGCCTTCGCGCGCGGCATCGGTGAACGCGCCGCGTGCATAACCGAATAATTCGCTTTCGATCAGCGCCTCGGGAATCGCCGCGCAATTGATCGCCACGAATGCGCCATGTGCCCACGGCGAGCCAAGATGCACTGCCTTGGCGAATTCTTCCTTGCCGGTGCCGGTGTCGCCACGCAGCAGGATCGAGACGCGATGCGCGGCCAGTTTCAGCGCATTGGCCAGGTTGTGGCGCATGCGCGGATCCGAGCCCACATGGTCACCGGGCTGCAGCTCGGTATCCGGCGCCAGCTGCGCCGGTCCGCCCACCGCCGGCAGCGCAGGGCGTGCACGCGGCGGGCGCACCAGTGCGTAGAAACGCCGCCCGTGACAGGCGCAGCGGATCGACCACAAGGTGCCGGCGTCGCTGCCGGCGCGGTGCTCGAGGGTGTCGAAATCCAGCTGCATCACCTGCGAGATGTTGCGGCCCACCAGCTGACTGCGGTCGATCTTGCCCAGTTGCTCCAGCACCGCCTCGTTGACCGCCAGCACACGGCCGTCGGTATCGATCGCGATCAGTGCCTCGTGCAGCAGGCCGGCAAACTCGGGCCGGCTATGGAAGCGCAGGATGAAGGCGTGGCCGAACTGGTTGAGGAAATGCGAGCGCGAGATCTGCGCTGCCGACATGCTCACCAGGGCCACGGTATGTCGCTGAATCTGCTTGCCGTCTTGCGCATTGGGCGTTGAAGCATCCAGCACTGCCAGCAGGCCGCCATGCGGGTCCAGGATCGGCGCCCCGCTGCACGACAGCGGCAGGTGACGAGTCAGATAATGTTCGCCGCGGTGCACGCTCACCGCGGTGCATTCGGCAGCGCAGGTGCCCAGACCGTTAGTGCCCTGGTGGCACTCGGCCCAGCTGGCGCCGCAGAACAGGCCGGCCTGGCGGAAATCGCGCAGCAGGGTCGGGTCGTGCACGCTGTGCAGCACGGTCGCTTCGGCGTCGGCAAAGATCACCGCATAGCCGCTGCCGGCGATCTGCTCGTAGAGGTTTTCCATTTCCACCTTGGCGATGCGCAACACCTCGCCCAGGCGTTGCTGGCGCTCGCGCACATGCAGCGCGTCGTGCACCAGCGGCTCGGGCGCAGCCTCGGGCAGGAGTGCGTGTTCTTCCAGGCAGCGTCGCCACGAGCGCGACAGTGGCGCGGCCAACGGGGCAATGTCGCGCAGCCGGCGGATCTGCCGGAGCGCATCCGGTTCGATCTCCGGCAGGGCAGTGGACGTAGCGGCGACAACGCTTGGCTCGGACATGGGCCAGCGTTCCTCAATGAGCGCGAAGCGTCAGTAGAGACACAGATCGGCCTGATGCTCAAACTGCATTGCAGCAAATTGCGAATGCCGATGCGTGCGCCACGTCCAGCGATGGCAGGGGCGATGGAGTAGGCGGCTCTCCTAATCCGCGAGAACCCTTCTCCCCCGGGGGAGAGAAGGTACGGCCAGCGCGCTACCGGCGCGTGCCCTGGAGCGCCCGTGCCGCAAGCGCGGGCCGGGGCGCGGAGCGGGGATTGGGGGAGGGATACGGGGCCAAGCCCTTGCATAATGCCAACTGCACGTGGCTTCGCTCGTACCCTCATCCGGCGCTAGGCGCCACCTTCTCCCGATGGGAGAAGGGTAAAGCGGCACTCAACGCTGATCAGCGGCGGTGCGGATCAAAGCGCATACCCAAACTGCTGCTTGAACTGGTCGTTGAACTCGGCAAAGTCGAAGCGCTGGTTCTGCGTACCTGGATGCTCCACCTTCAACGCGCCCATCAGATTGCCCATCCGCCCGATCGTCAGCCAGTCGTAACCGCCCTGGATGCCGTAGATCAGGCCGGCGCGGAACGCATCGCCGCAGCCGGTCGGGTCGACCACGCGGCGCTCGTGCGCCGGCGGGATGTCATAGGTCTTTTCCGGTGTATGCACCAACGCGCCCTTCGGGCCTTGCGTGGTGATATAGGCCTGAACGCGCGAGACGATGTCCTGCTCGTTCCAGCCGGTGCGTTCCTGCAGCAGGTTGGACTCGTAGTCGTTGACCACCACGTAGTCGGCCTGCTCGATGAACTCGCGCAGCTCCGGGCCGTTGAACAGCGGCATCGCCTGGCCGGGATCGAAGATGAAGGGAATGCCGGAGGCAGCGAACTCTTCCGCGTTCTGGATCATGCCCTCGCGCCCGTCCGGGCCGACCAGGCCCAGGGTCACGCCGGGCACGTCCTTCACGTGGTTTTCGTAGCTGCGCATCATCGCGCCCGGATGGAACGCGGTGATCTGGTTGTTGTCGTGGTCGGTGGTGATGAAGGCCTGCGGGGTGAACAGGTCGTCGATGATCTTCACCCGCGACAGGTCGATGCCCAGCGCCTCGAAATGTTCGCGGTAGGGGCCGAAGTCCTGCCCCACGGTGCCCATCGGGATCGGCGCGCCACCGAGCAGATGCAGGTTGTAGGCGATATTGCCGGCGCAGCCGCCGAACTCGCGGCGCATGCGCGGCACCAGGAACGACACATTCAGGATGTGCACCTTGTCCGGCAGGATGTGGTTCTTGAACTGGTCCGGAAACACCATGATGGTGTCGTAGGCGAGGGAACCACAGATCAGTGCGGACATCGAGTCAGGCCTTTGCGTTGGGAAATACCCGCCGATTGCCGGGCTGGCAGCGGGACGACGCGAGCGCCGCGGCGCAAAGGGTAACGGCTGCGACCGATCAGGGCCACAACCGCATGCCATGCCCGGTGTGACCCCCGCATGAAAATCGCGCCGAAACGGCTGTTTTTTCCTTGCCCGCACCGGGGGGGATTGCTAGGCTAGTGGACTTCGTTTTCTGCCCGCTTATCGACCAGTTGTTTCTGCATTGGCGACAGGGCAAGCGACTCTTTCAGGAACGGCTCCCTCGATGTTCAAGAAACTCCGCGGCATGTTCTCCAACGACCTGTCCATCGACCTTGGCACGGCCAACACGCTGATCTACGTGCGCGGGCAGGGCATCGTCCTGAACGAACCATCGGTGGTGGCGGTGCGTCAAGACCGCGCGATCGGCGGCACGCGCTCGGTGGCGGCGGTCGGTGCCGAGGCCAAACAGATGCTCGGCCGTACCCCCGGCCACATCACCACGATCCGCCCGATGAAGGACGGCGTCATCGCCGACTTCACCTACACCGAGGCGATGCTGAAGCACTTCATCAAGAAGGTGCACAAATCGCGCTTCCTGCGCCCGAGCCCGCGCGTGCTGGTGTGCGTGCCGGCCGGCTCCACCCAGGTCGAGCGCCGCGCGATCAAGGAATCTGCGGAAGAGGCCGGTGCACGCGACGTGTATCTGATCGAAGAGCCGATGGCCGCTGCGATCGGCGCCGGCATGCCGGTGACCGAAGCGCGTGGCTCGATGGTCATCGATATCGGCGGCGGCACCACCGAGGTGGCGGTCATCTCGCTCAACGGCATCGTCTACTCGCAGTCGGTGCGTGTGGGCGGCGACCGTTTCGATGAGTCGATCACCAACTACGTGCGCCGTAACCACGGCATGTTGATCGGCGAAGCCACTGCCGAGCGCATCAAGCTGCAGATCGGTTGCGCCTATCCGCAGGAGGAGGTGCAGGAGATGGAAATCTCCGGCCGCAACCTCGCCGAGGGCGTGCCGAAGATGATCAAGATCAACTCCAACGAAGTGCTCGAAGCGCTGCACGAGCCGCTGTCGGGCATCATCTCGGCGGTCAAGCTGGCGCTGGAGCAGACCCCGCCGGAACTGTGCGCCGACGTCGCTGAGCGCGGCATCGTGCTCACCGGTGGCGGCGCGCTGCTGCGCGACCTGGACCGCCTGATCTCCGAGGAAACCGGCCTGCACGTGCAGGTGGCCGACGACCCGCTCACCTGCGTCGCACGCGGCGGCGGTCGCGCGCTGGAGCTGGTGGACATGCACGGCAACGAGTTCTTCGCGCCGGAGTGATGGGGACGGGAATCGGGAATCGGGATTGGGGAATCGTAAAAGCATTCCCTGCCTGCGGCCCTGCGCGGTTGCTACGCGGTCCCGCCGATGTGAGTTTTAGCCTCAGCCGCACCGAGGGCAGCACAGCGCTCTCCGATTCCCCATTTCCAATTCCCCATTCCCGGCCCTGAAAGTGCCCTCCTACGCCGGTCCTCCCGTCGCTCCCCGTCCGGGCGAAGTCACTTCCACGCTGCGCCTGCTGGTCTATCTGGTGCTGGCGATCGTGTTGATCGCGCTCGATAGCCGTGGCGGTTGGCTAAGCCAGATGCGCATGCAGGCCAATCTGCTGATCCAGCCGATCTGGGCGGTGGCGGGCTTGCCGGGGCGGATCGGCTCGCAAGTGCGCGACAACGCTGCCACCCACGCGCAGCTGGTGGAAGAGACCCGCGACCTGCGCAATCAGCTGCTGGTGGCCAACGCCCGCCTGACCCGCCTGCAGACCGCCGCGCTGGACAATGCGCAGCTGCGCGAACTGCTCAACGTGGCCGAGCGCCGTGGTCTGGACGTGCAGCTGGCGCCGATTCTGGATATCGACCTGGACCCGACCCGCCAGCGCCTGTTGCTGGATGCCGGCAGCCGCGATGGCGTGCTGATGGGCCAGGCGGTGATCGACGCCGGCGGCCTGATGGGCCAGGTGATCGAAGTGACCCCGCTGCATTCCACCGTGCTGCTGCTGACCGACCCCGACCACGCGGTGCCGGTCAGCGTGGCGCGTAACGGCGTGCGCCTGATCGTTTACGGCCGTGGCGATCGCCTGGAATTGCGCGACATCCCGCTCAGTGCCGGGGTGCAGGTGGGCGATGAGATCGTCACCTCCGGCCTGGGCGGCCGTTTCCCGGCCGGCTTCCCGGTCGGCAAGGTCTCCGAACTGCATCCCGATGACACCCACGCCTTCCTGGTGGGCGAGCTGACCCCGGCCGCCAAGCTGGATCGCGGCCGCGACGTGCTGCTGCTGCGCGCCGGCAAGCCGCTGCGGGTGGAGCCGGGGGCCGGGAGTGGGGAGTCGGGAATCGGGAATGGCAACGGCAACCGCAACGGCGTCGCGGCACCTGCCGCGCCGGTGACCGCAACACCACGCACGCCGGCGAGCGGAGTGTCCGACGCGGCGATGGATACCGCACGCCCGACGGCGGATGCAGCATCCGGCACCGGCACCGGCACCGGCACCACGCCGCGCGCCCAGTCCGCGCCGACGCCTGCCGCGCCAGGCGTGCAGCCGGCCCGCGCGCCGGCATCCAGCCGCCCGGCCACCACGCCCGCGCGCGCGCCGGTGTCGAACGCAGCCAACATCCCGATGCCTGATTCCCGTCCGGCTCCGCCGCAGGGCGCTGCTTCCAACGATTCCCCAATCCCCAATCCCCAATCCCGTCCGGCTCCACAGGAGACGGACCAATGACCCGCATGCGCAACACCTGGATCCTGCCGGCGAGCATCTTCATCGCGCTGGTGCTGGGCCTGCTGCCGCTGCCGCTGGTGGTGCAGCCGCTGCGTCCTTACTGGCTGGCGTTGGTGCTGGCGTATTGGGTGATCGAAGAGCCGGACCGGGTCGGGCTGGGCATCGCCTTCGTGACCGGTGTGCTGGCCGACCTGCTGTATGGCGGGCTGCTCGGCGAGCAGGCGCTGCGGCTGGTGATCATGACCTTCATCCTGCAGCGTTTCCGCGCCCGGCTGCGCTTCTTCCCGGTCTCGCAGCAGGCGCTGGCGATCGGCGGGTTGCTGCTCAACGACCGTATCGTGTCGTCGGCCGTGCATCTGGCCATCGGCGAGCCGACCCTGCCCTGGAGCTACTGGTGGGCGCCGTTGCTGGGCATGGCGCTGTGGCCGCCGCTGTTCGTGTTGCTGGATGCGGTGCGGTTGGGCAAGCGGAGCAAGAAGTAAGCCATGCACGGTCGCCGTCAGCCCAAGAATCCGCATGCGGAGGCCGAGCAGTTCCGCCGGCGTGCAGTGCTCGGTTTTGTGATGGTGGTGCTGTGCCTGGTCGGCCTGGGCGCCTGGTATTTCAAGCTGCAGGTGCTCGACCACGAGGTCTACGCCACGCGCTCGGAAGCCAATCGCATCAAGCCCAAGCCGGTGGTGCCCGGGCGCGGCATGATCTACGACCGCACCGGCCGGCTGCTGGCCGAGAACGTGCCGGCGTTCCGTCTGGACGTGACCCCCGACAAGGTCGCCGACATGGACGCCATGCTGGCGGCGCTGGGCAAGGTGATCCCGATCGCGCCGGAGGATCTTGAGCGCTTCAACCGCGAGCGTCGCGCGCGCCGCAGCTTCCTGCCGGTCACGCTCAAGCTGCGCATGAGCGACGAGGAAATGGCGCGCTTTGCGGTAGAGCGCTGGCGCTTCCCCGGGGTGGAACTGGAGCCGTATCTGACCCGGCGCTATCCGTACGGCCCGCTGTTCGCGCACATCATCGGTTACGTCGGCCGCATCGACGAAAAGGACCTGGCGGTGCTGGGCGAGGGCAATGCCGCGCTCACCCACATGGGCAAGTCCGGCCTGGAGCGCTATTACGAGCAGGATCTGCGTGGCCAGGTCGGCTACGAGCAGGTCGAGACCAACGTGCAGGGCCGGGCGATCCGCACCGTGGGCCGGGTTGCGCCGCAATCGGGTGCAGATCTGCGCCTGGCGGTGGATGCCGACCTGCAGCGCGCCATGGTGGCCGCCTTCGGCGAGCACGAAGGCGCGGCGATCGCGATGGACCCGCGCACCGGCGAGATCCTGGGCATGGTCAGCCTGCCCAGCTACGACCCCAACCTGTTCGTCAACGGCATCTCGCATACCGATTTCAAGGCGCTCAACGACAACCCGTCGCGGCCGCAGTTCAACCGGCTGGTGCTGGGTGGGGTGGCGCCGGGTTCCACGCTCAAGCCGCTGATCGCCCTGGCCGGCCTGGACAGCGGCCTGCGTCGGCCGGAAGACCGGGTGCTGTCCACCGGCATGTTCTACCTGCCCGGGGTCAGCCGCGGCTGGGGCGACTCGCACCGCGGCGGCCATGGCTGGACCGACCTGCGCAAGTCGATCGCCCAGTCGGTCAACACCTATTACTACCGCCTGGCGGTGGACATGGGCGTCGAGCGCTTCGACCACTACATGGGCGGATACGGCTTCGGCGCTCCCACCGGGGTGGACCTGCTCGGCGAAATCGGCGGCATCCTGCCGTCGCCGGCCTATAAGTACAAAACCCGCAAGGAACGCTGGTATCCGGGCGACACCGTCAACATCGCCATCGGCCAGGGCGACTGGAAGGTGACCCCGTTGCAGCTGGTACGCGGCGTCTCGGCGATCGCCAGCGGCCTGCTGCTGCGTCCGCACCTGGTGCTGGAACAACGGACCGGCTTCGACCACCCCTGGCAGCCGATGATCCAGCCGCCCGGCAAGCCGATCAGCCCGAGCGCGGCGCATCTGCAGGTGGTGCGCGAAGGCATGATGGACACGATGCGCCCCGGCGGTACCGGTTATGCCATCACGCCCGGCGCGCCGTACCAGATGGCCGGCAAGACCGGCACCGCGCAGGTGGTCAGCCGTCGCGGTGTGGCAGCCGTGGACCCGCGCAGCCTGCCACTGCATCTGCGCCACCGTGGCCTGTTCGTCGGCTTTGCGCCGGCCGACAACCCGGTTATTGCGGTGGCGGTGGCGGTGGAAGGCGGCGGCTTCGGCACCAGCTCGGCGGCGCCGATCGCACGCAAGATCTTCGATGCCTGGTTGCTCGGCAAGATGCCGGCCGGCCTGGAGCCGCTGGACAGCGAGCTCGGCATGACCGCAGTGGGCGTCAACCAGTTCGAAGCCGGCGCCACCGATGCGCGTCAGGCCGGCGATGCGGCCGCCGCCACGCTGGATGAGTTGCCGGTGGTGATCGGCCAGACGGCAGTGGCACTGGACCCCAACACGCCGGCGCAACCGGTGGTGCCGGATGTACCCGATGTGGTCCAGGAGATCGACCATTGAGTGACATCCTGCGCTGGCTGGTAGACATGGCCGCGCGCGTCACGCGCAGCCTGGACTGGGTGTTGTGCCTGGCGCTGGCGGGGTTGATGGTGATCGGGCTGTCGGTGCTCAAGAGCGCTGGCGGCACCGCCAACGGCGACCACCTGGTAATGGCGCAGGGCATCCGTTTCCTCGTCGGTTTTGTGGCGATGTGGGGCATCTCGCGCATGTCGGTGCTGCGCCTGCGCGCCTGGACGCCATGGGTGTACGGCCTGTCGATGCTGCCGCTGCTTGCGGTGTTCGCGCTGGGAACCGGCAAGTACGGCCGGCAATGGCTGGATCTGAAAGTGTTCTACCTGCAGCCGGCCGAGCTGCTCAAGATCAGCCTGCCGATGATGGCCGCCTGGTATCTGCACCGCATGCCGCTGCCGCCGCGCATCTCCACCGTGCTGGTCACCGGGGTGATCATCGGCGTGCCGACCGCCTTGATCATGCTGCAGCCGGACTTCGGTACCGGCGTGCTGATCGCCGCCAGCGGCGTGTTCGTGCTGTTGCTGGCCGGACTGCCGTGGTGGTGGGTGGCGGTGGGTGTGGGGGGCGTGGCGGCGGCCGCGCCGGTGGCCTGGTTCTGGCTGCTGCGGCCGTACCAGAAAGACCGCATCATGATGTTCCTCAACCCGGAAAACGATGCGCTCGGCGCTGGCTGGAACATCATCCAGTCCAAGATCGCCATTGGCTCGGGCGGGTTGGATGGCAAGGGCTGGGGACTGGGCTCGCAGTCGCATCTGAACTTCATTCCCGAGCAGACCACCGACTTTGCGTTTTCGGTGCTCAGCGAAGAATTCGGCTGGATCGGCGTGGCGACCGTGCTCACCCTGTATCTGATCGTGATCGGTCGCTGTTTATGGATCGCCTCGCAAGCGCGCGACACCTATTCGCGCCTGGTTGCCGGCGCCACCGGCCTGGCGTTCTTCGTCTACGTGCTGGTCAACGGCGGCATGATTTCCGGCCTGCTGCCGGTCGTCGGCGTGCCGATGCCGCTGATGAGCTACGGCGGCACCTCGGCGGTGTCGCTGCTGGCCGGGCTGGGCCTGGTGATGGCGGTCAAGGCGCATCGTCCGGTGCATGGTTACTGACCAAGCCTTGGCTATGCCGGCAGTTGCAAAGCGTTGCGTTGACTGACGACAAACTCTCGATACCACGCACCACTCAGCGCCGAGGTACCTGATCCGATCCCGCATCGGGCGCATGGTCCATGATCTGAATTACCGTTTCGGTATGTGTGCTATTTGATACGGGCAATCAGGTGCCCCGCCTTATTCATGGCGATGCATGACGAGCCGGCCGCATGGCGTGATCCTGTAATCTCACAAGCGATTGCCTGATCAAAACAAGCCAAGGATCCGAGGATGGAAGGCATTGCGCTATGAGCAGAGAGATCAAGATCGGCGTCGCCATTGGACTATTGCTGTGTGCCTTGATCGCAGGGCTTTTCCTTTCCGGCAAATTGATATTGGTGTTGCTGAAGGTGGGCGGGCCGCTCAACGTCGGCACCTACGGGTCTTACATCAACGCGCTGGACCTCCCGCAGTTCGCTCCCTATGCCAGCAAGATCAAGCTGGCTGGCGCCATTGGCTTCGGCGTGCCGGTCCTGGCCTGGTTCGCACTGCTGATCCCGCTGTTCAAGCCAAAGGCGGCCGCCTTGCATGGCGACGCGCGCTTTGCCTCGGGCAGTGATCTCGCCAAGAAGGACATGCTCAAACCGTCGCCGACCGGCATCGTGGTCGGCAAGCACCGTGGCAAGCTGGTGCGCCTACCTGGGCAACAGTTTGTGATCCTGGCCGCACCCACGCGTTCGGGCAAGGGCGTGGGCATCGTCATTCCCAATCTGCTCGACTACCAGGGCTCGGTGGTGGTTCTGGACATCAAGCAAGAAAATTTCGACCTCACGTCTGGCTGGCGCAAGAGCCAGGGTCAAGAGGTGTTCTTGTTCAACCCCTTCGCGGAAGACGGGCGCACCCACCGCTGGAATCCACTCAGCTACATCTCACCGGATCCCGCATTTCGCGTCTCGGATCTGATGAGTGTCGCGGCCATGCTCTACCCAGATGGCTCCGACGCCCAGAAGTTCTGGGTGAGCCAGGCGCGCAATGCCTTCATGGCGTTTACGCTCTATCTGTTCGATAGCCTCGATGACCAGATCAAGCGCAAGCACCCGAAAGACACCTGGATGTTCCCAACGCTTGGGATGCTCTATCGCGTGTCGTCTGGGGACGGAAGCGACTTGAAGGACTACCTCAAAAAGCTCTCGCAGCGCGAGTTCCTGGGCCGCGACGCCAAGACGGCGTTCGACAACTTGCTCTCGCAAGCCGAGGAGACCTTCGCGTCGATCATGGGCACGTTCAAGGAGCCGCTCAACCAGTTCATCAACCCGATCCTGGATGCATCAACCAGCGACAATGACTTTTTGCTGACTGATGTGCGCAAAAAGAAGATGAGCATCTACATCGGCATCCAACCGAACAAGCTGGCCGAAAGTCGCTTGCTGATCAATCTGCTCTTTAGTCAGCTCATCAACCTCAACACCAAAGAGCTGCCGCAGAACAACCCGGCGCTCAAACACCAGTGCTTGCTGCTGATGGACGAGTTCACGTCCATCGGCCGGGTTGACATCATCGCAAGCGCGGTGAGCTACATGGCCGGCTACAACATTCGTTTGCTGCCGATCATCCAGAGCATGGCGCAGCTGGATGCGACCTATGGCAAAGATGTCTCGCGCACCATCATCACCAACCATGCGTTGCAAATCGTCTACGCCCCACGCGAGCAGCAAGACGCCAACGACTACTCGGACATGCTCGGCTACACCACGGTGCGCAAGAAGAACAAGTCGCACACCAGTGGCAAGCAAAGCAGTGTGTCTTACTCAGAAACCGAGCAACGCCGCGCGTTGATGCTGCCGCAGGAGTTGAAGGCAATGGGCTTTGACAAGGAAGTCTTCCTCTATGAAGGCATCCCAAGCCCGGTGCTCTGCGAGAAGATCAAGTATTACGAAGACGCGTATTTCACCAAGCGGCTGTTGCCAAAGGTGAGCGTCCAGACCCTGAAGATTTAGTAGAACTCATCATTATCCAGATGGAAGACAGTCCGGTGCTTGCCAAGCAGAAGTCTGAAAAGGGACAGTTCTATGTGTTGCGGCCCGACATCCGAGGAGGTGGCCCAGGGCACAACGTTGAGATTGAAAACATCGATGTGTTGCTGACGGCTCCTTCGCGCATCCTTCGCCCTGCAGAAGGCGGAATTCCGCCCTTGCGAGAAACACCTCGCTTGGTCCATGGCGCAGGCAAGAACAAGCCGCCCCGTGATCTTGAGGGTGGCTTTAGCGGCTATTGGCTCGTCTCCGAGCGACTGAAGGAGGTCCTGGAGTCTGTTGATCCAGGTGCCTTTGAGTTCGCGATTTGCGACTACGTTCTGCCAGATGGCTCACCAGGGCCGACGCATTATTTGTGTGACGTCGTTCGACAGTTGGCTGCGCTAGACAAGCCGCGTTCCAAATACAAAGTCACCTTGGCACACGACCATGAGACGGGCAAGGACGTGGAAAGGCTGAGCGTAACCGGTGGAGCCGAGCTCGCTTTTCTGCCGGAGGTTGTTGGGTCAGCGCACATCTTTCGAATGAGCGAAAGGCCATCAATTGTGGTATGCGATGCATTTTTGAAGAGCGAAACCCGAAAAGCAGGTGTGGGTATCAAGCCGAGTTCTGACGGACTTTTGTTCACCGACGCCGCGACCTATTGATCGCTCAGTTCATTTTATCGTGCAATACCCGGAGCATATATGAATATTAAAGTTGGGCCTAAGAAAGGCGAATTTTATACTTTGATGCCGGACATCCGAAGTAACTGGAAGGCCTCGGGCGTCATATTTGAGAACGAAAAGGAGCTTCTTACGCCGCCTCGCCGGATATTGCGCCCAGCCGAGGGTGGGTTTCCGCCACTTCGTCAAACGCCACGGCTTGGCTACGATCCCAAAAAAGGCAAGATGCCCCGCGATCTTGAAGGCATATTTAGCGGCTACTGGCTTGTTTCTGAACGTTTAAAGAACGTCTTTGAGTCGGTGGACCCGCAGGGATTTGAGTTTGCTGAATGCGAATTTCAACTGCCAGATGGGTCAGTGGGCCCGACTCACTACCTTTGTGATGTTGTGCGCGTGCTCGATGCGCTGGATGAAGAGAGTTCCAAGCTAAATATTGAGATTAGTGATGAGTTCGCTCTTGGTAAATACTACAATTTATTAGGTGGTGCGAGTATGGCGTTTAAAAAGGAAGTGGTGGGTGATTCTCATATATTTCGCTTGCCTTACTCTGCAAAGCTCGTGATATGTGACAAAACTTTTTTTGATGCAATCAGGTCCGCAGGCATAGGATTCAAAGGTGGATCGGATGGTCTTTGGTTTGAAGACGCGGCTGATTACTAAAAATAAACTGCAATTCACATAGGTGAAAGACAAATGTCGAAGCCAAGGCCGTTATTCCAGGATCATCATGTAATTGAGCAGCAGACGCTGGATAATAATTTGTTGCTTCGAGATTTGTCGAGGGATGGATATTTTGATATCCACTCTTCTCGTAATCGTATATATATGCCGAGCAGCCGGGAAACGGCGTCTTTCTTGAGTTTATCTCCTCACAATGGAGGGCCTGTCAAAGACTATCAAAAAGGCCTGACTTGGTTCTTGGATCGGTTAGAGCGTGTTATGAACTTTGAAAGAGCGTGGCTGCATTTCCAAGCATCAGGATCGTAAAGGCGACAAAGTGCAAACCGGCCAACGTTTCCGGCAATCGCTCATAGTCGCGTGCCAGTCGTCTGAAGCGATTGACCCAGCCGAAGCTACGCTCGACG
>NZ_JACIFI010000021.1 GCF_014197275.1 Xanthomonas sp. 3075 | reverse complement strand
AGGCCCTCAGCGTCACCGAACGTCAGTTGCATGGATCACTCCTCAACATGAGGCGGGTAGTGTCGCGTATCTGTGGTGCGTTGTTCAGAGGTTCCTTAGAGCAGCTAACAAAACCTGGCGAGCGAGCGCCTGTCAGTGAGTGCAGTGGTTTTGTCGACCGTACCTTGGTGGATGCAGTCAGAAGTCCAGATCAAACGCTGAGTGGGTCGAATGCGCGGTGCCCTCACCGCTCGCGGGACACGCCGTGAATCCATCCCTGGAGGCTCGGTGGCGGCATCCATGCCGTCACACGGTCCCGCAATCGGCGAGGACACTGCACCAGAGAGTTGATCGGTTGTTTTCTTGAAAACATGCACACCGACCATCTCGACTGGTCCTTGCACGCCCAGCGTCGCGGGACCTTACGCGGCATGGATGCCGCGTAAGAGCTACATGGACGTACTTGCAGCGTGTCCCGCGACGCTGGGCGGGCAAGGGCCCTGCAACCAGGCCGCAGATAGCCGGCCTGCAGTAGGCTGACCCGAAGTCGTTTTGTTAGCCGCTCTTACCAGTTCATCCGCAGCACCAGCGAATAACGCCGATCGTTGACGAACGACGAACGCGTGTACAGGCGCCGGTCCACTTCGCCACCTTCGTACGAGGTCGGCCCCATCAACACCTTGGTCACCGTGTTGGTCAGGTTATTGGCCTGAACGCCCAGTTGCAGGTGTTCGTTGAAGCGGTAGAAGAACGAGCCGTCGAGCTGGCCGTAGTCGTCTGCCCAGGTCGGAAGAAGGGTGGTGACATCGCTGGTGGCCAGCAGATAGCGCGAACGCCAGTTGTAGGCCAGGCGCAACGACAACGGCCCCTTCTCGTAGATGCCGGCCAGGTTGTAGCTGCGCCGCGACAGGCCTTCCAGCGGCAGCTCGACGCCGCTCACCGTGGTGTTGGCGTACGGGTCGGTGGCGGTATTGGCGCCGCCCTTGCTGTCGACGAAGGTGAAATTGGCATTGATGCCGAACCCGCTCAGCCAGCCCGGCAGGCTGTCGAAGAACTGGGTGTAGCCGAACTCGGCGCCGCGGATGGTGCCTTCGTCCATGTTGTACGGGCGGGTCACCAGCCACGGACGACTATCGTAGATCTCGCTGCGGGTCTGGGTGGAGAAGTAGTCCTTGACCTTCTTGTAGAACAGCGTGGCGTAGAGCATGTCGCTGGTGTCGAAGTACCACTCCAGCGCAGTGTCGAACTGGTTGGCCACCATCGGCTTGAGGGTCGGGTTGCCGGCAGTGCCGACGAAGCTGGTCGCTTGGCCGGCGTCGTTGATTTTCACGTTGAGCAACACGTACGGCTGCAGCTGCGTATAGTCCGGGCGCGCCATCGCCTTGGAGGCGGCAAAACGCCATTGCAGGCTGTCGCTGAAGCGCAGCCGCAGATTCAGGCTGGGCAACACGTTGGTGTAGCTGCCTTGCGCATCGTTGTCGAAGTACTGCCCGGTGTAGCGCGCCTGCAACTCCGGCGAGACGTTTAGGCCAGCCAGGTTCTGGAACTGGCCAAAACCTTCGGCCTGGGTCTTGGTCTGCACGACGCGCACGCCGACATTGCCATCCACCGGAACGCCCCATGCCTGGTCACTGCCGAAATACAGCGCCGCATAGGCCGCCTGGGTGCGCTCGAACTGACGATTGGTGTCCTGCGGCTGGTACTGATCCGGCGACCAGCCAGAGCCGCGCAATGCCACGATCTGCTGGATCATCTGCGAGGCAGATCGGTAGTTGTTGACCAGGCTGCTGTTGGGCACGACCAGGGTGGTCGGCACATTCACCCCGCCCCGGAAAAAGTTGGAAAAGGTGAACAACGACGACTGGTCGGCCATGAACTCGGACATGTTGGCCAGCCCGTTGCTGGTGCCCGGCACCGCGGCCCAGTTGTCGGAGATCACGCCCCAGTTGTAGCCGGAGTTCTTGTTGATCTGGTTGCGGTCGGTGGCGCGCATGCCGAAGCGCGCAAAGCGCAGCCAGCTGCTGTCATCGAAGGTGTATTCCAGATCCACGCGCGTGGACAGCTGACGCCCGCGGTTCTTGCCCAGGTGGTCCATCGCCGCCGCCCAGAAGTAATTGGACGGATTCTGGGTAAACGCCGGGTCGGCGATCTGCACGCTGGGGTACTTGCCGGAGACATCGTAGGTCAGCCCGGGCAGATAGGTCGCGCTGAACGCGGTGAAATCCAGCTGCTCGTTCTCCGACTGCACCAGCTGCATGTCACCCTTGATCTGCAGGTTGTCGTTGAAGAAGTGGCTGAAGCCTGCCGACAGATCGGTGGTGGTGGTGCGCTGTTCGGAATAGCGGTTGTCGGTATTGAAGCGCACACCGTCGCCGGTGAGCACGCCACGCCATGAATCGGACACCGGTGAGCCACGCAGGAACCCGCCGCGGTTGTCGTAATCGAAGGTGGTGCCCGGCGCCGGGCTGATGCTGTTGTTGCTGTCGTTGAAAAACGCCGCGCGCTCCTGCCAGTTCATGTCGTACCTGGAGCGCAGGTACTGCACATAGATGTCAGTCGCATCGCTCGGTTTCCACTGGAACGCAGCGGCAATGCCATTGCGCTTGCGCTCGAAATCCAGCTGCCGCCAGTTCACCCCACCCGGCACATACACCTGATCGCGCCCGCTGCCGGCCAGCACCGCCTCATCGGTGCGTCGCACATACGGTTCCACCTGGATGCCGTCCGAGCGCGTCGCCAGTTCCGAATGCGAGATATCGACCATGAAGCCCATCTCGCCGATGCCGGTATTCCAGCGATCGCTGAACAGGAACGACGCCGACGGCTTGTACTTCTTGCTCATGTCGCCGTAGTTGACGTCGATATTGCCGCCGACGATCCGGCCCGGATTGTCGAACGGCATGCGCGTACGCAGATTGACCGTGCCGCCCAGACCGCCCTCGATGATTTCCGCCGATGGATTCTTGTACACGTCCACGCCGGCCATCAATTCGGCGGGCACGTCCTCGAAGCTCAGGCCACGGCCGCTGGCCGCACTGAAGATATCGCGCCCGTTGAGTTCGCCGCGCACCTGGGTCAGCCCGCGAATCATCACCCCGCTGCCTTCGGCGGAAAAGTGGTCGGGGTCGTTGCGGGCCATGAAGTGATCGATGGTCACGCCGCTGACGCGTTGCAGCGTTTCGGTGACGCTGCGATCGGGCAAGGCGCCGATATCTTCGGCACTGACCGAGTCGACGATCTGGGTGGCATCGCGCTTGATGACCTGCGACTTGATCAGGCTGGCGCGTACCCCGCGCACCTCCACCGCATCCAGATCCACCGCGCTGCTGGCGGCGTTGCCGGCCTGGGCGTTCCGGGAAGGCTGCGCCTGCTGGGCGTATGCCGGCGTGGCGAGCATCAGCCCGATGCTGACGGCGATGGTGCAACGACACAAACGCGACGGACGCGCACGCACGCCCGTACCCGCCGAGGCATGGCTTGAAAAGCTGAGCATCTGAATCCCTCCCAGGACGCAAGACGACTGAAGACAGGTTGTGACGGCACCGCGCGACATACCGCATGCGCACCGCATGATCGTGCAAGAGCAAGGCGCTAGCGCACGGCTCTTCCCTTCCACTGCATGGCGGCCTGGCCGCCGATCACCTGCTCGACTTCACGTTCGCTTCAGCGTGCGATCTGGTGCACAGGTATAGGCGCGTGTTTCAGCGCCAGCCAATGAAAAATTCATGGACTGGTATATCGAAACGAAATGGAACGAACGGATGCGCTAGAAGTGTGGGCGTGATGGTGCAAGAACCTGGGCCGATGGCATGAAACCCTATCCGGCGACTGCGCGGGATGGATTGCCTATCAACAAAGCCGCCATGCGTTGGCGCAGTTCCAGGCAACCTTGGCGGCCAGCCGACACACCCGCTTGTGCGCTCGACGTTATCCCGGGTTACCGCTACGTGCCACAGGGAAGAGACGTTTAGGGAAAATCCTGCGTCGCAGCGGGCAGATCACAGAGAAAATCACGCGCAATGGCGTGCGTGCGGATGGCAAGTCCCTGCACCGCAACCGCTGCCGCTCATGCCTGGGGCACCTGAGTCGCCACGCCAGCGCCGACCTACCACGAGCATATCGCAAGCAGTAGGCTATCCTTCCCTTGCCACAGGTGGCCCCATGGCTGTGCGCCCTCATTGCATCCCGCAGCACCGTGCAGCGCTCCCCCTGCTGCTGTGCGCCGTCTTCGCCCATCCTCTGAGTGGATGTTCACGCATGAATACGCCTACCAACGATCCATCCGGTATTCACCTGATCGGCAATATTCCAGTCGACGCCCACAACACCGTGCATATCGATACCAGCAAGCCAATTCCGTTCGCCGACCATGCGTTCGGGGCGTTCTGCTACGACACCTATGGCTGCAAGGTACTGTACGACGGCAGGTACGAGGCACACGATCCCGAAGATGTAAAACAAATATCATCGGCGTCAGTAGGAGATGGTTACCCTAACAACCTTGACGCTGGCACCATCGGCATACGCAATTTCCCGAACTTCCCACCCCCAGCGGAAGTGACCTGGCGCTCCAAGAACGGCCAGTCGCACCACGCCCTGGTGGATCTTGAGGCCATCTTCAAGGACAAGGTGGTGCTGCATCATGTGCCGCAGGAGCAACTGCCGCCGATCCTAAAAGCCGATATCCCTCCGGAGATCATCCTGGAAGTGAATGACCGCACCATCAATGTGTATATGAAAGCGATGGTACAGACGACTGTGCAACAGAAGCCGGGCAACGAATATAGTTATTTCCGCAACGATCCGATCCTTGCCTACACCAAGACCTACTGATGGCGTATTCGCCAGGGAGCATTTACTGGCTAACGATCGTGATACTGCAAAGACCTGGGCCGATGGTGTGGAAACCTATCCGGCGACTGTGCGGGCCTCGGCAGGCTACCAACACAGCCGCCTTGCGTTGAGCCGCGCAACGCCGGCTCCGCACTACCATGAGCACATCGCAGATAGTACGCTGTAGCAGGCTGTTTCTCCCTTTCCACAGGTGGCTCCATGGCTGTGCGACCTCCTTGCATCCCGCAGCACCGTGCAGCGCTCCCTCTGCTGCTGTGCGTCGCCTTTGCCCACCCTCTGACTGGATGTTCGCGCATGAACACCCCTACCAACGATCCATCCGGTATTCACCTGATAGGCAATATTCCAGTCGATGCCCATAACACCGTGCATATCGATACCCGTAAGCCGATTCCGTTTAGCAACCATGCGTTCGGAGCAATGTGCTACGACACCTATGGTTGCAAGGTGCTGTATGACGGCAGGTACGCAGCGCGCGACCCAGATGATGTCAAAGAAATCTCCTCGGCTTCGCTAGGGGATGACTACCCAGGCAATCTTAAAGCCAATACGATCGGCATCCGTAACTTCCCGCACTTCCCCCCCCCCGCCGAGGTGACATGGCGCTCCAAAGACGGCCAGTCGCACCATGCAACAGTCGATCTTGAGGCCATCTTCAAGGACAAGGTGGTGCTGCACCATGTGCCCCAGGATCAGCTGCCACCGATCCTGCAGGCGGATATCTCTCCCGATATCATTTTGGAAGTGAACGACCGCACCATCAATGTGTATATGAAGGCATTTGTACAGACGAGAGTGTTACAGGAGCCAGGCAATCCGAACAGTGATTTCCGCAGCGACCTGATCCTCGCCTACACCAAGAGCTACTAATGGCGTTTTCGCCAGGGAGCACGTAATGGCTAACGATCGTGATACTGCAAAGACCTGGGCTGATGGAGTGGAAACCTATCCGGCGACCGCGCAGGATTTGGCGGCCTATCAACAAAGCCGCCATGCGTTGGCGCAGTTCCAGGCGCCTCTGCTGGTCAGCCAACACAACCCGCACACCCGCTTGTTCGTTGCATCCTTCGATGGCACCGGCAATGACAAGCACAAAGATCCTGAGCACATCACGAATATCGGCATATTGGACGATCAGGTGCAAACAGCAGTTCGTCACAATGTTAAGAACATCAGTGGCTACTACGTCCCCGGCGTAGGTACCCAGGACAGTGCCTTTACCCGCAACCTCGACGGTGCAGTTGGCTACAGCTACGGGCCACGGATGGAAGAGATGTACTTGAAGTTCATCACCCAAGCAAAGGAATGGCAGAAACAAGACCCCAAAGCCGAGATCAGCATCGTCTCCACCGGCTTCAGCCGTGGTGCGGTCACTGCGGCCATGTTCGCCCGCATGGTGCACGAGCGCGGCATCCAGAACCCGGTCGGCATGCAGATCGACCAAGGCCCAAACGGCGAAATCCTAAAACTCACCCCGACCCACCCGCCGCTGGTGCCACCCGGGCGCACCGCACAGGCGGTGGGCTTGCTCGACCCGGTGGCTACCGGCGACATGAACCTGCGCGACTCGCGCCTGCCGCCGTCGGTGGTGTCGGGCCTGCAAATCACCGCCCGCGACGAGCGCCGCGATACCTTCCCGGCCAAGGACATCATCGATCCGGGCCGCACCCAGGATGGGCGCCTGCTCAATCTGGTCAATCCGGGCGCGCATTCGGATATCGGCGGTTCCTACCGGCTCGATGGCCTGTCCGTGCGCAACGGCAACCTGCTTACCGATTACGTCAACACCCTCAGCGACAAGCCATTCCTGCAACCGCGCGCGGTGTCCACTGCGCCGGAGATGAACGTCATCCACCACTCTGAGCAGCACCAGTCCTTCTATACCACGGTCATGGCAATCACCCTGGGCAACCGCGTGCACGTGAAGGACCTGGCGGGTAAGGCAGTTAGCCTCAATCGCAACCCTAAAGTGACAGTTACCGGTCATTCTCTCGGCGGCGACTTGGCTCAGGTCAGTGCCCATCACTTCAGTCTCAAGCGACAGACCTTCAATGCTTATGGCCCAATGAGCCTGGATCGGCATATCCGCGAAGGTGGCCATGAGGTAATCAACTACGTCATGGCTGGCTATGCGGCCAGCACCGCCAGCCGATATTATGTGCAGATCAAGGGGAGTGCGGGCTCTCCCGGCTCAATCTTGTTCTGCAGTTAAAAGCAGCGTAGGCTCAAAACATAAGGCATCTCATCGGCCAAGGACACCATGCCTCGCACTCTTGCCTCCCTGTTATGCCTATCCCTTGCCACATCGCTATGCGCTTGCGGCGCAACGGAGAACAACATGCAGTCCAAAGACGGGCAGGCGCTCACCGAGGATGGCGATCCGGTGTACCGGAAGAATCCGAATCCGCGACAGGCTTATCGCATCACCATGACCATCGAGGATGCGCCGGGGTCGTTTGAGTTGGTGTCGGGTACTGCGTTCTATGACATGACGAATCGCGATGAGTGTGCGCCGTTCGATCCTGCGCTAGGAATGTCGACAAAGCCAAAAGAAGCTGGGGTTCCTGTCGTTTTTCAGAAGATCAATAACACGAGTTACACAGCGATGGTCTATACCGATGGGATGGTCGATGCTGACTACTACGGAAAAGGCATCTGTCGCTGGGAATTTGGCGGTCTGGCTGCTTCGCTAAAAGCAACAGGTGTCAAGGCAGAAACAGATTTTATGCCTAGCCTGGAGAAAAAATATTTTTTCGAATCTAAGTCGAAAGAGACTTTCTTTTGGTCAGGCGGATATCCCAGGAGTAAATTTGACGACTATCCCGATACCGGTGAAGAGAGCGCTGAAAAGTATGCAGAGCCGAATCGAAGCGAGTTATTTACTGTAATTCTCAAGGCAGAAAGGGCGACCCCATGAGCTTGACCAGTCAGCAGTATGCCGCACTGGCGCGCGATGGTTATGACGAGCCACAAGAGACGGGTAAGAGAAGCTCTGTTGTAGACATAGGAGGTTTGCCTTATAGACGGCTGGAATACGTAGACAAGCCATCAGGCTATCAAGGTGTTATCTACGAAAGGGCTGACACGGGTGAAGTGGTGGTTGTCCACCGAGGGAGCGAGTTTGATCGCCAGCCAGTGCAGGATGGCGCATTAGCCGATGGAGGTATGTTAGTGGCTCGTCATAACGTACAGGTTGCCGACGCCATCGACTTTACTCAGCATGCATTGGATTATGCAGAACAGAAGCACATCAAGACCGGCCAGCCGGCCCCGCAAGTGACAGTTACAGGTCATTCCTTAGGTGGCGATCTGGCTCAGGTCACCGCACACCATTTCGGACTGACAGGGCAGACATTCAACGCCTACGGGGCGGTGAGCCTGGATCGGCGGATTCCCGAGGGTGGCACCGAGGTGATCAACCACGTCATGGCTGGCGATGCGGTCAGCGCCGCCAGCCGACATTACGGGCAGATCAAGGTCTATGCCACGCCACAAGAGATTGCGACGTTGAAGAGAGGCGATTACGCCAACGATCATGGAGCGCTGGATGCACGCGATCCGTTGTCCTCTGCATTCAGGGTGGGCGATTCGCATCGCATGCACAACTTTCTTCCGGTCGATGGCAATGGCAAGCCGGACGTCTCCGTGTTGGAAGATCCAGCAGCGCAGCAGCTTGCACAGCAATATGCGCCGATGATCGCGAAGTATCGCGGCGATGTGGAAACGCTGCGCGCAGGCTTGACGCTTTACTCGCGAGGGGTAGATGGCCTGGTCCGGGATGGAATCGATCACCTGCGCGGTCCATTGGAACCTGGGGAAGGGCGTCGTGAGACCGATGCGCAAAGCTGGCAGCAGCAGATGCAGCAATTGCAGCAAGAGCGCGAACGCAGCCATGCGCCTGAGCAGTGGCATGTGCCGATGAAGGCGGAGGCGCAGCAGACGCGGACAGCGGCCGACAAGCCGCCATCCTTGCGTGACGACCCGGACGCATTCCTGGACCGCATGTTGGCCGCCGCACAGAATGGCGACCGCGATCAATTCCGTCAGATGACGCAGATCCTGGCCAATGAACCAGCCGGCCGCGCGTTGCGCGCCGAGGCCATCGACACGGTGAACCAGCAGGAACAGCAGGCAGCGCAACAGGCGATGCAGGCGCAACAACAGCAACAGCAGCACGAGACGATGCGCATCGGTGGGCGCAGCATGTAACACCTGGCAGCAGCAAAGGCAGGATGCACAATGGATGCAAAAGATCCACTGACGTTGGTCAGCAAGACCGCCGCGCTTATGGAGCAGTTCGAGCGCCGCTGCAGTGAAATCGAGCAACAGCAACGCCGCCTTGCGCAGCAGCTGGAGCAGGTGGCGCAGTCGCTGCCCGGGGTGATGACCCGTTCGGCCGAACAGACCATGCAGCGTGTCCCCGACACGGTGGTCAGACATATCCAGCAGGGGATGGACCCGTCGGTCGCCGGTTTCGAGAAGCGGCTGCAGCAGGCCGGTAGCTTGATCGGGGGAGGTGCGCAGTCGCTGTCCGATCAACTCAAGCGCATCGAACGGGCGCAGCGCCTGCTGCTATGGAAAGGCGCGGCGGTGGTGGTCGGAAGTCTGCTGGTGTTGCTGGGCGGTGGCGCATGGTTGCTGGCCCACTATCGCCAGGAAATTGAAGACAACCAGGTGCGTGCGGACTTGTTGCGCGCCTACAACGCCGCCGACGTGACGCTGTGCAACGGCCGGCTATGCGCCAACGTCGAGACCAAGGGCCCGGTCTACGGCGATCGCCGGCAATATCGGCAGGTCAAACAGCGCTGATTCCTGCGGCCAGACAGCTCGGCGATGCACGATGGCGCCCCTGCCTTTCAGTGACCAGGCCGATGCCTTGCGCGCCATTGCGCCACTGCCGGCGACACCCTGCGCAGGCTGCCGCGCTGGATCGCATCGCTCATCGCTGCTGGCCTGGCGCGGGCCGATCATGGCGCGGCCCACAGTGCAAACAGCAGCGCCGCTTGCCGTCCGACGCAGCGGATTTTCAGAACCGGCTAGACCGACGACTCCGGCGCCCGCAAACCGGGATACAACCGCCGCGCCGTGCTGCGTAGCGCCTGCAAGATGCGCTCGGCGCCCGGCGGCAGGATGTAATCGCGCCGACGAATGATGCCGAACGATTCCATCCGCACCCCCAGCTCGATCGGCAGCACGGTGAGCAGCTTGGCCTGGATCAGCGGCGCCACCGATTCCACCGGCAACGCGGTCAACATGTCGGTACCGCGCAGCAGCGTCGCGGTGACCGGCAACGACGAGGTTTCGATCGCATTGGTCGGCGTCTGCACGCCGTGCTCCATGAACATCGAATCCAGCCGCGCGCGCAGCACGCTGTCGGCCGGCGGCAGGACCCAGCCGTAGCGCACCAGATCGGCATGCTGCAGGCCGGCCCGGCTGGCCAACGGATGGCCGGCACGCGCAATCACCGAATGCGGCTCGTCGGCCAACGGCTCGAATTCCAGCTCGCCCACGCCCTCCGGGCCAAGGATGCGCCCGATCACGATGTCCAGCTGGCCATCGAGCAACTTGGCCACCAACGGGCGGCTGTAATCCATTTCCACCCGCACCAGAATGTCCGGGAACTCGCGCTTGACCTCGGCGATCGCCTGCGGCACCAGGTTGGTGCCGGGGTTGACCACGGTGCCGATCGAGGCCTGGCCCATGCGTCCGGCGCGCAGCGCGGCGATTTCCTCCTGGGCCCGGCCGATCTCCGACATCGCCGCGCGGGCGCGGCGGATCAGCACGTGGCCGTACCAGGTGGGTTCGACACCGCGGGCGTGCCGCTCGAACAGCTTCACGCCGAGCATGTCTTCCATTTCCGCCAATAGCTTGGAGGCGGCCGGCTGGGTCATGCTGGCGGCCTCGGCCGCGCGCAGCACCGAGCGTTGCTCGTGCAGATGCAGCAGCAGCAGCAGCTGGCGCGTCTTGAGCCGGGCCGCGTTGAACCAGGGAGTGCTGGAATTTGCCATCGGGATCGCCACGCAGGTGTATTCGCAGGAGGAATAGAATATGCCTAAAATTTCATTTGCAGCACATATCTCCTCGCGCGAGGCTATCGAGCGCCGCAGGACCCGCCCTCGGCTTCCGAGCGCGGCCAGGCCCGACACGCCCCATCTTCCACAAGGTGGCAACACGCACGCCATGCACGCGAAGGTGGACGACGATGACCGCAACTTGCCTGCCAACTGCACCCGGTTGGGCTGCATCTCCAGGCGCTGCAGCCAGGCCTTCGGCATGCCGTGCCGCGCGCCGCGCGCATCCGGCCGTCGCCTCGCCCGGCTGCGCACGTTTCCCGACCTCGCCGACCACCTGGTCGCCGACGGCCGCTCTTTCGCTCTCTCGCGAGTAACACGATGACTCCAGACACCACCGCCAGCCCGTTCGCCCTGCCGCTGATCGCCATCCTGCGTGGCATCACGCCGGAAGAAACGCTCGACCATGTCGGTGCGCTGGTCGATGCCGGTTTCGATGCGATCGAGATCCCGCTGAACTCGCCGCGCTGGGTCGAGAGCATTGCCCTGGCCCAGCAGACCTACGGCGCACGCGCCTGGATCGGTGCCGGCACCGTGCTGCGCAACGAAGACGTCGATACCCTGGCGGAAATCGGCGCGCGCTTCATCGTCACCCCCAATACGCGCCCGTCGCTGATCCGCCATGCGGTCGCACGCGGGCTCACCGTGGTGGCCGGCTTCGCCACCGCCAGCGAAGCGTTCGACGCCATCGATGCCGGCGCCACCGTCCTGAAACTGTTCCCGGCCGCGACCTACGGCGCGGCGCATGTGCGCGCCCTGCGTTCGGTGCTGCCCAAGCACATTCCGGTCTACGTGGTCGGCGGCGTGAGCGTGCAGACGCTGGCTGGCTTCATGGCGCACGGCGCTGCAGGTGCCGGTATCGGTGGTGAGTTGTACAAACCCGCGCAATCGCTCGACACGACCAAGACGCATGCACGCGCCTTCGTGCAGGCCTACCAGGAACGCCAAGGATGAAGATCACCCGCCTCACCACCTACCACGCCGCACCGCGCTGGCTGTTCCTCAAGGTCGAGACCGACGAGGGCATCACCGGCTGGGGCGAGCCGGTCATCGAGGGCCGCGCGCGCAGCGTGGAAGCGGCTGTGCACGAACTGGCCGGCTACGTCGTCGGCAAGGATCCGGCGCGCATCAACGACCTGTGGCAGACCATGTACCGCGCCGGTTTCTATCGCGGCGGCGCCATCCTGATGAGCGCCATCGCCGGTATCGACCAGGCCTTGTGGGACATCAAGGGCAAGGCGCTGGGCGTGCCGGTGTACGAGCTGCTGGGCGGGCTGGTACGCGATCGCATGAAGACCTACCGCTGGGTCGGCGGCGACCGCCCGGGCGCGATCATCCAGCAGATCACCGACTACCGTGCATTGGGCTTCGACACCTTCAAATTCAACGGCACCGAGGAAATGAAACTGATCGACAGCGCGCGCGCGGTCGATGCGGCGGTGGTCAAGGTCGCCGAGATCCGCGAGGCCTTCGGCAACAGCATCGACTTCGGCATCGACTTCCACGGCCGTGTCGGCGCGCCGATGGCCAAGGCGTTGCTGCGCGAGCTGGAACCGTTCAAGCCGCTGTTCGTCGAAGAACCGGTGCTGGCCGAACAGGCCGAATACTACCCGCGCCTGGCCGCCAGCACCTCGATCCCGCTGGCGGCCGGCGAGCGCATGTTCTCGCGCTTCGAGTTCAAGAACGTGTTGTGCGCCGGCGGCATCGGCATGGTGCAGCCGGACCTGTCGCATGCAGGCGGCATCACCGAGTGCGTCAAGATCGCCGCAATGGCCGAAGCCTACGACGTCGGCTTCGCCCCGCACTGCCCGCTCGGCCCGATCGCGCTGGCCGCCTGCCTGCATGTGGACTTCGTCTCGCACAACGCGGTGCTGCAGGAGCAGAGCATCGGCATCCATTACAACGAAGGCGCCGACCTGCTCGATTACGTCATCAATAAAGACGATTTTCAGTGTGTGGATGGCAGTATCGCCGCGCTGCCCAAGCCCGGGCTCGGTGTGGAGATCGACGAAGACATGCTCAAGCGCGCAAACGAAAATCCGCCCGATTGGCGCAACCCGGTGTGGCGTCACAGCGATGGCAGCATCGCCGAATGGTGAGCACGATCGAACACACCGCCGTGCTGGCGGTCGACAGCCGCTGCACGCATGGCGAAGGCGTGCTGTGGTGCGAGCAGCGCCAGGCGCTGTACTGGGTCGACATCAGCGAAAAACGCCTGTGGCGGCATCATCCGCAAAGTGCGCACACGCACTACTGGACGCTGCCCGATCGCCCCGGCTGCATCGGTCTGCTGGACGACGGCCGCGTGCTGATCGCGCTGGCCAAATCGATCTGCATCGCCGACCCGGACAATGCCGACGACGACACACTGCCGCTCCAACACCTGGCCGATGTGGAAGCCGACAACCCGCTCACGCGCAGCAACGATGGCCGCGCCGATCGCAACGGCAACTTCGTGTTCGGCACCATGGACGAGCACGACGACAAGGCCGCGCGCGGGGCGATGTACCAGTTCTCGCTGCGTCACGGCCTGCGCGCCCTGCCGCTCCCGGGGGTGTCGATCCCCAATTCGATCTGCTTCAGCCCCGATGGCCGCACGCTGTACTACTGCGATTCGGTGCGCCCGCAGATCCTGTGCTGCGACTACGACGCCGACAACGCGCAGACCGGCAACACGCGCGTATTCGCCACACTGGACCGTGACGATGCCGAGCCGGACGGCTCCATCATCGACAGCGCCGGTCATCTGTGGAATGCGCAGTGGCGGGCCTGGCGCGTGGTCCGCTATCGCCCTGATGGCAGCATGGAGCGCATCGTGCAATTGCCGGTCAAGCACCCCACCTGCAGTGCCTTCGGCGGCGCCGCGCTGGATCGCCTGCACATCATCAGCTCGCGCCTGGACCACAGCGCCGAAGAGCTGGCGCGCACCCCCGCAGCCGGCGGCCTGTATACCTGCGATGTACCGATCAACGGCCTGCCCGAGAGCCGCGTGGCCAGCACGTGATCGCCATCGACTGGGGCACCAGCAGCCTGCGTGGCTACCTGCTCAATGCGGACGGCGGCGTACGCGAGCAACGTCGCAGCAGCGAGGGCATCCTGGCCTGCCAGGGCCGCTTTGCCGAGGTGCTGCACAACCTGATCGACGGCTGGGACGGCCCGTTGCTGCTGTCGGGCATGATCGGCAGCCGCAATGGATGGATCGAACAGCCCTATCTGCCGTGCCCGGTCGATCCTGCCGCACTCGCCCGGGCAATGCGCTGCCACGACGACCTGCTGCCCGACCGCACGCTGTGGTTCGTGCCCGGCCTCAGCACCGGCGCGCAGCACGGCGTGCCCGATGTCATGCGTGGCGAAGAAACCCAGCTGGTCGGCCTGATCGCCGCGCTCGGCGACGGCGCGCACGTCGCCTGTCTGCCCGGCACGCACAGCAAATGGGCGCATATCGCCAATGGTCAACTGACCGACTTCGCCACCGCCATGACCGGCGAGCTGTATGCCGTGCTTCGCCAGCACAGCATCCTTGGCAAACTGATGCAGGATGACCGTGGCGAGCTCGATACCGCTGCATTTCTGCACGGTGTCGATCGCAGCGCCGAACCCGGCGGTCTCAGCCATCACCTGTTCGGCGCACGCACGCTGGGCCTGTTCGACCGCCTGGCCGAAACCGCATTGCCGTCCTACCTGTCGGGGCTGCTGATCGGCCACGAACTGCGCGAGCAACGCGGCAATCACGCCATCGTTCACCTGGTCGGCAGTCCGGCGCTGGCGCAGCGGTATGCGCTGGCGCTGCAACACGCCGGAGTAAAGACGCAGCTGCACGCGGAGGATCTGGCCGCTGCCGGATTGTTCGCCCTGGCCAGGCACCGTGGAGTGGCGTGACCGGACAGGTGCGTGCCGAGGATGCACCTGTGCAGATGCGCGGCGACGCGTTAGGCATGGTCGTCTTCAACGTGCACTGACAAAGTGCACTGAGGCGCCTGCCCTCCGCGCGGCGCGTTGCTTATTCCGGCATGGCGTTCAAGCGCGCCAACCAGTCCATGCCCAGCGTCTGCGCACCATCCTCGGATGCCACGGCAACGCACGCCCTTCATCGCGTCAGGTCCAGCGACGCCCGCAGCTACCGCTTCACCCGTGCGCATCGTGCATCGGTCTGCGCGACAGACATGCCTTTCTGCACATCCATCAATCGCTGCAGCGGCCTAGCATCGTCGCTCCCTGCACTGACATCGATGCTCATGCCTTCTCTTCTCCGCGCCAGCCTGCTGGCCTGTGTCCTGCTCAGCGGCACC
Organism: Xanthomonas sp. 3075; assembly: GCF_014197275.1. Lineage (GTDB taxonomy): Bacteria > Pseudomonadota > Gammaproteobacteria > Xanthomonadales > Xanthomonadaceae > Xanthomonas > Xanthomonas campestris_B. The sequence continues at coordinate 63,006 of NZ_JACIFI010000021.1, read as the reverse complement.
GCACTGGCCGATGCGCCCGATACCACCGACAGTAAAAGCGCCTCAAAAGCCGATACGGCAGCCGTTCCCAAACCCGCCCCGCTGCCGGCCGATGCCAGCGTGCGGCAGAGCACGCGCGTGGCTGGTCGCACGCTGAGCTACACCGCAACCGTCGGGACGCTGCCGGTGCGCGATGCGCAGGGCAAGACGATTGGCGAAGTGGTGTTCACCGCCTACACCGTCGATGGCAAGGCCCGCCCGGTGACGTTCGCACTGAACGGCGGGCCCGGCGCGTCATCGGTGTATCTGAACATGGGCGCGATCGGACCCAAGGTGGTGGGCTTCGGCGCCGAAGGCGACAGCGCCTCGGCACCGGCCGCACTGCGCGACAATCCGGGCACCTGGCTGGACTTCACCGACCTGGTGTTCATCGACCCGGTGGGCACCGGCTTCAGCCGCAGCCTGATCGGCGACGACGAGGCCAAAAAGCAGTTCTACAACCCGCAGGCCGACGTGGAATATCTCTCGCGCGTGGTCTACGACTGGCTGCTCAAGAACCGCCGCCTGCAGGCACGCAAATATCTGGTCGGCGAAAGCTATGGCGGCTTCCGTGGCCCGCGCATCACCCAGTACCTGCAGACCCGGCTGGGCGTGGCGATGAACGGCGTGGTGCTGGTGTCGCCGTATCTCAATCCCACTCTGGACGACAACAGCGATGTGTCGCCGCTGGCATGGATGATGACGCTGCCCTCGATCGCCGCCGCGCACCTGGAACGCCAGGGCAAGCTCAGCGACAGCGCGATGCGTCAGGTGATCGATTACACCCGTGGCGACTACGCCGTGGCGCTGATGAAAGGACGCACCGACGCGCAGGCCACTGAGACGATGCTGCAGCAGGTCACCCGCATGACCGGACTGGATCCGGCCTATGTGCGGCGCTCCGGCGGACGCCTGGAAACCCAGGCCTATCTGCGCGAGGTGTTCCGCGACAAGGGCGAGCTGGGTAGCCGCTACGACTCCAACGTGACCGCATTCGACCCGTTCCCCAACGACCCCGAGCAGCGCGCCAACGACCCGCTGCTGGACAGCATCATCGCCCCGACCACCACCGCGATGGTGGACTTTGTCACCCGCGTGGTCGGCTGGAAGGTCGATGCGCGCTACCAGGCACTCAATTACGACGTCAACAAGCTGTGGGACTGGGACGACGAACTGCGCAAGGGTGCGGTGACGCAGCTGCGCCAGTCGGTAGCGATCGATCCTAAACTGCGCGTCCTGATCGCGCACGGCTGGAACGACCTCTCCTGCCCGTTCATGGGCTCGGTGCTGACGGTGGACCAGATGCCGGCAATGGGCAGCGACCCCAAGCGCGTGCAGGTGCGCGAATATCCCGGCGGCCACATGTTCTACAACCGCGCCGACAGCCAGGCCGCCTTCCGCAACGACGTCAAGGCGATGTACGAAACACGCTGAGCCCCGCCATCGCCGGCCGCCTACGCGGCTGGCGATGCATCACGCCAGCTGCGGCAAGCGCGTGCGCAGGTAATCGCAGATCACCGTGTCGAGCCGTTATTTTCCGGCCGGCCGCGCCTCTGCGCAGCCCTCGGCCGCGCATCAATCGTTACGAATCCCGAATCCCCATTCCCGATTCCCGATTCACAACGCGCCAGGCTGAGTGGCCTTCACATTCCAGCCCAACCACTCGTAGACGCGATAGCGCGCGATGCCCAGGTACTCGTGCAAGGCGACATCGGCCACGGTGAAGTTGTAGCTCTGCGGCAACCATGCCCAGGACGCGGTCAACCAATCCGAGCGCACCGGCGTGGCGTCGATACCGAAATGGCGGAAATACAACTCGGCGCGCCGCAGATGCGTGGCCGAGGACACCAGCACGACCCGGTCGGGGCGGTACTTGCGTAGCAATGGCTGGCTGAATTGCGCGTTCTGCCAGGTGTTCATGCTGGACGGTTCCATGATCAGATCGGCCTGCTCGATGCCCAACCCGATCAGCACCTTCCGATACACCACCGCTTCGGACAGGCCCAGCCCGCGCGCGTCGCCGCCACTGATCTCGATCTTGCAGTCGCCGCCATGCGCACGGCACTGCCGGTACAACCGCGCCGACTCGACGATGCGGCCGTAGGCGAACATGTTGGCCTCGGCGGTGGCATCAGGGCCATCGGGGCGCACCGTGCCCGCACCCAGCAACACGATCATGTTGCGTGCGCGCCAGTCGTTGAAATCGTTGACCCCGGCCTGCTGCAACCCGTGCAGCATCCAGCTCGCCAATGGCCCGCAGCCGACCAGCAGCAACAACGCCAGCGTGGCTGCGGCCAGCACGCGCGCACTGCGCTCCCAGCGACGGCGACCGATCAGCCAGGACAGTAGGAACAGCACGCACACCAGCGCAAGCATCATCGGCGCGTTTCCTCAGGCAGGACGCGTTGGAAAACCGGAGGTGGATCGAACGATCCACCGCATCACCTGGCGCATCCTCGCCGACCCAGGTGACCACGGCGCGACATGGCTCAGGTCCAGCCGAACCATTCGAAGCAGCGCAGCATCAGATACGCCACGCCACCGGCGGCCGGGATGGTCAGGATCCAGGCCCAGACGATGCGCTCGATCACGCCCAACCGCAGCGAGCGCGGATTCTTGGCAAAGCCCACGCCCATGATGGCGGTGGAGATGCTGTGCGTGGTCGACACCGGCATACCGAAATGCGCGGCCACGGTCAGCACGGTGGCCGAACTGGTTTCCGCCGCAAAGCCGTGGATGGGATGCAGCTTGACCATCTTGTGGCCGAGCGTCTTGATGATCTTCCAGCCGCCCGAGGCGGTACCGGCAGCCATCACCACTGCGCAGGTCAGCACGATCCACATCGGGATGCCGGCGCCTGCGGCCAGCCCGGTGCCCGGATGCAGGAACGACAACCAGCCCGGCAGATCGTCCAGCGCACCGGTCGACTGCGCGCCGATCAGGGTCATCGCAATGATGCCCATGGTCTTCTGCGCGTCGTTGTGGCCATGGGCATAGCCCATGTAAGCGGCCGAGGCGATCTGCGCCTTGCCGAAGAACGCATTGACCCAGCGTGGCCGCGCCAGCCGCCCGATCGGACCGCCCAGCTTGGCCATGCCGGCGATGATCGCCCACAGCAGCACCATCACCACGATACCGAGCAGGAACCCGGCGATCGGCGAGGTGATCATCGGCACGAACACCTTCCACAACAGGCCCTTGTTCTTGGCCCAGTTGCCGATGTTTTCCGACCAGATCAGCGCATCCCAATTGTTATGCGCCGCAGCCAGGCCGGCGCCGCACAGGCCGCCGATCAAGGCGTGCGAGGACGAGGACGGCAGCCCCTTCCACCAGGTGATCAGGTTCCAGATGATGCCGCCCAGCAACGCGCACAGGATCACCTGCGGGGTCACGTCGACCACCTCGGTGTTGAGCAGGCCGGAGGCGATCGTCAGCGCAACGGCCGTGCCGGTGAGCGCGCCGATCAGGTTCATGCCGGCCGCCAGCATCACCGCCCAGCCCGGCGACAACACCTTGGTGGCGACCACGGTGGCGATGGAGTTGGCGGTGTCGTGGAAGCCGTTGATGAACTCGAACACCAACGCCGCCAGGACCACCACCAGAACTAGGGTAAGCACGCGGCGACCTCAGCTGTTCTTCAATACGATCTGGTACACCACCACCCCTGCCTCGCGGCAACGGTCGATGGCCTTTTCCAGGATCTCGAAGAACTCCTTGAGCAGGAACATCTGCAGCGTGTCCAGACGGCCGGAATAGATGTCGCGGTACAGCTCCAGCATCAAGCGGTCGGCTTCGTTTTCCAGCATGCGCAGCTTGTCGTTGAGCGCGGTCATGCGATCGATGTTCATGTGCGGCAGGTCGGTCACCATCTCCACCACCACCGCAGCGGCCTGTTCCAGCATCGCCGCACGCGGGGCGAAGTCGATATGTTCCAGGTGCTGGGTGGCCAGCGAATAGCGGTCGGCGAACTTCTCGACCTGCTTGGGAATCTTGTACAGCGCCGAACCCAGCGCTTCGATGTCCTCGCGCTCGATCGGGGTCATGAAACTGTCCACCAGCGCCTGGCCGATCTTGTCCGAGGCCGCGCGTTCGCGCAGGCGGGCAAGCTTGAACGCGTCCAGCGCGGGCTGGCGGTCCGACTCGCGCATCATGGCGTGCAACGCCTTGGTGCTGTCGTAGGCGGCCTGCGCCGCTTCGTTCAGGAGCGCATAGAACTGCTTGCCGGAACCGAAGATGGTCTGCAACGAGAACATGGGGGGAGAACTTCCTGCCGTCGAGGGAGAGACGGACGCCAAGCGTGAATTATGACCGTTCCGTGACCTGTCTGGTATCTCGGTGCCCGTCGTCGCCTTCACATCGGCATTTCCCGGCTCGAACCACCCTCCAGTTTTGCTAAGATGCCTGCGCGCCTTCGGGCGCACCCTATGGAAGACGACCCTATATTCCCCCGTTGCCGCCCCGCCTCCGCGCGCGCCGGCCAACCCAGTGCTCGCCCGCCCTCCCCTTCACTGACCGGGGAAGACGCCCGTGGTTGAGTTTCTGATCGTCATCGCGCTGATCCTGTTGAACGGCTTCTTTGCGATGTCGGAAATGTCGTTGATGACCTCGCGCAAGAGCCGCCTGAAGCAGATGGCCGGCTCCAGCAAGCGTGCCGCGCGTGCGCTGGCGCTGGCCGAAAGCCCGGAAAACTTCCTGTCCACCGTACAGATCGGCATCACCCTGATCGGCATCCTGACCGGCGTGTTCGGCGGCGAGGCGATCGGCGAGGCCATCAGCGCATGGCTGCAGGAGCTGTTCCCGGCGCTGTCGGCCTCGTTCGAGCTGGTCGGCAAGCCGCGTCCGTATTCGGTGGTGATCGGCAGCACGCTGGCGGTGGCCTTGATCACCTTCCTGACGTTGATCTTCGGCGAGCTGGTGCCCAAGCGGCTGGCGCTGCGCAACTCCGAGAACATCGCCGGCGTGGTCGCGGTGCCGATGGCCTGGCTGGCCAGGATCGCCGCGCCCGGCGTATGGGTGCTGGCGCGCTCGACCCGGCTGGTGCTGCGCATGCTGGGCATGGGCAAGGACGAGTCGGCGTCGGTGACCGAAGAAGAGATCCGCATGCTGGTGGCCGAAAGCCACGAGGCCGGGGTGATCGATTCGCACGAGCGCGACATGATGAACCGCGTGATGCGGCTGGGCGATCGCACCGCCGACAGCTTGATGACCCCACGCAACCGCATCGCCTGGCTGGATGCCAACGCCGAGCCGGAACGCAATCTGCAGGTGATGCGCGAGCACGAGTTCTCGCGCTACCCGGTGTATCGCGGCAGCGACCAGGACATCGCCGGCGTGCTGGAGGTCAAATCGCTGGTGACGCGCATGGACGGTCACGGCGCAAATATGTTCCAGGCGCTGCGCGACACCTTGTTCGTGTCCGAATCCACGCATGCGATGAAGCTGCTGGAGATCTTCCGCGAAGAGCAGCAGTCGGTGGCCCTGGTGGTCGACGAATACGGCGAAATCCGCGGGCTGGTGACCATCAGCGACCTGATGGGCGCGGTGGTCGGCCGTCTGCAGGCGGTGGAAAACACCGATGAAGACGCGCTGGTGATTACGCGCGCCGACGGCTCGCTGCTGATCGACGGCTCGCTGCCGGTGGAAGAACTGCGCGAGGTACTAGGCGCCGAACTGCCGGAAGCCGACGAAGGCGATTACCACACCCTGGCCGGCCTGTGCATCTACTACTTCGGGCGCATTCCGCAGGCAGGCGAATTCTTCGACTGGGCTGGTTGGCGCATCGAGATCGTCGATCTGGATGGCGCGCGCGTGGACAAGTTGCTGCTGAGCCGCGTTGGCGACGAGGGCAGCGATGACATCGTCGGATAACGGCGCACCGCCGTCGGGCGATGCGGGCGACGCGCAGATGCGCTATCGCAACGAAGGCATCCGCAGCCTGCTGGCGGCCTTCAGCGAAGGGGATCCCAACCACGTGCTGCGTGTGCGCGAGATCCTCACCGATCTGCAGCAGAGCGCGTTCGGCGTGTTCCTGTTTCTGGCGATCCTGCCGTCGTTCATTCCCATTCCCGGCGTGGCCGGCGGCATCAGCGGCCCGCTCACGATGCTGATCGGCGTCCAGATGATGTGCTGCCTGCGCAAGCCCTGGGTGCCGCGCTTCATCGGCGAACGTGGGCCGCGTCGCAGCACCAGCCAGCGGTTTGTCGCGAGGTTGGCGCCCACCCTGCAACGCCTGGATCGACTGCTCAAGCCGCGTCTGCACGGCATGCTGGACAGGATACCGGCACAGATATTCACCGGCCTGCTGCTGGTGCTGGTCGGCTTCTTGCTGACGTTGCCGATCCCGTTCACCAACTACCTCTTCGGCCTGATCCTGCTGCTGTTCGCGCTGGCCCTGCTCGAGCGCGACGGCGCGTTGATGCTGGCTGGCTGGGCGGCCGCGCTGGTGTCGGTGGCCGTGTTTGGTGTCACCTCCGACCAGCTGGTGGACCTGATCGGCGGCTGGTGGCCGGCCGCCTGGCGCTGAGCGCACGACGACCGGCGCCGCTGTTTTGATGTTGTTACTTGAGATCGACCACGCGGTTGTCCGACAGGCTGCCGGTATCGTCGGTCACTGCGGTCATCACGAAATACAGCGCCTTGCCGAGCAGCCCGCTCGGACCATCCCAATACTCGGCCGATTCGGCGCGCACGTGGATCAGACGCAGGTTCGGATCGTCCTTGCCGCCCGGGAAAAACACCTTCATCGCCGGCGACCAGAGCTGCTCGATCTTGGCGCGGTCGTTGACCACGCTGGCGGTGCCGGCCACCGAGACATAGCTGTTCTTGGAGGCGGAGGCATAGGCCACGTTGACCCGCGGATCGGCACCGATTTCCGCCACCTTCGGACTATCGGCGGCCGTGGCGAACCACAGGTCGCCGTCGAACTCGACTTGCTGTGTGCCCAACGGGCGGCTCACCAACTTGCCGTCGGCAGAGACGGTCGTGAACATTGCGATGTCCACGCCGCGGATCAATTCCGCCAACTGCTTGATGCTCTCGTTGCGTTGCTCAGGGTGCATGTGTGTGTTCCCGATGGAGATGCGCCCATCTGAGCGGATTGCAACGCAAAGCGACGTGAATCACGCAGTAGTCACGTCCAACTCGCGGCAAGCGATGGCGGCGATTTCGAACGAGCGCAAACGCGCGGCATGGTCGTAGATGTTGGCGGTGAACAACAACTCGTCCGGCGTATGACGGTCGATGAACTCGGCCACGCCCTGCGCGATCTGATCGGCATCGCCCAGCACCGTGCACGCCAACGCACGCTCCACGCCGGCACGTTCGTGCGGTTGCCAGAATGTATCGATATCGTCGATTGGCACGGGAATCTTGCCTGGCTTGCCGCGACGCAGGTTGACGAAGCTCTGCTGCTGGGTAGTGAACAGGCGGCGCGCCTGCGCGTGCGTGTCGGCTGCCACCACGTTCAAGGCCAGCATCACGTACGGCTTGGCCAACTGCGCCGATGGGCGGAATTCGCGCCGGTAGATCGCCACCGCTTCGTCCATCGCATCGGGCGCAAAGTGCGAGGCGAACGCGAACGACAAACCCATCGCCGCCGCCAGGCGCGCACTGAACAGGCTGGATCCCAGCAACCACATCGGCACATCCAGCCCGGCGCCAGGCACCGCCTGCACCAACTGTCCCGGCACGGCCGGCGCGAAGTAACGCAGCAACTCGGCCACGTCCTGCGGGAAGTGGTCGGCGCTGTCGAAATAGCGACGCAAGGCGCGCGCGGTGGGCTGATCGGTACCGGGCGCGCGGCCCAGGCCCAGGTCGATGCGTTGCGGATACAGCGACGCCAGCGTGCCGAACTGTTCGGCCACCTGCAGCGGCGCGTGGTTGGGCAGCATGATGCCGCCGGACCCGACGCGGATGGTCTTGGTGCCGCCGGCCACATGGCCGATCAGCACGGCGGTGGCGGCGCTGGCGATCCCCGGCATGTTGTGGTGCTCGGCCAGCCAGTAGCGCCGGTAGCCCCAGCGTTCGGCGTGCTGCGCCAGATCGAGCATGTTGGCGAAGGCGTGGGTGGTGTCGCTGCCTTCGCAGACCGGCGCCAGGTCGAGCACGGAAATAGGCGTCATCGGATGACTCCGGGAAATGAGTGATGTGCAAGACATGGGGCTGACCGGATGGCATTGCCACCCACCTGGACGGTGCTCAGGGGATTACAGCATTCCAGCAATCGAACACCGCGCCCGGCCCAGTGGACTCTGCAATGACAGGTGCAGGTCGGGGTCTGGCTGGGTCGCCTGCGATCCGCATCGGGCTGCGATCTACGGGCCGGGGTGAGGCGTCTGTGGATCGGAAGCGAACGACGCTACGCAATCGGCACCGACCACCTCCCCATCCCCCGCCCCGCAGCACCGCCGATGCTTGCGGTACTGGCGCGCCAGACATCCTCGACCGTGCTGCGCGCGCAATCGCCAGCGGGAAGCGCGCTTCTTGGGCTGCGCCGGTTGGCCGCAGGGGCGGAAACCCGAGGCGTGGCCGAAGCCCGGATCTGGTGTCCGCTGCGCGCAGCCATGGCATACGCGAACATGCTGAGCCCAGCGCGAAGTGCATGCGCGCATGTACGGCGGCGAGCGAAGCGCAAGCGCCGATCGCTCGGACCGCTGGCTATGATGGTCGCCGCCCTGACTGCGCCCACACGACAATGGCTTCCACCACTCCGCTTGACCCTGCTTCCGGCGTCGCAGACATCGCGGCACGCATCGATCGCCTGCCGGCCACCGCGACGTTGTGGCGGTTGGTCGGCCTGCTCGCGTTGGGCGGATTCTTCGAGTTGTACGACTTGTTCCAGACCGCTTACATCAGTCCGGGCCTGATCCGCGACGGCATCTTTGCCAGCGGCGCCGATGGCGCGTTCGGCATGCCCGACCAGGCCGCATTTGCGGCGGCGACGTTTCTGGGCCTGTTTGTCGGCGCCGCGCTGTTGAGCCCGTTCGCAGACCGCTTTGGGCGCCGGCTGGTGTTTACCTTCGCCTTGATCTGGTACACCGCCGCGACTGTTGCAATGGGCCTGCAAAGCACTGCAACCGGCGTCATCGTGATGCGCTTTGTGGTCGGAATCGGCTTGGGCATCGAGCTGGTGACCATCGACACCTATCTGTCCGAACTGGTGCCACGGCATATGCGCAGCGCCGCGTTCGCGTTCGCCTTCTTCGTGCAGTTTTTGGCGGTGCCTACGGTGGCGTTGACCGCGTGGCTGCTGGTGCCGCATGCGCCGCTGGGCGTGAGCGGATGGCGCTGGGTGGTATTGCTGAGTGGCGTGTTCGCGCTGGCGATCTGGTGGTTGCGCAACCGTTTGCCGGAATCGGCCCGTTGGCTTGCTGCGCAGGGACGTCATGCCGAAGCGGATGCGGTGGTGAGCCAGCTGGAAACGCAGTGCGAACGCGATCTGGGTGCGCCGTTGCCCACGCCGCAAGCAACCGCCCAACTGCAGCAGCAGACGCAGGCCTCGGTATTGTGGCGCGCGCCGTATCGCGGACGCATCGGCATGCTGGTGGTCTTCCATATCTTTCAGGCGATCGGTTTTTTTGGCTTCGGCAATTGGCTGCCGGCATTGATCTCCGCGCAAGGCACCGGCGTGAACAAGAGCCTGGGGTATTCGTTCGCGATTTCGCTGGCCTACCCGCTGGCGCCGCTGCTGTTGCTGCGCTTTGCGCAGCGCTGGGAAAACAAATGGCAGATCACTGCGTCGGCCGTGGGCGCGGTGCTGTTTGGCGTGCTGTTTTCGCAGCAGCATCAGGCGATCGGCATGGTGCTGTGCGGGGCGATGATCGCCTTCTGCAATGCCTGGATGAGCTTTGCCTATCACGGTTATCAGGCCGAGCTGTTCCCGACCGGACTGCGCGCGCGTGCAGTGGGCTTTTGCTATTCCTTCAGCCGCCTGTCCACGGCGGTGAGCAGCGTGTTGATCGGGTGGTTGCTCGTCCAGGTCGGCAGCCATGGCGTGCTGGCATTTATCGCGATCAGCATGTCGATCGTGGCGAGCGTGATTGCAATGTTCGGGCCGCGTACACGCAATCGTGCGCTGGAGGAGATTGCCGGCTAATCGTGGTGCACCCGCGCGTGAACCTTGTGGCTTTACGCGCCAGCGTGTGTGACTGGAGGGGGTTGGACGGCTGCCTGCGCGGCTAACGTCACGCCCGCTGCAAGCGCAACCGTGCGGTCCGCCACCGCGGCCAGGCTGGTGCGATGCGACACCACCACCAGCACGGTCTGCGGCAGTCGCTGCCGCAGCATGCATAACACCTGACGTTCGGCATCCGCGTCCAGCGCACTGGTGGCTTCGTCCAGCACCGCCAAGGTCGGTTTGCGCAACAACACTTGCGCCAACAGCAGACGCTGCGATTCGCCACCGGACAGGCGCCCATCCGGACCGTTGATCGGCGTGTCCAGACCTTGCCCTTCGCGCTGCAGACGCGCGCTCAGACCGACATCGGCCAACACTTCCCACATGCGTGCATCCGGGGTGCAGGGCAGCGCCCAGTCCAGACAATCGCGCACGCTGCGCTGCCACGGCCGCACGCCCTGGCCGATGTACGCGCTATGCCGCACCCAGTTACGATACGCGGCAAAATCCAGCCGGCGCCCGGACATATGCGCGGTGAACTGCGACGGCGGCGTCTGCCCGGAGAGCACATCCATCAGACTGCTTTTGCCGATGCCGGATGGCCCGACCACCAGCAGCATTTCGCCCGGCACCAGCATCATCGGCTTGAGGTCCAGCCTGGGTAGCGGCGGCGCCAGGCCGATATATTCCAGATGCAGCGTGGCGGGCAACGGCGTTGCGGTTTCGGCAGTGGCCTGCGTCCGCGTGCTCCCCAGGTCCAGATAGCGCTGCCATAACTGCAACGCCGGCCACGCCGAGCGCAGTTGCTGCACGCTTTGTCGCGTGGTGACCAGATATGGCAGCAGCCGCCCAAGCAGCAGGCTGACGGTGATCAACGCGGCGCGGTCGGCGCCCTGCCAGAGATTGGCCAGCACCAGAATGCCGGCGATCGCGGCCACGGCAGTGAGTTCGAGCACCAGCCGGCTGCCTGCCACCAGTTCCTGCTGCTGTGCGTAGCCCTGCCCCAGCCGCATGGAAATGCGCTCGTAATGGCTGGTTTCGACATCTTCGCGCTGGAACGAGCGCACATGCCGCAGGCGCCGCGGGAAGTCTTCGCTCAACCAGAACAGCCGGGTCATGTCGGCCACGTAGTCGCGGCTGATGCGCGCCTGCGCATCGCTGCTGGAGATACGCACGCCCAACCAGGCCAACACCACCAGCGATGGCATGGCGATCAGGAGCGCGGGAGCGATCAGCATCGCAATGCTGAGGCTCACCAGCGCAGTGATGCCGGCCACCAGCAGCTGCAGCACCGCGCTGAAACCTTGGGTGGCGATTTCGATGTTGTAGGTGAGCACGTTGGCGATCTCTGCCGAGCTGGCGCCGGACAAGGCTGGCAGCGGTGCATCGATCAATGCGGCATGCACGCGGCGGCGCAGTCCGATCGCGTAGCGGCTGGTCAGCCGCGCGGCCAGCCGTGCGCTGTGCCAACGCAGTGCCGCAAACACCATGCTGATACCCACAAACAACGCTACTTGTATCGGCAGACCCTCGGGCAAGGTCAGCCGATAACCAGCCAGCTGCACACTGTGGCCGGGTTGCACCAAGGGCACCAGGCAGACCGCCACGATGCTGCCCGCCAAGGCAGCCGCCAATGACAACGCGACATAGAGCGCGATGGTTGGCATGTCCGCAGGCACCAGCGTGCCGACAAAATTGCGCACGCTGGCACGCATGTGGTCGCGAGGAATGGAGGTCTGCATCTCAGTGATGCATGTCGTGCAAGGGGCGCATCGATACGCTGGCAGGCGTGTGGATCGCACAACGCCGTAGAACGGCTGACACGACGTAGCGAGCGGTTGTCAGGTCCGTGTGCACGGGGCGAAGGAACCCGGCTGTCCACATGCTGTATGCCGACTTCCGGCATCGGCCGTGCGCGCCTCGCACTGGCGGCGCAGTGGCGGTGCTAGCTACTCTTGGCGCCATGCGCGCTCTCATCGCAACAGCTGCAGCAGTGCATCCACCGATGCCTGCGGATGCGCGCCGCGCCACAGCGTGAACATGCCGACGCGCCGCACCTGCTCGACAAAGCGCTGCCACCCTGGCTGGCCGGCGGCATACGGTTGGTCGTCCGCCAGAGCGTCGGCAATGTGTTCGACCGGCGTTGGCAGCAGGCATTGCGCCGACGTGCTGGCAGGCGTGCCGCGCAGCATCACCACAGCGCACAGTTGCAAGGGCGTGCGCGCCAGATGTGCACGGCCATGGCGGATGTCGATCTCGAACTTTTCCACGCCACTACGGCGGCGAATGGTGGGCGATGCGCTGATCCACGCGCGGGTATCCACATCGAGCAGGCCAAGCGCGTCGGTACGCAGATGCAGAAAGTTGGCAACGCCGGTGGTCAGCAGGCTTTCCGGCGCTAGGAACACGCCGTCTTCGGCGATGAAGTCCAGGCCATGCAGCAGGCTGTGCAGCGCCAGCGTCGACTTGCCCGCACCGCTGGCGCCGAGCAACAGCACGCTGCGTCCATTCCGGCCGACGCAGGCGCCGTGCAAGGGCACCAATCCCATTCCGCGCGCAGCCAGTAGAAACACTGCAAATTCGATCAGCTCATAGCGCACGTGATAGGCGTGGGCGAGCATGTCCTCGGACACCACCAGCATGGCGCGCCGCTCGGGCACCGACAGCATCAGGTAATTGCAGGCATCCATGACACCGCACAGCAAACCACCGCTTGCATGCGTGCGCACTGGTGGCGGTTCTGCGCTCGATGGCGCCTGGCCGCGCGACACCAGATCCAGCGTGATGTGGAACTCCGGCGCAGCAGGTAAACAATGCGCAGGCAGGCTTGCAAAAGCGGCATCCACCAACGTCAGCAACGCTTCGCTATCGCTTTCAAAATGGAACAGCGCGCCGAGAATCTGCCGGCGCACAACGAAACGGCGCATACGTCGCTCGCCGAACGGATCTGCGGCCGATACCGCATCGCTGTGCGCCGCCAAACGTGCGGTCCCGCTTACTGGCAATAGTTCCGCCAACGCGGCCGAGTGCTGCATGCCCTTCATCCATTGCATCGATCAGCCAGTGTGTGCCAGCCAGCGAGCGAAAGGTTGCACTGCGGCCATCGGCGCACCTGCACAACGCTTGGCACAGCGCACGTCGTCTGGGCGCAACCAAACGCATCTGCCTGCGCACCTACTGCCAAGCCGATTGCCGGTGACTGCGCACGCCATTGCTGCGCGCACCTGGCGACAGAACGAGAGCCTTGTGCAGATGCTAAAGATCCAGGTCAGTCATTCGTATTTTCTGCGTTACGACCCGAAGCAGTGGGAGCGCGGCAAACCATATCCACCGCTGGCAACGTTGCAGGTCGCGGCGTTGCTGCGTGAATGTGGCCACACCTTGAGCCTGTTCGACGCGATGCTTGCCGACGATGTGCAGGACTACGCCGGTGCCTTGCATGCTGCGCAGCCGGACCTGGTGGTGTTCTACGAGGACAACTTCAACTTTCTCACCAAGATGTGCCTGAACCGGATGCGCGAGGCCGCCTGCCGGATGATTGGCCAGGCGCGCGAGGCTGGTTGCCGCGTACTGGTGGCAGGATCGGATGCCTCCGACAACCCGGAGGTGTTTCTGGCCGCTGGCGCGCACGCGGTGTTGATTGGCGAAGGCATCGCACCGCTACTTGAACTGGTGACGCGCGTCGAAGCCGATCCCACCATCGACACGCAGGCCTGGCTGGCGGGAGTGGCGCGCATCGCCACCGACCAACCTGCCGAGGCACGCCCGCATCGTGGCGCACAACCGCCGGATGCACGCCTGAGCGGCCTGCCTGCGTGGGACTTGGTCGACATGCCTCGCTATCAACGCTTCTGGCAGCAACGGCACGGCCATTTCAGCCTGAACATGGCGGCCTCGCGCGGTTGCCCGTTTCGCTGCAACTGGTGCGCCAAACCCATCTGGGGCAACCACTACAAGCGCCGCGGCGCCGAAGACGTGGCCGCCGAGATGATCCATCTCAAGCGCAGCTTCCAGCCCGATCACATCTGGATGGCCGACGATATCTTCGGCTTCCACATCGACTGGGTGGAAACCTTCGCACAACGTCTGACCGATTCCGATGGCGCGATTCCCTTCACCATCCAGACCCGCGCCGATCTGGCCAGCGAGCGCATGGTGGCGGCTCTGGCGCGCGCCGGCTGCGCAGAGGCCTGGCTGGGTGCAGAAAGCGGCAGCCAGCGCATCCTGGACAAGATGACCAAGGGAACCACGGTTGGCGAAGTGATCGCCGCACGCGAACGCCTGGGTGCGCGCGGCATTCGCGTCGGCTTCTTCATTCAACTCGGTTATCTGGGCGAAGAACTCGACGATATCCTGGCCACGCGCGCCCTGGTGACGCAAGCCAACCCGGACATCATCGGCGTCAGCGTGTCCTATCCCCTGCCCGGCACCAAATTTTACGAAGAAGTGAAGAACCAGTTGGGCGGCAAGACGCATTGGCAGGACAGCGATGACCTGGCGATGATGTTCCATGGCGCCTACGACTCGGAGTTCTATCGCAGCGTGCGCGATCTTTTTCACACGCAAGTGGATCTGCAACAGGCCCGCGCAACGATGACGGCCGATGCGTTTGCGCAGGCATCGGATCGCCTGGAAGCACGCTGGTCCGCACTGATCGCATCGGAACAACAGCATCGCAACGCACCGCTGGCCAGCGTTGCTGCACGTCAACCGCTGCAGCTGGCCACCGTGCTGGTCGGCTGAACTGCAACGCTTCGCCTTGCCGTCGAAACCCCACCTCGTCTTTTCGGATCACGCCCGCATGCAGCACTCCCTTCGCACCATCAAGCACGGCCTGCGCACGGCCACCGAACGGCTGGCCCAGGACTTGGCGCAGCCGGGCCAAGCGGTGCCGCAGTGGGATCGGCTGCAATGGCAGCTGGCGGCCGCCGCGGCCGCGGCGCATGGCGTGTCGCCGCTGCTGCAGCGTCGCTCGCTGTGGCAGAACCCGGATTGGACCAGGTTTCTGAGCGAGCAACGCCGCCATGTCGAAGACCGCCATCGGCGTATCGCCATCCTGCTCACGCGCATCGATACCGCAGCGCGTGCGGCTGGGATCGCCTTGGTCGGGCTCAAAGGCACCGCGCTGCATCGGCTTGGCGTCTATCTCCCGGGCGACCGCCCGATGGCCGATATCGATCTGCTGGTGACGCCGGAGGATGCGCCCGCCGCTGCTGCACTGCTGTGCGACCTCGGCTATGTGGCCTCGTTCGAACAATGGAAGCACCAGGTCTTCAAGCCGATACACGGCGAAGCAGCTGTGGGGCTGGGCGAGCACCGTGATGCGCCGATCAATATCGAGCTGCATACGCGGATCCAGGAACGCCTGCCGGTCCACAGCGTGGACATCACATCACATATCCTGCCCGAGCGCCCGCAGCCCGGCTTGAACTCCTACCCGTCCATCGGTGCGTTGATGTTGCATCTGCTGCTGCACGCCGCCGGTGGCATTTGCCATCGCAGCATCCGGCTGATGCATCTGCACGATCTCGCGTTGCTTGCCACACGCATGGGGCAGCGCGACTGGGACCACTTGTGGGAAGACTCGCGCGTGTCGCCGTGGTGGGCATTGCCGCCGCTGCTGCTGCTGCAACGCTACTACCGCAGCGTGGTGCCGGCGGCGGTGATGGCGCGCCTGCACGCCGATTGCCCGCGCTTGCTGCGCATGCGTGCGGCCCGCCAGACCTTGACCACGGCCTCATGCTCCAACCTGTGGTTGCCGGCACTGCCCGGCATCGAATGGTCGCGGTCGCTGAGCGAGGCGCGGCAGTATCTGCACAATCGCGTTGCGCCATCGGCGGAGAGCCGCAAGGAACGTGCGGACATGCTGCAAACACAACTGTGGCTTCAAGGGCAACCGTGGGTGCGGCAGACCCAGGCACGCCGACTGATGACGCGCCTGACCCGGCCGGTGCCGCGCACCGACATGTTGTATGTGGTGCGTGCGGCGCTGGATGGATATCTGCAGCCGGTGTGAGACAGCAGATGGCTTGCACCACGTCCTGGGTGGGTTTGCGGTGACGTTGCGATCTGCATCGCACGATTTTTGCTGAGCGCTGTCGGTTGATGCAAGGCGTGCTTGCGCGCTGTCGAGGCGCGTAATCGCTGTCTTGCTCCGGGCTGCGCACTCAGTGCAGCGGACGCTGCTCGCATAGTTGGCGATAGAGCTTCTCGAACAGACGCGTGGTCAACGCCGCGTCCTCACGTACCGCACGGCACTGCGCGGCCCAGGCCAGGCGCAAGCGCAGTTCGTCGTCGGCCACCACCTGACGGACGGCTTCGGCCAATCCGGCCCAGTCGCCAGGCGGCACCGCCAGTGCACAGATCGGCGCCCACTCGACCAGATGCCCCACGGCAGTGCCCACGGTCGGAACACCCGTGACCGCTGCTTCCAGCAGCACCAGCGGCCCGGCTTCGTGCAGAGAGGAAAGCACCAGCAGATCGGCCGATTGCATGATCGGGCGCAACTCACGCTGGGTCTTGAACCCGAGAAAGCGCACCTGCTCGCTCAGCCCAAGCTGTTGCACCAGGCGCTGCATGGCGCCATCCAGGGTATCGACGCCGACCACGTCCAGGCTAAAGGCAACATCGGCGCGTTTGAGCGCCGCCATGGCCTGCAGCAAGGTGGTCTGGTCCTTGACCGGATTGAGACTGGCCACGTGCAGCAACCGTGCGACCTCGCCGGTGCGCGCGCGCGGCGCGGCCGCAGGCCAGGCCCGCAGATCCACCCCCAGGGGCACCCGCTGCGCACGGATGCCGAGTGCTGTTAGCGAATCGACGATCGGCGCACTGGCGGCCGTGACGCAATCGGCCAGGCGCAGGATCACCGCTTCGCGCAGACGGCCACGCAAACGGCGCCGGCCACCGTAGCCGATGGCATGCAATGCGACCAGCTCGCCACCGGCGATATGCACCACGCTTGGGCGTCGTAAAAGCTTGGCAGCGACCACCGCGATCAAGCTGCAGTGGCCGGAAAAGATCGCCTGGATGAGGTCGAACGGTGCGCGCCGATGCTCCTGACGAATGGCATTGATTGCACGCAACCTAGTGCGTTGCGCGCCGATGTTATGGATGGTGGCGCCGCGCAATGTCCAGGTGCCGGGCATCGGCTCCTGATGCAGCACAAAGACATGCACCTGGTGACTGCGCGCCAGCCATTCGATCAGGGTCAGGAACACCGGGATCACACGGACTTCGCCGCTGCGGTCCACGCCACCCGGTACCACCAAGGCCAGTTTCATGCGGTTCGTCCAGGCACGGCGGCCAGCAATTGGGTGTAAGCGCTCGCCCAGCGTTGCCCCACTGCGGCAAAGGACAGCCGCGCATCGAAATGCGCGCGCACCTGCGCGCGATTGGGGTGCTGGCGCGAGACACGCAGCAGTACTTCCGCCAGGGCCGAGGCATCGCCCACCGGCCACAACTCGCCGACCGCACCGGCATCGCTGAGCGCACGGAAAGCCGGAATATCGGTCAACAGCGGCAAGGTGCCGCAGGCGTAGGCCTCCAGTGCGGCATAACCACAACTTTCCGCATGGCTGGCAGAGACGAACAGGTCTGCGGCGCGCAGCAAGGTTTCCACACGCGCATGCGCAAACTTGCCCAGCAGCTGGACACGGTCCGCCAGATGCGCATCTTCGCGCAGGCGCTGTTGTACCTGCTCCATCAACGGTGCCTGGTCGAACACGCACCATAGCCGCAGCCCGGGTAACAGGGGCGCCGCCATGGCGATGGCATCGAGCACGCACAGCGGATCCTTGGCTGCGCTCAGATGGCCGACCCACAACACACAGGGGTCGCCAGACAGACGTGTCTGCTCGCGTGCCTGCAGGCGATCGCCGGTGCAGAAGCGGCTGCTCGATTCGGGAATCGCAAACAGCTGCGTGCTGGATCGAAACAGCCGCGCGCGTCGAAATGGCTCGGCCAGTTCCAGCGACGTGAACGCGATGCCGGCAGCCGCCGCGTAGCGCGCACGCCAGACGATCCGGCGCCACCAGCGTGGCGGGCGATTGGCATGGTCCTGCAACAGGATGGGAATCTGCGGCAACAGGCGCGCAAGCCGGCGTGCATCACCGGCAAATTCCAGGCCGTGCACATGGATCACGTCGGCGTCGATCTCGCGCAGCATGGCCGCAAGACGGCGTGCACGCAGGGTGCTACCACGTTCGCCCAATGCGACGAAGCGGTAGTCCACACCCTGGCGTGTGAGTCGAGTGTTCAGTGCGCAGGACTGGATCACCGTCACCCGTACCCCTGCGCTGGTCACCGCCTCGGCGATATCGGCCAGCGATGGCCACTGTGCGAAGACCTGTTCCACGCTCCAACCATCGGGCGTTGGCACCAGATTGAGCTGCGCCACATGCAGGCTCATGGCGCAGACAGCCGCTGGCATGCACGCTCTGCAATGCCGGTGGCGCAGCCTTTCGAGCAGCGCACGCCACCCCGAGCGCAGCGCCTGCAGGCCGCAGACCCGCTGTACTCCGGCATCGCCATGAAAACCACGTCACTCACGCGATGCGCCGCAGCCGCAGCACCAAGGCGACCGGTACCTGCAACGCAGCCTGATCGAAGCGAGCGCCGGGGGGAATATCGGCCGGGTCCAGCATCGGTTCGGCGACCGCCTCGATCACCAGGCCCAGCGACGCGCAGGCGGCATGCCAGTCACTGTAGAGATGCTGGGTATGCCGCACTGCGTAATGCTGGCCGTCGGCCTTGAAATCACGCCGCCAGCCCAGTGCATGGCCGATCGGGTGCACATCGCTGCACAGTACGAGACCGCCCACGCGGGTAACCCGATGCAGTTCTTCCAGCGCCGGCCAGAGCTGTTGCAGATGCCCAACCACCAAAGCGCAGACGCTGAGATCGGCGAGTGCATCAGGCAGCGGCAATTGATCGAGACTGCCTTGTTGCAGACTCACGCGTACCGCTGGCCAATCGTGCATGAGTTCGGCGCCGGCGCGTTGCAGCATCTGCGGCGACAGATCCACACCGGTGACATGCAACGCGCCACGCCGCAACGCATGCAGCATGTAGCGACCACTGCCGCAGCCGGCATCCAGCACATGTTGGCCCTGCAAGGTGCCGGGCATCAGCGCGAGCATGGCGCGTTCTTCGGCCAGCATCACCGGGTTATGCGCATGCGGCGGATACGCCTGTGCCCATAACGCATACGCTGCTGCCGGCTCGAGTGTCGGTACCGCGTTCACGACACCGCACCATTGGCGGCCATCGTGATGGATGGCGCTTGCGTTGCCTGCGACACGCACTGCAGGCCCGGTTCCAGTGCCAGCACCGCAGGATCGGCCAAGCTGGCGTCGAGCAGTTTGGGGCGGCCGTCCAGCAGCACTGGCACGGTCTGGATACCTGCGGCGTCGAACCATTCGGCAAAATCCGGGTCAGCGATGCGCGGGGCGCCATCGCGGATCACTGCGCGCAGCGCACTCCGTTGGCAACCGACAACGTTGGCGGCAGGGTCGCCACCGCGATCGCGCACGATCACCAGGTCCGCGGCAGCGCCTGGGGCGATGCATCCGCGCGCTTGCATGCGCAGGATGCGCGCGGATTGCTGCGTGACCATGCCCAGCAGCAGATCCGGTGCGAGCCCGCTGTCGGCGGCAATGCGCAGTTCTTCCAGCAGGTCGCGTGCGCCGCTGATGCGCGAATCGTTTCCCAATGCCAGGCGCCCGGCCATGCACAACCGCCACGGATCCAGCGTGCGGCCCAGCAGCGCCAGATTGCTCGAAGGACACCAGACCACCGCCGCGCCGCGCGCGATCACCCGTTCGATATCGCGCTCGCCCATGCCCACGCCATGGATCAGCACACTGTTGGACGCCAGGCAACCGAGCCGATCCAGCTCGTCCAGTTCGGCCCCTGCCACCGCATCGGTGCCTTCGGCCAGATGGATCATCCAGGGGTGTTCGGGCGCGGTCGCGGCAAAGCTGCCCTGCACCGGTGGGCCGTAACCGGTCCAGCCCAGCGCGTAGCTCCAGCCGAACTCACGCAGCAAGCCGACCGGAAAATTCGCCGCGTCCAGGGTCGCGTGCCAAGGATCGTGCTGCGCCACGCAGGTGACGCCGGCCAGCAGATTCTTCAACCCGCCGTGACGCAAGCGCACCGCCTTGGGCACGCGCAATGCGGCCGCCACCTCGGGATGCTGAAAATGCGCCTGAAACGCCTCGATCCATTCGTAGCTGTTGGCGAACGGTGCGCCTTGCGGCAGTGGCGGCACGCAATTGACCTGCAGATGGTCATGCGCGTTGATCAGCCCGGGCGCCAACACGTGGCCCTGCAAATCCAGCCGCAGGCTACCGGTGCCGAGCGTGCCGCCGAAACGGCCTGCGCGTATTGTCACTGCGGCGCGCGAGGGGCCTGCGAGGGTGATTGCGCGGGCGCCCTGCAAACAGATATCGGCCATTGACATCGGCGTCTCCACTCAGCGCTTGCGCATCACGATCAGGAAGTGGTCGCCCATGTCGCGCAGCAGTGGCAGCCCGCCCAGACGGTCGTCGCACCAGCCCAACTTTGCCGACAGACGCGGATAGCGCTCGCAGAACTCGACCAGATAAGGCGGCGGCAGGAACAGGCTCAAGGCGCGGTAGCTGTCCAGCACGAAGTGCTTGTTGAAGGCGCGATAGAACTCGCGCGGCAGGTGGTACCAGGTCCAGATGGTATGGCCATTCATGCCCACTGCGGTGACTCCGCGCGCGGCACGCACCGCTGCGCGCTTGAAGCGACCGCGCAATGTGTAATGGCCGATTTCCCACGGGCAGATGCGACCGATCACCGAAAATACCAGGCAGCCATCGGCGCGCAGCAGACGCGCGCACTCCGCAGCCACTGCCGGCAGATCCGGCGCGCAATTGAGCGGACCGAAGTTGGAGTACATGCCGTCGAAGGTGCCCTCCAGCTGGTCGAGCTGCTGGATGCCCACGTGCGCGGCTGTCAGGCGTGCTTCCAGACCTTGCGTGGCCGCGCGATGGCGGGTGCGTTCGACCATGGCAGGCGACCAGTCGGTGGCCAGCACGCTGTAGCCGCGGCGCGCGAATTCGCCGGCATCCAGACCGGTGCCGCACCCCAGATCCACCAATCGCGAGCCGGCCGGCAGCTCGGCCGCAACCGTGTCCCACAGCGTGGTGCGCATGCGCTGGATCAGCGCGTTGTTGCCGCGCGGGCCGTCGTAGTCGGGGGCGACGCTATCGAAGGCACGTTGTGTTTCCAGCAACCGCTCCGGGGCGACCGTGCCGCCACGCGCCGCATGCTCATTGACCATCGACATGCGCAGCCTCCCCCACCAGTGCAGCTATTCTCACGACACTCTCCAGACGCAACACCGCCAACGCGGCATCGCTTGATTGTCTGGTGAGTGCCACGCGCAGCGGCTTTGGTTGCAGCGTGGTGCGCGATCTGCAACCTGAAAGCAGCTGCCGCCGCGTTCAGGCGGCAGCGACCGTGACCGCAACCGTGCGACGTCGCCATGCGTTGCGCAACACCGCCGCCAGCACGCCCAATCCGGCACCAGCGAGCAAGCCGACAGCCCAGGCGGTGATCGCATTCGGAAAGGCCTGGCGATCGGGCACATACAGCGGCCACGCCAACGAGGTTTGATAGGTGTAGCGCGTGGTGAGGCGCGCGTTGAGATCGTCACGCTCGGCTTTCAACGCGCGGATGGTGGTGTTGCTGTCGGTCAGCAACACACCCGCCAATACCTGGGCAGGCGTCGCCGCAGTGGCACCCTGCCCGGCCTGCAATTGCCGCTGAAGTTGCGCCTGGGTACTGAGTGCCGCACGCAGGTCTTCATTCAAGCCTCGCAAGCGCGTGCGTGCGAGTTCCAATGCAACCGCATTGGTGTCGCCGTGCAGCATCTGCAGTGCGGTCACGGTGGCCATCGCCAGCTTGCGCGCCTGCCCGGGCGACTCGGCGCGAATGGTCACGCCAATCAGATTCGCGTATGGGTCAGGATCCGGTTTAAGGCTGCCGCGATACAGCTGCGCAGCGCGGCTGTTGAGCGGTACACCGGCCTGACGCAACACTGCATCCTGAAACAGCCGTGTCTTCATGCGATCGATCACGCGTTGGAACGGTTCCACCTTGGGATCGCGTCCGGCCGGCGTTGGACCGATTTCGCCGACCTGGATCCACGCGGTGCCCTCCCACTGCGGCTTGGCCAGCCGGGTGAAGGCGAACGTCAGGCCTAACACGATCACCAGCGCGGCCAGCGCCCAGCGCCATTCGCGCCGCAGGATGCGCCAGAGGTCGATCAGATAGATGTCGTCGTGTTGATTCATGGTGCACCGGCTCTGGAACGTGTTGAAAATCAAGCTGCCGCGCACTACGCAGCAACGGGAGGTGCCGCATTGCGGCTGGGCAACAGCACCGTGCAGGCATGCAACACCAGACACAGCGCGATGAAACCGAAGTTGGTCCAGGTGAAGGCCTGTGGCGCGAACGGCGCCATCAGGCAGGCGTAGGCGATGCGCAGGAAGATCAGCACATGGAAGATCGACAGCGAGGCATTGAGCAAGCGCACGCTCCACAGCAGGCCCGAATACAACGCCAGCAGCGCGGTCAGCGCGCCCGGCGCACCCCAGGCCATCAGAAACGGAAGGAATTCGGTGCCCACGTTGATGTTGGGCGCATCCAGCGGAATGCTGGTGCCGGCGGTGGCGATCGACCCACTGAAGGGCACCAGCTGATTGACCAGAAAACTGGCGTTGACGTAGCCCTTGGCCAGGATCGCACCGAAGTTGTACGGACCGGCGCTGATATACAGCAGCAGCCACTGCACGCCCTGCGGCATGGCGCGATAAAACGCACCGAACGGCAAGGTGACTGTCGCCAGCGAGCCGGAACGCAGTGCACCGAGAATCGAAAACACCCCGCCACCAGCCAGCACCAGCAAGCCAATGGTCTTCCACGGCAAGCGGCGCGCAGGATCACGGCGCAGCAGCATCACCAGCACGAACGAAAATAGCCCGGCGAAGATGCGGTTGCGGTCGATCACCACGATCGGGAACACAAATCCCAGCACCACCATCGCCGCGCGCAGCCCGCGGTGCCGCACGCAAAGCAGCGCGACCGGCGGCAGGATCCAGCACATGTTGGAGATGTGCCGAACGTGCGAACGCAACGGACTCAATGTCGCATACGAGGATGGATCGCTGAACAACGGAATCGGAAACAGCGCGACATCCACGATGCAGAACAGCGTCACCACGGCCGCCAGCGCCATCACCACAAAGGCATCGCGGGTACCGGCATAGCGATAGCTGCGAAAGCGCTGCACCGCAGGCAGTTGGGTGCGCAGCATGATATCCAGCAGCAAGGTCGCAGCAGCGGCAACGGCCAGCAGCGCAATGCCTTCCAGATAATTGCCGGGCAGCGTATAGGTCAGCAGTGTCAGCGCACAGCTGAGCAGCATCGGCAGTGCGAGATAGGTCGCCGGCCGGCGCAAGAGCGTACTCATGCAGGCTCCACCGCAGAGCGTGCGTGCCTGTGGCGCCACCTGGCAGGCAGCGACAACCAGGCATAGGCGAGCAAGTGGCCGATCAGCGCATGCGGCCGGCGTTGCAGAAATGCCACTTTGGCCGCGATGTAGCGCGACTGCGCGCGCAGCAAGGTGCGCTCGGGCTCTTCGAACAGGTCTGCACAACGCAGCGCCACCTGACGCGACTCGCTGAGATTGGCGATACGCGCGGGCACGTTCACGGTCTTGCTGAGGTTGTTGCCATGCAACCGGTAGGCACATACCGGCACGTCGACGAAACCAAGCGCGTTGCGTGCGGCCAGGCGCAGGAAAAAATCCCAGTCTTCGATCCGCAGCGACTCGTCCCAGCCGGTGCGCGCATCGAAGGCACTGCGGCGTAGCAAGGCCACCGCACCACTGACCGCCCACTGCTGGATCACCGCGCGGCGGATGCCGGACTCGGAGCGGTACGCATCGGTATTGACCCGATGCAGATCGCGCATGGCGCTGCCGTGAAGCATCTTCCCCTGCTGGTCGACCACCCGGGCATCGCCAATCACCGCCAGCTTTTGCGGATGTACGCGCAAGTAAAGCACCTGCGCGTCCAACCCGCCGGCCAACAGATAATCGTCGCTCGCGCCAAGCCGCAGGTAGTCACCGCGCGCACGCAGCACCAGTTCGTTGAGCGTAGCCGCCACACCACGATTGTCGCGTTGCACGAACTGCACCGGCAGCCGGTGTCCATGGATTGCGATCCACTGTGCGATCTTTTCGCCCGTGGCGTCGCTGGAGCCGTCGTCGATGATGACGATCTCCTTGCACGGGTACGGGTCTTCCAACACGCTGTCCAGACACCGCTGCACGAACTGCGCATGGTTGAAGGCCGGAATCAGCACCGAGACCAGCGGCCAGCTCGCGCGTCCACTGGCTTGCGTGGGATCGCTCATGGCGCGAGCACCAGATAGCGACGCACCACCACGATGTTGAACAGCAGATACAACACGTAGTTGGCGACAAAAGCGTACATCGCCCCGATCAGCCCGAACTGCGCAGTGAACAGATACACCAGCGCCAGATAACTGGCAGCGAACACGCACTCGGAAATGACGAACAACCGCGTCATCGCCTTGGCCAGCATCACGTAAGACAGTACGAACGCTGCGATCTTGATCACATCGCCCAGCAACTGCGGGCCGTACAGCGGTGCTGCAGCAACAAATCGCGCATCGAACAGCAGCCAGGTGACCCAATCGCGGAGCATGTACACGCCTAGCGCCATCACGATCACGGCCGGCATCACATAACGATACGCGGCCCGCAACTCACGCCCGAGGGCCGCCCGATCCTGCAACGACGCCAACTTGGGCAGGTAATACACGTTGATGGCGGTGACGAAGAACAGCAGATACGCATCCGACACCCGGCTGACCGCCTGCCAGTACCCCACCTGCTGCCATCCGAACTGCAACGCCAGATGGTCGCGCACGAGAATGACCACCAACTGCGGCACCAGCGTGGAGGTCAGCGTCATCGCCGAGAACGCGGCCAGCTTGCGCGTCATCGGTGCGTCGAAGCGCAAGCGCACCATGTCGCGCCGAAAGTACGGGCTGTACCGCAGTGCCGGCACGCCGGCCAGCAACCACAGCACCTGGCCCAGCACCAGCGCCAGCAACGCGCCTTGCAACTGCGCCCGACTGGAGAGCCACGCAACCAGTGCAACGCTCAATACCGCGCCGCTGACCTGCACGAACGCCAGACGGCGAACATCCATAAAGCCGTTGATCACCGCCAGGATGTAATTGACCAGGGCAATGCCCAACTGCGCGATCGCCAGCACGCAGATCAGCGGCCGATACGCCACATCGCCCAGCAGGCGCTCGGCGATGACACCACTGAACAGCAGGGCCAGCACCGCCATCACGCAGGCCGCGCAGAAGGCGTACCACAGCGCTGCGCTGAGCAAACGTGCGAGCGCCGGGGCGTCGTCGCGATACTCGGCCACGTATTTGACGATACCGGCGCTGATCCCGCCGCCCGCCAGTACCGCCATTACCGACATCAGATTGAGGAACTGGCCAAGCCGGCCGACCCCTTGCGGGCCGGCGTACACCGCCACCAGCTTGACCACCACCAGCGCCGCCAGCAGCTTGGCCAGCGTGGCAACGCCGGTGTACGCGCTGCTGCGCACAAGATTCATGCAGCGGTGCCGAACGCTTGGCATGCGGCAATCACATGCGCCACAGACGCGTCGTCCAGTGCGGGGCCCATCGGCAGACTCAGCACTTCCTGGTGCAGACGCTCGCTCACCGGCAGGCAGGTATCGCCCAGCGTGGTATAGGCCGGCTGCCGATGCGGCGGCACCGGGTAATGGATCTGTGTGTGGATGCCCTGGCGCAGCAAATGCGCCTGCAGGGCATCGCGCTGCGGGCTGCGCACCACGAACAGATGCCAGACATGCCGCTCCGCGGAGACCACCGTGGGCAGCGTGATCAAGGGATGCTCGATGCCTTGCAGATAGCGCTGCGCCACACTGCGTCGCCGCGCGATCTCGTCTTCCAGATAGCCCAGTTTGACACGCAGGAAGGCGGCCTGCATTTCGTCCAGCCGGGAGTTCACCCCCTGGCAGATGTGGTGATACTTCATCTCGGACCCATAATTGCGCAGCGCGCGAACGCGCCCGGCCAGCTGCGGATCCGAGGTCACCACCGCACCGCCATCGCCCAGTGCGCCAAGGTTCTTGGTCGGAAAGAAACTAAACGCCGCCGCATCGCCGAAGGCGCCGGCACGTCGCCCATGCATGCTTGCGCCATGCGCCTGCGCCGCATCTTCGATCAGCAGCAACCCGTAGCGATGCGCGAGCGTTTGCAATGCGGCCATGTCGGCCAACTGCCCATACAAATGCACTGCCATGATGGCGCGCGTGCGCGGGCCGATCGCCTTTTCAACGCTGGCCGGCTCCATGTTGAAGGTCAGCGGATCCGGCTCAACCGGCACCAGCACCAGATGGTTCTGGCTGATCGCCAGAAAGGTCGCAATGAAGGTGTTGGCCGGCACGATGATTTCATCGCCCTCGCGCAACACGCCCAACTCGCGGTAACCGCGCAGGATCAGCGACAACGCATCCAGGCCGTTGCCTACCCCCACCGCATGCGCAGCACCGCAGTAGCTGGCGAATTCTTCTTCGAACGCGGCCAGTTCCTGTCCGAGCACATACCAGCCGGCGTCGATCACCCGCGCGGCAGCCACTTTCAGTTCATCCGCGTAGCGCGCATTGACTGCACGCAGATCCAGAAACGGTACATCCATTACAAGGTCCACCGATAGAAATCCTGCACCACGGCACGTGCGCCGAAGCGTTCTTTTTGTTCGACCAGGCCGTCGTTGAGCACCTGCCCGCCCTGCTCGGTGGAGATGCCGAAACTGAAGTAATGGCGCTGCGCATATACCGTGGTGATCAGCTCGGACAGCAGCAGGCTCAGTGCATCCAGCTGGCGGCCGCGCTCGGAAACCGCCAGGTACTGGGTGTGCACGCTGCGACCGAAATCCAGGACCAGCGCTGCAGCCACCAGCTGCCCCTCAGCGCGCGCTTCATGCAGCACGATGTGCTGCGGAAACCGGCGTTGCAGTAGTTCCAGTTCATCCAGCCGATGGGTCGGCGCCACGCCATGCCGCTGCAGCACCTGGGTCAGCAAGGCATGAAACGCATCGAGCCGTGTGCCGCGCAGGATCTGCATCCCTACCTTGCGCGCTTTGACCAGCGAACGTCGACGCTCGGCGCTGAACGCGAAGGGCTCGCGCAGCGCAATCACCGACGACAGGTCGCGCCGGTACAGCTGCGCACCCAGGCGATGCAATGCATACAGGTCTTCTTCGGCCGGGTACGCATGAAACACATGCGGCACCGGCTTGTAAACGATCTCGCGCACATCGCGCGCGCGGTAGTGCGCGGCAATCTGTTCAAACACCTGCAAGGTGGCACCGGCACGCAAGGCAGACGACGACAGCAAGCCCGCATAGGTCAGCCCGGCATGGCTGCTGACGCAATCGCCCTGCACGCTGGCCGGAAACACCGCCACTACCTCGCCACCACGTTCGACCAGCAACGATGCATCCACGAAGCGGTCGGCGTGATAGTCCATGTAGCCACGCCGATGCAAAAGGTTGCCGTTGCGCGAGGTCGTCACCAACGCATCCCACGCCGGCGCATCGCTGGGGGCATACGACCTAACCGAAAACATGACGCCCCTGCAGGTCCGACGGCAGCGCGGCGTCGGCCAGGCCAAAGCCGGCCTGGCCCATGGCATTGCCGTTGTAGAACATGAGCACGCGATCGTGCTGCTGGATCAACGCCGGGTAGCACAAGGTCTGCGCATCCCAGCCATGCTCGGAGAGCTGCAAGCCCAGCCGGGTGTCGTCGCGCTCCCACTGCAAACCATCGTCACTGAAGGCGATCCCGGGGAAGTAGCCACCGTGCGTGTCGCCCCGGGTGAAATACATCAGGTAGCGATCGCCCAGGCGATACACGCGCGGGCGGCCGATGCGATATTCATCATCGCGTGGACGCAGGCACACCACGTCATCGATGGGGATGCAGCGTAGGTCGTCGGTCTCCGTGTAACGGATGTGGTAGCGCGGGTACGGTTGGCCGCCAATGGTTTCCCAATCGTCGCCCACCGCGTACCACAGCCGCCAACGGCCATCTTCATAGCGCGCCGAATGCACCGCCGCGATCGTGCTGCGACCGGGGGCACGATCCAGCAATGGCGTGTCCTGCCGGCGCTGAAAGCTCTCTCCACCATCGCGGGAGACCGCAAGCCCGGTGAAAGCCAGGAACTTGGCCTTGGCCACGCGCTGAAAGCCGACATAGAACATGTACAGGCCATCCGGCCCGGCCACGACATCGCCCAGAATCATGCCATTGTCGTCGAAGCAGCCATCGCGACCGATGTCCAGCACCGGCTGCTTGCTGACACCGGCGACCTGGGTCGGTGCATCGGCGCGCACGTCCACATACCCGATCCGGCTCACACCCTGCGCATCGCGAAAACCCGCATACACACGCAACACCTGCGCAGACACGCGGTGCGGCGTCGGCGTCAGCGCGGCATGCTGCATCCAGCCGCCCACGCCATCGCGCGCGACATCGAACACCAGTCCCCGCTTGGTCCAGGCGAACATGCGTCAGAGCTCCACGTCGAAACTGGATCTGCCGGCCACCGCACGCGCCGGCGAGCCCACATACACGCGCTCGGCCTCGGTATCCCGGGTGACCAGCGCGCCGGCGCCGATGACGTTGTCTGCGGCGATGCGCACCTTGTCGCTGAGCGTGGCATTGACGCCGATGAAGCTACCGCGCCCGATCTCGCAATAGCCGGAAATCACCGCGTGCGAGGCGATGAACACGTTGTCCTGCACCACGGTGCGATGACCGATGTGGTTGCCGCTCCACAAAATGCAGTTGTCGCCGACACGGGTGAACGGCTGGATGACATTGCCTTCGAAGATGAAACAGTTGGCACCGATCTGCGCATTGCGCCAGACGAACGCGCGCGTGCTGACATAGCTGGCACAGCGATAACCGCGGCGCAGCATGTCTTGGAAGAAGCGTGTACGCAGGCGGTTGAGCTGCGTGGCCGGAATCGCCACGAAGACCTCGTACTGCCCGGGTGGATAGTGCTGTTCGAGGTCTTCGAAGGCCACCACCGGCAACTCGGCCAGCGTGGGCTGCCGCAGAAAGTCGCGTTCCACACTGAAGGCGACCACGGTGTAATCGCTGTCGTGCTGAAAATACTCGCAGGCGATCTGCGCAAACTCGCCGCCCCCGATGATCACCAGTGGCTTATGCACGCTCATGCTTCCAGCCTGCGTGCGTCCAGGCGGCTTTCACCGCGCACTTCGCTGACAAACTCGTCGTAATCCAGAATGTAATCGGCCGGGTCGTAGAACTGGTCGGCCAGCACCATCAACACGCAGTCTGCGCTGAAGCGGTACAGGTCGCGCCACACCATGCGACCGAGCAGCAGGCCTTGCGAGGGATCGTCCAGCACCACTTCTTCCTGGCCATTGCCGTCGCCTCTGTCCAGCAGGATCGTCACCGAGCCACACAAGGCGACGGCGAGTTGATTGAGCTGTCGGTGCGCGTGCTGGCCACGATGCACGCCATCGCGGGTACCAAACAGGTAATACACCCGCCGTATCTCAAACGGGACGTTGCGTTGCTGCTCCAACGAAATGAGCAGACCGCGATCGTCACCGTGGGTATGCAACTGGATGCGTTCGATGGCCATGATCCGGGGGCGTAACCGCTGACTGCACGTAGTGCGACATGCCTGAGTGCAGCGGGATGCGCGAAAGGTTGCACCAGGTCACGGCACTGCGAACCCATGTACGCGCATGCGCAACAGACGCGGATGCGCACTGATTGCGGCGCAATCCCCGCAAGGCGATGCAACCTTTTACCGGCTTGCCCGCACATATCGGTGCACGTTCACCTGGCCGCAGCTCGGCCGGCGTGGGGAGCCAGGCCTGGCAGCGTACGAGGCACTGCCGGAACCAACGACCAGCACCAGAGCACACCGACCAAATGCGTTCATCCCACCAGACACCCGACACCGTCGCCACCGACAGGTCCACAGCGCCGCCGGTTGCGCAGGTCATTCCACTTCCCAAATCGATGCGCGTGCTGCACTGGCTGACGGTGCTGTGCCTGGTCATGGCCGCCACACTGATTTTGCTGCGCGCCGAACTGGAAGGACGCGCATTGCGGCAGTGGCTGATGGAAGGCCATCGCCACTTCGGTTTGATGGTGCTCTTTCTCTTCGTCCTGCGCGTGGGCCTGCGCCTCCGGCTGCGCAAGCTGCCGCCCGGCCCGCCGTCGCCGCTGATCATGCGGCTGGCTGCAGGCGCCACCCATTTTGCGCTGTACGGCCTGATGGTCGCGTTGCCGCTGATCGGCTGGTCGTTGAGCAACGCCTATGACAAACCGGTCCACCTGTTTGGATTGACGCTACCGAATCTGGTCGCGCCGGACGAGGACCTGGCCGACACCTTGAGCACCTGGCACTTGAATGCGGCCTG
Source organism: Xanthomonas sp. 3075 (assembly GCF_014197275.1). Classification (GTDB taxonomy): domain Bacteria; phylum Pseudomonadota; class Gammaproteobacteria; order Xanthomonadales; family Xanthomonadaceae; genus Xanthomonas; species Xanthomonas campestris_B. Next base: position 32,296 of record NZ_JACIFI010000021.1, on the reverse strand, counting down.
GGTCTTGCTGGCCCTGGTGATCCTGCATATCGGCGCCGCGCTCTGGCATCACCTGGTGCTTGGCGATGGCTTGCTGCATCGCGTGCTACCGAAAAAATCCCGATGAACTCCGCTGAATTTCCAGCCATCCCCCGCTCCCGCAGCGCCGAACCCCGTACCGTCGAACAAGGACTTTCCATGCCTACTTCCCAGCCCGCTCCGCGTCGCGTTGCCGCCACGCGTGCCGCCTCCCTGACGTCCTTGTTGTGCGTGTCCGGCCCGTTGTTGCTGTTGGCCAGCACGCAGGCGCAGGCGATTCCCGCGTTCGCGCGCCAGACCGGTTCGTCGTGCGCGGATTGCCATGTCGGTTCCTATGGCCCCTCGCTCACGCCGTACGGCATGCGCTTCAAACTCGGCGGCTTTACCGATACCGACGGCAACGGCACCAAGATCCCGGTCTCCGGCCAGGTCACCTGGACGCGGCGCAATCCCAGCCGCGGCGACAGCAGCGCACGCGTCAACGAAGGCGATCTGTATCTGGCCGGCCGGGTCAACGACCATATCGGCGGTTACTCCAAGATCCGCTCCAACAACGGCGGCAACGACAACTTCAACACCCAGTTGGACGATGTGGATCTGCGTTTCGTCAGCACGCCGTTCCAGCTGGCCGGCAAGGACGCCATGGTGGGCGTCAGCATCAATAACAACCCCGGCATTTCCGATCCGATCCATGTGCTGCCGAATGCATCGACCCTGAGCCCGGTCTCCAATGCCGGTTCGGCCAGCATGTTGAGTTCGTCGGCGCTGTCCAACCGCGTGATCGGCGCCAGCGTGTACGGTCTGTTCGACCGCAACTGGTACGGCGAAGTCGGCAGCTACAGCGCATTGTCCGCCGATGCTCAGGACCACCTGGGCTGGAACCCCAACAACGACCCGGGCAAGCTCAGCGACACCGGCTATGCCCGCTTTGCCTATATGAAGGACATGAAGCGGCAGTTCTTCTCGGCCGGCCTGACCGCGATGACCAGCCGTCGCCAACGCCTGCGCAGCGGCGGACCCAGCGACGACTTCACCGACCTGGGCTACGACCTGACCTATCAGTTTCTCGGCACCCGCGAGCACGTGCTGTCGCTGGCCTACGTCAACATTTACGAGCGCCGCAAATACGGCAGCCCGCTGCTGCCGATCGATCCGAGCATGTCCCCGCGCGACCGCGGCAGTGTGCGCGACCAGAACATCAGCATGAACTACGCGTTCAAGCAGACCTACGGGGTGCTCGCAGCGCACTTGATCAACAGCGGCTCGTTCGATGGCGCGCGTTATCTGCCCTACGGCATCCCCGACACCACCGCCAATCTGATCCTGCTGTACTGGACCCCGTTCGGTAAGGAAGGCACCTACACCACCAACGCCAACGTGCGTTTCGCCGCCACCTGGTTCCGCTTTGACAAGTTCAACGGCAGCACAACCAATGTATTCGGTGGCGGTAATCCGATCACCAATCCGCGCGATCTCGACAGCTTCGCGCTATCGGTCAATGTCGCGTTCTGATTCCCCCGCACACGTAAGGACCCCCATGAAGTCACTTCGCAACACCCTGTTGTGCGCCCCGCTGGCCGGCCTGCTGCTGGCCGGCGCACTGGTTTCCCCGAGCGCACGTGCAGGCGACGGAAAAAGCGTTTTCATGACCGAATGCGCCGAATGCCACAGCGCCGCCCAAGGCAAGAACAAGAAAGGCCCGTCCCTGTTCGGGGTGACCGGCCGCCCGGCCGCCAGCCTGGCGGACTACAGCAACTATTCCGATGCGCTCAAGGGCAGCAAGTGGCAATGGACGCCCGACAAGCTCAAGGCCTATCTGTCGCAGTCCTCGTCCAAGGCCTTGCCGGGGACCAAGATGAAGTACGAAGGCCTGGAGGATCAGAAAGAACTCGACGCACTGATCGCCTACCTCAACACCCTGCACTGAGGGTCGCCTGGCCGGCGGCATCCGAGGCACCCAGCGCGTGGGAAGGGATCGCGCAAGCCGCATTGCCGGCAGCGACTCCTTCGCGAATATGAACAAAACCGCCGTGCTCGCGGCAGTCTGCCCGATGCAATCAGGCAATATTGCGCCCCGCTCACCGTAGATGCCGATCCGTTGCCCACCGTTTCGCTTGCCAGGACATCCCCCTTCCGAACGCGGCGACGTTGCGCCTGCGGCGGGCAGCTATGGAACATCCCGGGCCTGTCGCTGCGGCGACGCCAGTACGCAGCGGCCAGCGCCTGGCGGCGTTGCATGTGTCAGCACGCCGCCAGGCGCCACGCCGCACTGCGGCACTGCCTGTTGCTGGGCCTGATCGTCAGCCCTGCCGCTGCCATGGCCGAGAATGTCGGCGGCGCGGTGGCGGTGACCTCGCAACTGATCGACCGCGGCATTTCCATCGCGCCCAACAAGGTCACGCTGCAGGCGGCCGGCTACTGGCTGCCTGCGCCCGGCTGGTCGGTCTCGACCTCGCTCGCGCTGCAATCGCCCTCGCTGAGCAAGCCGGTGGCAGTCACCGTCCAGGCCGCACGCGCCTGGATGCTGGGCGACCGCTGGCAGATGCAGGCCAGCCTGCTGTATTACGGCTACCCGACCGACCAGGCCACACGCACCTTCGACCGCCAGGAAGCCAGCCTCTCCTGGTCCTACCGCGACGTACTGACCGTTTCGCTATCGACCTTCAACTTCCCCCGCGCGGACCAGTCGCCGTGGAATGCGGCCTTCGACGCCACCGCCAGTCTCCCGCTTCGCGACGATATCAGCCTGCTGATCGGCGCCGGTTCGTCGCGTTTTCCGGCGATGGCCTACGGCTCCGCCGCGTCCGGCCGCTATCAGTACGGGCAATTGGGTCTGAAGTGGAGCCGCGCACGATGGACGCTGAAGCTGGAACGCATCCTCACCAGCAGCGGCACCCCGCGCATGCAGGGTGGCCCCGGCGAAACAACCTGGTTGGGCACGGCCTCCACCACGTTCTGATCCACCTGCAACCTTTTGCCCGCACCCGGGCACTGACATGCGTCTTCTGCCGTGCCTGCCTCGATGAATGATTCCGATAACCTGGGTGATGCCACCGACCGCATGCTGTTACGGCGCATGGCCGCGGGCGATCGTGCCGCCCTGGCAAGCATGTACACCAGCTACCACGGCCGGCTGTGCCGGTTCCTGTCGCGGCTGACCCGCCGCCCGGACATCATCGAAGAAACCATCAACGACTGCTTCTGGATCGCCTGGCAGAAGGCCGGCGACTTCCGCGGCGATTCGCAGGTGTCGACCTGGATCATGGGCATCGCCTATCGCTGCGGGCTCAAATGCCTGCGCCAGCATGACGGCGAAGCCATCGACGACACCGCCGAGGTCGAAGACCACGCCCCCAGCGCCGACGACAACGACGACCGCGAACTGCGCGACTGGCTCGACAAAGGCATGCAGCGGCTGTCGCCGGACCAGCGCATGGTGATCGAACTGGTCTACGGCGTTGGCCACAAGCTCGAAGAAGTCGCAGAAATCATGCAGTGCCCGATCGGCACCATCAAAGCCCGGCTGTTCCATGCGCGGGTCAAATTACGCAATGTGCTACCCGGCCTGGCCGGCGACGCACCTTATACGGAGACCATGCAATGAAGACGTTTTTCATCGCGCCTGGCAAGGAATGCTCGCACGCCTGGGAACTGATGCCGGCGGTATTGCTGGATAGCGCCAGCGAAGAAGAGAGCGCTTGGCTGATCGCGCACGTGGCCAAATGCGCCTCGTGCAGCGCCGAATTCGCGCAGCAGAACCGCCTGCGGCAGGCGCTGGCACTGCCGTCGGCAGTCAAACTGGACGCCAACGCCGGCCTGCTGCGCCTGCTCGGCCGCCTGGATACGCCCGAACAGCAGACCGCCCCCGCGCCGGTCCCGGCGGCACCCCGCTCCGGCAGCTGGACGGTGCGCGCCCTGGCCGCTGCCGCCCTGGTGCAGGCGATCGGCCTGGGCGTCATGGGGGTCAAACTGGCCTCGCCTGCGCCCTCGCACGACTACCATACGCTCAGCAGCGCCACCGCCTGGCCGGTCCCGAACGGCGCCATCCGCGTGGTGCCGGATGCCAAGATGACCGTGGCCGACTGGGACAGCCTGCTGCATGTGCAGCAATTGCAGGTGGTCGGCGGCCCCAACGAAATGGGCGCCTACACCGTGGTGCCTGTCGCACCGCAGCCGCCGGCCCAGCCGCAACAGACCGTGCAGCAACTGCGTGCGAACCCGCGTATCCGCCTGGCCGAGATCGTGTCGGCACCATGAGTCGCTTCTTCGCACTCGGGTTGATCGCCGCCGTCATCGGCATGGGCACCTGCGCCAATGGGCGCGCCCAAAGCGTGCCGCAGGGCGCGACGCAGACCGTCGCCCCCAGCACCGCGCCGGCGCAGGCCGATGCGCATACGCCCGATAGCAGCCGCGACATCCTGCTGGCGGTGGCCAACCCGCTCACCGCACCACCGGCACGCGCCGGCTCCAGCCTGATCGGCTACGCCTCCAGCTACTACGGCGCCGGCCAGAAGGCCGCCGTACGCATGGAAGCCATCAAACAGCGCTACAAGCTGCGCGAGGTCTCCGGCTGGCCGATCACCTCGCTGGGCTTGTATTGCGCCGTGCTGCAGCCGCCACCGGGGGTGTCGCGCGACGCGCTGGTCAGCGCGTTGGCCGACGACGAAGGCGTGGAGCTGGTGCAACCGGTACAGGATTTTTCGGTGTTTTCTGCCGACGCCTCGGAAAAAACCACCTCGCTGTCCGGCTACAACGACCCGTACGTGGACATGCAACGCGGCTTCATCGCCACCGATGCGGCCAGCGCGCAGACCGTCACCCAGGGCCGCGGCGTGGTGGTGGCGGTGGTCGATACCGGCGTGGACACCGCTCACCCGGATCTGAAATCGCGCATCCGTGACGTGCACGATCTGGTCGACGACAGCTCGATCACCACCAGCAGCGATTCGCACGGCACCGAAGTGGCCGGCATCATTGCTGCCGGCAGCAACAACCATCAAGGCATCGTCGGCATGGCGCCCAAGGCCATGCTGAGCATCTACAAGGCGTGCTGGTATGCGCCGACTGTCGGTGCCACTGCGCGCTGCAATACCTTCACCCTGGCCAAGGCGCTGGCGGCGATCAACAACAGCTCGGCGCGCGTGATCAATCTGAGCCTGGGTGGCCCGGCCGATCCGCTGCTGAGCAAGATGCTGCTCCATCTGGTGCAGCAGGGCCGCATCGTGGTGGCCGCGATGCCGCCGAATGGGCGCCTGGATGGTTTTCCCAATGACGTCCCCGGCGTGCTGGTGGTCCGCAGCAGCAGCGCGACCGCCGCGATGCCCGGCGTGCTGAGCGCGCCCGGCAAGGACATTCTCACCACTCAGCCGAACGGCCGCTACGACTTCACCTCCGGCTCGTCGATGGCCACCGCCCATGTCAGCGGCATGGCCGCGTTGCTGTTGTCGTTGTCGCCGTCGATGGACGCGACCGCCCTGCGCGAACTGATGCAACGCACCAGCAAGATGTCCGAAGGACAGCTGCAGGTAAACGCCGGCGCAGCAGTCGACGCGCTGACCTCGCACGCCAAACATTCCAACTGACGACACCGGCATGGCCAAGTGGATTCCCTTGTGGCTGCATCAACTCAGCTCGCCGCCGACCTTCTACCGCTTCGCCGGGATCGTGCGCCCGTGGGCGCTAGGCCTGGCCTTGCTGCTCGGCGCGGTGGCCGCTTACGGCGGGCTGGTGTTGGCGCCGCCGGATTATCAGCAGCACGATGCCTACCGCATCATCTTCATCCACGTGCCCAGCGCCTGGATGAGTCTTTTCATCTACGCGGCGATGGGCGTTTCAGCGTTCATTGCGCTGGTGTGGCGGATCAAGCTGGCCGAAGTGGTGACCATGGCCTCGGCGCCGATCGGCGCGGCCTTCACCTTCATCACCTTGTGCACCGGCTCGCTGTGGGGCAAGCCGATGTGGGGCACCTGGTGGACCTGGGACGCGCGGCTCACCTCGGAGTTGCTGCTGCTGTTTCTGTATCTGGGCGTGCTTGGCCTGTATTACGCGGTGGAAGACCGCCGCCAGGCGATGCGTGCGGCCGGCTTGCTCGCGCTGGTGGGGCTGGTCAATCTGCCCATCGTGCATTACTCGGTGGTGTGGTGGAACACGCTGCATCAAGGCTCTACCGTGCGCCTGCTCGGCCCTTCCAAGATGGGCGCGGACATGCTGTGGCCGCTGCTGACGATGATGCTGGCCACCAAGTTCTACTACCTCGCCAGCCTGTTCGGGCGTGTGCGGGTGGAATTGCTGGCACTGGAAAGCGGCAAGGACTGGGTCCGCCGCATCGTGTTGATGGAGCGCACCGCATGAACAGCTTCCTGAGCATGGGCGGCTACGGCCAATACGTGTGGACCGCCTATGCGCTGTTCGTGCTGGTGCTGCTGGCCGACCTCATCTCGCCGTGGGTGCGTCGTCGCCGTCTGCCGCGCGAATTGCGCGGCCAGTTGCAACGCCAGACGCCGCGTCGCACGCGCGATCAACCGGCACCTGTACTGGAGCGGGACGCGCCATGAATGCCACTCGCAAGCAACGTCTGTGGCTGGTGCTCGCAGTGCTGGCTGCCGCGGCACTGGCGGTGACGCTGATCGTGCTCGCGCTGCAGCGGAACATGAGCTATCTGTTCACGCCCAGCCAGGTGCATGCCGGCGAAGCGGCCAGCTATCAGCAGTTCCGCCTCGGCGGCATGGTCAAGGCCGGCTCGATCCGGCGCGCCAGCGACAGCCTTAAAGTCGACTTCACCGTCATCGACAAGCACGCCGCAACGCAGGTCGAATACACCGGCATCCTTCCGGATCTGTTTCGCGACAACCAATCGGTGATCGCCAACGGCCGCATGCAGGGCGGGCGCTTTGTTGCCAGCGAAGTGCTGGCCAAGCACGACGAAACCTATATGCCGAAGGAACTGAAAGATGCGATGGCCGAAGGCCATGTCGGCAAGCCGATTCCCGCCGCCGCCGTGCCGCTGCCGGCGCCGCGTTGATGCGGCGCGCACCGCTTCACTCCATCGTTTTCACTCCATCGATGATCCCTCTTCGTTGCACCAAGCGATTCGCTCATGACGCCTGAACTCGGCCAGATCGCACTGATCCTGGCATTACTGCTGTCGCTGGCGCAGGGCGTGTTGCCACTGGTCGGCGCCTGGCGCGGCAATGCCGCGTTGATGGGCATTGCGCGGCCTGCGGCGGTCGGTCAAGCGGTATTCGTGTGGATGGCGTTCGGCCTGCTCGCCTGGTCGCTGCTGTCGCTGGATTTTTCGGTGGCCTATGTCGCTGCCAACGCCAATATCGCCCTGCCCTGGTATTACCGCTTCGCCGCGGTGTGGGGCGCGCACGAAGGCTCGTTGCTGCTGTGGATCGCCATTCTTGCGACCTGGACGGTGTTGCTGGCCGCTTTCAGCCGGCATCTGCCGCAGCAGTTCGCCGCGCGCGTGCTGGCGGTGCTGGGGCTGGTGTCGGTGGGCTTTCTGGCCTTCATCCTGCTGACCTCCAATCCGTTCGGGCGGCTGTCGCCGATTCCGCTGGACGGCAACGAACTCAATCCGGTGCTGCAGGATCCGGGCATGACCTTCCACCCGCCGGTGCTGTACACCGGCTACGTCGGCTTCTCGGTCGCATTCGCGTTTGCGGTGGCGGCGTTGCTGGGCGGCGAACTGGAACAGGCCTGGGTGCGCTGGGCACGGCCGTGGACCAACGTGGCCTGGGCCTGCCTCACCGCCGGCATCGTCGCCGGCAGCTGGTGGGCGTACGCGGAACTGGGCTGGGGTGGCTGGTGGTTCTGGGACCCTGTGGAAAACGCCAGCTTCATGCCATGGCTGGTCGGCACCGCCTTGATCCACACCCAGGCGGTCACCGAAAAACGCGGCAGCCTGCGTGCGTGGACGATCTTGCTGTCGATCCTGGCGTTCTCGCTGTCGTTGCTGGGCACCTTCCTGGTGCGCTCGGGCGTGCTCACCTCGGTGCATGCGTTCGCCGCCGACCCGCGACGCGGGCTGTACATCCTCATTTTCCTGGTGGCCGTGGTGGGCGGCTCGTTGCTGCTGTACGCCTTGCGCGCACCGAAGATCGCCAGCGGCAAACCGTTCGCCGCCGCCTCGCGCGAGACGGGCATTTTGATCGGCAATCTGCTGCTCACCGTGGCCGCCGCGATGGTGTTGCTGGGCACCTTGTTCCCGCTGATTGCGGACGCGTTTGGCCTGGGCAAGGTCTCGGTCGGGCCGCCCTACTTTGGCTTGCTGTTCCCGTTGCTGATGCTGCCAGTGGTGCTGTTGCTCCCCTTTGGCCCCTACCTGCGCTGGGGCAAGGCCGAGCCGGCGCCACTGAAGGAACTCGGCACGCGCGCCGGTATCGCGGCGATTGCGTGCGCCTTGGTCGGCAGCCTGTTTGCCGATGGTCAACTCAGGGCGATTGCCGGGATCGGCGTCGCCGCCTGGGTGGCCGCCGGCACCGCGTTGTACATGCACAAGCGCTGGCGCGAAATGCCGCGCGGCCGGCGTTTTCCCGCTGAAATGGCCGGCATGTTGCTTGCGCATGCGGGTGTGGCGGTGTTCGTTGCCGGCGTGCTGGTCTCTGAAAGCCTGTCGGTCGAACGCGACGTGCGGCTGGCCCCAGGCGAGAGCGCAGAGATCGCCGGCTACGCTTTCCGCTTCGATGGCGTGCAACTGATCGATGGGCCGAACTGGAAGGCCGAACAAGGCAGCGTGCAGGTCAGTCGCGATGGCAAGGTGGTTGCGCTGCTGCATCCGCAAAAACGCCTGTACAGCAGCGAGCGCATCCAGACCGAATCGGCGATCGACCCCGGCATCAGCCGCGATCTCTATGTCGCACTGGGAGAGCCGTTGGACGACCAGCACATCGAATACGACTGGACCTTGCGGCTGTACTACAAGCCCTTTATCCGCTGGATCTGGGCCGGCGGCCTGCTGATGATGCTGGGCGGCTTTGTCAGCGCCTGCGCACGCCGTTTTCGTGCGCCTGCCGTCGCGGGCAAGGCGGCCACATCGCCAGCACACGACTCTATCGTCAGCGCGCAGGAATCCCACGCATGAACCGTCTGCTGCCCTTGCTGGGCTTTTTGTTGCTGGCGGCGCTGTTCGGTTTCGGCATCTACTGGACGATGCAGCACAACCCGCGCGATGTGCCATCGCCGTTGATCGGCAAGCCGGCGCCGGCGTTTTCGCTGCCGCGGCTGGACCAGCCCGAACAACGTGTCAGCCGCGATCAGCTGTTGGGCAAGCCCTACGTACTCAACGTGTTCGGCAGCTGGTGCGCCGAATGCGTGCACGAACATCCGGTGTTGATGGCGCAGGCCAGCCGGCTCGGTGTGCCGCTGATCGGCTACAACTACAAGGACGCGCCCGCCGATGCCACGGCGTGGCTTGCGCAATACGGCAACCCGTATGCCGTGGTGATAGCGGACGAGGCTGGCCAGACCGCGATCGATTTCGGCGTCTACGGCGCACCGGAAACGTTTCTCATCGATGCGCAAGGCGTGATCCGTTACAAACACATCGGCGTGCTCACACCCGATGTCATCAACGACGCACTGCTGCCTGCCATCGCCGCGCTGCCCAAGGGCGCGCAGTGATGCCGGCTTGTCTCTCGCGGTGCTGGCACTGGCGTTTGCAAGGCCGGCAACTGCGTCTGCTACTGGTGCTGCTGCTTGGCGTGCTGCTTGCACCACCGCTGGCGGCGCAGGCAGTGGACCCGCTGCCGTTCAGGAACCGCAGCGAGGAAACGCGTTATCAGCGGCTGACCGCACAACTGCGCTGCCTGGTATGCCAGAACGAGAACCTGGCCGACTCCAATGCCGAACTGGCGCGCGATCTGCGTCATCAGGTCTTCGCACAGATTCAGGCCGGCCACAGCGATGCGCAGATCAAGCAGTACATGGTCGAGCGCTATTCGGACTTCGTGCTATACGACCCGCCGGTCAAGCGCGGCACCTGGCTGCTGTGGTTCGGCCCGCTGTTGATGCTGGGCGCGGGGGCAGGCGTGGTGCTGCACACCGTGCGCAAACGTGCGCGTGCCGGCACTCCGGTCGCGCCGCAAGCCGAGGAAGAGTGGTGATGAAGGGTTTTTACTGCATAAGTGCGGCGCTGCTGGTGATCGCACTGCTGTTGTTGCTGGTGCCGCTGTTGCGCCGGCCAACGCGCAATCGCGGCACACGCTATGCGCTGCCGATTGTGCTGGTGCTCGGTTTGCCGATCGCCACCGCCGGCCTGTACCACCTGGTCGGCACGCCCGACGCGATCACAACGCGCGTGTACGCTGCGCCAGCCCAACAGACAGTGCAGGCGACACCGGATGTGCCTGCTGCAGCCAGCGCGCAGCCACAGGTCATTGATCCGGCCGAGCAGGCACAACGGCAGGCGCTGGATTCCTGGATGCAGCAGGCCAAGGCGCAAGAGCAGGAAAACCGCGCTGCCGACGCACGCAACGCCTATGCGCAAGCGCTCAAGCTCGCCCCCGACAACAGCGCTGCCATCGTCGGCTGGATCGCGGCAGACATGGGCACGCGCAGCGATTTTGCCATCGACGCCGCATCGCGCGCACGCCTGCAACAGGTGATCGCACGCGAGCCGGACCATCAACGCGCCCTGTGGCTGCTCGGCATCAGCGACTTCCAGCAGCAGGACTACCGCGCTGCCACCGAACACTGGCGCCACCTGCATGGCTTGCTGGACAACGGTTCCGCGATGCAACGGGCGGTGGCCGAAAAGATCGCCGTGGCCGAATCGCTGGCAAGCGCGCGCCAGTCCAGCCGCGCAGCGCCCTGATCGCAGCCGCAGGCTGGGTCGGCGTTCAACGACACGTGACGCCAGCCCACCACAATGGCGCCTGCGTCAAGGCCGCGATGGAACGCGCACCAAACTCAGGCCGACGGGCCCAGCACTTCCTGCAACTTGCCGCTGAATTCTCCCAGCGTGAAGGGCTTGGCGATCATGCTCATGCCCTCGGCGAGAAATTCGCCGCGATCACGCGCGGTTTCCGCATAGCCGGTCATAAAGATCACCGGCAGATCGCGACGTGACTGCCGCGCAATTTCCGCCAGCTGGCGCCCGTTGAGTCCCGGCAAGCCCACGTCGGTCACCAGCAGGTCGATCCGTCGCGATGAGGCCAGGATCGGCAGCGCCGCATCGGCGTCGGCCACCACATCGGCCTGATAGCCCAGCTCGTTGAGCAGTTCGGTGACCAGCAGCCGCACCTGTTCGTCGTCTTCCACCACCAACACCTGCTGGCCTTGCCCGGCCAGCACCGCACCGGCCTGCGGCTGCGGCAACGTGGTGTGCGAGTTCACCCCCGCCGGCAGGTACAGGCTGACCGTGGTGCCCACGCCGATCTGCGACTCCACCCAGACCTGTCCGTTGGACTGCTGCATGAAGCCATAGATCATCGACATGCCCAGACCGGTGCCCTGCCCGATCGGCTTGGTGGTGTAGAACGGCTCGAACACCCGCTCCAGCACGTCCACCGGCATGCCGGTCCCGGTATCGGCAACCGACACCACCGCGTAATTGCCCGGCGCCAGCGTCACTCCACGGCCGAGTTCGAGCGGTTGTGCGTCCACCAGCAGATGACGGGTGGTGATGCGCAGCTGCCCGCCATCGGGCATCGCATCGCGGGCATTGATGGCCAGGTTGAGCAGCGCGCTTTCCAGCTGATTTTCATCGACATAGGCCTGCGGCAGCTCTGCGCACAAATCCGTCTCCAGGCGTACCGATTCGCCCAGGGTGCGCATCAGCAACTCCTGCAGCGACACCACCAGGTCATTCAAATGCAGATGCCGCGCTTCCAGCGATTGCCTGCGCGAAAACGCCAGCAGGCGCTGGGTGAGTGCCGCTGCTCGCAACGCCGAGGCCGAGGCCACGTCCAGAAAGCGTCCCAACCCTTCGGTGCGGCCTTGATCGATGCGCAACCGCGCCAGATCCAGCGCCGACAAAATGCCGGTCAACATGTTGTTGAAATCGTGCGCAATGCCACCGGTGAGCTGGCCCACCGCTTCCATCTTCTGCGCCTGACGCAACGCCGCTTCGCTGGATTCGCGCGCCTGCATCTGCTGCTGCAACTCGACCGTGCGCTCGGCCACCTTGACCTCAAGCAGGCTGGCCTGCTGCTGGATCGACTCCATCGCAAGCGCACGTGCGGTGATATCGGTGGCGAACACGTGGAAGCCATCCACCTGACCTTGGGCATCCAAGCGCGGCATGTAGCGGATCTCTGCATCGCGGCGACGTCCATCGGCATGCGGCCAGCTCGCTTCCATCGTCAACGACTGCCCGGCCAATGCCGCTTCGATCCAGGCACGGCGTTCGGTCACCACGTCGGGGCCGACCACCTCCGCCAACGGCCGCCCGATCACGTCCTCTGGCGGGATGCCGATCCAATCCTCGTACGAGCGGTTGGCGAAGCGATACACCAGGTTCTTGTCGATGAAGGCGATCAGCACCGGCAACGCATCGGTGACCCGGCGCAATTCGGCTTCGCTCAACGCCAACGCGGCCTTGCTCTCGGCAAGTTGCATCATCTGGTCGCGAATCACCAACTGCTTCTGCCGCGAGCGCAATGCAGTGGAAATGGCGCTCAGCAACGAGGCCGAACTCAGCGGCCGCTCCAGTTCGATGACGTTGGTCATCTCCGGCGGAACATCGGCGCGGCGCCCGGTATGGGTTCCGCGCGGCGCACGCAGCAGCACGAACGGAATATCCGACCATGCGTCCTGCCGCTGCAGAACCTGCGACAACGCATGCAGGTCGCCGCTGATCGCCTCCTCGGTCAACACCACCATGCCGGACGTATCGACCAGATCTTCTGCCAACGCGGACAGAGAGCCATAGACCCGGCGCGTCAGCCCTCGCTGACCGACGATACCGGCAATGCTGTCGGCATCACGACCGAACGGCGCGATGATGTGGACGATGGAACCGTCCGGCTCACAGGTGGTCAAGTGGGCCATCCAGCAGTGGCACGATGTCTCCGACGAAATGCGGGGTACCGGTCAGCACGCCGTGGAACTTGTCCAGCGGCTCGCTCAGCTGGATACCACCGCTGCCGATGCGCAATTCGCGGATCGAATCTTCGTGTGCGCCACTCCGGTTCTTGATCACCGACAAGGCCTTGCGAATCCGCCCTTGCGCCTCGAAGAAGCGGAACAGGATGACGGTGTCGGCCATGTAGGAGATATTGAGGTTGCCGGTCGACATCGTGCCCACCAGACCATGCTGGGGATTGATCAAGAACGTGGTGACGCCGCTCTGGTTGAGGTACGACAGCAGCTCATGCATCTGCAGCATCAGCTGCTTTTCCTGTGGCATCGACGACAGATAGCCGTTGAGGCTATCGATCACCAGGATGCGGCAGTTGCGCTCCTCGACGCTGGCCCGCACTGCCCAGGCAAACTCGCCGGGAGTCAGCTCGGCCGGGTCCATCTGATGCAGTTCCAGCATGCCCGAGTCCAGATGCTTGCGCAGATCCATGCCCAGGCTCTGCGCGCGCGTCAGCAACGTACCGGTGCGCTCGTCGAACTCCAGGATGCAGCAATGCTCGCCGCGCTCGCAGGCAGCGTTGACGTATTGCAGCGACACATTGGTCTTTCCGGAGCCGGCCGGCCCGGTCAGCAGCGTGCTGGTGCCACGCAACGGCCCTCCGTGCAGCAACGCATCGATGCGCTCCACGCCGCTGGACACCGGGTCGCCGACAAACGGCACATGGTGGTCGGACGCGATCAGGCGCGGATAGATCCGCATACTGCCGGTGGTGATGGTCAGATCGTGATAACCGGCGATGAAATTCACACCGCGCAGCTTCTGCACCTGCATGCGCCGACGCGCTGCACCGAAGTCCAGCGTCATGCGCTCAAGCGAAATCACCCCATGGCACAGACTGTGCAGATGCGCGTCGCGCTGCCCGTTCTCGCCGGTGAGATCATCGACCAGAAACACGGTGATATTGCGCGGCGCAAAGAATTGCTTGAGCGCCAGCACCTGCCGCCGATAGCGCAGCGCATCCTGCGCCAGCAGCCGTAACTCGGACAGCGAATCGAACACCACGCGCGTCGGCTTGATCCGATCGATCTCGGCCTGGATCAGCTTGACGGTGCCATCGAGCTCCATTTCCCACGGGTGCAGAATGGATTGCTGACGCCCGTCGCCCAGAAACGCCTCGGCCGAAGCGAGCTCGAAAATGCTCAGCGCCTCCAACGACCAGTTGTGCGAGGCAGCGACCTCGTTGAGCTCGTCGATGGTTTCCGACAAGGTCACGTAGAGGCAGCTCTCGTTGTTGGCTACGCCATCGAGCAGGAACTGCAGCGCCAACGTGGTCTTGCCTGACCCTGGCTGGCCCTCAAGCAGGTACAGACGATTCGGCGGCAGGCCACCGCGCAGAATGGTGTCGAGCCCCTCGGTCCCAGTGGTGATGCGATTTGCGATCTTAGGCGTCGAATTTTCCATGACGTTAATTTATCACGCGCACGTAATACTCCGGCGCCCTGGGCTGAACTGATCAGCTTGTTTTGCTTGACGCAATGCGCAAGACCACCCTTTGGTGCGCCTGGCGTTGGGGCTCTTTCAAAGCGGACAGGCCATAGCGAGCGCCAGTATGGCTGGTCACGCAACTGCGCTCCGGCGGCTTTGTGACTCCCACACATCCATCACATGGGCACCGATAGCGTTGCGACTGAAGCAGGTCGCGTTGTCGCGCGTGCTCAAGGACAGCAGTGAACGATGTAACAAGCAACGCACGCATTCTATTGGTCGAAGACGATGATGCAATCCGCGAAATGGCGGCCGATATCCTCGGTGACGAGGGGTATCAGGTGGTCACCTCGGGAGATGCCGAGCAGGCGATGGAACAACTGGCATCGGCGCGCCCCTTCGACCTGCTGTTATCGGATATCTGCCTGCCCGGCATGAATGGCCGCGACCTGGCCGATAACGCGCGCCGCCTGTACCCCGCGTTGCCCATCGTGTTCATCACCGGCTACGCAGGCGCCATTGCCAAACGCGCGGATTTTCTCGATACCGGCATGCGCCTGCTGACCAAGCCATTCTCATTACGCGACCTGCTGGGCGTCGTAGAAACGGCGCTGTAGGCGAACCCGACTGAGCAATTTCTGCAGGCTGCCGGTTGCGATACCAGGTTTGCCGGCTGCCACAAAGCGCCATCATTGCGGTTGACGCTCCAGTAGTTGCGCCACGCGCTGCTCCAGATCCGCCGCCAGAAACGGCTTGGTCAACACTTCCATGCCGGTGTCCAGTTGCCCTGCGCCCACCGCAGCGGTCGCCGCATAGCCGGTGACGAACAGCACCGGCAATGTGGGGCGATACTGGCGGCCCGCATCGGCGACCTGGCGCCCGTTCAATCCGCCAGTCAGACCGACATCGGTCACCAGCACATCGATGTCTTCATGCGAGCGCAAGCGCTCCACCGCCGCGCTGCCTTCGGCAGTCTCGACAACGCGGTAGCCGGCTTCGGTAAGCACCTCGGACATCAGCACGCGAATCGGGGTTTCATCTTCCACCAGCAACACGGTACGGCTGCGCGCCACCGAGCGCTGCGGTTGCGCATCCGTCGCCAGCACATCCTCGTGCGCGAGCAAACCGCTGAAACGTGGCAGATACAGCGCCATGACGGTCCCGACGCCCACTTCCGAATCGATCCGTACATGTCCACCGGATTGCCGGGTAAACCCGTAGATCATCGACAACCCCAGCCCGGTGCCCTGCCCGATCGGCTTGGTGGTGAAGAACGGCTCGAACACCTTGGCCATCACCTCGGCGGTCATGCCGGTTCCGGTGTCCTGCACGCTCAAGCACACGTAGTCGCCAGCCGGCATGTCCAGTTGCTGGGCAGCGCTGTCATCCAGCGCACGGTTGTGGATGCCGATGGTGAGCTCGCCACCATCCGGCATGGCATCGCGCGCGTTGATGCACAGGTTGAGCAGTGCGTTTTCCAGCTGCGGCGCATCCACCAGCACCTTCCACAAGTCGTCCGCCGAACGCTGCTGCAAGACGATCGACGGACCCAGCGTGCGCGCGATGATGTCGTGCATGCCGCGCACCAGCGATTCCACGTCCAGCGCGGTCGGCGCCAATGTCTGCCGACGCGAGAACGCCAGCAGGCGCTGGGTCAGTGCCGTGGCACGCGCCGCGCTGGATTGCGCCATGTCCACGTAGCGCTCCAGGCGGTCGTACTTGCCTTGTTCGATGCGCGTCTGCAGCAGTTCCAATCCGACACTGATCGCGGTCAGCAGATTATTGAAATCGTGCGCCAGGCCACCGGTCAGTTGCCCGACCGCTTCCATCTTCTGGCTCTGGCGCAGCTTTTCTTCGGCCAGCAACAGCGCGGCGCTGCGTTCGCGCACGCGCTCTTCCAGGGTTTCGGTGAGCTGGCGCAGCTGTTCTTCGGCCATGCGCTTATCGGTGATGTCGGCCGCAGTCCCGAACCACTCCACGATCTGCTCGCGCTCATCGAGCAACGGAATCGCGCGCATCAAGGTCCAGCCGACGCTCTGCGCGGGCCCGCGCACGCGGTATTCGATATCCACGCCGGTCTTGTCGGCAATCGCGGTGGCAATCGCCTGCGCCAGACGCGCGCGATCGTCCGGGTGCACCCTGTCCTGCTGCCAGTAAGGCGTGGCCGGCAGCGCATCGCGCAGTGCGCCATCGCCCACCAACTGGCGCAACTCACGCCAATCGGCGCTGGCCGAAAAGATCGATTGCGACGCCGCACGGACCAGCGCATCGAGCCGCCGCTCGCTCTTGCGCAGCGCCTCGCTGGCCAGCCGCTCGGCGGTTCGGTCGCGCAGCACCTTGACGAAGCCGATCGCCGCGCCGGTTTCGTCGCGCAGCACCATCAACGAACCGTTGGCCCAGAAACGCTCGCCGGACTTGCGCAGATGCCAGCGTTCGTCCATGCCGCTGCCGCTTTCCAGCGCGGCAGCCGCCTCGATCAAGATCTGCCGGCGTGCAACGTCTTCCGGGGTAAAGGTGCGCTCCAGCGATTTGCCGAGCATTTCGGCCTCGCTCCAGCCCAGAGTGCGCTGTGCTCCCTCGTTCCATGTGGTGACCAGACCCTGCAGATCCGTGGCGATGATCGCGTAGTCCATCACGCTGTCGAGGATCTGCCGGTTGCGCACCTCGGCCTCGCGCACGGCGCGCTCCAGGCTGATGCGATCGGTGATGTCCAGGCCCTGCACGAAGATGCCGGAGACGGCGCCATCGGCGCCGGCAATCGGCTGATAGACCAGATCCAGCAGACGCCGCTCTATCGGCCCGCCCGGCACCGACTGCACGTTGTAGGGCAGCGCATTGGCCGAATACGCGCGCCCGGAGCGATACACCTCGTCCAGGCGCTGCAAATGCCCTTGTTCGACCGCGTCGGGCTGCGCTTCGGCCAGCGGACGTCCGATCACGTCACGGTGGCCGATCAGGCGCGAATAGCACGGGTTGGCGAACTCGATCCGGTGCTGTGGCCCGCTCAGGAAGGCCATGAACATCGGCGCCTGCTCGAACAACCGGATCAGCCGCTCATGTTCATCGGCCAGGCGGTTCTGCGCCAGCTTGCGATCGGTCACTTCGTTGGTAACGCAGAACGCGCCACCCACGCGGCCATCGTCCAGGTAGATCGGCGAGAACGAGAAGGTCCACCAGGTATCTTCCGGCGCACCGTAGCGGTTCATGCCGATCGGCACTTCCTCGAAGCGCGACGCGCGCCCGGCAAACGCGTCCTCGACCGGCGCACGCACCGCCTCCCAGGCATCGGCCCACAGCTCGCGCAACGGCGCGCCCAAGGCCTGCGCTTGCCGCGGCCCCAGGATCGGGGCGTAAGCATCGTTGTAGAAGAAGATCAGTTGCTCGCCCCACACCACATACATGCTTTCCGGCGAACTGAGCAGCAGATTGACCGCATTGCGCAGCGCCGATGGCCATTGCGCACAAGGCCCCAACGGCGTGGATGTCCAGTCGTACGCACGCACCTCCTGCGCCATGGCGCTGTCGCCATGCGGGAACGCCGTGCTCATGCGGCGTGCTGCCGCGCAACGAACCTGCCGCACTCCCGGCGCGTATCGCCATGCGCGCATGCAGCGCAGATTGCGGCCAGATTACCCATCAACCAGTCGTGCATCTTTTCGAACCATTGAAAGAGATCAGTTACCACCCGTGCCCAGCGCCTGCGAAAGCGGCTAGCCGTCAGCCGCGTCCCATCCGGGGAGACGGTATCCAGCAGGCGCGCGCAGTCTCGCGCCGGCCCACCATCTTACGGTACAGGACCGCTGTGACGATGGGCATCAAGCCCGGCCGACACGCGTCCAGGCCAGCAGCGTCGCCGCGCCAGCAGCCTGCAGGAAGGCAACGACCACGCCTTGCCGCCCTGACCGCAGCACCAGGACGATCAAGGACGCCCGGTGCGCGTGCGGCGCCGATAAAATCGCGCAATGGCCGCAAGGTATTGCACGGTTGCGCACATCCAGGATCGACATGAACTCATCCCCCTGGCCGCGGTGGCACCGGGTTACCTGGCCAATCACGCGACACGGGTCTTCAATCGGCTGGTCGATGCACAGCTGCCGCCGCATGGCGTCTCGTTGACATTGATCGGCCCGATCATGCTGCTGTCCTGGAAAGGCCCGATGTTGCAACGCCACCTGCCCGGCGAAAACGACCCGCGGTGGATGGATCTGACCATCGCCCACTTCACCATTGCACGCCCCCCCGACGACGACCGTCTGTGGCGCTGGCATCACGCCACTGGCGGCCGCAGCATTTCGTTACGGCCGGATCGGCACGGCACCGCACGCGCCATCCGCTGTCTGTAAAAACAGCCCGAAGGCGAGCAGGAGTGGAGCGTCGAACAACAAAAACCCTATCTGCACGCGCGCTGCGCCGATGCCGGCTGGCAGGCGGCACGTGTGCTGGATGGCATGAACAGTACCGATGATTTTTACTTCGCTGCCTTGCGGCAAGTGCGCGTGCAACGCTGGCACAAGGGGCGTGTGGCACTGACCGGCGATGCAGCCTGGTGCGCGACACCGCTGGCCGGTATCGGCACCACGTTGGCGGTTACCGGCGGGTATGTCCTGGCAAACGAGATCGCCTGCAACGACACCCTGGGGAGCGCATTTGCCGCCTACGCCGCCGCCATGCGGTCGATGGTCGAACAAGGCCAGGGCGTCCCGAAAATCGGGCCGCGACTGATGAACCCACATGGCCGGCTCGGCATTCGGCTGCTGCAGGGCGGGTTGAAATCCACCAGTCGGCCGAGCGTACAGAATTCCTCCGCAACGCTGATGACGCCGTCGATCGAGGCACCAAATCTGTCGGGCGACGACCGAAACCGACCACTGCACAATCGCCAGTGCCCTCGCTGCGGATAGCAAAACGCGATGACGGCAATGCCCTGCGGCAGAGGGCATTGCCACGCTGGGGCGCCCCTGCCCTGCTGATTCCACGGCTGCCCGCAGACGCGTTGACTCATCTGCAAACGCCGCCTCGCCTGGCGGGCTGACGGCATTGCACCGCGCGCGTCGGCGCACGCCCGATTACACGGCGGTCGAAGATCCGCACCAATAGCGGGTTGCAGACACACACATACAGCGGCGCGCCTGATCGTGGCGCGATGCGTGCAACCAGCGGACCCAGAGCAACCGCACCTGAATCAAACGAACCCAACCGTTTCATTTCCTGCGGTTGCGGTCGCTAACCAACGCGTCGAGACACGTCCGTAGCAGCGCTAGCGCTGCTGACGCATTGGTGTCCCGAGTGCCTTCGCCTCCCTGCTGTCGCCGGGAATTCCCCGCTCTCCCGCTAGTCGGATCACCGATAGAACCCCTATGTCCTTCTTTTCGAATCTGCGCATCGGTCAGCGCCTGGCGCTTGGCTTCCTCGCGATCATCGTGCTGATGGTGATGCTGACCGTCGTCGGTATTCAGCGCGTACAGAGCATCGACCAGCAACTCACTGCCATCAACCAGGTCAACAGCGTCAAGCAACGCTATGCCATCAACTTCCGCGGCAGCGTCCACGACCGCGCGATCGCCTTGCGCGACGTGGTGCTGATGGACAACCCGGCAGACCGCCGCGCCGCCGAGCAATCGATCGACAAACTGGCGGCGGACTACGCACGTTCTGCACAGCCGCTGGACGACATGATCGCGGCGTCTTCGGATACGAAGGAGAACGCCATTCTCCAGCAGATCAAGGCCATCGAGCAACGCACCATTCCCTTGATCGCGCAAGTGCGCGCGTTCCGCGATGCATCAGACAAACCGCACGCAGAGCAACGCCTGCTGCAGGAGGCACGTCCCGCCTTCATCGCCTGGTTGGCCAGCATCAACGCCTTTATCGACTTGCAGGAAGCCAAGAACGGCGAAGCGGCCAAGGATGCCATGGCCAGCGCACGCGGCTTTGCGATGCTCATGGTGATCTCCACGGTAATCGCTTTGTTGCTGGGCGCGACGATTGCATGGTTGCTGACACGCAGCGTGGTGCTGCCGCTGCGTCAATCGCTGCGCCTGGCAGAGCGCATCAACGACGGCGATTTGCGCAGCCAGGACATCACGACCGGCAAGGACGAATCCGGACAACTGCTGCGCGCCATGCAGCAGATGCAGCGTCGCCTGCAAGAGGTGATCTCCGCGCAACGCCACATGGCCGCCCGTCACGACGCAGGTGAGATCAGCTACCGCACCGACGCGCAGCAGTTTCCCGGCGAATATGCGCATATGGTGCAGGACACCAATGCGTTGGTGCATGCGCACGTGCAGACTCAGCTGCGCATCACCGAGGTCATGGGCAGCTATGCCATCGGCGATCTGGCACCGGAAATCGAGCAGTATCCCGGCGAAAAAGCCGCCATCACCGCTACCATGCAGCAGGTCAAGCAGAACCTGCGCGCCATCAACGTGCAGATCCAGCAACTCACCCAGGCGGCATGCGCCGGCAACTTCGCGCTGCGCGGCCAGCCGGAAAAGTTCGAGCACGACTTCCGCCTGATGGTCGAAAACCTCAACACCATGATGGGCACCTCCGACAGCAACCTGAGCAAGTTTTCCGACTTGCTGCACTCGGTCGCCGATGGCGATTTGACCGTGCGCATGTCCGGCAACTTCCACGGCGTCTTTGCCTCCATGCGCGACGACGCCAACAGCACCGTGCACCGCCTCACCGATATCGTCACGCATATCCAGACCACGTCCAACAGCATCGACTTTGCCGCCGAAGATATCGCCACAGGCAACCAGGAACTGGCGCGACGCAGCGAACTGCAGGCAGCCAGCCTGGAGCGCACTGCAGTGTCGATGAAAGCCCTGACGTCCACCGTCAAACAGAACGCCGAGCATGCAGGTCGCGCCAATCAACTCGCACTCGGCGCAGCTTCGATCGCCTCGGAAGGTCGCGATGTGGTCGGCCAGGTCGTGGAAAAAATGTCTGGTATCGAAGCGGCGTCCAGGCGCATTGCCGACATCATTTCGGTCATCGACGGCATCGCCTTCCAGACCAACATCCTCGCCCTCAACGCTGCTGTGGAAGCCGCGCGCGCAGGCGAACAAGGACGCGGCTTCGCTGTCGTGGCCTCGGAAGTGCGCACGCTCTCGCACCGCTCATCGGATGCCGCGAAAGAAATCAAACGCCTGATCGACGACTCCGTGCAACGCGTGGCCGACGGCTCTGCGCTGGTACACAAGGCCGGCACCACCATGGGCGAGGTCGTCACCAGCGTCCAGCACGTCACCGACATCATGGGCCACATCTCGGCCGCCTCGCAGGAACAGGCCAGCGGCATCGAACAGGTCAACCAGACCATCGCCCAAATGGACGAAACCACCCAGCAAAACGTCAGCCTGGTCGAAGCTGCGAGCACCGCCGCACACTCGCTGGAAGAGCACTCCACCCAACTCATGCGGGCTGTTGAGGTGTTCAAGGTCAAGGTCGCGGTGGTGTAATCGATATCGAATGACAGGGGCCCATATCGGGCAAGTTTCTACGTTACGATGCGACTGTTTTTAGGGGTTGGGTCATCGCTGGCGGAAGGACCAACGCCCAGCGGGAGAGCGGATGAGATGCTGGGGAATTCGCATCGGGTTGTGTCCCGATTCGTGTCCTGCCTGATGCTCTCCCAGAAAAGCAAAACCCCCTGATAAATCAGGGGGTTTGCGAGACCTGGCGGAGAGAGTGGGAGAAAGTAGAAACCAATCCATCTCTCTGATTTGCAAGTGAAACACAACCCGAAAATGTGCCCTGGTTCGTGCCCTCGCGAAGCTTACATTATTCGCGGAGGCTTGGGACGAGGGGCAGCCGATCTGGCTCGGGCCGCCTTCGGCACGGCCCTGGGCCGTGCTTGCGGCGTTGGGGTGACGCGAATGCGTCCATTCCCTGTTTTTGCGCGTGCTTCGGCACGCGCTGCAAATGACACAGGCTCCACACGAACCTCATTGGTCGCGTTGGCCTGCATTGTTCTCCCGCCACCCGATTTGCTACGGCTACCGTAATACGACAAGCTTTCAGTTGATCGGTGGCCCATAGTTTTTGCTGCCTCTGCGGCTGTCATCGCACCGGTTGAAACGGCTTCTTTTAGTTCACTTCCGACCTGGTGACGGAAGGAATAGCAAGACAATCCTGATGAGGCCAGTCCTCGGTTCAGGCTTCTGTAATCGGCATCGGAAGTCTGCATTTTCCAGGCCTTCCCGTGCTTGGCCACTTCCTCTGCCAATGCTTGGGCTGCGCTTCCTTTGACTGGCACACGAATGACCCGGACCTCTTGCCCTCTATTATGCGCATCACTGCACTTGGCCCCTAAAACCTCAGCGGTTAAATATTTTCCGCCTTCGGTTACTTTTAATTTTATGCCCTTTTTTAGTTCTGCTGGCCTCACCCCAAACAGGGACAAAACTGCCAAGCGTTCCGCGTGGCGTTCTACCAATTTTGTCCCTTTCTTGTTTCCAGCAATGAGTGCGACCGTCGCCAAATTTGGTGACGGTGCGCGGGTTGATCGCTTGGATTTGGACACTGGACGAATGCCTTGTTCTTTCAATTTTGCAGCCTTGTGAGCCCAGGTCTTCCTATGAGGCTGCATAAATTGCTCATCTAAAACCGCTGCCATATTAAAAGCTTGCTCGGTGCAGTATTGGGCTTTTTCTAGTTGCCCTGCCTTTCTGGCCACCTCAGAAGCAGCACGCCAAGCGCGGGTGTCTTGCTCTAAGCAATATCGTGTCGCGGTCCGTAGGAAATCCCAGTGGGCACGGGTAGAGGCGGCTTCCAAGGCGGTTTTGCCTGATGCGCGCAGGTTGTCATAGGCACGGCGATACTTCTCTGCTGTCTCATTGCTGATGTCTCGCTTTGGACAGTCGTCGAGGATGTTGCGCGTCTGGCGGTCCGCGTGCAGCGTCCACGCCTTGCCATCGCTTTGCGATGCCAGGCGGGCACGCGTTGCACGCTCCCGAAGCGCAGAAGCATGCTTACTCATCCAATCGCCACCTACCGGTGACAATTGGATATCGTGCGCACTATTCGAAAGGCTCTCGCCTTTCTCACTGTTCGGCTGGCTCCCGCCATCCTCACCGACCCTACGCTTTTCGCTTCGGGTCGTGTGTCCTTCGCTCTCGCTTCGGACACGGGAGCGCCCAAAACGGCTAACGCCATTTTGGTCACTCCCCACATTGTCGGACGGTTTGAAACCGTCCGACAATGTTTTGAAGCCCAAAGCTGCTGCTGAAAAAATGTTCAAGGGTATTGCCGATCTGACTTAGATATATTATCCCTCAAATTATCCGGAAGCCAATAGATATTGCGCTAAATAATTTTCTATCTATATTATCCGGATGTCCGGATCGCTAATAAATCGAAGAAAAGAAATGGATCGCCTCGATCTTTATCTTGACAAGGAGGTCGCAGCTTTATTGCGCAAGCGCGCCGCTGAACTTGATTTGCGCCCAGGCACTTTTGCGGTTCGCTTGCTTACAGCTGCTGTCAGCAATGAACGCAAAGCCTCCAAATCCAAACCATAATTCAGCACTGACAATCCCGGGAATTTCCCGGTTCCATTTAATTTTTCTGCCAATGTAAATTCACGGCTATAAGTCGAATGGTGTTCGTCATCAAGCTCATGACCCACCAATTGCGCTCTCAACTCGGAAGCAACCCCCGCCCCTTGTAGCTCTTGGATAACGGTCTTCCTGAGTGAGTGAAACCCTCGCTTAGCTTCCGGCCAATCGGAGCCGACTGTGACCAAATGGCGGGTGAAGGCTTTGGAGATCCAGTTTCCTGCACCATTTTTTGCCTTGGGGTCTGCTTGACTGAAAAGACGGGTCTCCCCTCTTTTCTGCTGCACCTCGACAAAATCCAATAGACCCAGCTTAATTAGATCGGGATGGATTGGCACGATCCGATTACTCGACTCATTTTTAACCCTCTGCCCATCTCCTTCATCGCCAATTTTGATGGCTAGAACTCCATCAATTTTGGCAACATCAGTCAGCAACAATTGACCAACTTCCGAGGCTCTTGCGCCAGTGTAGAGTCCCAAGACGCTTGCCCAGCGGGCACCGGGTGACATTTTTTCAAAATTGATTGACGAATAAATTGCCAGCAATTGTTCAGCAGTAAAACTCTTAAAGCCGAGTTTTTTGCGCTGACGCTTTTCCCTTGCCCCATATTTAATATGGTCAGTAGCTGGATTATCACCCTTCGGATAATATCCCGAAGCCATCGCCCAGGCAAAAAAACCAGTTTTCCCCAGATACGATTGCTTATTATAAATAGCGGGCGTCGAATTACCCTTATCTCTCAAATGTTGATAGAACCTTGCCAAATCAGGTCTTCCAATCGTATGCACATCACGATGCAATCCAAGATAGAAGGTCAAATCTTCGATCGCTGTTTTTTTTATGGCTAAGGTTTTAGGAATTGTGACGGCCTCCAAACTTGCCAGCCACTTTGTTTTAGCATCCCCTAAGGTAATCGTTTCAGCCACTGTCATAGCAGCTGGATCAGCTGATTTTGGCTGATGCAATTGACCAATGGCCGCTATTGCTTCCATTGCTCTTGCGTGATCTGCCTCATCGTTGGCCTTTAATCGATAGCCATTCGGCAAATCAATCTCATAGGCCCGAGAACCTTGCGCGGCAAGATTTTTCAGCACTTCATCGACGGTGATCTTCGCCACACCTTGCCCACGCATTGCTTTGAAAGCCGCAGCATATCGCGAGGCAAGCCACAAAGCGGCTTGCCGGGCATCCAAGAGGTTGTGTCCCAAGCTTCGTTTGATGAACTCGCGCCCGATCAGCTTCCGCAGGTCAGTCGGAACGCGCTGACGGTATACATAGCGGCCTGAGGCCGTCTTGGTCAGGTAGTGAGGTAGCTTCATTCGGAATGTGCCCCGAATTGTGCCTCACCCGCATCTGTCAGCCCTGTTTTTTGTTGTTTGAAATCAACAACTTACGCAGGAGTGGCGGAGAGAGTGGGACTAAACGTTCTCCACCCTAACTCATTGATCTGACTGCAAAACACCAACCGAGCCGTGTCCTAGTGTATGTCCCTAAAGAATACGCCCACCGCTGCAAAACAGGCAACGTGACTGTTGATGGTTAGCAGAAATTGGGGGGCTAGCCTAGCGGGCGGGCGGCAACCAATAAGGTCCGCCCGATTTAGAGTCAGGGCTACTGCCCTGAACTACTGATGTCACTTTGGTGCCGTGCCTTCGGCAATGAAGCCCCTTGTTCGCCAAGTAGCGCGAACAAAGCTCTTGAAGTCGTAGCCGTCTCCCAAGGTCAACTTGTCTGCGTGGTCAGATACGATAATTTGCGGCATCACCCCCGTGTCCCTTGCAGTCTGATCACAGAACCTGGCGAGCTGGGTAAACATGTTGTTCACCGCGTTCATGTCTTCGTCAACCCGAGTCTCGCGCCTGGACTGCTTAGCCAGATCTTCGGGGTCGAAATGCTCGGCATCATCCAGGGCGGTCGGGAAGTAGACCTGAGTAGGCTGATCTAGAAATAGGATGGGTGGGATCTTGCACTTTGCCTCAGCCGCAAAGTGGTAATGCAGCGCCAAGAAAAGAGCCAAGTGTGAGTAGAGCCAGTTCGCTCCACTTCCCATAGAACGGAGATAGACACGGCTTTTTTCATCTTGCTGATACCAAAGCTCAAAGGTCTCAATATCGAAGCGCAGCTTCGAAGGCTTGTAAGTGTCTTCAAAACTAAAGAGATCGCCGAACTCGCGCAATTTTGCATCGATACTCTCACTCAGTAAAGCGAGACTATTATCAGCCCGATATTGTGCCAACAAGTGAGCCACGCGGGTGACCTCCTCTTCCCAGCGCTTAGCCTGCGCGGAAAGCTCGGACTCCGGCTTATCCAACTGATCCTCAATTGCAATCTCAAGCAACAATTTAGATTTAGTGGCCTGCTCGTCAATTGATCTCGACGAATCGAGCCTTTTAGCTTCTTCGTCAATTGGCTTCATTTCGGCAGCGATTGAGCGCAGCCGATCATCTATATCACTGATCTTCTCCTGAACTTTTCGCCCTTCTGCTGCAAAGCTTTCACGCGCATAGGTCGACAGTCTGAGCTCACCATTCAGCCAGTTAATCGCATCTACGAGCTTATTTGCCTCAGTCGCCGGTGCCAACGTATGAGACTCGCAGATTGGGCAAATGGCTTCAAATAGCTCAGTCGAATCAGGTGATCTGTCTGTCTTCATGTCCACGCTAAACTGCGTAGCGGAACCAACAGCTTCTGACACAAGCCTCAGCTGGCCTTGCAACTCGCGTTTTTCAAGGAGCGCCTCGGTCCGTTTGCGACTCAGTGCTTCTCTTCTGACCTCAATCTCATTGGATAGCACATCAATTCTGACCTGTCGCCCATAGATCTGGCTCAGTAGAAGAGAGGGGCGCGAATAGATCTGCTCTGCGGTAGCCTCAATTAGATCCACTCCGGCCAATGCTTTAAACTGAGCCAAGAGATCTCTGTATCTGCCAATTGCAGCTTCCCTGCGTTGGGCTTGCTTAGGTATCTGAGCCTGGATTTTTTTTAACTCATACTTTGCAACTTCGTGTTCTTTGAAAAGATCAAAGTAAGCCTCATCCACAAGACCCATAAATATCTTGAAGTGATTGATTGCTTGGTCGCGCTTTTCCCTCTCATCGAACCTATAAAATATCGCATGCTTGTTGGCAATGAGGTTTTGATGTTGCAGCATGAACGAAGAGAAGGTTCGCACGGAGGGGGTAGCAGCCTTGTTTCTGCCGGCAAGCTTGAAATAGGGATCTTCGTCAATGTTCGCCAATGTGATTGAGAAATAGCGACCAAGGCTCTTCTTGAACTCAGCCAATGGCATGAAGTGCTTTGAAGCAAAGAACGCTGCAGGCTGTTCAATTAACTCCATCAGTGCATCTGGATCAGTGCCTTGCTGTTCAAGCAAGAAGCCATGATCCGACCTTTTCCTTCGTGCAGCCACCAAAAAATATCCCGGGAACTGCCACACCACGAAAAATTTCTCTGCGCGTTCCGTGATGATTCCAACCGGAATCGTGTCCTCACTACTGCCAAGGCAATAATCAAATATTTCGAGAATTGCACTCTTACCGGTAGAGGACTTTCCCGTAATGACGTTAAGGCCTGGCTCGAATTTTACTTGATGAAGATCGCCGTCCGTGTCAACAACGCCGATGTAGCGAATAAAGCATTTCATAGTGACTTGAACCCCAACATCCTGTAAATGGAGACGACATCCGCTTCCGAAAAAATTAAGGAAAGTCGCCTAGCCGCAGCCAGGTGCTCTTCGACCGCATTGACTCCGCGAACTTCACGAACGGACTTCACTGCCAAACTTTCAGTTATCTCGATGCTCCGCTCAGCTTTTAGAACGAGCAGCGAAGCATGGGTCAGCGCCTTGAACCGGGCAGTGTTATGAACAAGACCGACAAGCCTGGACTGATCATTACAAAGAGTGCGAAGACTACTTCTGCTATTTGCAGCAACAAGATATTTTTGCGTCGTCGGATACAAAACCATTGGCAGAACCAAATAGCTGAGCAGCAAGCCCCGCTCGCGAGGAGCAGCACCGTCGTAAAATTCATGAATGACCGGCGCCAACGCAAACGGTGACCGTTGAAGTGTATAGAGATGTTCAACTGGCCTAGGTGTCATTCCCAAAGCTTCCACTGGAAATCATTAAGAGAATCCCCGGAGTCTTGATCGGCCAACATATGATAGACACCATTGCGAAAGGCAACTGGCGTGAAATCATAGCTCCCAAATACGACTACGGGCCTAGCGCAGGTCTCGTGGTAAAACGCGCGGGAATTTCTCTGACGCTCAGAGTGGCTAGGCAAAGGAGGACTGCGGTCAATCCAGGAGAGGCGAGAAGAGCAATGCAATTGGAGGTGACTGCTGCTGTATTCTTCAACATCTTCACGCGACGTCGCGCAATCCTTGTATAGCTCCGCAATATATTTATCTGCGGAGAGACGATCAACCGTGGCCTGTCCGATTGTGCGCTTATCAGCTCCGATCTCTTCCAACTTCCTCACATATAGCCGTTCGCGCATACTGGCTTCCTGTGCTTCTAATCCTACCTTGCCGGCATCAATACGCGGAAACTTAACGGTGCCAACCATGTATCGTTTGGTGAGCTCCGCGATCTTCGAACTGAACTGCGCGCTGGTGAAGCTCCATCCCTCAGTCATCTTCATTGCATTGGTCATGAACCCGAAAAGATCATCAAGGAACTCGTCTTGTCGGTGCGATAGCACAGCCCTCAGATACCTCCTCTTATATTGATCAATCAACCCAAGGAGGTCAGGCTGGTCGGTAATCAACTTCACCTTGGCCAATACTTGCTTTAATGCTTCCCTCATGCCTGGGGCCATAACGAGCCGCTGGAATTTCAAGACCTCTGGTATGTGCTCTTGCTTGCCCTTTCTTGCTTTGGCTTTGGACTCGGACATAACTGCACTATCGCCGTCTCGGGATGTAGAACGGTCCGCATACCTTTTTTCAGCATCTTTATGGATCTTCTCCAAGGCTTCTAGACGCTGATCCAAGTCTAGGCCCTCCCAGTTCTGGATCGACGCGCGCGCGCCGAACTCCTGGGTTGTAAGCAGCACCAAAGAAGCATAGTCCTGGTGTGGAAAGTCTTCGTTCAACCAGTTTTTGAGCGTCTTCCAGAGGTTCTCGTGATTGTCAGTAAGATCACCGCTGTAGTCCTTGACCTCGACTTGTTCTCGCCCCTCGACCGTTACGTCACCAAACACTTCAATCCATAGAACATCATCGGGTTGCAATGTATGACAATAGTCTATCGCTACGTGCACTTGATATTTCAGCGCTTCTAAGAGCCGAGTGGCATCAACTGGCAGCTTAGGGCGCACGCTCACCTCGTTCTCGGCCTGCGCGGAGAGGCCGGGGAGATCCAGCGGCAATAGCCCCTGACCAGACGTAGCGATACTTTTTGACGACATGAAAAAAAAGTCCTCTTTTATTCGTCATCCGCAGAGTAGAGGTAGTAGGAGCCTAAAGGCCCATCCATTCGCACTTCAGAGTGAGGCACGGCTTACTCCGCACCTCCACAAGATGGCTGAGGGAAGAAAGTTATTACACTCTACCAAGGCATACAAGGCCATTCTAGAGGAAGGGCACACAGCTGCTTTCCAGCTTTAGATTTCCTCTTCGCCGCCGATAACGCCATTTGGTGCGCCATAAGCGATTGACCACGACTTCGCGTCATTTAAGTAACAAGACCGTGCGGGAGCGATAGAAGCATCTTGACCGTTGGCTATCAGAACATGATCTGTCGCCCCAGCGCCCTTCCGTCACTCGCCTGGCGGAAGCACATAACCGAGCTCAAGCACAGCCCAGGCCTTTGTCTTTCGGGACACTTAGCTATCCGGCCTTTGCCCTACCCAAAAACAGAGGCGGACCGACTTCCAGGCAGTTTTCTCAGCCGATCTGGCCACGAACCAGAGAATGGAATACATCGACGTGAGAAAAATGTGGGCTAACGGTCACAAGTCAAGCCTGAACGCTCTGAGGGCCTGGCGCTATGATATCTCGCAAGAGCTAGAAGTCTTCTAGCTCGCCTTTTAGGAGTTCTAATGAGCTATACCGCAGAGATTAGCCGCACTAGCCCAACCGCTTTTCTGTTTTTGGTCGATCAATCCGGCTCCATGCAGGAAGTGATGACGAATGGTAAGTCCAAAGCTCAATTCGTCTCTGACGTGCTCAACCGCACACTTGCAACGCTGATCACGCGTTGCACCAAATCGGAGGGAACGCGCAACTATTTCGAAGTCGGTGTGCTTGGCTACTCAAACTCGGACGCGCAGAATGGTCTGGCGGGCGCCCTCTCGCACACCGTGCTCCACCCAATCTCTCAAATCGAAGCCAGTCCTTTGCGCGTTGAAGACCGAGTCAAGCGGGTCGACGATGGCGCAGGTGGCTTGGTCAGCCAGTCCATCAAGTTCCCGGTCTGGTTTGAAGCACGCGCCTCTGGCGGCACCCCGATGTGTAATGCCATCACCAGCGCAGCCGCTGAACTTGTGGCCTGGTGCGATGCGCATCCAGACAGCTATCCGCCCACCGTTCTCCATGTCACTGACGGCGAATCCACAGACGGTGATCCGGAGGGCCTTGCCCAGCAACTCCAACAAATTGCCACGAATGACGGCAATGTTTTGCTGTTCAACCTGCACGTAAGCGCTAGCGGTGGCGATCCAGTGACCTTCCCGATCTCGGACGCTGGTCTGTCTGACAACTACGCCAAACTCCTTTTCCGGATGTCGAGCCCCCTGCCCCCGCACTTGCAACAAGCTGCTCAGGAAAAGGGAATCAAGGCGACCATGGAGTCACGCGGCTTCATGTTCAACGCAGAGACTGCGGAGATCGTGGACTTCTTCGACATTGGAACGCGAGCAGCCCAGCTGCGCTGACCATGCCCATCCAGATCTTGTTCGACGGCTCTGTTGCCAAACATTTGGACGCGCCGGAAGCCAATGAAGACGCCTATCGTTTGGCAGCGGCGTCCGGACGCATCGTGCTGTCTGACGGTGCATCCGAATCGTTCGACGCCAAGAACTGGGCCGCGCTTCTTGTGGACCAGTTCTTGGAGCACCCTGCCAATCTGTCTGATGCGATAGCCACATCCACGCGGCAATACGAAGCGCTCCATGACGCGCCAAATCTGTCTTGGTCGAAGGCTGCTGCCTATGAGCGCGGCAGCTTCGGCACCCTGCTTGTTGCACAAGACGAGGCCGAACAGTTACAGATCAGAGTCACGGCGATTGGCGATTCGTTTGCCGCACTCACCGATGGTGAGCAGATGCTCGCGTGCGCGCCCTATGAAAGCTCGGAGCAGTTCTCCCTTCATCCAACATTGATCAGCACTAAGCCTGATCTCAATGCCCCCTTATTTGAAGATGGCAGCGGGGTCTGGACTGAGGTGGTTTGGCCCTATGAGACCCATGGATATCGGCTTCTCTTGTGCATGACAGACGCGCTAGCCGCGTGGCTGCTTGAACACCAGGAGCGCAGTGATCCCACTGCCCTTGAACGACTTCATGCTGTCAGAGAGTTGGAAGAGCTTGTCAGCCTTGTCGAAGAAGAGCGAACCAAAGGGAGCATGAGGCGGGATGACACCACCCTCATCATCGCCGCGTTGACTGGCGCCGGACATCTATGAACTATCCATCGCTTGAGAAATACAACGAAGCACTACAAGCGCCTGCGCGTGCGATTCAAGATCCACAGCTTAGAGCCGGGCAGTTGCGGACCACCGGACTGGGGTTGCCATTGGCTTTGTGTGGCGGCTTTGCACTGACCTATACGGTTGATACGGGCGGCAAGCGTTTTGCGCTGCGTTGTTTTCACAAAAAATCCAACGATCTAGAACGGCGCTATCAGGCCATTGCACTCCGACTCAAGCAACTTGCGAGTCCCTACTTCCTGCCGTTCGATTTCATCCCTAACGGGATCCTGATCGATGGAAACCTCTACCCCATCGTCAAAATGGAGTGGGCTCAGGGCACCACGCTTGCCGAGTTCTTGGAACGCAACCACGGAAATGCTGCTGCGCTAACCAAGCTTCGTCAGGCGCTTGCAGCTCTTTCCGCGTATTTGGAAGCACAGCAGATTGCTCATGGCGACATTCAGCCTGACGACATCCCCCCGCCCTGAGTAGCGGCTTGGTTTAGAGTCCGGGGGTAATGATATCGGTGTTGGCCAGATGTTGGGCATAAGCAGCCGGGGTCAT
>NZ_JACIFI010000020.1 GCF_014197275.1 Xanthomonas sp. 3075 | reverse complement strand
TCCAGAAATTGCGAAAAATCCGAAGATCCAAACGCGACTCTCCGGAACGATGCGACATCCCGCACTCTCAGGCCTCATTGTTCAGACCTTCCCTAAGTGCATGCGTGCATCGCTCCGGCGTACGTCACGTCGCAGAGTTGAGCCTGCTTTGCCTCTAACGGCAGTCCGGACGCGCACTGCCAGAGCTGCCGGGTTTTTTGGTGTTGCTATAGGTTTAACGCATAGCATTCCAGGAATATTTCATTGGTCCGGTATCAAGACCGCGCCCTATGCTCCGGCCGCAGCACAACGGTGAGCCGTTCGGGCTTACCGCGCATCCAACCAGTCCCGACCCTTGTCGCGGTCGGATGCAGGCCGCCAGCAGTGTCGGGCAGGGCGTCAGCGCACCGGCCCGCGAAAACTTGAAGTGCATGCGTCCTGGGAGGGAGCAACATGTCAGTGCAACATTGCCACGTTCCGGCAGGCCGGACTGTGGGTCAGCGTTCGATCCGTGATTTTCGCCGCTCCGTGATGGCCATCAGTGTGGCCGCGTTGTTGAGTGCTCAGGCCTATGCGCAGGATGCGACGCCCCCTGCAGCGGCGGCGCAGGACGCCACCACCCGACAGCTCGACACCGTGCAGGTGACCGGCACACGCAGCAGCGTCACCAAGGCGCAGTTGGTCAAGCAGAACGCCGAGCAGATCGTCGATTCCATCGTTGCCGAAGATATCGGCAAGTTGCCCGACAACAACGTTGCCGAGGCGCTGCAGCGCATCTCCGGTATCCAGATCACCCGCAACTATGGCGAAGGCAGCTCGATCGCGATTCGTGGCCTGACCCAGGTGCGCACCGAGCTCAATGGCCGCGACATCTTCACTGCCAACGACGGCCGTGGCTTGAGCTTCGAGGACGTGTCGGCCGAACTGCTGGCCGGCGTCAACGTCTACAAGAATCCGTCCGCCGACATGATCGAAGGCGGCCTGGGTGGTACCGTGGACCTGCGCACGCGCCTGCCGTTCGACTACGACGCTCGCAAGATCGCCGGCAGCGTGCAGTACAGCCACTATGACCTGGCAGACGACAGCAAGCCGGCGTTCTCCGGCATGTACAGCGACCGCTGGCAGACCGGCATCGGCGAGATCGGCCTGCTGGTGAACTATTCGCAGCAGACCAGCCCGTTCCGCCAGGACACCATCTCGATCGAGCCGTGGTACACGCAGACCGATCTGCCCGGCTACGAGGGCCAGGAGATTTCGGTGCCGCATGGCGCAGGCACCAATACCACGGTCGGCGAGCGCAAACGCAAGACCGGCGCGTTCGCGCTGCAGTGGCGCCCGAACGATGCGCTGGAAATCACCGGCCAGGTGCTGCGCTCGGATTACGATTTCCGCTGGCACGACTATTCGTTCTTTGCCTATACCGGGCAGAACGCGATGCAGGGCCTGCGCGGCATCACCGTCAACGACCGCAACGAATTCGTCAGCGGTTCGTTCCAGAACACCCCGGTCGATTCCAACACCAGCCTGACCGAGCGCCAGTCGGTGACCACCGATTATTCGCTGGGTGCCAAGTGGACGGTGTCGTCGAACCTGACCTTGAGCACCGATCTGCAATACATCGATGCCACCACCAAGGGCACGCGCTACATCGTCGGCACGGGCATGACCAGCACGCCGCGTTTTGACATTGATTTCAACGGCGATCTGCCGCGCTTGTCGGTGACCGATGCGGCCGGCAACCAGGGCTATCTGGCCGACCAGGCCAACTACAGCGGCTGGAAGTTCCACCTCGACAACAAGGACGACAACAAGGCCACCGAGTTTGCCTGGCGCAACGACATGGAGCTGGCCTTCGACGATGGTTTCGCGCGCAGCTTCAAGGCCGGCGTGCGCTATACCGACCGCGACTCGCAGAACAAGGGCAATGTCTACCGCTACATGGATCTGAGCACGCCGTTCTCGCAGTACCCGAACGCGCAGCTGATGCAAAATCCGATCACCGACTTCTTCCGCGGCGATTCGCACACTTTCGCCCCGCGCCTGACCCCGTCCGATGCACTGGTCGGCAACTACGAGCAGACGCTGGCGCTGTTCGGCGCCTCGCCGCTGGTGTTCGGGCCGAACAACATCAACAGCCAGGGCGAAAAGACCTATGCCGCCTACGGCGTGCTGCGCTTCGGCGTGGACAGCGGCGCGATCCCGTTCGACGGCAACATCGGCATGCGCATCGTGCGCACCCAGGTCAATTCGCAGGGCGTGCGCACCGGCACCGACAGCGAAGGTGGCGGCCTGCTGCCGGTGGACGTGCGACAGACCTACACCGACGTGCTGCCCAGCCTCAATCTGCGCTGGCTGCTCAGCGACAGCCTGCAGTGGCGCTTTGCCGCCTCGCGCGGAATTTCGCGTCCGGACTTCAACCAGCTTAACCCCAATCTCAGCCTGGGCACCGCCGCCGGCAGCGACGGAACCACCCGTCGCACCGGTTCGGCCGGCAATCCCGGGCTGAATCCGGTCAAGGCCGACCAGTTCGACACGGCGCTGGAGTGGTACTTCGGCAAGGGCTCGATGATGTACGGCACGCTGTTCTACAAGAAGGTCGAGGGCTTCATCGCCGATGCGGTGTTCGACGAGGTCTACGGCGGCCAGAACTGGGAAATCACCCGGCCGGTCAATGGCAAGGACGGCAGGATCAAGGGCGCGGAGTTGGGCTACACCCAGTTCTTCGACTTCCTGCCCAGCTGGTTGAGCGGCTTCGGCCTGCAGACCAACTACACTTACGTCGACAGCCAGGCGCCGAGCCCGACCGCCACCGACACCAACGGCCAGGCCTTGACCGTGCCGTTGGAGGGCTTGTCCAAGAACAGCTACAACGCGATCCTCAGCTATGAAACCACGCGCTTCCAGGGCCGTGTGGCCTACAACTGGCGCAGCGACTGGCTGGTGACCACCGCCGGCAACGGCACCGGTAATCTGCCGGTCTACAACAAGGGCTTCGGCCAGCTGGATGCCTCGCTGCGGTTCAACATCAACGACGTGTGGTCGATCTCGCTCGATGGCGTGAACCTGCTCGATACCCGTCGCGAAAGTTATCTGGGTACCGAGTCGCGCTACCGCGACTTTGTGATCAACGATCGTCGGTATGGCCTGACGTTGCGGGCCAGCCTGTAGAACGCGCCGTAGGAAGTGCGTCTCCGGTCCGGCGACCTGTGCATTCAGGGCGTCGGGCCGGTGTTTTTTCGATCGATGGCGTGCCGTTAATGGCAATGGGAGCCGGAGGAATGATCGCTGTGATCGATCCGCTGACGATGCGCCGCGTGGGCGCAGCGCTGTGGCCGGTCCGCTGGCCGCTGGCACTGCTGTTGCTGTTGTCAGGGCTGATCTTGCCGCTGCATGCCGCCGATTCGGCCGCGCAGCCACCGTACCGCTGGCGCAGCGTCGCCATCGGCGGCGGTGGCTTCGTTACCGGCGTGCTGTTCCATCCGGCCGAGCGCGATCTTGCCTATGCCCGCACCGATGTCGGTGGTGCGTATCGCTGGGATGGGCATGCGCAGCACTGGGTGGCGCTGACCGATTGGTTGGGCGCCGACGACTGGAATCTGATGGGGATCGATGCGTTTGCGGTCGATCCTGCCGACCCGAGGACGCTGTATCTGGCCGCCGGCACATATATGCACGCCGGTGCCGGCAACGCTGCGGTGTTGCGTTCGTTCGATCGCGGGCGTCACTTCGAGCGTGCCGATTTGCCGTTCAAACTCGGCGGAAATCAATTGGGCCGCGCCAATGGCGAACGGTTGGCGGTGGACCCGCACGATGGCCGGGTACTGCTGCTCGGTTCGCGTGATGCAGGTCTGTGGCGCAGTGCCGATCGCGGCGCGCACTGGACGCGCGTAGACAGTTTTCCCGCCGAGGCATTGGCAGGTGCGACGGCGCGCAATCATGTCGGCCGCGAACAGGCAGTGGGGATTGCCTTTGTCGTCTTCGACGCTGCCAGCGGCAACGCTGGCAGCGCCACGCCGCGCATCTATGTCGGCGTCTCCACTGCGCAGAGCAGTCTGTACGTCTCCGACGATGCGGGCCACACATGGTCGGCTGTGGCGGGCCAGCCCGTCGGTATGCGTCCCAGCCATATGGCCGGCGGCAGTGATGGGCAGTGGTATCTGAGTTACGGCGATCAGCCTGGCCCGGACCTGATGGCCGGCGGTGCGTTGTGGAAATACACCCCGGCACAGGCGCGCTGGAGCGAGATCAGCCCGATCGCGCAGCCAGCCGATGGCGATGGCTTCGGTTGGGGCGCGGTGGCGGTGGATCCGCAGCACCCGCAGGTGCTGCTGGCCAGCACCTTCCGTCGGTACACACCGCGCGATGAAGTGTTTCGCAGTCCCGATGGTGGCCGCAGCTGGACACCGTTGCTGGCATCCGCGCAGTTCGATCACAGCACCGCGCCGTGGACCGCGCAGGCAACGCCGCACTGGATAGGCGCACTGGCGATCGATCCGTTCGACGGCAACCACGCGCTGTTCGTCACCGGCTATGGCATCTGGGCCTCGCGCAATCTCCAGGCGTTCTCAGCGCAGCGGCCGTTGCAGTGGTGGTTCCAGGATCGCGGGCTGGAGGAAACCGTGCCGCTGGATCTGCTCAGCCCGATGCAAGGCGCGCATCTGCTCAGCGCGCTCGGCGATATCGATGGCTTCCGGCATGACGATCTGGAACATGCGCAGTTGCAATACGCCGGCCCGCGGCTGACCAATGGCGAAAGCATCGATGCGGCCGGGCAGGCGGCGCAGTGGGTGGTGCGTAGCGGCACGCTGCGTGATCGCCGCAACAACGAGATCCGTGCGCTCTATTCGCGCGATGGCGGCGCGCAGTGGACGGCGTTTGCGAGCGAGCCGCCGGCCGGGCGGGGTGCCGGCCACATCGCCATCGCTGCCGATGCGTCGCACGTGGTCTGGGCACCGGAACAAGGCAGCAACTGGCGCACGGCCGATCTCGGCACGCATTGGCAGCGCGTGCAAGGACTGCCCGACGCCGCCGTGGCCGTGGCCGACCGCGTCGATGCGCAGCGCTGGTATGCAGTGGATACCGCGAGCGGGCGCTTGTTCGAGAGCCGCGATGGCGCAGCGAACTTTCGCGACACCGGTGCGCAGGTGGGCAGCCCGGCGCGCGATGAACGTGCGCGTCCGCAGCTGCGCCCCGATCCGTGGCGGGCGGGGGTGGTGTATCTGGCCAGTCCCACCCAGGGCATGATGCGCTGGCAGGACGAGCGTTTGCAGAGTTTGTCCAAACCGGACCAGGCGCGTTCGTTGGGCATCGGCAAGGCGCTGCACGAGGGCGCCCCGCCGGCGCTGTATCTGGCCGGCCGCGTGGATGGTGTGGATGGCGTGTTCCGCTCCGACGACGAAGGCGCGCAGTGGTGCGCATCGATGACGACGCGCACCGTTTTGGCAAGCCGTACAGCGTCACCGGCGATCCGCGCATTCCGGGGCGTGTGTACTTCGCCACCGGTGGGCGTGGCATCTTCTACGGCGATCCACGATGAGCGCTACGTCGCTGTGTGCGTCATCGCGCGGTCTTACCTTTTACGGCGGCGTGCGCCGCCGCATCGC
Organism: Xanthomonas sp. 3075; assembly: GCF_014197275.1. GTDB lineage: Bacteria > Pseudomonadota > Gammaproteobacteria > Xanthomonadales > Xanthomonadaceae > Xanthomonas > Xanthomonas campestris_B. The sequence goes on along the minus strand of NZ_JACIFI010000020.1, from coordinate 77,964 downwards.
TGCGCGCCGACTGGCCGCGCCGACCCTGGAGATCATTGCATGACCGCTTCTCTCATCCGTCGTGGCTGCCTGTTGGGCCTGGTCCTGGCCAGCCCCGCTGCATTGGCGCAGCCGAGCTTGCCGTTGTTGTTTGCCGATGGCGCGGTGCTGCAGCGTGACCAGCCGATGCCGGTGTGGGGGTGGGCATCGCCGAATGCCGCGATCACAGTCGGCTTCGATGGCAAGCGCGCCACCGCCAGGGCCGATGCAAGGGGGCGGTGGAAGGTCAGTCTGCCCGCACACAAGGCCGGTGGCCCGTATGTGCTGAATGTGCAGGGCGACGGCGGGCAGTTGCAGGTACGTGATGTGCTGGTCGGCGATGTGTGGCTGGCCAGCGGTCAATCGAATATGGAGTGGCCGTTGGCGCAGGCCAGCGATGGTCCCCAGGCGGTGGCTGCCGCCAACGACGCGCTGTTACGGCACTTCAAGGTGCCCAAGTCGTGGGCGCTGCAGCCGCAGGCGCGCCTGACCGGTGGCAACTGGAAAGCGGCCACGCCGGACAACGCCGGCGAGTTCACGGCAGTGGGTTATTTCTTCGCCAAGGAATTGCGCGCCAGCACCGGCGTGCCGATCGGCATCGTCAACAGTACCTGGGGCGGCAGTGCGATCGAAGCGTGGATGGATGCGGCCTCGCAGGGTTTGACTGCCGAACAGAGTCAGGGCGCGATCGCGGCGATCAAGCAACGTGATGCCACTGTGCTGGCCGCTACCGGCAAGCGCATCGCGCGCTGGCCCAAAGTGGGTGGCGACACGCCGCAGTGGCGCGAGGCGACGTTCGATGACAGCGACTGGGACAGCATCCCGACGACCCAGCAATGGGAGCTCAGCGGCTATGACGGCATGGACGGGATCGCCTGGTATCGCACCACGGTCACCTTGAGCGCTGCCGAGGCCAAGGCCGGTATCGAACTGGGCGTAGGCCAGATCGACGATTCCGATAGCACTTACGTCAACGGCACCGAGGTCGGTCAGACCGTCGAGCAGTGGAACCTGCCGCGCGTCTACCAAGTGCCTGCCTCCGCATTGCATGCAGGCGTCAACCACATCGCAGTGCGGGTGGAAGACCTCAGCGGTGGCGGCGGCATGCACGGCCCGGACGAGCAACGCTTCGTGCAGACCAAGGCCGGTGCCAAACGTGCGCTGGGCGGCTGGAAGTTCCGCCCGGCCGCCGTGCGCGTGGCGCTGGCCGACAACAAGAATCAGCTGCCCACGCTGCTGTACAACCAGATGATCCATCCGCTGCAGCCGTTCCCGGTCAAGGGCGTGATCTGGTACCAGGGCGAAACCAATGCCAGCGACACCGGCGCGGTGAAGTATCGCGAACAGTTCGCTGCAATGATCCAGCAATGGCGCGCCGAACGTGGTGCGAAACAGCTGCCGTTTCTGTGGGTGCAGCTGGCCAATTTCAAAGCCGGTGGTGACAAGGGCGATATGAGCCCCTGGGCGCTGTTGCGCGAGTCGCAATCCAAGACGCTGGCGCTGCCGGCGACCGGGCAGGCGGTGATCATCGATATCGGCAATCCAACCGATATCCATCCCACCAACAAGCGCGATGTCGGCCATCGTCTGGCGCTTGCGGCGCGGCATGTGGCTTATGGCGAAACGCTGGTGTACAGCGCGCCGGTGTTCAAGCAGGCGCGCTTTGCCGAGGGTCAGGCAGTGCTGAGTTTCGATCTGCAGGGCAGTGCCTTGCAGGTGCGCGGTGGGGGCGAAGTGCAAGGCTTCCGTATCGCCGGTGCCGACCGGGACTTTCATCCGGCAACCGCGCGTATCGAGGGCGACCGCGTGGTCGTGCGCAGTACTGCGGTGTCTGCACCGGTCGCGGTGCGCTACGGCTGGAGCGAAAACCCGGACGACGCCAACCTGGTCAATCGCGAACGCCTTCCTGTTTCCCCCTTCCGCACCGATACCTGGTGACACGGAGTCCTATGTCCATGCATTCCCCCGTTGCAGGTGTGATCGCTCCTTCCATCGGGCGCGGTTGTCTGCGTCCGCTGCTGCTGTCCGCGCTGGCGCTGGCCTTGGCTGCGTGCCAATCCGGCGAGCAGGACGCCGCCGCCAAACCGGCTGCCGTCGCATCGGCCTCCCGCAACGCAGCGACAGCACCCGCCACTGCGCCGGCTGCGCAGACACCGATGCCGCAGTTCGTCAGCAAGGACGGCAAGCATGCGTTGCTGGTCGATGGCGCGCCGTTCCTGATCCTGGGCGCGCAAGTCAACAATTCCAGCAACTATCCGGCCGCGCTCGACAAGGTGTGGCCGGCGATGCGGGTGCTGGGCCCCAACACCGTGCAGGTGCCGATCGCCTGGGAACAGGTCGAGCCGGAAGAAGGCACGTTCGATTTCTCCTTCGTCGACACGCTGCTCAACCAGGCGCGCGAACACAAGGTGCGGTTGGTGCTGCTGTGGTTTGCGACCTGGAAGAACAACGGCCCGGCGTACGCGCCGCATTGGGTCAAGACCGACAACCAGCGCTTTCCGCGCGTGGTGACGCGCGAGGGCAAGGCGATCGGCTCGTTGTCGCCGCATGCACAGGCCACGCTGGATGCCGACCGCAAGGCCTTCGTCGCCTTCATGCAGCATCTCAAGCAGGTCGATCCGCAGCACACGGTCATCATGGTTCAGCCCGAGAACGAGCCGGGCACCTACGGCAGCGTGCGCGATTTCTCGCCGATGGCGCAGCAGCTGTTCGACGGCCCGGTGCCGGATCAACTGCTCAAGCGCTTGAACAAACCGCCGGGCAGCTGGGCGCAGGTGTTTGGTGCCGATGCCGACGAGATTTTCCATGCCTGGTCGATCGGTCGCTACATCGATCAGGTGGCCGAAGCCGGCAAGGCGGTCTATCCGTTGCCGATGTACGTCAATGCCGCACTGCGTGGCCCGTTCAATCCGGGTCAACCCGGCCAGTACGCCAGCGGTGGCCCCACCGACAACGTGCTCGACGTGTGGAAGGCGGCCGGCCAACATATCGATCTGCTGGCGCCGGACATCTACATGCCCGAGTACCGCATGTACACCACGGTGCTGGAGCGTTACGCACGCCCGGATAATGCCTTGTTCGTCGCCGAAACCGGCAACCGCCCCGAGTACGCGCGTTACTTGTTCCCCACCCTCGGCCACGACGGCATCGGCTGGTCGGCGTTCGGCATGGATTACACGCCTTATTCCAACTATCCGCTGGGCGCCAAGCACGTCAACGCAGAAACGCTCGCGCCGTTTGCGCTGGGTTTCGACCTGGTCAAGCGCGGCATGCGTCCGTTCGCCAAGGCCGCTTCCGAAGGCAAACTGCACGGCACCGCAGAGGAGCCCGGCCAGGCCGTGCAGGAGCTCAAGCTCAATGACCGCTGGAGCGCCACCATCACCTATGGCGTGCCGCAGTTCTGGTTCAAGGGCGAGCCGCCGGGCAACCCCGAGCCGATCGGCGCGGCGTTGATCGCCGAGCTTGGCCCGGACGAATTCCTGGTCACCGGTTACCACGTGCGCGTGACCCTGCATCCGGCCAGCGAGGCGACTGCCAACATGCTCTACGACCGCGTCGAGGAAGGCGTCTACGAAGGCAGCGACTGGAAGTTCGCGCGCAACTGGAACGGCGACCAGACCGATTACGGCGTCAACTTTTCCAGCGCGCCGCAGCTGCTGAAGATCAAGCTGGCCACCTATAAATAAGCCTGCTCGGCCGCCTGCTGCGCAGCCCGATCGCTGCGCAGCAGGCTGTCTTCCACGTCAAATGCAATGAACCCACGCGTTGCCGCCCCCGCGGTACCGTTTCGCAATTCCAAGGGAGTGAACATGCAAACCACCAACCGTTCCGCCGGCCATGCGCCTGCCACTCGACGTACACCGCTTGCCCAATGTCTGGCGTTGTCGCTGGCCTTGCTGGCCAATGCCGCGCACGCGCAGGAGGTGCGCAAGGCGGCTGATGGCGTCACCGTGGTGCCGAGCGCCAAGGGCGCCGCACCGGTGCGCCTGCAGGTGGTCGATGCCGGCATCATCCGCGTCAGTGCCGATCCGGACGGCGACTTCGCCCGTAGCCCCAGCCTGATGCGCGTGCCGGTGCAGGGCGATAGCGCATTCCAGTTCACCGATCAGGGCGACAGCGTGCAGCTGAAGACCGGCAAGGTCACCGCCACGGTGTCCACTGTCGATGGCCATGTCAGCTTCGCCGATGCCAGCGGCAAGCCGGTGTTGTCGGAAGTGGCCGGCGGGCGCAGCTTTGCGCCGTTGAAAGTGGAAGGCAGGCAGTACCTGAGCGTGGGGCAGCGCTTCCAGTCGCCTGATGACGAAGCCTTGTACGGCTTCGGCCAGCACCAGCAGGGCTGGATGAATCAGAAGGGCCGCAATGTCGAGTTGCAGCAGAACAACATCGACATGGCGGTACCGTACCTGGTGTCCAGCCGCAACTACGGTCTGCTGTGGGACAACAACTCGATCAGCCGCCTGGGCGATCCGCGCGGCCTGCAGCCGCTGCCCAAGACGCTCACGTTGTACGACGCCAAGGGCAAGGCCGGCGCGCTGACCGCACGCTATGCCATCAACGGCAAGCAGGTGCTGGAGCGCCGCGAGAGCGAGGTGAACTACCAGTACCTCAGCGACCTGAGCAAGTTCCCGAAAAAGGCCATCACCAAGGACAAGGACAGTCGCTTGCAGGTCACCTGGGAGGGCGAGATCGAAGCGCTCACCGGCGGCGAGCACACCTTCTCGCTGTATTCGAGCGAATACGCCAAGTTGTACGTAGACGGCAAGCTGGTGATCGATCGCTGGCGCCAGAACTGGAATCCGTGGAATCACGAGTTCAAGCTGGACCTGGCGCCGGGCACGCGCCACACCGTCAAGCTCGAGTGGGATCTCATCGACCCCAGCTACATCGCGCTGCTGCACCGCGACCCGCTGCCCGCCGCTGAAGCGAAGGATCTGTCGCTGTGGTCCGAAGCCGGCCAGATGATCGATTACTACTTCGTCTCGGCCGACTCCTACGATCAGGCCGTGGCCGGCTACCGCGAACTCACCGGCAAGTCGGTGATGCTGCCCAAGTGGGCGTATGGCTTTTGGCAGAGCCGCGAGCGCTACAAGAGCCAGGACGAACTGGTGGGCGCGGTGGCCGAATACCGCAAGCGCAAGCTGTCGCTGGACAACATCGTGCTCGATTGGTCGTACTGGCCCGAGAATGCGTGGGGTTCGCATGATTTCGATCCCAAGCACTTCCCGGATCCGGATGGCATGGTCAAGGCCGTGCACGACATGCACGCGCAGATCATGATTTCGATCTGGCCCAAGTTCTATCCCACCACCGCCAACTACAAGGAACTGGATGCCGCCGGTTTCATGTATAAGCGCAACGTGGAAGTGGGCGAGCTCGACTGGATCGGCAAGGGCTACAAGAACGCGTTCTACGACCCGTATTCGGAGAAGGCGCAGGCGATCTACTGGCGCCAGGTCAACGAAAAGCTCAACAGCAAGGGCTTCGATGCCTGGTGGATGGACGCCGACGAGCCGGACGTGCACTCCAACCTGGACATCGGCGAGCGCAAGGCACGCACCACGCCGACCGCACTGGGCTCGTCCACCGAGTACTTCAATTCCTACCCGCTGCCGCACACCCATGGCGTATACGTGGGCGACCGTGCGGCCGACGACAAGCGCGTGTTCATCCTCTCGCGCAAGGGTTATGCCGGCACCCAGCGCAACGCGGTGGCGGTGTGGAGCGGCGACATCGTCTCGCGTTGGGATGACATGCGAGACCAGATCTCCGCGGGCGTCAACATGGCGCTATCGGGCCTGCCCAACTGGACGTTCGACATCGGCGGCTTTGCGGTGGAGAAGCGCTACAAGACCCAGGACCCGGCGCATCTGCCGGAATGGCGCGAGCTCAATACGCGCTGGTTCCAGTTCGGCGCGTTCGTGCCGATCTTCCGCTCGCATGGGCAGTTCCCGTACCGCGAGATCTGGAACATCGCCCCGGAAGGCACGCCGTTCTACGACAGCATGGCCTACTACAACCGCCTGCGATACGCGCTGCTGCCGTACATCTACAGCCTGGCCGGTGATACCTATCAGCGCGATGGCGTCATCATGCGCGGCATGATGATGGACTTCCCGAACGACCCCAAGGTCCGCGACATCAACGACCAGTACCTGTTCGGCCCGGCTTTCCTGGTCGCACCGGTGACCCGCTTCGGCGCCACCTCGCGTCAGGTCTATCTGCCGGCCGGCAGCACATGGCTGGACTTCGCCACCGGCAAGCGCTACGACGGTGGCCAGAGCATCGAAGCGGCTGCGCCGATCGAGCGCATGCCGTTGTTCGTCCGCGCCGGTTCCATCGTGCCCACCGGCCCGGTGCAGGAATACGTGGACCAGACGCCGGACGCACCGCTCACCGTGGTGGTCTACACCGGCGCCGATGGTCAGTTCTCGCTGTATGAGGACGACGGCAAGGGCTATGGCTACGAGAAGGGCGAGTTCAGCCGCATTCCGCTGAGCTGGAACCAGGCCAAGGGCGAGTTGCGCATCGGCACGCGCGAAGGTAGCTGGACCGGCATGCAGGCCAAGCGCACCGTCAACGTCCGCTTCGTCGATGGCCCGCGCGACGACGCCGGTGCGCTCGAGCCCAGGACCGATGCCAGCATCCAGTACGACGGCAAGCCGGTCAGCGTGTTGCAGCGCAAGATTGCATCCGGCAAAGCGCGTCGTCGATGATTGCAGGCTGTCTTCAGTCGATGAGCGAGCAGATGCCGGAACGCCGCAAGGCAGGCGCGGGCGGTTCCGGTGATGCCGTGCGGCGGCCGCCGTGCTGACCCGCAGAGAGCTGTGCAAGGCCACCGGGGCTGCCGTCGCGGTCCTGGGCACCGCGCCGGTGGCCGCGCAGGCGGCGAAGGCGACCAGGTCGTCATCGCTCCCTGCGGTGGCGCCTGCCGGCGCATTGACGTTGTGGTATCGCCAACCGGCCAACGAATGGGTGCAGGCGCTACCGGTCGGCAATGGCCGGCTGGGCGCGATGGTGTGGGGTGGCATCGCCCACGAGCGCCTGCAACTGAACGAAGACACCCTCTACGCAGGTGGCCCCTACGACGCCACCAGCCCGGAGGCACTGGCGGCGCTGCCGCAGGTGCGCGCGCTGATTTTTGCCGGGCGGTATGCCGAGGCCGAAACACTGGCCAACGCCAAGCTGCTCTCGCGTCCGCGCAAGCAGATGCCGTATCAGCCATTGGGCGATCTGCTGCTGGATTTCGATCGTGCCGACGGCATCAGCGACTATCGCCGCCAGCTCGATCTGGACACCGGCGTGGCCACCACCACCTTCCGGTCCGGCGGTGCGTTGCATCGGCGCGAGGTATTCGTGTCGGCGCAGTCGCAGTGCATCGTGGTACGCCTGTCCTGCGATCGGCCACGCGCGATTTCCTTGCGCGTGGGCATCGGCAGCCCGCAGCGCGGCGAGGTCACGATGGAGCAGGGCGGCCTGCTGTTCAGCGGTCGCAATGGCAGCTTCGCCGGCATCGACGGCAAACTGCGTTTCGCCCTGCGCGTGCTGCCGCAGGTCAAGGGCGGCACGGTCAGTGATCTGCGCGAGCGTCTGCGCATCGACGGCGCCGACGAAGTGGTGCTACTGCTCACCGCGGCCACCAGCTACCAGCGTTACGACACGGTCGATGGCGACCCGCTCGCGCTCACCGCAGCCAGCATGCACAAGGCGGGCACACTGGACTACGCGGCACTGCTGCGTGCGCATCTGGCCGATCACCAGCGGCTGTTCCGGCGCGTGGCGATCGACCTGGGCAGCAGCGAGGCGGCGGCACTGCCCACCGACGAACGCGTGCAGGGGTTCGCCAATGGCAACGATCCGGCATTGGCCGCGCTGTATCACCAGTTCGGCCGCTACTTGCTGATCTGCAGCTCGCGGCCAGGCAGCCAGCCAGCCAACCTGCAGGGCATCTGGAACGACCTGATGCAGCCGCCGTGGGAAAGCAAGTACACCATCAATATCAATACCGAGATGAACTACTGGCCCAGCGAGGCCAATGCGCTGCACGAGTGCGTCGAACCGCTGGAAGCGATGGTGTTCGACCTGGCCGCGACCGGCGCACACACCGCGCGTGCGATGTACGACGCGCCCGGTTGGGTGGTGCACAACAACACCGATCTGTGGCGCCAGGCCGGCCCGATCGATGGCGCCAAGTGGAGCCTGTGGCCGATGGGCGGGGTATGGCTGCTGCAGCAGCTGTGGGACCGCTGGGATTATGGCCGCGACCGTGCCTACCTGGGCAGGATCTATCCCTTGTTCAAGAGCGCGGCAGAGTTCTTCGTCGCCACGCTGGTCAAGGATCCGCAGACCGGCGCGATGGTCACCAATCCCTCGATGTCGCCGGAGAACCAGCATCCGTTCAATGCCGCGCTCTGCGCCGGCCCCACGATGGATGCCCAGCTGCTGCGCGACCTGTTCGCGCAATGCATCGCGATGAGCAAGTTGCTGAAGCGGGATGCGGAGTTCGCGCAACACCTGAGCACGCTACGCGAGCAACTGCCGCCCAACCGGATCGGCAAGGCCGGGCAGTTGCAGGAATGGCAGCAGGACTGGGACATGGACGCACCGGAGATCCATCACCGGCACGTCTCGCATCTGTACGCGCTGCATCCGTCCAGCCAGATCAATCTGCGCGACACGCCCGAGCTCGCCGCCGCCGCCAGGCGCTCGCTGGAGATCCGTGGCGACAACGCCACCGGCTGGGGCATCGGCTGGCGCCTGAATCTATGGGCGCGTCTGGCCGATGGCGAGCATGCCTACCGCATCCTGCAATTGCTGCTCTCGCCCGAACGTACTTATCCGAACCTGTTCGATGCGCATCCGCCGTTCCAGATCGATGGCAATTTCGGCGGCACCGCCGGCATCACCGAGATGCTGCTGCAAAGCTGGGGCGGTAGCGTGTTCCTCCTACCGGCCTTGCCCAAGGCGTGGCCGCGCGGCAGCGTGCGTGGGTTGCGCGTGCGCGGCGGCGCCAGTGTGGAGTTGGACTGGGAGGGCGGTCGCTTGCAGCAGGCACGCCTGAACAGCGATCGCGGCGGGCGCTATCAATTGTCTTATGCAGGGCAGACCCTGGACCTGGAACTGGGTGCCGGTCGCACCCAGCAGGTGGGCCTTAACAACAACCGATTGGTGATGCAATGAGCTTGTATATAGGTCTGGACGTGGGCACGCAGAGCGTCAAGCTGGTGGCCTACGATCCGCAACAGCGCGAGGTGGTCGCCACGATTGCCGCGCCTATGGAACTGATCAGTCGCGACGACGGCACCCGCGAGCAGCAGGCGCAGTGGTGGATCGACGGCATCGTGCATTGCTTCGCGCAGCTCGATGGCGCGCAGCGTGCGCAGGTACGCGGCATCTCGGTCTCCGGCCAGCAGCATGGTTTCGTGCCGGTCGCCGCCGATGGCAGCGTTACCGCACCGGTGAAGCTGTGGTGCGACACCAGTACCGCGCTGGAATGCGACGAAATCATGGACGCGGTCGGCGGCGCGGCGGGCAGCGTGGCCACTGCCGGCAACCCGATCATGGCCGGCTACACCGCCTCCAAGTTGCCATGGACGCGCAAGCATCGCCCCGAGGCCTACGCAGCGATGACCACGGTGATGCTGCCGCACGACTACGTGAACTTCTGGCTCACCGGCGAGCGCTTTGCCGAAGTCGGCGATGCCTCCGGCACCGGCTGGCTGGATGTGCGCACGCGGCAGTGGTCCGAGCGCATGCTCGGCGCGGTGGATGCACAGCGCGACCTGCGCGAGGCATTGCCGCCGCTGGTGGAAACCGGCGCGGTCTATGCGTTATCCGCCGCCGCCGCCGAGGCGCTCGGGTTGCCGGCCGGCGTGCGCGTCACCACCGGTGGCGGCGACAACATGATGGCCGCGATCGGCACCGGCAACGTGGTGCCCGGACGCCTGACCATGAGCCTGGGCACCTCGGGCACCTTGTTCGCCTACGCCGACCACCCGGTAGTGGACGACGACGCACGCTGGGCCGCGTTCTGCTCGTCCAGCGGCGGCTGGTTGCCGCTGATCTGCACCATGAACTGCACCGTCGCCACCGAGGCGGTGATGCGCATGTTTTCCATCACCCGCGAGCAGACCGAGGCGCTGATCGCCGACACCGCACCGGGTGCCGACGGGCTGGTGTTGCTGCCGTTCTTCAATGGCGAGCGCACACCCAATTTGCCGGATGCACGTGGCTGCCTGTTCGGCATGGACCTGCACAACACCACCGCTGCGCATTTCTACCGCGCCGCGATGGAAGGGGCGACCTACAGCCTGCGCAACGGTTTCGATGCCTTCGTGGCCGCCGGCCTGCAGTTCGACACCATCCTGCTCACCGGTGGCGGCAGCAAGAGCGCACAGTGGCGGCAGATGGTGGCCGATATCTTCAATCTGCAGGTCGTTGTGCCGACCCAGCCGGAAGGTGCCGCCTTCGGTGCGGCGCTGCAGGCGCTGTGGGCCTGCGATCGCGACGACGGCGGCACGGACGCGTTGTCGGATGTGGTGCTGGAGCACCTGCAGATCGACGAGGCGTTGTCGGCACGCCCGGATCCGCAGCGCGTGGCCCAGTATCAGCAGCATTACCAGCACTTCCTCAGGCACCTGCAAGTCGTCAGCCCGCTCTACGCCGGCTGATTCATTACTCCCCCAGTACCAAGGACATCTCGCCCCATGAGCAACACCGTCTACATCGGCGCCAAAGAATATTTCCCCGGCATCGGCAAGATCGGCTTCGAAGGCCGCGACTCGGACAACCCGCTGGCCTTCAAGGTCTACGACGCGCATAAAAAGATCGGCGACAAGACCATGGCCGAGCACCTGCGCTTTGCGGTGGCCTATTGGCACAGCTTCTGCGGCAACGGCGCCGATCCGTTCGGCCCGGGCACGCGTGCGTATCCGTGGGATGTAGGCAATACCGCACTCAATCGTGCCGAAGCCAAGGCCGATGCCGCATTCGAGTTCTTCACCAAGCTCGGCGTGCCGTACTACTGCTTCCACGACATCGACCTGTCGCCCGATGCCGACGACATCGGCGAATACGAGCGCAACCTGCAGCACATGGTCGGCATCGCCAAGCAGCGCCAGGCCGATACCGGCGTCAAGCTGTTGTGGGGCACCGCCAACCTGTTCTCGCACCCGCGCTACATGAATGGTGCATCGACCAACCCGGACTTCAACGTGGTGGCGCGGGCGGCGGTGCAGGTCAAGGCCGCGATCGATGCCACCGTCGAACTCGGTGGCGAAAACTACGTGTTCTGGGGCGGCCGCGAAGGCTATGCGTGTTTGCACAACACCCAGATGAAGCGCGAGCAGGACCACATGGCGCGCTTCCTGACCCTGGCGCGCGACTACGGCCGTGCGATCGGCTTCAAAGGCAATTTCCTGATCGAGCCCAAGCCGATGGAGCCGATGAAGCACCAGTACGACTTCGACAGCGCCACGGTGATCGGCTTCCTGCGCCAGCATGGCCTGGACCAGGACTTCAAGCTCAATATCGAAGCCAACCATGCCACGCTGTCGGGCCATAGCTTCGAGCACGACCTGCAGGTGGCATCGGATGCCGGCCTGCTCGGCAGCATCGATGCCAACCGTGGCAACCCGCAGAACGGCTGGGACACCGACCAGTTCCCGACCGACCTGTACGATACCGTCGGCGCGATGCTGGTGGTGCTGCGGCAGGGCGGGCTGGCACCGGGCGGGCTGAATTTCGATGCCAAGGTGCGGCGCGAATCATCCGATCCGCAGGACCTGTTCCTGGCCCATATCGGCGGCATGGACGCGTTCGCACGTGGGCTGGAAGTGGCCGATGCGCTGCTGACCTCCTCGCCGCTGGAAACCTGGCGCAAGGAGCGCTACGCCAGCTTCGACAGCGGTGCCGGTGCGGCGTTCGCCGATGGCACCAGCACGTTGGTGGATGTGGCCCAGCACGCAGCCGGTAACGAGCCCAAGCAACTCAGCGGCCGTCAGGAAGCCTACGAGAACCTCATCAATCAGTATCTGACGCGTTGATGTCCCGTGGTCGGCGGCGCACTGCGCGTCGCCGGCCGATGTCGGCCACCCCGTGGCCGCTCCTTTGCATGCTTCCAGGTGAATCCATGTCCAGTGTCTCCGTAAACGGCGCCCCCGATGCCGGTGAGAACACCCGTTTTATCGTCCTGATCAGTTGCGTGGCCACGATCGGCGGTTTTTTGTTCGGTTTCGATAGCGGCGTGATCAACGGCACCGTCGATGGCCTGAAGCAGACCTTCCATTCCAATGCCGCCAAGACCGGATTCGAGGTTGCCTCGATGCTGCTGGGTTGCGCCATCGGCGCCTTCTTTGCCGGCCGTCTGGCCGACCGCTGGGGCCGCCGTGCGGTCCTGATCATTTCTGCGGCGCTGTTCCTGCTCTCGGCCATCGGTGCCGGTGCCTCGCACAGCTCCGGCTTCTTCATCTTCGCGCGCATCATGGGCGGCTTTGCCGTCGGCGCGGCCAGCGTCATCTCGCCGGCGTACATCGCCGAGGTCGCCTCTGCGCGCTATCGCGGCCGGCTTGCCACGATGCAGCAGATCGCCATCATCAGCGGGCTGTTCTGCGCGTTCCTGAGCAACTACCTGCTGGCCAACGCCGCCGGTGCCTCCACCGAGCCGTTATGGGCCGGGCAGGCCGCATGGCGCTGGATGTTCTGGATGCAGGCGATTCCGTCGCTGGCATTCCTGCTGTTGCTGCTGGTCATCCCGGAGAGCCCGCGCTACCTGGTTGTCAAGGGCCGTCGCGAGCAGGCGCTAGTGGTGCTCAAGCGGCTGTACGGCAACGCCGCCGCGCAGACCAAGCTGACCGAAATTTCCGCTTCCATGTCGGCCGACCAACACAAGCCCAAGTTCTCCGACCTCATCAACAAGGCAACCGGCAAGGTCCGTCCGATCGTCTGGATCGGCGTCGGCCTGGCGGTGTTCCAGCAACTGGTCGGCATCAACGTGGTGTTCTATTACGGTGCGGTGCTGTGGCAGGCGGTGGGCTTCTCCGAGCAGGACGCATTGCTGATCAACGTGCTCTCCGGCGGCCTCAGCATCGGCGCCTGTCTGGTCACGGTGATGCTGGTCGACAAGATCGGCCGCAAGCCGCTGCTGTGGATCGGCTCGGCCGGCATGGCGGTGTCGTTGGCCCTGGTCACCTACGCGTTTGCCACCGCGTCGCTGGATCCCAACGGCAAGCTCGCCATGTCCGACGCCATGGGCATGCTGGCGCTGGTCGCCGCCAACGTCTACGTGGTGTTCTTCAACGCCTCGTGGGGCCCGGTGATGTGGGTGATGCTGGGCGAGATGTTCCCCAACCAGATCCGCGGCTCGGGCCTGGCGATCGCCGGCGCAGCGCAGTGGACCTCCAACTTCGCCATCACCGTCAGCTTCCCGATCCTGCTCGGCAGCATCGGCCTGGCCGGCGCCTACGGCATCTATACCGTCGCCGCCTTCATTTCGGTGTTCTTCGTGCTCAAGTACGTCTACGAAACCAAGGGCAAGGAGCTGGAGCAGATGGAGGGCTGATTCTGTCTGTTATGCCTATATAGGCATGGAAAACGAACAAGGCCGCGCAATGCGCGGCCTTGTTCGTTGATGATCTCGCCAGGGATCTCGCCGATGTCTCGCATGCCTGCAAGCGCCTCAATCGAGTTGGCTGTCATCGTGGAGGTGGATTGGGTGCGTGCGCCTCCTCGCGACTGCCAGCAGCTCTGCCCTGCGCTGTGTCGAGCGGCCTGATTCGCGCGTGGCCCAACGCACCAGCAAAGTGCAATGCATGTCTTCAATGACGATAACCGCCTGGAAGCACATGGGCTCTTTTTGCAAATTGTGCGCCACCGCTATACTCCGACAAGCAGTTTCCCTCCAGACTAGGGCGAATCGTGGAACCAAGGAGTGGTGGTATGGTGGTAGTAAGGGAAATCTTTAGGGGCGCGCTGGTTAGCGCTTGCTATTGCCTGGCATTCCTGTCGCTTTGGTATTGCTCCATCGACCAGTGGTACCTACCTGTCGGCTTGCGTGTTGTAACCCTGCTATTCAGACCTTATCGTGAGTGGCCATTCCTGTTGGTAGGAGATGCGGCTGCAATGCTTTGGCTGCGTGTTCCGCTTTCGCAGCGTCAGGGATACGACTTGACATGGGCGTACATAAGTCCACTTTTTCATGCCCCCATGATCGCGTTCGTCATTTGGTTGGCACGCCATTACGCCCGTAAGCTGCTTCAGCAGACTCCTTTCTTAATTCCATTTGCGATTGCCATTGGATTTTTTAATTCATTGTGGAGCATTGCCCTCAATGCCAGCCTCGGTGGGCCGAGTACGGCCAAGGTCCTGGAATCTCTTGTTCGCTACTGGTTGGGGAGTTATCTGGGGATATTGATTTTCTTGCTTCCGGCCATGCTGTGGTCGCCTCGAAAACGAGAGCCGGCACGCATAGACCTGCCCCGAGACCTTGGGCTTTCGGTTGTCGTCATTCTTGTGCTTTTCTATATGCTCGGCTACACGCAGGAGCCATTACTTCGAAAGATGCTGATGGCCGCGCTGATAGGGCCGGCGATTGTCTTGACGCATCGTCACGGTTGGACAGGGACCGCTCTCGGCACGCTGCTTGCCAACTTCGCTTTGGCAATAACCTTGCCTAAGACATATGAAATTGGTTATTACAATGCGAGCCTATTTGAAGTTCAAATTTTCCATGTAATCGTCAGTACCTTTTTATTCGTCTTTGGCGTACGGTTCGTCAGGCCGTTAAAGCGATTTGACACTATCGGGCGAATTAAAGCCGATGCTCAAAAGGCCATTCAGGCTAGTTATCTCGCGGCTGAGCGAACACTGCGGGATCGGGTTGTGGAATACTCCGATATCAACGTCCAGATGAATAGGATGCGTAAATCGGTCGTGGCAGATCTTCGGGAGCGCGGTCACCATGCGGCAGCAATGGAGATAACACGCTTGGCCGTTCTGGAGTCGCAACTTCTGCATGAATATGTTGCGGCTTTATATCCATTAGAGATTGAAACGCATGGCCTGTTTCGAACGCTGCGTTCGGCTGCGTTTGAGAGGTTGAATTCCACCAAGCTCGAGTGTCTATTGCAGGGGGATTGTCAGCAGCTGTCGCTTGGACTGCAGCTTGCGGTTTATCGCTGCACACTCAACGCATTGGAGCTTCTGCCTGCGTCCAATAAGCATTTCATCCATGCGCGTGTCTGGCGCGGTCGGGGGGGGCAGGGGATCGTCATGAGAGTTTTTGCCGATACTTCTTTGGTGGATTCCGTGCGGCGTGAATCCCCTGAGGATGAACATGAATTCCGGGCCCGGCTTAAGTCGCATGGCGGCTTGTTTCGTCGCCGCCATGCGTTGGTACTTACCTTCCTCGTGGCCGAGACATCTGCTGTCACCGCGTCGGAGAGACCTTCCAGCGTTCCACGTTGGCTTGCCGCTCGACATGCACGGTAAAGTGTGCGGTCTGGTATACCATTTTCGCGTCAGGTCCTAGCTCAGTCGCAGACGTTGCCGACGAATTTGCCCAAATTGTATTAGCTGCCGGTACCGTGACGCGATCAGCATCCTTGCCCATTGGCAGTACCCAAAGCGCATTGTCAACGCGTGCGACCACTGCTCTAACTCCCCCGGCGACGTCATTGATTTGCAGATATGTCACGCCGTCACGTTGGAACTCGTAGATCGACCAAGCGGGATCTAAGGTGAGGTTGGCAGCTGCAGGGCTACGTTCCCCCAATCCCGTTGTTGCTTGGGCGCCTACACCGCCTGCGCAGCATCCGCCAGTTTGAGCCGAGACTTGGCCTGCGATCAAGGCGCAGGCCAGTACGCACATAACTTTCAACGTATTTGCTTTAACTTCCATGGGTTTCGCCTTCCCCTGCTAGGGTCGATTTTGCCTGCAATTCAGGCTCGCCTACGTTACGTCGATAAAGCGGATGGGTGTTGGTGTTCGCGCAGAAATTGCTGACAGCCACTCTGTCGGGCACGCGTTCGATATGCGGACCGGGCTACTTTAGCCTTTAACGTTTCTCTCAGTTCGTGTCGGCTGCAGTGCGCCCTTAAGAATATGCAATGTCAGTTATTTGACAATCCTGCCTATTGCCCAGGCTTTGTCTTACCGAAAAAGCCTTATTGATCTCCACGCAGGAGATAGTGTTTCGCTGAATGTTGTAAGCCCCGCCATTGCAGATATGGCCCAGGCCGCTACGAGCACCACTCCCTGACTACTTCTTAGAGGACCAGGCCCTGGCCACCTAACCCTTTGATTCCAAATCCTGGAGCGCTCGATCGAACCACCCAATCACCCGCTGAAGATGCGCTTGACCCCAGCGGCGCAGGAACTGCTGGGTGTGGTGGCCGTTCTGGTCGCGCAGGCTTGTCAGGCGCTCCGCAATGAAAGGCGCAGTCAGTGGCTGGGCGCAGTCGACTTCGATGCAGTGGCGCCAGGCGGTATAGCTGTCGGGGATGACGGGGGACATCGTGATGCTCTTCGGCAAGAGTGAACGTGAGGACGTTGGCGGAGCGCGGCGGGCTTGCTTTTGCGCGATAAGTGTTACTTTATAACACTTCATTCGTCGTTCGTCTGGTCCCGTCGTGCCGCGTCCCTTGTCGCTGAGTGTTGTTTGCCTGGTCACCATGCCGAACCTTCCATGTTCGAAGAAGCGCGGCGGCAGTATCGATCCTCCGGGATTGGCCCGATGAGGCGGCGGCAGCTATTGCGCACCGCTGGCGCGGCATTGGTGCTGTCGCCTAGCTTGGTCCATGCGCAGCCGCTGCCGATGCTGCGCAGCTGCAGTCTGCAGCGCCAGGATGGGGAGTTGCGACTTCGACTCGAATTGAGTGCGCAGGCCGCCTACCGCAGCTTCAACCTGTCCGATCCAGCGCGCCTGGTCATCGATCTGTCCGGCATTTCGACGCAACCACCGCGTATCGATCCATTGCCCGGTGATCCCGCCGTCGTCGCCATCCGTAGCGGCCCGCATGACGATGGGCTGCGTGTGGTGCTCGATCTGTCGCAGCCGCTGACCGCCTCGGTGCGCTGGGAGGGCAGTGCGCTGGTGCTGGATCTGGCTGGTACCTCCGGCACAGCGCCGTTGTCCACTGCCGATGCGACCGATCCCGCCGTCGCCGCAGTCGTGCCTACGCGCTCGCGCCTGCATCCCTATGTGGTCGCCATCGACGCCGGCCACGGCGGCAAGGATCCCGGCGCGGTCAGTGCCGATGCGCGCTACGAGAAGCATGTGGCCATGGCGGTCGCGGGGCGGCTACACCAGCGTCTGGCCGCCGATCCGCGTTACCGGCCGACCATGATCCGCAGCGACGACCGCTTCGTGCCGCTGCACGAGCGGGTGCTGATCGCCCATCGCCGCAACGCCGATCTGTTCGTGTCCATCCACGCCGATGCTGCGCCCAACAGCGAGGCGCGCGGTGCCTCGGTGTTTGCCTTGTCGCAGAACGGCGCCAGCTCGGCATTGGCGCGCTGGATCGCCGACAGCGAAAACGCCGCCGACGACATGGGCGACAGCGCGCGCCGTTTGCGGGTGCCAAGCAATCCGGTGTTGTCGCAGGTGCTGGCCGACCTGTCGTTGAGCGGCACCATCGCCAGCAGCGTGGAGTTCGGCAAGTTGATGCTCGGCCGTTTGCAACAGGTGACGCGCCTGCATCAGGGCCAGGTGGGGCAGGCCGGCTTTGCCGTGCTGAAGTCGCCGGATATTCCATCGTTGTTGGTGGAAACCGGCTTCATGAGCAATCGCGACGACTGCAACAGGCTCTGCGGCGACACCCATCAGGACGAGCTGGCGCAGACGCTGCACGCTGGTATCGACGACTACTTCCAGGCGTTTCCCGGTCGCGCCTGAGGCGCGCCCATCACTATTATTCTTCAACGAGCATTCGATGTCCGCCACGCTTCCCGATGTTGCCGTCACCGAACCTTCCGCACTCAGTGCGCCTTTGCGCTGGGTGGGAATGCAGAACATTGCCGTGCCGGTGCGCCTGGACGAAGCCGAGCCGAGCGGAACCGTGTCCGCGCGCGCCAGTGTGCAGGTCGATCTGCCGCGCCCGGAGCTCAAGGGCATCCATATGTCGCGGTTGTATCGCCTGCTGGATCGGCATCTGGAGCAACCCTTGTCGCCGGCGATGCTGTCGCAGCTGCTGCAGGCGCTGATCGACAGTCATGCCGATTGCGGCAGCCGTGCGGCGCGTCTGACGTTGACCTTCGAACTGATGCTGCGGATGCCGGCATTGCGCAGCGAAGGATTGAGCGGCTGGCGTGCCTATCCGGTGCGGATCGATGCGCAATGCAGGGCAGGGCGCAGCGAGATCCGGTTGCAGATCGACGTGCTGTATGCGTCCACCTGCCCCTGTTCGGCGGCGTTGTCGCGTCAGTTGCTCAGCGATGCGTTCTTGCAGCAACACGCCGGGCGCGATGCCTTGCCGCTCGAAGAGGTTGCGCAGTGGCTGCAGCACAACGGCTCATATGCCACCCCGCATAGCCAGCGCAGCGTGGCGCAGGTGCGCGTTGATCTCATCGCGTGCGTGCAGCGGTTCGATATCCGCGAGTTGGTCGGCCTGTGCGAACAGGCGCTGGCAACCCCGGTCCAGGCAGCGGTGCGGCGGATCGATGAGCAGGCGTTCGCTCGCTTGAATGGCGCCAACCTGATGTATGTGGAAGATGCCGCGCGCCGTCTGCGCAAGGTGCTGGCCGAGCGCTATGCGTCGTTCGATGTGGCAGTCCGCCATTTCGAAAGCCTGCACGCCCACGATGCGGTTGCCGAGGCCGGTAACCAGGCCACTGGCATGCAGCCGTTTGCCGAGTAATCGAGCCAAGCGCATCTTCGCTTTTGGGTCACTGTGGCTTCCTGCGCCGGTTCACCAATGCGGCCGCACTGGACGTCGATTCCACTGCGCCGCATCCGCATCGAGTGAAGGCCGTGCCCCCTAACTCGCGTATTGAAAGGCCTCGATCAATCTGGCGCTCAGGTCGTCATCGTCTAGGCGGCAATGGATCGTCTGTTCGTCGCTCGCGTGGCCGCCATGCTCGCGGAAATTGATTGCCGGAATAAACGCCACTTTGCCGTCCGCATATTCGATGCTCACCGCTTTTGCCTGCTTCCCCAGCGCGGTCCAGGTTCTGACGCCTGCCGCTTGCAGAAGGGGGCGCTGGAGATGCTTCCACTCCGACGGAGGCGGGTGCGCGATATCGACGGTCGATTGTGCAAGCGATTTCTTTATCCCGCTGACAAGGCCTGAGCGATCGTCTGAGCGAATGGACAGGACGTCGCCATGTGCAATCCATAAGCCACTGTCGGTGAGTGACATGGCTTGAAGGATGATGTTCTCGTCGATCATGTAGGCAGCCGTCGTTTTCACTTCTGACCTCCGAGTCATCATGGCATTCACGCGTATGGCCTTGAGCCGATTGGGTCTGCTGCCCAGGCGCTCAATCTGACGCCCTGCCGCTGGCCGAACACCGGCCCGCAATCAAACGACATGCAGTAGCTCTTGGTCAAACGTCTGAGGCGGGATCATCTCCTCGACTTTCAGCGTCGGATGCTGGAGCTGCGCTGCGGCTCATCAAATGGATGGGTCGGACCCCGAGGCGATGACACGTACCGCATGCACCGCCGCTGCGCGGCACGTGCGCGGCATTCGCGTGGTGGTCGATCGTGCGGCAGTGCCTGTGGACGCAATGGAGGGTAGGGCTGCCTCGCGCCGCTGCGCATCCGTCAATGCACGTCGGGCCGCGCGTGATCGAAGCGGTCGTGTCACGACTGCGCAGCGCCGCACGTTGTCGGCACAAGCGATCTCGGCCATCGCTATCGCCATCGCCGCGCAGTTGCCGCGCATGTGACGAAGACCGCAGGCCCTGACTGCACAGCGCTCGCGCAGCCTTTCTGCGCTGCAGGAGACGTGCGCAGAGCCAGACGTCCGTAACGCAAAAACCCCGCAATGCGGGGTCTTGGCGTGGTCTGCAGCGCGAGGCACGTGGTGCTCCCTAGGGGACTCGAACCCCTGTTTTAGCCTTGAGAGGGCCACGTCCTAACCATTAGACGAAGGGAGCGTTTGGTGCGTCTTGTGCAGCGGGCTAGTATAGTGCGCCCAAAGCCGTTGGGCAATCCTGCAACACAAGACGGAAGCGCCATCATCGAATCCTCAGTTCCATCTCCGTTCACGCTGCGCGTCATCCCTCGCGATCAGCACACCATTTCGCGCAAGGACATCAGCCCCAACGCGTTGCGTGTGCTGTACCGCCTTCGCGAATCGGGCTTTGGTGCCTACCTGGTTGGCGGTGCAGTTCGCGACCTGCTGGTTGGCGGCCATCCCAAGGATTTCGACGTGGCCACCAGCGCCACGCCGGAAGAAGTCAAGACGCTGTTTCGCAACTGTCGCCTGATCGGCCGCCGCTTTCGGCTGGCGCATGTGGTGTTCGGCCGCGAGATCATCGAAGTGGCCACCTTCCGCGCCAACATCGACGATGGCAGCGGCGACCGTGAGCTGGATAACGGCCGGTTGGTGCGCGACAACGTCTACGGCACCATCGAAGACGATGCGATCCGTCGCGACTTCACCTGCAACGCGCTGTACTACGCGATCGAGGATTTCTCGGTGCGCGATTACTGCGGCGGCTTCGAAGACGTGCAGGCGCGCCTGATGAAGCTGATCGGCGACCCGGAGCTGCGCTACCAGGAAGATCCGGTGCGCATGCTGCGCGCGGTGCGTCTGGCGGCCAAGTTGAACTTCGATATCGAAGCCGGCAGCGCAGAGCCCATCCCGCGTCTGGCCGGTCTGTTGTCCGAAGCCGCGCCGGCGCGCTTGTTCGAAGAAATTCTCAAGCTGTTCCTGTCCGGGCACGGTGTGGCCAGTTTCGAGGGCCTGGAGCGTTACGGCCTGCTCGGCGCGCTGTTCCCCGAAAGTGCGGCGGCGCTCAAGTCCAACCGTAGCGGCGCATTGCGCGCGATGGTGCTGGAAGGCCTGCGCAACACCGACGCGCGCGTGGCCAACGACGAGCCGGTCTCGCCGGCGTTCCTGTTCGCCTTGCTGCTGTGGCCGGCATTCTGCCGCACCTTGATGGGCTTGCAGGCGCAAGGCGTGCAGCCGGAAGACGCGCAGCGTCGCGCCGCCGATCGGGTCACCTTGCACCAGCTCGAACGGGTCGCGCTGCCGCGCCGTTTCTCGCTGCCGATGCAGGAAATCTGGCTGCTGCAGACGCGGTTCTCCTCGCGTCAGCGCAAGCGCGTGTTCCGCACCTTGTCGCATCCGCGTTTCCGCGCCGCGTTCGATTTCCTGGTGCTGCGCCAGTTCGCCTCGGCCGATCACGCCGCCGATGTGGAGTTCTGGCGTGAGGCACAGAAGTCCTCCGGCCAGGAACTGGTCGATGCGATCGAAACCGCGCAGGCCGATCACGAGGGCGAGGAGGGTGCACCGCGCAAGCGTCGCCGTCGTCGCCGTCGCACCGGCGCGCCCGCAGGCGAATAGGGCGTGCAGACCGCCTTCGTCGGCCTGGGCGCCAACCTGGGCCCGGCCGAGGCCAGCGTGCGCGCGGCCATCGCCGCGCTGGGCGAGGTGCCGCAGTCCACGTTGATTGCGGCCTCGCGCCTGTACCGCACGCCGGCCTGGGGCCGCGAAGACCAGCCCGATTTCATCAATGCGGTGGCGCAGCTGCGCACCGCGTTGGCACCGCTGGCACTGCTGGAGGCTCTGCTCGGCATCGAGCAGGCCTTCGGTCGGCAGCGTGAGGCCGGCGAGCGCTGGGGCCCGCGCACGTTGGATCTGGATCTGCTGCTGTACGCCGACCAGGTGATCGATCTGCCGCGCCTGCAGGTGCCGCACCCGCATCTGCAGGCGCGTGCCTTTGCGCTGCTGCCACTGAGCGAACTTGCGCCAGAGGCGATCATTCCGGGCCATGGAACAGTGCGGCACGCCTTGCAGGCCATCGATGTCTGCGGGCTGGAGCCGATTGGGTAGATAATGGCCGGCTTATCACCCCACGTAATGACTACATGAGCAGCCAGACCGACAGCAAGCCCTGGACCGTGCCCGCCTTGGCGCAGGCCAAGCGCGAGGGTCGAAAACTGGTCATGTTGACCGCCTACGACGCCGGCTTTGCGCGCACCTTCGATGCCAACGGCGTGGACCTGATCCTGGTCGGCGATTCGCTGGGCATGGTGGTGCAGGGACATGCGTCCACGCTGCCGGTGACCACCGCCGACATGGTCTACCACACCGCCTCGGTGGCGCGTGTGCTGGAGCGCGCGTTGCTGGTGGCCGACTTGTCGTTCCAGGCCGATGCCACGCCGGAGCGTGCGCTGGATGCCGCCACGCAGCTGCTGCAGGCCGGCGCGGAGATGGTCAAGCTCGAAGGTGCCGGGCACAAGCTCGAGGTGATCCGCTATCTGGTCGAGCGCGAGATTCCGGTCTGCTCGCACCTGGGGCTGACCCCGCAATCGGTGCTGCGTTTCGGCGGCTACACGGTGCAGGGACGCGGCGAAGCCGGCGCGCAGTTGCGTCGCGATGCGCAGGCGGTGGTCGATGCCGGCGCCAGCCTTGTGGTGCTGGAATGCGTGCCCACGCCGATCGCCGCACAGATCAGCGCCGAGCTCAGCGTGCCCACCATCGGCATTGGCGCGGGCCCCGGCTGCGATGGCCAGGTGCTGGTGATGCACGACATGCTGGGCCTGGACAGCGGCCATCGCCGTCCCAAGTTCGTCAAGGATTTCCTCGCCGAAGGCGGCTCGGTGGCGGGCGCAGTGCGCGCCTACGCGCAGGCCGTGCGCGACGGCAGCTTCCCCGATGCAGCCCACGCGTACGCCGCATGATCCAGACCCTGACCGATCTTTCCACCCTGCGCGCGCTGGTCACCGGCTGGAAGCGCGAAGGCCTGCGCGTGGCGTTGGTGCCGACCATGGGCAACCTGCACGCCGGCCACTATTCGCTGGTGATGCTGGCGCGCCAGTACGCCGACCGTGTGGTGTCGAGCGTGTTCGTCAACCCGACCCAGTTCGGTCCGAACGAAGACTTCGCGCGCTACCCGCGCACGCCGGAAGCCGACCTGCGCGGTCTGGAAGATGCCGGCTGCGATGCACTGTGGTTGCCGGACGTGGACACCATGTATCCGCTCGGTACCGCGCTGGCCACGCCGATCCATGCGCCGGGCGTCAGCGACGTGCTGGAAGGGGTGTGCCGGCCGGGGCATTTCGATGGCGTGTGCACGGTGGTGGCGCGGCTGTTCAATCAAGTGCAGCCGGACGTGGCCGCCTTCGGCAAGAAGGACTATCAGCAGCTGGCGGTGATCCGCCAGATGGTGGCCGACCTGGCGTTTCCGATCGAGATCCTGGGCGGCAGCATCGTGCGCGAGGCCGACGGCTTGGCGATGAGCTCGCGTAACCAATATCTGTCGGCCGACGAGCGTCCGCGTTCGACCCAGATCCGCCAGGTACTGCTGCAGATGCGCGACGGCTACGCCGCCGGCACGCCGCGTGCGCAGGTCGAAGCCACTGCCACCCAGGCGCTGGAACAGGCCGGTTTCCGGGTCGATTACGCGGTGGTGCGGCTGCCCGATCTGAGCGAGCCGGGCGACAGCCATGCCGGTGCGCGCGTGGCCTTGATCGCCGCACGCCTGGGCGCGACGCGCCTGATCGACAACCTGGAATTCTGAAGGCCGCCGCACGGCCGGGCTGAAGCCCTCATCTCTGAAGCCCTCATCACCGGTGGGGGCGCAGGCCGGTGGGAGCGTGCGCTTTCGGCTAAAATGCCGGCTTTCCTTTGCCGTTGCCCGTCCATGCACCTGTCCCTGCTGAAAGCCAAGATCCACCGCGCCACCGTCACCCATTCCGAGCTCAATTACGAAGGCTCGATCGCCATCGACGGCCTGCTGCTGGAAGCCACCGGCATCCGCGAATTCGAGCAGGTGCATATCTGGGACGTCACCAACGGTGCGCGTTTCAGCACCTACGCCATCCGTGCCGATGCAGGCAGCGGCATCATCTCGCTCAATGGCGGCGCCGCGCGTCACGTGCAGGTGGGCGATCTGATCATCGTGGCCGCATTTGCGAACATGAGCGAAGACGAAGCCAAGACCTTTCAACCCAATCTGGTATATGTGGACGCGCACAACGCGATCTCCCATACCAACCACAGCATCCCCACGCAGGCCGCATGACACACACCAACGGATTCGACGCGCTCCACGCCCACGCCCAGCGCCTGCGCGGCGCTGCCATCCCGGCATTGCTTGCCGCCGAGCCGCAACGGCCGACGCAGTACGCCAGGCAGGTCGGTCCGTTGTATTTCAACTTTGCGCGGCAGAAGTACGACCGCGCCGCGCTCAATGCACTGTTCGCCATTGCGCGCGAGCGCGATCTGGCCGGTGCGTTCCAGCGCCTGTTTCGCGGCGAGCAGGTCAATGTCACCGAACAGCGCGCTGCATTGCACACCGCATTACGCGGTGACTTGACCGACGCGCCGGTGGCCTCTGAGGCCTATGCCACCGCGGCGGAAGTGCGCCAGCGCATGGGTGCGTTGATCGAGCAGCTGGAAGCCACCGATGTCACCGATATCGTCAGTGTCGGCATCGGTGGCTCGGACCTGGGCCCGCGTCTGGTGGCCGATGCCTTGCGTGCGCCGTCGGGTGCGCGGTTCCGCGTGCATTTCGTGTCCAATGTCGATGGCGCCGCCATGCAACGCACGTTGGCCACGCTGGATCCGGCGCGCACCGCCGGCATCCTGATTTCCAAGACCTTCGGCACCCAGGAAACGCTGCTCAACGGCGGCATCCTGCATGCCTGGCTCGGTGGCAGCGAGCGGCTGTATGCGGTGAGCGCCAATCCCGAGCGCGCCGCCAAGGCCTTCGACATCGCACCGGGCCGCGTGCTGCCGATGTGGGACTGGGTCGGGGGGCGTTATTCGCTGTGGTCGGCGGTCGGTTTCCCGATTGCGCTGGCGATCGGCTTCGAAGGTTTCGAACAATTGCTCGAAGGCGCCGCGCAGTTCGACGCGCATGCGCTCAACACGCCGCTGGAAGAAAACGTTGCCGTGCTGCATGGCCTGACGGCGGTGTGGAACCGCAACCTGCTCGGCAGCGCCACCCATGCGGTGATGACCTACGACCAGCGTCTGGCACTGCTGCCTGCCTACCTGCAGCAGCTGGTGATGGAAAGCCTGGGCAAGCGGGTCAAGCTCGATGGCTCGGCGGTGGACAGCGACACCGTGGCGGTGTGGTGGGGCGGTGCGGGCACCGATGTGCAGCACAGCTTCTTCCAGGCGCTGCATCAGGGCACCAGCGTGGTGCCGGCCGATTTCATCGGCACCGTGCACAACGATGATCCGTACGCGGACAACCACGTCGCGCTGATGGCCAACGTGCTGGCGCAGACCGAGGCGCTGGCCAACGGCCAGGACAGCAGCGACCCGCATCGCAGCTATCCCGGCGGCCGCCCAAGCACGGTGATCCTGCTGGATGCGCTGACTCCGCAAGCGCTGGGGGCATTGATCTCGATGTACGAGCACAGCGTCTACGTGCAGTCGGTGATGTGGGGCATCAACGCGTTCGACCAGTTCGGTGTGGAGCTGGGCAAGCAGCTGGCCAGCCAGCTGTTGCCGGCGCTGAAAGGCGAGTCGGCCGAGGTGGCCGATCCGGTGACGCGCGAGTTGCTGTCCAAGTTACGCGGCTGAGCGCAGGCGCCTGGCCAGGTGTGGCGGACAACGGGGCCTTCGGGCCTCGTTGTGTTTACAGCGCACGACAGCAAACAGGGCTAATGGCATAAAATGGCCAAATTTCCCAAAATGCGCGGTTGGGAGTAGTGTGGCGGTTGTCGCCTCTCCGCAGGACCGTCTCATGTCTCGCCTCCACGATCTGCCCGAGCTCGAAAAATCTCCCGCCGCCGACATCAAGGTGAAGGGCTGGCCCAGCCTGATGCGCAAGGTGCGCTCGCACGGGGCGGTGGTCATCACCAACCACAATCACCCCGAGGCGGTGGTGGTGGATGCGGAGGAATACCGGCGGTTGGTGAGTGAAGCCAGCGCGGCGGCCACCGCTTCGACGCGGGCGCAGTCGTTGCAGGCATTGCAGGTGAAGTTCGATGCGCATCTTGCTGCGGTGACCACTGGCGCAGGCCTGGCGACGGTGATCGGCAAGCCGGCACGCCGGGGCAGGAAGGTCGCGCTGGGTCCGTCGCTCTAAACCATGGGCAATCTCCTGGTGCTTGCCGGCGTCAACGGCGCCGGCAAGAGTTCGCTGTTGGGCAGCTTGCTGCAGGAAGATGGTGCGACCTGGTTCAACCCGGACGCGTTCACCCTGCAACTGGTGGAGCAGGGCTGGACGCTGGAGGACGCCAATGCACAAGCCTGGCAGGAAGGGGTGCGGCGGCTGCGCCAGGCAATGGCCGATGGCAGCGACTACGCATTCGAAACCACGCTGGGCGCCACGACCATCCCACGCTTGCTGCAGGAGGCCTGCGCGCAGCACGCGGTGGCGGTGTGGTTCTGCGGGTTGTCGAGCGTGGAGTTGCACCTGGAGCGCGTCGCGGCGCGTGTTGCAGCCGGCGGCCATGCAATCCCGGAGCACAAGATCCGCGAGCGCTTCGATGCTTCGCGCGCCAACCTGATCGCGTTGCTGCCGCATCTGGCCGTGCTGCACGTCTACGACAACAGCGCGCCCGCCGATGCGGCAGGACAGACCAAGCCGCTGCTGGTGCTGGAACTGGATCGCGCCGGCTTGCATTACCCGACGACGTTAGAAGCGTTGGCGCAGGTGCCGGACTGGGCAAAACCCATCGTGATGGCGGCATTGGAGACGCGTCGCGCGTCTTGAGCCGCGCATCCGGGCTTGCCTGCGCGAGTCGTCTACCTGATTGAAGATAGGAGTGGCTAGTGAAACTACTTCACACCGGTCTACTGCAGGGCGGCTGATCTGCCGCCTGGCTGCAGGGCCCTTGCCCGCCCAGCGCCGCGGCACACGCTGCAAGTACGTCCTTGTAAGCTCTTACGCGGCATCCATGCCGCGTAAGGTCCCGCGACGCTGGGCGGGCAAGGACCAGTCCAGATGGTCGGTGCGCATGGTTGCAAGCAAGGCAAGCAAGGCATGGTGTGTTATTCGGACAACGCTGCGGCCGATCAGCTTCGCAACGCAAAACGCAACGCGATCAACAGGTAGGCTTTCATCAAACTACCGACCAACTCTCTGGTGCGGTGTCCTCACCGATTGCGGGACCGTGTGGAGACATGGATGCCGCCACCGAGCCCCCAGGGATGGGTTTACGGCGTGTCCCGCGAGCGGTGAGTGCACCGCGCCCTCGACCCACGCCGCGTTTGATCTGAATCTCTGACTGCATCCACCAAGATGCGGCCGACAAAACCACTGCACTCACCGCCAGGCGAGCGCTCGCTACGTTTTGTTGGCCGCTCTGAGTCTGTGCCGCACGCACGTCGCGATCGCACAGACGCGACTGCCGATAGATCGCACAACGCATCGCGTTGTCCGCATGAGATGGCCATACACCAGCGCGCTCTCAAACAAGCGCCCGTCGCGCAGCTGATACAACGGACGAAAGACAATGCCGCTCGCAGCGCGTTGTGGGCGCTGCGAGCGGCGATGTCATGCGTTTACGCCTTGCCCAGCTTCACCGCCACCGGATCGCCGGTGAGATACCCCACCGCCGCGCCGAAACGATCCTTGTAGTTGGCGCGGATCAGCGGATCCAGGGTGGCCTTGACGGTGTCGTGCAATGGGGTTTCCCAATCGCCGGGATGCTGGAAATTGCTCATCACGTAGGTCCAGCCGTGGATTTCGTCGACCGCGTGCAGGCCGGTCGATTCGGCACCGGCTGGCACCGACAGCACGCGTGTCAGCGTGCCGTGATCGACGTTGTAGGCCCACAGGAAGTTGTTGACGTGCAGGCTGCTGTCTTCGCCGATGAACAAGGTACGCAGCGATTCGGAGAACTTGAGGTTGTCCGGGTTGGCCAGGCGCTCCGGGTCGGCCAGGTTGCCCAGCGCATCGGCCTTGGCCAGGTCGTGGCCGGTGAGCGCGGCCGGGGCGGCCATGTCGATCGGCACCCAGTCGCTGTGGATCGCCGCGCCGCTGCTGTCTTTGCGGCCGCCGCGCAGATTCAACGCGTACACCGCACCGGAATTGGGGCCTTGCACCTTCACATCGCCCGAGCCGTTGAGCATGCTGGTGACGATGTAGGACATCGCCATGTAGGCGACCTTGTCCTTGGCGTTGACGGTGGTGCCTTCCAGCTTGGTGAAGCCCAGGCTGCCGCCGGCCAGGGCCGCATAGCGGTGGGTTTCCAGATACGTCGCCGCCTTTTCCATGCCCGGCTTGATGCGGATCCAGTTGAAGGTGCCGTTGAACGGGATCTTGGTGAAGGACGCATCGCCGGGGTCGCTCAGATGCACGTCGAGGATGTCGGCGGCGGTGAGGCGGTCGGCCATGGCCTGGATCTCGGCGCTGGTGGCGTGGCCAAGTTTGATCCAGCTCAGCGTGGCCGCGCCGGGGCCGGTGCCGGAGGTCTGGTGCCACTTGCCGACATACAAGGTGCCGGCCGATAGATCCGCCTTGCGGTCGGCGATGAACATGAACAACCCGCCATTGGTGGCGTCGTCGCCCATCAGCACGGTGCGTTGGTCGGGCATGACCTGCACCAGTTCGTGCGAGATGCGGCCCAGGCAGTAGTGCTTGCGCACGCTGCCGGTTCCGTCCGGGTGCACGGTGATTTCGGGCAGATGGCCGTAGTGATACGGATTGGCTTTTTCCGGGTCGCCGTACAGATGCGTGCTGTAGCTGCGGAACTGCGTGTTGCCGGCCAGCGCGGTGGCGTCGGGTTCGTACTCTTCGCTGGACAGGTGGGTATTCCACGGCGACAGGCTGGCCCCGCAGGTGGTCCACAGCCCGTGCACCGGCGCGGTGTCGACGTTGTGGTACTTCACCAGCGACAGCTTGCCGGTGGCCGGGTCCTGGTCCAGCGTGAGCACTGCGATCGGTGCGGGCAGGTGGCGGTTGGTGTCGTTGCCGGCCTGGTCGCGGGTGGTGTATTCGAACTGCACCACGGCGAACACGTGGTTGCCCTTGACTCCGGGCACCTTGGCATCGGGCAGGGTCAGCAGCGAGGAGCCGTCCGGGCAGTCGGAAAAGAACGGGCGTTCGGCACCGGGCTTGGAGCGGTCGATGATCGGCCGGTGCTGGATGTCGTAATAGCCGCCAGCCAGCACGGTGCCGCCCTTGCCGTCGGGCACCTGGTCGCCGGTGACGAAGAACGGGTGGTAGGCCAGTGCATAGCGCTGCGTGCTGCCGTCGCTACGTGCCACGGTCAGTGCCGAGCCCACCGTGGTGGTGGCCATGGCGGCCGGGTTGGCCAGGCTGGGCGCCGGCATGCCATGGAAGGTGGCCGACACCAGTTGAGCGGAGCTTTCCGATGGACGTAGCGGCCGCGCGGCCAATGCCGCACCGCTGAGTTGCTGCAGGGCGGCGGCGCTGGCGCTGCCCAGCGGCAACAGGGGAACGGACGCCAGTACCTGCATGAGGCGGCGGCGGGACGGATCGGGGGAGGCAGACATCGAAACTCCAGGCAAAGGCAACGATCAACGAGGGCCGATGGCACATCGGCACGCCGGTCACGCTAGGCCGGTCGTATGACAGTTGTTTGACGGCGAGCGTGGCGGTTGGCGCACGTTGCGATGCGAATGGCCAAGCGAACCCGGCCACAGCGCGTGGCGGCACGCCGCCTGCGCACTGCATCCCGAGCGCGGTGGTGCGTTGCAACAAAGTGTGCGACTGCCCGGGATCAGGCGCTGCCGTCGATTCGCCGATTTCTGCGTGCGTTTGTCAGCGGCTGCCGGTATTCCAAGGCTATAGCCCCGGCCAATAAGTTGGCCGTCATTTGGCATATGGGCGAGGCTGGTTGACAGGGTAGGGGAATCACGCAAGCGTACGCCGCCTAATGGCCTGCGGCGCAACGCATCGGCCGTGGGGAACCATCTGGAGATCTGGATCTTGGACAAGTTGCTTCGTCGTACCGCTACGCCCAGCGCGCGCCGTGCCCTCTCGCTGGCGACCGCTGCTGCGGTGCTGATGCTGGCGGCCTGTCAGGGCAAGGACACTGCTGCCGAGGCGAGCAAGGCAGCGCCTGCCGCTGCGCCTGCCGAGTCGTCCACCACGATTCATCCCGACCAGTGGCCGTCGCCGAAGTGGCCGTTCGCCCAGGACCCGGCCCTGGAGCAGCGCATCACCGATGTGATGGCCAAGATGAGCGTGGAAGAGAAGGTCGCCCAGACCATCCAGGGCGACATCGCCAGCATGACCCCGGACGATGTACGCAAGTACCGCATCGGTTCGGTGCTGGCCGGCGGCAATTCCGATCCGGGCGGTAAGTACAACGCCAGCCCGGCCGAGTGGCTGAAGCTGGCTGACGCGTTCTATGAGGCGTCGATGGACACGGCCAAGGGCGGCAACGCGATTCCCATCATCTTCGGCATCGATGCGGTGCACGGCCAGAGCAATATCGTCGGTGCCACGCTGTTTCCGCACAATATCGGCCTGGGCGCCACGCGCAACCCGGCGCTGATCAAGCAGATCGGCGAAGTCACCGCCGCCGAAACCCGCGTCACCGGCATGGAGTGGACCTTCGCGCCCACCGTGGCGGTGCCGCAGGACGACCGCTGGGGCCGCAGCTACGAAGGCTATTCCGAGTCGCCGGAGGTGGTGGCCAGCTTCGCCGGCAAGATGGTCGAAGGCGTGCAGGGCGTGCCGGGCACGCCGCAGTTCCTCGACGGCAGCCACGTGATTTCCTCGGTGAAGCATTTCGTCGGCGACGGCGGCACCACCGACGGCAAGGACCAGGGCGACACCAAGGTGTCCGAAGCCACCATGCGCGATATCCACGCGGCCGGTTACCCGCCGGCGATCGCGGCCGGTGCGCAGACGGTGATGGCCTCGTTCAACAGCTTCAACGGCGAGAAGATGCACGGCAACAAGGTCATGCTGACCGACGTGCTCAAGGGCCGCATGAACTTCGGCGGCTTCGTGGTTGGCGACTGGAATGGCCACGGCCAGGTCAAGGGCTGCAGCAACGACAACTGCCCGGCCTCGTTCATTGCCGGCGTCGACATGGCGATGGCCTCCGACAGCTGGAAGGGCATCTACGACACCGAACTGGCGGCAGTGAAGTCGGGCCAGATTTCGGCGCAGCGCCTGGACGATGCGGTGCGTCGCATCCTGCGCGTCAAGCTGCGTCTGGGTCTGTTCGAAGCCGGCAAGCCGTCCAAGCGCCCGCTTGGCGGCAAGTACGAATTGCTGGGCGCGCCGGCACATCGCGTGATCGCCCGTCAGGCGGTGCGCGAGTCGCTGGTGCTGCTGAAGAACCAGGCCGGCATCCTGCCGCTGGATCCGAAAAAACGCGTGCTGGTGCTGGGCGACGGCGCCAACGACATGGGCAAGCAGTCCGGCGGTTGGACGCTGAACTGGCAGGGCACCGGCACCAAGCGCAGCGACTATCCCAATGGCAACACCATCTGGGAAGGCCTGGACAAGCAGATCAAGGCCGCCGGCGGCAAGGCCGAGCTGGCCGTCGATGGTGCTTACAAGACCAGGCCGGACGTGGCGGTGGTGGTGTTCGGCGAAAACCCGTATGCCGAGTTCCAGGGCGACATCGCCACCCTGCTGTACAAGCCGGGCGACGACAGCGAACTTGCACTGATCAAGAAGCTCAAGGCCGAGGGCATCCCGGTGGTGGCGGTGTTCCTGAGCGGACGTCCGTTGTGGATGAACCCGTACATCAACGCGGCCGATGCGTTCGTCGCCGCGTGGCTGCCGGGTTCGGAAGGCGAAGGCATTGCCGACGTGCTGCTGCGCAAGGCCGATGGCACGGTACAGAACGACTTCAAGGGCAAGCTGAGCTTCTCCTGGCCCAAGACCGCGGTGCAGTTCGCCAATAACGTCGGCCAGAAGGATTACGACCCGCAGTTCAAGTTCGGCTACGGCCTGACTTACGCCGACAAGGGCGACCTGGCTGCGTTGCCGGAGGAATCGGGGGTGTCCGGCGAGCAGTCCGTCGGTGGGGTGTATTTCGTGCGCGGCAAGCCGGCGCTGGGCATTGCGATGCAGCTGTCCAATGCCGGCCAGGCCAACATGCCGGCGACCACGCTGCCGGTGGGCCTGTCCGATGGCAGCCTGCAGATGACCGCGGTCGATCACAAGGCGCAGGAAGACGCGCGGCGTCTGGTGTGGTCCGGTACCAAGGCCTCCAGCGTGTTGCTGGTGTCCGGCAAGCCGGTCGATGTCTCGCGTGAGAGCAACGGCGATGTGCAGTTGCAGCTGACCGTGCGCCGTGACAGCGCGGTGACCGCGCCGGTGTGGCTGGGCGTGGGCTGTGGCGACGGATGCAGCGGCCGCGTCGATGCGCAGAAGACCCTGTCCGCGCTGCCGCAAGGCCAATGGAAGGTGGTCGGCGTGCCATTGAAGTGCTTCGCGGTGGCCGGTGCCGACGTGACCAAACTTGCCCAGGTCGCCGGCATCGAAAGCGCTGCGGCGCTGGAGTTGTCGATCTCCAAGATCGCGCTGGGCGCGCTCAACGAAGCCGACGTCACGCTCGACTGCCCGATCAAGTAAGCAGCAAACCCGCAGGCGCGCTTGCGGGTTTGCCCAGGTAAGAACCACATACATGCGTCGCCGGCCCCGGCGACGTGTTACAGCGGCCACCCTCAGCGGTGGTGTCATCAGCCGCCGCGGGACGCGCGCGTCGATCGGCCGGGACGGCCTGCAGCTGCGGTTCGCCGCGCTGCCGCCACGCACGCGGTGCGGGCGGCGGCAGTCTGCAGGCTTGTCCGGTCCACGACGCACGACCCAGAGCCAGACAGGAGAGTGCAGTGGGTTTGGCGACGTTGGATATCGTGATTGTGCTGGTCTACCTGACCGGCATCTTCGTGCTCGCGCAGTGGGTCTCGCGCGAGAAGGCAGGCCATAGCAAGAGCGCCGAGGATTACTTCCTGGCCAGCAAGTCGTTGCCGTGGTGGGCGATCGGCGCCTCGCTGATTGCCGCAAACATTTCGGCCGAACAGATCATCGGCATGGCCGGCTCCGGCTATGCGATCGGGCTGGCGATCGCGTCCTACGAATGGATGGCAGCGCTGACGCTGCTGATCGTCGGCAAGTTCTTCCTGCCGATCTTCCTGCGCAACGGCATCTACACCATGCCGCAGTTCCTGGAGCAGCGTTACGGCAAATGGATCCGCACGCTGATGGCGGTGTTCTGGCTGTTGCTGTACGTGTTCGTCAATCTCACCTCGATCCTGTGGCTGGGCTCGATCGCGGTCAGCCAGGTCACCGGCATGGACCAGACCCTGGCGCTGGCGTTGATCGGCGTGTTCGCGCTGGTCTATCAGTTGTACGGCGGTCTGAAGGCAGTCGCCTTGACCGACATCGTGCAGGTCACGCTGCTGGTGCTGGGCGGCCTGCTGGTGGCCGGGCTGACCCTGGCGCGCATCGGCGATGGCGCCGGCGTGCTGGCCGGTTTCAAGCACCTGTGGAGTGCGCACCCGGAGCACTTCCACATGATCCTGAGCAAGGACAACCCGTTCTACAAGGATCTGCCCGGCCTGAGCGTGCTGCTGGGTGGGCTGTGGGTGATGAACATCAGCTACTGGGGCTTCAACCAGTACATCATCCAGCGCGCGCTGGCGGCCAAGAACATCGGCGAGGCGCAGAAGGGCATGGTGTTCGCCGCGTTCCTGAAGCTGCTGATGCCGTTGGTGATCGTGGTGCCAGGGATTGCCGCAGTGGTGCTGGCGCCGGATCTGGCCAAGCCCGACCAGGCCTATCCGACCATGATGCAGTTGCTGCCGACCGGCATCCTGGGCCTGGTATTCGCCGCGCTGGTGGCGGCGATCGTGGCCTCGCTGGCCTCCAAGATCAACTCGGTGGCGACGATCTTCACCCTGGATTTCTACGCCAAGTTCCGCCCGCAGACCGAGCAGAAGCAACTGGTGCGCGTGGGTCGGATCGTGGCGGCGGTGTCGGTGCTGATCGGCATCCTCACCGCGCGGCCGTTGCTGGGCAACTTCGATCAGGGCTTCCAGTTCATCCAGGAATTCACCGGCTTCTTTACGCCCGGCGTGGTGGTGATCTTCATGCTCGGCCTGTTCTGGAAGCGCGCCAACGAGGCCGGTGCGCTCACCGCAGCGATCGGCTCGGTGGTGCTGTCGTTCGCGCTCAAGTTCGCCTGGCCGGAATTGCCATTCATGGACCGCATCGGCGTGGTGTTCGTGGCGGCGCTGGTGCTGGCGGTGCTGGTGTCGTTGATGACGGCGCCGACGCAGGCACGCGATCTGATCCGTACCGACGATGTGGCCTACGGCACAACGTTGGGCTTCAAGCTCGGCGCCGCCGGTGTGGTGGCGATCCTGATCGTGCTCTACACGGTGTTCTGGTAATCGCGCTCGCACCAGGCTGACAGACTGTCTGCGCACGCGGCGCGGCACGCAGGTGTCGCGCCGCGTTGCGTTTCAGGGCCAGCCAGCCAAGCGAGGCAGCTGACCGACTACACCCGCGTTGCGGCCAGGCTCGCGGCGAGCAGGTTGACCGGCGCTTCGAAGTGCGTGTGCCACGGCGTCTGCAACCAGGTTTCCAATGCGGCTGCCGGCATGGGCTTGGCGATCCAGTAGCCCTGACCTTCGTCGCAGCCCCAGGCGCGCAGCTGCGTGTACGCCTCTGCCGATTCGATGCCTTCGGCGACCACGCGCTGGCCCAGGCTGTGGCCGAGCTGGATCATTGCCGGCACCAGGGTACGGTCGGTGCGGCTGTCCGGCAGCGAACGGACGAAAGACTGATCGATCTTCAACGAGCTGGCCGGCAGCTGCTTGAGATAGCTGAAATTGCTGTAGCCGGTACCGAAGTCGTCGATGGCGATATGCACGCCCAACGCAGCGATGGCCGCCAATTGCTCGGCCAGGTGCTCGGGGTGGCGGATCATCGCGCTTTCGGTGAACTCGATCTCCAGCCGGCGCGGGTCCAGTTTGTGCCGCTCCAGTCCGCGCCGCAGCAGGCCGGCAAAGCCGGGGCGGTCCAGGTCGGCAGCCGACACATTCAATGCCAGGTTGAAATCCAGACCCTGTTGCTGCCAGCGCGCTGCCTGGGCGATGCCGTTGTCGATGACCCAGGCGGTGATGCGGTTGATCAGCGCGGTTTTCTCGGCCATCGGAATGAAGT
Source organism: Xanthomonas sp. 3075 (assembly GCF_014197275.1). Classification (GTDB taxonomy): domain Bacteria; phylum Pseudomonadota; class Gammaproteobacteria; order Xanthomonadales; family Xanthomonadaceae; genus Xanthomonas; species Xanthomonas campestris_B. The sequence goes on along the minus strand of NZ_JACIFI010000020.1, from coordinate 42,716 downwards.
CCGAGGGCATCACCGGGCCGATCATCGGGTGCTGCCAGCGCAGCAGTGCTTCCACCGCCACGCAGCGGTGGTCGTGCAGGTCGACGCGCGGTTGGTAGTGCAGGCGCAGTTGGCTGGTGCTGTCCAGCGCAGCGGGCAGGGCGGCCAGCAGGCGGAAGGTATTGCGCTGGGCGACGTCGTGTTTGCGCTCGTACATGCTCCACGGCAGGCTGCGCTCGCGTGACACATCCACCGAGGTCGTCAGCGAGCGGATGGTGTCGGCCGCGCCATAGCTAGTCTGCAGCGAAACCGCACCGATCGAGGCAACCGCAGTATGCGGGATGCCTTGATGTTCCAGCGGCTCGGCGAAGGCCTTCGAAATCTTGGTGCACAGTGTGGCCAGGCGCTGCGTTTCGGCCTGGGCCAGGAACCCGAACGTGGTGGGTTCCAGCCGATATAGCGCGGTCCCGCCCGGCAGATACGCGGCCAGGCGACGTTGGGCCAGCGCCACATAGCCGTCGGCATAATCCCAGCCCAGCGCCTTGACCATGTCGCGGAAATAATCGCTGCCGCAGATGTCCACGGCCACTGCGGTGGTGGCCGGTGCGGTGTCGCGTTGCGGCAGCCAGGCATCCAGATCCTCGGCGAAGCGCGAGCGGTTGGGTAAGCCGGTCGGGCCATCGCGGTAGGTGGTGCTGCGCAGGTTTTCCACCCGCAGCACGGCCAGGTCGCGCAGGCCTTCCAGGTGCGTCATTGCGTCGGCGTCCAGCCCGGGACGCGGGCTGGTGCCGATCACGCACAGGGTGCCGATGCTCTGACCATCGCGCAGCGTCAGCGGCGCGCCGGCGTAGAAGCGGATGAACGGCGGGCCCAGCACCAGCGGGTTGTCGCAAAAACGTGGGTCCAGCCGCGCATCCGGCACCACCATCACCTTGTCGGAGCGGATGGCGTGCGCGCAGAACGCCTGGTCGCGCGGGGTCTCCTGCGCCTCCAGGCCGACACGCGCCTTGAACCACTGGCGATGCTCGTCCACCAGCGACACCAACGCGATTTCCGCCCCCAGGGTACGGGCGGCCATGGCGGCGATGGTCTCGAAGACCGGGTCCGGTGGCGAGTCCAGCAGGCACAAGCCACGCAGGACGGCCAGCCGGGTGGACTCATCGACCACGGGCGGAAGAAGGGATTCGGCAACTGCGGGCAGGGATTGCATGAGTCCGTATCGGCCTGAAGCGTCATCGCTTGATCGACGGCCACCGGTTTGTTCAGTTGATGGTGGGCTGTGGCGGCGCGACCGCGCGCGGCGGCTAACGGCGCGTTTTTCTGCCGGTACGCCGCTCTCAATATTGCCGGCCCGCTGCCGATGACAGGGTGTAGCCGAGGCATCTAGCTGAGCCATATCGACCCGCAGCGCATGCGTGGTGTCGATCTGCCCGAGGTGCGTTCGCCTGTGTGATCTGCGTCGTCAGCAATGACGCGCTGAGTCGACACAGGGTCGGTGGTGATGCGGTTTGCCGTCGCGGCTGCGACGTTCCCCTGTCCGGAAGATCGATCGTGAAAACAGTGATGTCCTACGTGCAGCGCATGCTGCTGGTCATGGCCGGTCTGCTGCTCTCCTCCGCCGCACAGGCGGGCTTGTCGGTCTCCGGCACGCAACTGCGTGAGGCCAATGGCAGTGCCCTGGTGCTGCGCGGGGTCAATCTGCCGCACGCCTGGTATGCAGGCCGTACCGACGCGGCCCTGGCCGCCATCGCAGCGACCGGCGCCAATAGCGTGCGTGTGGTGCTCAGTTCCGGCCACCGCTGGAGCCGCACGCCGGAGGCCGAGGTGGCGCGCATCATCGCGCGCTGCAAGAACCTTGGTCTGATCGCGGTGCTGGAAGTGCATGACACCACCGGCTACGGCGAAGAAGGCGCTGCCGGCAATCTGGCCAATGCCGCCGCCTATTGGACCAGCATTCGCAAGGCGCTGATCGGCAACGAGAACCACGTCATCATCAATATCGGCAACGAACCGTTCGGCAACCAGTTGAGCGCCAGCGAATGGGTCAACGGCCATGCGACCGCAATCGCCGCCTTGCGCGATAGCGGGTTGACCCACGCACTGATGGTGGATGCGCCGAACTGGGGTCAGGACTGGAAGTTCTACATGCGCGACAACGCCGCCGCGCTGCTGGCCCGCGACAGCCGCCGCAATCTGATTTTCAGCGTGCACATGTACGAGGTGTTCAATAGCGATGCCAAGGTCAACAGCTACCTGCGCGCCTTCCGCGACAAGAAGCTCGCCCTGGTGATCGGCGAATTTGGCGGCGATCATCGTGGCGCACACGTGGACGAAGCGGCGATCATGCGGCGTGCCCGCGAATACGGTGTCGGTTATATGGGTTGGTCGTGGTCGGGCAACGACAACAGCACCCAATCGCTGGACATTGCCATCGGCTGGAATGCCATGCGCCTCAGCACCTGGGGGCGCAACTTGATCCTGGGCACCGACGGAATCACCGAGACCTCGCGCAGAGCGAGCGTGTTCGGCCCGCGTTGAAATTGAAGCCCTTCGGTCAGCGTCTTTGGTTTTTCGGGACGCGTGGATGGTTTACTGCAGAGTTGCAGAGCGGTCGATCTGCCGTTTGGCTGCAGGGCCCTTGCCCACCCACCCTCGCAGGACATGCCGCAAGTACGTCTGTGTAGGCTCTTACGCGGCATCCATGCCGCGTAAGAGCCCGCGACGGTGGGCGGGCAAGGACCAGTCGAGATGGTCGGTGTGCATGGTTTTCAACAAAACAGCCGGCAACTGGTGCGGTGTCCTCGCCGCGCTCTCGACACCTAAACTGCCAGAATCCGAACAGATAAGGCTCTGGGACGGCATTCATGCCGCTCAAGGTCCCGCGATGGTGCGCAGACAAGGACTTGTCGGGATGATCGGTGTGCACAGTGAAGAGCAGTAAGCGCAGTGCGTGATGCGCGTTGTTCGATCTGGTGCGCCGGCTCAAGGTCAGACACGCGTGCGCCAAACGGCTTTTCATGCGGCCACCGACCAACTTCCTGGTGCGGTGAGGGCACCGCGCCTCCGACTCACCGAGCGTTTGACTCAAGCATCGGATCGAGCCAAAAAACAACGCCATGGTTGAACGGATCAAGCCTCGAATAGCACCTGAAAAACGCCACGGTTCAACGATTCGTTGCCAGGCCTCAACGCCCTGGTTCGCGTAACGGTCCCGGGCTCGGCCGCTTGGTCAGCTTGCGCTGCAGCGAGCGGCGGTGCATGCCGAGCAGGCGCGCGGCAGCCGAGACATTGCCGCCGGTTTCATGCAGCGCCTGCTGGATGTGCTCCCACTGCAGACGGCTGAGCGGGGTCATCATTTCCTGCGCGGTTTCTTCTTCGTCCGGTTCGGGCAGGTCATCGTCCTCTTCGCCCAGCGCACGCATGATGGTGGGGATGTTGGCCGGCTTGGGCAGATAGTCGTCGGCGCCGAGCTTGATCGCCTCCACCGCCGTAGCGATGCTCGCGTACCCGGTGACCAGCAGGATGCGCATGTCCGCGCGAATTTCGCGCAATGGCTGGATCAGGTTCAAGCCAGAATCGTTGCCCAGCTTGAGATCGACCAGGGCAAAATCCGGCAAGGTGCTGCGCGCGGTCGAGAGTGCGCTGGCCGCATCGGTGGCGGTCAGCGTCTCCACGCCGCGGCGGGCGAGGCTGCGTTGCAGTGTGCGCAGATACAAGGTGTCGTCATCGACCAGCAGGCCGGTGCGGATAGGAGTGCTTGTCATGCGAGTGCCTCGTGTTCGGAGAGCGGCAGACGGAAACCGACGCGGGCGCCGCTGCCTTCGGCGGGCAGCATCCACAATTCGCCCTGCAGCCGCTCGACGGTGGCATGCGACAACGCCAGCCCGACACCCATGCCGTCGTGCTTGCCGCTGTTGAACAAGGTACCCGGCAACATGGCCTGCGAGGTGTCGAAGCCGACCCCATAGTCGCGGACTTCGCCGCTGAGATGGTCCTGCTCCACACGCAGGGTCAGGTCGATCTGCGGGCGCCCGGCACGCTCGCCGGCATCGGCCGCGTTGTTGAGCAACACCATCAACAGATGGCTGACGCCGGGCTGCAGCAGCAGACGCATCGGTGCGTCGTCGTTGCGGCGCAACTCGATGGTCGGGCGCACCAGTCGCCATTGTTCGAGCACGTCCTTGACCGCCACTTCGCGGCTCAGGTGTCCGTTGTCGGCGGGTGCGGCCAATGCCAGGACGCGTTCGTGGCACTGCACCAGCAGTTCGCGCAAGGTCTCCAGATCCTCGCGCAGTTCGGCCTGGTCGCATTGGTCGGCAATGTCGTCGACCAGCAAGGTCATCGTCGCCAGTGGGGTATTCAACTCGTGCGCGACCGAGGCCGCATGCGTGGCCAGCGCCACGATGCCTTCGTTGCGCGCAAAGCGCTCGCGCAGGGTGGAGATCTCGCGCTCGCGTTCGCGCATCGACAAGGCCAGCCGGGTGGCGAACGCCAGCACCACCACCGTGGACAGCAGGAAGTTTGCCGCCATGCCCCACATGTGCAGGCTGAGCGGGTCGAAGCTGCCGTACGGCAGCGGCAGGCCGAACGCGGCGCTGATGACATAGCCGGCCACGCACGACGCCGCCACCGCCATCGCCCAGGTCAGCGGTAGCGCCAGCGCAGCCAGGGCAATCAACACCAGGAACAGCGAGCCGAACGGGTTGGCGATGCCGCCGCTCCAGCCCACCATCCAGGTCAGCACGGTGACATCGACCAGGATATGGCCGAACTCGGTCGCCGGGCTCACCGCGCCGCGATGGGCCACGCGCAGCTGCGCATACAGGTTGAACACCGCCAGCGCGGCGACGCCGGCCCACAGCGGTTGTTGCGGCAGGTGCAAACCCATCAGCCCTGTGGCCACCAGGATGGTGGCCGCCTGGCCGGCGGTGGCCAGCCAGCGCAGGCTGCACAGGGTGCGCAGGAAGGAAGCGTCAGAGCTGTTCATCACGGCAATGCTATGCGCTCAGGGAGGTGGTGGCCTGCGACAAAGCGTCGCATCGGCGCAGGGATCGGCCCACGCGCGGCTTCAGCTGTAAGCGGCCTGCGGACAGGCTAAAATAGCGCGATGTATGACGCCGTGACCCGCCCAACCCCTCCCGCCGACGCGACCGCCTGGCCGCGCCGAATCACCCAGGCCGTCAAGATCGGCAGCGTGACCGTCGGTGGCGGCCATCCGGTGGTCGTCCAGTCGATGACCAATACCGACACTGCTGACATCGCCGGCAGCGTCAAGCAGGTGGCCGAACTCTGGCGCGCAGGCTCGGAAATGGTGCGCCTGACCGTCAACAACGCCGAGTCCGCTGCGGCCATTCCGCGCATCGTCGACAAGCTGCGGATGATGGGGATCGAGGTGCCGTTGATCGGCGACTTCCATTACAACGGCCACCAGCTGCTCGCCGCCGAACCGGCCTGCGCCGAAGCGTTGGCCAAGTACCGCATCAACCCGGGCAATGTGGGCTTCGGCAAGAAGAAGGATCTGCAGTTCGCGCAGCTGATCGAGTTCGCGATCAAGTACGACAAGCCGGTGCGTATTGGTGCCAACTGGGGCTCGCTGGACCAGTCGCTGGCGGCGCAGTTGATGGACGAAAACTCCAGGCGCGACACGCCGTGGGACGCCGGCCGTGTGCTGCGCGAGGCATTGATCCGCTCGGCAGTGGATTCGGCCGAGCGCGCGGTGGAGCTGGGTCTGGCGCGCGAGCGCATCATCCTGTCTGCCAAGGTGTCCGGGGTGCAGGAGTTGATCGCGGTGTATCGCGACATGGCGAGCCGCTGCGATTTCGCGCTGCATCTGGGCCTGACCGAGGCCGGTATCGGCAGCAAGGGCATCGTGGCGTCGGCTGCGGCGCTGAGCGTGCTGTTGCAGGAAGGCATCGGCGACACCATCCGCATTTCGCTGACACCGGAGCCGGGCCAGTCGCGCACCCAGGAAGTGATCGTCGCGCAGGAACTGCTGCAGACCACCGGCCAACGCGCCTTTACGCCGATGGTCACTGCGTGCCCCGGTTGCGGCCGCACCACCTCCGAGTTCTTCCAGGAGCTGGCAGGGGTAGTGCAGAACCATGTGCGCGCCAAGATGCCGGAGTGGAAGGTGACCAACCCCGGCGCGGAGAACATGACGCTGGCGGTGATGGGATGCGTGGTCAACGGGCCGGGCGAATCGCGCCACGCCAATATCGGCATTTCGTTGCCGGGCACTGGCGAGGCGCCGTCGGCACCGGTGTTCATCGATGGCGAAAAAAGCGTCACCTTGCGTGGCGAGAACATCGCCTACGAGTTCATCGATCTGATCGATCAGTACGTCGAACGTACCTATGTTCGCCGCGCCGGCTGAATCGCCGGCTGGATTCAGGGGGTGGCTGCGCAGCAATGCCTGGCGCATGGCGTTGCTGTTTGCCGGCGTGCTGTTGCCGCTGGGGTTGTTCGTCGACCTGGCCGACGAAGTCCACGAACTGGAAAATGTCTACTTCGACGAGCCCTTGCTGTGGAGCATGCGCAGCATCGCCACCCCAGGGCTGGATGCGTTTTTCGGGGTGATCTCCAAGATTGGTTATCAGTACGGGGTGATTCCTGCCGATATCGCCATCGTGCTGGTGCTGCTGGCGTTGCGCCGTTGGCGCGAAGGCACCTTTGCCGCGCTGGGCTTTGCCGGCTCGGCGTTGCTGAACATGGGCGCCAAGCAGTTCTTTCAGCGCGATCGCCCGAGCTTATGGGAATCGATCGCTCCGGAAAGCACGTTCAGTTTTCCCAGTGGCCACGCGATGGGTTCGATGACGCTTGCTGCAGTGGTCATCGCACTGGCCTGGAACACACGCTGGCGCTGGCCGGTGACGCTCGCTGCCAGCGCGTTCGCGCTGTTGGTGGGCGTGTCGCGGATCTATCTGGGCGTGCATTATCCCTCCGACATTCTGGGTGGATGGTCGGCGGCGCTGGTATGGGTGGTCGGGCTGTATCTGGTCATGTTCCACGGTACGCGGCGTCCGCAGTGGCGCAAGCAGGCAGTTGCGGGTGCGCAGCAGCCCGGGCGCGTGCCGTTTGCCGATTAGCGGTGACCGCGGCGGCCAGGGCGGTTCAGCGCATCGCGTTTCGCGCGCTGTACTGACGCAGGGATGGATCCGCCCCGGAGCTGTGTCGATGGCCAACCTTGCCGCTCACTCGCCCAGGCTGCCCCGCTTGGCGGTGAACGCAGTGGTGTGATGGCCGCGCGCACTCACTCGCCCGGCTTTGCACCTTCCACCGGTGCATGCGTGGCCGCGCGACGCGCCAGTACGCTTTCGCGGTGCGCGATATAGACGTTGGCGCAGAGGATGATGGCGGCACCGGTCAAGGTATGACGTTCGATCGCTTCGCCGAACAGCCACCAGCCCAATAGCGCCACCAGCGGCAGCTGCATGAAGCTGATCGGCTGCAATGCGGAGACTTCGCCCAGCTTGAGCGCACGCGTCCAGAACAACTGCCCGGCAGTGCCGAAGATGCCGATCGCCACCAGCCAGAGCCAGTCGATGCCCTGCGGCCAGGCCCACTGGAACAGCGCCGGAATCAGCGACATCGGCACCCAAAACACATAGGTGTAGAACACCACCGTGTCCGAGTCGTCGCTGCGCGAGAGTTGCTTGATCTGGATCGCCACCACCGCGCTGATCATTGCCGCCAACAGCGCAACCAGCAGGCCCGGCGTAAAGGTGGACGAGCCTGGCCGCAGGATCACCAGCACACCGACAAACCCGGCCGCCACCGCCAGCCAGCGGCGCATGCGTACCTGTTCGTGCAGCCATACCACCGCCAGCACGGTGACGAACAACGGGGTGGAATACGATAGCGAGATCGCCTGCGACAACGGCAGGTGGCCGATCGCCCAGAACCCGCACAGCATCGAGGCCAGGCCGATCAGCGTGCGCGCCAGATACTGCGGCAACTGCCGGGTGCGCGGCAGCGGCTTACCCGGTCGCACGATCAACGGCAGCAGCGCCAGCAACCCGAACGCGTTACGAAAGAACGCGATCTCGGTGGTGGCGATATTGCTCGACGCCAGCCGGATGCAGATGGCCATCAGGCCAAAGGCGAAGGTACTGGTGAGCATCCACAGCGCAGCACGTCGTGATGCCTGCTGCGCTGTCACCAATGCGCTCCGATGACACGCGGTTCCGGTTCCAGAATCACCGAGTAACGCTCGCGTACCGATTCGGCGATGCGCCGTGCAAACTCCAGCAACTGCGCGCCGCTTGCGGTGCCGTAGTTGACCAGCACCAAGGCGTGATCCGGCGATACGCCGGCATCGCCCTCGCGCTTGCCTTTCCAGCCGCACTGCTCGATCAGCCAGGCCGCCGACAACTTGCCTTGGCCGGGCTGCTCGCCGGGGTACACCGGCATGTCGGCAAACGTGGCGTGCAATGCGGCGATCTGTTCGCTCGGCAGCAGCGGGTTCTTGAAGAAGCTGCCGGCATTGCCGAGCACATCGGGGTCCGGCAATTTGCGTCGGCGGATATTGATCACCGCCTGCGCCACGTCGGCCGCACCTGCCAATTCGGCACCCATGCTGGCGAGTTCTTCGCGGATGCCGGCGTAATCCAGTCGCAGTTCGTGCAGCAGCGGTAGATGGAATTCCACCGCGACGATCAGATAGCGGTCCGGTTGCTGCTTGAACACGCTGTCGCGGTAACCGAAGGCGCATGCATCTGTCGTCAATCGCACGAACTGCTGGGCATGCCGATCGAAAGCCTCCACCACCTGGATGAAATCGCTCACCTGCGCGCCATATGCGCCGATGTTCTGAATCGGGCAGGCACCGACGGTGCCGGGAATCAAGGCCAGATTTTCCAGCCCGGAGAAACCTTGCTGCAGCGAATACAGCACCAACGCATGCCAGTTGACCGCGGCACCGGCACGCACGATGGCATGGTCGGCATGGTGGGCAAGGATGGCGATGTCCTGGTTGTCGAAACACAGCACGCAGCCCGGCGGGTCGCCGGCCAGCAACACGTTGCTGCCGCTGCCCAGCACCAGCAGCGGTTGCCCGGCAATCTCCGGGGTGGCCAGTGCGTCCGGCAATGCATCGGGGGCCTGGATGCTCAGCAACCAGCGCGCCGTGGCATCGACGTGGAAGGTATTGAGCGCCCGCAGCGGGGCGTGCTCGCGCAATTGCCAGCCAGCCTGCACGCTGACGCTCATAGCGGCGACACCGCACCGCCGCTGGGTGCTTCGCGGCGGCGGCGGATCGCGTCCACGCATTCGCCAATCAATGGCGGACCGCGATACACCAGACCGCTGTAGCACTGCACCAGCGTCGCACCGGCCGCCATCTTGGCCACCGCGTCCGCACCGGAGTTGATGCCGCCCACGCCGATCAGCGGGATCGATTCGGGCAGGCGCGCGCGTAGGCGGCGCAGCACCAGCGTGGATTGCCCAAGCAGCGGCGCGCCCGACAAGCCGCCGGCTTCGCCAGCCAGCGGATGGTTGGCGATCAAGGTGCGCGTCACCGTGGTGTTGGTGGCGATCACCCCATCCACCGCCAGGTCGGCCAGTACGCGCGCGGCAGCATCGATGTCGCGGTCGTTGAGGTCCGGCGCCACCTTCACCAGCATCGGCACGCGTTTGCCGTGTTGCGCGGCCAGCGCTTCCTGGGTTTCGCGCAGGTCGGCGATCAGCCGACGCAGCGCCTGTTCTTCCTGCAGTTCGCGCAGACCGGCGGTGTTGGGCGAGGAAATATTGACGGTGATGTAGTCGGCCAGCGGATACACCCGCTCCATGCAATAGCGATAGTCGCTGGTCGCGTCCTCGTTGGGCGTGTCCTTGTTCTTGCCGATGTTGATGCCGAGCAGGCCGCCGCGACGGCGCGCACGCTGCACGTTGGCCACCAGCACGTCCACGCCCAGGTTGTTGAAGCCCATGCGGTTGATCACTGCCTGGTATTCGGGCAGGCGGAACATGCGCGGCTTCGGATTGCCTTCCTGCGCGCGCGGCGTCACCGTGCCGATTTCGACAAAGCCGAAACCCAGCGCCAGCAGCGCGTCGATATGCTCGCCGTTCTTGTCCAGGCCGGCACCAAGACCGACCGGATTGGGAAACATCAGGCCGAACGCGGGCGTGGGCAGCGGCACCGGGCGCCTGGCCAGCAGCGGCGTGGTGCCGGTACGGTATGCGGTGTCGATGGAGCGCAGCGCCAGCGCGTGGGCGCGCTCGGCATCGAGGGTAAACAGGAAAGGGCGGGCAAGCGAATACATGCAGGTCAGTTCAATCTCCCGGCGAAAACGCGGGTCTGGTATTGGAAGTCGATCAGCCCATCGCGGGCGTGCGCATCGAACAGCGTGCGCAGCGCAGCCAGCATCGGAGCATGACGTGGATCGTGGGCCAGCGGTGCATACGAGGACGACAGCAACCGGCCACGCAAGGCGTCGAAGTCCAGGCGCTGCACATTCGGAAAGCGTGCCATCGCGCGGAAGCCTTCGCCGAACCACGCTTGCATGGTGGCATCGTCCTGATAGCGTTCGGCCACCGCCGAATAGTCGGTGCCGTAGTCCAGCAGCAATTGCTCATAGCCGCGCAGGAACGCGGTGGTGTCCAGCTCGCGGCTGTTCCAGTAGATAACGGCCAGCCCGTCGGGCTGCAGGATGCGCGCCCACTCTGCGCGCACCGCCTGCGTGTCGAACCAGTGGAAGGCTTGCGCCGCAGACACCAGCCCCACGCTGGCATCGGCCAGCCCGGTGGCTTCGGCGGTGCCGTCGATGGCCTGGAAGTTGGGGAACTCCGCCAGCCACTGCAGCGCGGCCTCACGCATGGCCGGATTCGGCTCCACCGCCGTCACCGGGTAGCCAGCTTCCAGGAACAGGCGGCTGGAGATGCCGGTCCCGGCCCCGATATCGGCAACGGCTGTCGCCGGTGTCACGCCCAGCTCTTCGTGCAACCAGCGCAGCAATTGGGGCGGATAACTCGGCCGGTAGCGCACATAGGCCGCGACGCGGTCATTGAAACGTTGCGCGGAGGAGGGCGCGGCCATGCTCAACTGTTGGCCGCCGCGAGCCAGGCCATGCCACCGAAGAACAGGATGAAGATCCCGATCGCCGCGAGCCAGGTCGCCACCGCCAGCCAGCCGAGAATCAACCCGCCGATCGCCAGCCCGTCGCCGTCCAGCCCCTGTGGGTTGCGGCGGATTTCCGCGCGCGCCAGATGGCCGGTGATGATGGCGCACACGCTGCCGAGGAACGGGATCAGCGTCCAGCCGAGAATGCCTGCGACCAGGCTGACCACCGCCATGGCACTAGTCTGTCGAACGACAGCGTTCATCATTGACTCCTGAGAAAGAGGGCAGCCGACGGCTGGCGTGGCCTGATTATCCCAGAGCCGCCGCTCGAATGGCGCGCCGTCTGTGGTCAAACGCAGCGGCGTGATCGGATTTGGCCGGGCTGAAGCGGCCGAAAGGGCCGGGAGCGCTGCTTATGCGGCGCTCGGTCGCGCCGCTTTGGGGTCTGTTGTCGCACACGAGGCTGGTGCTTGACTGCCCGTCCGGTGCCATGCACGGAGGGATGCCGGTTGGCTGTGCATCACGTCATGCGGGCACATCGGGGTGCGGCGTCGCGGGAAAACGGCGCGCCGGCGATTGCCAGACGCGCCTTGTCGCCTTCGATCAGAGATCGAACTTGATGCCCTGCGCCAGCGGCAGCGAGTCGGAATAGTTGATCGTGTTGGTTTGGCGACGCATGTAGACCTTCCACGCATCCGAGCCGGATTCGCGGCCGCCGCCGGTCTCCTTCTCGCCACCGAACGCGCCGCCGATCTCCGCACCGGAGGTGCCGATGTTGACGTTGGCGATGCCGCAATCGCTGCCCGCAGCGGACAGGAACTTCTCGGCCGCCTTGAGGTTCTGGGTGAAGATCGACGACGACAGGCCCTGCGGCACGCCGTTCTGCAGGTCGATCGCTTCATCGAGCGTGCTGTACTTCATCACGTACAGGATCGGCGCGAAGGTCTCGTGCTGCACCACCGCGTCGGTGTTCTGCAGCCCGGTGACAATGGCCGGCAACACGAAATTGCCCGGGCGATCGATCGCGGTGCCGCCCACTTCGACCGTGCCGCCGGCCGCCTTGGCCTTGGCGATCGAGGCCAGGAACTGCTCTACCGCGCCCTGGCTGTTGAGCGGGCCCATCAGGTTGGCCGGGTCGGTCGGGTCGCCGATCTTGCTGTCGAGCTGCTTGTACGCCTTGACCAGCGTGGCCAGCACGTTGTCATGGATGGATTCGTGCACGATCAGGCGGCGCGTGGTGGTGCAGCGCTGCCCGGCGGTGCCAACCGCACCGAACACGATGCCCGGGATGGCCAGCTTCAGGTCGGCGGTTTCGTCCAGGATGATGGCGTTGTTGCCGCCCAGCTCCAGCAGGCAACGGCCCAGGCGATGCGCGACCTTCTCGGCCACCACGCGGCCGATCTGGGTCGAACCGGTGAAGCTGATCAGCGGGATGCGGGTGTCTTCGACCAGCTGCTCCGACAGGGAGGTGCCGGCATCGTTGATCAGGAAGAAGATGTCCGGGAAACCGGCCTCCTTGAGCGCCGCATTGCAGATCTTCATCGTGGCGATCGCGGTCAGCGGGGTCTTGTTGGACGGCTTCCATATGCAGATATCGCCGCAGATCGCCGCCAAAAACGCATTCCACGCCCACACCGCCACCGGAAAGTTGAACGCACTGATGATGCCGACCAGGCCCAGCGGCTGGTACTGCTCGTACATGCGGTGGCCCGGGCGCTCCGAATGCATGGTGTAGCCGTAGAGCATGCGGCTCTGGCCGACCGCGAAGTCGGCGATGTCGATCATCTCCTGCACCTCGCCATCGCCCTCGGGCTTGCTCTTGCCCATTTCCAGCGCCACCAGCGATCCCAGCGCATCCTTGTGCGCGCGCAGCGCTTCGCCACACAGGCGAACCGCTTCGCCACGGCGCGGCGCAGGCGTGGTCCGCCATACCTTGAAGGCGGCCTGTGCGCGCTGCACGATCAGCTCGTAGTCCTCCGGCGTGGTCGCCTGCACATCGGCGATCACTGCATTGGTGGTCGGATTGAGCGGCTGCAGCACCCCGGCACCGGTGGCCTGCGACCAGGTCGCCTCGCCAAGATAGGTACCGGAATTGGACGCGGCGAGGTCGAGCGCCTTGAGCAGGTCAGCGGACATGGGATCTCCAAGAAAGTCGGGGCGGTCGCGGGGCGGCCAAAGCCAACCGGCGACACGGGTAGCCGTCGATTTTAGCAGGCTCCGCCAACCGCCCACCGGCTTGGCAATCGCAACGATCGTGCGACAATGCCGCCCTTGGCCCCGTAGCTCAGCTGGATAGAGCGTCCCCCTCCTAAGGGGAAGGTCGCCCGTTCGAATCGGGCCGGGGTCACAAGAATTCAATCGCTTGGCATTCCTGGGAAGTCTTGTTTTCGACTTGCCTGGGCCTCGCATTACTGCTGCAATGGCGCGACCGCTGCACAGGGGGCGGGACAGATGTGGATGCGATCCGCGCCATTGGCGCTGGCGGCTGCACAACAGTCGGCACCGACAACACTGGATCGGCAGGAGCAGTTGCGCCAGGCCGAAGAAATTCAACGTCGTCAGGAACAAGAACGTCAAGCGCCCTTCGCCGGCCCGCGCGAGGATGCGACCAGCAGGCGCTCACTGCCGGCGGCAACCTGGTCCTAAGCGCCGGCAACGACGTCAACCTGGTCGCCGCAAAGCTGGACGCCGGCAAGGGCTTGGGTATCAGTGCCGGCAACGACATCAATGCCAGCACGTTAACCACGGTGGACACCAGCAACACCCTGGAAACGCGCAAGCGCTTCAAGCAGACCACCGCGACCCGCGACGAAACCGTCTACGGCACCGAGTTCAGTGCCGGCGGAGATCTGGCGATGCAGGCCGGCAACGACATCACCCTGACCGCCGCATCTGCCGCCAGCAAGGAAGGCGGCATCACCCTGGCCGCCGGCAACGACGTCAACCTGCTCGCCGCCAGCGAGCAGCACGATGCCGTGCAGGACATGACCAAGAAGAAGAAGGGCACGTTCTCCAGCAAGACCACGACCACACATGACGAGTGGCACGACAACGTGGCGGTCACCACCACGCTCAGTGGCGACACGGTGCAGATCGCGGCGGGTAACGATCTGCTGTCGCAAGGCGCGCAGATTGCCAGCACCGGCGATGTGGTGTTGGCCGCAGGCAACAACATCACGCTGGACACGGTGCAGAACACGCACAGCGAGGAACACGAAAAGACCGTCAAGAAGTCCGGTCTCTACGGCGGCGGCGGATTCAGCGTCGCATTGGGCGTCACCAAGAAGACCGACGCGCTTGACGTCACCGAAGTCACCAACAGCGGCAGCCTGGTCGGCAGCACCGAGGGCTCGGTGACCATGACTGCCGGCAACAAGGTGGCCATCACCGGTAGCGATGTGCTGAGCGCGACCAGTACCACCATCGTCGGCAAGGAAGTCACGATCGCTGCAGCGGAAAACACCGTGGATACGGTGCAGACGTCCAAGCAGCAGAGTGCGGGCATCACGTTGGGATTGACCGGCGGGGTGGTGGCTGCCGCGGAAGCGGCCTATAGCGCGACCAAACGTGGTTCGGATGTGGAGGACGATCGTCTAAAGGCCCTCTATGCCGTCAAGGCGGGTTACGCGGTCAGCGATGGCGTGGCCGAGTATCAGGCAGCTGCGGCCGCTGGCAGCAGTATGGGTGGCGTGAGTTTACGTATCGGTATTGGCGCTAGTAGTGCGTCGAGCAAGACGACCACGCATGAGGAAACCACTGGCGGTAGCCGCATCCTGAGTGATGGAAATGTCACCATCGCAGCTACCGGCGGCGACCTGAATGTCATCGGTAGCAAGATCAATGGTGCAAACGTCGCGCTCTCTGCAGCGAACGATCTGAACTTGCTGAGCAATTTGGAGTCCAACACCAACAAGTCGGAGAACAAAAACGCCGGTGGCGAGATTGGTGTCAGCGTTGGCACAACGACGGGTGTGTATCTCACTGCCTATGCTGGTAAAGGCAGTGCCAAGGGCAATAGTGACGTACACGCTGAGAGCGTGGTGACCGCCAACGACAGGTTGACGTTGATCAGTGGCAACGACACCACGATCAAGGGCGCACAAGCAATTGGCGACAAAGTGCTGGCCGATGTTGGCGGTGACCTGCTGATCCAAAGTGAGCAAGACACCAGCGACTACAAGAGCAAGCAGCAACAGGCGGGCATGACGTTGGTGTGGGGCTTTAGCGGCAGTAGCGCGAACTACAGTCAGCAGAAGGTCAATAACAGCTACACGAGTGTTAATGAGCAAAGTGGAATTCAAGCCGGGAATGGCGGATTTGATATTAAGGTGGGCGCAGATACAAAACTGATTGGTGGCACTATTGCAAGCAAAGGTGATGAGGCGCTTAATCGGTTGTCAACCAATGGCCTGGTCGTTGAGAATATTGATAATATTTCAAGGGGGGGTGCTTCTGGATTGGCATTGTCCGCGGATTCAGAAATTTTAAGTGGCAGTAAATATGCTGCAGCCAAAGGGATTGTGAGTAACATGCTGGGTGATGGGAGCGCGAAAGAAAATCACTCAAGCAGTACGCATAGTAGTGTCGCTGCAGGCTTTATTGATGTGCGTGATGGTGACTACTCAGGATTGCATGCTTTGGATATGAGTTCTTTAGGTCTGAGTGATGTCGGCCTGGAGAAGGTAGACACCGCTGATCTGCAAGAGCGAGTTGAATTTAAGCAGCAAGCAAAAAATCTGGTCTATGATCAAGCAGTTAAATATACAGACGAAGCTTATAAGACTATGTTTTTAAAAGAGGCAAAAGTCTATGTGGTTGAAAAAGACGAAAATGGAAAGCTGCTCGATCCGCGAGAATTAAGTGTTGATGAAAAATATAATTTAGAGCCATCTGCTGATGGGATGGTGCACATAGCGGATAATGGAATAAATAATGTCCTTAGTGGCGCTAACAAATATGCGAATCAACATTCTTCAGCTGATGGTCCTCAATATTTTGTGCACTTTCCAAAGGCAAGTGATGCCTTCTCTGAAATCTTAATTGCTGGCTACCAGAAATATATGGAAAGTGATTTTCTTGGATTGGCTAATGCTACTGAAGTGACTCGCGGCTATATGCTGCAGTACGGTCAAGAGGGCTTGGTTCTTGATGCCCATAGTCGTGGTTCACTAACGGTTGGGAATGCAATGGAATCCCTTGATAATTTACCTGGTTCTTCTGGGTTGCTTCGGGAGACAAAAATTAACTTCATCGGGCCTGCTTATAATGCGGGGGCGGCAGATCATTTGTTGGGTTATTTGCAGAATCGTGATTCATTGCCAAATCCCCAAGATGCTGTTATTACACTTCAAAATCATTCCAATGATTTTGTTGGAATATTCAGTGGGCTAAATCCTGTTACCGGAGGTGTAACTCCTCAAGGTGGAAACTCACTCTGGGAACTCCTTAGAGTCATGGGTGGTAAAAATACTCCACATAATTGTTATGGTGCAGCTCCGGCGGAATGTTCGCCACTCTGGGTTGGATCGCCGGAAAATCGTTCCGTGCCCATTCCTATTAACAAAGTTCCAACTACCAGCATCGATAATTTTATACAGAAAATTGAGATTTTAAGAGGATCTCTGAAATGATGAGGGTATTTATTTTATTGAATTTAATTTTTATTTTGGTCGGCTGCATTCCGTTGGCTGATCGTTCGCCTCCTCCTGATGATTACGAGACATGGAAAAAGGCTGGATCTAATAATTTGGCTGTTTGGAAGGTTATGCTGGAGTGTGGTTACGCTAGCCCTTTTAGGCCGCGAGAGAAATTCGCTGATGGATATCGTACTGAAGAGCAAGTCACCGAATCTATGCTCTGCATTCAGAAGATGGGCTATGTGAAATATGTGAATGGAAAGGTTTCGCTTGTTTGTGATGGATTTAGAAGGGGGCTGCTTCCTTGTGAATATGGATTTAAAGTTCGCGAGCCAAGTGTTGAGGTGAGAATTAATAGTGGATACTGTAGAAAATACCCGAAGTCGATTGCTTGTTCACGTTAATATTATTAAAATAATCTGAATCATGGCGAATGCAGAAGATCAGGCGATATTTTCTGGGTAGGGCCCTGTTCGGGAGTTGGGTTGTCTGACTCGCAGCGTAGGGAATAGTGCTCTTGATTTTTGCCGCATTATTTGCGAGGACCGGTGTCGATGTGACTGCGGATTTTGTAAAAATTACCTGGAACGGACTGTTAAACGCGGGCGGCGCACTGAGAAACTATTTGCAAGTGCCGCTACTCGGATTGTATGTGCGGTACGGAATCAGTGGGTCATTGACAATGACGACGGAAGAGTGTGCCTATCTACTCGTCGCCACTGCTGCAAGCCTAGTCGACGAAGTTGCGCTATTAAAAGTAACTCGTTTGCCTGCGACGTGCCCCCAAATTTGAGTAGCACATCAGTTTGTAGTCCAAGTCCCTACCCCAGGAAATTGGACATGACGGCAGGAGTCGATACGGCACTAGGGCCTGTTAACACATCCGAAGCCCATCAACGACTAGGACGAAGCTGAGGAATCCAAGGAACATGATATCCAGCTTCTCGAAGCGCGAGAAAATCCGGCGGTAGCCTTTCAAGCGACGGAACAGTCTCTCCACTTCGTTGCGCCGCTTGTACATCTCCCGGTTGTATTCCCAAGGCTCGACCCGATTGGATTTCGGCGGGACCACCGGCACGAAGCCAAGATCGAGCGCCAACTGGCGGGTTTCGTTGCCCTCGTAAGCACGGTCCATCAACAAATGAATCGGCCGCTCCACTGGCCCCAGGTGTTCAAGCAACGCGCGGCCTGCAGGTGCGTCATGCACGTTGCCAGGCGTCAATCCAAAGGTGATGGCTGTTCGAGCATCTGCGGCAACCATATGAATCTTGGTGTTCCATCCACCGCGGGACTTGCCGACGGCCTGCGGGCCGTTTTTTTAATGCACCGGTGCCATCGGGATGGACCTTGACGCTGGTGGAGTCCAGCGAGACTGCTTCGATTTTGATGCGCACGATCTGGGACTTCTGCAATTGGGCGAACATCCGGTCCAGCACACCCGCCTTGGCCCAACGGTTCATGCGTGTGTAGACCGTATGCCAGTTGCCAAAGCGCTTGGGTAGGCCGCGCCATTTGCAGCCATGCTCGGCAACGTAAAGGATGGCGTTGACCACTTGCAGGTTGGTCATGCTGACATTGCCGCGCTGCGCCGGCAGGCAGTGTTCGATCAGAGAAAATTGTGCTGGCGTGATCTCCATGCCCAATAGTTTAATCGCTCGGGCCATTAGTGTTAACAGGCCCTAGCTGACCGCAAGCTCGCTTGTTTGCGTAGTCACGGCTTGCACAGATGCTCTGGCAAGCTGGCGAGCGTTGATAACTCGCCACAACTCTCATGACGCACCGTCTGTCAAAAAAATCGCAATGGTTCGGCCTTCTCGGCTGGCTGGCGCTGTGCTATGCAATCGCCGGGCTGGGCGCGGTGGCATCGATCCAAGCGGCCAGCTTTTACGCGGAGCTAAAGCGTCCCGTCTGGGCACCACCGGGATGGTTGTTCGGGCCAGTGTGGACTGCGTTGTACGGGATGATGGCGGTATCGGTGTGGTTGGTGTGGCGGCGCGGCGGCTGGACTGAGGCGCGGGTGGCATTAGCTCTGTTCGTGGTGCAGCTGGCGCTCAATGGTTTGTGGAGCTGGTTGTTCTTCGCATGGCACATGGGAGCCTGGGCGTTTGCCGACATCGTGGCGCTGTGGCTGGTGCTGGCGGCCACGATCGCGGCGTTCGCGAAGAGGCAAGCTCTGGCGGCATGGTTGCTGGTGCCGTATCTGGCTTGGGTGAGCTTTGCGGCGACGCTTAATTTCTCGGTCTGGCAACTCAATCCTCAGGTACTCGGCTGATCCTGGGTTGTTACGTAGACGCTTGTCTGATCTGGCTTGTCTGCTGGCTCGGAACGCAGGACGACGATCACCTGTGTGGTGCGATGAGAATCCGTTATGGGAAGCGGCATGTCGGCAGCGCCAAGGGGGCAGGGTCGCCTCTGAGCCGCCTCGCGTGTCCGCGCTGACCTGACAGATGCACACGCGTGGATGGGCGCTAACGGTGCGAGTTGAACCTTCCCGTCGCGCGGCGCTGGCAGATGTTCCAAAGCTGCGCACGGCGGTCCGCCCAGGTTGCGATAAAAGTTTCCATAGCAATCAATTACTTGTGAGCGCGGCGCCTAAATCCCTGAGCGACAAGGTTTTCTGTTGCCGGTGTCGCGCGCGTGCGCCTGCCCATTCACGCAATGCTTGACAGGCCTCGCCCCGCTGATGTCTTTTGCATACATGCCTAACGCCTCCGCCATCTCCTCGCTTACCTGTCAGCCGCAGCTGCGGCCTGGTGCGGACGTGGCCGGCATTACCACCACCATTACCACCGTCACCATTCGCCCGGTGCGGCCCGTCGTCTTCGCGTAACTTCCGAAAACAACGGCCCCGCACCCGGATCAGGATGCGGGGGCTTTCCTCCCTCATCTGATGCGGACGGGGCCTCCCTAACGAGGTCTGTCGATGTCATCGCCTGTTGTTTTGCTCGAACCCGCCGCTGTTGCCGCATCTTCCGCACGCACCGTCGTGCATAAATTCGGCGGCACGTCGGTGGCCGATGCCGAGCGCTACCGGCATGTAGCGCAGTTGTTGCTCGCCCGCGACGAGACGGTGCAGGTCACCGTGGTGTCTGCGATGAAGGGGGTTACCGATGCCTTGATCGAATTGGCCGAGCTGGCCGCACAGAACCGCCCCGAATGGCGCGAGCGCTGGCATGAAACGCGGGCGCGCCATCGCGGTGCGGCGGTGGCCTTGCTTGGCGAACACTCGGGGCCGACGGTGGAGTGGCTGGACGAGCGCTTCGAGCACCTGTCGCAGATCCTCGGTGCATTGGCGGTGATCGGCGAGCTGCCGCGCGAGGTGCTCGACCGCGTGCAGGGCCTGGGCGAGGTGTATTCGGCACAATTGCTCGGCGATCACTTCCGCGCGCTTGGCGAGGATTGCGCGGTGCTGGATGCGCGCGATGTGCTGGTAGTCAACCGCGGCGAACTCGGCGTTGATGTGGATTGGGACGTCAGCGCGCAGCGGCTTGCAACCTGGCGCCAGGCGCATCCGCAAACGCGCGTGGTGGTCACCGGCTTCGTAGCGCGCGATCGCGCCGACCGCATCACCACGCTGGGGCGCAACGGCAGCGATTATTCCGGTGCGATCTTCGCCGCCTTGTTCGATGCCGATGAGCTGCATATCTGGACCGACGTGGATGGCGTGCTTTCGGCGGACCCGCGCGTGGTGCCCGAAGCGGTGCAGCTGGAAACCTTGAGTTACGACGAGGCCTGCGAGCTGGCGTATTTCGGCGCGAAGGTGGTGCATCCGCAGACGATGTCGCCAGCGATCGAGCGCGGCCTGCCCATCATCATCCGCAACACCTTCCAGCCGGAACATCCGGGTACGCGCATCACCGCCAGCAGCAAGGTGAGCGGGCCGATCAAGGGGCTGACGCTGAGCCCGGATCTGGCGGTGCTCAACCTGGAAGGCACCGGGCTGATCGGCGTGCCGGGCACGGCCGAGCGCGTGTTTGCGGCGCTGCGCGTGGCGCAGGTGTCGGTGGTGATGATCTCGCAGGGCTCGTCGGAGCATTCGATCTGCTGCGTGGTCAAACAGCACGAGTCCGAGCGTGCGCGCAATGCGCTGTTGCAGGCGTTTGCGCACGAACTCACGGTCGGCCAGGTGCAACGCGTGCAACTGACCACGGGCATCAGCGTGCTGGCGGCAGTGGGCGATGGCATGGCCGGGCAGCCGGGTGTGGCGGCGCGGTTGTTCGAGTCCTTGGGGCGTGCGCAGGTCAATATCCTGGCGATCGCGCAGGGCTCGTCGGAGCGCAATATCTCGGTGGCCATCGACGCGGCGCACGCGACCAAGGCCTTGCGTGCAGCCCATGCAGGCTTCTGGTTGTCGCCGCAGACGTTCTCGGTGGGCGTGATCGGCCCGGGGAACGTCGGCGCAGCGCTACTGGATCAGTTGCGCATTGCGCAGCCGCAGTTGCTGGGCAAGGCCAACATCGACCTGCGCTTGCGCGCAGTGGTGTCGCGTGGCCGCATGCTGCTCGACGAGCGCGGTCTGGTGGGCAACTGGCGCGATGCCTTCGCGTCTGCAGCCACCGCGACCGATCTGGAGCGGTTCACCACGCATCTGCTGTCCGCGCATCTGCCGCATACGGTGATCATCGATTGCAGCGGCAGCGCTGAAGTGGCCGATCGCTATGCGGATTGGTTGGCCGCCGGCATCCATGTGGTGACGCCGAACAAACAGGCCGGCTCCGGCCCGTTGCAGCGGTATCAGGCGATCCGTGCGGCGGCCGATGCCAGCGGCGCACGCTTCCGTTACGAGGCCACGGTTGGCGCAGGGCTGCCGGTGATCACCACGCTGCGCGATCTGGTCGATACCGGCGATGCGGTGACTTCGATCGAAGGCATCTTTTCCGGCACGCTGGCATGGTTGTTCAACAAGTACGACGGTAGCGTGCCGTTCGCCGAACTGGTGACCCAGGCGCGCGGGATGGGCTATACCGAGCCGGACCCGCGCGACGATCTGTCCGGTGTGGATGTGGCGCGCAAGCTGGTGATCCTGGCGCGTGAAGCGGGGCGCGCGATCAGCCTGGAAGATGTGCAGGTCGAGAGCCTGGTGCCCGAGGCGCTGCGTCAGGCCAGCGTTGAGGATTTCATGGCGCGCCTGCATGAGGTGGATGCCACGTTCGCGCAGCGCCTGGCCGATGCACGTGCACGTGGCAATGTGCTGCGGTATGTCGCGCAGCTGCCGCCCGACAGCGCACCCAGCGTGGGCCTGGTCGAGTTGCCGGCCGATCATGCGTTCGCCAATCTGCGTTTGACCGACAACGTGGTGCAGTTCACCACGCGGCGTTACTGCGAAAACCCGCTGGTGGTGCAGGGGCCGGGAGCCGGGCCGGAAGTCACCGCGGCCGGTGTCTTTGCCGATCTGCTGCGGGTGGCGGCGGGCGAGGGGGCGCGATTGTGAATCAGGCGGTTGCAAACCAGGCGGCTGTAAATCAAACGGCGCCAGATCAAACAAGCGAAGCGGACCACGTGGCGACCGCAATGCAGGGCCTGCACGAAGCACGCGCATTCGCACCGGCTTCGGTGGCGAATGTGGCAGTAGGATTCGATCTGCTCGGTTATCCCATCGACGGCGTGGGCGATACGGTCACGGTGCGTCGCATCGATGCGCCGGTGGTCCGCATCGCCGCCATTCGCGGCACCACCGTGGCCTTGCCGCTGGATGCCGAGCGCAACACCGCCGGCGCAGCCTTGATGTCGCTGCGCGCAGCACTGAAGCTGCCTTACGGCTTTGAAGTGGAGATCGACAAGGGCATCGCGTTGAGCTCAGGCATGGGGGGCTCGGCAGCCTCATGTGTGGCCGCATTGGTGGCGGCAAACGCGCTGCTAGACACGCCGCTAAGCACGACGCAGCTGTATCAGCATGCGCTCGACGGCGAAGCCGTCGCCAGCGGTAGCCGACATGGCGACAATCTGGGGCCGCTGTTTTTAGGCGGGCTGGTGCTGTGCACGCTGGAGCGGCTGGTGCCGATCAGTGTGCCGGCCGCTTGGCACAGCCTGCTGGTGCATCCGGACGCGGTGCTGGAAACCCGCCGCGCGCGCGAAGCCCTGGCCGGCGATTATCAATTGCGCGAGTTTGTCGCGCAGAGCACCAATCTTGCGTTGGTGCTGGCGGGCTGCCATGCCAGCGATGCCGGGCTGGTGCGTGCCGGCTTGCGCGATGTGCTGGTCGAGCCACGCCGTGCGCCGCTGATCACCGGCTTCGCCGCCGCCAAACAGGCTGCGCTGGAGCATGACGCGATGGGTGCGAGCATTTCCGGTGCCGGCCCAAGCGTGTTCGCATGGTTCGAAACGCGCGCCGCTGCGCAAGCCGCTGTGCCTGCAGTGCAGGCTGCCTTTGCCGCTGCCGGGTTCGATAGCCAGTGCTGGGTGTCGCCGATCGCCAGCCCGGCCGCACGGCTGATCGAATGAGCTGGCATCTGCATGTCCCAGTTCGGCAGGATGCCACGTGCGGCGTGTGGACCACGCAACACGCGGCAAGTCCCTCACTCGACGACGACCTCGCTGATCTGCATCACCGGGCTCAGGTCGGTGTAGTTGGCGATGTCGCCCAGGATCTCCGTCGCGTGCGGGCCGAAGCTGCCGTTGAAGGCTTCCACCGAATCGCAAAAGAGATGGCACATGCCGATGAAGGCCGGCGTGCTGCCGGGCTCGCCGCCGCTGAGTCCCTTGTCCACGGTGTAACGCAGGCAGGCCGCACCCATGCGCGCGGCCACCAGCGGCATGTGCTGGTCGCGGTAGTAGCTGTGGTCGAAACGGGCGCCTTCGCGGTAGGGATACATCACGCTCACCTTGATCATCTGCCGACTCCACGGAAAGGTGCGCGCAGCATAGCGCCGCGCCAGCGCATGCAGGGGACCATTCGGCGGAACGCAGCGACCGCGCCAACCATGCCCATTCCCTCGACCATTTCATTGCCGGGTAATGCCCGGTCCTGTTCTTGCCTGGAGTCACGCTGATGTTTATCTCCACCCGCGGTGGCGCACCTGCCGCAAGCCTGAGCCAGGCGATTGCCGCCGGCCTGGCCCCCGATGGCGGACTGTACGTGCCGCAGACCCTGCCACCGGCACGGACGTTGACTGCCGGCACCACGCTGGCCGACACCGCCGTCGCATTGTTGCAGCCGTTCTTCGATGGCGATGCACTGGCGGACGAACTGCCGGCGATCTCTGCCGATGCGTTCGATTTCCCTGCGCCGTTGGTGCCATTGGGTACGCCCGGCGATTATGCGCTGGAGCTGTTCCACGGGCCCACTGCCGCGTTCAAGGATTTCGGTGCGCGCTTTCTCGCGGCGTGCCTGACCCGCCTGCGCCGTGCCGAAGACCGGCCGCTGACCATCCTGGTCGCCACCTCCGGCGATACCGGCGCGGCCGTGGCTGCGGCATTCCATCGCCAGCCCGGCTTGCGCGTGGTGGTGCTGTATCCGGACGGCCGCGTGTCGCCGCGCCAGGCGCATCAGCTGGGCTGTTTCGGCGACAACATCCAGGCCTTGCGCGTGGCCGGCTCGTTCGACGATTGCCAGGCGATGGTCAAGCAGGCCTTGAACGATGCCGACCTGCAGGCGCAGGTACCGCTGAGTTCGGCCAACAGCATCAGCCTGGGCCGCCTGCTGCCGCAAATGAGCTATTACGCGCATGCCGCCCTGCAGCACCATGCCGGCGCGGGCGCCGCGCTGAATCTGGTGGTGCCCACCGGCAATCTGGGCAACGGGCTGGCGGCGATCCTGGCGCGTGCGCTCGGCGTACCGCTGGGCCGCATCGCGCTGGCGTCCAATGCCAACCACGTGCTGCCGGATTATTTTGCCGGCGACGATTACGCGCCGCAGCCCAGCGTGGCCACCGTGGCCAATGCGATGGACGTGGGGGCGCCGAGCAATTTCGAACGGCTGCGCTGGCTCTACCAGGGCGACGATGCCGTGCTGCGTGAGGCATTCCGTGCGTTGTCGGTGGACGATGCGGCCATCAGCCACACCATCCAGCAGCGCTATGCGCGCTACGGCGAGGTGCATTGTCCGCACACCGCCACCGCAGTGCATGTGCTGGAGCAGCTGCGCGCCGAAGGGGCCGATGGCGGCACCGGCGACTGGGCGGTGGCGGCCACCGCGCATCCGGCCAAGTTCGAGGGGGTGGTGGAGCCGTTGATCGGGCGCGATGTCGAGGTTCCGCCGGCGCTGGCCGCGCTATTGCAGCGGCCAGCACATGCCGAAACGTTGCCACCGGACTATGCCGCCTTCCGGCAGCGTCTGCTGGTGGATGCGGGCTAAACCCAACGCGTTCAGCGACTCGGGGTTGGAATGTGCTGCCCATGGGGCTATTTCTAAGGGGTGCGGTTCCCGCCGTGGCGCCGCTTCCGATGTGGGTTGTTGCATGTCTTATCGAGTGATTGCCGTTGCCGCCGCGTTGTTCGGGTGGGCAGCGGCTGGAACGGCCAGTGCGGCCGACGCCCTATCTACTTCCCGCGTGTCGCCATGGAGCGCGACGCGCGTGGGTCTGGTCGATGCCTTGGCGCGGCAGGCGCCGTCGCTGGATCGTCGCGTGCTGGCGTTGGCGACCGAGGCGCTGCAATGCGCGCGACAGCGTCAGCAGGTTGGCGCCGAGCGCGTGCTCAGCGTGATCGACTACAGCCGGCCGTCGACCGAGCGCCGCCTGTGGGTGTTCGACCTGGCACGCCAGCGCTTGCTGTTTCGGGAATGGGTGGCGCACGGGCGCAACACCGGCACCAACCTGGCGGCGAAGTTTTCCAACGACGATGGCAGTTTCCAGTCCAGCCTGGGCGCATTCACCGCGCAGGAGTCCTACATCGGGCAGAACGGGTATTCGCTGCGGCTGAAGGGCCTGGAACCGGGTTTCAACGACCATGCGCGCGACCGCGCAATCGTGATCCACGGTGCGCCCTACGTCAGCGAGGCAGTGATCCGCAGCCAGGGCCGGCTTGGCCGCAGTCTGGGCTGCCCGGCGGTGCGTCCGGCGGTGGCCAGGCAGTTGATCGATACCTTGCGCGACGGCGCGTTCGTGTTTGCCTATTACCCGGACCGCGCCTGGCTGCGTCAATCGCGGCTGCTGGGCGGTGGCTGCGGGGCGTCGATGGCGGGGGCGAATGTGGGCGGGCACTGATCGGCAGGGCGTCAGCAGCCTGCGACTCACTTGCAGTGGATACGCTCGCCGGCCCGCGCACATGGTGGTGGCTGAATGTTGCAGCGCCGTTTGGCGGCGTGCGGTGGGGTGCGCCGTAGGTGTCGCTGTCGGTGCGCAAATGCCGATCGACCTCCGGCTGCGGCAGCGGCTCGTAATGGCTTGCAAAGCGTCGCAAGCGTCCTGCGTGTCAGCACATACGCAGCGCATGAAAATTTCAGGCAGTAGCCAGGCCTGTCTGGCAGATCATCGCGCGCTTTCGTTGGTCTGTGTTGCGACTTCACCGCGACACTTCAGACGGTATCGCCGGCAAGGCGACGCACTGCCGCGTAATCCAGGACCTGCACCAGATGCAGCTGCGGCAACGCAATCAGTCGCTGCTGTTTGAGTTTGGTGAAGGTGCGGCTCACCGTTTCCACGGTCAGCCCGAGATGGTCGGCGATATCGCTGCGGCTCATCGGTAGCGCCACGGTGTCGCCGGTCGCGCCGGGCTGGGTGGAGCGGGCGGCCAGGCGCAGCAGGAAATGCGCCAGTCGTTCGCTCGGTTGCAGGCGCGCCAACAGCAGGCCGGTGTCCTGCGCGGCGGCCAGTTCCATGCTGGCGCGCTGGAACAGCTTGCGTTCCAGCTGGGGGTAGCGCTCGCGTAACTGGCGCATCTGCGCCATCGGTGTGCGACACACCCGGCTGGCGACGATGGCTTCGATATCGTGGCGGTGCTGCGGCGTTTCGGTCAGCCCGACGTAGTCGCCAGGCAGCACGAAGCCGGTGATCTGGCGGCGCCCGTCGGGCAGCGTGCGCACCATGCGCAGGGCGCCGGAGGTGACGGTGTAGACGTGATGGCGGGTCTCGCCCGTGCGCACCAGGGTGCTGCCTGGGGCGTAGGTCTGGGCGTGGATGGCCTGATCCAGCGCGTCCATTTCCTGCGCCGACAACGCCGCGCAGATGGCCCGGCCGCGTACCGCGCATTGCGCACAGTCGGAATTGCGCCTGTCGTTGCCCGACACGGCGCTTGGCGCCGCGCAGGTCGCGCTGGGATCTGGAAGCTGCCGATACATGGGCCACGCACTGCTAGGACGCGTGTGAATGATACGCCATGCGGTCAGCGCGGCCGGCAGCCGGTAGAATTGCGCGTTCGCCACATTGCCCTGCAGGAGTTTCGCTCGTGATCAAGCCCCGTACGCCGCCCGGCATCATGGAATTGCTGCCGCGCGAGCAGATCGCGTTCCAGCGCATGCTGGACGTCATCCGCCGCAATTACGAGCGGTTCGGGTTCCTGCCGGTCGAAACCCCTGTGTTCGAGCTGTCCGACGTGCTGTTGACCAAATCCGGCGGCGAAACCGAGCGCCAGGTGTACTTCGTGCAGTCCACCGGCGCGCTGGCCAATGCGGCCGCCGCCGCCGCCGCCGACGAGGGCGCCGAGAGCGGCGGCCTGCCGGAACTGGCGTTGCGCTTCGACCTCACCGTGCCGCTGGCGCGCTATGTGGCCGAGCACGAGCACGAGTTGAGCTTCCCGTTCCGCCGCTACCAGATGCAGCGCGTGTACCGCGGCGAGCGTGCGCAGCGTGGGCGTTTCCGCGAGTTCTATCAGTGCGACATCGACGTGATCGGCAAGGATGCGCTGAGCATCCGCTACGACGCCGAAGTGCTGGCGGTGATCCACGCGGTGTTTGCCGAGCTGGGCATCGGCGCGTTCAAGGTGCAGTTGAACAACCGCAAGCTGCTGCGCGGGTTCTTCGAAAGCCTGGGCGTGGCCGAGGGCGAACTGCAGCTGGCGGTGCTGCGCGAGGTCGACAAGATCGACAAGCGCGGTGCCGATTACGTGCGCGATACGCTGGTGGGCGAGGGCTTCGGCATTGCCGCCGAGCAGGTCGACAAGATCCTGGCCTTCGTGGCGGTGCGTTCGGACGGCCATGCCGATGCGCTGGCGCAATTGCAGGCGCTGGAAGCCTCGGTCGGTGCCAGTGCGACGCTGGGCGAGGGCATTGCCGAACTGCGCGAAGTGCTGGAACTGGTCAAGGCGCTGGGCGTGCCGGAAAGCGCGTACTGCCTGAATTTCTCCATCGCGCGCGGTTTGGATTACTACACCGGCACCGTCTACGAGACCACGCTCACCGATCACCCGCAGATCGGCTCGATCTGTTCGGGCGGCCGCTACGAAAGCCTGGCCAGCCACTACACCAAGTCCAAATTGCCGGGCGTCGGCATCTCGATCGGCCTGACCCGGCTGTTCTGGCAGCTGCGCGAGGCTGGCCTGATCCAGGGCATCGCCGAGAGCAGCGTGCACGCGATGGTTGCGCTGATGGACGAATCGCGCCTGGACGACGCGCTGGATATCGCGCGCCGGCTCCGCATCGGTGGCATCAACACCGAGGTGCAGATGGAGCCGAAGAAGGTCGGCAAGCAGTTCCAGTACGCCGCGCGTGCGGGCATCCGCTTCGTGGTGCTGGCCGGCGACGACGAGCTGGCGCGCGGCGTGGTGGCGGTGAAGGATCTTGTGCGTGAGCAGCAGTTCGATGTGCCGCGCGAAGAGTTGGCGAGCACGCTGCAGGTTGAGCTGGAGCAGGCCAAGGCGATGCTGGTGCCGGGTGCCGTTCGCTCCAGCTGATGCGTGACTCGATCGAAATCGTGCTGGACGGGCCGGTGTTCTTCGCGCAGCAAGACGAGGAGCAATTTTTCAGCTGGCTCGCAGCCTTGCCGGCCTACGCCGGTGTCAGGGGCAGGGGGTGCCAGTTGCATCTGGAATTGACCTGGCCGGTTGATCCCGCGACGGTCGAATCCTTGTTGGTGATCTGTCATCGATGGGAGATCGACAAGGCGCCGCTAGCCCCCCTGAAAAGTGAGGCAGTGTCCTGGCATGTATTGTGGGCTCCCGCAGCCCCTAAGCAGCATGGCGCTTCGTAAGACAGCGCAGCGGCTGAGTTGCTGCTCGAAGTCCGGCTGAGTCACTCATCATTTGTGATCGTCATACCGGCAGCTTCGGTTTCGCAGAAGTCGCTGCATCGCATCAGCCTTAACGCCCTCGATTCCCGAGATCCCAAGCGGGTGACAATTCAGCCCGCTTGCGTTAATGTACTAACACGCTATTACATTAACGCAATGAAACAACGACCTGCCCCCCGCGAAACCACCGATGTCGCCGCCTCCCTCAAGATGCTCGCCGATGCCCTGGCGTGCCTGAAAGAGCCTGGCGCGGTCGAGGCTTTTCTGCGCGATCTGTGCACGCCTGCCGAGCTGGAGGCCATGTCCGACCGCTGGCGAGTGGTGCCGTTGCTGATCAAGGGCGTGCCATACCGCGAGATCCATGAGCTGACCCAGGTCAGCGTCACCACCATCGGGCGCGTCGCGCGCACGCTGGAACACGGCGCCGGCGGCTATGCCGCGGCCCTGCGCGAGCAAGCCGCGCGCCCTGTCGATTCCCACTGAGAGAACAAGATGAGTGCTTCCACGGCAGCGCCGGCACGTGACCGGTTGCGTATTGCCATCCAGAAAAACGGCCGCCTGGCCGAACCGGCGCGTAGCTTGCTGGCTGCCTGCGGGCTGAGCTGGCGGCAGAGCCGCGACAAATTGTTCTGCTATGGCGAATCGCTGCCGGTGGACCTGCTGCTGGTGCGCGACGACGACATCCCCGGCCTGATCGCCGATGGCGTCTGCGACCTGGGCATCGTGGGCCAGAACGAGCTGGACGAGCAGGCATCGGCGCGGCGTCGCGCTGGCTTGCCGGCCGCGTACCACGCCGTGCGCGGGGTCGGTTTCGGCCAGTGCCGGCTGATGCTGGCAGTGCCGGAAGAATGGGACTGGCAGGGCGTGGCGCAGTTGGCGGGCAAGCGCATCGCCACCAGCTATCCGGCGATCCTGGCCGACTGGCTGGAACGGCAGGGCGTCGACGCGGCGGTGGTGGAGCTCTCCGGTTCGGTGGAAATCGCACCGCGCCTGGGCACCGCCGATCTGATCTGCGACCTGGTCTCCAGCGGCGCCACGTTGGCGGCCAACCAGCTCAAGCCGGTGGAACTGGTGATGGAAAGCGAAGCCGTGCTGGCCGGCGCGGTGCGCGAGCCGGCCGATGCGCGCGCCGGCCTGCTGGCGATGCTGCTGCGGCGCATGGACGGGGTGCTCAAGCTGCGCGACAGCAAACTGCTGATGTTCCGCGCCGAACACGGCAACGTGGATGCGCTGCGCCGCCTGCTGCCCGATGCCGACCCGCTGGTGCAGCTGCCCGACGATGGCAACGGCGCGCTGCGATTGCAGACCATGTGCCACGGCGCGGTGACCTGGCAACGGCTGGAAGAACTCGAACGCGCAGGTGCGCAAGGCTTGATGGTGTTGACGGTGGAGCGCTCGCTGGCATGAATATTCTCGATTGGTCGCAACTGGACGCCGCTGCGCGCAGCCAGGCGTTGACCCGCCCGGCGCAGACCGTGGCCACGCAGACGCGCGAGGCGGTCGCCAGCTTGATCGCCGATGTGCGCGCCAGTGGCGATGCGGCGTTGCGCGAAATCACCGCACGTTTCGATGGCGTGTCGCTGGAGACTTTTGCAGTGAGCGAGGCCGAATTCGCCGCCGCCGAAGCGGCCGTGGCCCCGGAACTGCGCCAGGCGATGCAGGACGCCGTCGCGCGCATCGACACCTTCCACCGCGCCGGCATGAGCGAGGGCTATGCGGTGGAAACCGCGCCCGGTGTGGTCTGCGAAAAGATCGTGCGGCCGATCGGCCGGGTGGGGCTGTACGTACCGGCCGGCAGCGCGCCGTTGCCGTCGACTGCGTTGATGCTCGGCGTTCCCGCGCGTTTGGCCGGCTGCCGCGAGGTCGTGCTGTGCACGCCGCCGCGCAAGGATGGCAGCGTGGATCCAGCGGTGCTGGTGGCCGCGCAGCTCACCGGCGTGCGCCGCGTGTTCAAGCTTGGTGGTGCGCAGGCGATCGCCGCGATGGCCTATGGCACCGAATCGGTGCCGAGCTGCGACAAGTTGTTCGGGCCGGGCAATAGCTACGTCACCGAAGCCAAGCAGCAGGTGGCGCAATCGGGGGCGGCAGCGATCGATATGCCGGCCGGTCCGTCCGAAGTGTTGGTCATTGCCGATGCCGGCGCGCAGCCGGCTTTCGTGGCTGCCGATCTTTTATCGCAAGCAGAGCACGGCCCGGATTCGCAGGTATTGCTGTTGTCCGACAGCGATGCGCTGATCGCGGCAGTGCAGGTGGAACTGAATGCCCAGCTGGCGCAACTCTCGCGCGCCGACATCGCGCGCCAGGCGCTGGCGCAGTCGCGGCTGATCAAGGTGCAATCGCTGGACGAGGCATTTGCGATCAGCAACCGTTATGCCCCCGAGCATTTGATTCTGGCGCTGCGCGAACCGCGCGCATGGTTGAACCAGGTGGAAGCGGCCGGCTCGGTCTTTCTCGGCGACTACACGCCCGAGGCACTGGGCGATTACTGCAGCGGCACCAACCACGTGTTACCGACCAGTGGCGCGGCGCGCGCGTATAGCGGCGTGAGCGTGACCAGCTTCCAGAACATGGTAAGCGTGCAGGCGGCGAGCAAGGCCGGTATCGCCGGCATCGGCGAGTGCGCGTTGATCCTTGCGCGCGCCGAAGGCCTGGATGCGCATGCCAATGCGGTGGCGCTGCGCATGGGAGTGGCGGCATGAGTACCGCATCGATTCTGGATCTTGTGCGTGAGGACCTGCGCGCCTTCGCCGGCTATTCGTCTGCGCGCACCAGCGCCTTGCAGGGCGATGTGTGGCTCAACGCCAACGAGTCGGCCTGGGGCAACCCGGCCGATCCCAATGGCAGCACGCGACGCTACCCCGATCCGCAACCCAAAGGGCTGCGCGTGGCGCTGGCCGAGTTGTATGGCTGCGCGCCCGAGCAACTGCTGATCGGGCGCGGCAGCGACGAGGCGATCGACCTGCTGGTGCGCGGCCTGTGCGTGCCCGAGCGCGATGCGGTGGTGGTGACGCCGCCGGTGTTCGGGATGTATGCGGTGTGCGCGCGCTTGCAGAATGCGCCGCTGGTCGAGGTGCCCTTGGTCGATGGCAGTGATGGATTCCATGCAGACATCGCCGCCATCGTCGAGGCGGCACTGACCTCGAAGGCGAAGCTGGTGTTCCTGTGCTCGCCGTCCAACCCGGCGGGGTCGGCGATTTCGTTGCAGGACATCGAAGTTGCATTGCAGGCATTGCAGGGCAAGGCGCTGGTGGTTGTCGACGAAGCCTATGGCGAATTTTCGGATGTGCCGTCTGCCGTTGCGCTGCTGGGCCGCTACGACAATCTTGCCGTGCTGCGCACCTTGTCGAAAGCGCATGCGCTTGCCGCAGCACGCATCGGCAGCCTGATCGCGCATGCAGAATTGATCGCGTTGTTGCGGCGCTGCCAGGCCCCGTATCCGGTGCCCACGCCGTGCGCGGCGATGGCCGAGCAGGCCTTGTCGGCGCCGGCACTGGACGTCACGCGCCGGCGGATTGCCGAGGTGCGCAGCGAGCGTGAGCGCCTACACACCGCGCTCGAACAACTGGCCGGTGTGCGTCAGGCGTATCCCTCGCAAGGCAACTTCCTGCTGGTGCGTTTCGACGACGCCGAGGCTGCATTTCAGGCGCTGCTGGAAGCCGGCGTGGTGGTGCGCGATCAACGCGCGGTGCCGCGCCTGTCCGATGCATTGCGCATCACCCTGGGCACGATCGAACAGAACCGACGCGTGCTCGGCGCGCTGCAGCGCAAGCAGGAGGCCGCATGACCCCGATTCTTTTCGTCGATCGCGACGGCACGCTGATCACCGAGCCGGCCGATTACCAGATCGACGCCTACGAAAAGCTGCGCTTTGTCGACAACGTGATTCCGGCGATGCTCAAGCTGCGCGATGCCGGCTATCAGTTCGTCATCGTCACCAATCAGGACGGTCTGGGCAGCGAGCGCTATCCGCGGGCCGCCTTCGATGGCCCCAACAACCTGATGCTGCAGATCTTCGCAAGCCAGGGCATCGAGTTCCGCGAAGTGCTGATCGACTGCAGCTGGCCGGCCGACAATGCGCCCACGCGTAAGCCGGGTGTTGGCCTGATGGTGCCTTACCTGCAGGATCGCAACATCGACTGGGCGCGCTCGGCAATGGTGGGCGACCGCCTGACCG
The DNA here is from genome assembly GCF_014197275.1 of Xanthomonas sp. 3075. Classification (GTDB taxonomy): domain Bacteria; phylum Pseudomonadota; class Gammaproteobacteria; order Xanthomonadales; family Xanthomonadaceae; genus Xanthomonas; species Xanthomonas campestris_B. The sequence continues at coordinate 9,770 of NZ_JACIFI010000020.1, read as the reverse complement.
ACATCCAGTTTGCGCAGAACCTCAACATCCGCGGCTTCCAGCTACGCACCGATGAATTTGGCGGCGAATGGGATTGGCCGGGCATCGCGCACGAACTGGCCGATGCGCCGCGGCGTGCGGTGGTTCAGCGCAATACCAAGGAAACCAAGATCCGCGTCGAGCTGGACCTGGATCGCGTCGCCGAGCCGCAGACCGCTACCGGCCTGCCGTTCTTCGATCACATGCTGGAGCAGATTGGTAAGCATGGCGGCTTTGCGCTGGATATCCGCGCCGACGGCGACCTGCATATCGATGAGCACCACACCATCGAAGACACCGGCCTGGCGCTGGGCCAGGCACTGCGCGAAGCCCTGGGCAACAAGCGTGGCATCGGCCGCTACGGGTTCGATCCGGTCGAAAGCCCGTGGTTGGCGGCGGGCGAGGGCGCGCAACACGGGTTTACCCTGCCGATGGATGAAACCATCGCCAGCGCGGCGCTGGATTTCAGTGGCCGGCCCTATTTTGTGTTCGATGGCGAGTTCAAGCGCGAACGCGTGGGCGATATGCCGACCGAGCTGGTACCGCATTTCTTCCGCTCCATCTGCGATGCCTCCGGTTTGAACCTGCATTTGAGCGTGCGTGGCGAGAACGATCACCACAAGGTCGAGGCGTGCTTCAAGGCGCTTGCACGCGCCTTGCGGCAGGCGATCCGTCGCGAAGGCACGGCGCTGCCGTCGACCAAGGGCGCGCTATGACCGACCTTGCGCTGATCGACGCCGGTGGCGCCAACCTGGGCTCGGTGCGCTACGCCTTGGAGCGGCTCGGCATCGAGGCACGGCTGGTGCGCGATGCGGCCGGTTTGCAGGGCGCCGATCGGGTGATCCTGCCCGGCGTGGGCGCCGCACCGGAAGCGATGAAGCGACTGCGCGCTCAGGGGTTGATCGAGCCGCTGCGCCAGTTGCAGGTGCCGTTGATCGGCATCTGCCTGGGTATGCAGCTGCTGTTCGAGCGCTCCGAAGAAGGCGATGTGGACTGTCTTGGCCTGTTGCCGGGCGTGGTGCGCCACATGACGCCGGCGCTGGGCATCCGCGTGCCGCATATGGGCTGGAACCAATTGGTGCCGATGCGTGAATCGGCATTGCTGGCTGGCCTGCCCGAGCGCGCCAGTGCCTATTTCGTCCATGGGTACGCCGCGCCCGTCACGCCGGACACGGTGGCCGCCTGCGATCACGGCGGCTTGTTCACTGCAGTGGTGCAGCAAGGCCTGCGTTGCGGTGCACAGTTCCACCCCGAGCGTTCTGCCGAGACCGGTGCCCGCATCCTGCGCAATTTTCTTGAGATGAGCTTCCCATGAGTTTTACTGTCTACCCGGCGCTGGATCTCCGCAACGGCCGCGTGGTGCGCTTGCTGCAGGGCGATTACGCGCGCGAAACCCAGTATGGCGACGATGTGCTGCCGCGTGCGCAGGCGTTTGCCGATGCGGGCGCGCGGTGGATGCATCTGGTGGATCTGGATGCGGCCAAGGCCGGTGGCTATACCCTGGCCAGCACGCTGGGCGCGATCGCGCGCGCCACCGGCTTGCAGGTGCAGACCGGCGGCGGCGTGCGTTCGCGCGAAGATGTGGCACGTCTCCTCGACGCAGGTGCGGCGCGCGTGGTGATCGGCTCGCTGGCGGTGCGTGAGAGCGACACCGTCGTGGCATGGTTGCAGGAATTCGGTGCGGATCGCCTGACCATTGCGCTGGACACGCGCCAAGACGCCGACGGCGTATGGCAATTGCCGGTGCATGGCTGGACCGAAGCGGCCGAAGCCACCCTGGACCAATTGGCGGTGCGCTATGCGCAGGCCGGTCTGCAACATCTGCTGTGCACCGACATCGCACGCGATGGCATGCTGTCCGGGCCGAATATGGACCTGTACGCGCATTTGCGCGCACTCACGCCGCAGTTGCAGGTACAGGTCTCCGGCGGTGCACGCAATCTTGCCGACGTTGCCGCGGCCAAGGCATCGGGCTGCGCCGGCATCGTGCTGGGCAAGGCCTTGCTCGAAGGTCATCTGGATCTCAAGGACGCATTGGCATGTTGAGCCGTCGCATCATTCCGTGCCTGGACGTGCGCGATGGGCGCGTGGTCAAGGGCGTCAAGTTCCGCGACCACATCGACATGGGCGATATCGTCGAACTGGCGCTGCGTTATCGCGCGCAAGGTGCCGATGAGCTGGTGTTCTACGACATCGGCGCCAGCCCGGAAGGGCGCTCGGTGGATTACACCTGGGTCGAGCGCGTGGCGCGGTTGATCGACATTCCGTTCTGCGTGGCCGGTGGCATTCGCGATGTCGAAACGGCGCGTGCGGTGCTGCACGCCGGTGCCGACAAGATTTCGATCAACTCGCCGGCGCTCGGCCGCCCGCAGTTGATTTCCGAACTGGCCGACGCATTCGGTGTGCAATGCGTGGTGGTCGGCATCGATTCCATTCGCGAAGAAGACGGCCAGTGGCGGGTGCGGCGCTACACCGGCGACCCCAGCAAGACCCAGGCGTTGCCGATGCGCACGCTGGATTGGGTGGCCGACGCGCAGCGCCTGGGCGCCGGTGAGATCGTACTCAATTGCATGGACAACGACGGCGTACGGCGTGGCTACGATATCGCGCAGTTGCGCCAGGTGCGTGCGCTGTGTCGCGTGCCGTTGATCGCTTCCGGCGGTGCAGGCGAGATGCAGCACTTCGCCGATGTGTTCGACCAGGCCGATGTGGATGGCGCCTTGGCTGCCAGCGTGTTTCACAGTGGCGCGATTCCGATTCCTGAACTCAAGCAATTTTTGCGTGCGCAACAGATCGAGGTGCGTGATGGGCAGTGACACCGTGGCAACCGACGACGCGCTGACAGCGCTGGACTGGAGCAAGGGCGACGGCTTGTTGCCGGTCATCGTGCAGGACGCCGACAACCTGCGCGTGCTGATGCTGGGGTACATGAACGCCGAAGCCCTGGCCGTTACGCAGCAGCGCGGCGACGTCACCTTCTTCAGCCGTAGCAAGCAGCGCCTGTGGACCAAGGGCGAGAGTTCGGGCAACGTGCTGCGCGTGGTGTCGATCGAAGCCGACTGCGATGCCGACACGTTGTTGGTGCAGGCACGCCCGCACGGGCCGACCTGTCATCTTGGTCGCACCAGTTGTTTTCCGACCGCGCCTGGCCAGTTTCTCGGCAGCCTGGATGCCCTGATCGCCACACGCGAACAAGAGCGGCCGCATGGCAGTTACACCACCAAACTGTTCGAACAAGGCATCCGCCGCATCGCGCAGAAAGTGGGCGAAGAGGGCGTGGAAACCGCATTGGCCGGCGTGGTGCAGGGCGATGCCGAGTTGCTCGGCGAATCGGCCGATCTGCTGTATCACCTGATCGTGCTGCTGCGCGCACGCGGTCTGGGCCTGACTGATGCGGTGGCGTTGCTGGAGTCGCGGCACACGTAGCGCGCTTTGCTGGGCGCGCTGTTGAGCGCGACGACGCGTTATCGACAACGCGCCGTCGCGCTAGCGGGCGCTTTTGAGAGCGACCAATAAAGCAGTGCGTACGTGTCAGGTGGAGGCGGGCGGCGCGTAAGCAGCGGGATGCACGGGCGGGACAGATCAATTCCTAAGATCTGCCGCGTCCGCCTGTCGATGCGCGCAGCAAGTGTCAGCCGTGCTCGGATGATTTGCCGGTGCGCTGTGTCTGTCGCGTCCGGTGTCCAGTCCTGCAGCGTGTGCATGGCGTCGGCAGGTACAATTTCCGCTGATCTTCGTGCCGGAAACTACATGCAGCTCCGCTTCGTTTTGTTGACTCTGGGCTTTGTCGCAGGCACGGCGCACGCGCGCGACGCCATCGTCGATGGCATCGTTTACGAAGAGCGCGACGGACGCGCCGGGCGCGGCGTCGATGAGCCAGGCATTGGCGAGGTGACCGTCTCCAACGGCGAGCAGCTGGTGCGCACCGACGCGCAAGGCCGCTACCGCTTGCCGATACGCGACGGGCAGACGGTGTTCGTGATCAAACCAGGCGACCGCAGCTTTGTGCCAACCGCCGACGGACTGCCGGGGTTCTGGCGTCACTACGCGCCCAACGGCTCGGCCAAGCGCAAGTACCCCGGCATCGCCGCCACCGGACGCAATACGCACAACTGGGATTTCGCACTGACCCCGCGCGCAGGTGCTGCCGCCGACGGCTTCCAGATGCTGGTGTTCGCCGACAGCCAGACTGCCAGCCTCGTCGACGTGGGTTACTACCAGCGCGACATTGTCGCGCCGATCGTCGGCAAGACCTCGGCAACGCTGGGCACCACGCTGGGCGATATCGTCAGCGACGACCTGAGCCTGTATCCGGCCTTGAACAAGGTCACTACGCAGCTGGGCGTGCCGTGGTTCCATGTGCCCGGCAACCACGATCTGAATTTCGATGCCGGCGACGATGCGCATTCGCTCGACAGCTGGCGCGCGGTCTACGGCCCGGACACCTATGCGGTGGAAGAAGCCAACGCCAGCTTCGTGTTTCTGGACGATGTGATCTACACGCCAGGCGGCAAGCCGGCCTATGTCGGCGGCCTGCGTGAGGATCAGTTCGTGTTTCTGCAAGCGTATCTGGCGCAGTTGCCGCGCGAACGCCTGCTGGTGCTGGGCATGCATATCCCGTTGTTCGATGCGGCCCCGGGGCAGGAGACCTTCCGGCATGCCGATCGCAGCCGCTTGTTTGCACTGCTGAAGGATTTTCCGCATGTGCTGGTGCTCAGCGGGCACAGTCACACCCAGCGACAGGTGTATCACGGCGCCGACGAAGGCTGGCACGGCGCACGTCCGTTGCACGAATACAACGTGGGCGCGGCTTGCGGCGCGTTCTGGTCGGGTGCCAAGGACGCCGACGGCATTCCCACCGCCACGATGAGCGACGGCACCCCCAACGGTTACGCGGTGCTGCAGGCCGCGCCCAGTGGCGACTACAGGCTGGCGTACCACGCCGCACGCGCGGCCGACGACGCGCAATTGCTGCTGCAGGCGCCCAAGGTGCTGCGCCAGGGCGCCTATGCGGCGTGGGGCATCTACGCCAATGTCTTCATGGGCCAGGACGACACCGTTGTCGAGCTGCGTATCGACAATGGCGACTGGCAGCCGATGAAGCGGGTGGAGCGTGCCGACCCGCGTGTGTTGGCTGAAAACATGCGCGACGATGCGGCAGAGCAACTGCGCGGTTACGACCGCTCGCCCGAGGCCACGCCGTCCACGCATCTGTGGCGTAGCGCGTTGCCGACCAACCTGGCGGTGGGCGAGCACAGCCTGGAAGTGCGCGCGACCCTGCCGACCGGGCAATACAGCGCACGCACCGCGTATCGCCTGCAGCGTGCAGATCCTTGATGCAGACGCGCGCGGTTGGCGCTTGGTTCCACTGAAACAACCACTGCACCGCATGGGGTGGCCACGTGGCGTGTCCAAGCGGCCTTGCGTGTCGGGCCGCCGGCTTGGCTGCCGGGTCGGCCTCGGATGCGATACAGAAGACGATTGACGCAAACACAAACGCCTCCACGAGGGAGGCGTTTTGGGATCCGGGCTGGCAGGCGATGGCGCGCTGGCGGGGATCGATGCTGGCTGGCGTGAGCTGGCTGGCCGGACGAGTGTAGCGAGGCCGCACAAGCGTTGACGAAATGAGAATTAGTCTCAGCGCGTTACAGCGATCATCGTGTCGATGGTGCAGGGGCCGGTGACGATTTGCGCAGCGTGGTGGGAGCGGCCGGCACCTTGGAGTTGGCTGGGCTATCCAGTGACTTCGGATCAGGATCGGCGTCTTGATCGAGCTCCTGCCCGGCTTGCGGAGCAACCTCCAGCGGCGGATACGGATAGGCAACCGCCGGCCCTGCGCGCAGCCCGGCACGCCAGCGCGCCAGCACCGGCGCGATGCGTTTGCCCAGCGATTGCTGCGGTAACGACGGTAATTCGCCGTCCTGCTTTTCGCGCGCGGTGATCGCGGTCTTTGCGATGTCGAACGCGGCCAACGGGTCATCGCTCTGGTTCATCGCATCGATCAGCCAGGCCTGGCCGAAGTAGGTCGCGTTGGAGGTGTTGCCGCAGCCGAACGATGGCCGATCGGCACGTGCTGCAGTCAGGATCAGCGTGTCCGGCGAGCGCAGCGCCGGAATGAAGCCGCCCGAATAGCAGGCCGACAGCACGATGATGCGGTTGTCGATGCCGGCATCGTCCAGCGCCTTGCGCAGATCCTGCGGGCTGATGAAATCCTCTTCGTTCTGATCCACCTGCACGTACAGCGTGTGGTCTTCGGTGCCGTGGGTGGTGACGAACAGCAGCAGCGCATCTTCCTTGCGATCCATGCGCTTGCCGATCGCAGCGAGCGTGTCGTAGAGATTGTCGTAAGTCGCCAGCGGTGCGTACGGTTGCTCGCCCAGATTGTCCGGGTTGTTGACCAGTGTGACCACGCGGCCGCGCGCATCGAAGCGCTGTTCGAACAATTGCTTGAGGTACAGCGTTTCGTTGCGAAACACGTCGTCGCTGGCATCGCCGGCAAAGCCGACCACATACAAATCGGTGACGCCGGGGCGCTGCGGCTGCAGGGCGGCCAGCGCGTTCTTCAGTGCGGCTTGGTCGACCGGGTCCACCTGCGCTGCGTCATCGGCGTTCTGCGCCGGCAACGCCGCGCCCGCATCGGGATGACAGCCGGCAACCAGCAAGACCATGGCGAGCAGCACCAGCATCCGGCGTATCAACGCATGCGACGCAAAGCGTGAGTGGAGCGATGGGGACAACGCCGGTGCCTCGATGATGCGTGGAATGGGAAGGTGTGGAGCGGCCGATCAAGGTTTGCCATCACGCGACTGCAGTTGCCCTCAGGCAGATAAGCCGACTGCTCACGCCGGCAGGGACGGTGCGTAGACCAGTACGCACGGTCCAGACCTGCAGGACGCTGCGCATCGTCTTCCAACCCGCTGGCAGATGCATGAACTGGCGATCCAGTTAGCCCACTGATTCATGCATACGCTGGCAAACCGTGTGCGCCAGGCGAGCTCGCTTCAGTGGCGTGGACACCGCTGCGCTGCTTGCAGGATGTGCCCTCATGCGACGGCAATCGGTCGTCGCATAAGGGCCATCCGCTACATGAAGCGTCGGTCCAAGGGCCTGCAGGTCTTACGTCCAACACATGACACACGTGGTTCTTGCAACCTCACCGGCCGCCGCACCGCGGCAGCCGATGTCTCACCGCAACTGCCGGCTCAAAACACCAGCTGCGAAAAACTTTCCACGCGCTGGTGGTTGCCCACGTCCTCGGCCGAGCGCGGCGTTGGATAGTCTTCGCGGCGATCCAGCAGTGCGGTGCGCATGCCTGTGCGTTTGGCGGCATCGAGTTCTTCGATCACGTCCGACAAGAACAGGATCTCCGTTGCAGCCACGCCGATGCGTTCGATAATGCGGCGATAACTGGCGCTCTCGCGCTTGGGGCCGACCTCGGTATCGAACCAGTCGGTGATCAAGCCGCTCAGATCGCCCGCATCGCTATGCGCGAAGAACAGCTTCTGTGCCGGCACCGAGCCGGACGAATACACGTACAGCGGAATGCCCTGCGCGTGCCAGGCCTGCAGCTGGATCGCCGCATCGGCATAGATGTGCGCGGTGAAGTCGGCGGTCTTGTAGCCGTCGCCCCAGATCAGCCCTTGCAAGGCCTTGAGTGCGGTGTGCTTGCGGTCCTCGTCGATCCAGGTCTGCAGCGTGCTGATCAGCACCTCGTCCGGCACGTCCTCGCCGATCTCGTCGGCCACCTGGTTGAGCCAGTGACGCACCTGCGGGTGGTTGCCATGCTCGCGCACGTAGGCGGGCATGGCACGGCGTGCATACGGAAACAGCACGTCCTTGACGAATGAGATGCTGCTGGTCGTACCTTCGATATCGGTGAGGATCGCTTGCGGTCGTGTCATCGTCAGCTGGCCTTGTGAGGTGTCTCGGGGGCGTAGCGGGGGAATTGTTTGGCGATTTCGGTGCCGGTGAAATGTCCGACCCAGCCGTCCGGCTCGGTGAAGAAACGGATCGCCACAAAATGCGGCTCCGGCCCCATGTCGAACCAGTGCAAGGTGCCGTCGGGCACCGCGATCAGGTCGTCCTTGACGCACTCGATCTCATAGACCTTGGCGTCCACGTGCAGCGTGAACAGGCCTGAGCCGGCGACGAAGAAGCGTACTTCGTCTTCCTTGTGGAAATGCTCGTCCAGGAACTTGGCGCGCATTTCTTCGCGCTTGGGGTTATCCGGGGCGATGCTCACCACGTCCACGGTCTTGAAGCCGCGTTCGCTACTGATGCGGTCGATATCGGCGCGGTAGGCGGCCATCACCTGTTCGGGCGTGGCGCCGGGTTCGACCGGCTGGCTGGCATGCCAGCGCTCGAAGGTGACGCCGATCTTGACCAACTCGGCGGCGATCGCATCGCCGTCGCGGCTGTCGAATTCCGGGGTGGTCGGGTTGGTGTCGGCAAAGATACGCAGTCGGCTCATGGCGGTCTGGCTCACGAATGGGGGACGGACGACACTCAGCGCTGGCCGCGCAGTTTCAGCAGCTCGAGTTCGCAATGCAGCAGGAATTCGAAGGCCTCCAGGTGGCGGCGTGCCTCGGCCATGTTGCGGCCCCAGGCATACAGGCCGTGTCCTTCGATGAGATACCCCCACATGCTCTGTTTGTCCAGCAAGGCGTCGACCTGCGCGGCCAGCACCTGCATGTCCTGGGTGTTGGCGAACACCGGCACGTCCACTGCGGTTTCGTGGGTGGTATTGCCTTCGAAGGCCTTGAGCAGTTCGTAGCCTTCCAGACGGATCACGCCGCTGCCTGCATACAGACGGGAAGCAATCGTCTGCACCGGCGAATGCGTATGCAGCACGCAGCCGATCTCCGGAAAGCGGCGATACAGCTGGGTGTGCAGGAGGGTTTCGGCGGACGGGCGCAGCGGGCGGCCGACGGCCTGGCCATCGAAGTCCACCACCATGATGTCTTCTTCGACCAGGCGGCCCTTGTCGCGTCCGGAGACGGTGATCGCGGCGTGCTGTTCGTCCAGGCGATGGGAGAAATTGCTGCTGGTGGCGGGCGTCCAGCCGGCCTGGGCCAGCTCGCGGATATTGCCGATCAGCAACTGCGCCAGCTCGTGCAGACGGTCGGCGCTATAGGGCAGGGGGGCGGTGGTCGCATTCATGCACCTATTCTACTGCCCCAACGGATCATGGTCAGGTGCAGCGTAGCAGGGTGTGTTGCTGCCACGCCCGGGTGGCGAATGGCTGACAGAATATAAAGAGCGCGCGTCAGGCAGTGAACGCAATATGTTTTGTTAGCCGGCTCTTGTCGGATGCAGTCAGAGGCCCAGGTGAAACGCTTCGTCGGTCGGGGGCGCGGTGCCCTCACCGCTTGCGGGACACGCCGTGAACCCCTCCCTGGGGGCTCGGTGGCGGCATCCATGCCGCCACACGGTCCCGCAAGCGGCGAGGGCACCGCGCCTGACAGTTGATCAGCTGCTTTCTTGAAGGCCTATTGCTCGGCTTACGGCGGGCAGACGAGCGTTTGCAGGTTGCAAGCCTGCCTGTTGCTCGGCCAGCGCCGGGAATTGATCGGACGCAGCGTTATTTGAACAACGCACGCCATGCCCTGCTTGTAACTGCGCATACCGACCATTTTGACTGGTCCTTGTCCGCTCACAGTCGCGGGACCTTACGCGGCATGGATGCCGCGTAAGAGCCTTATCTGTTCGGATTCTGGCAGTTTAGGTGTCGAGAGCCGACGTGGGCCACCGTG
>NZ_JACIFI010000019.1 GCF_014197275.1 Xanthomonas sp. 3075 | reverse complement strand
TGCTCGTCAGTAAAACGCTTCTTCACGTCCAATCTCCTTCGGGGTAGGGAATTGGACTCCAAACTGAGGCGCTACTCAAAATCGGGGGGACGTCGGACCGACCCAATACGTCGAACTCTGTCCAGACTCCGGTGTTGGCGGTCTCGTTGCCACTCGGATAGGAAGCAAAGACAGCCCGTCCTTCGTGGTCGTAGACGAAGCGCTTGACCCGAAGCGTTCCCGCAACGTTTGCCGCATCGTATTCCCGCGTCAGTAGCGGCTGCCACAGCGCATCGAAGTAGGTAACTTTTTGTGCGTTTCCAGTGGTCACGGTCTGGCGCCAATGGCCGGCACCGATGCCGTATTCGTCGCCCCCCACTCGCTCGAACGCCTGTGCAGTCGAATTCCAAGCGGTGCTGTCGCCCGATGGGTAGTTCGTGGCGTTCAACCGCCCCATCGCGTCGTAGCCATACGTCGTGGCGAAGCCATTCTCATCGTTGGTCTGACGGATCCACCCGTTGTCGTCCACAGAGGCGGACTTGGCCGTGCCATCTGGATTTGCAACGGTCTGAGGGATACCGCGCTTCCAACCAGACAAGGTCGTTGCGTTTTCTAAGCCATCCTTGACTTGGGCCATGGTCCCATCGGGATTGTAGGTGTAGCCTGCGACCAGCTTCCCGTTGCGCCACTCCGTTCGGGGCAATGCATTGCTGCCGTAATCGACCTGAGAGGTGACGATGCCCGTGTTGATGTTGCGAGCAATGGCGGTTTGCCCGAGGACCCAAGCACCCCGTTCGTCGTAATACGTGGTCTCGTCGGTGCGGCTGTGCCAGGGACTGAAGCGTTCAATCCGCAACGGACGGGCGAACTCATCGAAACACGGCTGGCCACTGCAATCGGTCACACGCCAAACGAACTGATCGCCATTGTCTATGATCGTCACTTGACGGGCTGGCCGATGCTCTGCTGCCACAGTGTTATCACCCCAATCGCCCGCTGGATACATAGTGCGGGCTGCATAAGGGGAGGTGGACGCCGCTGCGTAGTCCGTCAGTTTGCTTCGCGTTGCACCCGAGCCGTTCCATCCAAAGTCTTGCTGAAGCAGCAACCCCTCGTTAGCCCGATAGCGATTACCAAACCGGTAGCGGGTGGTTTGGCCCGCAGGATCCTTGACCGTGATGTCTCGGGTGATGGGCGAACCGGCATTGCACTCGACGTATCTGGAAGGGTCGAGTGGTTTCGGGTTGGGACTTGGCTGCCAGCAATTGTTTGGTGTTCCATAGTTGTAAGACCATGTCAGGCCTTGGGACGGCAATCCCGGGCCGGAGATACGCCGACTGGTCACTGCCATGACATAGAACTGGTAAGGGATGTCTGAGTAGGCTTCCTGGATGTGGCAGACTCGAGGCACCCAGGACCGTCCCATTAGCATGGAATTGAGCGTGTAGTCGCTGCGAGCCCCGGTGGGGGCAGTGATGCTTCCCACAACATTGTTGCGAGACCAAGGACGAATGTTGTCGCAGTCTGGCGGCTGGCTATAAGTCACGCGTGCACGAGACAGGGCGAGTAAATCGAACGTCCAGCCGCTGCCGTCAGGCAGCGTCACTGTATCCAGGGTGTCGCTGTAGCCGTAAGACCAGGTTCGCCCGCCTGTGGTCACGGAGGTGATGGTCTTGCCATCCCCTCCAGCATACGACAGGTCAATGCGACGCCCGTCGCTGGCAACAATGCTTAGAAGCTGCCACGGAGCATCGGGATTCCAGTTATAGGTCACCGTGTTGCCAAAGCGATCCGTCACCCGAGTCGGATAGATCAGGACCTCTTCCCTCACCAAGTTGTAGTTGAGGCCAACCATGGGGACAATTCCACCGACGGCGGCAGTTTGCATCGCACTTCCCGCGGAAATCGACTGAGGAGCTGGTGACGACTTGTGCAGTGCTGGGTAGCTGCGTGACACCAAGTGATTGAACGAATACATCGAGCCTTGGGTGTCCACTAACTCAAACCCTTCACCGCGAGCACCGGCTTCACTTGCACCATCCAGTGAGGCTAAGCATCGGATTGCAGACCCATCTTTTAGGACAATGGGATACGTCCTTCCATCTGCTGGCCTCAGGGCTCCAGCAGACGCCTGAAGAAGCTCTTGGTCGCCAGCACCTGGGCGGTATGCAAAGCTTCCCCGCCAATACTCTGGGGCATCGAAGAAACCGCCCTGGACCTCGATGACTGGAGGCCGACCGTAGAGGCTGCAACGGTTGTTGACGAGATCACGCGCGGCTTCAACAGTCCACCCGCTACCAGAAAAGACCCCGTGCATGTAAGGAATGTCCAAGTCCCAAAGCTTGAAGTGCCCTTTTGTAGGACTTCCGACTGAGAAGCGACGACCGATGCGCACCTGGAGGGCGTTGTTGCCCTTCAGATCTACGTCGGTTTGGATGATCTCCATCGATCCCGTATAGAGATTGATGTTTTCCCCGAAGAGCTGGTCGCCGGGGCTCTTCACCACTGCGCCCGATTGGATCAACTTGCCATAGTCGTCGTAGACATCCTCGGCGGCGCCTAATGCAGGGGACAATCCTGCCAAAGCAGCCAGTGCAAATCCAAACGCGCGCATCTGGCGCGGCTTTGTGCCCGATTCCATAGCATCTTCCAAGTTGATGACTGACCGAGATCTACGTTGACCTCATCGCTCCCACGAACTCGCTCTCATGCAAAGGCAAGGCATGACAGTGCATGCCAGCCAAGCCAACGGCAGGTGTTCGTTTCCAAAGAATCCGGAGGGTGCGCGAAGCGCGACCGCGAGGTCATTCCCCAATACCCCCTTCGCTTCGACAGACTCGCGCGGCTGCACCCATGCTGTCAACAGCCCCTAACGCATGCGGTACCGCTGGGGATCGGCAGGCGCAAGTCCCAGAACACGCAAGTGTCCGAGTTATGGGGACTTGAATCACAAGGATTCCGCCCATGGCGCATTTCCCTACGTAATAATCAGAAAAATCCGACAAATGGTAGCGGCAAACGACCAGAGGGGATCCGGCAAAAAACACGCTGGTCGGATCACGGCGAGTGCTGGGTGTGGATGCCTGCAGGGACGGATTCCCGGCGTGTCCCGCAGGCGGTGCGGGCAGCGCGCCCTCGGCCGACTCAGCGTTTTTGCCTGCATCCAAACGACGACGCTATGACTCAATCGCTCTGTTGTCTTGAGCTGATTGCACAAGGTGGACATGTCAGCTGCAGAACGATCGCGCTGCGCCTTCGTCGCTACCGATGCAGCTTTCAAAAAGTGGGGTCAGCCACCCTCAGCCAGCGCGTTTTTGCGCGAGCCGCTCGAACAACGCGGGCAAATCGCGCATGTCGTCGAACACCGCCAGCACACCAAGTCGACGCAAGGTGTCAGCATGTCCCTGCGGAATATGGCTGGCACCGGTAAAGCCCAGCACCTGCATCCCTGCCGCCACTGCGGCCGTCGCACCGGTGGGGCTGTCTTCGATCACCAGGCAACGCTCCGGCGCCACACCTGCCGTGCGCGCGGCCAGCAGATAAACGTCCGGTGCCGGCTTGGGCCGCTCCACCATGTCAGCGCTGAAAATGCGTCCGGCCGCACGCGCGGTGAGTCCGACCCGCTCCACCGACGCGATCACGTTATGCCGGCGGCTGTTGGAGGCCACCGCCAGCGGCAAGGGAATCTGTTCCAGCGCTGCGCGTACGCCCGCAATCGGCTGCACCTCGGCGGCGATCAAGGCCTCGCTGCGCGCCTGGATCTGCGCCAGCAAGGTTTCTGGCAACTGCAGCGCAAAGTGTTCTTCCACCCGCCGCAATACCTCGCGCGTGGTCTGCCCGAACGTGGTTTCCAGCAGATGTTCCAACGGCTCGGCCGGCACGACGGCCGCCAGCGCCTCGCGCATCACCCGGTCGGCCAGGATTTCGCTGTCGACAAGCACGCCATCGCAATCGCTGATCAGTAATTCGTAGACCATTGCACCCATCTGCTCGCAAAGCGCCATTATGCCGGCCAGGTTGTGACCGTTGGCTGTGGCGCAGCATGCGCGGGTGACACGCGCCATCACATCTGTGCGATGCGCCAGGCAGCCAGCCAGCCAGCGAACAGGCGCGACAAGTCCCTCCTCGCAGCGTGGCATGTCACACGATCTTACCGCGCTTCATTTTTGCAGCTGCTAGCATCGGCCCCGCTGCGCAAGGACTCACCCGCAGCGTCACCAGGAATGCGATCAGGATCAGGAGATCTCGATGCAGATGCGATTGCCTCCCCTGCTCGTTCTAGCGACCGCGTTTTTCGCGGTCTCATGCACCGCCTCGCCCGGTGCCAAGGAGCACACCATGTCAGCTACGCTGCAGGATCACACCGTCGCCTTCCGCGACCCCAGCCTTGGCGACATCGTCCATGCCATCGCGCATGGCGAGGTCGCACGCATCAGCGCACTTGCCCCCACGGTCGATCTCGCCGCGCACGGCGATCAGAACGTGACACTGCTCGAATGGGCCATCTGGAACCAGCAGCCGCGTGCGCTGGCAGCATTACTCGATGCTGGCGCAGATCCGGCATTGCCGGGCATGGACCAGGAGACCGTCGTGCATTTGGCGGCGATGGCGCAAGACCCGGACTATCTGAAGATTCTGCTTGAGCACAAGGCGCCGATCGACGTGGTCAGCGCGCGCGCGGGCTGGACCCCGTTGTTTCGCGCGGTACAGAGCAAACGCGATGCGCAGATCGGCTTGCTGATCGAGGCAGGCGCCGACATCCAGCGCGTCGACAACACCGGCAACAGCGTGTTGCATCTGGCCGCGCAAAGCGGCGCAGCCAGTCCGGTGGTGCTGCAATTGCTCAAGGCCGGTGTGGACCCCACGCTGCGTAACGCACAGCAGAAGACCTTTCAGGCGTATTTTTTCACCACGCCGGATCGCCTGCTCAATGCCGGCGGCCAGCAGGTCAGGTCGGACGTACGCGCATGGTTGGCCGCCCATCATATTCCCGTGGAAAGCAGCCGCTAAGCGGGCTTTTCGCACGACGAACGCAAGGAGCCGCGCATGAGCTCGTCAGATTTCACTCCGTCGTCCACGTCATTCGCAGAGTCGATGCGTGGCCAGCAACCGCACCCGCAAGACCGCCAGTTTCCGGCCGTTCTGCAAGATCTCTACGCCACCGCCTCGCAGCGACGCGAAGGCGGCGCCGAAACCTTTGCGGCCCTGCCCAACGGCTGGACGCGCATGGACGACAACGCGCTGCAACAGGCAGGCATCGACCCCGGGCTGCTGCACGATGCCAAGAGCGGCTTCGATGCCGCGTTCTATCGCAACGATCAGGGTCAGGTGGTGCTCGGCTTCTGCGGCACCGACGAAAGCAAAGACTGGAAGCACAACATCGGCCAGGGCCTGGGCTTGGACGATGCGCAATATGCCTCGGCGATCCAGCTCGGCAGCCAGGCCAGGCAGGCGTTCGGCGACCAGGTGGTGATCACGGGGCACTCGCTGGGCGGCGGTCTTGCGGCGGCATCGGCGATGGTCAACGACATTCCCGCCGTGACCTACAACGCGGCAGGCGTCAACGATCGCACGCTGGAGCGCCAGGGCCTGGATGCAGCGGCAGCCAAGGACTACGCCAGCAGCGAATTGATTCGCGGCTACCACGTCAAGAACGAGATCCTCACGCATCTGCAGGAGGACAGCATCCCGTTGAAGTGGGCAATGCCCGATGCGGCCGGCCACCAGATCCAGTTGCCGGAGCCGGACCCGCTGTCGTTCGGGCAGCGCCTGGTGCCGGGCATGATGCTCAAGCATCGGCTGGACCTGCACGGCGTGGAGTCGGTGATCAAGGCGCAGGAGATGCAAGCCCAAGGTCAAGCGCAAGGTGCGGGCTTGCAGACTGGCAGCCAGCTTTTCAACGACGCGGTGGTGCACCTGGATGGCCAGCGCCAACGTCTGGGCCTGCGCGACGACACTGCATTTCTCAATACCGCCGCCAGCGTTGCTGCACGCGCAGGCAGCGATGGCCTGCAGCGGATCGACCACCTGCTGCCCAGCCGCGAAGGCGACAGCCTGTTTGCCGTGCAAGGGCGCATGGACGACCCCACCCATCTGCGCAGCCATGTGCAGACCGCAGCTGCGGCCAACGAACCTGCGCAGGGCAATGTCGGCCAATTGCAGCAACACAATCAGCAGCAATCCCAGCACGGCGCGCAGGCCCAGGAAGAGCAGCGCCGGACGATGCAGCAGTGAATCGCGACCGGGCACCGGTTCTCCGACCAGTGCCCGGTGTGCAACGGCTGACCTAGCGACTGGCACGCAATCCCAGGTGCGGAACAACAGCCTGGAACGACAGCGCCGGAACCGCAATGAGCGCGTGATGTGCCCCTGCTCCAGTCCAGCCGCACCCAGCCAGCACAACCACACAAGCGAACGGGTAGCCGCTGTCAGCCGGCTCCCGCCATCGCGCGCAAGGTGATGCCGACCAGATACGCCAGATAGGTGCCGGTGGCGTAGCCCATCGTACCGAGCAGGACGCCGACCGGCGCCAAGGCCGGGTGGAACGCGGCCGCCACCACTGGCGCCGAGGCCGGGCCGCCGATATTGGATTGCGAGCCGATCGCGAAATAGAAGAACGGTACCCGCAGCAATCGGCCCAACCCCCACAGCAAGGCGATATGCACCGCAATCCAGATCAGGCCGAGCAGGAACAGCCACGGCCGGTCCAGCAGCGCGAGCAGATCCATCTGCATGCCGATGCAGGCGATCAGGAAGTACAGCAGCAGCGAGCCGATCTTGGAGGCACCGGCGCCTTCCAGCGTACGCGCGCGGGTGAAGCTCAGCAGCAAGCCCACGCTGGTCGCCAGCACCACCACCCAGACGAACGGCGTGTCCAGGCTGAACTGGCTGGACCAGCGCAGGTTGGCCTTGCACCAGGCGGCCAGTGGATTGGCGAGCGCATGCGCCAGCCCGACGCCGCCAAACGCGACCGCCACAATCACCATCAGGTCGGCCAGGCTGGGAATACGCGCGTGCTCTGCCTGGAAACGCGCCATGCGCTCTTGCAGGGCATCCAGCGCGCGGGTGTCGGCACCGCTGCGTGCATCGATCTTGCGCGCACGCCCGGCGAGGAAGATCAGCGCAGCCATCCACACATAACCGACGCCCACATCCACCACCGCAAATTGCCCGAACGTGGTGGCGTCCACATCGAACACCTCACGCATCGCCAGCATGTTCGCTCCACCGCCGATCCAGCTGCCCGCCAGCGCGGCCATGCCGGCCCAGGTGTCGCCCGCGACGGTTGCCGGATGCAGCCAGCCCATCACCCAGAACGCGATCACCGCACCCAGCATGATGCTCAGCGAGGCGCCCAGATACATCGCGACCAGCTTGGGTCCCAGCCCCAGGATCGCGCGCAGATCGATGCTCAAGGTGAGCAGGATCAACGCGGCCGGCAGCAGCACGTCGCGTGCAATCGGGTTGTAGAGCCGGGTATTGGCGCCGTCGATCAGGCCGACCGTGTTGTAGATCCCGGGCAGCAGATAACACAGCAACAAGGCGGGCACGACCGCATAGAAGCGCTGCCACGGCCCCCGCGTGCGCGAGGAGGTCCAGAACACCGCACCCAAGGTGGCGGCGATCAGGCCGAAGACGACAATATCGTTTTGGATCAGAGCAGAACCGGCGGCATTCACGACGAGCGGACATCCAGACAGGCGGCCGCCAACGTGCGGATCGGACCGACAGCGGCCGATGGCATGAATCTAGCCGACCTGGCCGCGCGCGCAAACCCCGCCAGCGCCGCAGCACGCGGCCTGCTCAGGACGTTTGTGATTGCCTGCGAAGGCAACGCGACACGCACTGCCTACAATGGCGTTGCGACGCGCTTGCTGCAGATGCACGCCACGGACATCGCTTTCAGCCGTAGCGCCGCACCAAGCGGTCGCCCTCGGCAGTGTTCAGCACCACGCCACTGGGCTGGCCGGTGGTCAGGCAATGCAGCCTTGCCATCGACTCGGCATTTTCCAACGCGCCCTGCTCGCGCAGGTAACGCAACGGCGACCACTGCGGCCGCGTCACCCACCAGCTGCCCTTGTCCGGGTGAATACGAACGACATAACGGGACTCATCCATCAGGCCTCCGGCCAGTACGTGTCGCGATCGGACACGCGGCGGAGCCCCGCAGCAAAGCGCGGCCTGCTCCGTCCGAGAGTCCCGTTGGGGATGCCGGCGTGCCCTTACTCAAGGGGCCGCGGGAGAGTAGCCAAGGGCTCCGCGTCCGGCATAGCCAGGATGCACATTTACTTATGGCAAAACCGTCGGGCAGATACTGGCATTGCGGTAGGAAAATTCCTACGTGACACCACTGGTGGGGAGCGCTAGATTCGGCTGGAGCGACCAGCACGGTGTCGCTGGCAGCCGTCGGATGAGCGCGGACGGGTGCAGTGAATGGGGAAGCGCTCCATCGCGCCTCGGGGGAGGATCCATAATGTATCTGCTCAGAAAGTTTCAGTTTCAGGTCAAGGCCGCGCTGGTGCTCGGCTATGTTCTGGTGATCAGGCAAGCGCTGGTGCTGTGGGCCTGAGCGTGTCGGGGAGATAAGGCGTGTGCGGTCGGCGGTTGCCGCATGCAGCCGTCCGTCCAGCGCCGTGCACGACACGACTTCAGCGCGCGCTGCGTGCGCGAAGCAACCCCGGGATCGGCGCGATGGCGACGTGCCGATCCCGGACAGCCGCCGCGCCCGTGGTCGTCCTGCGACAGGTTTGTCAGGTGCTCAGTCGGGATCGACCCAGCCGCGCTGTTGGGCGGCGGCCAGGTCGGCGGGCGTATCCACGTCCAGGGCCAGCGCAGGTGCGCTTACACAGCCCAGCGTCAGCACGTCGAGACCGGCGAACAGACCGCGCAGGCCGCTGTCGGCCTGCAGTGGCACCTCCGCCCAGGCGGCATGCGTCACCACCGCAGGAATACCGCGCACGCCGGCGTAACCGCTGGTGGCGCAGCCAGAGACAGCGTGGCCGGCCTCTTCCAGCAGGGCGCGCAGGTGTGGCGCGTCCAGCGCAGGCTGATCGCAGCCCAGGATCAGGCTGCGTCGTACTTGCGTATCGTGCTGTAGATGCTGCCGCAACGCCGCCAGGCTGGAGCCCATTCCGTCAGCCCACCTGGGGTGCCGTAGCACTTCCACATCCAGGCCATGCAACACCTCGACCAACCTGTCGGCATCGGCGCCCAACACCACCACGCAACGTCGCGGAGAGGTCTGCAACGCGATGCGTGCGGCACGCCGCAGCAGTGGCTCGCCATCGCGCAGCAGCAGTTGTTTCGAGCGACCCAACCGACTTCCCGCGCCTGCGGCCAATACCAATGCGGCGTGATCGGTGCTCACGCGCCAACGCCGCAGGAGGCGACAGAGCCCTGGCTTCGCGCGGCGGGCCGCAACGGTGTTGACCTATCCGGCCTTCGGCCGCGCACGTCGCACATGTGTGCAACCGACGTGCGCAAGACAACACCGGCTGGGTTGCGATATGCGTCGTGATGGCGATCAAGAGTCATGGCGACGCGGTCTGGACTAAAGACGCGCTCAGCGTAGAGACCCCGCTGTGGGCACGAAGTGACTAAGAGCGGCTAACAAAACGACTTCGCGTCAGCCTGCTGCAGGCCGGCTGGTCTGCGGCCTGGCTGCAGGGCCCTTGCCCGCCCAGCGTCGCGGGACACGCTGCAAGCACGTCCTTGTAAGCGCTTACGCGGCATCCATGCCGCGTAAGGTCCCGCGACGCTGGGCGGGCAAGGACCAGTCGAGATGGTCGGCATGCATGGGTTTAAACACAGCAACCAGCGGAGTCTCTGGTGCGGTGTCCTCGCCGCTTGCGGGACCGTGTGGCGGCATGGATGCCGCCACCGAGCCTCCAGGGATGGATTCACGGCGTGTCCCGCCAGCGGTGAGGGCACCGCGCATTCGACCCACTCAGTGTTTGATCTGGACTTCTGACGGCATCCACCAAGATACGACCGACAAAACCACTGCACTCACTGACAGGCGCTCGCTAGGTTTTGTTAGCTGCTCTAAATCGGCATGCGGTCCTCGTCGGGAGCACACCGTCGCCTCGCCGATTGGCGGGAGATTTCCGCAAGCGATGCATGCGTTCAAGACCGGCGGCATCCATCGCAGCTCCGTATCGATATGGCGGCACGAAGCGCAACGCGGAATGGTCGCGCGATCTCTCGCTCATGCGTCATTGGATACGCATCTCCACACGCGACCCAATGATGGCGAAAGGCGCTGCATCCACCGCAATCAAGACGCCTGGCATGTCAGCGACCAGATCCGCAACCTCCATCGCTGCCGTCCCGGGATCGATGCGCCCGGCCGTGCGCGCAACGCAGCCCGCTTATCGACTCGACGCCACAGCACGCAGGTCCGCCACCGCCTGGGTCGCCTCGGCAATGATGCCGAGTGCAATGGTGTGCGGCGAAGAGCGGCCCATCCGCCACCCGGCGGGCAGTCGCAAGCGCGCGAGCGCCGCATCGTCGTGGCCAAGTGCACGCAACGCCTGCAGACGGCTTTCGCGTTTGCGCAGGCTTCCCAGGATGCCGATGCAGGCGACATTGGATGCAAGCCCACGGCAGGCGACCTGCACATCGCTATGGCCATCGTGCGCCAGGCTGTACAGCGCGGTGTCGGCATCCAGCTCGACATCATGCAGGGCATCGCCCAAGGCACGACGATCGTAGTGTTCCGGCGCCAGCCCGGGGGGCGGGTCGCTCGGCCCGTGCGGCCGTAGCACGCGCACCTCGATCCCCATCTGGCTGGCCAACGACACCAGCACCAGCAGGGCGGGGTCGGCGCCGACCAGCACCAGCCGCAATGGTGGACGGTGCGTGCGCAGGAATTCGTCCGGCCGCACGTCCTGTGCCGTGGCCGGATAACGAACCGCGCCGGAGCGGCGATCCAGCGCCACATGGAAGGGGCGACGGTGCTGGCGCGCGTTGCGCCACCGCGCCAGGTGCTCGCCCAGATCCTGCACCGGCCAGACCAGCACGCCGATGCGGCCTCCGCAGCTGAGCTGGATGTCCAGCACCTGGCTGCCTTCGCCGTAATCCAGCCAGCGCGGTTGGCCATCGCGCAATGCGGCGCCGGCTTCATGCGCCACCGCCGCTTCCACGCAGCCACCGGAGACGTAACCGGCAACACGGCCGTCGACGCTGATCGCCATCTCACTGCCAAGCGGGCGCGGCGAAGAGCCTTGCACGTCGATCAAGGTGGCGATCGCCACACGCTGTCCCGCCCGGTGCCAGGCGGTGAGCGTGGGCAACAGATCATCGTGTAACGCATAACTCGGCCATGCCGGCCATACCGGCTCGGCCGGCGTCGGCTGCGCAACCGGGGCCGCCACTGCGTTCACGCGCGCAGCAACTCGGGCATCTGCGCGAGCAGCTTGTCGAGTGTGACCGGGTAATCGCGGACACGCACGCCAGTGGCGTTATAGACCGCATTGGCGATCGCAGCGGCCACACCGCAGATACCGAGCTCGCCCACCCCCTTGGCCTTCATCGGCGACGACATCGGGTCGCTCTCTTCGAGGAACACAACTTCCTGGTGCGGAATATCCGCATGCACCGGCACTTCGTAACCGGCCAGATCGTGATTGACGAAGAAGCCCAGGCGCTTGTCGACCGCCAACTCTTCCATCAACGCCGCACCCGCGCCCATGGTCATGCCGCCGATCATCTGGCTACGCGCAGACTTGGGGTTGAGGATGCGCCCGGCCGCACACACCGCGAGCATGCGACGGATGCGCACTTCGGCGGTGGCGATATCCACGCCCACCTCGACAAAGTGCGCACCGAAGGTCGACAGTTGATGGGTTTCGGACAAGTCACCGAACTCGATCTTGTCTTCCACCACCAAGGCACCATTGGCTGCCGCATCGCCGAGTGCGATGCGCTTGCCGCCCGCATGCACATGGCTGTCGGCGAACTCGGCTTTCGCCGGATCCAGCCCCAACTGCCTGGCGATGGCTTCGCGCAACTTCACTGCAGCGGCGTAGACGCCAGCGGTGGAGCTGTTGGCGCCCCACTGACCACCGGAACCGGCCGACACCGGAAAACTGGAATCGCCCAGCCGCACATCCACCCAGTCCAGCGGCACGCCCAGCATCTCGGCAGCGGTCTGTGCAATGATGGTGTACGAACCAGTGCCGATGT
This sequence comes from Xanthomonas sp. 3075, assembly GCF_014197275.1. Lineage (GTDB taxonomy): Bacteria > Pseudomonadota > Gammaproteobacteria > Xanthomonadales > Xanthomonadaceae > Xanthomonas > Xanthomonas campestris_B. The sequence goes on along the minus strand of NZ_JACIFI010000019.1, from coordinate 74,332 downwards.
CGGTCATGTCGGTTTCCACCACCACGCGACCGCTTTGCTCCAGCCGCATGCGTGCGCCCGAGGTCGTCACCGGCGCATTGCGGAATGCGGCCGCCACGCCCATGCCGACCAGCCAGCGACCATCGCGCGTGCTGGCGGGCTTGGCCTTGCGCTTGGACCAATCGAAACGTTTTGCACCCTCTTCCAGACACTTGATGAGCTGACGTTGCGAGAACGGCCGCTGCGGATTTTCCGGGTCCACCTGGGTGTCGTTGACGATGCGGAACTTCACCGGATCCATATCCAATTTTTCGGCCATTTCGTCCATGGCCACTTCCAGCGCCATCAAACCCGGCGCTTCGCCAGGCGCGCGCATCGCGTTGCCTTCTGGCAGATCGAGCACGGCCAGGCGGGTGGAAATCAGGCGATTGGCACCGGCATACAGCAACTGGGTCTGCGCGGCCGCAATTTCCGGCCCGCCGCCGGGCAAATCGCCGGACCAGGTTTCGTGCGCGATCGCAGTGATCTTGCCATCGGGCTGCGCACCGATACGGATGCGTTGCACGGTGGCTGGACGATGGGTGGTGTTGTTGGCGATCAGCGGCCGCGGCAACATGACCTTGACCGGGCGCCCCACCTGGCGTGCCGCCAGGGACGCCAGTACCGCGTCGGCGCGCAGGAACAACTTGCCGCCGAAGCCGCCACCGATATACGGCGACATCAGACGCACGTTTTCGCGCGGAATACCGAGCGTCTTGGCCAGATCGCCCGCGCTCCAGTCGATCATCTGATTGGAGGTCCACACGCTCAGCTTGTCGCCTTCCCACATGGCGATCGATGCATGCGGTTCCATCATCGCGTGCGAATGATCGGGCGTGGTGTATTCGGCATCCAGCTGCACCGGCGCGGCCGTGAAGGCACTGTCGAAATTGCCGACTGCGCTGTTCGGCGCCCCGCCCTCCTTGGTGACCTTGGCGCCATCGCGCGCCTTTTCCAGATCGTAGGCACCGACATGGCGACCGTAGTCGACCTTGATCAGCTGGCCCGCGGCACGCGCCTGTTCGAAGGTCTCGGCAACCACCACCGCAATGGCCTGATGGTAATGCTGGATCTCCGGGCCGCCCAGCAATGTGGCGGTGTTGTATTTGCCTTTCTGCAACTTGCCTGCATTCTGTGCAGTGACGATGCCGAGCACACCCGGCGCATTGCGCGCAGCGCCCAGATCGATGCTGCGAATGCTGCCCTTGGAGATGCCGGCGCCGACGACATGACCGTAAGCCGCGCGACCAGGCAGGTCATGGTGCTCGTACGCATACGGCGCCTGACCGGTGGTCTTGAGCGGACCATCGATGCGATCGACGGGTTTGCCGACGATCTTGAGTTGATCGATGGGATTGGTACCGGCGGGAGTGTCGAATTTCATGTCAGGCCCTCGTGTCGGCCAGGATCGCGGTCAAGGTGCGCTCAACCAGCGGCAACTTGAAGGCGTTGTGTTCGGTGGGCTGCGCGCCGTCGAGCAGCACCGAGGCAATGGCTCGCGCGCCTTGCTGCGACTGCGCTTCGGCCGCCTCGCTGCGCCAAGGCTTGTAGGCGACACCGCCAACGCCGACACGCACGCTGCCATCGCGTTGCACGACTGCCGCAACCGACACCAGCGCGAATGCGTAGGAAGCGCGGTCGCGCACCTTGCGATAGACGTGCGTGCCGCCGAGCGGCTTGGGCAGACGCACTGCGGTGATCAGTTCGCCACGTTCCAGCACGGTTTCCAGGTGCGGCGTCTTGCCGGGCGCACGATAGAACTCAGACAACGGCACCGCGCGCGTCTGTCCATCCGGACCCACTGTTTCGACAACCGCATCGAGGACGCGCATGGCAATGGCCATGTCGCTGGGATGGGTGGCGATGCACTCTTCGCTCACGCCGATCACCGCCAATTGCCGGTTGAACCCGCCAATCGCCGCGCAGCCGCTGCCCGGCAGGCGCTTGTTGCACGGCTGGTTGGTGTCATAGAAATAGGGGCAGCGGGTACGTTGCAGCAGGTTGCCTGCGGTGGTCGCGCGATTGCGCAACTGCCCCGAGGCACCTGCCAGCAAGGCGCGCGCGAGCACGGCGTAATCGCGGCGCACACGGGCATCTGCCGCCAGATCGGTATTACGCACCAGCGCGCCGATCCGCAAACCGCCCTCCGGAGTGGCCTCGATGGTGTCCAGGCTCAGGCCGTTGACGTCGATCAGGTGCGATGGCGTTTCGATCTGCAGCTTCATCAGATCGAGCAGGTTGGTGCCGCCAGCGATGAATTTGGCGCCTGGCTGACGCGCCGCCTTGGCCGCAGCATCGGCTGGCGAGGTCGCGCGCTCGTAACTGAAAGCCTTCATGCGCGCTCTCCCGCAACCTCGTTGATCGCCTCGACGATATTGGAATACGCACCGCACCGGCAGATATTGCCGCTCATGCGTTCCTGCAGTTCTGGCGTAGTGAGCTTGGTCTTGCCGGTGAGATCTTCGGTGACGTGGCTGGGAATGCCGCGCCTGACCTCGTCCAGCACCGCCACTGCGGAACAGATTTGACCGGGCGTGCAATACCCACACTGATACCCGTCATGCTTGACGAACGCGGCCTGCATCGGATGCAGTTTCTCCGGGGTACCGAGTCCTTCGATGGTGGTGATCTTGCCGCCCTGGTGCATCACCGCCAGCGACAGACACGCGTTCATCCGCTGCCCATCGACAATGACCGTGCATGCACCGCATTGGCCGTGGTCGCAGCCTTTCTTGGTGCCGGTCAATTGCAGATGTTCGCGCAGTGCATCCAGCAAGGTGGTGCGATTGTCCAGCGTCAGCGTCATCTGCTTGCCGTTGACCTCGAACGCAACCTGGCTGGACACATTGGACGGCTCGACTGCCTGAGGTTGCGACATCGCGTTGGCTGCAGTGGCGGCCATCGATTGGGTTGCGGCAACGCTGGCTGCCGAGGCCGTGCCAGCAATCAGTACCTCGCGACGGGTCATCTTGATGTCTCTCATGGCTGGCATCTCCGACAATGCTGGCTAATACAGTTCTTTAGCAAATGTGCAGCGCATGTAGTCACAAGCGCGTGAGCATGCAGCCATGAACGTGCGAATGGCGCAGCAATAGGCCCTAATTCTAGTCGCCGGCTGTGCAGGCATTGTCGCTTTGCGACGCTAGCGCCCCTGAAGCGCGCTCATCATTATCCGCCGCGATCTCGATGCCCTCAGGGCCGAATGCCGCTGCGATCGATGACCGAATCGAGCACCGTGGTGTGATGCATGCACAGGCCTTTCGGTTTCAAGGCCGCATCACTGCTGGCGCGCGGCAGCCATGCGTGCACGTGCCAGCGATGCGTTCCTCCGCGTTCCGTCAAGGCGGTCACTGGCATCTGCATCGGCACCAGTGATCGCTTGCGCGCGGATCAGAATTCCAATGCGATCTTGCCCAGATGCGCGCCTGACTGCTGCAGTGCGAACGCGTCGGCAATCTCGTCGAGCGCGTACGTTCGATCGATCACCGGCCGTAGCGGCAGCACCTCCAGCGCGCGCACCAACGCTTGCTGATGCTTGCGACTGCCCACCACCAGCCCCTGCAAGCGCTGCTGGCGGCCCATCATCTCGGCGGTCGGCACCGGGCCGGCGGCGCCGGTCAAGACACCGATCAAGGCGATATGCCCACCGATGCGTGCGGCACGGATCGATTGCGCCAGCGTGCCGGGACCGCCGACCTCGACCACATGATCCACCCCGCGCCCGTCGGTGATGTCCAGTACCTGCGCGGACCACTCGCGGTGCTGCCGATAATTGAGGGTGTGGTCGGCACCGAGCGCCCGCACTTTCTCCAGTTTTTCGTCGGACGAGGATGTGGCGATCACCCTGGCGCCCATCGCCTTGGCCAACTGCAGCGCAAAGATCGACACGCCACCGGTGCCGAGCACCAACACCGTGTCGCCCGCCTTGAGGCCGCCATTGACCACCAATGCACGCCAGGCGGTAACGCCGGCCGTCGTCAAGGTCGCAGCTTCGGCATGGCTGTAACCGGCTGGCGCATGCGTGAATGCAGTCGTATCGGCCACCACCGCAGCACGCGCATAACCATCGACGCCATCGCCTGGCGTGGTGGCAAATCCGGCGTGCAACGCCTCGCCATCGACCCACTGCGGAAAGAAGGTGGACACGACATGATCGCCGACGGCGAACTCGCTCACCTCCGGACCCACCGCTTCCACCACCCCGGCGCCGTCGGACATCGGAATACGCCCGTCAGCAGCCGGCATCTGGCCCAGCACAATGCCCAGGTCGTGATAATTCAGCGAGCTGGCATGCAGCCGCACGCGGATCTGTCCACGCGCAGGTTGCCCTGGATCGGACAGCTCGACCGACTGCAGCGATTGCAATCCTGCCGGATGACGAAGACGAATAGCGCGCATCGAAACCTCCTCAAATAGTCGCGCATGGGATAGCACGCAGCGCGTGATGCGATCGCAGTCGAGTCGGCTTGTCCGGGGCTGCGGCGGTTCAATCGCGGCGTCTGCTACGCGCCAGGCATCGTCCCGCACCACGCAATGCAAGCGAACTGTTGCGTACCACCGTACACGAATCACAGATCTGGGTAGCGCAGCGGGTCCAGACCCGGCCAGCCCGGCATCGGCTTGCCCGCTGGCACAGCGGTTGCATGGCTGCAGTATCCAGACGGGTAGCGACAGTGACCTCAACAACCAAGCGATGGCGACAACAAGCTCGACGCATTGCGTTGCACTTTGTGCTGACCATTACGTGGATATTGTTGCTCGGCTCGGAATATTGCTCGATCCACGAAGAACGTGCGGCCGCGCTGCGCACTGCGCAAACACAATCGCTGAACCTTGCCAACCTGCTGGCGCAGCACGCCAGCGACACATTGGCGATCGCCGAGGCGGTGTTGTCCGGCTTGGTGTCGCGGGTGGAGCACGACCAACAGTCGGCCATGGCGCGCTCGGCAATGCATGACTTCCTGGTGGACGAAGCGCAGCGGTCGGACCGGCTGCACGGTATTTTCATCTATGCCGCCGACGGCAGCTGGGTGAGCTCGTCGTTGGATGGCATGCCCAAACACCGCAACAACGCCGACCGCGCCTATTTCAAGTACCACCGCGATCATCGCGACGCCTCCTCGTTGCTGGGCCCGCCGGTAAAGAGCCGCTCCGACGGCAGTTGGGTGCTGACGCTGAGCCGGCGCCTCAATACGCCCAGCGGCGAGTTTGCCGGCGTGGTGCTGGTGACACTGCAACTGAAGTATTTTCAGGACTACTACAGCACCTTCGACGTCGGCCCCAACGGGACGATCGGCATGATCAACGACGCGGGCACCGTGCTGGTACGTCGGCCCGACCAGCAGGGCGTGATCGGCACCTCGATCGCAGGTACCTCGATTTACGCTGACATCCGCGCACGCAAGCACGGCACCGAAACCTACCGTTCGCCGATCGACGGTATCAGGCGCATCTCCAGCTTTGCACCGGCACGGCCATACCCGCTGACCGTGCTGGCCGGCGTGTCGATGGACGATGCGCTAGCAAACTGGCGGCAAACTGCCGGCCAGCGCATCGTGATTACCACGCTCGGTTTCGCGTTGCTATTGGGCGTGGGCATCTGGCTGGACCTGCAACTGCGCCGCATGCATCGGGACGAAGAAAAACTCAGCTCCGAAGCCTGGGTGGATGCATTGACCGGCATCGCCAATCGTCGTGCCTTCGACCATCGGCTATCGCAGGCATTGCAGGAGGCGGTGCGCCAACACACGCCATTATCGGTACTGATGATCGACGTCGATCATTTCAAGCTCTACAACGACACCTATGGCCATGTGAATGGCGATGCCTGCTTGCGCCTGATCGCCAGCGCAATCGCCGGCTGCTCGCGCCGCAGCGAGGACGTTGCCGCACGCTACGGCGGCGAGGAGTTCGGCATGATCCTGCCGCACACCGACGCCGCCGGCGCATTGCAGTTGGCCGATGCGATTCGCACCGCCGTCGCCGAGCTGGGCCTGATGCACCTGTCCAGCCCCACCAGTGCAAACGTGACCGTCAGCGTCGGCGCAGCGACCTTCGAGCCAGGCCAGGCGCCACTGACTCCCGACGCCATCGTGCAAGATGCCGATTCGGCGCTGTATCGCGCCAAGCAGAAAGGCCGGGATCGTACATCGGCCTAAAGATGCTGCACGCTTCTTGATGTCCAATCTGCTCGGGGAGGGAATTGGACTCCACACCGAGGGGCGACTCAACATTGGGGGGACGTCGCGTCACCTACCCCCTCGGCGCACCCGTGGACCCACGCAACATCAAACTGAAATCCAGCGTCTGCTGAAGCGGCACGTCCACCCTTTCGATGATGGCGAGCAGCAGGTTGACCGCGCGGACACCGATCTCTCGCATGGGTTGCCGGATGGTCGTCAATGGCGGTGTGAGGTAACTCGACGACGCCAGGTCGTCGAAGCCGACAATGGACAGGTCATCCGGCACGCGGATGCCCAGGTCCCGGCAAGCGGCCAGGGCGCCCAGCGCCATCTGATCGCTGAAGCAGAAGATCGCGGTCGGCGCGGGCGCACGGGCCAATAGCGCCATCGCAGCCGCATGGCCGGATTCTACGGAGAAGTCGCCCGGCACGACGGTCAGGCTGCGCAGGCGGCGGCGTGCCTTGCCGCAGGCCCGGACCCCTTCCAGTCGTTGCTGGTGCAGCGGATTGTCGGGCGGGCCGCCCACCACGGCGACCCGCTCGTGCCCCAGTCCATACAGGTGTTCCATCATGGCGCGCGCAGCGGCCGCGTTGTCGATGTGGACGCTGGGGATGCCCTGCGCCGGGTCGAACTCGCATCCGTTGACCACCGGCGCGGCGGCGCCCAGCTGCTTGACGATCTCGCGCGCTGTCGGCGGAAGGCGGTGCCCCAGCACGATCAGGCCGTCTGCCTCGTTGCGCCGGAGCATCTGCGCGTAGCGCTCCTCGCGGTCGGGCTGGTGCTGGGTATCGCCCAGCAGGACGGCGTAGCCGACGGCCTGCGCCGCTTCCTCCGCGCCTTGCAGGATCTGGGCGAAGAAGGGATTGGCGATGTCCGGGACGGTGACCAGGAGCTTGCCGCTGCGCTGGGTCTTGAGCGTCCTGGCCACCGTATTGGGGACATAGCCCAGCGCGGCGGCGGCCTGTTCGATGCGCGCGCGCGTGGCCGGCAGGACTTTTTCCGGCCGGGAAAGCGCCCGCGACACCGTGCCGGCGGTGACGCCAACGTGCTTTGCGATGTCGTAGATGGTTGTTGCCATGACCTGGGTTCTTCTTGCTGCTGTGCGGTGCACAACGGGTCTTGCGGGCTGCCCATGCTAGGATGATTCAATCGATTGCATGAGGGCGAATCACGTTGAAGACGCTCAAGGGTCCGGCGCTGTTTCTGGCACAGTTCATCGCCGACACACCTCCCTTCAATCGCTTGGACACACTGGCCGGCTGGGCTGCGGGCCTGGGGTATTCTGGCGTACAAGTGCCGACCAGCGCGCCCCACCTGTTCGATCTGGCCCAGGCCGCGCAGAGCCAGGCGTACTGCGACGACGTCGCCGGCATGCTGGCCGGGTACGGCCTGCAGGTCACCGAGTTGTCGACCCACTTGCAGGGGCAGCTGGTCGCCGTCCACCCCGCCTACGACCACCTGTTCGACGGATTCGCACCGCCGGACAAGCGCGGTGATCCCGCCGCCCGCCAGGCCTGGGCGGTTGAACAACTGCTGCTGGCGGCCAAGGCCAGCCAGCGCCTGGGGCTGACGGCGCATGCCACGTTCTCCGGCGCGCTGGCCTGGCCTTACTTCTACCCCTGGCCGCAACGCCCGCCCGGGCTGGTGGAAGCAGCCTTCGCCGAACTCGGCCGCCGCTGGCGCCCCATTCTGGATGCCTTCGACGCCTGCGGCGTGGACCTGTGCTTCGAGATCCACCCGGGCGAGGATCTGCACGACGGCGCGACCTTCGAGCGCTTCCTCGATGTCGTGGACCACCACCCACGCGCCAAGATCCTGTACGACCCCAGCCACCTGCTGCTGCAGCAGATGGACTACCTGGGCTTCATCGACCGCTATCACGCGCGCATCGGCATCTTCCACGTCAAGGACGCGGAGTATCGCGCCAGTGCGCAAAGCGGCGTCTACGGCGGCTACCAGGACTGGATCGATCGTCCGGGGCGGTTCCGTTCGCTCGGCGACGGCCAGATCGACTTCAAGGCGATCTTCTCGAAGTTCGCGCAATACGATTTCCCGGGCTGGGCGGTGCTGGAGTGGGAGTGCTGCCTGAAGCATCCGGAAGACGGCGCACGCGAGGGTGCCGCGTTCATCCGCGACCACCTCATCCGCGTGACCGAACGCGCCTTCGACGACTTTGCCGACAGCGGCGCCGATCCGGAATCGCTGCGCCGCATGCTGGGGATCTGAGCCAATACCGCCTGGGAGGGCAAGCCATGAGGCACACCATGTCGCGCTTGGGCGCGATGATGTTTCTGCAGTTCTTCATCTGGGGAGCATGGTTCGTGACCCTGGGCACGTACCTGGTGCAGGGCCCCCTGCAGGCCAGCGCGAGCCAGGTGGCGACGGCGTTCCTCAGCCAGTCCATCGGGGCCATCGTGGCGCCCTTCCTGGTCGGCCTGGTCGCCGATCGCTACTTCGCGGCGCAGCGCATCCTCGCGGTGCTGCACCTCGCCGGCGCGGTGCTGATGTGGCTGGCGTCCACGGCAACGAGCTTCGGCATGTTCTCCGCCTGCGTCATGGGGTACATGCTGCTGTTCATGCCGACGCTGGCATTGGCCAACAGCGTGGCGATGCGGCACATGCAATCGCCGGAAAAGCAGTTTCCGCCGGTGCGCGTGGCCGGCAGCGTCGGCTGGATCGTGGCCGGCGTGCTGATCGGCTGGCTGGGCTGGGAACAGGCGCATCGGCTCGAACTGACGTTCCGGATGGCGGCGATGGCATCGCTGGCGCTGGGCCTGTATGCCTTCACCCTGCCGCACACGCCACCGCTGGCGCAACAGCGCGACGCCGGGCTGGGGCAGGTCCTGGGACTGGACTCGCTGCGGCTGCTGAAGTCGCGCTCCTATCTGGTGTTCTTCCTGGCATCCATCGCCATCTGCATTCCGCTGGCGTTCTACTACAACTTCACCAACCCGTATCTCAACGACCTGGGCGTGCGCGGCGCGGCCGGCCTGCAATCGCTGGGCCAGGTGTCCGAAGTGCTGCTGATGCTGGCGATGCCGTTCCTGTTCGTGCGGCTGGGGGTCAAGACGATGCTGGCGCTGGGCATGGCGGCGTGGGTGCTGCGCTACGTCATGTTCGCCTTTGGCGATGCGGGCGGCGGCTTCTCCCTGCTGGTGATCGGCATCGTGCTGCACGGCATCTGCTACGACTTCTTCTTCGTCACCGGCCAGATCTACACCGATGCGCATGCCGGCCCCGCCGCGCGCAGCAGCGCGCAGGGGTTCATCACGCTGGCCACATACGGGGTGGGCATGTTGATCGGCACCTTCCTGTCCGGCGCGGTCGTGGAGCACTACACCACGGCGGCGGGCCCGGACTGGCAGCAGATCTGGCTGTTCCCGGCAGGCGTGGCGCTGGTCGTGCTGATCGCCTTCCTGTTGTTGTTCCGCGACCGGCCGGTCGTGGCGGCCGCGCCCTCCACGCATTCAGAGCCCACCCGATGAGCAAGCTCGGAATCGCCATCGTCGGCGCCGGCATGATCGGCGCCGTGCATCGTCGCGCAGCGCTGCTGGCCGGTGCCGAGGTCCGCGGCGTCGCTGCCTCTTCCCCGCAACGCGCACGCGAGGTGGCGCAGTCATGGAACGTGCCGCGCGCCTATCGCGACATCGAGGACGTGGTCGCCGATCCGCAGGTGCAGGTCGTGCACGTGTGCACGCCCAACCATCTGCACCGCGCCATGGCGCAGGCGGCGCTGCAAGCCGGCAAGCACGTGATCTGCGAGAAGCCGCTGGCCACGACCTTGCAGGACGCCCAGGCAGTGGCGGCATTGGCCGCCGCGACCGGGCTGGTCGCCACGGTGCCCTTCGTCTACCGCTACCACCCGGTGGTCCGCGAGGCGCGCGCACGCATCGCGCAGGGCGACCTGGGGCCGCTGCGCCTGATTCACGGCAGCTATCTGCAGGACTGGCTGCTGGACCCTGCCAGCAACAACTGGCGCGTGGACCCGGCACTGGGCGGCGCCTCGCGCGTGTTCGCCGACATCGGCTCGCACTGGTGCGACCTGGTGGAATGGGTCGGCGGCGAGCGTTTCGTCGAGGTCAGCGCAGCGTTCGCCACCGTGATCGCCGAGCGCGGTGCCCTCACCGGGCAGAGCTTCAGCACGCCGGCGGCGGGCGGCGCGATGCAGGCGGTAGCGAGCGAGGACGTGGCCGCGGCGATGTTCAGAACCGGCGCGGGCACGCTGGCGTCGTTGACGGTCAGCCAGGTCTCGGCGGGACGCCGCAATCGCCTCTGGTTCGAGATCGATGGCGCCAGGGCCAGCGTGGCGTTCGACCAGGAGGACGCCGAACGGCTATGGATCGGCCTGCCCGACCAGCGCGAAGAAATCTTCGTGCGCGGGCCGGGTGCCGGCAGTGCCGAACAACGCCGGCTATCCACATTACCGGCCGGGCACGCGCAGGGCTACGGCGATTGCTTCGAGGCGTTTGTCGCCGACACCTATCGCGCCATCGAAGGCGAGCGGCCGGAAGGCCTGCCCACCTTCGAAGACGGGGTGCGCTCGGCGCTGATCGTCGATTGCGTCATCACATCGGCCAGGACGCGCGCCTGGACGGCCATCGGTTGAATCTCGGGAGGACTTCTTGATGCATACATCTATCCGCAGGACCGCGACCCTCGCACTGCTGCTCCTCGCACTGCCCGCCTTCGCACGCGACGCCACTGGCCCGCACCCCCCCATCGCGGTGCAGATGTATTCGCTGCGCAACGCCGGCTCGCTCGACCAACAGCTGAAGATCGTCCACGACGCGGGCGTGGGCGCGGTGGAAACGGTCGGCACGCAGAACGTCAGCGCAGTGGAACTCAAGCGGCTGCTGGACAAATATTCGATCAAGGCGGTCTCGTCGCACGTGCAACTGGCCGATCTGCGCAAGGACCTGGACGCCGCAGTCGCCTTCAACCGATCGATCGGCAACACCACGCTGGTAGTGCCTTACCTGGACCAGAAGGATCGGCCGACCGATGCCGCGGGCTGGACCGCATTGGGCAAGGAACTGGGCCAACTCTCGAAGCGGGTGCGGGCCAAGGGCATGCGCCTGGCCTACCACAACCACGACTTCGAACTGATCGACTTCAATGGCAAGACCGGCCTGGAACTGCTGTTCGCCGCGGCCGGCCCCGATCTCGAGACCGAGTTGGACCTGGCCTGGGTCGCGCGCGCGGGCTACGACCCGGCGGTGATGCTGGGCAAGTTCAAGGGCCGCATGTTCGCGGTACACGCCAAGGACAACGCACCGAAAGGCCAGGCCGAGGACGAGGGTGGCTTCGCCGCCGTGGGCAAGGGCGTGCTGGACTGGAACGCGATCCTGCCTGCCGCGGCGGGCGCCGGCGTGCGCTGGTACATCATCGAGCACGACCGTCCGCGCGATCCGGCCACGGTCATCCAGACCGGTGCCGACTACCTGCGTGCACACCTGCCCACCAGCCTGCCCGCCAGCACACAGCGCTAGCACGCGAAGGAGCCCCGCTTGAAAACGATTTTGACAATGGTCGTGGCTCTGCTGGGGGCGACACTTGCGACCACGGCGTGGTCCAAGGACGACCCTGCGGCCGGCGCGCAGCTCTACGCAACTAACTGCACCGCCTGCCACGGCGCTGATCGCGCGGGCATCCCAGGCGTGTTCCCCGCGCTCACCGACGTGGGCAAGCGGCTGGAATCGACGCAGATCAAGGACAAGATCAGGAACGGCGGCGGGTTGATGCCACCCTTTCCGCAGCTGTCGCAACAGGACGTCGACGACATCGCCAGCTTCCTGGCGGAATAGGACGCCGGCGCTACAGCTCGCGCACCCAGATGTTGCGGTAGCTGACCTTGGAATCGTGCTCCTGCAGCGAGATCGGCGCACATGCATGCGGCGCGTACGAAGGCGCGCCGATGTACTCGGTCTTGCCCGACAGGACGGTGTCGTCCTGCACCAGCACGCCGTTGTGCAGGACGGTGATGCGGGCGGGCGAAGTGAGCCCGCCGCCCTGCGAGAAGCGCGGCGCCTTCCAGATGATGTCGTAGGCCTGCCACTGGCCCGGCGCACGCGAGGCGTTCACCAGCGGAATGGCCTGCTTGTAGATCGCGCCGGCCTGGCCGTTGGCATAGGTCGGGTTGTTGTAGCTGTCGAGCACCTGCAGCTCATACAACTCCTGCAGGAAGATGCCGCTGTTGCCGCGCTGCTGGCCGTCGAAACCGCCGGTCGCGGTGGGCGTGCGCCACTCGACATGCAACTGGATGTCGCAGAAGCGCTGCTTGGTGCGGATGCCCTTGCTCCCCGGCACCACGGTCAGCGCACCGTCGGCGACACTCCAGGGCACGCGTCCGCCCTGCTCCGACTCCCAGGCGGAGAGATCCTTGCCATCGAACAGCACGATCGCGTCGGAGGGCGCGCCGCCCGCGGGCGTGGCCACGATCGCGGGCACGGGCTTCCACACCTCGGTCTTCGCCGGATCGCGCGACGGGTCGCCGCTGGCCTGCGCGAACGCAGGCGCTGCGGCCAGCAGGCAGGCCGCCATCAGCAGGGGTCTGGTCATCGTGTTCCCGGAAAATGGCGCATGGGCGAAGCGTTGCGGTCCATCAGTTGGTCGCCCAGGCGGGCGTACCGGGGGCATAGGCCAGGTCACCATCGTAGCGGCCCGGCACGGCGACGTAACGCAGCACCTCGGTCGCGGCGACCTTCGAGGTGAAGAAGCTGAAGATGGCCAGCTGCTTGATCATCGTGAAGTGATGCGGCATCGCGTCCGCCACTTTGGCGGTGCCGGTATCGGTCATTGCAACCACGTGCTTCCTGGCTTCCGCATCCAGGGCGCGCAGCAGCTCGGTGCGGGCCTGCGGCGCGAGCGACACGAAGCGGCCGCCGGCGCGTTTGTCGATCTCGGCCAGGCCGGCGCGGAACGTCGCCTGCTGCCGGGCGGTGTAGCAATCGGTGACGAATTGCGCCATGAACAGGCCGACACCGGCATCCTTCGCCCCCGGCGTTGCGGTCCGCGGCAGGATGGTCTCGGCGATCTCGTCCAGCGTGCCGACATCGGCGGCGGAGAAGGCATTGTTCGCCCTCTCGGCCGGCGCCTGTGCAAGGCCCAGCGCGGGCAGGCCGATCATGGCCGCGCCCGTGGCGGCGACGATCATCTTCAGCAGTTCGCGGCGTTCCATCACAGGTTCCCCGCTTTCAGTTCGCGCACCGCATGGTCCGCTGCCCGTGCGGTCAGCGCCATGTAGGTCAGCGAGGGATTCACGCAGGCGCTGGAGGTCATGCAGGCGCCGTCGGTCACGTAGACGTTCGGCGCGTCCCAGACCTGGTTGTGCTGGTTCAGCACCGAGTTGCTGCGGTCACGGCCCATGCGTGCGGTGCCCATCTCGTGGATGCCCTTGCCCGGGGCGTAGTCGTCATCGTGCATCTGCACATCCTTGACGCCGGCGGCCTCGAACATCTCGGCGGCATCGGCGGCCATGTCCTTGCGCATGGCCTTTTCGTTCGCGCGCAGGGACACGTCCATCGCCAACACCGGCAGCCCCCATTTGTCCTTGCGCTGCGGATCCAGGCGAATCGTATTGTCGTGGTGAGGCAGCATTTCGCCGAAGCCGGTCATGCCGATGCGCCAGTCGCCCGGCTGGGTCAGCGCGTCCTTCAGGTCGGCACCGATGTTCAGCTCGGCGATCTCGCGCGACCAGCCGGTGCGGCTGGCGCCACCCTGGTAGCCGAACCCGCGTAGATAGCCGCGCTTGTCCGCAGCGATGTTGCGGAAACGGGGAATGTAGAAGCCGCAGGGACGACGGCCGAAGTAGTACTTGTCCTCATAGCCCTCGACCCGCCCTGAGGCGCCCGCGCCGAAATGATGGTCCATCACGTTGTGCCCAAGCTCGCCGGACGACGACCCTAGCCCGCCTTCCCAGACATCGGTGGCCGAGTTCATCAGCAGCCAGCTCGAGTTGAAGGAGGACGCATTGAGGAAGATGACGTTGGCCGTGTACTGGTAAGTCTGACCGTTCTCGGCATCGATGATCTCCACGCCCCGCGCACGCTTGCGGTCCTTGTCGTAGAGCACTTCCTTGACGATCGAGAAGGGCCGCAAGGTCAGGTTGCCGGTCTTCATCGCCGCCGGCAGCGTCGCCGACTGGGTCGAGAAGTAGGCGCCGTAGGGACAGCCCAGGATGCACTTGTTGCGATACTGGCAATTGACGCGGCCCTGCTCGATCTTGGGCTGGGTGATGTTCGCGGTGCGCGAGTGGATCAGGTGCCTGGTCCCGCCAAAGGCCTTCTTGATCCGCGCGGCCACGTCCTTCTCGACGATGTTCAACGGGATCGGCGGCAGGAACTCGCCGTCGGGCAATACGTCCAGGCCCTCGCGCGTGCCGGCGATGCCGGCGAACTTCTCCACGTAGTCGTACCAGGGCGCGATGTCGGCGTAACGGATCGGCCAATCGGTGGCGATGCCGTCCTTGAGGTTCGCCTGGAAATCCAGGTCCGACAGACGATAGCTCTGCCGTCCCCACATCAGCGAGCGACCGCCCACGTGATAGCCGCGGAACCAGTCGAATCGCTTGATCTCGGTATAGGGCGATTCCTTTTCGTTGGCCCACATGCCCTGCAGGTTCTCGACCAGGGCGTAGTCGCGCTTCAACACCGGATAGTCGGCCTTCATCGCCTGGGTCGGCCGGTTGTGGTGCGGGAAATCCCACACCTCCTTCATCGCGTTGACGTAGTCCTTGACGTGCTCGATGTTGCGTCCGCGCTCCAGCATCAGGACCTTGAGACCTTTCTCGGTCAGTTCCTTCGCCGCCCAACCGCCGCTGATTCCCGAGCCAACGACGATGGCGTCGTAGTGATTGTCTGCCATGAGTTCTACTTCACCTGGGTGGATAGGGTTTCAGACGTCGCAGAGGCGGATCGCCTCGCGCAGCGAGCCGACGGGATCCGGCGCCGTCGGAATGAATTCCTGCGCCAGATAGCCGTCGAAACCGGTATCGCGGATCGCGCGACAGATGGCGGGATAGTGGAGTTCCTGATCGTCTCCGATCTCGTGCCGGCCAGGCACCCCGGCGGTGTGGTAATGCTTGAAGAACGTGTGATGCTTGCAGATGGTGGCGATGATGTCGCCCTCCATGATCTGCATGTGGTAGATGTCGTACAGCAGACCAAAATGGTCCGAGCCGATCCGCTGGCACAGCTCCACGCCCCATGCCGAGTGGTCGCACAGGTAGTCGGGATGATCGACCCTGGAGTTCAGCAGTTCCATCACCAGCACGACGCCGCGCTTCTCGGCATGCCCGAGGATGCGCTTGAGTCCCGCTTCGGCGTGGGCCATGCCTTCCTGGGGATCCATGCCGTTGCGATTGCCGGAAAAACAGATGAGGTTGCGATAGCCGGCATCGGCCACCAGGTCGATGTGCCGCGTGTAGCGCTCGACCAGCTGGTCGTGGAACTGGCTGCCGGCGAAGCCCTTGTCCAGGCCCATCTCCGCGCCGTTGCACATCGCGCTGTACACGCCATTGGCCTTCAGCGTGGGCCAATCTGCCGGGCCGACCAGATCGATGGCGGCGAACCCAATGCCCTTCACCGTCTGGCAAAGCTGGGCGATCGACTGCTGCGGAAACGTCCAGCGGGCCACGGAATGCTTCAGCTTGCCTTTGCGCGACGTGGCAGCGGCAAACGCAGGCAACATGCCCGCAACGCCGAGGCCAAAGCTCCCGGCGACAGCAACGCGCAGCGCATCTCGCCGCGTGAACCCCGGGGCCGGCGCCGGTCCGCTCGATTGGATAGACATCCGTTTTCCGGCCTCCCAACCGGTATCAAATGCTAAGGATTCGCCGCAATTCAATCGATTGAACCATAAGGTAGGGAATCGCTTTTTTGCAAGACGCAGCGCACGAAACCCATGCTGCAGGGCACAATGCCTGTTGCGCCTGTTGCGCTTGTTGCGCCTGTCGCTGCATGACGGTGATGGAATGTCGAGCGACGCAGCAGGTGGACTGCCAGGTCTGCAGCGAAAAGCAGGCATCCGTAAACCATGGCCCGCGACGCAGGCGAAGCATGGCGAGCAACCGGTGCAGCCATCGCTTCTCCTTGAGGCGATGGCACTGGATTGCCTGGATGATGGTCGGGGTTGCCGTTTCGACGGCGAGTTTCAGGCCTATTTGCCGCGCCGGCTAAGAGCAGCTAACAAAACCTAGCGAGCGCCTGTCAGTGAGTGCAGTGGCTTTGTCGGCCGTATGTTGGTGGATGCAGTCAGAAGTCCAGATCAAACACTGAGTGAGTCGAATGCGCGGTGCCCTCACCGCTCGCGGGACACGCCGCAAGTACGTCCATGTAGGCTCGGTGGCGGCATCCATGCCGCCACACGGTCCCGCAAGCGGCGAGGACACCGCACCAGAGACTCCGCTGGTTGCTGTGTTTAAACCCATGCATGGCGACCATCTCGACTGGTCCTTGCCCGCCCAGCGTCGCGGGAAACGCTGCAAGTACGTCCTTGTAAGCTCTTACGCGGCATCCATGCCGCGTAAGGTCCCGCGACGCTGGGCGGGAAAGGGCCCTGCAGCCAGGCCGCAGATCAGCCGACCTGCAGTAGGCTGACGCGAAGTCGTTTTGTTAGCCGCTCTAAGCGCATTCACGACACTTGACCGGTTCCGGCCGGGCTGGCCCCGCCCGTGAGCGACAGCATGCACTCGGCATGAAACACCGCGCCAAGTCGTTGCTCGAGCTGGCCGCTGGTGAAGCCACGCTGGCGATCAACCTATCCGCGGAGGCAAGAACAGCCAGACGCTCGCCGCTAGCGGGCACGCTTCGGCGCGACATTCCCCAAGCGTGGGAAGCACGACTCCTCTGCCGCCGATCGACCGATACGGCCTGGCTTCGACCTTCGCTGGGGTGCAGGACGCGAACTCGCGCTGCAGATTCGCCGCGCCGTTCCGTCGATCCATCCTCCAGACACGCGGGGCAGTGTCAACGAAGCCCACTGGATCGAGGTCTTGCGCGCTTACCTGCCAGATCGCGACAAGGTCGGGACTGGCTTTGTGATCGACAGCGCCGGCGGCCACAGCGAACAGATCGAGATCATCATCTTCGATCGACATTTCATGCCACTGTCCCTCGACCAACAGCGGCATCGCTACGCCCCGCCGAAGCGACGTACGCCGTAGTCGTCCCAGCCGTACTTCGACAAGGGCGACTTCACATACGGATCAGCACCATTGAGCAAAAGAAAAGCCCCATAAATAAGGGGCTCTCTTCAGACCTTTACCAACACCTAGCGCTAAGTGTGTCTTAGAACGGAATATCGTCATCCGCAAAGTCATCCATCGGCGGTGCGGACTGCTGCTGCGCCGGCTGCTGACGACGCGGGGCGTAATCCTGCCCGCCGCCGCCCTGCCCGCCGCCACCGCCCTGCTGCTGGCGCGGCGCCTGCGCACGCTGCGGGCGATCGCCGCCCATGCCACCGCCACCGCCGCCTTCACCACGGCCGCCGAGCATCTGCATCTCGTTGGCGACGATGTCGGTGCTGTACTTTTCCACGCCATCCTGGCCGGTGTACTTGTCATAGCGCAGTTCGCCTTCGACGTACACCTGCGAGCCCTTGCGCAGGTACTCGCCGGCGATCTCGCCCAGCTTCCCGAAGAACACCACGCGGTGCCACTCGGTGCGCTCCTGGTTATTGCCCTCGCGGTCCTTGCGCATGCTGGTGGTGGCCAGGCTGACGCGGGTGATCGCCATGCCGGCCTGGGTGTACTTGGTGTCGGGATCGTTGCCGAGGTTGCCGACGAGGATGACTTTGTTGATGCCGCGGGCCATAGATGCTTCCGAGATGATGCGCCGGCGCCAGTGGGGCGCGGCGGTGAATGTCTTGGGCCAATGTTACCGCACCTGCCCGCCCCGGGTGCCGGCGGATCCCCGCACCACCGGGCCGGGGAATGCCGCGTCGGCAGGTCGGAATCCGGGCGCTCCCGGACAGGCCCGACGCTGGCACCGCAAGGGTTTGCGGCCACCGTGGAGGCGGTCGGCCACGGCCGACGGGACGGATCTGGCCCAGACACCTATAATCGACACACACCACGAACGCCTGCGCATGACCATCGCCGAAGACCTCCCCACCGTCCTGGGCCTGCCCCAGATCCAGTCCCTCGCCGCGCCCGACATGGCGGCAGTGGATGCGCTGATCCGCCGCCGCCTGGCCTCGGACGTCGTGCTGATCAACCAGATTGCCGATCACATCATTTCCGCCGGCGGCAAACGCCTGCGTCCGATGCTGGTGATGCTGGCCGGCCATGCGGCGGGCGGCTCCGGCCCGGAGCACCACCAGTTGGCGGCGATCATCGAGTTCATCCACACCTCCACGCTGTTGCACGACGACGTAGTGGACGAATCGGACCTGCGGCGCGGGCGCAGTACCGCCAATGCGCTGTGGGGCAATGCGCCCAGCGTGCTGGTCGGCGACTTCCTGTATTCGCGCAGCTTCCAGTTGATGGTCGAGCTGGAACGCATGGAAGTCATGCAGATCCTGGCCGACACCACCAACCGCATCGCCGAAGGCGAAGTGCTGCAGCTGTTGCATGTGCACAACCCCGACACCGACGAAGCCGCCTACCTGCGTGTGATCGAGCGCAAGACCGCGGTGCTGTTCGCCGCGGGCACGCGTCTGGGCGCGCTGGCATCGGGCGCGAATGCCGATGTGCAGCAACGTCTGTACGACTACGGCATGCAGCTGGGTTTTGCCTTCCAGATTGCCGATGACGTGCTGGACTATGCCGCCGACGCAGCGGATCTGGGCAAGAACCTGGGCGACGATCTGGCCGAAGGCAAGGCGACCTTGCCGCTGATCCACGCGATGGCCCACTCGGATGCCCCCATCAGGGAACGCCTGCGCCAGATCGTCGAACAAGGCGATGCGAACGCAATGCCCGAAGTGCTGACGGCGATCCATGCCACCGGCGGGCTGGAGTACAGCCGCCAACGGGCGGCCGAATACGCTGCTGCTGCCGAACAGGCACTGGACACCTTGCCGGCCAGCCCTGCGGTCGCCGCGCTACGCGGCCTGGCGCGTTATGCGGTGGAACGCACGCATTGATGCACGCCACGGGTGTCACCTGCCGCAATGGTTGAAGCCATCGCAGCGGTGACCCCCACGCTGGTCGCTACTGATATCTGACGGGTTTGCGTGGCCGGTGGCGAGTGGTCGCGCCCAGGCATTGCCGGCAGCGCGATGCAGTCTGATCTACAGCGCGACAACGCAGGATCGCAGACGAGGCGCACTGCATGTTGTGCTGCACATGCAGTGCATGGCCGGATGCAACAAATCATCGCGCCGACCGCCTGCGCATGCCTGCATGACCGCAATGCACCCTGCAGTGCGATCGCTGCCAGCACTCGCGTTGTGCTCGCGTTGCAACCGGGAAAGCGACGCGCCAGGAAGCGCTCTACGGCGCCCCGGCAATACGGCCTCGAAGAAATACCACGCGACTGCAAGCCCAACAGACAGGTGCAGCATGCGCAGAGGAATCGACACATACCGCTGCTCCACTGCGATTCCTCCACGCATGCGCCACGGCTGCATCGCCGCGTCTGGCCGCGACATCAATCGCCGAAACGCTCGTCGAAGAAATCGCCGAGCATGCGGAACGCACGTTTCGCCGCGCGTGGGTTGTATAGGCAGCCCGGCGGGCTGTTGGCGTCGGCCTCGGCGAAGCAATGCACCGCGCCGCTGAAGTTGACGAACTGCCAATCGGCACCAGCTGCATTCATTTCGGTTTCGAACGCGGCGATGTCCGCCTTGGTCACGCTCTTGTCGTCTGCGCCGTTGAGCACCAGCAGCGGCGTCTTGGCCGAGCCGGCAGCGGCCGGGCTGGGCGTGGCGATGCCGCCGTGCAGGCTGACGACGCCGGCCAGCTGTGCGCCAGCACGCACCAGCTCCAGCACCGTCGTGCCACCGAAGCAGAAGCCCACCGCACCGATCCGCGATGCATCCAGCGGCGCCTTGCCGGCCTGCGCCTTGAGCACGTCGACCGCTTTCAGCGCGCGTGCGCGCAGCGTCGGCGGGTCCTTCTTCAACGCGCCAGCGAACTGCCCGGCCTCGCTGTCGTTGGCCGGACGCTTGCCCTTGCCGTACACATCGGCAACCAGCACCACATAATCATCGCCCGCCAGTTGCTTGGCCTTGGTCACCGCCGACTCGTTGACGCCGCGCCAGTTGGGCACCATCACCAGGCCCGGGCGCTTGGCATCGCCGGCATCGTCGTAGACCAGCACGCCGCTGAAGGTGTCCTTGCCGATCTTCCATTCCAGCGGCTTGGCCTGCATCGCGGCGGTCGCCGGAAATGCCAACGAGGCCAAGACGCCGATCAACCCAACGCCACGCCATGTCCATTGCTTGTGCATGTGCTTGCTCCCGGGAATGTCCGGCGAGTGTAGGCGCTACTGCCGTGCAGGCCGGGTCATTGGAGGCCACCACAGACCGATCGCGTCGGCGTTCTGCCACGGCCATCGAAAAAACGCAGGGCCAATACCGCCATCGATCAACGCGATCGACGCAGCGCTACTGCACGCCCAAGCCGGGAATCGCGCTGATTGCCGCCGGGTCGAAACCGGCCAGCTGGGCAAAATGCCGACCACGCGCGACGTAATCGCTGTAGGCGCCGAAGCTGGGCGCGCCCGGCGACAGCAGCACCACACCGCCCTGCTCGCCCAGCGCCTCGCGCGCCAGCCGCATTGCGTGTTCCAGGTCGTTGGCGGCATGCAGGCCGAAGCGACCGGCCGCGGCCAACGGAGCCAGCAGCGCATGGATGCGCGGCCCGTTCGCACCCATGGTGACAATTTCCAGCGGCGCCTGCTGCGCCATCTGCCCGGCAAAATCCTGCCAGTCCAGTCCGCGATCGTGTCCACCCACCAGCAAGGCCACACGGCGTTGCGCAAAGCAGGCCAGCGCCGCCAACGACGCATGCGGCGTGGTGCTGATCGAGTCGTTGACGTAGCTGATGCCGTCCACGCTGCCGAGCAACTGCAGGCGATTGGGCAATGGACGAAAGCTCAGCGCGGCCGGCGCCAGTGCTGCCGCATCCAGCCCCAACGCTTCCACCGCTGCCAGCACCGCGCACAGGTTGCGCCGGTTGTGTTCGCCGGGCAGCGGCACGTTGGCGGTATCGAACACAGGCTGCTCGCCGCGATACACCACGTCGCCGCGCAGATGCCAGCCATCGGGATGGTTGAACCAGCGCACCTCGCTGTCCGGCAACTGCAGCTGCGTCAGATGCGGATCGGCGGCGTTGAGCAATGCAATGCGCGGGCGGCCTTCGGTGACCAGCGACAGCTTGTCGCGCATGTATGCCGCGTCGCTACCGTGCCAGTCCAGATGTTCGGGAAACAGGTTCAACACCAGCGCCAATTGCGGACGCGCACCGCTGCGCGCCACTTCACCGGTCTGGTAGCTGGACAACTCGATCGCCCAATACGCCGGTGGCGGTTGCGGCGCCAGTACTTCAAGCAAAGGCTGGCCGATATTGCCGACCAAGGCGGTGCGATGTCCGGCCGCACGCAGCAGATGCGCCAGCAGCGCGGTGGTGGTGCTTTTGCCCTTGGTGCCGGTGACGCAGATGGCGCCCGGCACACTGCCATCCGCAAGCGCATGCTCGGCAAACCACAGTGCGGTGCCGCCGATGAACTGGGTGCCGTGCTCGGCGGTGGCGGTTTGCGCCTCAGCGCGGTACGGGCTGATGCCCGGCGACTTCACCACGATCTGGAAGCGGCCCAACGCCTGCGCGCTGGCCTCGGTTTGCACGTGCAACGCGGCATCTGCCAGCGTCTCCAGCTCGCGCGCTTCTTCGGCGTTGCCGAATACCGTCAGCGATTGGGTGGGCAACACGGCGCGCAGCGCGCGATAGGCCGCGCGTCCTTCGCGCCCCCAACCCCACAACGCAACCGCCCTGCCCTCAAGCTGCGAAATTCGCACGCACGCGCTCCCACAGCGCCGATGGAACACGGTGCTCGCCATCGATGGCCATCAACGGCTCCAGCTGCAATTCCTGCTGGTCCAGCTGCGGTTGGATCTCGCGGATGAAACGCATCACCAGCGCGTCTTCCTTCCATTCGGCACGGCTGGCCAGTACCGCCATCGCCGCGCGCGACTCGCGGCCTTCGCCCACGCATTCGAACGGCTTGTGGTCCTGGAATTCCAGCAGCGCATCGTAGCCGCCGGCCTGGGTTGCATCGTCGAGCAGATTGCGCCCGAAGATATTGACCAGGCGCGTCTTGGGCATGAACGGCGCCAACGCCAGGAATACGAAATGGCACTTCGGGCAGACCCCGCACCAGCGATGTACCGGGCGCTCGCCCATGATGTGGAAATTGCGGTTGCAGCTGGAAAAATGCGCGTCGTAGTGATCGGTCTTGGCGAACTGCCGCGCCACCGCCAACTCCGACAACGGCCGCAGCAACGAGTAGTACCGCAGATCGGCCGCCACATGCCGCTGCACATAATCGCCGAACGCCTGCTCGAACGCCCACCCCTTGGACCACTGGTGATTGACCTCGCCGGTGCCAGGAATCTGGCTGCCGTAACTGGCCGAACGCTCGTTGGAAAACACCACCTGGTCCACGCCATTGAGCAAGGCCGACAACACCAAAATGGCCGAATTCACGGCGGTCACCGGAATATGCCCGTTCCACGCGCCCTGCCGATTGAGCTCGAACAATTCCGGCGCCAGCACGCGGCCGATGTTGAGCACCGGCAAACCGGTACGCTCGGCGCAGGCCCGGATCAGTTGCGAGCCGCCGATCCAGCTGACGGTCTGATCGATGCCGGCATGACGCAAGGCTTCGATGCTGACCAGCGAATCCTTGCCGCCACCGATCGCAACCAAGGCATGCTCGCGCAGGCCCAGCGCCGGCGCATCGCCAGCGGCGTGTGTACCGACAGGAAAATTGATCTTGCCGTGCAGGTTCAAGCCGTTGCGATAGGCGAACTCGCCCAGTCCATGCAGGTAGACGCTTTCCACCAGCGCAGCGGTATCGGCATCGATGCTGTAGCTGTCGATGGCAATGGTCGGCGGCACCGCGGCCTTGTAGTAACTCACGCCCGCGATGAGGTGCAGCAACTGCAAGGCCTGTTGCACGGCGGCGGCACGCGCGCCGTCCAGCACGAAGGGCGCGCCGGGCACGGCAACGGTTTCCACAAGCTCCGGCCCTTGATCGAAGGCATACACCAGCGTCGCCACGCCGGTCTGCGCGTCGAGTGCGCAACGCACGAAACGGAAGGTGGAAATCTGGTGTTTGTCGAAAGCGCTCATGGACTACCTGCAGGAACACGTACGCGACGCAGATAACGCCGGCACAGGACATATTCAATCATGGAAAACGGCACCGCAGCCCACAGCAGCGGCAGGCAACCGAACAGCACCGCCAGCAACAGCACATCCGGACGTGCAGTCGTGGCATCGCCGGACACCGCGAAGGCGACGGCGAGATACAGCGCCACCACCGGCACATAACTCAGCGCGCTCAACAGCACCGTGCGCACCGCCATCCCGCCACTGCGACGCGTGGGAATCCGCGCATCGCGCCGACGTTGCCAACGCCCGGCCAACCACGCGCCGATACCGGCGGCGACCAGCGCGGGCAGCGCCCATTTGAAGGTGTCGCTCCACGGCATGCCCAAACTCAGTTGCTGGAGCGCGGTGGCGAACACGATCGCAGCACCACCGGCCAGCGTACTGAGTGCAACGAACTCAGCCTGCGGGCGCATCGATCACCTCTTCGCGCGGCAATTCGCGCTGGTTGTACGTGCTGGCCATCGAGTAGCCGTAGGCACCGGTATCGGCCAGCAGCATCACATCGCCCGGCGCGGTCGCGGCAGGCAGACGACGGCGCTTGCCGAACACATCCGACGACTCGCAGATCGGCCCGACGATATCGAACCCACCATCGGCGGGCGCATCGAGCTGGCTGAGGTTTTCGATATCGTGCCAGGCGTCATACAGCGCCGGGCGGATCAAGGTGTTCATGCCCGCATCCAGGCCCACACGCTGTACGCCGTCCTTTTCGATCACTTGCGTGACCTGCGCCAGCAGCACGCCGGCTTCGGCCACCAGATAGCGGCCCGGTTCGATCGCCAGGCGATAACCCGGATGCACGGCCTTGACCTCGGCCAGGCCCTTGGCCCACAGCTCCAGATCGAACGGCTCGTCTTCGGCGCTGTACGGAATCGGCAGGCCGCCGCCGATATCGATGGTCTCCACCGTGCCGATGCGGCGCGCAAAGCCGGCCAGTTCGTCGTACATCATCCGCCAGTGCTCGCCGGTTTCCACGCCGCTGCCCAGGTGCGCGTGCACGCCGGTGATGGTGACCTCGAGCGTGCGCGCCACTTCGACGAACTCATCCACGCGCGTGGACGACAACCCGAACTTGGATGCCTTGCCGCCGGTGTTGACCTTCTCGTGATGCCCGTCGCCGTGCCCCAGGTCGATGCGCAACCACACGTTGCGGCCGCGGAACACCTCCGGCCAGCGGCGCAGCGCTTCGACGTTGTCCAAGGTGACGGTCACGCCCAGCGCGAAGCCTGCTTCGTATTCGGCCTTGGGGGCAAAACTCGGCGTGAACAGCACACGGCGCGGCGACAGCTCGGGCAAGGTATCGAACACGCGGCGCAGCTCGCCGTGCGAGACGCATTCCAGCCCGAAGCCGGCCTGTTCCAACGCCATCAGGATCGCCGGATGCGCATTGGCCTTGATCGCGTAATAGCGCTGATCCACCGCCGCGATCTGCGCCAGCGCCTGCGCGCGCGCGCGCACCGTGGGCAGGTGATAGACGTAACGCGGCGTACCGGCCTTGGAGAGCGTGAGCAAATGCGTGCGCTCGGCATGCCACCACGGCGTGGGGCGCGGGCGCACCGAGCCGATGATCTCGCGCCAGCGCGGGCCGAACACCTCGCCCTCGCTCACCGGCATCGCGCCACTGTCGATCAACTCGCCGTGCAGGATCGGCAACAAGCCATCGGCATCGGCTTCGTCGATGACGAAGGTCAGGTTCAAGTCGTTGGACGACTGCGAAATCATGTGCACGCGTTCCTGCCCGAACGTGGCCCATACATCGGAGAGCTTGTGCAGCAGCGAGCGCATGCCGCGCCCGACCAGCGTGATCGCCGCGCAAGGAACAATGATCTTGACCTTGCAGATCTGCGACAGATCGGCCGACAACGCCGCCAGCACATCGGTGTTGACCAGGTTCTCGGACGGGTCCAGCGACACGGTGACATTGGTTTCGGCCGAGCCGATCAAGTCCACCGACAAACCATGCTTCTTGAACAACGTAAACACATCGGCCAGGAAGCCGACCTGCTGCCACATCCCGATGCCTTCCATCGACACCAGCACGATGCCGTTGCGGCGGCTGATCGCCTTGACGCCCAGCACCGGCTCGGCATTGCCGTCGATACTGGTGCCCGGCAAGTCGGGGCGCTCGGTATCCAGGATCGCCATCGGCACGCCCGAATCGCGGCACGGCTTGATCGAACGCGGATGCAGCACCTTGGCGCCGGTGGTGGCGATTTCCTGCGCTTCGTAATAGTCCAGGCGGGTCAGCAGCCGCGCGTCCGGCACTTCCTTTGGGTTGGCGCTGAACATGCCAGGCACATCGGTCCAGATTTCCACCCGGCTGGCGCCCAGCAGCGCACCGAAATACGCCGCCGAGGTATCCGAGCCGCCGCGCCCCAGAATCGCAGTGCCGCCATCGGCATGCCGCGAAATGAAACCCTGGGTAATCAGCAAGCGTGCGGGCTGCGCATCGAAACGCGCGCGCCAGTCCGCATCGGACTGCCACTGGCACGACACCGACAAGCGCTTGGACCATTCGCTTTGATTGGGCTGCGCCGGCAATGCCGACAGCCACTGGCGCGCATCCAGCCAGCCGATGTCCAGGCCGCTGGCGTGCAGATACGCCGCGCCGATGGTGGAAGACAGCAACTCGCCCTGCCCCAGCACCTCGGCCTGCCAGTCCAGCGTGCGCGTTGCCGCGCGCGCATCGCCCAGCAAGG
Organism: Xanthomonas sp. 3075; assembly: GCF_014197275.1. Classification (GTDB taxonomy): domain Bacteria; phylum Pseudomonadota; class Gammaproteobacteria; order Xanthomonadales; family Xanthomonadaceae; genus Xanthomonas; species Xanthomonas campestris_B. The sequence goes on along the minus strand of NZ_JACIFI010000019.1, from coordinate 48,098 downwards.
CATGCAGCGCAGCGAGTCGCTCGCCCAGCACTGCATCGGCATCGAGTTCGAGCTCGGCCAGGAACGCGCGGTGACGCTGCTCCAGTGCGACCACGCGCTGCGCGCTGTCGGCGGCACCATCGGCGATCGCGGTGAGTTCGTTGGTCACGCCCGACAGCGCAGACACCACCACCAGCACGCGGCCGCCGGTTTCGTTCGCCCGTTTGCTCGCCAGTGTTCCAATCGTGTCCCAGCGATGACGACGCGACACCGAGGTGCCGCCGAACTTGAGGACGATCCAACGATCGGTAGTGTGGGAAGCTGACATTGAGATAGGCGTTTAGGAGTGGGGGGGAAGCCGGAAAGCCGGGCGCAACCCCCGATTCTACTGCCAATGCCGCTCAGGTGACCCCGCGTGCGATCACAGCATGCCGACAGTCGCCCGCCCTTCCACAACGGTTTGTACTGCAACCATCGGCACGCACGCCATCGATCGAGATCCGCTTCCCATGAGCAAGCACCGCTACCTGCAACTGGACGTCTTCGGCGGCCCATCCGGCAACGGCAATCCGTTGGGCGTGGTCCTCAACGCAGAGGTGTTGTCGTCCGAGCAGATGCAGCAGATCGCCGCGTGGCTGAACCTGTCGGAGACGGTGTTTTTCCTGCCGGTCAGCGCGCCGGATGCCGACTACCACATCCGCATCTTCACTCCGCGCGCCGAGTTGCCGTTTGCCGGCCACCCCAGCGTCGGCGCTGCCTGGGCGGCGGCGACGCACGGGCTGGTCTCGTACAAACACGACGGCAGGCTGCACCAGCAATGCGCGGCCGGCGTGCTGCCGGTGGACGTGATCGACCGGCATGGCGCGCTGCTGGTACGGCTGCGGGCACCGCGTGCGCGGGTCATCGACACTGGCGAGGTGCAGGTTGCCGCACTGCGCGCGGCCTGTGCCGGCCTGCAGCTGGCCGGGCAACCGGCAGCGCTGTGGAACAACGGTCCGAACTGGTGGTTGCTGGAACTGGCCGATGCCCAGGCGGTGCGACAGGCCCTGCCGGATCTTGCGGCAATCGGCCGGTTGACCCAGGCCAGCGCGGCCGTTGGCCTGGCCATCTATGCGCCCGACACCGCCGGCGATGCGGATCTGGTGGTGCGCGCCTTCTGCCCCGGCGACGGCATCCCGGAAGATCCGGTCACCGGCAGCGCCAACGCCTGCATCGCCGCGCGCCTGCACGGTGAAGGGCGCTTGCCCGGTGAGGCGTCGCGCTATAGCGCCAGCCAGGGCCGCGAGGTCGGCCGCGATGGCCGCGTGCATCTGGAGGTGGATGACGCAGGCGAAGTGTGGATCGGCGGAACGACGCGACAAATGATCGAGGGGCGTCTCGATTGGTAAGCTGCCGCGCCCTGTTCGCGGATCTGCCACCATGACCACCCGCCGTTTCCTGCAACTGGATGTGTTCTCCGCCCGCCCCGGCAGCGGCAATCCGCTGGCGGTGGTGCTGGATGCCCAGGGCCTGGACGATGCCGCGATGCAGGCGATCGCGCGTTGGACCAAGCTGCCGGAAACCACCTTCGTATTTCCGGCACCGGATGCGCACAGCAGTTATCGGCTGCGAATGTTCTCGCCGCAAAAAGAAGTGCCGTTTGCCGGCCATCCCAGCGTCGGAACCGCCCATGCGGTACTGGAAGCCGGGCTGGCCGCGCCAGACGACGGCGTGCTGATCCAGGACGGTATCGCCGGCCAGCTGCCGCTGCGCGTGGAGCAGATCGCAGGTCACCGCAGCATCGCCATCCGCACCCCGCGCGCGCGCGTTGCCGAGCAGGTGGAGGCCGACGACCCGCGTCTGCGCGATGCGCTACGCGGCTGGCCACTCGGCAGCCTGCCGCCTGCACTGATGGACGGCGGCCGCACCTGGTGGGTGGTGGAGTTGGCCAACGAAGCCGCACTGCGTGGCCTGCAACCCCATTGGGACGCGATCGCCGCGCTGGCCGAATCCACCGGCAGCATGGGGGTGTTCACCTACGCACGCGCCGCCGCACCAGGCGCCTACGACCTTGCAGTACGCGCCTTCGTCGGCAACGGCCGGCGCTTCGAGGACGCCGCCTCCGGCGCGGCCAACGCGGTGCTCGCGGCCTGGCTGGACAGCCGCAGCGCACTACCCGGCAAGGAGCGACGCTACGTGGTCAGCCAGGGCCGCGAGATCGGCTTCGATGCCTTGCTGGAACTGCGCATCGATGCCGACGGCGATGTGTGGTCGGGCGGCCAGGTGCAGACGGTGATTCGCGGAACGCTGGACTGGGAATGATCGCGTCTGATCCTGCGGCCTGACGCGCGCCGAATTACAGCACCCGACGCGCAGCGCTGCGCAAGGTGGCACTCACGGTTCTCACGTCGTCGCCGAAGACGTGCATGAAGAAACGCACGACCTGCACGTGTCGAGGAACCGCAGGCCTGACGCGCAGGCACGGTGTCGGGTCTGTGCTGCTGGATCACGTCTGCCACCATCCGTGCAACAGGGGTTGAACCGCTTTCGATCCAGCGCAGCACGCACGATGCAGTGATCGCAATCGCGGCACTGGCAACACGGCACGACTACAGCAGCAATGTGCCCATGCAGAACGAAAAACGCTGCGGTCGCCCGCAGCGTTTTTCGTTATTCACCATGCTGGTGGCGATCGCCCGACCACACCCGCGCGCGCGCCCACCGCTTAGTCGGGACGCACGTCCACACGCACACGGATGCGGTCGCCGGGGTTGTAATCGCTGCGGGTGTGGTAGGTGCGGCCCCCGTATTCATAGGTCACATCGTAGCCTTCGACACGATCGCGCTCACGACGATAAGCCACCGGTTCGCAGACGCTGACATTGCTCTGGTAGGTCCGATTGTTGGCTTCGTAGATCGAACGACCCGCCGCGACACCGGCCATGGTGCCCACTGCGGTACCGACCAGACGCCCGTTGCCGCCGCCGACCTGGCTGCCAAGCACCGCACCGGCAATACCACCGATCACGCTGGCCACGCCACGGCTGGACGGGTTGGGACCATAGCTTCCGCCACCACGGTAGTAGCCATCGTTGCTGGTGTAGTAACCGTCGCCTGGACGGTTGTAGCACCGCTCGCTGGTGCGTTCGGTGTATGCATCGGAGACGATGATCGGGTCGACGCGAACCACCCGCGCATACTCGTAACGACCATCCTCGTAGCCACCGCGGTAGGTGTCGCGATAGCCGCCATCGTAACGCTGCGCCGTCGCGTTGCCCGCCACGACCAGACCCATTACCAGCGCACCAAGCACAAGAGTTTTCATAGCGGCAGCTTCACAGGGAGGACACGCTGCCGATGCTCGGCCTGTGCCGGTGAAACCGCACTGAATCGTGACGGCTTTGCAAATGGCTATTCAGCAAGCCGCCAGCTGCGCGCGCCGGTGTCGTGCACCGGCGCGTCACAGCGTGACAGCACTCAGCTGGAAAATTCGGTTTCCAGGCTGATCGGCACTGCGCTCAGCGCCTTGGAGACCGGGCAGTTCTTCTTCGCCGCATCGGCCAGTTCGCGGAACTTGGCTTCATCGATGTTGGGCACCACCGCCTTGAGCTTGAGGCGGATCTGCGACAACTGCGGGCCGCCTTCCATCGAGAGATCCACATCGGCGCGCGTATCCAGCGAGGTCGGCGGGAAGCCGGCTTCGGTCAACTGCGCGGACAGCGCCATGGTGAAGCAGCCGGCATGCGCGGCGGCGATCAGTTCTTCGGGGTTGGTGCCCTTTTCGTCGCCGAAGCGGCTGCTGAAGGCGTAGCGGGTGTTGTCCATCAAACCGCTTTGCGGCGTGCTGAGCTGGCCCTTGCCGGTCTTGAGATCGCCTTCCCAATGCGCGGTGGCGTGACGTGAAATACCCATTGCGGTCTCCTGCTATGAAAGGAATACACACCATAGGGCAGTGGGTGTTATGGCTTGGTGCCGGGATTGGGAAATCGGGAATCGCAACAGCAGACTATGGGCTGCATCTGGCCGCAAGGTTGCTGTCTGTTGCCGCAAGGCTGCCGTCTGTTTGCGACCGGCAATGTCGCGCAGCTCGCATTGGGTATCGAGCGCGACCGCCGCCGCGTTGCGCCGCCGCGTTGCTGATAGTGCTTAACGTGGCCAACAAACGTCGCGCGCAGTCGTCAGGTGGGTGCGGACGGCGCGCTCGGAAGCCGTAGTGTACGAGTGGCACATGCCGATTCCGGGTATCGAACGCGACCGCGCAGTGGTTGCGCGGCCGCGTTGCCTGTCGTTCTTAACCGAGCAGGGTTTCCAGCACGGCCATGCGCACGGCCACGCCGTTGGCGACCTGGCGCAATACGCACGATTGCGCGCCGTCGGCGACCTCGTCGGTGATTTCCACGCCACGGTTGATCGGGCCCGGATGCAGCACGGCCGCGTCGCGGCCGGCGCGCGCCAGACGCTCGCGGGTGAGCCCGTATTCGGTGTGGTATTGCTCCAGCGACGGCACCAGACCCTCTTCCATGCGCTCGCGCTGCAGGCGCAGCATCATCAAGGCGTCGGCGCCTTCCAGCATGGCGTCGAAATCCTGGCCCACCACGCAGCCGTCCAGCATGTCGTCGTCGGGCAGCAGGCTGGCCGGACCGCAGACGCGGATCTCGCCGGCGCCCAGCGTGCGCAATGCATGCAGATCCGAGCGCGCAACGCGCGAGTGCTTCACGTCGCCGACGATCACCACCTTGAGCTTGGAAAAATCGGTGCCCTTGGCCTGGCGCAGGGTGAGCATGTCGAGCAGGCCCTGGGTGGGATGCGAACTGCGCCCGTCACCGGCATTGATCAACGCGGTGCCCTCGCCTGCGGCAGCGGCCAGCGCTTCCACCGCGCCGTCATCCGGGTGGCGCACCACGAACCCACGCACGCCCATCGCCTCGAGGTTCTTCAAGGTGTCGCGCGCGGTCTCGCCCTTGCGGGTCGACGAGGTGGAGGCATCGAAATTGAGCACGTCCGCGCCCAGCCGCTGCGCGGCGAGATGGAACGAGCTGCGCGTGCGCGTGGAGGGCTCAAAGAACAGCGTGCACACCGCAGTGCCGGCCAGCACGCTGCGCTTGCCGACGCGCCCGACGGCCGCGTCGCGGATCTGGCCGGCGCGATCGAGCAGCTGCAGCAGCGTGGTGCGCGGCAGTCCTTCCAGGGTGAGCAGGTGGCGCAGGCGTCCGTCCGAATCGAGTTGCATGGTGGTCATCGCAGGTCGGGAGTTCAGGGAAGAAGGGTGGCTTGGTCGGGCGCGGCCAACCAGCGTTCGACGATCACGGCCGCCGCCATGGCGTCCAGCGCCTCGGCATCGCGGCGGCGCTTGCGTCCATCGGCGCGCTCGCGCGCGAAACGCTGCGCGGCTTCGACCGAACTGGAACGCTCATCGATCAGCACCACCGGCAGCGCATAGCGCTCGCGCAGTTGGCGGGCAAAGGCATGCGCACGCTTGCGCGCGGGTTGATCCTTGTCGTCCAGGGTGAGCGGGTCGCCGACCACCAGGCCGTTGGGGCGCCATTCCTTGTGCACGCGATCCAGCGCAATCCAATCGGGGCCGTTGGCGTGCACGTTGATGACGGCCACCGCACGCGCGCCGGCGCCCAGCGCGGTGCCGACGGCCACGCCGATCCGGCGCGATCCCACGTCGAAGCCCAGCACCGTGCCATCGGGGCGGATCGCGCCCGCCTCAGGCATGCCCGGAATAATCCGTCAGCCGGAACAGATCCACGCCGATGCGCCCGGCAGCGGTCTGCCAGCGATCTTCCAGCGCGGTGGCGAACAGCACATTGGCATCCGACGGCGCGGTCAGCCAGCTGTTCTCGCCCAGTTCGAATTCCAGTTGGCCCGCGCCCCAGCCGGCACAGCCCAGCGCCACCAGCGCATTGCGCGGGCCTTCACCTGCCGCCATGGCCTCGAGGATGTCGCGCGAGGTGGTCAGGAACACGCCCTGCCCCACTTCCAGGCTGGAATCCCACTCGCGCGCATCGTCGTGAATGACGAAGCCACGCTCGGGATGCACCGGCCCGCCGCTGAGCACGATCTGCTCACGCAGGCGGTCATCGACGGTGTCGATGCCCATCTGCGACAGGACTTCGCCCAGCGTGTATTCGGAGGGCCGGTTGACCAGCACGCCCATGGCACCGTTCTCGTCGTGCTGACAGATCAGCGCGACGCTGCGCGAAAAGGTGGGATCGGACAGCGCCGGAAGCGCGATCAGCAATTGGTTGGCCAGAGGCGTGGGCAAAACGGACATGGCTGCATTCTAGCCGTTCGCTCTGCCGCGCGCAGAGCCGATGCCATAATTGAGGCCTATCGCTTGCCAAGGACCGACGATGCCGCCGACCCCAGGAACCGCACCCGCACTGCCCGATACGCCACTGTCGCGCCAGACCCGCGCATTCATCGTGCTGGTCGCGCTGCTGCAGGGCGGCCTGCTGTATCTGGCCGCAGTGGGCGAACAACATGGCATGTGGCCCTTCACCGGATTGGGCGTGCGCATCTGCTGGTACGCCGTGGTGTTGACGGTGCCCAGCCTGGTGCTGCTGAGCGTGCAGGATATTGGCGAGTGGCGCCTGTGGCAGCACGTAGCGGCAAGCACGCTGGTGTTCGCCGCCCTTGGCAGCTGGGCGGCGTGGAGCGCCACTGGCGCGCCGGCCCTGCAGATCGCCCCGGTGCTCTGGTCGTTCGGCTTCACCGTCACGGTGGGGTGGTTCGTCGCCCTGCCCTGGCTGCAGCACCGGCAACTGCATGGCCATTGGCGGGCGAGCTACCACGCCCTGTTCGAACATGCCTGGCAGAACGCTCTGACGCTGGCGCTGACGCTGCTGTTCGTGTGTGTGTGCTGGATGGTGCTGGGGCTGTGGGCCAGCCTGTTCGCGCTGGTCAAGATCAGCTTCTTTGCCGAACTGTTCCGCGAACAGGCTTTTGCCTATCTGGCGACCGGCGTCATCACCGGGCTGGGCATCCTGATCGGGCGAACCCAGCACCGCGCGGTGCAGGTGATGCGCCAGATCCTGTTCTCCCTTTGCACCGGCCTGCTTCCGCTGCTGGCCGGCATTGCACTGCTATTCCTGCTGGTGCTGCCGTTCACTGGACTGCAGGCGCTCTGGCAGACCCGTTCGGCGACCACGATCCTGCTGAGCCTGGTGTTCGGGCTGGTGCTGTTCACCAATGCGGTGTACCAGGATGGCAGCGGGCTGCCCCCGTATCCGCGCTGGTTGCGTCGGGTGATCGAGGCCGGCCTGCTCAGCCTGCCGCTGCATGCGGCGCTGGCCGCATACGCCCTGACCCTGCGCATTGCACAGCACGGCTGGACCAGCGACCGCGTCTGCGCCGCATTGCTGGCCGTGCTGGCGCTGGCCTATGCGCTGGCCTATGCGTTCGCGGTGCTGCGGCCGCGCGCCGATCGCTGGCTGCCGCAGCTGGCCGGCGGCAACATGGTGCTGTCGTGGGTGGTGATCAGCCTGGCAGTGCTGGTCAACACGCCACTGCTCGATCCCTACCGCATCACCGTGCATAGCCAGATGCAGCGCCTTGCCAACGGCACGCGCGATGCGGTGAACAAGAATCTGGAATTTCTGCGTTTCGAAAATGGCCGCCGCGGCTATCTTGCGGTGCAGTCGCTGCGCGAAGACCCCGCCTTTGCCGACAGTCCCGCGCGCAAGCAACAGCTGGAGCAGCTCCTGGCACGCACCAGTCGCTGGAGCGGCAATGACACCGTGGAAGATCAGAAAGACAAACAGCTGACCGACCTGACCCAGATCCGCCAGCATGTGACCGTGGCTAGCGGCCAGGCCGATCCGCCAGCGGATTGGTGGCAATACCTGGTGAGGTCCAAGATGCTCTCGGGGGCTTGCACGCAGGGCAACAGCAACTGCGTGGTCAGCAGCAACGACCTCGATGGCGACGGCCAGCTCGACGTGCTGCTGTGCAACCTCAACGGCGACTATGCGATCGCCTGCGAGTTGCAGACCCGCAACCGAGATGGGTGGTATCAGGCAGGTACCGCACAGCTCTATTCCCTCGACGGCGAGGCCATGAGCGAAGTGAGCCAGGCGCTGCGTAGCGGTCAGATCCAGACACGGCCCAACCGCTGGCCGGACCTGGCGCTGCCGGGGGACCGACGCCTCCACATCAGACCCAGCGAGGAAGGCATCCGGCCGGAACCTCGTCGATGAGCGGCTATTGCGCCATCGCACCAGGCCACCCGATCCATGGCCACTACCACGACCACGAATACGGCTTTCCGCAGCGCGACGAACGCGAGCTGTTCGAGCGCCTGGTGCTGGAGATCAATCAGGCCGGGCTGAGCTGGGAAACCATCCTGCGCAAGCGCAGCAACTTCCAGCGCGCCTACGACGGCTTCGATGTGGACACGGTAGCGGCCTATGGCGAGAGCGACATCGCACGGCTGCTCGGCGATGCCGGCATCATCCGCAACCGACTGAAGGTGCTGGCGGCCATCCACAACGCACAGGTCATCGGGCAGTTGCGCGCGTCGCACGGCAGCTTCGCGCAATGGCTGGACGTACAGCATCCGCTCGACAAGGCAGCCTGGGTCAAGCTGTTCAAGAAGACCTTCCGCTTCACCGGCGGCGAGATCACCGGCGAGTTCCTGATGAGCCTGGGCTACCTGCCCGGCGCGCACCGTGCCGATTGTCCGGTGTTTGCGCGCATCCAGGCGCTGTCGCCGCCGTGGATGCGCAACAGCCCCGCCTAGCGGCAACGTCGGCGAGCGCACGCCGGCAAGCAGCTGCATTGCGCACGGGACAGCGGCGATGCGCGACATGCCGCCGCGCCGTGATGCGTAGCTGCCGATCACAGCGACACCAACGGCGCCTGACACCGCGCTGGATCACACGCCCATATACCGGTGCGGGCGGTGATTGAACATCAGTACCAGGCTCAGCATCAGCGCGCCAAGCGCCGAATACAGCACCTTGTCGGGCGTCAGTACGAAGAACGCGACCAGCATCAGCATCGCATCGAAACTCATCTGCACCTTGCCCGCGCTCCAACCGCGCTCGCGCTGCAGGTACACCGCCAGGATGCCGATGCCGCCCAGGCTACCGCGATGGCGGATGAAGAACAGGATGCCCAGACCCGCCAGCGCGCCACCGACGATGGCCGAGAACAACGTGCTGATGTGCGCGTAATCGGCCCAGCGCGGCAGCAGATCGGTGAGCGCCCCGCAGGCACCGACTGCAGCGAAGGTCTTCAGGGTGAACTCCCAGCCCATGCGGCGCACGCTCAACCAATAGAACGGCAGATTGACCAGCACGAACACCAGGCCGAAATTCCAGTGCAACGCGTAGTGCAGCAGAAATGCCACCCCGGCCATGCCGCCGATCATCAGCCCGCCCTTGGCGAAGATGGCCAGACCCAATGACGCAACCAATGTCGCCAGCACCATGCCCTGCGCGTCCTCGGCAACAGAGTGGTGAAACGCGTGATCGTCGGCGTCGGTACCTGCCGAATCCGGCGGCGGCGTCAACGGACCGGACGTCATCACTGCGCCGTCGTCGGGCAACGGCTGTTGCTCCGGACGGAGATCGGAATCGGGAAGGCTCACGGGCTGGGCACTGCGGTGGGGTGCGGATATTAGACACTATCGGCCCGCCTGGTTACATCTGAAACGCCACACCATTCCTGCGTTGCGACGCCAGGCGTTCACCGACTGAAGCGACGTCCGCCGCTGGCATCGCGCAGGCAACAGCCGCACGTACAACGCTGAATCGAATTGATTGCAGACCACCCACTCCGCTGCACGCCCCGGCCATCCGCCACGGTGTGCAGCGATCCTGCAATCGCTCAGCGAACCTCGGCAATCTCTACACCGTCCAACCCCTGCGACAGCGTCTTGGCGTCACCGCCTTGCGAGAGCTTGATGCGCAAACGCACTTCGTTCTGGGAGTCGGCGTAACGCAGCGCGTCTTCGTAGCTGATTTCGCCGGCCTGATACAGCTCGAACAGGCTTTGATCGAAGGTCCGCATGCCCAGATTGGTGGACTCCTTCATGATCTCCTTGAGCTTGTGGATCTCGCCTTCGCGGATGTAGTCCTGCACCAGCGGCGTGCCCAACATGATTTCCATCGCCACCCGGCGGCTGCGCCCATCCGGGGTGGGAATCAACTGCTGTGCGACCACACCCTTGAGATTGAGCGAAAGATCCATCAACAGCTGGTTACGGCGATCTTCCGGGAAGAAGTTGATGATGCGGTCCATCGCCTGGTTGGCGTTGTTGGCATGCAGGGTGCACAGCACCAGGTGACCGGTCTCGGCGAACGCCACCGCGTGATCCATGCCCTCGCGGGTGCGCACCTCGCCGATCATGATCACGTCCGGCGCCTGGCGCAGGGTGTTTTTCAGCGCGTTTTCCCAGCTGTCGGTATCGATGCCGACCTCGCGCTGGGTGATGATGCAGCCCTCGTGCTTGTGCACGAATTCGATCGGGTCTTCGATGGTGATGATGTGGCCGGTGGAATTCTGGTTGCGGTAGCCGATCATCGCCGCCAGCGAAGTCGACTTGCCGGTTCCGGTGGCGCCGACGAAGATGATGATGCCGCGCTTGGTCATCGCCAGCGTCTTGATCACCGGCGGCAGGCTCAGTTCCTCGACGGTGGGGATGCGCGTCTCGATCCGCCGCAGCACCATGCCCACCTGGTTGCGCTGGTAGAAGCAACTCACGCGGAATCGCCCGACCCCGGACACGCCGATGGCGAAGTTGCACTCGTGGGTCTTTTCGAACTCCTCGCGCTGCGACGGCGTCATCACGTTCAGCACCAGATCGCGGCTCTGCTGGGCGGTCAGCGGGCTCTGGGTGATCGGGCTGATCTTGCCATTGACCTTGATCGCCGGCGGCATCCCCGAAGTGATGAACAGATCCGACGCCTTCTGATGCGCCATCAGCTTGAGGAAGGAGGTGAAGTCGATGGTGCTCATGGCGTGCTCCTTCGGAGCCGGGAATGGGGAATCGAGAATCGGGAATTGGAAAAGCCAGTAGCCGGGGCTGGGGCCGGTCAGGGAAATCTGCTCTAGCGATTCCCCATTCCCGACTCCCTATTCCCGAATCACTCGAATACCCGCTTGTCCTTGGCGTACTCACGCGCCTGGTTGCGCGTGATCAGGCTGCGCTTGACCAGGTCCTGCAGATGCTGATCCAGCGTCTGCATGCCGTATTGCTGGCCGGTCTGGATCGACGAATACATCTGCGCCACCTTGTCCTCGCGGATCAGGTTGCGGATCGCCGGGGTGCCGACCATGATTTCCCAGGCTGCGGTGCGTCCGCCGCCCACTTTCTTGAGCAATGCCTGCGAAATCACCGCGCGCAGGGATTCGGACAGCATCGAGCGCACCATCGGCTTTTCGCCGGCCGGGAACACGTCGATGATGCGGTCGATGGTCTTGGCCGCCGAGCTGGTGTGCAGGGTGCCGAACACCAGATGGCCGGTTTCCGCAGCGGTCAACGCCAGGCGGATGGTCTCCAGGTCGCGCAATTCGCCGACCAGGATGATGTCCGGGTCTTCGCGCAAGGCCGAGCGCAGCGCTTCGTTGAAACCGTGCGTATCGCGGTGCACTTCGCGCTGGTTGATCAGGCACTTCTGCGAGGTGTGCACGAACTCGATCGGATCCTCGACGGTGAGGATGTGGCCGTATTCGTTCTTGTTGATGTAGTCGATCATGCCGGCCAGCGTGGTCGACTTGCCCGAACCGGTCGGCCCGGTGACCAGGATCAGCCCCTGCGGCTGGTCGATCAGCTGGCGGAAGATCGGCGGGCAGCCCAGGTCTTCCAGCGTCAGCACTTCCGAGGGAATGGTGCGGAACACCGCACCGGCGCCACGGTTCTGGTTGAACGCATTGACGCGGAAGCGCGCCAGCGAGGGAATCTCGAACGAGAAGTCGACCTCGAGGAATTCCTCGTAATCGCGCCGCTGCTTGTCCGACATGATGTCGTAGACCAGCGCATGCACCTGCTTATGGTCCAGCGCGGGAATATTGATGCGGCGGACATCGCCATCGACACGGATCATCGGCGGCAAGCCTGCGGACAGATGCAGGTCCGATGCCTTGTTCTTGACAGAAAACGCCAATAGTTCAGCGATATCCATGCGCTGCTTTTCCCCTAGGCTGCGATTGGAAGGTACTCCCCGACCGGCAGTATAGCGTTCTGGGTGCTGGCGGGAAGCGGCGCACACCCGGTTCAGGCCGCCGCTGTGAGGCGCGCCTGAAGGCGTTGCTTTTCCGGCGTGGCGCAGGCACGGCGCTTGCGTGGACGGCGCCGCAAGCGCGTGTCGGCAGGCCACTGCGCTTGGCGTCCGGGGCGCACCCGCCCGGTGCATGGCGGTCGCGGAGGCCGATGCGCACCGCCGTTGCGCACGTGCCCGGCGACACCCCCTCGCCCACCGGCTGGTAAGGACGCTGCGGTGGGCGGCACTATAGCGATCCCCTGACTCCTGGAATGCCACGTGCCGGTTTCGTCGCTGCAGCAGATTCTCGATGCCATCCACGCCGCAGCGGCCGATCACGCGCGCGCCGATGTCCGCTTGCTCGCTGTGTCCAAGACCAAGCCGGCCGACGCCGTCGCCGCCCTGGCCGCACAAGGCCAGCGCGCATTCGGCGAAAACTACGTGCAGGAAGCGCAGGCCAAGATCGCCGCATTGGCCGCGCTGGGGCTGGAATGGCATCTGATCGGCCACCTGCAATCCAACAAGGCCGAGCTGGCCGCCGAATGCTTCGATTGGGTGCAGACGGTGGACCGGGCCAAGCTCGTCGGCTTGCTGGCACGCTACCGCCCCGGCGATCGCGCGCCGTTGAATGTCCTGATCCAGGTCAATATCGACGACGAGGACAGCAAGTACGGGTGTGCGCCCGACGCGATCGACAGTCTGGCCGAGGCCATCGCATTGCAACCACGTCTGCAGTTGCGCGGATTGATGGCCATTCCCGCACCGTTTCCCGAGCAGGCACGCCGCGCGGCGGCGTTCACGCGGATGCAGACAGCGTTCGAACAGCTCAAACGCCGGCATCCGCAGGTGGACACCTTGTCGATGGGCATGAGCTCGGATTTCGCCGAAGCGATCGCGGCTGGCGCCACCATGGTGCGGGTGGGCACGGCATTGTTCGGCGCACGTGCGTCCTCGCCTGACGCATCGGCCTGATCGCACGACGTCTCTCTCTAACCAAGGTGCCGCAATGACCCTGCCCTCTCCACCGGCGTCTTCGCCGTCCCTCGCTGCAGTCACGGCCTTTGTCGGCGGCGGCAACATGGCGCGCAGCCTGATTGCCGGGCTGATCGGGCAAGGCGTGCCCGCCGCCAGCATCCGCGTTGCCGAACCGGTGGCCGAGCTGCGCGCTGCGCTGTCGAGCGACTTCGGCGTGCAGGTTGAAGAACAGGCGCGTAGCGCGGTGCAAGGCGCCGACATCTGGGTGTTGGCGGTCAAACCGCAGGTGATGCCGGCCGTGTGCGCGCAGCTGGCCGACCTTGCGCAGACACAGCAACCGCTGCTGGTCTCGATCGCGGCCGGCATCACCGCCACCCAGTTGCAGCGGTGGTCCGGCGGCGCTACGGCGGTGATCCGCGCGATGCCCAACACGCCCGCCCTGCTCGGTGCCGGCGTCACCGGGCTGTACGCCACTGCATGCGTGTCGGACGCACAACGCGCGCAAGCGACCCAGTTGCTGGACAGCGCCGGCGTCACCGTGTGGATCGACGACGAAGCGCAGATGGACGCAGTGACTGCGGTCTCCGGCAGCGGGCCTGCCTACGTCTTCCTGCTGGCCGAAGCGATGGAAGCGGCAGCGCAGCAACAGGGCCTGCCAGCCGACACGGCGCGCACGCTGGTCTTGCAGACACTGCTTGGCGCCGCGCGCATGCTGACCGAATCGGGCGATGCCCCGGATGTGCTCCGCCGCCGCGTGACCTCGCCCAACGGCACCACGCAGGCAGCCATCGAGACATTCCAGGCCGGTGGCTTCGAAGCGCTCGCCGCCAAGGCGATCGCTGCGGCGACCGAACGCGGCCGCAGTCTGTCGGCCGCCAACGATTAGGCAGCCTCCGCTTGTTCCAGCGCACGGTTCCCGGTGAAACACGGCGCGCTGCTGTCGCTGCAAGCGAATATCGGCCTTGCGCACCGCCCGGCCAGGTGTCCAGTGCAGTCGGGACAGCAGCGCCATCGGCACGCGCAGAGAGCTGCCTCGGTCGCACCATGCAGGGACACAAACGCGTCCACCGCCTCGCGCAAACGACCTGCTGCTGTGCGTCAGACACCGGCCGAATCTGCGCATTGCGCGTGCACGACACCGAATCTGATGCGTGATTTTCGCCACTGGTGAACGAATACCCGTCAAAAGACGCTTTTTTCGGCCTGTTTCATCGTTTACCTATTGGCGGCGCGCAACAGTTGCCCTACATTTCGCGTTGCCGACTGGGTCGGCAGACCCAACACCACCACAGATCACGGAACACATAACTCATGGCAAAAACCGCCGCTAAGAAGGCTGCCCCCAAGAAGGCAGTGAAAAAGGTCGCCGCAACCAAGACTGCGAAGCCGGCCAAGGCCGCCGCGCCGAAGCCGATCAAGGAAGCGCTGAGCAAGACCGGCCTGGTCGCGCACATCGCCGAAACGACCGAGCTGGCTCCGAAGGACGTCCGCGCCGTGCTGGCCTCGCTGGAAGCGGCAGCGCACGCCTCGCTGAGCAAGAAGGGCATTGGCTCGTTCACCCTGCCGGGCATGCTGAAACTGACCACCGTGCATGTGCCGGCCAAGCCGAAGCGCAAGGGCATCAACCCCTTCACCAAAGAAGAGCAGACCTTTGCGGCCAGGGCCGCCACCACCAAGCTCAAGGCGCGTCCGTTGAAGAAGTTGAAGGACGCCGCGCTCTAATCGCGCACGCATCCGGTGTCATGGAGACGGCCTGCGGGCCGTCTTTTTTTTACCAGCGTCGCACCGCGCACAGCACATTGCGCTCATCGTCGCTGTCCTACCCTGGGCGCTGGTTGATAACGCACAGGTGCCTGTGACCGACCCATCGACAACGCCGCCGCCATCGACAGCACGTCCGTCGTCGCCTCGTAGCCCCGCACGCCGCGTGCGTAGCCTGCTGGTGTCCATCGCCCTGCTGTGCGTGTTGGGCGTCACTGCGCGCTGGACCTGGCAGCTGCCGATCGCCGAGCAGTTGCGCACCAGTTGGGAGCTCTCGCGCATGCCGCCACCCACGCAACTGGCCGTTCCGGTCGAGGGCGTGCGAGCACGGCAGATCGCCGATACCTTCGGCGCGCCACGGGGCAGCGATCGCACGCATGCGGGGGTGGATATCTTCGCGCCACGCGGCACGCCGGTGGTGGCAGCAACGCGCGGCGTGGTCAGCGCCATCCGCGACCGCGGCCTGGGCGGCAAGCAGGTCTGGTTGCTGGGCCCGGCAATGGAGCGGCATTACTACGCACATCTGGACGACTGGGCCGCCGGCCTGAAGGTGGGCGACGTCGTCGAGCCCGGTACCCAGCTCGGCATGGTCGGCACCACCGGCAACGCGCGCGGCACGCCACCGCACCTGCATTACGGTATCTATGCGCGCAACGGTGCGTACGATCCGCTGCCATTGCTGCGCCGTTCCTTGCCAGAGCCTGCAAACTGAGCACGCTGGAACACTGCGTCATGTCCCACCCTATCGAGGCCGATGCGTCCTGCGCCTATGGTGGCGACAGCCTTAAGGAACGACGCGACTCCATGTTACGCAAACGCTACCGCATCACGGTCACGCCCATCGAAAGCGACGGCCGCCCTTGTGACGATCGCTGCACCATCGAATTCGAGCAGCGCTCACGCGCCGACTGGATGCGGCTGCTTGAAGAACTGCACCTGCGCCGCGACCTGAGCAGCGACGAATGCGCTGCCCTCACCGTTGGCTCGCAATTGCTCGAAGACCTGGCCGCGCGCCCGCGCGCCCAGCCCAGCGATGCACTGGATGCCCTGCGGCCGAAGCTGCAGCTGTTGCTCGATCGCCTGCAACGCGTACAGCCCACCCCGCGCACCTGAGGGTGGTATCGGCAGCGCACGTACTCGCTACACTGCGCGCATCGGGGAACGGGAGGCACCATGCACTGGCTTGCAATCGTTGGGCTCGCACTCGCACTTGCCGGCTGCAGTTGCCAGCGCACCGCCGATCAAGACGCGGCCAGTGTTGCAGCGGCGCCCGCCGCCACACCGGCAGCACCGACCACTGCGGAGAGCGGCACGCCCGCAGCAGCGGCAGATGCGATGGGTCCCGACGAGGCCGCAACGCGCGCCAACTTTGCCAATGCAAGCGCTACCGTGCAGCGGTACCTCGGTGCGCTGCCTGGTTCCGGGCGTGCGCAGGCCGACGCGCTGTGGACCGGTGGTCGTCCCCCGCCGATGCCCGACGACGCCGTCCTGCGCGGCATCGGCGATATCCGCTCGATGCGCATCGACAACGATTCGCCGGTCGCGTTGGATCAGCAGCGTCCGCCGCGCCTGATCGAAGTGCCGGTGCGCGTGATCGTGCGCACCGGCGCCGGCACGCAGCAGCTGGTCGGCGCCTACCGGCTCCAGCCACGCGCCGGCAGCGACAGCTGGGAAATCTATTCGGCGACCTTGCAACCGGTGCTGCGCTAACAGGCGCGCGCCGCGAGCTCCCCCCCCCTCCACACGCGCGCACCAGGCATCAGTGCCTAGGAGGCAACCACAGGCCCCTAATCTGTGGTTCACCGGCGCTGACTAAGGTGATGTCACCTGTTGCCGGAGTCACCCGATGAAATCGCGTTCGCTTGCTGCATCCCTGCTTGCCCTCGCCTTGGCGATGCCTCTCACCAGCGCCTGGGCCGCGCCGCAGATCCAGGGCCGCCAGATCAGCGTGCAAGCCGCCGACCTGCAGCAGTTTCTCGGTGGCCGCTTCCCGCAGACACATGATGCATTGGGTGGACTGGTCGAAATGACGGTCAGCAATCCTGCATTGACGCTGCCGCCCGGTGATCGGCTCAAGATGACATTCGATCTGGCATTGGCAACTGCCGGCGGTGCGCCGGCGCCGGTGGGTAACGTGACCTTGACCAGTGCGTTGCGCTACGACACTGCCAAGCAGGGCTTTTATCTCGATCAGCCCACCATCGACGATTTCCGCCCGGCCAATGCCGGTGCCAAGCTCGACCACAGCACCCGCCAGCTGCTCAATGCCTGGCTGGCCGATTACGCACGCAAGGAACCGATCTACCGCATCGACCCGTCCATCGCCGCGGTGATGGGCAATGTGCAGGTGGAGTCGGTCGGCATCCAGAATGGACGCGTGGCGGTGAACTTCAACCAGAACATCGAGCAGCTGGTGCCGGCAGCCGCGCTGTCCGGGAAATAAGGCGAGCCGCCAGGCTCAACGCAGGCGTCGAATGTGCCGTTGCGCCGCTGCGGCTATCCGCGCCCGCAACTGTTCGACACAGACACAGGCCCGGCATCACCATGCCGGGCCTGTGGGTTTTCAGCCGGTTCGACGTTGCGACCAACCGATCAGGCCACCAGCGCCTTCGCCACTGCCGCAGTGAAGGCGGGGATATCGTCGGGCTTGCGGCTGGTGATCAGCGCCCCATCGACAACCACCTCTGCATCCTGCCAGCGTGCGCCGGCATTGCGCAGATCGGTCTTGACCGACGACCACGACGTCACTTCGCGGTCGCGCACCAGATCGCTTTCGACCAGCAGCCACGGGCCGTGACAAATGGCGGCCACCGGCTTGTCCGCGCCGGCAAACGCACGGATCAACGCAATCGCCTGGGCATCGCCGCGCAGGGTGTCGGGGTTGAGGACACCGCCGGGCAACACCAGCGCATCGTAGTTGTCGGCCTTGACCTGATCCAGCCGTTGATCGACCGGCACCGAGTCACCCCAATCGGTATGGTTCCAGGCGCGGATC
This sequence comes from Xanthomonas sp. 3075, assembly GCF_014197275.1. GTDB lineage: Bacteria > Pseudomonadota > Gammaproteobacteria > Xanthomonadales > Xanthomonadaceae > Xanthomonas > Xanthomonas campestris_B. The sequence continues at coordinate 30,197 of NZ_JACIFI010000019.1, read as the reverse complement.
CGGGCCGCATCGCCAGGCGCAACCACATCCACTTTGGCGCCCCAGGACTCCAGCAGGCGCTTGGGCTCGGTGAGTTCGGATTGTTCGAAGCCATCGGTGGCCAGCACCGCGACGGTCTTGCCGGAGAGCGAATACGACATGGAAGGGCTCCTCACTGAAAGAAGCCCGCACCGTAGGCGTGCGTCCGTTGCGCATGAGTGAACCGATGTATGCGTCGCGTCAGTACGACAGCAGCGCGCGGAGCCTCAGCGCTTCGGTTGCAGCATCGTGCCGGTGCAGTTTTTCGACCCACAACGACATTCCCAGATCTTCTTCAAACGCGGCGTATGACGCTCGCTCAAGGTGATGCCGTAGTTGTAGGTGAGCTCTTCGCCCGGCTTGATCGCACGCTTGGCCTCGATGAAGATCTTGTCCTTGGTGCGGTCCTCGCCCTCGGCTTCTTCGATCACCGCTTCGCAATTGGGATTGCAGCTATGGTTGATCCAGCGCGCGACGTTGCCCTCGTAGTTGGCATCGAGCACGTAGTCGTCGCTGAGCGTGAACAGGAAGGTGTGCCCGCTTTCCACATCGCCGCTGTCGTCGGCATCCACTTCCGCGTGCGTGCGCAACCGCCCCTTGTATTGAATGATGCGCTCGCCTTTGCGGAGCGGGGCGAGGGCGAACATGCCATTGCCGTGGATACGTGACTTGCGGGCGGCAACTTTGCGCGACATGAAGGGGTCCGGTGATGGGGCCGCTCATTGTGACCGCAGCGCGACGATGCGCCAAGCACAAGCGCGCCATCGCTCGCAATGGCCGGTGCTTGCCGGCGCCTGAACCGCGCGGGTGGCCCTGCCGGGCCCGAAAGAGTACAATTTCGGTCCGCTTTCGGATTTCTCGCTGCCCATGCTGCGCGTCACCAAACTCACCGACTACGCCACTGTCGTACTGACCGTCCTGGCTGCACGTGGCAACCAGGTGCTCAGCGCCAGCGAGTTGGCCGAACAGGCCGGCCTGGAAACGCCGACAGTGAGCAAGATCCTCAAGCCATTGTCGCAAGCAGGCCTGGTCGAAGGCCTGCGCGGCGTGCATGGCGGCTACCGTCTGGCACGCGCGGCCAGCGACATCACGCTGGTGGAGATCGTCGAAGCAATGGAAGGCCCATTGGCGATCACCGAATGCAGCCAGGACCACAGCCAGTGCGGCATTGCCCAGACCTGCGGCGTGCGCTCGAACTGGCGCTTGATCAACGACGTGGTGGGCGATGCATTGCGCCGCGTCACGCTCGCGCAGATGTTGCAGCCCCTCTCCCATCCTGGCGACAGCCGTCGGCGTTCCATCGCCGCACGCGTCGCGACCACCTGACCCTGTAGGCAGCCCGATGGCCACCGAACTTGCACCCCCGCAGAACGCCGAGATTATCGAACGGCTGGGCCGACGCTACGACGCCGGCTTCATTACCGACATCGAATCCGATTCGCTCCCGCCCGGTCTGAACGAAGACGTCATCCGTGCGTTGTCGGCCAAGAAAGAAGAGCCGCAATGGATGACCGACTGGCGTCTTGAGGCCTATCGGCATTGGCTGAAGATGCCGATGCCGGAGTGGGCGAAGCTGAAGATCGCCCCGATCGATTTCCAGGCCTTGAGCTATTACTCCGCGCCCAAGGGCCCGAAGTACGCTTCGCTGGACGACGTGCCGAAGGAATTGCTCGACACCTACGACAAGCTCGGCGTGCCGTTGCACGAGCGCGCGCGGCTGGCCGGCGTGGCGGTGGACGCGGTGTTCGATTCGGTCTCGGTCGGCACCACGTTCCGCAAGGAACTGGCCGAAAAGGGCGTGATCTTCTGCTCGATGTCCGAGGCGATCAAGGAACATCCGGAGATCGTCAAGCAGTACCTGGGCAGCGTAGTGCCGGTCGGCGACAACTATTTCGCCGCGCTCAACTCGGCGGTGTTCTCCGATGGCAGCTTCGTGTTCATCCCGGCGGGCGTGCGTTGCCCGATGGAGCTGAGCACCTATTTCCGCATCAATGCCGGCCACACCGGCCAGTTCGAGCGCACCTTGATCGTGTGCGAGGACAAGGCCTATGTGTCGTATCTGGAAGGCTGCACCGCGCCGATGCGCGACGAAAACCAGCTGCACGCGGCGGTGGTCGAGCTGGTGACGCTGGACGATGCCGAGATCAAGTATTCGACCGTGCAGAACTGGTATCCGGGCGACGAAGAAGGCCGTGGCGGCATCTACAACTTCGTCACCAAGCGTGCCGAATGCCGTGGCGACCGCAGCAAGGTGACCTGGACCCAGGTCGAAACCGGCTCGGCGATCACCTGGAAGTATCCGTCCTGCGTGCTGCTCGGCGACGATTCGGTGGGCGAGTTCCATTCGGTGGCACTGACCCACCATCGTCAACAGGCCGACACCGGCACCAAGATGATCCACATCGGCAAGCGCACCAAGAGCAAGATCGTCAGCAAGGGCATCAGCGCCGGGCGTGGGCAGAACACCTATCGCGGCCTGGTCAAGGTCGATCGCAACGCCGATGGCGCGCGCAACTACACCCAGTGCGACTCCTTGTTGATCGGCAAGCAGTGCGGCGCGCACACCTTCCCCTATATCGAGGTGAAGAATCCCGGCGCCACCGTCGAGCACGAGGCCACCACCTCCAAGATCAGCGACGACCAGCTGTTCTACTGCCGCGCACGCGGCATCAGCCAGGAAGACGCGGTTTCGCTGATCGTCGACGGCTTCTGCAAGCAGGTGTTCCGCGAACTGCCGATGGAATTTGCAGTGGAAGCCAAGAAGCTGCTGGAAGTCTCGCTGGAAGGCTCGGTCGGCTGACGCCGCCGAATCGGGAGTGGGGAATGGAGAATCGGTCTCGGTTCTCTTCCCTGCTCCTTGCCGCGCCAACATCTCGCATTACCCATTCCCTATTCTCGATTCCCTATTCCCATGCTCAAGATCGAAAATCTCCACGCCAGCATCGCCGGCAAAGACATCCTCAAAGGCCTGTCGCTGGATATCAAGCCGGGCCAGGTGCACGCCATCATGGGCCCCAATGGCGCCGGCAAATCCACGCTGGGCAATGTGCTGGCCGGGCGCGACGGCTATGACGTCAGCGCCGGCACGGTGCAGTTCGAAGGCGCCGACCTGCTCGATCTGGAGCCGGAAGCGCGCGCCGCTGCCGGCCTGTTCCTGGCCTTCCAGTACCCGGTGGAAATCCCCGGCGTCAACAACACCTATTTCCTGCGCGCCGCACTCAATGCGCAGCGCAAGGCGCGTGGTGAAGACGAATTGGATTCGATGCAGTTCCTCAAGCTGGTGCGGCAGAAGTTGGCCGTGCTGCATCTGAAGGACGAGCTATTGCATCGTGGCGTCAACGAAGGCTTCTCCGGTGGCGAAAAGAAGCGTAACGAGATCTTCCAGCTGGCGGTGCTCGAACCCAAGCTCGCCATCCTGGATGAAACCGATTCGGGCCTGGATATCGATGCGCTCAAGAGCGTGGCCGACGGCGTCAACGCACTGCGCTCGCCGGAGCGTTCGTTCCTGGTGATCACCCACTATCAGCGTCTGCTCGACTACATCACTCCCGACGTGGTGCATGTGCTGTCCGAAGGCCGCATCGTGCAGAGCGGCGGCCCGGAGCTGGCGCTGGAGCTGGAAAAGCACGGCTACCACTTCCTCAAGGATCGCGTGGTGCCCGAGGCGGTTGCCTGATGAGCGCCTTGCTGGAATCTCTCGCCCGCAGTTTCTGCGGCAACGACGCGCGCCGGGCCGAACTCGATGCCGCCCTGCAGACCGGCCTGCCGGGCCCGCGCGCGGAAGCCTGGAAATACACCTCGTTGCGCCAGCTGGAACGACGCAGCTTCCAGCCCGCGCCGCTGGTACCGACACTGATCGACGCGGCCGTGCTGGACGCCATTCCGTCGCCGCGCCTGGTGTTCGTCAACGGGCGCCCGTCCGAAGCGCTGAGCGATGTCTCCACGCTGCCCGAGGGCGTACAGCTGGAAACCTTGTCCGCCTCGCTCGCGGCCAGCGACGACGCGCAGCACCTGCTCGGCCGCCGTTTCGAAGGCAGCGATGAAATCTTCGCCCGCCTCAATGCCGCGCTTGCCGACGAAGGCGTGCTGGTGCGTGTGCAGGACGGTGCGCAGATCGATACTCCGCTGCATCTGGTCTTCGTCAGCGTGGCCGGCGAGCACGACCTGTCCTGGCATCACCGGCATCTGATCGAGCTGCGCGCCGGCGCGGCGCTGAACGTGGTCGAGCATCACCTGCACGTTGGCGATGCCGCGCACCTGAACAATAGCCTGATGCACGTTCATCTGGCCCAGGACACGGTGTTGTCGCATGCGCGGGTGCAGGCCGACAGTGCGCACGCAACGGCGCTGCTGCGCACCGATGCGGTGCTGGCGCGCAATGCGCGCTATCAGCGCGTGGATCTGGAACTGGGCGCCGGCCTGTCGCGCCACGAACTCAACGTGCGCCTGGAAGGCAACAACGCCCAGCTGACCGCCAATGGCGTGCTGCTCGGCAACGGCCGCCGCCATGTCGATACGCGTCTGGGCATCCAGCACATCGCACGCGACACCACCTGCGAACTGGTCTGGCGCGGTGTCGGCGCCGATCGCAGCCGGGTGGTGTTCCATGGCGGCATCAACATCCGTCAGGGCGCCGATGGCACCGATGCACGGTTGTCGAACAAAAACCTGCTGCTTTCGGCCAATGCCGAGATCGACACCCAGCCGGTGCTGGTGATCGATGCCGAAGAAGTGCAGGCCGCGCATGGCGCCACCGTCGGTCAGCTCGACGACAATGCCCTGTTCTATCTGCGCTCGCGCGGTCTGCCGCAAGCCGATGCGCAGCGCTTGCTCAGTGCCGCCTTCTGTCACGAGCCGCTACGCGTGCTGCCCACCGCGCTGACTGCAGTGCTGGCATTGCAGCTGGACCGCGCACTGACCTCGGCAGGCGTGGCATGAACGCACCTGCCGTCCCGCTGACCCAGACACCGGATTGGGCGCGCGTGCGCTCGGATTTCCCCTTGCTGATGCGGCAGGTGCATGGCAAGCCGCTGATCTATTTCGACAATGCCAACACCGGGCAGAAGCCGCTGCAGGTGATTGCCGCCACTGACGAATTCTACCGTCGTCAGAACGCCAATGTCAGCCGTGCGGTGCATGCGCTGGGCACCGAAGCCACCGATGCCTTCGAAGGCGCACGCAGCAAGCTCGCGCGCTTTCTCAACGTGCGCGCCGACGAATTGGTGTTGTGCAGCGGCACGACCTTTGCGATCAATCTGGTCGCTTATTCCTGGGCGCTGCCGCGCCTGGGGGCCAGCGATGTGATCCTGATCTCGCGCATGGAGCATCACGCCAACATCGTGCCGTGGCAGCTGGTGGCGCAACGCACTGGCGCCACCATTCGCGTGGCGGAGATCACGCCGGACGGCGCGCTGGATCTGGACGCGCTGCGCAAGGCGATGACGCCGGAGGTCAAGCTACTGGCGGTCACGCACGTGTCCAATGTGCTGGGCACGGTCAACCCGGTACGCGAGATCTGCCGCGAGGCACGCAAGCGCGGCATCGTCACCGTGGTCGATGGCTCGCAGGCGGCGCCGCATCGGCGCATCGACGTGGCCGGCATCGGCTGCGATTTCTACGCCATCACCGGCCACAAGATGTGCGGGCCGACCGGCACCGGCGCACTGTGGGCGCGGCGCGAACATCTGCAGGCGATGCCGCCGTTTCTGGGCGGCGGCGAGATGATCAAGGAAGTCAGTTTCGACGGCACCGTGTTCAACGACGCCCCGCACAAGTTCGAAGCCGGCACGCCGAATATCGCCGGGTTCATCGGCCTGGGCGCGGCGGTGGATTACCTGGAATCGGTCGGCCTGGCAAACGTGGAAGCACGCGAAGCCGAGCTGCTGGCGCACTTCACCGAAGAGCTGCAGCGCATCGATGGCCTGCGCATCTTCGGCACCACACCGGACAAGGCAGCGGTGGTGTCGTTCCTGATCGAAGGCGCGCATGCGCACGATCTGGCCACCCTGCTCGACCTGGAAGGCGTCGCCATCCGCTCGGGCCAGCACTGCGCGCACCCCCTGCTGCAGTACTACGGCGTGGCCGCGACCTGCCGCGCTTCGCTGGCGTTCTACAACACGCACGAGGAAATCGAGCGTTTCGTCGCCGCATTGAACAAGGTACGCGTGCTGCTTGGCTGATCGCGAGGCTGGATCGGCGATTCGAGATTCGGGAATCGCAAAGGCATGGTGCCGGCCAATCGTTCGCCTGGGGTGTGTGCGCCGGCGCTTTGCTCTACTCTAAAAAATCGCTGGCTAACGCCTGGATAACGCCCACGAGCACGGGGCAAAATGGGCTTCTGCGCTTTTACGAATCCCCCCACTTCCGATCAACCGCCCCTCATGCAGACCACCACCTTCCGTACCGCCACCGTCGACGATATCGATGCGATCGTTTCGCTGGTGACTTCCGCGTATCGCGGCGATGTCAGCCGTTCTGGCTGGACCACCGAAGCCGATCTGCTCGATGGCGTGCGGGTCGAACCGGCCGTGCTGCGCGAGGATTTGTTGCGCAACCGCAGCCTGGTGCTGCTGGTCGAACAGGATGATCGCCTGATGGCCTGCGCGCATGTGGCCGACGACCACGGCGCCGGCTATTTCGGCATGTTTGCGGTCGACCCATCGCTGCAGGGCAGCGGGCTCGGCAAGACGCTGCTGGCCGAAGCCGAGCGCATCGCCTTTACCGAATGGCAGCTGCCGGTGATGCGCATGACCGTGATTGATGTCCGCGCGGAGCTGATCGCGTTCTACGAACGCCGCGGCTATCGCCGCACCGGCATCACCAAACCGTTCCCGTATGGCGACGAACGCTTCGGGGTCCCGCTGCGCCAGGACCTGCGCTTTGAAGTGCTGGAAAAACCGCTGGGCGGCGCAACACCATGAGCGAGAACTGGACGTTCGTCTGCGCCAGCGAGGCACTGTTGCCGGGTGAATTGCAGACTGTCTGGGACGAGGTCACCGACGCCCCGATCGTGGTCTTCAACCTCGACGGCGAGCTGTACGCGCTGGAAGACCGCTGTAGTCACGAGGACTACGAGTTATCGCCAGGCACCTTCGACCCGGCCACCGGCACCATCGAATGCCTGCTGCATAGCGCGCGCTTCGATATCCGCGACGGTCGTCCGTTGTGCGCGCCGGCCTATACCGCCGTACCCAAGTTCCCCGTCAAGCGCGAACACGGCGGTATCTGGACACGCGACGACCGCTGAACGCGGTGGGCTCAACGCACGCAATCGTCACGATGCGCTCTGGCTTCACCCAAAGCGCCAAGGCTTTGGACGCACGATCGCGCCCGGGATGCCAGCGCGCCATGCCCAACGATCGAAGCAATCGATACGACCTAACGCACATGATGGCCGACGCGAGTGAGCGGATTGCTCGCCGCGACCAGCATCGATAGCGACACAACGACCCGCAAACAGCCGCGAATATCCGCGTTCGCCTGAGCATCGCTCAATGGATCGTCACGGCCGCCTCTGCTTGGGGTCGCGCAGCCGTCTCAGCACGCGGCAGCCGCCGACGATGATTGCAAAGAAGAATGATTTGTATTTAATATTACAGTTCTTCAGGCCTTTTTAAAAAATTGGCCTGCTGTGCGATCCCGTGCGCCCAGCTCCGCCCAACACCTTCTCATGCCCCTACCCCGCAGGCGCCTTGCAGTGCAGCGCCTGCGCATGCCTGGAGCGTGGTCGAGGCCAAGGGCTGCCTTGCGCGAACGGGCGCGCATTGTCTGCTCCACATTTCGAGTCGCAACTTCCTCTCCGCCGAGCCACCGCCAGGCCAAAGCCTTGCTTCTTCATCTTTGAGACCTTCCATGACTCCCAGGATTTCCCCGCTCACCTCGGCCGTGTTGTTGACGCTGTCCGCTCCTGCCCTCGCTCAGCCTGGTGATGCGCCAGCGCCTCCAGGCGCAGTCGATCTGGACGCCATCCGGGTGCAGCAGGAGCGCGCGCAGAAGCCGTCCTCGTCCAAGTACACCGAGGTCTTGCGCGACACGCCACAGACGATCACCGTGGTCAGCAAGCAGACCATGGACCAGCAGAACCTGCTGTCGCTGCGCGATGTGCTCAGCACGCTGCCGGGCATCACCTTCGGCGCGGGCGAAGGCGGCGGCGGTTATGGCGACAGCATCAACCTGCGCGGCTTCACCGCCAGCAGCGACATCACCACCGATGGCGTGCGCGACAGCGCGCAGTACAGCCGCAGCGACACCTTCAACCTGGAAGCGGTGGAGCTGATCAACGGCGCCAACTCGGCCATGTCCGGCGCCGGTTCGGTCGGCGGCAACATCAATCTGGTCACCAAGACCGCCGGCCAGGGCGACTTCACCAACCTCGTGGTCGGTGGCGGCAGCGACCGCTACGGCCGGCTGACCGCCGACAGCAATTACGATTTCGAAAACGGCACCGCCGTGCGCCTGAACGCGATGGGCCACACCCAGGACGTGCCGGGCCGCGATGAGGAATTCCGTCATCGCTGGGGCTTCGCGCCGTCGGTGGCGTTCGGGCTGGGCTCGGAGACGCGCTTTACGCTGAGCTACCTGCATCAGCACGACAACAACCTGCCACAGTTCGGAGTGCCGTTCGCGCTCGGTCCGTTCAACGATGGCCCGCTGCCTGGCGTGGACCCGCAGACCTTCTTCGGCTACCGCAACACCTCGCGTCAGGAAATCGACGTGGACATGCTCACCGGCGTGCTGGAAATGGACTTCGCCGACACCGTCAAACTGCGCAGCCTGGCGCGCGTGCAGCGGGTGGACCAGACCACCGACACCACCGCGCTGCAGGGCAGCTGGTGCCTGCCCAACGGCACCGACCCGTATACCGGGCGCGCCTGCGCCGGCCAGCCGCCGGCTACCTGGAATCCCAACAGCGGCCCGCGCGGGCTGGTGCGCGAAACCGAAAACTTCATCGCGCATAGCCAGACCGACCTGACCGCCACCCTGCACACCGGCGCCGTCGAGCACCGCGTGGTGGCCGGCGTGGCCTTCAGCAAGGAAGACTTCGAACTCAATAGCGGCACCGCCTTCCGCAATGCCGATGGTTCCAGCACCGGCATCACCTACCCGCTGCAGTCCTTCGACAATCCGTACAACATCTGGGCCGGCCCGCAGAACTATTTCCGTACCGCCCGAAGCAAGGGCAGCCTGACCAATCAGGCGGTGTATCTGTTCGATACGCTGCAGTTCAACGAGCAGTGGATGCTCAACCTGGGCGGCCGCTACGAGCACAACGAAGGCGACAGCACCACCTATACCGTCAATGCCGCCGGCAATGTCACCGGCGTTGCCGCAGGCTTTCCGGCCGGCAACGAAGAAGACCTGTTTTCCTACCGCGCCGGCCTGGTGTTCAAACCGGTGGAAAATGCCAGCCTGTATCTGTCCTACGCCAACAGCAAGACGCCGTCCAAAGCATCGGTCAACGGCTCGTGCACACCGATCGCCACCGCGACCGCAGGCGCCAATTGCAATGTGGCACCGGAAACCGCAGTCAACATCGAGCTGGGCGGCAAGTGGGACGTGCTGGACCAGCGTCTGGCGCTGACCGCCGCGCTGTTCCGCAACGAACGCGAAAACTACAAGGTCAACAGCGGCGATCCGCTGATTCCCGAGCAGGTGCTGGACGGCAAGGCGCGAGTGGACGGCATCGCGCTCGGTGCAGCCGGTTACCTGACCGAACGCTGGTCGATCTTTGCCAACTACACCTTCCTGGACAGCGAGGTGCTGCAGAGCGTTGCCAACCGTACCGAACGTCTCAGCGGCGACCCGGTGGCCGGACGCGACCTGGTGCAGACCCCACGCAACGCCGGCAATCTCTGGACCACCTACACGCTCAACCAGTGGACCTTCGGCTACGGCGTCACCTACCAGGGTGGCTTCTATGCCAATAACGCCTCGGCGGCCGCGTATATCAAGACCGACGACTACTGGGTCCACCGCGCGATGGTCGGCCTGCGCGTCAACGACCGGCTCAGCCTGCAGTTGAACGTCAACAACCTGTTCGACGAGGAGTACTACACCAGTATCCGCAACAACCTCACCGTCAACGCGGCCGGCACTGTCACCGCCGGCAACGGTTGGGCGATTCCGGGCGAAGGGCGCTCGGCGGTGCTGAGCGCCACGTTGAGTTTCTGATCTGCTGACAGGCCGTCCGCACACTGCGGGCGGCGCGGAGACCTCGCCATGTTGCTGCCCATTCCCGATGTTCTTGACCCCACACAGCTCATCGAGCTGCGCGCGCGGCTGGACGCGGCCGACTGGGCGGACGGCCGCATCACCGCCGGTCATCAATCCGCGCAGGCCAAGGACAACGCACAACTGCCCGAAGACAGCACCACTGCACGCGAGGCCAGCGCCCTGGTGCTGGAAGCGCTGTCGCGCAGCAGCACGTTCTTTTCGGCGGTGTTGCCGCGGCGTATCTATCCGCCGCTATTCAATCGTTACAGCGGCGGGCAATCGTTCGGGTATCACGTCGACAATGCGATTCGCTACGACCGCAGTCGCGGCGGCGCAGACCCTGTGCGCACCGACGTCTCGGCCACGCTGTTTCTCAGCGACCCGGACAGCTACGACGGCGGCGAACTGGTGATCGAGGACACCTACGGCACGCAGTCGGTGAAACTGCCGGCCGGGCATCTGGTGATCTATCCCGGCACCAGCCTGCATCGGGTGATGCCGGTGACGCGCGGCGCCCGCGTGGCGTGTTTCTTCTGGACCCAAAGCATGCTGCGCGACGCCGCGCAGCGTCGCCTGTTGTTCGAGCTGGATGTGTCCATCCGACGGCTTACCCAGGACACCCCCGGCCATCCGTCGCTGATCCAGCTCACCGGCGTGTATCACAACCTGTTGCGGCAATGGGCCGATGTCTGAGCCCGCACTGGACACTGCGCAACTGATCGATCTGCTGCGCACGCAACCCGAGCAAGCGGTCGTGCTGCTGCGCAAGGCCGCTGCCCGCCAGGAGGTGGCTGCGCAGCTGCTGCTCGCGCAGATATACGCCGAAGGTCGCGGCGTCGCCGCCGATCCGGCCCTGGCGATGCTGTGGTACGAAGTCGCCGCCAATGCCGGGCATCCGGACGCGATGAATCAGCTGGGCCGTTGCCACGAACTGGGCTTCGGCACCGCATGCAACACCGTATTGGCCGCGCTGTGGTATCGCCGCGCCGCCGCACATGGCCTGGATTGGGGGATGTACAACCTTGCGCATCTCTACGGCTCCGGGCGCGGCGTGGCGCAGGACCACGCGCAGGCGTTGGCGCTGTATCGCATGGCTGCCGAGTGCGGGCACGCCAAATCGATGAACTTTCTGGCGCGCTATCTCGATCAGGGCCTGGCCTGCGAGGCCGATTCGATCGCTGCACGCCACTGGTATCACCGCTCTGCCGAAGCAGGCGATTTTCGCGGCCAGGCCAGTTACGCCACCTTGCTGGCAGATACGGGCGAGCTCGATGACGCCGAGCGATGGATGCGGCGCGCGATCGCAGGCGGACATGCCGGCTTTCTGCAACAGCTCACGTCACTGCTGGCCAGTGCGACGCAGCCACGCCTGCGTGCATTGCTGCGCGAGGTCGCCGAACGACAATCGCAACTGCAGCGATCCACCGCAGCGCATGCGGCCTGAGCGCGACATGTCGACCTCCAACGACGCCATCGCCACCTCCCAGCAACGTCGCGGTTTCTGGCTGCGTATGCTGCATCAATGGCATTGGATCAGTTCGGCACTGTGCCTGATCGGCATGCTGCTGTTTACGGTCACCGGGCTGACCTTGAATCACGCCGCACGCATCGAAGCCAGCCCCTCGACCGAACACCGCACGCTGACGCTGCCGCCGGCACTGCTCAAGTCCCTGGGCACCCGCCAAGACGGCAATGCTCCGCTGCCGCCACGCGTGGCGCAGTGGCTGGGACGCGAGCTGGATATCAGCATCGGCATGCGCGCGGGCGAATGGTCCCCCGATGAGGTCTACGTTGCGCTGCCGCGCCCTGGCGGCGATGCCTGGTTGAGCCTGGACCGCAGCACCGGCGCGATCGAGTACGAACGTACCGGGCGCGGCGCCATCGCCTATCTCAACGATCTGCACAAGGGCCGCAACGCCGGGCCGGCCTGGGGCTGGTTCATCGACGTGTTCGCCGTCGCCTGCCTGGTGTTCTGCATCACCGGGCTGTTCCTGCTGCACCTGCATGCGCGCCAGCGCCGCATGACCTGGCCGCTGGTCGGCCTGGGTCTGTTGATTCCATTGCTGCTTGCCCTGCTGTTGATCCACTGACTTTCCCTACCGGAGACGATCATGCGCGCCACCCTGACCATCGCCCTGAGTGGCCTGCTCGCCATGCCGGCGTATGCGGCCACGCTCGACATCAACGTCGAAATCCCCAAGCTCAACGTCGCCGAATATCACCGCCCGTATGTGGCGATCTGGCTGGAAGGTGCGGACCAGAAGGTGGCCGCCAATCTGGCGGTCTGGTACCAATCCAGGGACACCGCCGAAGGCCACGGCACCAAGTGGTTGCCCGACCTGCGTCAGTGGTGGCGCAAGAGCGGGCGCACGCTGGAGGTGCCGGTCGACGGCGTCACCGGCCCCACCCGCCCGGCGGGCGCGCATGCGCTGGCGTTCTCCGATACCAAGGGTGCGTTGAAGTCGCTGCCGGCCGGCCAGTACACGCTGGTGGTGGAGGCTGCCCGCGAAGTCGGGGGCCGCGAGTTGGTCAAGCTGCCTTTCACCTGGCCGGCGACGGCTGCGCAAACCGCCAAGGCCAGCGGCAGCAGCGAACTTGGTGCTGTCAGCCTGGTTGCCAAACCCTGAGCGTTGCGCTGTTGTTGGAAACCGCACATCGCGTGCACTGCAAGTCACCGCGCACGCACGCATTTCATCGCGTTGGCAAAGACCTATCGCCTCCCACGCATCCACGCAGCGCTACACCCTGCGCTGATCAGACACGTGACCCACCGTCCTCATCGTCCTTCAAGGAGTTGCCATGAAACCTTCGCTCGTCCTGATCGCCATGCTCGCCGCCCTGCCGGTCAGTGCCCTCGCCCACAAGGCGTGGCTGCTGCCCTCGCAGACCGTCATCGCCGGTGAAGCGCCGTGGATCACCGTGGATGCGGCAGTGTCCAACGACCTGTTCTATTTCAATCATGTGCCGCTGCGCCTGGACAACCTGAGCATCACCGCGCCCGATGGCAGCGCGCTCAAGCCGGAAAATACGGCCACCGGCAAGTACCGCAGCGTCTTCGACCTTCAACTCAGCCAGCCCGGCACCTACAAGCTCAGCATCGTCAACGCCGGCCTGTTCGCCAGCTGGAAGGAAGACGGCAAGCCCAAGCGCTGGCGCGGCGACGCAACCCGTTTTGCCACCGAAGTGCCGAAGAACGCGCAGGACTTGCAGGTCTCGCAGTCCTTCAATCGCGTGGAAACCTTCGTCACCCGCGGTGCGCCGACCACCACCGTCTTCAAGCCCAGCGGCAAGGGCATCGAGTTGATTCCGGTGACCCATCCCAACGATCTGGTCGCCGGCGAAGCGGCGCAGTTCACGCTGCAGCTGGATGGCAAACCAGCAGCCGGCCTGGAGATCGAGATCGTACGCGGCGGCACCCGCTATCGCGATGCGCAGAACGAGATCAAGCTCACCACCGACGCCAAGGGTGGCTTCAGCGTGACCTGGCCGGAGCCGGGCATGTACTGGCTGGAAACCACCACCGAAGACAAGAAAACCTCGCTGCCGCAGGCCAAGCAGCGCCGTCTGGGCTATGTCGCCACGCTGGAAGTACTGCCGCAATAATCTGCCTATATAGGGCAGGCATGCGCATATCGTGCATCCTGCTGCCCCGCTTTTATAAGATCCATCCATGCCTGCATCGTTCTCCGCCGACCACGCCATCGCCACTCTCGGCGGCCGCAGCATGGGCACCACCTGGAGCGTGAAGTTGGTGGCTCCACGCGGACGCGAGCTGCATCCCTTGCATGCCTGCATCCAGACCGCATTGGATCGCGTGGTCGCGCAGATGAGCACCTGGGAAGCGGCATCTGACATCAGCCGCTACAACCGTGCGCCGGCCGGTAGCTGGCACACCCTGGCGGAAGACTTCCACGCGGTGCTGAGCGCCGCACTGGACATCGCACGGGCCAGCAATGGCGCCTTCGATCCCACCGTCGGCCCGATGGTCGAGCTGTGGGGTTTCGGCGCCGCAGGCGGGCCGCAACGGGTACCGTCGCCCGAGCAGATCGCGCTGGCCAGCCTGCGCTGCGGGTGGCAGCGCCTGGTTCTGGAGGGCATGCGCGTGCTGCAGCCGGGCGCCGTGGCATTGGATCTATCCGGCATTGCAAAAGGGTTCGGTGTGGACTGCGTCCATCGCGCGCTCGTGCAGGCCGATATCCACAGCGCATTGATCGAGGTCGGCGGGGAACTGTTGGGGTATGGGCGCAAGCCCGATGGCAGCGCATGGCGCGTACTGGTCGAATCCGCGCCCGACGAAGACGCCGGTGCCGAGCTGCCGGCGCGCGTCCTTGCCTTGGACGGCTTGGCGGTCGCTACCTCCGGCGACCGCTGGCACCGCTTCGATGCCAACGCTACGCGGTATGCGCACACCGTCGATCCTCGCACCGGAGCGCCGGTACCGCACGCACCCGCAGCAGTCACCGTACTCGCACGCCAAGCTATGCATGCCGATGCCTGGGCCACCGCGATGACCGTGCTCGGCATCGACGCCGGGCTTGCCTATGCACGCGATGCAGCGCTAGCGGTGCGATTTCTGCTGCGCAAGGACGGCGCCTTGCACGAATCGATGAGCCCTGCATTCGAGCACCATCTGGCGACGCCGTGAGCACCGGCACGCCCCGCGTATGGCTTGGCAACGGCTTGATGCTGCTTGCGCTGGCAGCGCTTGCCGGATGGCTGGGCGGCCTGCATGACGGCACTTGGTGGAGTGCGCCGACGCCGCATCGCTGGCAGTTTGCTGCGCTCGGCGTGGCGCTCTACGCAGCGTTATGCGTGGCTGTCGTGTGGCGCACGCACGAGCGCTTCAGCGCGCAACGCGCAGACCGTCGAGGCGTACTGATTGCCTGGGCAAGCCAGACCGGGTTTGCGCGCGAACTGGCCGAACGCAGCGTGGTCGCGCTGCAATCGGCCGGTATCGGCGCATACGCGCTGCCACTGGAGGCCGTCGATACCGATCAACTCACACATGTGCCGCGGCTGCTGTGCATCGTCAGCACCACCGGCGAAGGCGATGCGCCCGATCATGCGCAAGCGATCGAGCGTGACTGGCTTGCCGGCGACACCCAGGATCTTGCCGCTGTGCAGTACGCAGTGCTGGCGTTGGGCGACCGTCGCTACGCCCAATTTTGCGCCTTCGGGCGCCGCATCGACGCTCGTCTGCAGGCATGTGGCGCCACCCGCCTGTTCGCGCGTATCGAGGTCGATAACGCAGACCCGGACGCCCTGCAGCAATGGCAACGCAGGCTGACGGAGCTGGTGCCTGCGCTTGCGATGCAATCCGACTGGAGCCTCCCGACCTACACCGCCTGGCAACTGCGCGAACGTATCCACGTCAACCCCGGCAGCGCAGGTGCGCCGATTTATCGACTGCGCCTGGCACCGTGCGATGCCCCATTGCCGCAGTGGAGTGCTGGCGATATCGCCGAGATCGCACCGCAAAATGCACCGCACGCGGTGGAGTCCTGGCTGCAGCGCAACCAACGCGATGGCGCACAGCGCATCGACGGCCGCACGCTACGCGAATGGCTCAGCTGCGCGCAACTGCCCGCCGATGCCCAGGTCGCCATCGCGGTGGGTGCCAACCCCAGTCACGACACCGGCAACGATGCCGAAGTGCACATCGGCCAAGCCACCGGGCCAGTCACAGGCATTGAAACAGCGACAGCTACAGGCAAAACATCGCCACTGGACACAGACGCATGGGTCCGACGCCTGGTCACCCTCCCCCATCGCGACTACTCGCTTGCCTCCACTCCCGACGAAGGCCACGCCGAACTGCTGGTGCGCGAGCACCGGCATGCCGACGGCAGTCTTGGCTTGGGCAGTGGCTGGCTCTGCGTCCATGCACCCATCGGTACGCCCATCGCGCTGCGACTGCGCAGCAACCCCGGCTTCCATCCCCCCAGCCCTCACCGGCCGATGCTGCTGATCGGCAACGGCACCGGCATCGCCGGCCTGCGCGCCCATCTGCGCGCACGTATCGCAGCCGGTGCGCGTCGCAACTGGCTGCTGTTCGGCGAACGCAATGCCGCACACGACGCGCTCTACGCCGACGAGCTGCAGCAGTGGCAACGCGATGGATGGATCGAACGCCTGGATCTGGTGTACTCGCGCGATCAACAACAGTCGCCGCGCTACGTTCAACACGCACTGGCTGCAGCCGCCGACCACTTGCGACTGTGGGTCGATCAAGGCACCTGCATCTACGTCTGCGGCAGCCTGCGCGGCATGGCACCCGAAGTCGACCAGACGCTGGATTCCATTCTCGGCGCCGATCTCAGACAAGCGCTG
Organism: Xanthomonas sp. 3075; assembly: GCF_014197275.1. Classification (GTDB taxonomy): domain Bacteria; phylum Pseudomonadota; class Gammaproteobacteria; order Xanthomonadales; family Xanthomonadaceae; genus Xanthomonas; species Xanthomonas campestris_B. Next base: position 13,637 of record NZ_JACIFI010000019.1, on the reverse strand, counting down.
TTGCGCACAGGACGCTATCGCCGCGACGTGTATTGAAAGTGGCGAGCACTGCCCATCAACCGAGTATCCCTCGATGTCCTGATGTCCTGGACCACAAGTAGCGTTGGTTGACGCTTGGAGTGGCTAATAAAACGTCAAAAGCCTGGTTGATCGAGTGCGCGGCGCCCTCACCGCTCGCGGGACACGCCGTGAACCCTCCCCTGGAGGCTCGGTGGCGGCATCCATGCCGCCACACGGTCCCGCAATCGGTGAGGACACCGCATCAGTCAGTTGATCGGTTGCTTTATTGAAGACCATGCACACCAACCATCTCAACTGGTCCTTGCCCGCCCACCGTCGCGGGACCTTACGCGGCATGGATGCCGCGTAAGAGCTTACAAGGACGTACTTGCAGCGTGTCCTGCGATGGTGGGCGGGCAAGGGCCATGCAGCCAAGCCACAGATCAACGACCTTGCTGCCAAACCGCAACTCAGACGCTCCGCAATAGACCGGCGTAAAGTAGTTTGGTAAGCCGCTCTTAAACCAGAATTCGATCAATACGCGGACGCTGCGTGATCGCGCGACCGGCAAATAATAGCGGCTAACAACACGTAACAAGCAGTCGTCAGATGGGTGTGGACGACGCGCTCAGAACCGCAGCGTACGAGTGGCACATGCAGATTCCGAGCACCGGCCGCGCCCGCCTGGCGGCTGCGTAGTAGTTTTGTTCGCCGCTCTAAACCGGACTCACCCGGATCGCCAACAACTCGCCACCGCCATCGAGCACATAGCGCGTGCGCGTGGAGGCGCTCAGCCAGGCCGTATCTCCGGCTACCAACGGTGGCAAGCCGCTATCGCGCCCGAAACTGGCCTGACCGGCGAGCAGATGCAGCGCCCAGGCGCTGCCGGGATCTGCGAAGAACAGCATGGTGCCGACCAGCGGCCGATGCAGCAGCTCAGCCTGCAGCACATCGCGTCGCCACATCAGGTTGAAGTCCTGGGTGGGACCATCCAGCAGTGTGGCGCTCACCGTTTCTTCGCCGGCAAATCGAACTCGTTGGTAGGGCGGCAGCAGATCGCAGCTGCGATCACTGATGCCGGGAGCAGCGATACCGCCATCGGCGCTGGCGTCATGGCCGCCGCGGTCGGCGCCGCGGTCGTTACTACTGACGCCATCGTTTTTACTGCCAGCGCCACCGCCAGCATCGCCAAACTGCAGCCGCATGCCATTGCCATGCAACAGCACCAGCTCGCGATCGATGCCCGGGAATGCAGAAAATGCCGCGTCCTGTTCAATCTCGGCGATCGACAAGCGCAACGCCCATGCATCGGCATCGCCGAGACGCAGGATCTCGCGCGTCCAGCCCAATTGATTGCGCCATCGCTCGCGCCGGTAGTCGGTGGCCGGAATCACCCGGCTGCTCAGGTCTGTCAGCTGCATTGGCGCATTGTGCCCCACGCCTTGCGCTCGGACCGTCATGTTGCGCCTCACCTTTGGAGCCGGAACTGACGCTTCAGGATGACTGACGTCTCATGCGACTGGCGCTTTCCCGCAGTCGCCTCCGCTGTCGTGCGCTCGCAACGCACGCGCGTCCAAACGAAAAACGCCCGGCTGCACATCCAAGTGCAACACCGGGCGATTCCACATCCTTGTCGGCTTCCAGCCATCCCCCAGACGTCCTGTCCAGTTAGGTTGCGGCCACGCATCCTCGCGTCGAACCGTATCTCGGATCCCTTCCCGTTAACGCCGCCCCACCGGTTTCACCGCCGCCCCCTTGGCAGCCTTCTTGGCAGGAGCCATCGTGGCTCCCACTTCGATCAGGTCACGATTCCGTTCGACCGTCTTGAGTCCGATGCCCTTGACCAGTGCCAGTTCCTCGGCACTTTTGAAGGGACCGTTTGCCTGACGGTGCTCGACGATTGCCTCGGCTTTTGATCGCCCGACATTCGTCAGCACCTTGTCCAATTCCTCAGCAGACGCGGTGTTGATATCGACCTTGTCGAGCGCATACGCGTTCGAGGACAACAGCAACGCCAGTAGCAGGGACTTCAGGACTACGGTAAATGACTTCATTGCAACGCTCCTTGTGGCTTGGGTGATGGTCCTAGCCAGCATTCCTGCCGGCGGAGCCAGTGTCCCGCGCCACATGCAGCAATCCTATCGCCAGCAAACTTTTCACACAGCAGGTGAACTGCGCGCCGCTCTGTAGGGAAATACCTACCCCCTGGGGCGGGCGTAGAATGTTTCATTACGTCACGCATTCGGAGCCTTCATGGACAGCGTCAAGATCGACCAATTCATCAGCGATACCTGGGACCGCGAGATCGTCCCCCAGCTGGTCGATTACATCCGTATCCCCAACAAGTCGCCGATGTTCGACGCCGATTGGGTGGCCCATGGCTATATGGAGCAGGCCGTCACCCTGATGGAAACCTGGGCGCGCGCCCAGGCCATCGAGGGGATGCAGGTCGAGGTGGTGCGCCTGGACGGCCGCACGCCGCTGATCTTCATCGAGATCCCGGCCACCGGCGCGGAGTCGGGCGACGACACCGTGCTGCTGTACGGCCACCTGGACAAACAGCCGGAGATGACCGGCTGGGACGCCGATCTGGGCCCCTGGGAGCCGGTGCTGCGCGACGACAAGCTCTACGGTCGCGGCGGTGCGGACGACGGCTATGCGATTTTCGGCTCGCTGGCGGCGGTGATGGCGCTGCGCACCCAGAATCTGCCGCATGCGCGCTGCGTGGTGCTGATCGAAGCCTGCGAAGAATCCGGTAGCTACGACCTGCCCGCCTATGTGGACCATCTGGCCGAACGCATCGGCAAGCCATCGCTGGTGGTGTGCCTGGACTCGGGCTGCGGCAACTATGAGCAGTTGTGGTGCACCACCTCACTGCGTGGGCTGACCGGTGGCAACCTGAGCGTGAAGGTGCTGGAGGAAGGCGTGCATTCTGGCGATGCCTCCGGTGTGGTGCCGTCCAGCTTCCGGCTGCTGCGGCAATTGTTGTCTCGGATCGAAGACGAGGCCACGGGCCGCATCCTGCTGGAAGGCCTGCATGTGAACGTGCCGGCCGAGCGGCTGATCCAGGCCAAGGCAGCAGCGGCGACGCTGGATACCGCCATCTTCGACAAATTCCCGATGGTCGATGGCCTGGTGCCGATGCATGACGACCTCACCGAGCTGGTGTTGAACCGCACTTGGCGCCCGGCGCTGTCGATCACCGGCGTGGACGGCATGCCGCCGCTGGCCTCGGCCGGCAATGTGCTGCGTCCGCAGACCGCAGTGAAGCTGTCGCTGCGGCTGCCGCCCACTGCCGACGGCAAGGCCTGCGGCGAGCTGCTGAAAGACGCCTTGCTGCGCGACCCGCCCAACGGCGCGCAGGTGACGCTGGAGCTGGAAAAGGCCTCCTCCGGCTGGAATGCGCCGGCGATGGCGCCGTGGCTGGAAAAAGCCATCGACGATGCCAGCCTGGCGTTCTTCGACAAACCGGCGATGTATATGGGCGAAGGCGGCTCGATTCCGTTCATGGGCATGCTGGGCGAGAAGTTCCCCGGCGCGCAGTTCATGATTACCGGCGTGCTCGGCCCGCATTCCAATGCGCACGGCCCCAACGAGTTCCTGCACATCCCGATGGGCAAGCGGGTGACCGCCTGCGTGTCCAAGGTGCTCGCCGAGCATCACGCTGCCTGTCTGCGTGGCGAGACCAGCGGCTCGCCGGTGGCCGCCGACAGCGGTACCCGACATGGCGGGCATGGTTGCTGCTGAGTCGCGCTGGTGTCGGTACGCCGTTCGGCGCATGCCGGGCGGCCCACACCGGCACTGCGATCAGACTGCAGCGCAAGCTAGCTGTATCCCGAACGCCAGTGTGGCCAACACCGCTGCACATAGGGGTGCAGCAGCCGCGAGTGCTAGTCTGCCGATCCCATTTGCCTCAGTGCCTGCGATGAACAATCTCTTCGGTAGCGAAAGCTGGCTTTACATCATCCTGGTCGGTTTCGTGGTCGGGCTGTTGGCCCGCTTCATCACGCCCGGCACGCAACGCCTGGGCTGCCTGTTGACCATCGTGCTGGGCATCGCCGGTGCAGTGGTCGCCAGCTGGTTCGGCCGCTACATGGGCTGGTACCACGCCGGGCAACCGGCCGGTTTCCTGGGCGCGCTGCTTGGCGCAATTGCCATCCTCGCGCTGCTGCGGCTGTCCAGCGGCAGCAAGCGTTGATCGCCTGCTCGCCGTTCTGATGCTGCACCCCATCTCCCTACGCACCGTCGACCGATGACCTCATCGTTGCCTTCCGATACCACGCGCGAAGCGCTGCGCCTGCAGTGGGCGCAGCACGCCCTCAACGATGCGCAGGCAACACTGCAACGCGCGTCTGTCGATGCAGGGTTTCGCAGTTATTGGCGCACCCATGGGTGCGGTGTGGATCGCATCCTGATGGATGCGCCACCGGACCTGGAGAACGTTGCGCCGTGGTTGCGTATGCACGCGCTGCTGAGCGAGCACGGCGTGCGGGTGCCGCAGGTGCTTGCACAGGACCTGGAAACGGGTTTTCTGCTGTTGGAAGACCTCGGCGTGCCGACGCTGGCGCAGGTCCTGACCGATGCCAATGCCGACGCGTTGCTGGACGGTGCGATCGACCAGTTGCTGTTGCTGCAGCGCATTCCTCCGCCTGCCGATAGCGGCATGTTCGGCGAGGCGCTGTTGCAGCGCGATGCCGGCCTGTTCGAAGAATGGTTTCTCGGTCGCCATCTTGGCCTGCAACTGGACTGCGCGCACGCCGAACAACTGCAACTGGTGCAGCGCCGCTTGATGGACAACGCACTGGCGCAGCCGCGCGTGTTCACCCATCGCGATTTCATGCCACGCAACCTGATGCCGGTGCGCGATGGGCCGGCGGTTTTGGATTTCCAGGACTGCGTGATCGGCCCGATCGGCTACGACCCGGTCAGTCTGTTCAAGGACACCTCGGTGAGCTGGCCGCTGGCACGGGTGGATGCTTGGCTGGAGCGCTATCACGCCCGTGCCGCAGCAGCCGGATTGCCGGTACCGCCGCTGGCGCAGTTTCTACGCGATGCGGACTGGATGGGCGTGCAGCGGCACCTGAAGAATCTCGGCATTTTCTCGCGGCTGAGCCATCGCGATGGCAAGCATTGGTATCTGGATAACGTGCCACGCTTCATTGCCTATCTGGATGAGGTGTTGCCACGCTATGCCGAACTGGCACCGTTGACCCACTTGCTGGATGACCTGGTCAAACCTGCCTTGACGGCGCGCGCCATGCAGGCCGGTGCATGAAGGCGCTGATCTTCGCGGCCGGGTTTGGCGAGCGCATGCGTCCGTTGACCGAACGCACGCCCAAGCCATTGTTGTCGGTCGGCGGCACGCCGCTGATCGTCTGGCATCTGCGCAAGCTGGCCGCACTGGGTGTGGACGAGGTGGTCATCAACACCTCGTGGTTGGCCGAGCAGTTTCCGCAGGTGCTGGGGGATGGCAATGCGTTCGGGCTGCGGCTGACCTATTCCTTCGAGGGCGCCACGCCGCTGGAAACCGGCGGCGGCATGCTGCATGCGCTGCCGTTGCTGGGCGATGCGCCGTTCTTGCTGGTCAACGGCGATATCTGGACCGATTTTGACTTCGCGCGTCTTTGCGACGCGCCATCAGGTCTGGCGCAGCTGGTGCTGGTCGATCCACCTGCGTATGCGGCGCGTGCGGATTTTGTATTGGAGGCAGATGGCAAGGTGCGCGCCGATCTGCCCGCAACCCACACTTACGCCGGCATCGGCATGTATCGGCCTGCGCTGCTGCGCGATTGGCAATCGGTGATAGGCCAGCTGCCAGAGCAGCACCGCACGCCGCCGCGATTTGCGCTGGCGCCGATCCTGCGCGCGCAGATGGCCGCCGGCTTGATCGATGGTGTCCACCACCCAGGGCGCTGGACCGATGTCGGCACGCCGCAGCGGTTGGCGGAACTGGATGCACAATTGCTGCGCGACCGCGATTGATCGCAACCATGCTGCTGCAACGCCCGCAATCAAGAGTGGTCAACAAGACCTCTCGAAGTCTGTCTCGATGACAGCGAAGTGTTGGCCACTCGCCTTCGTTGACCAGTCGCGCGATGTCGGGAATGACAGTGAGATCGCTCGGATCGAAAAGAGCTGATCACCGTGGTTCATCGGACCACCGCGCGGAATGGAGGCCGCCACCGGTCCCGCAAACGGTGAGGACATCGCACCTAGCAACCTGGTCGCGCTGATGCAAACCACAACCCCGGCCGCGCCCGCCTAGCGGGTGAGCACCGTCATGCTGTTAGCCGCTGCAAGCCCCGCGATCCTCCAGCACCCGCCGCAAGAACGGCACTGTGATGCGGCGCTTGGCGGCCAGCGATTCGCGATCCAGCCGATCCAGCAACGACACCAGTCCGGCCAGTTCGCGCTCGCTATGGATCAGCAGCCAATCGATTGCGGCTTCGTCCAACGCCAGTCCGCGCCGTTGCGCACGGTCACGCAGCACCGCAGCGCGCGCGGCGTCGTCGAGCACCGGCAGGCTGATACGGATGCACTGCGACAGCCGCGAACGCAGGTCCGGCAGCACCAATGCCAGCCCATCGGGCATCTGGCGCGCGGTATACAGCAGCGTGGTACCGGCAGCGCGTGCGCGGTTATGGAAATCGAACAGCGCCACCTCGTCCTCGCGCTGTCCGGCGATGCTGTCCACACCGTCCAGGGCAACCAGGCTGCGCCCTTCCAATGCTTCGAGCGCATCGCGCAGCCGGCCGGCGGCGGCCTGCAGCGGCAGATACGCCGGGGCGCGTCCGGCCTGCTCGGCCATCGCGCACAACGACAAGGCCAGATGCGTCTTGCCGGTACCGGCCGGGCCGGACAGATACAACCAGTCGCTCACCTGCCCGGCGGCCAGCGCCTGCAGTTGTGCAATCAGGCCGTCGGGGGCGGCGATGTAGCTATCGAAACGCTGATCGGGAGGCGAACGCAACGCCAGCGGCAACTGCGGAACGCTCACGACCGCTCTGCGTCCTTGCCGGCATCGACGATCGCCGCGCTGCGCTCATCATTGGACTGCAACACGATGCCGGAACGTTCGCCCGCATACAGATCGCTGCGGGTGTACTGCTCATGCGCGTAGCGCAGCAGCACGTTGGCCACCGCCGCCACCGGCAACGCCAGCAACATGCCCAGAAAGCCGAACAACTGCCCACCGGCCATCACTGCGAAGATCACCGCCACCGGATGCAGCCCGATCTTGTCGCCGACGATGCGCGGGGTCAGCACGTAGCTTTCCAGCAACTGGCCGACCGTAAACACCACCCCGACGCCGATCAGCAGCTTCAGATCCAGGCCCTGTGCCTGGACGACCGCCGCCAGCAAGGCGAGCACGATGCCGGTGGTCGCCCCCAGATACGGAATGAAGCTGATGAGGCCGGCAATGATCCCGATCAACAAGCCCAGATTGAGCCCGATGATGGACAGGCCGGTGGCATAGATCGCCCCCAACGCCAGCATCACCAGGAACTGACCGCGGATGAAGCCGCCGAGCACGTCGTTGGATTCCTGCGCCAGCCGGCTCACGGTGCCGATGTAGGCGCGCGGGATCACCGCCGCCACCCGCTCGACCAGGCGGTCCCAATCGCGCAGGAAATAGAACGCCAGGATCGGCAGCAGCGCCAGGTTGATGACCCAGGTGACCATCGCAAAGCCCGAGCGCTGCACGTACCCGAAGAAGGTCTTGGCGGCGCCGCCGGCCTGTTCCCAATGACTGCGGATCCAGTCGATCAGCCGCTCCGGGTCCAGCCAGCCCATCAGCTCCACACCGGTCTTGGCTTCCAGCCACGGGATGGCGGTACTGATCGCCCAGGTCCGCATCTGCGGCAACGCCTCGATCAAGGTCATGATCTGGCGCTCGATCATCGGCACCAGGATCATCAGCGCCAGCACGAACAGCAGCAGCGCCAGCACGAAGACCAGCGTCACCGCCATGTTGCGCGAACGCCCGGCACGCTCGATGCGATCCACCAGCGGGTCGCCCAGCCAGGCCAGCAACAGTGCCAGCACGAACGGCGTCAGGATCGGGGACAGCAGCGATACCACCCACAACACGCCGATAATCACCGCCACCCATTTCAGGCGGCGCAGGAACTGGGCAATCTCGGCTTCGGGAGTCAAAGTCATTTCAGGCGGTACTCGGCGTGCTCGTTATCGAGAATGATCGGGCCCTCGGTCGGTACCGACACCGGCACCAACGGGCTGTTGTCGCCGAGCATACGGTTGAGCCCGGAAATGCCCGTGAGCAGTTCCAGATCCATTTCCATGCGGTCGCCATTGGCGCTAACCGGGCGGATGCTGCGCACCACCGACACGCCCTGCAGCGCAGCCGACACCCGCAGGTAATCGTCGGCGCTGGCGAGTCCGGTAATCACCACGCGATAGACACCGGGCACACCCGAGTCCACCCGCTTGGCGTAGCGCTTGACCAGCGCATCGGCCGCACCGTCGGCGCCGGCAGCCATCGCGCGGCGCGCGTCGCCGTCGCTGCTGGTCCAGCTGGACAGCACATTGCCGTTGTCGACGAACACCCAATCGGCGGTCCAGCCGGCATCGTTACGGTAGAGTTTGCCGATCAACTGCATCGGCGGGCTGTACTTGGCCGACGCGCGCGACACCGCAGCGGTGTCCTTGCGCCAGATCGCGCCAGCCAGCGCCTGCTCGGCGGCCGCACCGCCCGGCAGACCGAGCCGGTAGCCGCGCTCGATGGCCCGGTCCAGGACGCTGCGCGCGGCATTGGCCTGCGCCACCCCGACCAGGCGCGGGCCGCTGCCATCGTCGATGGCCAGCCACAACACCGGCTTGGGACGCGGCAGCGGCCACACCGGCAGGCCCAATGCGGCGATCAGGCCGTCCACATCCGATTGCCGGAAGCGCGCGACCAGCGTGGTGCGGAAGGTCGGCGCACCCGTACGCGAGGTGCCTTGATCCTGGCGGTAATCGTAGTTTTCGACGTAGCTGGGCGCATTGCGCAGCGCCTGCGACACCCCCGGACGGCTCATCACGCTGCGATCGCCGGAGACCTTGCCCAGCACCGCACCCAGCGCGCGCGCCAGGGCGCCGGGGCGATCGGACTCGCCCTGGCTGTTGACCGGCACCTCGGCATCGTAGGCACTTTGCGCCTTGGCGACATCGCCTTCGGTGCGCAGATCGGCCTGCGCGAAGGCCGGCAGGACAGGCACGGCGACCACCAGGGCGAGAAAGAAAGCGAGACTGCAGCGCATCGACGGTTCCATGACTTAAGCGTATCCGGGTGAATTGTTGCCCGAATGGGGCGCCAGCGCCAACGTGGCTGCTAAAATCGCCGCCTTTACTGCCGAGCCCCCCGCCCGTGACCAGCCCAACGCCTTCCACCCCCTCGCCCATGACCTACCGTGAGGCAGGTGTCGACATCGATGCCGGCAATGCATTGGTCGAACGCATCAAGCCGCTGGTCAAGCGCAGCTTCCGGCCGGAGGTAATGGGCGGCCTGGGCGGTTTTGGTGCGCTGTTCGATCTGTCGGGCAAGTACAAGGAGCCGGTGCTGGTGTCCGGCACCGACGGCGTGGGCACCAAGCTCAAGCTGGCGCAGCAGCTGGGCCGGCACGACACCATCGGCATCGACCTGGTCGGCATGTGTGTCAACGACGTCCTGGTGCAGGGCGCCGAGCCGCTGTTCTTTCTCGACTACTTCGCCACCGGCAAGCTGGATGTGGACACCGCTGCAGCGGTGGTCGGCGGCATCGCGCGCGGCTGCGAACTGTCCGGTTGCGCCCTGATCGGCGGCGAAACCGCCGAGATGCCCGACATGTATCCGCCGGGCGAGTACGACCTGGCCGGCTTCACCGTCGGCGCAGTGGAAAAATCGCAGCTGCTGGATGGCGCGCAGGTGCGCGCAGGCGACGTGCTGATCGGCATCGCCTCGTCCGGACCGCATTCCAACGGCTACTCGCTGATCCGCAAGATCTACGAACGCGCCGGGGCCCCGGCGGAATTGGTGCTGGAGGACGGCGTCAAGCTGATCGACGCGCTGATGGCGCCGACCGCGCTGTACGTCAAGCCGATCCTGGCGCTGCTCAAATCGCATGGCGACACCATCCACGCCATGGCGCACATCACTGGCGGCGGCCTGACCGAAAACATCATCCGCGTGATTCCCGACGGCCTGGGTCTGGACATCGACGCCAAGGCCTGGACGTTGCCGCCGGTGTTTGCCTGGCTACAGCGCGAAGGCGCGGTGGCCGATGTGGAAATGTGGCGCACCTTCAACTGCGGCATCGGCTTCGTGCTGATCGCCGCGCCCGAACAGGCTGCCGCGCTGGAGCAGGCGCTGGGTGCCCAGTCGCTGGCGCATTGGCGCATCGGCCAGGTGGTGCCGGCGCAGGGCGACGAGCGCGTGCGGATCGGCTGACCAGTCCGCCAAGGAGACCTGCATGGACGCTTCCCCACTCGCTACAACCGCAGCGGCCAGTGCCGAAGACCTGCAGCAGCTCAAGCTGCTGTCGATCTTCCATTACGTGCTGGCCGGCATCACCGCGCTCTTTTCCCTGTTTCCGCTGGTGCATCTGTTCCTGGGCATCGCCATGGTCACCGGCCACATGCCGACCCAAGCCAGCGGTTCCGGGACGTCGCAGATGGACGAGCGGCTGTTCGGCTGGTTCTTCGTGGTGTTCGCAGGCGTGTTCATTGTCTGCGGCATGACGCTGGCAGGCTTCATGGTCTATGCCGGCCGCTGTATCGCCCAACGCAGGCGGCATCTGCTGTGCCTGATCGTGGCTGGCATTTCCTGCTCCTTCATGCCATTCGGCACCGTCGTCGGCGTCTTTACGCTGGTGGTGCTGCTGCGCCCGCAGGTCAAGGCGTTGTTCGCTCCCACCGCCACCGCAGCATGACCTCGATTGCCCCATGACAGCAGCGAATCCCACCGAATGAGCCTGCGCCTGGCCGTCCTGGCCTCCGGTCGCGGCAGCAACCTGCAGGCCATTCTCGATGCCGTTGCCAGCGGCCGGCTGCAGGCCGAGGTGGTCGGGGTGTTTTCCGATCGCCCGCAGGCGTCAGCCTTGCAGAAGGTGGACCAGGCGCGGCGCTGGAGCGCCAGCCCGCGCGCGTTCGCCGACCGCGCAGCCTTCGATGCCGCGCTGGGCGATGCGATCGCCGCCGCGCAGCCGGACTGGGTGGTCTGCGCCGGCTACATGCGCATCCTGGGCGAGCCGCTGGTGCGACGCTTTGCCGGGCGCATGCTCAATATTCATCCTTCGCTGCTACCCAAGTACCGTGGCCTGCATACCCATGCCCGCGCACTGGACGCCGGCGATACCGAACATGGCGCCAGCGTGCATCTGGTGGTGCCGGAGCTGGACGCCGGCACGGTGATCGCGCAGGCGCGCGTGCCGGTGCTGCCCAACGACACGGCCGACCAGCTGGCCGCACGCGTCCTGGCACGCGAGCATCCGCTGCTGCTGGCCACGCTGGAGCTGCTCTGCAGTGGACGCCTCGCGGTGCAGGGCGACACGGTCCACCTCGACGGTCAGTGCCTGTTTACGCCACTGCGTCTAGAGTCCGCTGACACCGCACTCGCCTGAATGCGGATACGCCTCCCTCATCCTGCCTCGGACATCCTTGCGGCCCCCGTGCCTCGATCTCAGCGCATGAACGTCATCCCGATCGCCACCGCGCTATTGACCACTGCCCTACTCGCTCAAGCAGGTACCGGCCGTGCGCAACAGGCTCCTGTCGTGCCTGCGCCAGCGGCTTCGGCTCCTGCTCCGGTTGCAGCGCCGCCGGCGGCGCCGGCATCTGCAGCTGCCCTGCCTGCAAGTACCTGGACGCCACCGCCGCTGCAGCCCTTCGTGGCGACCTATCAGGCGTTCTATCGCGGCAAGGAAGCGGGCGATGCCACCATGCAGGTCAGTCAGGGCGACGGCACTCAATGGCGCATCGACATGTCGGTCCGCGGCCGCAAAGGGTTTGCCAGCATCCTGGGCCTGAACCTGGAACAGAGCACGGTATTCCGCGTCGATGGCGACACCTACGTGCCATTGAGCCAGAGCACCGTGCGCAAGGCGATGTTCTTCGGCAAGAAGGTCACCGGCGTCTACAACTGGCAGGCCGGCACTGCGCAGTGGGACGGCGACCTGAAGAAGGAACGCCTGCAACCGATTCCGCTGCAGCGTGGCGACCAGAGCGCGCTGTCGCTGAATCTGTCGCTGATGCGCGACGCGCAACCCGGACGCAGCCTGAGCTATCGCTACGTCGATGTCGGCCGGGTGCGCCAATACGATTACCGCGCCGCAGACGCCACCGAGGTGGTGCAGGTGGGCGACCTGAGCTACGACGCGCTGCGCGTGTATCGGGTCAACAGCGGCGACAACGAAACCATCCTGTGGATTGCCAACGGCGTTCCCACGCCGGTGCGCATCCTGCAACGTGACAAAGGTGAGGATCAGGTCGATCTGCGCCTGGTCGAATACCAAGGAGCCTGAGCCATGAACACCGTTTCCCGTACGTTTTCGCTGATTGCCGCCGCCGCATTGACGGCGGCCAGCCTGCCTGCCTTTGCCATGCAGCCGTTCCAGGCCGACTATTCGGCCAACTACATGGGCATGCAGGCCAACGGCACCATGACCCTGGCCGCGGCCGGCGCCAATGAATGGCGTTACACGCTGACCATCCAGAACCAGCTGGCCAACCTGACCCAGAGCACCGTGTTCGAGGAGAACAACGGCCGTCTGCGTCCGGTCAGCAGCAACGACACCTCGTCGATGATGGTCAAGCGCCGCAATATCACCGCCAATTACGACTGGAAAACCAACCAGGCGACCTGGGGCGGCGACATCAAGCCGGACCGCCGTGGCCCGGTGACGTTGCAGCCGGGCGACATGGATGCGCTGCTGATCAACCTGGCGATCACCCGCGACCTGGCCGCCGGCAAGCCGCTGAACTACCGCATGGTCGACGAAGGCCGCATCAAGCCGATGACCTACAAGGTGGTCGGCAAGGAAACCATCACCGTCAACGGCAAGCAGGAACAGGCGACCAAGGTGTCGCGCGTGGACGGCGACAAGGAACTGATCGCCTGGGTGGTCAAGGACCTGCCGGTGCCAGCGCGTCTGCTGCAGAAAGAAAAGGGCCAGGACACGCTGGACCTGACCATCAAGGCGCTGCGCTGAGCGCGCCGAACCTTCGACCAACGGCTTGATTGCCACCGTAGTTCCGGTCGTGAAGTTGTTTAGTGCACTCAAACGCTTACTGAGTCGAGGGCGCGGTGCCCTCACTGCTCGCCTGACACGCCGTGAACCCGTCCCTGGGGGCTCGGTGGCGGCATCCCTGCCGCCACACGGTCCCGCACTCGGTGAGGACACCGCACCAGAGAGTTAATCGGTTGCTTTCTTACAAGCAGAGTTAACCGGTTGCTTTATTACAAGCTTGGCCGTTGATCGGCTTGCGTTGGAAAGATGACAAAAAGCGCCGTTATCCGAACGCGGATCTCGTGCCTTGCTTACACCATGCAAAACGACCATCTCGACGGGTCCTTGCCCGCCCACCGTCGCGGGACCTTACGCGGCATGGATGCCGCGTAAGAGCCTTATCTGTTCGGATTCTGGCAGTTTAGGTGTCGAGAG
>NZ_JACIFI010000018.1 GCF_014197275.1 Xanthomonas sp. 3075 | reverse complement strand
ATGACACCGGCTGCGTATGCCCAACATCTGGCAAACACCGATATCATCAGCCCTGGACTCTAAACCAGGCCGCTACTCAGGGCGGGGGGATGTCGTGATAAATTAAAAATAAGGAGCGAGTAATGGAAAGAGATTTTTTGGCGAAAAATGTGGAGGCAGATGTCTTGCAAAAGATAAAAAGCATCTATGCCCTCGCCAGTCAAAAAAAATCAACTCATGAGGTATGCTTAGATAATTTTTTAAAGTTCAGAAACTCCAGCTCCGATAAGGAGGTGGAAATCCTGGATCAAGCTCTAAATGACGCCCTCTTGAACTCAATGGCGACGCTGATAGACTACTATTGCATTTATTGCATGATAAATATTGGAGTTGATTTTGAAAAAATAACAAGAGTTCAGTACCGCCTCATCGGAAAAAAATATTTGATAGAAAATAGCACTCTAGAGAAAGAAGAAAAGGATATTCTATCATTAGATCTCTTCAGGCGAAAATTTGAAGAACGACTGTCTGCTTCATGCGGAATGGATATTGGTCAAGTTAATTTACATGACTATTGGACTGGCTATGTGGCGGATGCCATCTCAACAACACTCAACGCATACGGAGTTCTGAAAAATAAAAGAATTGAGCTTAAATTCGATCAAGTTAATAATTGTTTCATTTTTGATGATAAGATATCTGAGTATCATCATTGCATGAGATTCCTGTACTGCAATCCATCGTCTAACACTGGTGTAAGATATAATATTTACCTTGATATAAATAACTATCTTAAGCACAACTCTATTCCTAGAATTATGCGTAGGATAGAAGAGTTTCCAGATCCTCAAGAACGGAGAATTTATTCCTTTTTTGAAATTAGCAGCTATAAGTCAATTTTTTTGAAGGATGGGTTTTTGCGGGATATATTGGAAATGGACTTCGACAGCCTTGGTGAGAATTTAAAAATCAAATCAATTGAGGGGCGTCTTGAGTTATGCCCTTTGGAGCGGCGCTGGGAGATAGGCCCAATTATTGCTGTCGACAATAGCAATGGCTTCATCAGTGATGATGGTGAAACATTATTTTTCTTTGTTGATAGTGTTTTTCTTGCAAAAACAAAAAAATCAATATTGATTGACTCTGAGTCAAGCTTTAGAAGTGTTTTGGGTTGTTTAATTGAAGGAATAGAAGGAGGGCTTGAGTACTTCAGGCGGAAATGATTTATATTGAAATTGCCTAGGAGTTGTTGAGAATCAAATCAATTGCGTGGAAAGATGTGATGCAATCGGAAGATGACATCCGATGGGTATTAGCAGGCGCGCAGTGGGCAAAGATGGAGCCCAATTGCCTAGGCAAAGCAAGCGATCCAGATCGCAGTGGAACGGACAAACGGCGTTTCGTGGAAGCGGTGCTGTGGATTGCCCGAACGTGCAGTCCGTGGAGAGACCTGCCTGAGGAGTTCGGAAAGTGGAACACGGTGTTCAAGCGCTTTCGGGACTGGGTCAAGGCGGATGTATTCCAAGCTCTGTTTGATGCGGTGAGTGAGCAGCCGGATATGGAATATGAGATGGTGGATGCCACCATTGTGAAAGTGCATCGACATGGCCAGGGTGCAAAAGGGGGACTTCGGGCCAAGCCATTGGTCGTTCACGCGGGGGGCTGACCACGAAGATTCTGCCCTTGACGAATGCGTTGGGCAATTTGGTGAAGTTCATCCTGATGCCCGGGCAGCGCAACGACATCACCGGGGTGAAGGCGTTGATCGCGGACGTGCGCTTGGATGCATTGCTGGCTGACAAGGCCTTCGATGCAAATTGGCTGATCCAGGAGTTGCAGCGACGGGGCACACAGGTGGTGATCTTGTCGACTCCCCGCAATTCAATGCCAGCTAAAACTAGAGGTCTGCGGTTGATGTTGATCGCGGAACTCGGCGGGCGTTAGCCCGCCCAGGCTGCCGTGCGGTATCTGTTGGTTGTAGTCGGCCAGCCAGTGCTCGGGCTGTTCGCGGACCTCGCTCAGGGTGCGGAAGAGATACATGTCCAGCACGCCGTGCCGGTAGCTGCCGTTGAAGCGTTCGATGAAACCGTTTTGCATCGGCCGTCCCGGCTCGATGAAATCCAATGCGATGCCTTTGCGCTCAGCCCACTCGGCCATGGCCAAAGCGACAAATTCCGGGCCATTGTCCAGACGAAGTTTGCTCGGATAGCCGCGCCACGCCGCGATACGTTCCAACGTGCGGATGACTCGAGCAGCCGGGAGGTTGAGGTCGACTTCGATGGCCAACGCTTCCCGACTGAAATCGTCGATGACATTGAACGTGCGGAAACGCCGACCATCCCACAGCGCATCGGACATGAAATCGATCGACCATCCAGCATTGGGTCGATCATGTGAATGACGCGTCGTTACCCGGCGCTTGCTGCGGCGACGTTGATTGAGTTTCATCAAGCAGTACACGCGCCAGACCCTCTTGTGATTCCACAGATGTCCGCGACGACGGATGATCTGAAAAAGCTTTCCAAATCCGTGCTCGGGAAAACGCTCGGCCAACTCGGACAACAGCGCAATAACCTCCTCATCCCGATCGGGACGGCGCCGATAACGTGCTGTCGAGCAAGCCACGCCAACCACCGCACAAGCCCGGCGCTCGCTCCAGCCATGCTGCTCGATGAGCCAAGCAAGAAGCGGGCGCTTATGCGCCGGGTCTACAGCTTTTTTGCGATGACATCCTTCAATGCATGGTTTTCCATCGCGAGATCGGCGTACATGCGTTTGAGCTTGTTGTGCTCAGTCTCCAGGTCGCGGAGGCGTTGCACGTCAGCGGCCTCCATGCCGCCGTACTTGGACTTCCAGACGTAGTACGTCGCATCGGAAATGCCCAGCTCGCGACAGACATCCTTGACCTGGCGACCGCCCTCGACCTGCTTCAGCGTGGCGACGATCTGGCTCTCGGTGAACTTGCTCTCGCGCATTGGTGGTCTCCTTGGTGGCTAGTGCGCCGGAGACCTCTAGTTATGGCTGGATCAATTTTACGGGAGGCTGACAATTCCTATGGGGTGGAGTCCAGGGACAAGGGCAACCTAGAATTGAAGCGCAACGCGCCACCGGTCATTGTTACCGTTAGCATTGATTGCCGTTTGTCAGATGACCGTTGACGTCGCTCCTCGGTCTTGGAAGCCATATCGAGTCGCCTACTGTTGCAGAAGTCCGGAATAGCCGCACGTGAGGCGCGTACTCCAGCGAAGCCGACGATCAAACCCAGCAACATAAACATCGTGTCAGTGATCGGCCTATATCTTCCTGGTATGGGCCAGAAGTTCCCATTAGTACTTGAATGGTTGTCACACAGGTGTGGGCCGAGGAACCGTTCCAATCCATCATTTGCAGCGGTCGTTGGGCAGTATGCTAATTTTGGAAGACTACAGCAGGGTATATACCTGGTACGCGCCGTAGCAAAACGGCTGCTGCCGCAATGTATCCATCTGCAACACCAAACCCGGCGAGAGTTGCGTCCCCGTTGGTAATGCGCGAAGCAGCAGGGCCGCAAGCTCTTGGACTGGGAGGTCGACGAGCTTGGCCAGTGCGGTACTCGCGGCCTGCGAGGGATGAACGTCGCGCAGCCCTGGTGCGAAGAGCGAAGTGAACAATAGGTTGAATCGGTCCATGATCGCCCACGACGCGGCCAGGGCTTCCGAGCGGCCATTCAGGAGGAAAACGACCGGAAAGCCCATCAATTCGTGCGCGCGAAATCGCTGCTGCTGGTTGCGGTTGACGAGGCTTCCGCTGTGGCAGGTGCCCAGAACCGCGAGGCGATGGGGCCACCGAAAGGTCGCGCCCTGGAGTTTCATCAGGCTCATGACGCTCTTTTTGCCATGCCCTGCCATGTCCGCGAAGAACGGATCCGTGTACAGGCCGACGGAGACGCCGTGATGGGACAGAAAAAGCGCATCCGTCGAGGCCATCCGATCCGCGAACGCATCCCACCCCGGATTCTCCAGCACAGTCCCGGCTGTGCCGGCGCCCCGGAAGAATTCCTCGACGTCCGTGCGGTCGTATTGAAGGTCGGAATCGCTTCCGACAATGCCCAGGCAGGCATCGGGCGCACTGGCAACGCGCTGAGCGGGATACAGCGCGATGCAGGTGCGCACATCGAATCCACCAGCAGCCATTCGGGCCCGAATCCGCGGATCGCCCACCATCACTAGGTTGATCGGCGTCAAGTCCATCCCATCTGGAAGGAAAATGACACCTTTGCAGTTGGACACCGCTAGTTCGTCCAGCACGGGGGCGAGTGCGTCCAGCAGCGCTGTTTGGTAACCGTCGATGGTTTGGCCGAGCGCCTTTGTGGTTGCCTTGCCCGGGTCTTGGCGGTGCCGCGCCAGCGCCTCGTAGAACTCACGGGTCTGCACCTCTGGCAACGTGCACAGGACATACCGTTCTCCGAGCAGCAGCAGCAGCTTATGGTCGGCGGTGAGCAGGTTTACGAGGAGGGCGTAGCCTTCGTTCAGCCTTTGCACAATGACGGCTACGCTGCGCTCGGACGTCGCGTTTTGAAAGGGCCGGCCGATGCCATGCCTGGCACTCGCCCTGTCCGCGTACTCGGCGATGTCGCGCCAGGGATCGGGCTTCGCAATGGCCGACATCGGATCGTCGTACTTCTCGTGATAGCCCATCAGGTGTGGCGACCCATGGTGTGCGAGGTGATCAACCAAGCGCTCGAGTTCTTCGCGCTCGTGCGGGGCGAGCTTGGCAGCCAGGGCCGCCGCCCATTCTAGGAAGTTCAGCCAATCCGACACGCGGTTGGCGCGCGTGGCGGCGATCACGCCGACGACATCCGCGGCACGACCGGCGACGGGGAGGTCGGAGAGCAGCCGTTCCATTCGTCGGATATAGCGGTCGCGGAATCCGCGCCGGTAATGCAACTTCTCGGCCAGGGCAACCCCCGCCTCCAGATGTGCAGCGGCACGCTGTAGGCATGCGACGGCCTCGGCGGGATCGCCTCCGGCAATGGCATTCCGTGATGCGATCAGCTCCATCTCCAGACGATGCTCAGGATCAACGTTATCGAGCGACAACATCAGCGTGCGTGCATCGCACATCCGCGCTCTGGCGAGACCGGGCTCGTCCAGGTCGCGAAGGCATGCCGACAGGTTCATGAGCACAGCGGGCCGCGCGGCATCGCGCGACGACATCGCTGCGAGGATATCCTCATAGGCTATCCGGGCCGCGGCAAGGTCTCCGGTCTGGAACAGAGCCGTTGCGCGATTGACGGCCAGATGTGCCGGCACGGGCGTTCCCAGTTCGGCGTACTTTTGCACCAGCGTCGGCCAGACCTTTTCGGCGTAGACGTGGTCCTCCTCCTGCAGGCAGATCGCGTGAAGCGCACCGATGGCATCCGCATACGGCTGGAGCAAGCGGTAATCGCGCGCCAACTCCTCCGCTTGCCCCAGGGACTGGTAGGCCGGCTGGAATGCGCCGAAGTCGGCGAAAAGGTTCGCAGCGGCAATGAGGTTCTTGATGGCCTTGTCAATTTGCCCCAGTTGCTCGTACAACCGAACTACCTCGTAGAGCACGTGGGGCACGTGGTCGGCCTTGGCGTTGCCCGGCAGCAGGCGGCCGACGTTCTCCGCAGCCGATAGCGCCGCCATGTCGACGCCGCCCACAATGGTCAAGTCGACGAGTTGTGCAAGGTATCGCCTGACGCGCTCGGTGTCCCCGGACATGCAACTTGCGCACACGGCAGTGTTTAAAGCGTAGGCCAAGGCCTCTGGACGGTTTTCGCTTGATAGCACTTCGACGGTAATGTACGCGCAGGCTCTCGCGTCCTCGGATTCAACCGTTGCCTGCTGGAGCGCATCGTCAAGCTCGTCCAGTTCGAGATCCGAGTCGGGATGGGCCACCAAAGCTCGGAAATGGAGTTCGAAGGTCGCGGGATTGAAATCGATCATCGGCGGTGAACTGTGGCAGAGTTGTGAGCGATCTATGGCTTGGGATGGAACATTGCGAGTTGACCTTCTTGTCTTCGGTGACCAACAGCGTCACGCCTGAACAAGCGTTTCGTTGAGCATCAGATTGCCTTTAGGTGCAAATCCTTGTCTTAAGCCACGAATCGGTACCGGGCAACGCGCATGAATAACAAAGTATTGACTCCCTTGCCCAGCGGTTTCAGCGATTCCCGCCTCCTTGCGCGAACACTTGCCGACCGTGGAGGCGGCGCAGCGCCCCGTCCAAGATAGGCTGGACCAGTTGGAGTCGATCAACCAACGCCGCGCACTGGAGCTGCAGGCCACGGATCAGCAACGTACGCAGGATCAGCAGCGCGCTCCGCAGCTATCTATGTAATGAGAAGTGAGGCACGAGGCCTCAGCTTGTAGTGAATTTGAGCCCGAGGCGGGGTGCGTCGAATAGATTTGATCTGGTGAGTTGGCCAGTCTCGCAAAAGTAGTACATAATAGAGGTCTTCCAAAGGAGGGGTGTCTGACAAACCTCTTATGGATCAAGGAGTTAGGTCGGGAGCGAGCATCTCGTTTCCCGCTCCAAATCAGAACGACTGAATTTGACGATTCAGTTGATCACTCAAAAGGGCCTCACGGCCCTTTTTTGTTGCGTCGGATTTGTGCAGGCACTCTGTTCCCGCGCCTGTGGCTCGACGTTCTTCGGCCAGACTCACCAGACTCGATAGGTGATCACCGTCTGCGAATCGACAAAACCGAAACTGATATCGCACAGATGCCCGCTCGGTAGATCCGGGCAGAGCTGCTCGCTGAGCTGAAAACGGACGACTCCCGCAATGGGATCCAGTGCCACCAGGTGCGCACAGGAAAAATCGAAGTAGCGGCCTACTGCAGAAAAACTCGCCTTGAACAGACTCTCCTTGGCAGAGAAGACGATGGTCAGCAACACTTCCAGCGGCACGTTGGTGGACGCGCAGATCGACTGCAGCAACACCAGCTCCGAGCTATCCACGACAGTGCTCAACAACGCCTCGCGTGCGTCAGCGCCGACCACGTGCTCCAGGTCGATGCCGATCCCGCGCCATCTGCCAAGTGGTGCAACCGCCGCTGCGGCCAGCTGATTGGTGTGCGAGATGCTGCCGATCACCTGCGCTGGCCATAACGGTTCGCGCGAGCTGCCGGTGGCGATATCGGGACACGTGCCGGCGGCGATCAATCCCTGATGCTGCAAGGCCTGTCGCGCAGCCAGCCGGCCGAAGAAATACTCGGCCTGGCGTTTGCGAACGCTACGCGCAATCGTGTCAGGGCATGCGATGTTGCAGATACCAAATGCTTCGAGCGAAAACTGCTCGAGTTCGAATGCCAGCATCTGCACGATCAATCTGCCGCCGTCCAGGCAGGGCAGGGCATATTGCCAACGCGCGCGTAATGCCTCGATCGAAGCGATGCCTTGATCGCCGGCCGGAGGCAGGCCTCTTGTCAACATGGCGAACTGCAGGCTGTCATCGGGCTGGTCGCCTCGCGTGGACATCCTCGACGTCTCCAACTTAGTCCGACCTAGCTGTCCTAGCGACATGTGCCAACGTCTTCGTGCCAACCAATGGAGATGGATGAAGCGTGTGCCCGGGGCGGGAATCGAACCCGCATAGCCTTGCAGCTGAGGGATTTTAAGTCCCTTGCGTCTACCAGTTTCGCCACCCGGGCATAGCGATAGCGTGCCTGATTGCGCGCCGATTGTGAATCTCCATGCGGGGGGGCGTTGCTGCACTGACGGCTGGATTGCCGCCTGCGCTATGCTGCCGCCGCACAGCTGCGCGGTAACCGACCGCGCGCGACCGAAGGAACCGCATGTCCAGCACCACGCTTCTCGCCCCGCTTCAGTCACGCATCGCCGTCATCGGGCTGGGCTATGTCGGTCTGCCGCTGGCTGTTGCATTCGGTGAGCGGCGCGACACGCTGGGCTTCGATATCGATGTGCAGCGGGTCGGACAGTTGCGCGAGGGCCACGATGCCACGCTGGAGCTGGACGACACCGAGTTGGCCGTTGCAACACAGTTGCGCTACAGCGCAAACGCTGCCGATCTGGCGACATGCAGCATCTTCATCGTCACCGTGCCGACGCCGATCGACAGCTTCGAGCAACCGGATCTGCAGCCGCTGCGTAGCGCGACGACATTGATCGCTGCAGCCCTGAAGCCGGGCGACTTGGTGATCTACGAATCCACCGTCTATCCGGGCACCACCGAAGAAGTCTGCGTGCCCTTGCTCGAAGCAGCGTCCGGGCTGCGGTTCAACCAAGATTTTTTTTGCGGCTACAGCCCCGAGCGGGTCAATCCGGGTGACCGCCAACGGCGTCTGCGCGATATCCGCAAGATCACCTCGGGCTCCACCGCCGCTGCCGCCGATACGGTCGATGCGTTGTACGCCAGCATCATCACCGCCGGCACCTGGCGGGCGGCTTCCATGCGCGTGGCCGAGGCCGCGAAGGTCGTTGAAAACATCCAGCGCGACGTCAATATCGCGCTGGTCAACGAGCTGGCGCTGATCTTCGACAAGCTGGGCATCGATACGCTGGATGTGCTGGAAGCCGCAGGAACCAAATGGAATTTCCTGCCGTTCCGGCCTGGCCTGGTCGGTGGTCACTGCATCGGCGTTGACCCGTACTACCTGATGCACAAGTCCGAAAGCATGGGCTATCACCCGGACCTGATTCACACCGCGCGGCAAGTCAATAATCGCGTGGGTCGGCACGTGGCCGAGCGTGTCTGCGGCATGCTCGCCACACGCGGTGTGGTACTTGCGCAGGCGAGGGTGCTGGTGCTGGGCGCCACGTTCAAGGAGAACTGCCCGGACCTGCGCAATAGCCGTGCGCTTGAATTGGTGCAGTTGCTGCAGGCCGCTGGTGTGCAGGTCGATACCTGCGACCCCTGGGCAGACCCGGCGGAGGCGTTTCAGCATGCGGGCGTGCACCTGTGCGAGGCAGCGGACGAGGGCGCCTACGACGCAGTGGTGCTGGCGGTGGCGCATGCACAGTACCGCGACTACGACGCGCAACGCATTGCCGCGCTGGGCAAGTCCGGCGCTGTGATCTACGACGTCAAATCGGTCTGGCCGCGCGAAGCGGTCAACGATCGTCTGTAACGCACCCGTCTTGCTGCTGCAGCCAGTGCACCGCGCCATGTGCGGCACGTAATCCGCTGGCGAAGCAGGCGGTCAGCAGATAGCCGCCGGTCGGTGCCTCCCAATCGAGCATTTCTCCGGCGCAAAACACGCCAGGTTGTGCGATCGCCATCAGCCCATCGTCCAGCGCTTCCAGCCGCACGCCGCCGGCCGAACTGATCGCCTCGGCAAGCGGGCGCGGCCTGAGCAAGCGCAACGGTAACTGCTTGAGCGTGCGTGCCACCTGCACAGGATCGTCGCCGGCCTGTTTGCCCAGGTGTTCGTACAGCAGTGCGGCCTTGACGCCGTCGATGCCGACCTGTCGGCGTAAATGCTCGCTAAAACTCCGTCCCTTGCGCGGCTTGTCCAGTTCGGCGCTCACGCGCTCAAGGGAACGTCCCGGCACCAGATCCAGGCCAAGTTCGGCCACGCCTTGCGCATCGATCTGCTCTCGCAAGTCTGCAGCCACCGCATAAATCAGGCTGCCTTCGATTCCGGTGGCGGTGGCCACGCATTCGCCCTGCAGTTCGTGTTGCACGCCATGGCGATCATGCCAATGCGCCACCACCGGCTTGAGCGGCGCACCGGCATGCCGCTGCACAAAATGCGCGCTCCAGTCGATGTCGAAACCGCAGTTGGCCGGCACCAAGGGCGCAACCGCGATGCCGCGTTGCTGCAGTGGCGCTTGCCACAGACCATCCGAGCCAAGCTGCGGCCAACTGCCGCCACCGAGCGCCAACACCACCGCGCCTGCAACGCGCTGGATGTCACCGGTTGGTGTGTCGAAGCGCAACGTACCGTCATCGCTCAACCCAAGCCAGCGATGCTGCACATGAAACGCGACGCCTTGTTCCTTGAGTCGACGCACCCAGCCACGCAACAACGGCGCCGCCTTGCGATCCATCGGGAACACCCGTCCGGAGCTGCCGACATAGGTGTCCACCCCGAGATCACGCGCCCAGGCGCGCAGCGCTTGCGCATCGAACTGCTGCAACCAGGATGCGACAGCATCGGTACGTTCACGATAACGCTGCGCAAAGAGCGGCATCGGATCGGAATGGGTGAGGTTCAAGCCGCCCTTGCCGGCGATCAGGAACTTGCGACCGACCGATCCCTTGGCTTCGTACAGATCCACCGCAAGACCTGCCGCACATGCCACCTCGGCCGCCATCAAACCAGCCGGCCCGCCGCCGATCACCGCCAGCCGTCGCTTGCTCACGTCCGTCATTGCAACGGCACTCAGCGCGGCTGCACGCCAAGCAATTCCACATCGAACACCAGCGACGCGCCGGGCGGAATCACCCCGCCTGCACCGTTGTCGCCGTAGCCGTACTCCGGCGGAATCATCAGGGTGCGCTTGCCGCCCACGCGCATGCCGGCCACGCCATCGTCCCAACCGCGGATCACCTGGTGGCCGCCCAGCACGAACTGGAACGGCTCGGCGCGATCGACCGAGCTATCGAACTTCTTGCCATGCTTGTCGGCGGCTTTTTCGTCGTACAGCCAGCCGGTGTAGTGCACGGTGACCATCGCGCCGGGTGTGGCTTCTGCGCCGGAGCCGACATTGCGGTCGATCCGCTCGAACGTGGCGATGGTGCCCCCGGACGGCGGCAGGGCAGGCGCACAGCTTGCGAGCAGCAGCGCGGCACAAAGCGTCAACAGAAGGCGCATGGGATGGTCCGTCAAGGGAAGTGCGCCATTATCGCACCTGGCTCCCGGTATCATCGCGCCCATGGCCAAGCTGCTGCTCAATCTGCGCAATGTTCCCGATGACGAAGCCGACGAGGTGCGGGCGCTGATGCGCGAGCATCTCGTGCAGATCTACGAAACCCGGCCCAGCAATTGGGGCATCTCCGCTGGTGGCATCTGGCTCAGCGACGATGCCGACTACCCGCGCGCCAAGGCGGTGATGGATGCGTACCAGGCCCGGCGCGGCACGGTCGCACGTGCACAGCGCCAGGCAGCGCTCGCGTCCGGCACTGCCGAAACCTTCGGTGCGCTGCTGCGCAGGCGTCCGCTGTTCGTGATCGCCACGCTGATCGGGATGCTGGTGGTTGCGTCGCTGGTATTGCTGCCGTTTCTGCTGTTGCGCGGCTGATCGCACCTGCGGCGGCATCGGCTTAAAATAGCCGCATGATCACCAATACCGCTGCCTACCAGTTCGTCACCATCCAGAACCCACAGCAACTTGCCGACGCCGTGCTTGCGCATGCCGAGCAGCAGGCATTGAAGGGCTCGGTGCTGGTGGCCGAAGAGGGCATCAACCTGTTTCTGGCAGGCGATGCGGGGCAGATCGGCGCGTTCTACGCTTGGTTGCAGGCAGACCAACGCTTTGCGCAGATGCGCATCAAGTACAGCCTGAGCGCGTTGCAGCCGTTCGCGCGGCTCAAGGTGAAGGTCAAGCCGGAGATCATCAGCTTCCGCCGGGACGATGCGTCTCCGCTGCAGGGCCGTGCGCCGACGGTGACGCCCGCCGTGCTGCGCGAGTGGATGCGCAACGGGCGGGACGATCGCGGCCGCCCGCTGGTACTGCTGGACACGCGCAACGCGCAGGAAGTGGCATACGGTACGTTCCAGGGCGCGTTGACGCTGCCGATCGACAAGTTCACCGACCTGCCACACGCGCTGCAGACACACCGCGCCGGGTTGGCCGATGCCACTGTGGTCAGCTTTTGCACCGGCGGCATCCGCTGCGAAAAGGCCGCGTTGTGGATGCAGGCCGATGGCATGGACAACGTGCTGCAACTGGAAGGCGGCATCCTGGGCTACTTCGAAGAAGTCGGTGGCGAAGGCTATGAGGGCCGCTGCTTTGTCTTCGACGAACGTGTCGCAGTCGATTCCGAACTGCGTCCGCTGGTCGATGCCGAGCGCAGTAGCGAGACGGGAAAAATCTGACCAAGCGCGAGTGAATTGCCCGATATTCGCGCACTTACCTGGCTTGCATCATCTGATGACGCCGCGATGGTGCTTCCAATGCCTGCCATGATAGACAGCGGTAGAACGCTATGGGCTCTGACTCAAAGGTAATACGTCGCATCGAGCTTGCCCTGAATTATTCACGCAGCTAGGCTGCATCAGCCAGCCGCACAGCGAGGACAACAAGGATGACCATCAGAGTTTTTCTGATTGACGATCATGCACTCGTGCGCACAGGCATGAAGATGATCCTGTCCAAGGAAGTGGACGTCGATGTGGTTGGCGAGGCGGAGAGTGGCGAGGCGGCATTGCCGCAGATTCGCCAGCTCAAGCCCGACATCGTGCTGTGCGATCTGCATCTGCCTGGCGTTAGCGGGCTGGAAATCACCGAGCGCATCGTCAAAGGCGATTACGGCACACGCGTCATCATCGTATCCGTGCTCGAAGATGGCCCATTGCCCAAGCGTCTGCTAGAAGCGGGTGCCTCGGGCTATGTCGGCAAAGGCGGCGATGCGAACGAACTGCTGCGTGCGGTGCGCGAGGTCGCGCTGGGTCGGCGTTATCTGGGCAACACCATTGCGCAGAACCTGGCCCTGTCAAACCTGGAGGGCGGCGGTTCGCCCTTCGATGCCTTGTCGCCCCGTGAGCTGGAAGTCGCTTTGCTGCTGACTCAGGGCCTGCGCCAGGAGGATATCGCCAAGCGCTTGAGCCTCAGCGCCAAGACCGTCAATACGCACAAGGCGCGCCTGTTCGAGAAGGTCGGTATCCAGGACAACATCGCATTGGCGCGCCTGGCCAATCAGTACGGCCTGACCGATCCGTCCAGAACCTTGTAACGCGCAGCCTTGAATGCGGCACAGCCGTCGTGCTGCGCAGTCGCATCGACGGCGCTCCGGGAGCACGCGGTTGCTTGCCGGAGCGTAGCGCTCGCCAGCCCGGCGGGGCGTCAGCCGGATTCCACGAAGGCATACACCCGCGAAAAGTCACCTTTCGCGGCGTCCTTGCGATGTGCCATGAAGATGTAATCGCCGTGGTCGGAAAAGCTGAAACCGGCCTGGCCGCCTGACGCCAGCTTGATCAGGATGAACCAGTCGTCAGGCGTCGCGATGTCCGACCAGCCCTGTCTGCTCGCATGCTCGGCTGCCAGCTGCTGAATGGCGGACAGGCCCCGTATGCCGCAAATGCCGAACATCTGGTGCTGCGGGCCGTCGCCGACCTGGAACCGTTCCGCAATCGCCAGCGCGAAATCGGAGAGATCGTCCAGTTCCGCATCCGCGTCGATAGTCGGACGGTTGCTGCCGGAGAGATCGAACGGGGCGCTGAGCGATCGCTCCAGGCGCAATCCCTGTGCCGATTGGCTGATCTCGTATTCCGAGGCGAACACCATCACCGCCCGACCGTCACGCTTGAAGGTCATGCGTCCTTGCGCATCGGTGTCCACCGACAGCCCATCGACGCTGACTCCATTCGCGACGAAGCGGTCCTGGTCACGATCCCATTCGGCCATGCGCAACGCGGACTCGGTGGTGTCGATTGCATCATCGGGCAGGGCATGGGCCACCAGTGCGGTGCCGGGCGGGGTGAACAGCACGCGCCAATCGGAATAGTCAGATCCCGTGAAAAAGGCGAGCAGTCCCGCTTGCGGCAGGATCTCGGCACGCTCCGGCAGCTCGGCGAGTTCGATCTGGGCGAGAAAGTTCAGATGGAAGCCGCTGGCATCGCGTGGCCAGTCCATTCCCTCGGGTAGATCGGGACCGCCGCCAATACGGCTCAAGCCGATCGCGTTCTTGTCCGCCACATCGATTTCGGTGAGGGAGACAGTGGGCACTACGATTTGACGCAAGAGCTCGCGCTTGTCGTCCAGACCGAGCATGGCCACGGCCTTCTCGAAGCGCGTCTCGACGTCGGCCACGGGCGCGCGGGCTCGGGCATCGCCGGTGGCTTTTGCCAGGGCGTTTTCCCGCTCCAGCTGCACGACTGCGGCCGCATCCAGAGCTTTCTTCACCTGCGACAACACGGCGTCCTTTTGTTCGTCGCCCGCCATTCGCGCCCCGCTGGCCGCAGTGCCATCCAGCTTCACCTGGATGGAGCCGAGCAGCCGCTCGAAGTCTGCCTCGATTGCCGCAAGATCGGCATCGCTGGTCATCGCCGTGGCGTGATACCAGGTGCCGCCATCGGCGGCGACCAGCAAAGCCCGCAGCCGGTACCAATCCCGCGCATGCGTCGTTTCCCAGTCCTCGAGGCGACCCTTGAGCTTGACCATCTCACCGTGCATTCCGGCGAAAGCAACGGCTTTGCGTTCGACGAGCGGGTCGTCGTCGCGTACTACATTCGTCAGCCAGTCCTGCGGCGACACGTCCTGCTCCGCATCCGCCGTCCACACGCTCATCTGAGGGGAGAACGTGGTCTGCGGCTGGCATTTGAGACTGATCGAACCGGCGAACACGCGCGCGTTTTCGAACATCGGATTGGCTTGGATGGAAAACTCCTGCGTTTCGACCAGTCGCATCGGCATTCTCCTGTGATGACGCCCGCTGCCACAGAGGGTGGCTCGGCGCGCAGAGCCAGATGATAGCGGTGTCCAGCAGCGGCGGACACTCTGTCCTGGCGGTTGCCCAGGATGATCGATGCTGTGCGCACGGGTGATTTTGCCGCCATGGTTGTTGCGCGGTCGGCGAGATATTGCGCGCGTCTTCACGCTGGTCGCAGCGACGGCTGCGGTCCATTGCAGGCGGTCCACATGCGCGTCTCGACGCATCGTCAATGAACGTTGACCGGAGAGCGAGCTTTCAGACGGTTCGAGGAGACCTCGTTGCGGGCAGGCCGCACCCAAAAAAACAGCGGCCCGAAGGCCGCTGTGTCTGATGCGCATCTTGCCCGAGCACTCGGGCGAGATGCTTCATGCCCAACCGATCAGTGATCGCTACGCGGCTTGCCTGCTTCGTCCTTCGATGCGTCCACTTCAGCATCACCCGGTTGCGGAGTCGTCGGCTTGATCGGCTCGGAGACAGCGACCGCCGGCTTGGGCTGTTCGGCCTGTGCCTGCGTATTGACCGGCGTTGCGGTCGCGCTTCCGGTCGGCACCGCCGCAGTGTGCGTGGAGATCGGCGCTTGCGCCTGCGCTGGCGACAAGGCATCGAGCAGCGTCGTCTGCACCGGGGCATACGGCGTGCGTACCGGTGCTGCGGGGGCGGCCTCGGTGGTCGGCAGGCTCTGCGGCGACGTCGCCGTGGAGCTCATCGCACCCTCGGAATCGGCATCGCCGGACGTCGCTGCATGCGGCGCGGTGACGGTCGCCACGGCGGCATGCACCGCCGGGGCGTTTGCCGATTGCGTCGGGGGCGGCGTCTGGACGTCGGACGGCCTGGCTGTCGCCGTGTCGGCTTGCACAGGCTGCGTCGGTCCATGGGACGTTGCCGCAGGCGCTGCCTGCTGCGGGCCGGTCGAGATCGGTGCCTCAGGTGCGGGCGCAGCCACCGGTGCAGCCTGGGGCTGTGCGACAGGCTCGGAGACTGAGGATGCCGGGTCGGCACGCTCGGCTACGGACCTCGGTGCTGCCATCGGAGCAGCAGGAGCCGCCACCGGCGCGACCGGTGCCGTTGTTGCAGCGCGTTGTGTCGGCTCGGCTGCAGCGGTAACCGGCGCAGTCGCAACATGCTGTTCCGACGACGGCGAGGTGTTGGACACCGGCGCAGTGGTCGCTGTCGCGTCATCGGCCCCCCGAACTTCCTGACGTTCCTTGGGGATCGGACGCGGCTTCACTGCGACCGGCGCACTGTTGTCGGCCTTCGAGGGCGCCGAGGTCACAGGCGTGGTGGCGTCATCGTCGAAGTCGAACTCCGGCTGTCCGGCGCGCGGCGCAGCAGCGGACGACGACTGCGTCGCGGCCTCGTCGTTGTCGCCGTCCAGATCGCCCTCGCCATCGCCGTCCAGATCGTCCGTCTCCAGAACATCGGCACCGGTGCCGCCTTCGCCATTGGCACCTGCGCCACGACGACGACGACGACCGCCACGACGACCGCGACGACGACGGCTTCCGCCTTCGCCATTGGCCGAATCATCGCCCGGGGCATCCGGCGTCTGGCCATCCGCGATTGCGTCGCTGCCGCGATCGGCATGCGACTCGCTCACGATGCCATCGACCGGGTGTGCCGGCGTTGCTTCGCTTGCGGCTGCCTGCGCTGCGACAGGCGCAGGAGTGGAGGCCATTGCCAACACTGCACTCTCGGTTGCGGCAGTGGCGGTCAGCGTCTGTGCGGAGGCGGTGCCTTCGTCCTGACGCGCAGGACGCGGCTGACGCTCGGGCGTCGCACCATCCTGCTGCTGTGCGGGTGCACGCGGCGGACGCGGGGTCTGGTTCTGCGGCTTTTGCTTCTGCTGCTGGGGTTGCTGGGGTTGCTTCGGCGCCTGCGGGTCATTGCGCGGCGGCTTGGGCACCTGCACCTGCTGTGCCTGAGCGCCGTTCTGCGCGTTCTGGCCGTTGCTCGGCTGGCGACGCTCGTCACGACGTTCCTTGTTGGCGCCATTGCCGTTGCCATTGCCGCCATTGCCACGCTGCTGATTGCCAGCGTTGCCAGCGTTGCCACCGTTGCGGGCATCGCGGCCGTCACGACGTTGGCCGCCGCGATCGCTACGCTCGTTACGGTTGCTGCGGCCGGCATCGTTCTGGCGCGGGCGCGGGGTCGATTCCGGGGCTGGAGCGACCGGCTCGACGCCACCGAAGATCCGCTTCAGCCAACCGACCACGCCGGTGACCGGGGCCGGAATCGGCAACGCGACGACCGGCGTCGGTGCGGGTGCCGCAGCGACCGGGGCAGGGGCTTCCTCACGCACCGGCGCCGGCTGGCTCGGCTTGATCGAGGTCACTGCCGGAGCGGCCGGGATATTCAACTGCGCCTTGGTCAGCGCATGCACCGGCAGCTTGCGCGGGGTGCCGCGCTGGTAGCTCGGCTTGCCGCTGTCTTCGCCCAGCTCGTTCTCGCGCAGGCGGGTGACTTCGTAATGCGGCGTACGCAGCTGCTCGTCGGCGACGATGATGATCGGCGAATCGTGGCGCTGCTCGATCTCGCGCAGCGCGCTGCGCTTTTCGTTGAGCAGGTAATTGGCGATCTCCACCGGGGCCTGGACCAGCACCTGTCCGGTGTTTTCCTTCATGGCATGTTCTTCGGCCACGCGGATGATCGACAACGACAGCGATTCCACGCTGCGCATGCGGCCGTGGCCATCGCACAGCGGGCAGACGATCTGGCTGGACTCGCCCAGGCTCGGACGCAGGCGCTGGCGGCTCATTTCCATCAGGCCAAAGCGCGAGATGCGGCCCAGCTGCACGCGCGCGCGGTCGTACTTGAGCGCGTTCTGCAGCTTGTTTTCGACTTCGCGCTGATGCTTGGTCGAGGCCATGTCGATGAAGTCGATCACCACCAGGCCGCCGAGATCGCGCAGGCGCAACTGGCGCGCCACTTCTTCGGCCGCTTCCAGATTGGTCTGGAAGGCGGTCTCTTCGATATCGCTGCCCTTGGTGGCGCGCGAGGAGTTCACGTCGACGGCAGTCAGCGCTTCGGTCTGGTCGACCACGATCGAGCCGCCCGACGGCAGTCGCACGTTGCGCTCGTAGGCGCCTTCGATCTGCGATTCGATCTGGAAGCGGTTGAACAGCGGAATGTCGTCGGTGTAGTGCTTGAGCTTGCGCAGGCTCTGCGGCATCACCTGCTGCATGAACTCCTGGGCGTCGGCGTACAGCTCCGGCGTGTCGACCAGGATTTCGCCGATGTCGGCGCGCAGGTAGTCGCGCAGGGCGCGGATGATCAGGCGCGATTCCTGGTAGATCAGGAACGCGGCCGGCTTGCTCAGCGCCGCCTCGGCGATCGCCTTCCAGGTCTGCAGCAGATAGTCCAGATCCCACTGCAGTTCTTCGGCGTCGCGGCCGACACCGGCAGTGCGGATGATCACGCCCATGTCGTCGGGGATGTCGAGCTTGTCCAGCGCTTCCTTCAGCGCGGCACGGTCTTCGCCCTCGATCCGGCGCGAGACGCCACCGGCGCTCGGCGAATTGGGCATCAGCACCATGTAGCGGCCGGCCAGCGAGATGAACGTGGTCAGGGCGGCGCCCTTGTTGCCACGCTCTTCCTTGTCCACCTGGACCACGATTTCCTGGCCCTCACGCAACAGTTCGCGGATGGTCGACTTGTTGTGGTCGACGCCGGCCTGGAAATAGTCGCGGGAGATTTCCTTCAGCGGCAGGAAGCCATGGCGCTCGGCGCCATAGTCCACGAATGCCGCTTCCAGCGAGGGCTCGAGCCGGGTGATACGGCCCTTGTAGATATTGGACTTCTTTTGTTCCTTGGACGGCTGTTCGATGTCGATGTCGTACAGGGTCTGGCCGTCCACAATCGCCACGCGCAGTTCTTCTGCCTGCGTTGCGTTGATCAGCATTCGCTTCATTGTTGCGTTCCTCACGCGCTCTACCGCGCGGAACGCCGTGACGTTTCGCCTCTGGAACAGCTTGTCGGCCCTTCGCGCAACGCGCGGACAGGCCTGACCAGGGTTTCCAGCGCTGCAACACCACGGCAGGCCGCGGGAGCGCTTGTCTTTAAGTTTTATAGGTGTTTCAGGGCCGGCAGCCGCGTCCGGACGGACCGGGGCAGCGCACGGGACATGTTCAGCGCAACGGTCTAAAGACCGCCGGCGATGGCCGGGTAGGCCGGTGAGCCGCTAACATGGCCGCCCCGGGGGCGGTGGTCGCGCACTGTGCCGGACTCATCGGAAGGCAGGCTTCTGGCCAATCAACTTCCAACGAAATCAAACCCTTATCTCGCTCGCCGAGTGTAACAGAATAAAGAGCCGGATGACCGACCCCCAGCCCCCCAAGCCGCCCACCGACCGTGTGGGCGTGCGTATTCTCAAAGTTCCGGAAGACCGTGCTGGGCAGCGGCTGGACAATTTCCTGCTCGGCCAGCTCAAGGGCGCGCCCCGCAGCCTGATCTACAAGCTGGTGCGCAGCGGCCAGGTGCGGGTGAACGGCGGCCGCGCCAAGGCCGAGCGCAAGCTCGAAGGTGGCGAGGAAGTGCGGATCCCGCCGG
The DNA here is from genome assembly GCF_014197275.1 of Xanthomonas sp. 3075. Taxonomy (GTDB): domain Bacteria; phylum Pseudomonadota; class Gammaproteobacteria; order Xanthomonadales; family Xanthomonadaceae; genus Xanthomonas; species Xanthomonas campestris_B. The sequence continues at coordinate 79,373 of NZ_JACIFI010000018.1, read as the reverse complement.
TGCGCGTTGCCGAAGAAGGCGACAAGGCGGCGCCACCGTCGTCGTTCCTGGCCCGGCTGGAAGCGGCGATCGTGTTCGAGGACGCGCGCCTGCTGGCGCTCAACAAACCCTCCGGTGTCGCCAGTCACGGCGGCAGCGGGATCAGCTTCGGCGCCATCGAGACCTTGCGGGCGCTGCGTCCCAATCAATCGTTGGAACTGGTGCACCGGCTCGACCGCGATACCTCGGGCCTGTTGATCGTGGCCAAAAAACGCTCGGCGCTGACCGAGATGCAGGCCTTGATGCGGGAGGACGACCGGGTCGAAGGGCGTGGCATCACCAAGCGTTACCTGACCTTGCTGGTCGGACGGATGCCGGACGGAGTGATGACGGTCGATGCGCCGCTGCACATCGGGCTGCGCCAAGGCGGCGAGCGGCATGTGCAGGTGAATGCGATCGGCAAACCGTCGCTCAGCCACTTCAAGCTGCTGGAGCGACGCGGCGGGCACTCGTATTGCGAAGTCCGCATCGAAACCGGCCGCACGCATCAGATCCGCGTGCATGCCCAGCACCTGGGGCACCCGGTGGCGGGCGACGACAAGTACGGCGAGGCGGAGGTCAACAAGCGTTTGCGCGACCAACTTGGCTTGAAGCGGCTGTTCCTGCACGCAGCGTCGCTGGAGTTCGCATTGGATGCCGGCAAGACACCTTATGTACTGAGTGCACCGCTGGCGCCGGAACTGGCCGACGCGCTGGACCGTCTGGGGCGCTGAAGCAGCCTTGGTGGCGGCTCCAGCGCCAGCGGCTCAGCCTGCGTGCCGGGTGTCATGGTGGCCGTCGTGATGTTGCTGTGGAGCGCGCGGCCGGGCGGGATGCGGTTCCATCGACCGGGCTGGGGCGGCGCGTGGCGGTGTGAAGGAAGCCATCCGCTGCATGTGCTGTTGCGGTTCGGCCTTCACTGCAACGCGTTGCTCTGGTCGTGGGGGAGTCAACTGTTGCGGGCGTTGAATGCGAGCGGGGCGCGCAAAGGCTGCCTGCGACAGTGCCGACGTGCGTTGCTGGTCGCGCACGGGTGGCTTCCAGAGCGGCGGCTGTGTTGATGCCCGGGGCTGGTTATCGCGCACGTCCCGCATTGCGGCCGCATCATGCGTCGGCATCGCTGCGCGTTGCTGCTCGACGGCTGCCGGACGGTAGGGAACGGTCCGCGATAACGGCCCGGTTGCGCGGGCGGCTGGACGCGCCGCCTGCGCTTGCATCTGCGGCACATAGCGCGAAGCCGGCGATGCCGATGGCATGGTCGCCGGCAATGCAGCCGGGGCGCGCAGTGCCACCGGACGACCGGGCTGCAGCATCTGCGCATTGAAGCGCGGCGTGGACAGATGCGCGTAATCCGGTGCGCGGCGGAAGCCAGCGGGCGAGGGCGTTGCTGCGGTGGGGCCGGGCATGCTGCGGGGGGATTGCGCGCGTGCCGTAGACGTCATTGCCTGAACGGCTTGCGCTGCAGCGCCGTGCTGCGGCGCCAACCCGGCAGCGGGCGCGGATACCGGAGCCGTAGTGAACCAGCGCCGCTGGTCCTGGCGCACGTAGGAGCTAGCGTCGATCGAGGTGGTGCGGTTGTTGATGATGGTGGTGCGCGGCGCATAGACATGGTTCTGATAGACCACGTAATGCGGTGCGGCAGGCGGGGCATTCCAGTCCACGCCCCAGGTGTTCCAGCCCCAGCGATGCCAGGCCGGCGCTGGCGCAGCCCAACCGAACCAGCCGTGGTGATGCTCCAGCGCACTGCCGACCAACACGCCCACGCCGAACGACACCACGCCGGTGGTCACCAGGTCTTCCTGGCGGTACCAGCGCACCGGGCGATAACCGTAATCGCGGTAGACATCGACCGGCGTGCCGTAGACCACGCCGGGGTCGTAGCGTGGCACATAGACCACGTCCGGCTGGGCCGGCTCGATCGTGATCACCTGTGGGGGAGGCGGAATACGGTCCTCGTCCAGGATCGGTGTCACCACGACATGGCGCGCGACCTGGACCTGTTGTTGCGGCGTGCTGCGCAGATGGCCGCTGGCCTGGGCGCGTTGGCGCATGACCTGCACCGCATTGAGCACGTCGTTGGGGTCGTGGGCGTAGGCATCGCCGAGCGCACGCGTCCAGTCGAGGTTGCCGGCCAGTTGATCCACCACATCCGGAAACGCGGTCAATGCCTTGACGCTGGGGTCCCACGGCTGCGGCACGGTGGCCTGCGCACGGTTGGTGGCAGTCAGATTGCGATTGCTGCGCAGCCAGTCCTGGGCGGTGAGCACCTGATCCGGATAAACCGACGCAGCCAGGGTCTGCGCCAGGAGCTTGTCCGGGAACAGTGCGATCGGTGCGACCAGCTGATACAACTGGTCCGCTGTGGGCGGGGTATAAGCCGGCGCGGGCGGTGGCGTCACGGCGGTAGAGGGCTCGGCTGCGGTTGGCGCAGTCGGCGGCGCTGCGTCGCGCTGGCACCCGCCCAGGACCAACATGCTGCTGGACGCGATGGCCAGCGCCAAGGCAAGACGCTGCTGTGACCATGTGTGGCGTTGCATACGGCACCTCGCTGTGTGCGCGTGGAGGACGCGCGTACCATGCGCCGCCTTCAATGTCTGGGAGCTTGCTGAAAGACGCCTTGCAATGGCCGAGCACAGCTGCGTTCAGGCATCGTGCAAACAGCGCACCCTAGGGCGTTGCGAAGCGGAACAACACCAGGCTGATCGCAAGGGTTCCCATTCCGGCCACCAGGCCGTAGACCGTCTCGTGGCCCTGCGAATAGCGCTTGGCGGCTGGCAACAATTCATCCAGCGCCAGAAACACCATCACCCCGGAAATCAGCCCGAAGACTGCACCGAATACCGCTTCTGACAGCACGTTGGACAAGGCCAGATAGCCGATGCCGGCACCGATGGGTTCGGCCAATCCGCTCAGCAGGCTGGCGCCGAAGGCATAGAACTTGTTGCGCGTGGCGAAGTACACCGGCACCGCGATCGCAATGCCTTCGGGGATGTTGTGGATGGCGATGGCAAACGCCAGCGGCATGCCCACTACCGGGCTTTCTAGCGTCGCAAAAAAGGTCGCCAGGCCTTCGGGGAAATTGTGGGCGGTGATGGCGATGGCCGTCATCAAACCAACCCGGCGGATGTAGGCGCGGTTGTCGTCGCGGAACAGCGGATCGTCGCTGGACAGGCTCTGGTGTGGATTGGGGACCAAGCGATCGATCACCATGATCAACAACATGCCGGCCAAAAAACTCAGCGTGCCGAGAGTAAAGCCGAGTTTGTCGTTGTAGGCGTTGGAAAATGCGGAGATCGACTTGTTGAGAATCTCCGACAGCGACACGTACACCATCGCACCGCCAGCGAATGCCAACCCGAACGCCAGCAGGCGCGGATTGGGCTTTTTGGAGAACACGACCATCAGGCTGCCGAGTCCGGTCGCAAGACCTGCCGCCAGCGTGACCGCAAAGGCGGTCCAGACATTATGGGATGACACTTCGAGCATGTGACGCAACGACCTTGTGGAATAAGGAACGATCCGGCGAGGCGCGTGGCGACGGCAACGACGCACACTCCGCCCGGCCACCGGCAGATGCAGGATGGCCATGCCTGGATGACGGACGCGTGGTGTCTGACGCGGCCTGCGTGCCTATCTGCGCAGCGAATAGACGCGTGCGCCTGATGTGCTCAGTGCGCGATTGCCTGCATCGCAAGAGGACATCGGCGCAGGCCTGGACCTGGACTCGTGCCGCTACGCACGCCGCATCAACTGCCGCGACGTGCGCGCTCTTCGATGGCAAAACATTCGTCCGGGCGCGGCACCGGTGGCTTGAAGGCGACCGGCACCTGGATGGTTTGCGGCACCGGCTGGCCGTTGCGCGTGGCGGCCCGGAATTTCCATTCGCGCACGCGCGTCTGAGCGGCTTCGTCCAGCACCGGCTGGCCGCTGCTCTGGGTCACCGACACATCGGTGGGCGTGCCTTCGGTACCGATCACCACCCTGAGGACCGTGGTGCCGCCGATACCGGCGCAGGCCAGTTGCGGCGAATAGTCCGGCGGTGGCGTTTTCAATGCCGCCAGCTCGGTCGGCGCAGCGGCCGGGGCGGTGGCCTGCTGCGGCGACTTGCCACAGCCGCCGAGGCCGGCAGCGACAAACAAACCGGCGAGGGCGGCGCGATACCTGGTCATGCCGTGACTCCTTGATCGTAGAGTTGCGCCGTCTTGGCCGCGCAGATGAAGTCGTTCTCGCTGAGCCCACCGACGTCGTGGGTGGAATAGCGGACCACCACGCGGTCGTAGTGCACCCCCAGATCGGGGTGATGGTCTTCGCGGTGGGCAATCCAGGCCAGCGCATTGACGAAGGCGAGGGTGCGGTAATAGTCGGCGAAACGGAACGTACGGGTAATGGCCGTGCCGGCTTCGCTCAGCTCCCAGCCGGGCACCTGCGGCAACAGTTCGGCCAGGCGCGCTTCGCCCAGCCTGTGGTCGCTGCCCTTGCGCGGAAGGCAATGGGCCTGCTCCAGGGGAATCAGATCGGTCATGTCGGTCTCGCAGGGGTGGCGGACGGTGCGCCGTCAGGATCACGGTGTTCCATGAGCGGGGGCGCAATGAGCGCTAGAATAACCCGCATGATCCAGATATCCGACAAAGCCCAGACCTATTTCCGCAAGCTCATCGAACGGGAGGGCGTGCCCGGCATGGGCGTGCGCCTGAGCGCGGTGGACGCGGGCACCCCGCGCGCCGATGCGCGGCTCGAGTTCGCCGAGCCGGCGGATCTGAGTGGCGACGAATGGGCGATCGACTGCGACGGCTTCACCCTGTATATCGTCGCCGCCAGCGTGCCGTGGGTGGATGGCGCCGAGATCGATTACGTCACCCAATCCACCGGCAACCAGCAGCTGACCATCAAGGCGCCCAAGATCAAGGGCGAAGCCCCGGCCGATTCGGCTTCGATGGTCGAACGCGTGCGCTGGGTGGTGGAGAACGAGATCAACCCGCAGCTGGCCTCGCATGGCGGTCGGGTGGCGGTCCAGGAGGTCTCCGCTGACGGTGTGGTGTTGCTGCGTTTTGGTGGCGGTTGCCATGGTTGCGGCATGGCCGATGTCACCTTGAAGCAGGGCATCGAAAAAACCCTGATGGGACGTGTGCCGGGCGTGATTGCAGTCCGTGACGCCACCGACCACGCCACCGGCGACGCGCCGTACATCCCGCGCGACAGCGCCGCCTGATTCCGCGTCACCCGTGATCACTGCCGCCGATCTGCTGCAGGCGCTGCTGGCGCGTATGCCGGGCAGACGCATTCTGGATCGGCGCACTGGCTTGCCTTATGGCTGGGCAAGCTGGATGAGCGGCCGCAACGTTGTGACGGCGCCGTTCGACGATGCTGCGGTGACCGGCGTCCTGCTGGCGCGGCCGCTGCCTCCACGCAGTGCCGGCGTCGCTGCAATCCTCTCGCCATTTCAGGCATTTCGCAGCTTGTGGTGGCAGCACTGGGAGCCGCGACCGCGCGATCAGCGTCCGCAGCATTGGCTGGCGCTGCTCGGTAGCCTGTTGATCCATCTTGGTTTTATTGCACTGCTGATCTGGGTGGTCAGCGTGCGCTGGGCGCCGGACGAATCGACGCAAGCCGACGAAGCACGCGTGCGCATGACCTTTATCGGCGACGGCGCGGCGGAGCAGGGCGGTGGCGAGGGTCAACCTGCAGCGCAGGCGGCTGCTGGTGATGCATCGGCGGCGGCGCAATCCAGTGCGTCTGCTGCAACCGCCAACCCGACCGCGCAGGCAACGCCGACGTCGACGCCGACGGCATCCCAGCGGACCGACAGTCCCGGTGTTGCCCAGCCGCAGGAGATCGCAGCTGCACAGGAGCCATCGGTTGCAAGCGAACCAGTGACGCCGGACGTACCGCAAGTCAGGGTCCAGGTGCGGCCGGTGACGATCGAATCGCCATTGCAGGTCACCGAAACGCCGGTGGCCACGAACGATTTCGTCGTGCCGCCGCCCCCCACAATGACCCTGACGCCACGAACGAGCACGCCGGCAGCGCCGCAGGTCGAAGTCCGGCAACGCGACATCGACCCGGTGACCGAACGGCCACAGCTACGCGAATTGCAGCGTCCCGCCACAACCGTCGCCGTCCGATCCGCCGATGCCCCCGCCGTGCGCGAGCGTGAAATCGTCGTGCCGGAGCGACCGCAGATTGCTGCGCCGGCAGTGCGCAGTCGAGCGATCAGCCCAACCGTTCGCATGCCGGATGTCGCAATTCGAACTGCCGAATTGCCGAACGTGCGGGATCCGGCACCAACGCCCGCGCCGGTTGCATCGCAGCCCGAGCCGAAACCGTCACCGGCACCGGTAGCTGTACCTGCGACGCCATCGCCGACCGTTGCCGCTGCAGCGCAGAGCACGCCAGCTGCCGCGCAACCCGCGCCGCAGGCCAATCCGACGCGATCCCAGCCCGCCGCCAACGCGGCAGCGACGACAACGTCATCGCCCAGACCAGCAAGCGGCGGCAACGCGGGCCCGAAGCCCGCCGACCGCAGCGGCGGCTGGGATGTCGCCGCCAACGCTGACGACTGGAGCAAATCGGACCGCAACCGCAGCGGCGAAACCACTGGTGCGAACGGCCAGCGCAATGGCATGTTCAAGACTGACGGCAGCGTCCGCGTCGCCGGAGCCGGTGCGGACGGTCACGGCGCAGACAATCGCGGACCGCCAGGCAGCGAGACCGACACCTGGACCCGCGACCAGATCGCTAAAGGCGGCACCTGGCTCAAGCGTCCGCCAGAGGGCTACACGCCAACGTCGTTAGACAAGTACTGGATGCCGAACCAGTCGCTACTGCAGGAATGGGTCAGCAGAGGCTTGAAGAAGATCGAGATTCCGATTCCCGGAACCAACACCAAGATCAGCTGCGTGGTTTCGCTGCTGCAATTAGGTGGCGGCTGCGGCCTGAGCGACCCGAATCTCAACGATCAGCCCGCAACGGCAAGACCGCCGCCGGACGTACCGTTCAAGCGGGAGTTGCAGGAAGACAATGGGGCTGTAGCTAACCCTTGAACCATGTTGCGCGGCGTATTTTTCGCAACGTATTGAATGCATAGTCTTTCGTGGATCTTCGACAGCTGCGGTCGAAGCAGGACTCCTGGCGCGCGGCAACCGGGATGGCCATCGGGGCCTGACCGGTATGCGCGAACGTGCGAGAATTTTGCGGCAACGCTATCGGCGAGATCCAGGCCGGCGAGGGGCACTGCGGTACGGCTGCGCCCGCCACGTTGGCGCGTGGTGAGAGGTATTGGAGTTCAGGGTGGGTCTTGGCTCTAACCGCTCAACGAGCAAATTCGTGGAGATCAGCGAGAGCCTGACGCCTTGCTTTCGCAGGTTATCCGCGTGCCGAGAGCACCGCATGCGACAGGATTTCCAGGCCCTCGTGCAGCAACGCATCCGGCGTGGTCAAGGGGGCCATGACTTTCAGCACCTCGCCGCGCGCCCCTGCCGTTTCGATCACCAGTCCGTTGCGGAATGCGTCCGCGCTTGCGCAGGCAGCACGTTCGCGCGTGCGCAGGTCGAGCCCCATGAACATGCCGCGTCCCTTGACCCGGGCTTCCGGCACGTGCTCCGCCATGCGTGTCAGCGCCTGGGCCACGATCTGGCCACGCCTGTCGATCTGCGTGCAGAGCGCATCGTCTGTCCAGAATTTGCGCAGCGCCACCGTCGCGGTGAGCATGGCATGGTTGTTGCCACGGAAGGTGCCGGTGTGCTCTCCGGGACGCCAGCTGTCGTGCTCGGGAGCGACCAACAACAGGGAAAACGGCAAGCCGAAGCCCGACAATGATTTGGACAATGTAATGAGGTCGGGGACCAGTTCCTGGCCGTCAAAACTGAAGAAATTTCCGCAGCGCCCGCATCCGGCCTGGATATCATCGACGATCGTCAACGCGCCATGACGGCTGGCGGCCGCGAACACCCGCTGCAACCAGGGTGTGGACGCGACGTTGAGTCCGCCTTCGCCCTGAACCAGTTCCAGCACGATCGCCGCAGGTGGGTCGATCCCGCTGGAAGGATCGTCGAGCAGCGCCTCGAGCAAGGCGGCGCTGTCGACTCCGGTGCCGAGATAGCCATCGTACGGTAGCCGGGTGACGCCGCCATGCGGCAGGTCCATGCGGTGGTGGCGGCTACCGGTGACGGCCAGCGCTCCCATCGACAGGCCGTGGTAGGCATTGCTGAAGGCGATGACGTTGTGACGTCCGGTGCGCTTGCGCGCCAGTTTGAGTGCAGCCTCGATCGCATTGGCGCCGGTCGGGCCGGTGAACTGCAGCCGGTGCGAGAGCCCGCGCGGCTGCAGGATATGCGCGACGAAGGCGTCGATGAAGTCGTGCTTGGTCTGCGAATGCAGGTCCAGCGACATCGCCAGGCCGCCATCGCGCAGGTGCGCCACCAGTGCCTCGGTCATGTCCGAATCGTTGTGACCGTAATTGAGTGCGCCGCAGCCGGCGAGAAAGTCGATGTAGCGGCGTCCCTGCGCGTCGAACAGCTCACTGCCAGCAGCGCGGACGAACAGCGCGTCGAACGCGCGGCAATAGCTGCGTACGTTGGATTCATGCTGCTGAAACAGTTGGCGAGGGTCGTTCATATCTGTCTCGATTCGTCACGGCAGCATCCCGCCCCAGCCAGGCCAGATGCGTCGATCCCGCTTCCGTGCTGCCTGCCCGATGCTCGCGGCGAGCGACGTTGTGGGCCACGTCGCATCCGCCAGCGGGCGACGGTTGCCGTACGCCGCGCCAGGCGCTGCTGCCAAGCGGTGGATGCGCGCTTTTTTACAGCGATGCTTGGCCGGCAACTTGACTGGCCGTGACGCGCGTTTGTCTGCGGCGTCGCCGGTGGGCCTGCCGCGATGCATGGGCATGTGCGACGTATTGTGGTCATCTGCGCGCGTTAGGCTCGTACGATGCAGACCCTGACCTGCCTGGACGATATTCAAGCCTTGGCGCGTAGTCGGGTGCCGCGCATGTTCTACGACTATGCGACCGCCGGTAGCTGGTCGCAATCGACAGTGCAGGCCAATCGCCGCGATTTCGATGCGCTTGCGCTGCGCCAGCGCATCGGTTGCGATGTTTCGCTGCGTAGCACGGCCACGCTCATGCTCGGGCATCCGGTGACGATGCCGGTGGCGCTGGCGCCGACCGGACTGGCTGGCCTGATCCGCGCCGATGGCGAGATGCTCGGTGCGCGCGCGGCCGAGGCGTTCGGCGTGCCGTTCGTCCTGTCGATGATGAGCATCTGCTCGCTGGAGCAGGTCTGCGCGAGCGTGCGCCAGCCTTGCTGGTTTCAGCTTTATCCGCTGCGTGATCGAGGCATCGTGGCGGCGTTGATCGAGCGTGCGACCGTTGCCGGTTGCAGCGCGTTGGTGGTGACGATGGATGTGCCGTTCCTGGGCCAGCGCCATGCCGATCTTCGCAACGGACTGAGCGTGCCGCCCCGCTTGCGGCCCGCTGTGCTGCTGGATTTCCTGAGCCATCCGCGCTGGGCACTGGGAATGTTGCGCACGCCCCGCCGTTGCTTCGGCAATCTGCTCGAGTACGCGCCTGATCGAGGCGATCTGCAGACGCTTGCGGAGTGGACTGCTCGCCAGTTCGACGCCAGCCTGGGATGGGACGACCTGGCCTGGATCAGAAGCCGCTGGGGTGGGACGCTGGTGGTGAAGGGCGTGCTCGATGCGGAAGATGCGCGGCAGGCATTGGCGGCCGGCGCCGACGCATTGGTGGTCAGCAATCACGGAGGGCGACAACTCGATGGGGCCGTGTCGAGCCTTCGCGCGCTGCCTGCGATCGCCGAGCTCGCCGCCGGCCGCGCCGAGGTGCACATGGACAGCGGCATCCGCTGTGGCCAGGACGTGCTCAAGGCGCTGGCGCTCGGAGCGTGCGGTACCTATATCGGCCGTGCGTGGCTGTATGGGCTCGGCGCACTCGGCGAGCAGGGCGTGACGCGGGTGTTGACGTTGATCCAGCGCGAACTGGAATTGACGATGGCCTTGTGCGGGCGGACCCGGATCGCGGAGATCGATCGCTCGATCGTGCTGGATTGATCGCATCCGGCTGCGCGCTGGCAGCTGGGGGGCAGGAACCGCGTCTTCCTCACCGCAATGGAGATCGCGTGGCGGGTCTGCTTGTTGCGCCTGCCCTGCTCGAATGCGCAGCGCAGCGGGCCATTACGCAAGGCTGGGCGCCATCTGGCGCAGGCCATTGCCTGCATGCAGTCGATGGCGCACGAATCGCGCGAACCGCGCGATGCCTTCGGCGATCCGGTCGGTTGCCACGTTGCTATAGGCAAGGCGTACCTGTTGGCGGCAACTGCCATCGATCGCGAAGAAGCACAGCGGCATCACCAGCACGCCGCATTCGCGCGCGCAACACGCGGCTTCTTCGGCGGCGAACACGAACGGCAGCGTAACGACCAGGAAGAAGCCGCCTGCCGGAACGTTCCAATGGATCTGCGGGCTCATCTCGCCCAGTTCGTGCGCCAGGCATTCCAGCATGCGGTCGCGATTGCGCCGGTACAGGGCACGCGGCGCCTCGATCAGGCTCGCCAGGCTGCCACCATGTTCGATCAGCACGCCGCCGACGATGGCTTGGGTGACCTGGCTGGTGTTGAGCGTTCCGAAACTCTTGCGCCGTATCAGCGCCTGGTGCAGGGCGCCTGCCGCTGCCGCACTGCCGAATAGTGTCGGTGGCAGCAGCAGGAAGCCCACGCGCAGGCCTGGGCACAGTGTCTTGGAGTAGGTGCCCAGATAGATGACGCACCCATGGCTGTCCAATGCGCGCATCGTGGGTACGCGCTCTGCTTCGAACGCAAACAGCCCGTAGGGATTGTCTTCCAGGATGAGGATGCCGTGCGCGGCGCACACGGCCATGATCGCCTCGCGCTGATCGTAGGGCAGCACCGTTCCGGTGGGGTTGTCGAAATCCGGCACCAGATAGAGCAGGCGCGCACGCTGCCCGGCGGCGTTCAGCGCGTCCAGCGTCTCGGCCAGTGCCTCGGCGTCGGCGCGGCCGTCGCGATTGAACGCGGTGATGGCAATGCCGTGGCTGTCGGCGACTCCGGTGATGCCGATATAGGCAGGATTGCGGACCAGCACGACATCGTTCGGCTGTCGGCAAAGTTCGGTGACGCACAAATGCAGCGCTTCCTGGCAACCGGCGGTGATCAGCAGACGATCGGTGCTGGCCGGTACGCCTTCGTCCACCGCCAGCTGCGCCACGACCAGGTCGTCAACGATGCCCTGGGTGGTTCCGTACTGTGCGATCAGCTCGAGCGCACCTGCCTGGCTGATGTGGTGACGCTGCGCCAAGTGCGCGGCGAAGCGCGGGACGGTGCGCATCCAGGCATGTAGATCGAAGCAGCTGTCGGTCGGACGTCCTGAAACGAACGAGATGGCGTTGGAGTGTCGTGAAGAAACTTCGTTGAGAAAGTTCATCACGTCCAGACGATCGCCGCCGGCTGCTGGGGAGGCGTTTGTGTTGGGCATCGGCTGGCTCCTGAGCTGCGAGATGTTCGGTCAATAGGCGCCGCTGCGCTCCAATTGCGCGAATAGCTCGTTGACCGAGGCATCCTGGAAGCCGACTTCGCCGCTGCGCTCGATGAACTCGAAGCTCAGGCCAGTGACCTCGTCGCGCTTGGAGAAGGTCTGCCGCAGCCCCTGACCTTCGATCACGTTGGTGTCGAAGGCCAGGCCGCGCTCGCGCAGGTGCTTGGCGGTGGCATGAGCATCGTCGACGCGCAGTGCGATATGGGCGACGCCCACGCCGTGATTCTCGATCAGTCGCGACACCTGCGATTGCGGTTCGGTGCCTTGGCACAGCACGAACATGAGGTCGCCATGCTGCATCTCAGCCGAAAGCATGCCGGTTGTCTTGCCACTGATGTGGCGTCGCCCTGTCAATACAAAGCCGAGTTGGTCGCGGAACAGTGTAATGGCCGCTTCAAGATCGTTTACGGCGAGCGCGATGTGATCGATCTTGTGATAGCGCGGTGCATTATCGAGTTGTTGGACAATTTCAGTCATCGAACGCTCCGTATGACATCGGGGAATCTACTGGGTTGCCGACGAAAATCGTATCTTGGCAGGCGTGTGTGCGCAGACTTGCAAGACGGGTCAGTCTGTATCGCTGCAGATATTGGGGGATTTCAGGCGCATGCAGCGCTTGGAGTTGGGGGTTGAAAGTAGTCGGCAAATAAGAAAGCGCTGTGACAATGCATAAGTCGATTTAGTTAACCCGAGTTCATGCCGGGAAATTGGAGGTATAAACATTTCTGTTTATGAAAATAATTTAGTTATACATTTCTTCAAGGAAGTTTATTCCCCGTGAAAATATTGCATAAATACTTTTATGAGCCCGGTTTAAGATTTTAAGTTAAATAAAATTCAATGATGTATGGTTCCATATCTACGGTTTTTTTTTTGATGTTGTCACGAAAAGTACGCAATGCCTGCCTAGCATCCCGTGCCCACAACTTGATTCCTGAGGGGCCGGATGGGATGAATAAGTCATGCCGAGCACAAATGGAACTTTCACGTTGCGCACCGGATGTGCGGCCTGCGTCATCGTTGGAGATACTTAATTCGTTTTCTACCTCGCAAGTTCACCCAGGCGAGCGCGTGCTTCGCTGGCTTGAGTGGATGTCACGCTCGGTCGGTGCGGTCGTTGACGACACGCCCGGTCGACACACGTTTTCCTTCATTCCTTCTCAACCGGCGTTCCAGGGGGCTGTTACCCAATTACGCCTGGGCGATCTACATGTTTCCAAGGTGTCGGCCAGCGGGCATCAGCTCGAGTTGACGCTCGGCGGCGACGCCGAGCGTCATTCCCACGTGCTGATTGCGCTGCAATTCAAGGGTATGAGCACGTTCGTGCACGATGGCGTGCCATTGGAGTTGCGGGCCGGCGAGATGGCGGTGCTGTCGATCCAGCGGGCGTTGAGCATCGTCAGTGAATCCAATGTCGAACAACATTTCATCTGGTTCGAGAAGCCGCGGCATGCGATCAGGATGATGGATGGCGTCGTCTCGCATCGGCGTTGCAGGCCGGCACCGATGCAGCGCCTGGCATGCAGTTTCGTCGAACGCTTGTTCAATGAGCCAGATCTGTGCAATCCGGAGAGCGGGCAATTTTTTGCGCAGGCGATGATTAAACTGCTGGAGCTGGCGTTCAAGGAAGCCGCGGTGGCGAAGCCTCAGGTGGAACCCAACCGGCCCTCGCGCGAGATGGTGTTGCAGTTCGTCGAACGCAATCTGCGCGACCCGAAGTTGTCCCCGGACACCATCTCGCGCGCGCTCGGATGGAGTAAGCGCACGGTTTATCGCGCATTCAAGGGAGGTAACGGCGAGAGTCTGAACGGTTATCTGTGGCGGCGACGAATAGAGCAATGTGCGCAGGAGCTGCGCGGTTCCAGTAACTTGAGTATTACCGGGATCGCCTATTCTTTCGGTTTCAGCAGTTGCCCGCATTTCAGTCGTCTATTCAAGCAGCAAATGGGTGCGTCGCCGCTGCGGTATCGCCGTGGCGATTATTGATCGGCGCACGCATCACGGTCGATAGCGAAGAAGAGCAGCTAACAAAACCTAACGAGCGCCTGTCAGTGAGTGCAGTGGTTTTGTCGGCCGTATCTTGGTGGATGCAGTCAGAAGTCCAGATCAAACACTGAGTGGGTCGAATGCGCAGTGCCCTCGCTGCTCGCGGGACACGCCGTGAATCCATCCCTGGAGGCTCGGGGGCGGCATCCATGCCGCCACACGGTCCCGCAAGCGGCGAGGACACCGCACCAGAGACTCCGCTGGTTGCTGTGTTTAAACCCATGCATGCCGACCATCTCGACTGGTCCTTGCCCGTCCAGCGTCGCGTAAGAGCTACATGGACGTACTTGCAGCGTGTCCCGCGACGCTGGGCGGGCAGGGCCCTGCAGCCAGGCCGCAGATCAGCCGGCCTGCAGTAGGCTGACGCGAAGTCGTTTTGTTAGCCGCTCTAAAGCTGCTCGGGCCAGCATGCGCGATATAGCGGGCGAGATCGCCCGATGCGCACTCTGGTCGCGAGCAGCGACCGTTGCGTGGCCGCCATATTCCGCAAGTGCGCATTGTTCGGACCGGCATTGCACGGGTTTCCCGTCGCGGCATGCCAGGTGCATCCTGCGCAGCGTTGATAGAAAGCGCGCGGGGCAGCGTTGCCGTCGAGCTGGGCTGCGCTCGACGGCGGACACGGGTGTATGCGGATCGAACCGACTCATGTGGAGTAGTCCTCGCGGTCGCCGGTCGTGATCATGTCGTCGCTGTGCATCTCGCTAGCGTCCAGCAGGACCGCGAGCGCGGCCACGCTGGAATGGGCGAACAGTTGCGAAACGGCGATGCGTCGCTGCAGCTGCGACTCGATGCGTGCGATCAGTTGCACCGCCAGCAGTGAATGACCGCCGACCTCGAAGAAGTCGTCATGGCGGCCTATCGTCTCCAGGCCGAGCAGCTCGCACCATAGACGCGCCAGGGCCTGCTCGCTCGCGCCTTGCGCCGCTTCGCCGCTGCGCGCCTGGCCGGTGTCGCTCGGCAATGCGTTGCGGTCGAGCTTGCCGTTGACCGTGAGCGGTAGCCGTGGCAGCGGGATGTAGGCGGCCGGTTGCATATAGTCGGGCAATCGGTCGATCAGCCAGGGGCGCAGGCGCTGGCACAGCGCGGTTTCTTCGGCTGCGGCGTCGGCGACGATGTACGCCAGCAGGCGCGGTTGATTGGCAAGGTCGAGTTGGACATGCACCACCGCCTGCGCCACCTGCGGGTGGCTGCCGAGCACGGCCTCGATCTCGCCCGGTTCGATGCGGAAGCCACGCAGCTTCAGTTGCGCGTCGGCGCGCCCGAGGAAGTCCAGGCTGCCGTCTTCCCGCCAGCGGGCCAGGTCGCCGGTACGGTACATGCGCTCGCCGGGTGCGGTGGCATGCGGATCCGGCACGAACCGTTCGGCGGTCGCGCCGGGGCGCCCGACGTAGCCCTGGGCCAGGCCGGCACCGGCCAGATGCAGCTCGCCGGGAATGCCGATGGGCACCGGCTTGCCGCGGGCGTCGAGCAGACGCACCTGCATGTGGCGGATCGGCTGCCCGATCGGAACACGCCGATCCGGCGGCGGTGGCTGGCGCAGGGCGAGGGTGGTGGCGAACTGGGTGGTCTCGGTCGGTCCGTAGGTCTGCAGCACTTGCTCCGGCGCCTCGGCAGAACCCAGTAGCAGGGACAGCGCATGTGGATCGGCAACATCGCCGCCGGTGATCAGATAACGCAATCTGGGCAGGGAGGTTGCCAGTTGCGGTGCGTACGCCCGCAACACACCGGCCACCAGGATCAGGACGCTGATCGCTTGTGTGCGGACGAAGCCCGCCAATGCGTTGGGATCGAGCACCACCGCCTGCGGCACCACCACCACGCAGGCACCGCACAGCAGCGGCGCCCAGACTTCCAGGGTGGTGGAGTCGAATGCCGGGTTGGAGGCGAAGGCGAAGCGGTCCTGCGCTTTCCAGTCGGCGTAGTCCGGCGCGGCAACCAGATTGAGAATGCCGCGATGGGTGATGACCACGCCCTTGGGCACACCGCTGGAGCCGGAGGTGTACATGACGTAGGCAGGCGCGTTGCCCGGCACCGCCGCAGCAGAGAACCGCTCCGCTGTGGCGGTCGGCGCATCCACGTCGACCGCCAGGCAGTGCAGTGCGCCGGCCCAGGCCGGACGTGCCTGTGGTGGATGCAGCAGCGCGGTGGCGCGGCAATCCTCCAGCAATTGCGCCAGGCGCAGGGCGGGCTGTTGCGGGTCCAGCGGCAGGTAGGCGGCGCCCAGCTTGAGGATGGCCAACTGCGCGATCACCAGGGCCGCACTGCGCGGCAGTACCGTCGCCACCGTGGCGCCGGCGCCGATGCCGGCAGCACGTAGCTGCTGCGCCAAGGCGTCCGAGCGCGCATCCAGATCGGCGTAGTCCAGCTGCAGCGTCCCGTCGCAGACGGCCGGCGCAGCGGGCGTGCGTTGCGCCTGTTGCGCAAAGGCGGCATGCACGCTGGCCGGCAGCGGCTGCACCGCTTCGCAGTGGCTATCGTGCGCCAGCCGCTGCGGCGCGTGGGTATGCAGCGGCAGGTCGTCGGCCACCTGGGCCTCGCCGGCATCGGCGAGGGCGCTTAGCAGCGCCTGGTAATAGGCCAGATGCCGCTGCAGTGTGGCGCGTTCGAACAACGCCGTTGCATAGACCAGCGAACCGACGATGCCGTCGCGGCCGACGCGCATTTCCAGGGCCAGATCGGCCAGCGCGACCGGGTTGCCGCCTTGCAGCGGCTGCAACTGCAGGCCGGGCATGTCCAGTGCGCCCGACGGCGTGGTGTCGGACGAAAATAGCGCCTGGCACAACGGGGCGTGCGCGAGCGTGCGGGTGGGCTGGACCGCTTCGATGACGCGGTCGAACGGTAGCTCCTGGTGCGCCTGCGCGCCGAGCACCGCGTTGCGGACGCGTTCCAGCAATTGCGCGACGCTGGGACGCCCGGACAGGTCGATACGCAGCGCAACGGTATTGACGAAGAAACCGATCAAGGGTTCGAGTTCGCTGCGATCGCGGCCGGCAAGCGGGGTGCCGATCACGACTTCCTCCTGGCCGCTGTAGCGGTGCAGCAGCAGCGCCCAGGCGGCGAGCAGGGTCATGAACGGCGTGACCCGATGGCGCACGCTCAGGGCATGCAGGCCCGAACTCACCGTGGCGGGAAGCGAGAAGGCGATGCTGTCGCCGTGGAAGTCCTGCCGTGCCGGACGCGTGTGGTCGGTTGGCAGTGCCAGTAGCCGCGGTGCGTCGCGCAGGCGCTCGCGCCAGTAATCGAGCTGACGCTGCAGAACCTCGCCCTCCAGCCAGCGGCGCTGCCACACCGCGACATCGGCGTACTGCAGCGGCAAGGGCGGCAGCGGATCGCACTCGTGCTGGGCATAGGCCGTGTACAGCGCACCCAGTTCGCCGATCAGCACGCCCATCGACCAGCCATCGCAGACCAGGTGATGCAGGGTGATCAACAGCACGTGCTGCTGCGGCGCCAGACGCAGCAGATGGCCGCGCACCAGCGGGGCCGCCGGATCGAAGGCGGTCTGGCGTTCGTCTGCGCACAGTTGCTGCACCCGCGAGGCTGAGTCATCCAGCGCGGACAGGTCGCTCTGGCGCAAGACAAATCCGGTGTCGGCCGGCAGCACCTCTTGCCGCGGCTCGCCAGCGCTGGCGACGATGCGTGTGCGCAGCGTTTCGTGGCGCGCGACGATCCGGTCCAGGGCCTTGCGCAGCGCCGGCAGGTCCAGCGCACCGTCCATGCGCATGCCGGTACAGACCAGATAGGCGAGGTCGGTTTCGGGGTCCAGCTGCGACAGGAACCACAGCCGCTGCTGGGCGAAGGACAACGGCAGCAGCGTGTCCCGTGCGACCGGCAGGATCGGCGGCAGGGTGTCCGCTGCGGCGGCCGCGACGCAGCCGGCGAAGTCGGCCAGACGCGGATGGGCGAAGATGTCGGCCAGGCCGACATCGACGCCGAAATGGCTGCGCAGCCGCGAGGCCAGGCGTACCGCGAGCAGGGAATGCCCGCCGAGC
Organism: Xanthomonas sp. 3075; assembly: GCF_014197275.1. GTDB lineage: Bacteria > Pseudomonadota > Gammaproteobacteria > Xanthomonadales > Xanthomonadaceae > Xanthomonas > Xanthomonas campestris_B. The sequence continues at coordinate 61,752 of NZ_JACIFI010000018.1, read as the reverse complement.
GCGAAGAAGCTGTCCTCGCGGCCGACGCGGTCGCAGCCGAGCAGTTCGGCCCACAGCGTGGCCAGCGCCTGCTCGAAGGGTCCGCGCGGCGGCACATGGCCTTGGGCCTGGATCTGCATGCCGGTGTCCGCCGCCGGCAGCGCGTGGCGATCCAGCTTGCGGTTTGGCGTCAGCGGCAGTGCGTCCAGGCGGACATAGGCATTGGGCAGCATGTAGTCGGGCAGGCGCTGTGCGAGGTGCGCATGCAGGCTGTCCGGATCGAGTGCGTCGGCAACCACGTAGGCCACCAGGCGCGTCGCCGCGGTGGCGTCCTGGCGCGCGCAGACCACCGCCTCGCGCACGCCCGGATAGTCCAGCAGCACGTTTTCGATTTCGCCCAGTTCGACCCGGAACCCGCGCAGCTTGAGTTGCTGGTCGTTGCGGCCGAGAAACTCCAGGCTGCCGTCCGCGTTCCAGCGCGCCAGGTCGCCGGTGCGATACATGCGCTGGCCAGGGCCAAGCGCGAACGGGTCGGGCAGGAACCGTTCCGCGCTCAGTGCCGGCTGCGCGTGGTAGCCGCGACCGACCTGGGCGCCTGCGACATACAGCTCGCCGGCCACGCCGATCGGCAGCGGACGGCGGCGCGCATCGAGCACATACAGGCGCGCGTGGCGCAGCGGCGTGCCGATGCCGATGCGGGCGGTGCTGGCATCGGCGGCGCACAGGCGGGCGGCGGTGCAGGAGATCGCGGTCTCGGTGGGGCCATAGGTGTTGACCAGGACGATCGCCTGTAGGCCCAGGTCGTACCACTGCTGCAGGTGGAATGGCGACAGCACGTCGCCGGTGATGTTGATCAGGCGCACCTGCTGGAGCTGCTGGCGGGCCTGCTCGGGCGCCTGCGTCCATGCGCTCACCAGCGCATGCCAATGCGCGCTGGTCAGATGCAGCACGCTGGCGGGCGTTGGGGTGGCAGCCGCGTCCAGCGGCAGCGGCGCCAGCCGCAGGCAGGCGCCGGCGATCAGCGCCGGCAGCAGTTCTTCCAGCGACAGATCGAAGTTGATCGAATTCTGCTGCAGCACGCAGTCCTCGCCGCTCAGGCCGAACAGTTCGGCGGCGGCGACACAGTAGGCGGCCAAGGCACCGTGCTCGATCATCACGCCCTTGGGACGTCCGCTGGAGCCGGAGGTATAGATCAGATAGGCCAATTGCTCGGCGCGGGGAGCGGGCAGGGCGGTCGGCGCGGCGATGGCCGCGTCGTTGCCGTCGTCGTAGCACAGCAGCGGGACGTCGGCCTGCGGGGGCAGCGTGTGTGCGCACGCGGAGGTTGTCAGCAGCAACTGCGGCTGGCAGTCGCGCAGGATGTCGGCACGGCGTTGCTCGGGATACTCGGGGTCCAGCGGCACGTAGGCCGCGCCGGCCTGCAACACGCCCAGCAGCGTTGCCACCAGATCGATGCCGCGCGGCATGCACACCGCCACCCGCGCTTCCGGCCCGATGCCCAACGCACGCAGGCGGCAGGCCAGATGCTCGGCGCGTTGCGCGAGTTCTTCATAGCTGAGGGTGGTGCCGTCGGCATCGATCAGCGCCGGTGCCTGCGGAGTGCGCGCCGCCTGCATGGCGAACAAGTGCGATACGCCAGCGTCGGGTGCGTCGGTGGGCGCCGGGTTGAATCCGGCGACGATGCCGGTGCGCATGCTCTCCGGCAGGATGTCGAGGTCGTGCAATGCGGTGCCTGGCGCATCGGCCAGCGCTCGCGCGAGTTGCTGCAAGGCTTCGAGCATGAGATGCCCGACCGACTCCGGTGCGACCGCTGGGCCGGTCTGGACATCCAGCCAGAAACCGCGGTCGTCATCGTTCACCGACAACGACAGCGGATAGTTGGTGCGTTCGCTGGCGCCAAGCGATTGCATGCCACCCCAATCCGGCACCTGGTCCAGCACCTGGCTGCCGCCGACGTGGCGGTAGTTGAGCAGGGCGGTGAACAACGGTGCCGGTGCGGCGACGCCGCTGCAGCGCTGGGCCAGGCTCAACGGCGCGTGTTCGTGCTGCATGAGCATCGCCAACAGGGCCTGCACCGTGCCTGCGGCATCGGCCACGCTGGTGGCGTCGATGCGCAGGCGCAGCGGCAAGGTATTGAGGAACATGCCCAGCACGCGGTGGATGCCGCTGCCGCCCTGCATGCGGCCGAACAGCGTGGTACCGAACACCACGTCGTCGCGTCCGCTGGTCGTGGCCACCACCAGCGCATAGGCCAGATGGAACAGGCTGGCCATGCCTACGTCCAGCACCCGCGCCTGCGCGCGCAGCGCCTGGGTCAGCGCGTCGGGGACCGGCAGGCGCGCTTCGCGCACATTGCTGCCGTCGCCGTGCACATCGAGCATGCCGTACGGCGCCGTGGTCTGCGCGACGTCGCCCAGCAGTTCGCCGAAGAACGCTTCCTGCGCCTGTGCCGAACCGCCCAGCCGCGCACGGGCGACGAACTCGCGGAACGGCAGCGGTGCCGGCAGGGACTGCTCCTGGCCGGCCAGGAACGCGCCGACTTCCTCGATGGCCAGATCCATCGAGGTGTGGTCCATCACCAGGTGGTGGTAAAGGAGGCCGAGCAGCCAGCGCTGGTGAATGGTGTCGTGGAGCAGATGTGCATGCAGCAGTGGTGCCTGCTGCGGGTCGATCCGCGCCTGCGGCGATGTGAGGCAGCGCTGCAGTTGCGCCAACGCGTCGCTGCCGTCGAGGACATGGGAATGCAGCCGCAGCGGAGCGTGTCGCCAGACCACCTGCACCGCTTCGCGGACCCCATGCCAGACGAAGGCGGTGCGCAGGATGTCGTGGCGGGCGATCACGCTGTTCAGTGCGGCCAGGAACCGATCCAGCTCGGCACGCGTGGCGAACGCATGCAGGCCGGGCATGACGTAAGGGTCGCTGTCGGTGTGTTGCAGATGGTGGAACAGCAGGCCTTCCTGCAGCGCGGCGAGTGGATAGATGTCCTGCACGTTGGCGGCGCCGCCTGCAACGGTCGTCACCACCGCATCGATCTCGGTCTGGGTCAGGACCACCAGCGGCAGATCGTCGGGCACGATCCGCGCGCAATCGCGCGTGATGCGGTTGGCCGGCACCGGCACGACCGCCGCCGGACGCAGCGCATCGGCCAGCGTGGCCAGCACCGGTGTCTTGAACAGGTCGCCGACGTCCAACTGCCAGCCCGACTGCTGCAGGCGTTCGATCAACAGGATCGCCAGCAGCGAGTCCCCGCCGAGAGCGAAAAAGCTGTCCTGGCGGCCGACCCGGTCGATCTCCAGCAGCTCGCTCCACAGCGCGGCCAGCAGGGTTTCCCGCTCGCCTTCGGGGGCCGCATAGGCCTGCGCGGCGCGCGCGTCCGCGCCCGGCGCCGGCAGGGCGCGGCGATCGAGCTTGCCGTTGGCGGTCAGCGGCAGCGCGTCGAGTCGCACATAGGCGGTCGGCAGCATCACCTCGGGCAGGCGTATGGCCAAGGTGTCGCGCAGCGCCAGCGGGTCGGCCTGGTCGGGCCGTTTGGTGAGCAGATAGGCGACCAGGCGCGGCTGGCCGGGGGTGTCTTCGCGCAGCAGCACGGCGGCGTCGTGCACGCCGGGGCAGGCGCGCAGGGCGGCGGCGATTTCGCCCAGCTCGATGCGGAAGCCGCGCAGCTTGACCTGATCGTCGTTGCGGCCGAGGAAGTCCAGCGTGCCGTCGGTACGCCAGCAGGCCACATCGCCGCTGCGGTACATGCGCTGGCCGGGCTGTTCTGCGAACGGATCGGGGACGAAGCGTTCGGCGGTCAGGTCGGGGCGGCCGAGGTAGCCGCGGGCGAGCTGCGGGCCGGCGATATGCAGGTGGCCGCTGACACCAATCGGGGCCAGTTGACCGTGCGCATCCAGGACATAGAGCCGTAGATGATCTATCGGTCGGCCAATCGGCACCCGGCCACTCGGGGCCAGGGCATCGTCGGCGGTGGTGGCGTGGACCACGCAGCCGACCACGGTCTCGGTGGGGCCGTATTCGTTGATGATCCGCGTGTGCGGTACGAGCGTTTGCCAGCGTTCCAGGGTCGCTGCAGGCAGGGCTTCGCCGCCGATCACCATCACTGCCGGGCTGAGTGGTCCTGGATGGTCGGCCAGTTGCTGTCCGAGCGCTTGCAGATGGGCCGGCGTGAGTTTGACCAGGCCCAGGGGGGTGGGATCGCACAGGCGCTGGCGCAAGGCGTCCAAGGTGTCGTGCTCTGGCAGCAGTTCGACTCTGGCGCCGCATAGCAGCGGCGCCAGCAGGCTGGTGAGGGTGGCATCGAAGGCGAGCGAAGAAGACACCACCGCGCTGGGGAACGGTCGATAGGTGGCGATGGCCCATTGCAGGTAATGGGTGGCACCTGCGTGGGTGAGCAACGTGCCCTTGGGTTGTCCGGTGGAGCCGGAGGTGTAGATCACATAGGCCAGGTTGTCCGGGCACAGGCCGGGCACGCTCGGTGCGCCGGGATCTTCAGCGTGTGCGTCCTTATCCAAAGTCAGCACGCTGATGCTTTGCATGGCACTGCCGATGGAGTGGAGCCGCTCGCGCAGTTCGCCACAGGTCAGCACCACGCGCGGGCGGCTGTCGGCGAGCAGGAAGGCCAGGCGTTCGTCGGGCAGCTCCGGGTCCAGCGGCAGGTAGGCGGCGCCGGCCTTGAGCGTGGCCAGCAGCGCCACGACCTGCTCGATGCCGCGCGGCAGGTACAGGGCAACCCGGCTCTCCGGTCCAACGCCCAGTTTGTGCAGGCGATGGGCCAACCGGTTGGCGCGCGCCTCGAGCGCGGCGTAGCTGAGTTCGACGGTGTCGGCGAGCACTGCGATGGCATCGGGCGTGCGGCGCACCTGGTCTTCGAACAGGTGGTGGATGCACCTGGCCTGCGCCAGCGGAGCGGTCTCGGTGACGGTGAAGCGCTGCAGCTGGGCGCGTTCGTCGGCGGGCAGCAGATCCAGGGCGCGCAAGCTCGTGTCCGGCGCCTGCTCCAATGCCTGCACCAATCCCTGCACGGCCTGCAGCATCAACGCGATGACGCGCGCTGCGCCGATGCGTTGGTCCACCTGTGCTTCCAGCGAGAAGCCTGCGTTCGCGGCGATGTCGTCGACCGAGAGCGTCAGTGGGTAACTGGTGCGATCCTCCGACTCCAGCATTTGCGTACCGAGCCAGGCCTGCGACGTCTCGGCCGGTGTCTGCACCGCGCTGCCGCCGGCATGGCGGTAGTTGAGCAATGCGATGAACAGCGGTGCGGGCGCGGCGATGCCACTGCAGCGCTGTGCCAGGGCCAGCGGGGCATGTTCGTGATGGATCAATTGGGCGAGCCGCTGCTGGGTGTCGCGTACGCACTGAGCGACGCCGCGACCGTCGCGTCGCAGGCGGATGGGCAGGGTGTTGATGAACATGCCCAGCACCCGGTGTGCACCGCTGCCGGCGTGCATGCGTCCGAACAGGGTCGTGCCGAACACCACATCGTCCCGGCCGCTGCTTTGGGCCAACAGCAGTGCATAGGCCAGATGGAACAGGCTGGCGGGGCTGACGTCGAGACGGCGCGCTTGCAGGCGCAAGGCGGTGCAGAGCGGTTGTGGCAAGGACTGCCGGATCTGTTCGATATCCGCGCCACTGCCGCGCACTTCCCACAAGCCGAACGGCGCGGTGGGGGTGTCCAGATCACCCAACTGCTGGGTGAAGAAGGCGCGGTGCTCGTCGTCGCTCACGCCCAGGCGTGCCTGGGCGACCAGAGTGCGGAATGGCAGAGGCTCGGGCAACTGCTGCTGTCGTTCGTCCAGATGCGCATGTACTTCTTCGATCAACAATTCCAGGGTGGTGTGATCGATCATCAGGTGATGGGTCTGCAGGCCCAGCAGCCAGCGTGACTGCTGCGGATCTTCGGCGAGATGACCACGGAGCAGCGGTGCCTGGCCGACATTGATGCGGATGCTGCGTGGATCCATGTGCCGTTTCAGCGCTGCCAGTACATCGGGGGCATCGATGCTGTGTTCGTGCCGCGGCAGCGAGGCATGGCGCCAGACGATCTGCACCGGCATGGGCAGGCCTTGCCAGGCGAAGCTGGTGCGCAGGATGTCGTGGCGGGCGATGACTGCGTCCAGCGCGGCGACGAAGGCGTCCAGGTACGCGCGGCTGTCGAAGGCCAGCACGCTGAAGCTCAGGTAGGCATCGCCCACCGGGCTGGCCCGATGATGGAACAACAAGCCTTCCTGCAAGGCGGTCAGCGGGTAGATGTCCTGCACGTTGGCCGCGCCGCCTTCGACGCTGGCCACGGCCGCGTCGATCTCGGCCTGGGTCAGCTGGACCAGCGGCAACAGCTCGGGGGTGATGCGGGTGCAGTCGGGCGGGATACGGTTGGGCGGCACCTCCACCGCACCGCTGGGACGCAGCGCGGCGGCCAGGTCGGCCAGGGTGGTGGCGCCGAACAGGGCACGCACCTGCAGCTCCCAGCCATGCTGGCGCAGGCGTTCGATCAGCTTGATCGCCAGCAGCGAGTGCCCGCCCAGGGCGAAGAAGTTGGCGTGGCTGCCGACCCGTTCGACGCCAAGCAGCTCGCTCCACAGGGCGGCCAGCATGCGTTCCAGCGCGCCTTCCGGTGCGACGTAGGCCTGCGCGGCGAGCGCATCGGCATCGGGTGCCGGTAGCGCACGGCGATCGAGCTTGCCGTTGGGCGTCAGCGGCAGCACATCGAGCTGCACATAGGCGGTCGGCAGCATGACCTCGGGCAGGCGGGTGCCGAGCTGGGTACGCACGGCGTCGGCGTCGAACGTGACCTCGGCGTCGCCGACCAGATAGGCGACCAGGCGGTTGTCGCCATTGCTGTCGGCACTGGCGAGTACCACCGCCTCGCGCACGCCGTGGCACGTCCGCAGGGCGGCCTGGATCTCGCCCAGTTCGATGCGCACGCCACGGATCTTGACCTGCGCGTCGTTGCGGCCGAGGAAGTCCAGCGTGCCGTCGGCACGCCAGCGGGCCAGGTCGCCGGTGCGGTACAGGCGCGCACCCGGGTGCTCGGCGAACGGGTCGGGCACGAAGCGCTCGGCGGTCAGGTCCGCACGGCCGAGATAGCCGCGCGCCAGACCGTGGCCGGCGATATGCAGTTCGCCACTCACGCCGATCGGCGCGGGGCGGCCGCGCGGATCGAGCACGTACAGGCGCACGTTATCCAGCGGCCGGCCGATCGGCAGGTGCTCGCCGTCCTGGACCCCGTCCAGATGCAGGCTGGCGCAGACGCTGGCCTCGGTGGGGCCGTAGGCGTTGATCACCCGGGTCTGCGCCTGCCAGTCGCGGGCCAGGTCGGCGTCGGCCGCCTCGCCGGCCAGCACCAGGGTCTGCACGCTGGGGCAGCGGGCCTGCGCGGGCAGCGAGGCCAGTACCGTCGGGGTCACGGTCAGATGGGTGATGCGCTGGTCGTTGATGACCTCCAGCAGCGCCTGTCCGGCCAGCGCCTCGGCGGGCGGGACGTGCAGGCAGGCACCCGCCAGCCAGGCCATCAACAGTTCGGAAATACAGGCGTCGAAGCCGATGCTTGCCAGTTGCAAGACGCGGCTGGACGGCTGCACAGCGAAGGCGGCGATCTGGGACTGGGCCAAATTGACCAGGCCGCGATGGCTGACCATGACGCCCTTGGGCTGTCCGGTGGAGCCGGAGGTGTAGATGACGTAGGCCAGGTGGTCCTGGTGTAGGCCGTCGATGAGCGGCGCATGGTCGTGGGCCGGGTCCGCTGCGGGGAGCGGCGCATCGAGCAGCATCACGGTGGTGCGCTGCAGGGCGCGGCTGGCGGGCAGTTGCTGCTGCAGCTGGGCGTCGGTCAGCACCACGCGCACGCGCGCATCGGCGAGCATGAAGGCCAGGCGCTCGGTGGGGTGATCGGGGTCGAGCGGCACATAGGCACCGCCTGCCTTGAGCACGGCCAGCAGGGCGACCAGGCGCTCGGCGCCGCGTGGCAGGTACAGCGCCACGCGGGTGTCCGGGCGCACGCCGGCGGCGATCAGGCGATGGGCCAGGCGGTTGGCGCGCACATCGAGCTGGGCGTAGGTGAGCTGCAACTGCGCATCGGACAAGGCCGGTGCGTCGGGGCTGCGCCGGCATTGCGCGTCGAACAGCGGCTGCAGCAGGGGCGCCTCGGGCCATGGCGCGCTGCTGCGATTGAACTGCTGCAGCAATTGCGTGCGTTGGTCTGCGGGCAGCAGCGGCAGCGCGCTCACTGCGCAGTCCGTCTGTGCGGCCATGGCCTGCAACAACGCGATCCACATCCGCGTCCAGCGCTGCACGGTGGCGCGATCGAACAGCGTGCTGGCGTAGATCACCGAGCCACGCAGACCCGCATCGCTGTCGTTGATCGACCACCACAGATCGACCTGGGCGGAGACCTGTCCGACCGGCATCGAGGCGATCTGCAGTCCCGGCAGCGTCAGCTCCTCTTCCGGCGTGTTCTGCATCGCCAGGACCACCTGGTAGAGCGGTGCATGCGCCATGCTGCGGCTGGGGTTGAGCGCTTCGATGACCTGTTCGAAGGGCAGATCCTGATGCTCCTGCGCCGCCAGCGCGATGGCGCGTACCTGGGCCAGCAACTCGGCGACCGACGGATCGGCGGACAGGTCGATCCGCAGTGCCTGGGTGTTGAGAAACAGGCCGATCAGCGGTTCGAGTTCGCTGCGGCTGCGGTTGGCCACCGGGGAGCCGATGACGACCTCTTGCTGACCCGACAACCGCGCCAGCAGCACCGCCCAACCGGCCAGCAAGGCCATGAACAGGGTGGTGCCGTGGCGCTGGGCCAGGGCCTTCAGCGCGAGGCTGGTGTCCTGGTCCACCTGGAAGCTCAGCGCGTCGCCGCGATAGTCCTGCAGCGCCGGCCGTGGCCGGTCGGTGGGCAGGTCCAGCAGCTCCGGCGCGCCCTGCAGATGCTCCTGCCAGAAGCGGCGCTGGCGTTGCAGAGCCTGTTCGCCGAGCGCCCGCCGCTGCCAGGCCGCCACATCGGCGTACTGCAGCGGCAACGGCGGCAGCGGATCGGGCAAGCCGTCGATCATCGCGCCGTACAGCGCGACGAACTCGCGCACCAACACGGCGATGGACCAGCCATCGGCGACCAGATGGTGCAGGGTCAGAAACAGCACATGCGCGTGGTCGCCGAGCCGCAACAAGCGTCCGCGCGCCAGCGGGCCTTCGCTCAGGTCGAAGACACAGTTGGCCTCGTCTTGCGCGTGGGCCTGGATGTCGGTTTCGGGATCGGTGCACTGCGACAGATCGAAACGGCGCAGGGCGAAGCCGCTGTCGGGCGGGTCGATCTCCTGTACCGCTCCGCCATCGGCGGCGACGAACCGCGTGCGCAGCGTTTCATGCCGGGCCACGATCCGATCCAGCGCCTGCTGCAGGGCGTCGGCCGCGAGTGCACCGTGCAGGCGCAGGCCGACCGGGATATGGCAGGCCAGGTTGGCGCGCGCGTCCAGTTGGGCGAGGAACCACAGGCGCTGCTGGGCGAAGGACAGCGGCAGCGGCTGGCCACGGTCGGCCGGCACGATGGCGGGCAGGGCGATGGCGGCGGCGCCTTCCAGCGCATGGGCCAGATCGGCCAGGCGTGGCTGGGCGAACAGCGTGGCCAGCGGCAGTTCCCGGCCCAGCGCGCCGCGCAGACGCGAGATCAGCCGCATCGCCAGCAGGGAGTGTCCGCCGAGGGCGAAGAAGTTGTCGTGGCGACCGATCTGCTCGATGCCGAGCAATTCGCTCCACAGTGCGGCCACTTGCGTTTCCAGCTCGCCTTGCGGTGCAACGTAGGCCTGCGCAACGAGCGCGTCGGCATCGGGTGCCGGCGGCAGTGCGCGGCGATCGAGCTTGCCGTTGGCGGTCAGTGGCAGTGCATGGAGATGTACATAGGCGGCCGGCAGCATCACCTCGGGCAGGCATGCGCTGAGCTGGGCACGCAACGCCTCGGCGTCGAGCACGGCGTCGCTGTCGCCGACCAGATAGGCGATCAACCGCGTGGCGTCTGGCAACGCGTCGCGGACCACGACCACCGCTTCGCGTACGCCAGCGCAGCCGCGGAGGACGGTTTCGACTTCGCCCAGTTCGATACGTACGCCGCGCAGCTTGATCTGGTCGTCGTTGCGGCCGAGATAGTCCAGCGCGCCGTCGGCACGCCAGCGCGCCAGATCGCCGGTACGGTACATGCGCTGGCCGGGCTGCTCGGCGAACGGATCCGGGACGAAGCGTTCGGCGGTCAGATCCGGGCGGCCCAGATAGCCGCGCGCCAGCTGCACGCCGGCGATCTGCAGTTCGCCGGGCACGCCGATGGGAGCCAACTGGCGATGCGGATCGAGCACGTGCAGGCGGGCATTGGCGATCGGCCGGCCGATCGGCACGCTGTTGAGGTCGGCGTCGGTGCATTCCCAGACGCTGACATCCACCGCCGCTTCGGTCGGGCCATACAAGTTGTACAGGCGGGCGTGTGGCAGGCGCTGACGTACGGCGTGGGCAAGATCCGCAGGCAAGGCTTCGCCGCTGCAGACGATGCGTTGCAGGTTGTGGCATGCGCCTTCGGGCAAGGCTTCCAGGAACACCCGCAGCATCGACGGCACGAAGTGCACGGTGTCGATGTGTGCCTGCTCGATCAGGTCGATCAGATAGGCGGGGTCCTTGTGGCCGCCGGGTTGCGCCAGCACCAGACACGCGCCTGCGCGCAGCGGCCAGAACAACTCCCATACCGAGACATCGAAGCCAACCGGGGTTTTTTGCAACACGCGCTGTTGGGGGTGCAGCTGCAGCGCCTGCTGCATCCACTGCAGGCGGTTGTCGATGCCGGCATGGGTGTTGACCACGCCCTTGGGCGTGCCGGTGGAGCCGGAGGTGTAGAGGACGTAGGCCGGATGCTGCGGGTGCAACGCCGCAACCGTGGGAGCGTGCGCGGGAGCCGACGTCCACGCCGTGGGTTGGGCATCCAACAGCAGGGTGTGCAGGTCATCGCGTGGCGCCAGCAGCGCGGCAGTGGCGCGATGGGCGAGCAATACGCTGGGCCGCGCATCGGCGAGCATGCCGTCCAGGCGCGCGGGCGGTGCGTCGACGTCCAGCGGCAGGTAGGCGGCGCCGGCCTTGAGGACGGCGAGCAGCGCCACGACCAGATCGATACTGCGCGGCAGGCAAATGGCCACACGGTCTTCAGGCGCCACACCGAGATCGACCAGGTGATGCGCGAGCTGATTGGCGCGGGCCTCGAGCGCGGCGTAGCTCAGTTCGATCTCAGCGTCGATCAGGGCGGTGGCCTGCGGCGTGCGTTGCGCCTGTTGTTCGATCTGCCGGTGCAGGTAGCCGGAACCGGTCAGATCGACGGCAGTGGCGTTGAAGTTGCGCAGTTCCGCGCGTTGGTTCTCCGGCAGCAGATCCAGCGCGTGCAAGGCGGTCTGCGGTGCGTGCTCCAGCGCCTGGACCAGCACCTGCACGGTCTGCAGCAGCATCGCGGCGATACGTTCGGTACCGATCTGTGGCACGCACTGCAGGTCCAATGAAAATCCACCGTCGGACTGTTCGTCGTTGACCGATACCATCAATGGGTAGTGCGTGCGCTCCTGACCGGCGATCTCTTGCACCTCCTCCAGAGGCCCGAGTGGCTTGGCGTCTTGGGACCCACCCAGCACAGCGCTGCCGCCGGCATAGCGGTAGTTGAGCAAGGCGTTGAGCAGCGGTGTGGACGGATCCAAGCCGCTGCAGCGCTGGGCCAGTGCAAGCGGTGCATGTTCGTGGTGCAGCAGCTGGGCCAGGCAGAGCTGGGTGTGGCGCAGCGCGTCCAGCACGCTGCCGCACGCCGTGCCCAGGCGGATCGGCAAGGTGTTGAGGAACATGCCTAGCACGCGGTCCACGCCGGCGCTGGCATGCATGCGTCCGAACAGCAGGGTGGCGAACACCGCCTCGTCGCGGCCACTGCTACGCGCCAGCACCAAGGCATAGGCCAGATGGAACAGGCTGGCGGCACTGACGCCGTAACGGCGCGCCTGGGCGCGCACCGCTTGGGCCAGCGGCATGGGCAACGCTTGGTGGAGAAAATGCAGCGAGGCCGGATCGCGTACCGGTGCGAGCACGCCGAAAGGCGCGGTGGGTGCATCGATGTCGCCGAGCATCGCGGTGAAAAATGCGGTGTGCTCCTGCTCGGAGACCCCGGCGTGGGCATGCGCGATGAAGTCGCGGAACGGTAGCGGCGGCGGCAGCTGGTGCTGCCGTCCACCCAGGTATGCCTGCACTTCTTCGATGACCAGTTCCAGGGTGGTGTGGTCCATCACCAGGTGATGGTGTTGCAGGCCGAGCAGCCAGCGTCCGGCGTTCGGGTCCTGGGCCAGATGGGCGCGGATCAGCGGTGCCTGTTGCAGGCTGGGTGCGGCCTCGGGCGCGTGCAGCCAGGCCAGCAGCCCGGTGGCCGGGTCTGGACCATCGAAGCGATGCAGGCGACGCGCCAGCGTGGCCTTGCGCCAGACCACCTGCAGCGGCGCAGACACGCCTTGCCAGACGAACCCGGTGCGCAGGATGTCGTGGCGGGCGATGACCTGGTCGAGCGCGTCGAGGAAGGCGTCGAGCTGCGCTTTCGACGGGAAACCGAGCACGGACGAATGCAGATAGGGGTCGGCGAGCGGATCGGCCAGGTGGTGGAACAGCAGGCCTTCCTGCAACGGCGCCAGCGGATAGATGTCCTGCACGTTGGCCGCGCCGCCGTCGACGCTGGCCACGACCGCATCGATCTCCGGCTGGGTCAGCGCGACCAGCGGCAGCAACTCGGGGGTGATGCGCGTGCAGTCGGGACCAATCGGGTTGGGCGGGACGATCACGTCGGACGCCGCCGCCAACGTTGCCGCCAAGCGCGATAGGGTCGGTGTGCTGAACAGGCTGCGTACGTCCAACTGCCAACCGAGCCGGCGCAGGCGTTCGATCAGTTTGATCGCCAGCAGCGAGTGGCCGCCGAGTGCGAAGAAATCATCGTTGCGGCCGACCTGTTCGACGCCGAGCAGCTCGCTCCATAGCGTGGCCAGCACGTGTTCGAGATCGCCCTGCGGGGCGACATAGGTGTGCAGGTCGAGTGCCTGCGCGTCGGGTGCCGGCAGCGCGGCGCGATCGAGCTTGCCGTTGCGCGTCAGCGGCAGCGCGTCCAGCTGCACGTACGCGGCCGGCAGCATGTGCTCGGGCAGACGCGCGGCGAGGTCGGCACGCAGTTTGGCTGGTTCCAACGCCGACCCGTCGCCGACGAGATAGGCGACCAGGCGTTTTTCTGCGGCGTCGCCGTGCGCGATGACCACTGCTTCCTGCACGCCAGCGCGGCCGCGCAAGGCCGCTTCGATCTCGCCTGGTTCGATGCGGAAGCCACGGATCTTGACTTGATCGTCGTTGCGTCCGAGGAACTCCAGCAGCCCGTCATCGCGCCATCGCGCCAGGTCGCCGGTCTTGTACATGCGCTCGCCGGCTTGTTCGGCGAACGGATCGGGGACGAAGCGTTCGGAGGTCACGTCGGGGCGGTGCAGATAGCCCTGCGCCAGCTGCGCGCCGGCCAGATGCAGTTCGCCGGCCACACCGATCGGAACCGGCTGACCGTGGTGGTCGAGCACATAGGCACGGCTGCCCGGCAATGGCCGGCCGAGCGGGATCCGCGCCGCGTCCGCGGCCACTGTCGCGACCGGGTGGACCACGCTGAAGGTGGTGGTCTCGGTCGGGCCATAACAATGCAGCAGCTGTTGCGGTGCGGCCTGGGCGAGGATCGCGGCGACGGTGCCGGCATCGACGCTGTCGCCGCCAGTGAGCAGGCAGCGCAGCGTCGGCAGGAATGTGCGCATAGCCTGCCAGTAGCCGGGCAACAGCCCGGCGGTCAGATGCAGGATGCTGACCTCGCTGGCGCTCAGGGACTGCGCCAGTGCGCTCGGATCGAGCAGGGTCTGCTGATCGACGATGACGATGGCCGCGCCGTGCAGCAGCGTGGCCCACACTTCGAACGTGCTGGCATCGAAGGCAGGATTGGCGAGGAAGGCGACGCGGTCCTGCGGCTGCAACGGCGCATGCTGCTGGCTGAGCGCGAAGGCCAGCACGGCCGCATGCGAGACGGCCACGCCTTTCGGGGTGCCGGTGGAGCCGGAGGTGTAGACGACATAGGCGACGCTGCCGGGCGTGACGCTGATGAGCGGTGTGTCGGCTTCTCCCGCGAGGGCTGCCCAGTCCAGCTGCAGACATGGCATGGACACTGCATCGAGCGGGCTATCGGCGTTGCACAGCAGCGCGGCGGCGGCGCAGTCGTGCAGCAGTGCGCGCAGGCGCGCTTGCGGCTGCGCCGGGTCCAGGGCGACATAGGCGGCGCCGCACATCAGCACCGCCAGTTCGGCCACGACCAACAGCGCCGAGCGCGGCAGCAGCAGCGCCACGCAGGCGCCCGGCGTGACGCCGGAGGCGAGCAGCCGTTGGGCCAGCACAGTGGCCTGCGCCTGCAACTCGGCATAGCTGACCACGCGCTCGCCGTCGATCAGTGCCGGTGCCGCGGGACGTTGACGCATCTGCGCCTGCAGGCGGGTGAGCAGCGTGTCGCCGATCGCAGGCGCTGCGGCGGGGTTGGCGTTGGCGTCGTGCAGCAGCCATTCGCGCTCGCCGGGCGGAAGAATCTGCAAGGCGCACAGCGGTGTGTCCGCTGCGCCACTCAGTGCCGCGTCCAGTTGCTGCAGCGCGTGCAGCATGAAGCCGGCCACGCGCTCGGCGGAGAGGCATGGGTCGATCTGCAGATCGAGCGAGAATCCATCGCCGTCGTCGTTGACCGACAGCGACAACGGATAGGTGGTGCGTTCGCGCGCCTGTACTACGCGCACGCCTTGCCATGCATCGTGCTGCGTCCCTTCTTGTGCTGCGGCCGGCGTGTGGCCTACGTACCGGTAATTGAGCAGGGCCGAGAACAGCGGCAGCGGCGCACGGATGGCGCTGCATTTGCGCACCGCAGTCAGCGCGACGTCTTCGTGGCACAGCAGTTCGGCCATCTCTGCCTGCATCCGGCGCACGGCATCGGTCACGCTGGTGGCGTCGATCCGCACGCGCAGCGGCAGCGTATTGAGGAACATGCCCAGGGCACGGTCGGCGCCGTCGCTACCGCTCAGGCGGCCGAACAGGACGGTGCCGAACACCACGTCGGTGCGTGCGCTGATGCGTGCCAGCAACAGCGCATAGGCCAGGTGGAACAGGCTGGACGCATTCACACCGAGGCGGCGGGCATGCGCACGCAGCGAGTGCGCAGTGTCGTGTGCGACCGGCACCCGCTGCTGCGCTGGTTCGCCGCCCTGCATGTCGTTGCGAAGCAGACCGAACGGCGTGGTCGGATGATCGACATCGCCCAGCATGCGACTGAAGAAAGGCACGTGCGCGGTGTCCCCGGCGCGCTGCGCCTGGGCGACGAAATTGCGGAACGGCAGCGGCGCGGGCAGTTGCTGCTGGTTGCCCGACAGGTACGCGCCGATCTCTTCGATGATCAGGTCCAGCGTGGTGTGGTCCATGACCAGGTGGTGTGCCAGCACACCGACGAGCCAGCGCTGCTGCGCCTGGTCTTCGGCCAGATGGGCTTGCAACAACGGTGCCTTGGCGAGGTCCAGGCGGGCATGTTCGGGTCCCATCCTGGTCAACAGCTGTGCCTGCACGTCCTGGCCCTGCAGTGCGTGCCGGTGGACCTGGATGGCGGCGCTGCGCCAGACCACCTGCACCGGTGCGGGCAGGTCCTGCCAGACGATGCTGGTGCGCAGGATGTCGTGACGCCCCACCACCTGGTCGAAGGCGCTCAGGAATGCGGCCGCGTGCTGTTCGGTCTCAAAGGCCAACACCGTGGTGTTCACGTAGGGATCGGCATCTGGATCGGCCAGGTGATGGAACAGCAGGCCCTCCTGCAGCGGGGCCAGCGGATAGAGGTCCTGGACGTTCGCCGCGCCGCCGTCGACGCTGCGGACGATGGCATCGATCTCGGCTTGCGTGAGCGTCACCAGCGGCAACAACGCGGGGGTGATGTGGGTGCAGCCGGCTGCGATCCGGTTCGGTGGAATCGCGGCAGCCGCCTCGGGCTTCAGCGTGTCGGCCACCGCTGCCAGGGTCGCGTGGGTGAACAGCGCACGCACGTCCAGTTGCCAGCCGTGTTGGCGCAGGCGTTCGATCAGCTTGATTGCCAGCAGCGAGTGACCGCCTAAGGCGAAGAAGTTATCGTGACGGCCGACTTTTTCGACGCCGAGCAGTTCGCTCCACAGCGTGGCCAGCAGCAGTTCCAGCTCGCCTTCCGGCGCGACGTAGGCCTGCGTTGCGAGTGCGTCGGCGTCCGGTGCCGGCAGGGCACGGCGATCGAGCTTGCCGTTGGCGGTCAGCGGCAGCGCATCGAGCTGCACGTAAGCGGCCGGCAACATGTAGTCGGGCAGACGCGCGCCGAGCTGGGTGCGCAACGCGTCGGCGTTGAGCGTGATATCGGTGTCGCCGACCAGGTAGGCGACCAGGCGCTTGTCGCCGGTGTTGTCTTCGCGGGCGATCACCGCTGCCTGGCGCACGCCATCGCAGCCGCGCAAGGCGGCCTGGATCTCGCCCAGTTCGATGCGGAAGCCACGGATCTTGACCTGCTCGTCGTTACGGCCGAGATACTCGAGGCTGCCGTCGGTACGCCAACGCGCCACGTCGCCGCTGCGGTACATGCGTTCACCTGGCCGCTCGGCGAACGGATCGGGGACGAAGCGTTCGGCGGTCAGGCCGGGGCGGCCCAGATAGCCCCGCGCCAGCCCGGCGCCGGCCACGTGCAGTTCGCCAGCCACGCCAACCGGCAGGCACTGGCCATCGTCTGCCAGCACATAGGCGCGCAGATCGGCCAGCGGCACGCCGATCGGGCTGCGCCCGGCGCGTTGCGCATCATCCGCACTGAGCGCATGCGCGGTGACATGCACCGTGGTTTCGGTGATGCCATACATGTTGATCAGCGCGGTGCGCTGACCGTGCTGGGCGAACCACGACGCCAGGGTGGCCGGTTGCAGCGCTTCGCCGCCGAAGATCACCATCCGCAGGTTGTGCTGCAAAGAGCTCTCACGTTGCGCATCGAGCAGTGCCTGGAAGGCGCTGGGGGTCTGATTGAGCACGCTCACGCGCTGCTGGCAGAGCAGGGCATGGAACGCGACCGGGTCGCGTGCGGTGTGCTGCGGCACCACCACCAGGCGGCCGCCGTGGGCCAGCGCGCCCCAGAGTTCCCACACCGAGAAATCGAAGGCGCAGGAGTGGAACAGGGTCCAGACATCCTCGGCAGTGGGTGCGACGCAGGCGCGGGTGGCGTGCAGCAGGCGCACGACCTGGGCATGGGCCACGACCACGCCCTTGGGGGTGCCGGTGGAGCCGGAGGTGTAGATGACGTAGGCCGGGTGTTGCGGCAGCACGTCGCTACGCTGCGGCGCGTGTGTCGGCTGCTGCGCCCATACCGGGTCAGCGTCCAGCAGCACCGTGGCGATCTCGGAATCGGTTGGCAGCGTGGCTGCCAACGCCCGATGGGCCAGCAGCAGGCGCGGCTGCGCATCGTCGAGCATGAAGGCCAGCCGCTGCGCGGGGTAGGCCGGGTCCAGCGGCAGATAGGCGGCGCCTGACTTGAGCACGGCCAGGATGGCTACGACCAGGTCGATGCCGCGCTCCAGATACAACGCCACGCGATCTTCCGGCCCGATGCCCTGGGCGATCAGGTGATGGGCGAGCTGGTTGGCACGGGCGTCGAGCTCGGTATAGCTGAGCGCGAGGTCGTCGTGCACCACGGCGATGGCGTGGGGCGTCTGCGCGACCTGCTGTTCGAACAATGTATGCAGACAGGCATCGTCGGCGAACACACGCTGCGTCTGCGCCAGCGTCTGCAGCCATTGCTGGCGCTCGGGCGCGCTCAGCAGCGGCAGCCGATCGACGCGTGCGCTGTCGTCGGCGACCATGCCGCGCAGCAGCGTGACGAACTGGGTCAGGTGACGTTCGATGGTGCTGCGCTCGAACAGCGCGGTGGCGTAAGTGAGCTGGCCGGCGATGCGCCCGCCGGTATTGCGCAACGACAGTTCCAGGTCGAACTTCGCGCTGTGATGGTCGGCGCGGAAACGTTCCAGGCTCAGTCCGGGCAGCGCGAACGTCTCCGGTGCACCCTCCTGCCAACTCAGCAACACCTGGAACAGCGGATGGCGGGAGAGGTCGCGGACCGGATTGAGCGCTTCGACGAGTTGCTCGAACGGCAGATCCTGGTGTGCCTGCGCTGCTCCCGCGAGAGCACGCACCTGGGCGAGCAACGCGGCGACGGTGGGATTGCCGGAAAGATCGACGTGCAGCGCCTGGGTATTGGCGAAAAAACCGATCACCGGCTCGAACTCGGCGCGATGGCGATTGGCCACTGGGCTGCCGATCACCACGCTGTCTTGACCGGACTGCCGCGACAGCAAGATGGCCCAGCTCGCCAGCAGGGTCACGAACAGCGTCACGCCATGGCGCTTGCTCAGCGCGGCGAGTGCGCTGCCCAGATCGGCATCGAGCACGATCTCCACGCGATCGCCGGCGTGATCCTGCACCGCTGGACGTGGGCGATCGCTGGGCAGGCTGAGCAAGGTCGGTGCCTGGCGAAGATGCGCAAGCCAGAAATCGAGCTGCGGCTGCAACCCGGGACCCTCGGCCTGGCGCCGTTGCCAGGCCACGATATCGGCGTATTGCAGGGACAAGGCCGGTAACGGATCGTCCACGCCCTGCGCCAGGGCGGTGTACAGCGTGCCCAGTTCGCGGATCAGCAGCTGCATCGACCAGCCATCGGAGACGATGTGGTGCATGGTCAACAGCAGCACGTGATCGTCTGCGGCCAGACGCAGCAGACGGCCGCGGATCAGCGGACCGTGTGCCAGGTCGAACGGGGTGGAGGCCTCCTGCAACGCATGCCGATGCGCCTCGGCCTGGGCCTCCGCTGGACTGTGCCGGGAGAGGTCGACGTGGGTCAGTGCGAAGCCGCTGCCGGCCGGATCGATCAACTGTTCGGCAGCGCCGTTCACCGTCACGATGCGGGTGCGTAAGGCCGCGTGCCGAGCCACGATCCGTTCCAGCGTCCGCTGCAATGCCGTCACCTGCAACGCGCCGCGCAGGCGCACACCGGCCGGGATCAGGTAGGCCGACGCGCTGCCTGGATCCAGTTGTGCGAGCAACCACAAGCGCTGCTGGGCGAACGACAACGGTATCGGCCGATCCGGGTCGCGCTGCGGGATGCTGTCGCTGTCGGCATCGGCCGCATCGGCGTCCTCCAACAGATTCCACAGGCGCTCGATTTCATCGGCGCTCAACGCGGACAGGTCGGCAGGCAGTGCGGGGGGCGATGGCATGGTCGGTCAGGCTCCGGTTTTGGCTTTGGCGAGCAGCGTGTCGGCATCTGTCTGCGCACGCCGTTGCAGGCGGCTGGCGAGCACCTGTTGCGCGAGTTCATGCAGCTGTGGATTGGCGAAGAAGCGATCCAGCGGCATCTCGGCATGCAAGCCGGTGCGCACGCGCGAGGCCAGTTGCATGGCCAGCAGCGAATGCCCGCCGATTTCGAAGAAGTTGTCGTAACGTCCGATGCGCTCGATGCCGAGCAAGTCGCTCCACAGGGCGGCCAGGCGCTCCTCCACCGGGCCCTGCGGGGGCGCGTAGGGGCGCACGCCGAAGGCGTGTTCGTCCGGCGCCGGCAAGGCGTTGCGATCGAGCTTGCCGTTGGGCGTCAGCGGCAGCGCATCCATCGCCACGTACGCCACCGGGCGCATCGCCTCGGGAAGCTGCGCAACCGCATGCGCACGCAGCGCCTCGATCTGCGCCTGGCCGGTCACGTAGGCGATCAGGCGGATGCCGCCTTCTGGCGCCGGATGGGCGACCACGGCCGCCTCGCGCACGCTCTGCGCGTTGCGCAGCACCGCTTCGATTTCGCCCGGTTCGATGCGCACGCCGCGCACCTTGACCTGCTGGTCGTTGCGGCCCACGAAGTCCAGTGTGCGCGCGGATGTCCAGCGGACCAGATCGCCGGTCCGGTACATCCGCTGCCCGGCCTGCGCCACGAATGGATCGGGCACGAAGCGCTCGGCGGTCAATCCGGGGCGGCCCAGGTAGCCGCGGGCCAGGCTGGCGCCAGCCACATGCAGTTCGCCGACCGCACCGAGCGGAACCGGCTGGCCCCAGCAATCCAGCACATAGGCGCGCACGCCGGTGATGGGCATGCCGATGTCGGGCAGGGTGTCGCTGGTTTCGACTGGCCCCGAGGTCGCGACCACCGCGTTTTCGGTCGGGCCGTAGTTGTTGATCAGCTCGAACGGCAGCGGCTGGCGTAGCGGACCAAGCCGATCGCCGCCAGTCAACAGGGTGCGCAGGCCAGCGGGCCACTGCGCCTGTTGCAGCGCCAGTTCGGCCAGCGGCGTCGGCAGGAAGCCGATCTGCACCGTCTGCGCCTGCCACCAGGCGAGCAGCGCCGATGGGTCCGCTGACGCGTCTGCCGGTGCCAGGTGCACGCTGGCGCCATGGCATAGCGCAGGCCACAGCTCCCAGGCGGCAGCGTCGAAGGACAGGCCGGCCACGGCGCTGCAGTGCACGCCCGCTTGCAGGCCGAAGCGTTCGCCATGCCAGCGGACCAGATTGTCCAGTTGCCGGTGTTCGACCATCACGCCTTTGGGACGGCCGCTGGAGCCGGAGGTGTAGATCACATAGGCCAGCGTGGCGTCGGTGACGGTGCTGGCCGCGATCGTCGTCGGCTCGGTTGCGTCGGTCGGCTGCGAGGGGTCGATCGTGAGCACCCGTGCGCTGCGCATCGCACGGCAGCTCGGCAATTGCCCTTCCAGCGCGGCGCAGGTCACCACGGCGCGCGGCCGGCAGTCGTCGAGCATGTAGGCCAGGCGCTCGGGCGGATAGGCCGGATCCAGGGGCACGTAGGCGGCACCAGCCTTCAGCGTGGCCAGCCAGGCGACCACCATCGCGCTGCTGCGGGCCAGGTAAATCGCCACCCGCGTGTCAGGCCCGACGCCCAGTGTCTGCAGTTGCCGGGCCAGCCGCGCTGCCTGGGCGTCCAGCTGTGCGTATGTCAACGACTGCTGGCCTTGCACCAGCGCCAGCGCCAGCGGCGTGCGCTGCGCCTGGGCCTGCACTGCCGCATGCACGCAGCGGGCCGCGATGCTGGCCGGCGCAGCGCCGGCCCCGTGCAGCACGGCGTCGCGTTCGGACGCAGGCAGGATCGGCAGCGTATGCAACGGGGCCTGCGGACGCTGCTCCAGCGCCTGGATCAGGTGCGTCAGCGTGTGCTGCATCAGGTCGCACAGGCGTTCGGCGGGCACGCTCTGGTCCAGGCTCACGTCCAGCGTGAATCCCTCGCCGCCATCGTTGATCGAAAGGGTCAGTGGATAGTTGTTGACGTCGCGTTTGCCCAACGTCTGCACGCCCTCCCAGAACGCCAGCGCGTGTGGCCCGGCGTCGGCCGCCGCCTGCCGGACGGCATCGCGGCTACTGCTGTAGCGGTAGTTCATCAACGCGCAGAACAGCGGATGCGTCGCATCCAGCCCGCTGCAGCGCTGGGCCAGGGCCAGTGGCGCATGCTCGTGTCCGACCAGGGCGGCCAGGCGCGCATGGGTCTGCGCCAGCGCCTGTTCGACCGGCGTGGCGTCGCGGCGCAGCCGCAGTGGCAAGGTGTTGAGGAACATGCCCATGGCGCGGTCGGCACCTGCGCCACCGCGCATGCGGCCGAACAGCACGGTGCCGAACACCACGTCGTCCTGGCCGCTGGCGCTGGCCAGCACCAGCGCGTAGGCGAGGTGGAAGACCGCCGCAGGGCTGATGCCGATCCGCCGCGCATGCCGACGGATCGCCGTTGCCAGTTCGGCGGGGAGCGCTTGTTGCGCAGTGCGCAGCCGCGCCCCATCGCCGTGGATGTCGGTCAGGCCGAACGGCGCGGTGGTCGTGTCGACGTCGCCGAGCGTCTGTGCGAAGAAGCGTGCGTGTTCGGCTTCCGGGACGCCGTTGCTTGTCTCGAAGATGAAGTTGCGGAACGGCACGGGGGCTGGCAGCACATGCGTGCGGGCGCTCAGGTACGCGTCGATTTCCTGCATCGCGATCTGCAGCGTGGTGTGATCCATGACCAGATGGTGATGGGCCAGGTTCAACAGCCAGCACGCCTGCACGGGATCGTAGGCGAGATGCGCCTGCAGCAGCGGCGCCCGCTGCAGGTCGATCCGGTAGTGCCTGGACGACAGGATGGCCTGCAGCGCCGCCGCCACGTCGCTCGCGCCGTCCAGCGCATGCGTATGCACCTGCACCGGCGCATTCCGCCAGACCACCTGGACCGGCTGCGGCAGGCCGTTCCATGCAAAGCCGGTGCGCAGGATGTCGTGGCGCGCGATCACCCAATCCAGTGCAGCCAGGAAACGGTCCAGACGCTCGCGCGTGTCGAACGCCATCAGGCTGGTTTGCAGATACGCGTCGGCACCGGCGTTGGCCAAATGATGGAACAGCATGCCGGTCTGCAGCGGCGCCAGCGGATAGATGTCCTGGACGTTGGCCTCGCCGCCATCCACCGCAACGGTGATGCTGTCGATGTCGGCCTGGGTCAGCTGCAGCAGCGGCAGCAGGTCGGGAGAGAGCCGGGTGCAGTCGGCGGCGATGCGGTTGGGCGGGACGGTCACCTGTCCGCGATGTAGCCGGGCGGCCATGTCCAGCAGCCGCGGGTGGCCGAACAGGGTGCGCACCTCCAGCGTCAGGCCGTGCTGGCGCAGGCGCTCGATCAAGGCGATGGCCAGCAGCGAATGCCCGCCGAGGGCGAAGAAGCTGTCGTGACGGCCGACCTGCTCGACCCCGAGCAGCTCGTTCCACAGGCCGGCCAGCAGGATTTCGCGCTCGCCGTCGGGGGCAGCGTAGGGTTGCGTCGCCAGTGCGTCGGCATCCGGTGCGGGCAGGGCGTGTCGGTCGAGCTTGCCGTTCGCGCTCAGGGGCAGCGCGTCCAGGTGCACGTAGGCGCTGGGCAACATGGCGTCGGGCAGGCGCGCGGCCAGCTGCGTGCGCAGCGTCTCGGCGGCGAGCCCCTCGGCCTCGCCGACCACGTAGGCGACCAGGCGCGGTTCGTTTTGGTTGTCCTGGCGCAGCATCAGGGCCGCATCGCGCACGCCGGCGCAAGCACGCAGTGCGGCTGCGATCTCGCCGAGTTCGATGCGTACCCCGCGCAACTTGACCTGATCGTCGTTGCGGCCGAGATAGTCCAAGGCGCCATCGGCGCGCCAGCGCGCCAGATCGCCGCTGCGGTACATGCGTTGGCCGGGTTGCTCGGCGAACGGATCGGGGACGAAGCGTTCGGCGGTCAGGTCGGGACGACCGAGATAGCCGCGCGCCAGTTGCACGCCAGCGATCTGCAGTTCGCCGGCCACGCCGATCGGGGCCAGCTGGCCCTGCGCATCGAGCACGTGCAGGCGGGTATTGGCGATCGGCCGGCCGATCGGCACGCTGTGGGTGTCGGCGTCGGTGCAGTCCCAGACGCTGACATCCACCGCCGCTTCGGTCGGGCCATACAAGTTGTACAGGCGGGCGTGTGGCAGGCGCTGGCGTACGCCGTGGGCAAGATCCGCAGGCAAGGCTTCGCCGCTGCAGACGATGCGTTGCAGGTTGTGGCATGCGCCTTCGGGCAAGACATTCAGGAAGACCCGCAGCATCGAGGGCACGAAGTGCACGGTGTCGATGCCGGCCTGCTCGATCAGGTCGATCAGATAGGCCGGGTCCTTGTGGCCATCCGGTCGGGCCAGCACCAGGCGCGCGCCGACACGCAGCGGCCAGAACAGTTCCCAGACCGACACGTCGAAGCCGACCGGGGTCTTCTGCAGGACGCGCTGCTCGGGTTGCAACTGCAGGTGCTGCTGCATCCATTGCAGGCGGTTGTCGATGCCTGCATGGGTGTTGATCACGCCCTTGGGCGTGCCGGTGGAGCCGGAGGTGTAGAGGACGTAGGCCGGATGCTGCGGGTGCAACGCGGTCACGATCGGAGCGTGTGCGGGGGCCGCGGTCCACGCAGCGGGTTCGGCATCCAACAGCACGGTGTGCAGCGCGTCGCGTTGCGCCAGCAAGGCGGCAGTGAGGCGATGGGCGAGCAATGCACAGGGCTTGGCATCGGCGAGCATGCCGTCCAGGCGCGCGGGCGGTGCGTCGACGTCCAGCGGCAGGTAGGCGGCGCCGGCCTTGAGGATCGCCAACAGGGCGACGACCAGGTCGATACCGCGCGGCAGGCACACGGCGACCCTGTTTTCCGGCACCACGCCCAAGCCAATCAGATGATGGGCGAGCTGGTTGGAGCGGCTAACGAGGTCGGCATAGCTGAGGGTGCCGTGGTCGTCGGTCACGGCAATGGCGTCGGGCGAGCGCTGCGCCTGCGCTTCGATGGCGCGGTGCAGATAGCCCGTGCCGTCGATATCGGTGACGGTGGCGTTGAAGCCTCGCAACTGCGCGTGCTCGTCGGCCGGCAGCAGCGGCAGTTGCGCGACGCATGCGTGGTCGTCAGCGACCATGCCCTGCAGCAACGTCACGAACTGGGCCAGGTGGCGCTGCATGGTGCTGCGGTCGAACAGCGCGGTGGCGTAGCTCAGGCTGCCGACGATGCGGTCGTCGTGCACTTGCAGGGTGAGTTGCAGATCGAACTTGATCGAGCTCTCGGCAACGACGATCGGCTGCACCGTCAAACCCGGCAACGCGGGGGTGGGCGTCGGCGCGTTCTGCCAGGCGAACATGGCCTGGAACACCGGGTGATGGGCCAGGTCGCGCGCCGGGTTGAGCGCTTCGATGACCTGTTCAAACGGCAGGTCCTGATGCGCCTGTGCGGCCAGCGCGGTGGTGCGCACCTGGCCCAGCAGGTCGCCGAACGAGGGGTTGCCGCGCAGGTCGATCCGCAGCGCCTGGGTGTTGACGAACAGGCCGATCAACGGCTCCAGTTCGCTGCGGGTGCGGTTGGCGATCGGCGTGCCGATGACCACCTGCTCCTGGCCGGCCAGGCGCCCCAGCAGCACGCCCCAGGCGGCCAGCAGAGTCATGAACAGAGTGCTGCCGTGGCGCTGACCAAGGTCCGTCAGTGCGGCGGTGAGGCCGGGATCCAGGGCGATTTGCACATTGTCGCCGCGGTAGTCCTGCGCTGCGGTGCGCGGGCGATCGGTCGGCAGTTCCAGCACGGACGGCGCAGCGTGCAGGTGCTCGACCCAGAACCGGCGCTGGCCCTGCTGCGCCTCGCCGCTGAGCCAGCGGCGTTGCCACACGGCGATATCGGCGTACTGGATCGGCAGCGGCGGCAGCGGATCGGGCTGGTCTTGCACAAAGGCGGCATAGAGCGTGCCCAGTTCGTGCACCAGCACGCCCATCGACCAGCCGTCGGCCACCAGGTGATGCACGGTGAGCAGCAGGACGTGATCCGCATCGGCCAGACGCAGCAGGCGCCCGCGCACGAGCGCGCGATCGGCGCCATCGAACGGGATCGTCGTCTCCTGTTCGGCGTGCTGCTGGATGGCCTCGTCGTACGCGGTATGCCGCGATAGATCGATGTCGGTCAGTGCGAAGCCGATGTCGGCCGTCGCGATATGTTGCACCGCGCTGCCGTCGATCACGTCGATGCGCGTGCGCAGTGGCTCATGCCGGGCGACCAGATGATCGAGTGCGCGGCGCAAGGCCGGGACGTGCAGCGGCCCCTGCAGGCGGATGCGCAGGGGCATCAAATAGGCCAGATGCGCCTGCGGATCGAGCTGGCCGATGAACCACAGCCGTTGTTGGGCAAAGGACAGCGGCAGCGGGCGATCGCGCGGTACCGGAACGATCGCGGGCAGGGTCTGGGCCGTGGCCCCGGCGAGTGCGCTGGCCAGGGCACAAATCCGCGGATGGGCGAAGACATCGGAAAGGTCCAGTTCCACCCCCAGGCGCTCACGCAGCCGCGAGACCAAGCGGACCGCCAGCAGCGAGTGGCCACCGAGGGCGAAGAAGTCGTCGTGGCGACCGACCTGTGCGACCTTGAGCAGCTCGCGCCAGAGCGCGGCGAGCAGGGTTTCCAGTTCGCCTTCGGGCGCGGCATAGACAGTCACGGCCAGTGCGTCGGTGTCCGGCGCAGGCAAGGCGGCACGATCCAGCTTGCCGTTGGGCGTGAGCGGCAACATGTCCAACTGGACGAAGGCCGCGGGGATCATGTGCTCCGGCAGGCGCGTGGCGAGCTGGGCGCGCAGCGCGGTCGGATCTGCGGTCGCGCTGTCGCCGACCAGATAGGCGATCAGCCGTTTGTCTTCGGCGCCATCGGCGACGACCACCGTCTCGCGCACGCCGCAGGCACGCAAGGCGGCCTCGATCTCGCCGGGCTCGATGCGGAAGCCGCGCAGCTTGACCTGATCGTCGTTGCGGCCGAGGAAGTCCAGGGTGCCGTCGGCACGCCAGCAGGCCAGATCGCCGCTGCGGTACATGCGCTGGCCGGGCTGTTCTGCGAACGGATCGGGGACGAAACGCTCGGCGGTCAGGCCCGGCCGCTGCAGATAGCCCTGGGCCAGCTGCGCGCCGGCGATATGCAGCGCACCGGCCACGCCGATCGGCGTTGGTTGGCCATTGTGGTTCAGCACGTAGAGCCGGGTATTGGCCAGCGGTCGGCCAATCGGCACGCGCTGCCGTGGATCGGGTGCGCTGTCCACGGTCAATGCGGTGACGAACTGGGTACTCTCGGTGGGGCCGTAGGTCTGCAGCACGCGCACCGGGCCGTCGGTATCGAGTACCTGTGCCAGCGCATGTGGATCGGCGACATCGCCACCGGTCAACAGCAGGCGCAGGGTGCTCAATGGCGAGGCCATCGACGGTGCATAGGCACGCAGCACACCGGCGACCAGGATCAGCACCGACAGGCATTGCTGTTCCAGCAAGCCACCCAATGCGACCGGATCGCGCATCACCGCTGCCGGCACGACGACGACGGTGGCGCCGTTGAGCAGGCTGCCCCAGACCTCCAGCGTGGCCGAGTCGAAGGCCGGATTGGAGGCGAAGGCGACGCGGTCCTGGGAGTGCAACCGCGCCGGCCCGTCCTGCAGCACAAGGTTGAGGATGGCGCCATGGGACACCGCTACGCCCTTGGGCATGCCGGTGGAGCCGGAGGTGTACATGACGTAGGCCGTGGCCGCGGGCGGCACGGCGATCGCCGGTGGCGTCGCCGTGGTCGCGTCGTCGAGATCGGCCAAGGTAAGGCAAGCAACGCCTACCGGAGCGAGCGTGCCGTCGCGTTCCTGGATCAGCACCGTGGCCTGTGCATCGGCGATCAGCGCGAGCAGGCGCTCGCGCGGATGCGCGCTATCCAGCGGCACATAGGCCGCCGCGCACTTGAGCACGGCCAATTGCGCGACGATCAATTCGATCGAGCGCGGCAGGGCGATAGCTACCTGCGCGCCTGCGTGCAGACCCAGCGCGAGCAAGCGCTGCGCTAGCTGGTTGGCGCGTGCGTCGAGCGCGGCATAACTGACGCACTGCTGGTCGGCGATCACCGCGATGGCATCGGGCGTGCGCTGCGCTTGCGCTTCGAACAGCCGGTGCACCGGCTGCGCCGGCACAGCGACGGTCGGCCCCTTGCCGAACACGGCCAACAGCTGCTGGCGCTGCGGCGCATCCAGCAACGGCAAGCGGCCCACCGGCACGTGGTCGTGCGAGGGCATGGCCCGCAGCAGATGGACGAAGCTGGCGAGGAAGCGCTGCACGGTGCTGCGCTCGAACAGCGCCGTGGCATAGCCGAGCGTGCCGACGATGGCCCCGTCGCGCTCGTGCAGCGACAGCTCCAGATCGAACTTGCTGATCGCAGATGGAGCTTGCACGCTGTGCAGATGCAGATCGGGCAACTCCAGCGCGACGCTGGGGGTGTTCTGCCAGGCGAACATGACCTGGAATAGCGGGTGATGGGCCAGGTTGCGCGCCGGGTTGAGCGCTTCGATCACCTGCTCGAAGGGCACGTCCTGATGCGCCTGTGCGGCCAGTGCGGTGGCGCGCACCTGGCCCAACAGGTCGGCGAACGAGGGTTCGCCACGTAGATCGATGCGCAGCGCCTGGGTGTTGACGAACAGGCCGATCAACGGCTCCAGTTCGCTGCGCGTGCGGTTGGCAACCGGCATCCCGATGACCACCTGCTCCTTGCCGGCCAGACGCGCCAGCAGCACGCCCCAGGTCGCCAGCAGGGTCATGAACAAAGTGCTCCCATGGCGCTGGCTCAGCGCTGTCAGCGCAGCGCTGAGCTCGGCATCGAGCGCGCACGCGACGGTGTCGCCGCGCGCGTCCGGTCGCGCCGGGCGCGGGCGATCGGTGGGCAGTTCCAGCAGCGCCGGCGCGTCCTGCAGGTGGTCGCGCCAGAAGTCGAGCTGGCGCTGCAGCAGCGGCCCATCGAGCCAGCGGCGTTGCCACAGGCTGTAGTCGGCGTACTGGATCGGCAGCGGCGGCAGCGGATCGGGCTGGCCTTGGGCGAAGGCGGCGTAGAGCGTGCCCAGTTCGTGCACCAGCACGCCCATCGACCAGCCGTCGGTCACCAGGTGGTGCAAGGTGACGAGCAGGACATGTTCCTCCTCGCCCAGGCGCAGCAGCTGGCCGCGGACCAGGCTGTCGTGGGCCAGGTCGAAGGGCGTGCGCGTTTCCTGTTCGGCCAGACGCAGCAGCTCGGTCTCGGGCGCTGGATGGCCGCTGAGATCGTGTTCGCGCAAGCGCAGGCCGATCGTGGCGGGGGCGATGATCTGGACCGGGTCGTCCTGGTGCAGGGCGATGCGGGTGCGCAAGCTCTCGTGGCGGGCGACGATGCGGTCCAGTGCCTGACGCAGGGCATGGCGATCCAACGTGCCGTGCAGGCGCAGGCCGTTGGGCATCAGGTAGGCCAGGTCGGCCTGAGGATCGAGCTGCGCCAGGAACCACAGCCGTTGCTGGGCGAAGGACAGCGGCAGCGGTGCGCTGCGCTCGGCCGGCACGATGGCCGGCAAGGTGCTGGCAGCGGCGCTGTCCAGGGCCTGGGCCAGATCGGCCAGGCGCGGCTGCGCGAACAGCGTGGCCAGGGGCAGTTCCAGGCCGATCAAGGCGCGGACGCGCGAGATCAGCCGCACCGCCAGCAGCGAGTGACCGCCGAGGGCGAAGAAGCTGTCGTGGCGGCCGACCTGTGCGACGTCGAGCAGCTCGCTCCACAGTGTGGCGAGCAGGGTTTCCAGTTCGCCTTCGGGGGCGACGTAGGTCTGCGTCGCCAGCGCGTCGGTATCCGGCGCGGGCAAGGCAGCACGATCCAGCTTGCCGTTGGGGGTCAACGGCAGCGCATCCAGTTGCACATAGGCGGCCGGGATCATGTAGTCGGGCAGGCGCGCGGCCAACGCGGCACGCAGCTGCTCGGTGCTCAACGTGTCGTTGCCGACCAGATAGGCGAGCAGGCGGTTGTCGTCGCCGTGCGCGTGCACCACGACCGCCGCCTCGCGCACGCCGTCGCATCCACGCAGCACCGCTTCGATCTCGCCCGGTTCGATGCGGAAGCCGCGCAGCTTGATCTGCTGGTCGCTGCGGCCGAGGTACTCCAGATTGCCGTCGGCGCACCAGCGCGCCAGATCGCCGCTGCGGTACATGCGCTGGCCGGGTTGCTCGGCGAACGGATCGGGGACGAAGCGTTCGGCGGTCAGATCGGGCCGGCCCAGATAGCCGCGCGCCAGCTGCGGGCCGGCGATGCACAGCTCGCCGACCACGCCCAACGGCAGCAACTGCCGATGCGCGTCGAGCACCTGCATCCGGGTATTGGACAAGGGCCGCCCCAGCGGCATGACAGTGCCGGGTTCGGTGCCGAGGACCGGGTGCGCGCTGGCCCAGATGGTGGTCTCGGTGGGACCGTACAGATTCCACAGCCGGCCGCCGCCCGCTTGCAGGCGTTGGGCCAGATCCTGCGGCAAGGCTTCGCCGCCGCAGAGTAGGCGCAAGCTCGGCGCGCTCTGCCAACCGGCATTCAGCAGCATCTGCCAGAACGTCGGGGTCGCTTGCAGCACCGAAATGCGCTGTTCGGCCAGCAGCTGCATCCACTGCGCCGGTTCCTGGATCTGCGCTGCAGCGATGACGACGCAGGCGCCATGGATCAGCGGTGCGAACAGTTCCAGGGCGGCGATGTCGAAGCAGATGGTGGTGACGGCCAGCAGGCGGTCCTGCGGCGACAGTGGCAGCTGGGCGTGCAGGGCGGCGAGGAAGTTGACCAGGGCGTGATGGGAGATCACCACCCCCTTGGGTTGGCCAGTGGAACCGGAGGTGTAGATGACGTAGGCCGGGTGCTGCGGATGCCATGCGGCCACGGCGGGAGCGTGGGTGGGAGACGATGCCCACAACGCCGCGTCGGCGTCCGTCAGCACACGCTGCAGATCCTCGCGTGGTGCCAGCTGCACGGCGATCTGGCGCTGCGCGAGCAGGACCTGCGCGCGTGCGGCGACAAGCATGTCGTCCAGACGCGCGGGCGGTGCGTTGATGTCCAGCGGCAGATAGGCCGCGCCGGTCTTGAGGATCGCCAGCAAGGCCACGATCAGGTCGATGCCGCGTGGCAGGCACACGGCCACGACGCTTTCCGGCCCCACGCCCAGCGCCACCAGATGATGGGCGAGTTGGTTGGCACGGGCATCGAGTGCGGCATAGCGCACGCACTGCTGGTCGGCGACCATGGCGATGGCATCGGGCGTGCGCTGCGCCTGCGCTTCGAACAGCTGGTGCACTGGCTGCGCGGGCACCGTGGTGATCGCGCCCATGCCGACTTCAGCCAACAGCTGTTGCCGCTGCGGCGCATCCAGCCAGGACAGTTGCCAGACGTTGATGTCTTCCGAGCGTGTCAGCGCATGCAGCAGCTGATCGAAGCAGTGCCACCAGCGTTGGATGGTGGCCGCATCGAACAGGGCGGTGGCATAGCGCAGGCTGCCGACGATGCACGCGCCGTCTTCCTGCAGCGTCAGCTCCAGATCGAACTTGCTGACGGGAGATGGGCGTTGCACGCTGTGCAGGCGCAGATCGGGCAGCTCCAGCGCGACGCTGGGGGTGTTCTGCCAGCCGAACATGACCTGGAACAGCGGATGGTGGGCCAGGTTGCGCGCCGGGTTGAGCGCTTCGATCACCTGCTCGAAGGGAATGTCCTGATGCGCCTGTGCGGCCAGCGCGGTGGCGCGCACCTGGCCCAACAGGTCGGCGAACGAGGGCTGGCCCCGCAGGTCGATCCGCAGCGCCTGGGTGTTGACGAACAGGCCGATCAACGGCTCCAGTTCGCTGCGGGTGCGGTTGGCGACCGGGGTGCCGATGACCACCTGCTGCTGGCCGGCCAGACGCGCCAGCAGCACGCCCCAGGCGGCCAGCAGGGTCATGAACAAAGTGCTGCCGTGGCGCTGGCTCAGCGCTGTCAGCGCGGCGCTGAGCTCGGCGTCGAGCGCGAACGCGAGCGTGTCGCCGCCGGCGTCCTGTCGCGCCGGGCGCGGGCGGTCGGTCGGCAGTTCCAGCAGCGCCGGGGCGTCTTGCAGGTGCTCGACCCAGAAGTCGCGCTGGCGTCGCAGCACTTCGCCGCCGATCCAGCGGCGCTGCCATACGGCGATATCGGCGTACTGCAGTTGCAGCGGCGGCAGCGGATCGGGCTGGCCTTGGGCGAAGGCGGTGTAGAGGGTGCTCAGTTCACGCACCAGCACGGTCATGGACCAGCCATCGCAGACCAGGTGATGCAGGGTGATCAACAGCAGATGGTCGTCATCGGCCAGACGCAGCAAGCGGCCGCGTGCCAAGGTGGCGTGAGCCGGATCGAAGGCCGTCAGCGTTTCTTGTTCGGCGTGGCGTTGGACCTGTGCTTCCGGATCGGGAGAGCCACCGAGATCGTGTTCGGACAGCGGGAAGCCGACACTGTCGGCGTCGATGATCTGTACCGGTTCGTCGTTGTGCAGGGCGATACGGGTGCGCAAGGTCTCGTGCCGGGCGACGATGCGGTCCAAGGCCTGGCGCAGGGCCTGGCGATCGAGCGGGCCGTGCAGACGCAGGCCGTTGGGCATCAGGTAGGCCAGGTCGGCCTGGGCGTCGAGCTGGGCCAGGAACCACAGACGGTGTTGGGCGAAGGACAGCGGCAGTGGTCGGGTGCGGTCGGCCGGCACGATGGCCGGCAAGGTGCTGGCGGCGCTGCTCTCCACGGCCAGTGCCAGATCGGCCAGGCGCGGCTTCGCGAACAGCGTCGCCAATGGCAGTTCCAGTCCTAGAGCGCTGCGCAGACGCGAGATCAGCCGCACCGCCAGCAGCGAGTGACCGCCCAGGGCGAAGAAGTTGTCGTGGCGGCCGACCTGTGCGACGTCGAGCAACTCGCGCCAGAGCGCGGCGAGCAGGGTTTCCAGCGCGCCGTCGGGGGCGGCGTAGCGCTGTGCGGCGAGCGCGTTGGCGTCGGGCGCCGGCAGGGCGCCGCGGTCGAGTTTGCCGTTGGGCGTCAGCGGCAAGGTGTCGAGCCAGACATAGGCGGTCGGCAGCATCACCTCCGGCAGGCGATCGGCCAACTGGCTGCGCAGGCTGTCGGCGCTGTGCGCGTCGATGGCGCCGATCAGATAGGCGACCAGACGCGGCTCGCCCGGATTGTCTTCGCGCAGCAGCACGGCGGCGTCCACGACGCCGGCACACGCACGCAGCGCGGCGGCGATTTCTCCGAGTTCGATGCGGAAGCCGCGCAGCTTGAGCTGATCGTCGTTGCGGCCGAGATACTCGAGTGTGCCGTCGGCGCGCCAGCAAGCCATGTCGCCGCTGCGGTACATGCGCGCACCGGGCTGCTCGGCGAACGGATCGGGCACGAAGCATTCGGCGCTCAGGTCCGGGCGCCCGAGATAGCCGCGGGCCAGCTGCGGGCCGGCGATATGCAGGTGTCCGGCCACGCCGATCGGCGCCGGCTGGCCGTGGGGATCGAGGACGTAGATGCGCAGATGGGCGATCGGCCGGCCGATCGGCACGCGGCCATGCGCGGCGTGAGCGTCGCCGGCAGTGGCTTCATGCACCACGCAGCCGACCACGGTCTCGGTGGGGCCGTATTCGTTGATCAGGCGGGTATGCGGCGCCAACGTTTGCCAACGCGCCAAGGTGGCCGCGGACAGAGCTTCGCCACCGATCACCATCATCGCCGGGCTGAGCGGTTCCTGGTGCTCGGCCAACTGCTGACCGAGCACTTCCAGATGCGCCGGGGTGAGTTTGACCAGGCCCAGCGGGGTGGGATCGCACAGGCGTTGCCGCAGCGCATCGAGGGTGTCGTGTTCGGGCAGCAGTTCGACCTGGGCGCCGCATAGCAGCGGGGCGAGCAGGCTGGTCAGGGTGGCGTCGAAGGACAAGGAGGAGGACACCAGCGCGCTGGGTTGCGGCCGATAGGTCTGCACGGCCCATTGCAGGTAGTGCGTGGCACTGGCGTGCGTGAGCAAGGTGCCCTTGGGCTGGCCGCTGGAGCCGGAGGTGTAGATGACGTAGGCCAGGTTGTCCGGGCACAGGCCGGGGACTGACGCTGCAGCGGCATCGTGCAGTGCCAGTTCGGTTTCCGAGCCCGCATCGGCCTGCAGATCCAGGCGCAATACGCGGCTGTCGGGCATGCCGTGCGTGGCCTGCAAGCGCGCGCCCAGGTCGGTGCGCGTCAGCACCGCCCGCGGACGGCTGTCGGCAAGCATGAACGCGAGCCGCTCGCGGGGCAGCTCCGGATCCAGCGGCAGATAGGCGGCACCGGCCTTGAGCGTGGCCAGGACCGCGACGACCTGGTCGATGCTGCGCGGCAGGTACACGGCGACCCGGCTCTCCAGGCCGACACCCGCGCTGCGGAGCCGAAGCGCCAGCCGGTTGGCGCGTGCTTCCAGTTCGGCATAGCGCAGCGTGTAGGTGCCTTCGCGCAGGGCGATGGCCTCGGGCGTGCGGCGCACCTGCGCTTCGAACAGGTGATGGATGCACGTGGCCGCTGCGCACGGCGCGGTCTCGGTGACGGTGAAGCGCTGCAACTGCGCGCGTTCGTCGGCGGGCAGCAGCGGCAGCTGCGCGACGGGGGCCTGTGCATCGGCCGCCACCATGCCGGCGAGCAGCTGCACGAACTGCGCCCGGTGACGCTCGATGGTGCGGCGGTCGAACAGGGCGCTGGCATAGCTCAGGCTGCCGGCGATGCGGGCATCGACCTCTTTCAGGGACAGGTCCAGATCGAACTTGATGGTGGGTAAGGCCGACCCGATGCCCTCGGCGACCAGTCCAGGCAGGTCGATGCTGCGTTCGGGGGTGTTCTGCCAGGCGAACATGACCTGGAACACCGGCGGGTGGGCCAGGTTGCGCGGTGGGTTGAGCGCTTCGATGACCTGCTCGAAGGGCAGGTCCTGGTGGTGCTGTGCGGCCAGGGCGGTGGTGCGAACCTGGTCCAGCAGTTCGGTGACCGAGGGATCGGCGCGCAGGTCGACGCACAAGGCCTGGGTGTTGACGAACAGGCCGATCAGCGGCTCGACCTCGCTGCGATGACGGTTGGCCACCGGGGTGCCGATGACCACCCGCTCCTGGCCGGACAGGCGCGCGAGGAGCACGCCCCAGGCCGCGAGCAGGGTCATGAACAGCGTGGTGCCGTGCCGCTGGCTGAGGGTTTTGAGTGCCGCCGTCAGCGGCGCTTCCAGCGCGATGGCCAGCGTGTCGCCGCGGGCGTCCTGCAGCGCTGGCCGTGGCCGGTCGGTGGGCAGGTCCAGCAGGGTCGGGGCGCCCTGCAGATGCGCGACCCAGAAGTCGCGCTGGCGCTGCAGGATCTCGCCGGTGATCCATCGGCGTTGCCACACGGCGATGTCGGCGTACTGCAGCGCCAGCGGCGACAGCGGATCGGTCAGGCCGTGCGCGAAGGCGGCGTAGAGGGTGCTCAGTTCGCGCACCAGCAGTCCCATCGACCAGCCATCGCAGACCAGGTGGTGCAAGGTGACGAGCAGGACATGGTCGTCGTCGGCCAGGCGCAGTAATTGGCCGCGTGCCAGGGTGTCGTGGGCCAGGTCGAAGGGCGTTAGCGTTTCTTCTTCGACGTGGCGTTGGATCTGTGCTTCCGGATCGGGAGAGCGACTGAGATCGTGTTCGGACAGCGGGAAACCGACGCTGTCGGCGTCGATGCGTTGCACCGGTTCGTCGTGGTGCAGGACGATGCGGGTGCGCAAGGTCTCGTGGCGGGCGACGATACGATCCAGGGCCCGGCGCACGGCGTCGCGATCGAGGTGACCGCGCAGGCGCAGGGCACTGGGCATCAGGTAGGCCAGATCGGCCTGGGCGTCGAGCTGGGCCAGGAACCACAGACGGTGTTGGGCGAAGGACAGCGGCAGCGGCACGTTTCGGTCGGCCGGCACGATGGCCGGCAAGGTGCTGGCGGCGGCGTTGTTCAGAGCCGCCGCCAGTCCGGCCAGGTTTGGCTGGGCGAACAGCGCGGCCAGGGACAGTTCCAGGGCGAGGCTGCTGCGGATGCGCGAGATCAGGCGCACCGCAAGCAAGGAGTGCCCGCCGAGGGCGAAGAAGTCGTCGTGGCGACCGACGCGTTCGACGCCGAGCAGCTCGCGCCACAGATCGGCCAGCAGGGTTTCCAACTCGCCGTTGGGTGCCTCGTAGCCCTGTAAGGCGAGCGCGTCGGCGTCCGGCGCCGGCAGGGCTCGACGATCGAGCTTGCCGTTGGCGGTCAGTGGCAGGGCATCGAGCGTGACGTAAGCGGTGGGCAGCATGTACTCCGGCAGGTGCGCGGCCAGCTGGGTGCGCAGCGTTTCGGCGGCCAGATGCCCGGCTGCGCCGACCACATAAGCGACCAGACGCGGCTCGCCCGGGGTGTCCTCGCGCAGCAGCACGGTGGCGTCTTGAACGCCGGGGCAATCGCGCAGGGCGGCGGCAATCTCAGCGGGTTCAATGCGGAAGCCGCGCAGCTTGATCTGGTCGTCGTTGCGGCCGAGGAAGTCCAGGCTCCCGTCGTCACGCCAGCAGGCCAGGTCGCCGCTGCGGTACATGCGTTGGCCGGGTTGTTCTGCGAACGGATCGGGGACGAAGCGCTCGGCGGTCAGATCGGGGCGGCCCAGGTAGCCGCGCGCCAGTTGCACCCCGGCGATATGCAGATGCCCGGCGATTCCGATCGGGGCGAGCCGGTCGCGCTGGTCGAGCAGGTAAATGCGCATGTGCGCGATGGGTCGGCCGATCGGCACCCGCTCGTTGGATGCCAAGGCATCCGCAGCGGTGGTCTCATGCATCACGCACGCGATCGCCGCCTCGCTGGGGCCGTATTGGTTGACCAGACGCAGCTGCGGCATCAGCGTCTGCCAGCGCGCCAGGGTGGCCACAGGCAAGGCTTCGCCGCCGATCACCATCGTCGCGGGATTGAGCGGTTCCGCATGCCCGGCCAGTTGCTGGCCCAGCACCTCCAGATGGGCCGGGGTCAGTTTGACCAGACCCAATGGAGTGGAGTCGCAGAGGCGGCGGCGCAGCGCGTCCAGGGTGTCGCGCTCGGGCAGCAGTTCGACCCGTGCGCCGCACAGCAGCGGTGCCAGCACGCTGGTCAAGGTTGCGTCGAAGGCCAGCGAGGAAGACACCAGCGCACTGGGATGCGGACGATAGGTCTCGGCCGCCCACTGCAGGTAGTGTGCGGCCGCGCGGTGAGTGAGCAGGGTGCCCTTGGGCTGTCCGGTGGAACCGGAGGTATAGATCACATAGGCCAGGTTGTCCGGGCACAGGCCCGGGACACTCGGTGCACCGGGATCTGCTGCGCCGGGCGTAGGCAGCGCGTCCAGGCACAGCACGCCGATGTCGGGCATGGTGTGGCTGGACGGGAGTCGATCGTGCAGCTCGGCGCAGGTCAGCACCATGCATGCGCCGCTGTCATCAAGCAGGAATGCCAGGCGTGCGTCTGGCAACTCCGGGTCCAGCGGCAGATAGGCGGCGCCGGCCTTGAGCGTGGCCAGCAGCGCCACGACCTGCTCGATGCCGCGCGGCAGGTACAGGGCAACCCGGCTCTCCGGTCCAACGCCCAGTTTGTGCAGGCGATGGGCCAACCGGTTGGCCCGCGCCTCGAGCGCGGCATAACTGAGTTCGCTGCCGCCGGCGAGTAGCGCGATGGCGTGTGGGGTGCGGCGGACCTGTGCTTGGAACAGCTGATGGAGGCAGTCCGTTTGGTGCGGCGCGGCCGCGGTGGACGTGAAGCCTTCCAATCGGGCGCGTTCGTCCGGCGGCAGCAGATCCAGTCTGTGCAAGGCGGTCTGCGGCGCTTGCTCCAGGGCCTGCACCAGTGCCTGCAAGGCCTGCAGCATCATCGCCGCGACACGTTCGGCGCCGACGCGCGGGGGTACCTTCACGATCAGCGCGAACGCTTCGTTCGTCCTGATGTCGTCGACCGACAGCGTCAGCGGATAGTTGTTGCGCTCCTGCACCTCCAGCATCTCGATGCCGCGCCAGTCCGCGTGCGGCGTTTCGGTTGCCGCCGCCTGCACCGAACTGCCGCCGGCATGGCGGTAGTTGAACAATGCGGTGAACAGCGGTGCAGGTGGCGCAATGCCGCTGCAGCGTTGGGCCAGGGCCAAGGGCGCATGTTCGTGATGCAGCAACTCGGCCAGCCGCGCCTGGGTGTGGCGCACGGCGTCGGCCACGCTGCTGCCGTCGCGCCGCAGGCGGATCGGCAGGGTGTTGAGGAACATGCCTAGCGCGCGGTGCGCGCCTGCGCCGGCGTGCATGCGTCCGAACAAGGCGGTGCCGAACACCACGTCGTCCTGGCCGCTGGCCTGCGCCAGCACCAGCGCATAGGCCAGGTGGAACAGGCTGGCAGGGCTGACGTCGCACAGGCGCGCTTGCAGGCGCACGGCGGCGCAGAGCGGAGCGGGCAGGGGCAGCATGGCTTGTTCGATGTCCGCGCCAGTGCCGTGCACCTCCCGCAGCCCGAATGGTGTGGTGGGCGTATCGAGGTCGCCCAGTTGTCGGGTGAAGAAGGCACGGTGCTGGTCCTCGCTCACGCCCAGGCGCGCCTGGGCCACGAAGTCGCGGAACGGCAATGCGATGGGCAACTGCTCGGCGCGGTCGCCGAGGTGCAACTGGATTTCCTCGACGAGCAGTTCCAGGGTGGTGTGGTCGATCACCAGGTGATGGGTCTGCAGGCCGAGCAGCCAGCGGTCCTGGGCGGTGTCCTGGGCGATGTGTCCGCGCAGCAGCGGCGCCTGGGTGACATCGAGCCGGCAGCGGCTGGGATCCATGCGGGCCGTCAGCGCGGCCAGGGCATCGGAGTCGCTGGCGGTGTGTTCGTGCAGCGGCAGCGTGGCCTGGCGCCAGACGATCTGCATCGGCTCGCGCAGGCCTTGCCAGGTGAAGCCGGTACGCAGGATGTCGTGGCGGGCGATGACTGCATTGAGCGCCGCGACGAAGGCGTCCAGTCGTGGTCGGGTATCGAATGCCAGCACGCTGGTGCCGAGGTAGGCATCGCCTTGAGGGCTGGCCAGGTGATGGAACAGCAAGCCCTCCTGCAGTGGCGCCAGCGGGTAGATGTCCTGCACGTTGGCCGCGCCGCCTTCGACGCTGGCCACGGCCGCGTCGATCTCGGCCTGGGTCAGCTGGACCAGCGGCAACAACTCGGGGGTGATGCGGGTGCAGTCGGGCGGGATACGGTTGGGCGGCACCTCCACCGCACCGCTGGGACGCAGCGCGGCGGCCAGCTCGGCCAGGGTGGTGGCGCCGAACAGAGCACGCACCTGCAGCTCCCAGCCATGCTGGCGCAGGCGTTCGATCAGCTTGATCGCCAGCAGCGAGTGCCCGCCCAGGGCGAAGAAGTTGGCGTGGCGGCCGACCCGTTCGACACCGAGCAGCTCGCTCCACAGCGCAGCCAGCAGGCGTTCCAGCTCGCCTTCCGGTGCGACGTAGGCCTGCGCGGCGAGCGCATCGGCATCGGGTGCCGGTAGCGCACGGCGATCGAGCTTGCCGTTGGGCGTCAGCGGCAGCGCATCGAGCTGCACATAGGCGGTCGGCAGCATGACCTCGGGCAGGCGGGTGCCGAGCTGGGTACGTACGGCGTCGGCCTCGAACGTGACCTCGGCGTCGCCGACCAGATAGGCGACCAGGCGGTTGTCGCCATTGCTGTCGGCACTGGCGAGCACCACCGCCTCGCGCACGCCGTGGCACGTCCGCAGGGCGGCCTGGATCTCGCCCAGCTCGATGCGCACGCCACGGATCTTGACCTGCGCGTCGTTGCGGCCGAGGAAGTCCAGCGTGCCGTCGGCACGCCAGCGGGCCAGGTCGCCGGTGCGGTACAGGCGCGCACCTGGCTGCTCGGCGAACGGGTCGGGCACGAAGCGCTCGGCGGTCAGGTCCGCACGGCCGAGATAGCCGCGCGCCAGACCGTGGCCGGCGATATGCAGTTCGCCACTCACGCCGATCGGCGCGGGGCGGCCGCGCGGATCGAGCACGTACAGGCGCACGTTGGCCAGCGGCCGGCCGATCGGCAGGTGCTCGCCGTCCTGGACCCCGTCCAGATGCAGGCTGGCGCAGACGCTGGCCTCGGTGGGGCCGTAGGCGTTGATCACCCGGGTCTGTGCCTGCCAGTCGCGGGCCAGGTCGGTGTCGGCCGCCTCGCCGGCCAGCACCAGGGTCTGCACGCTGGGGCAGCGGGCCTGCGCGGGCAGCGAGGCCAGTACCGTCGGGGTCACGGTCAGATGGGTGATGCGCTGGTCGTTGATGACCTCCAGCAGCGCCTGTCCGGCCAGCGCCTCGGCGGGCGGGACGTGCAGGCAGGCACCCGCCAGCCAGGCCATCAACAGTTCGGAAATACAGGCGTCGAAGCCGATGCTTGCCAGTTGCAATACGCGGCTGGACGGCTGCACAGCGAAGGCGGCGATCTGGGCCTGGGCCAAATTGACCAGGCCGCGATGGCTGACCATGACGCCCTTGGGCTGTCCGGTGGAGCCGGAGGTGTAGATGACGTAGGCCAGGTGGTCCGGGTGCAGGCCGTCGATGAGCGGCGCGTGGTCGTGGGCCGGGTCCGCTGCGGGGAGCGGCGCATCGAGCAGCATCACGGTGGTGCGCTGCAGGGCGCGGCTGGCGGGCAGTTGCTGCTGCAGCTGGGCGTCGGTGAGCACCACGCGCACGCGCGCATCGGCGAGCATGAAGGCCAGGCGCTCGGTGGGGTGATCGGGGTCGAGCGGGACATAGGCACCGCCTGCCTTGAGCACGGCCAGCAGGGCGACCAGGCGCTCGGCGCCGCGTGGCAGGTACAGCGCCACGCGGGTATCCGGACGCACGCCGGCGGCGATCAGGCGATGGGCCAGGCGGTTGGCGCGCACATCGAGCTGGGCGTAGGTGAGCTGCAACTGCGCATCGGACAAGGCCGGTGCGTTGGGATTGCGCTGGCATTGCGCGTCGAACAGCGGCTGCAGCAGGGGCGCCTCGGGCCATGGCGCGCTGCTGCGATTGAACTGCTGCAGCAATTGCGTGCGTTGGTCTGCGGGCAGCAGTTCCAGTGCGTGCAGCGGGGCATCCGGCGCCTGCTCCAGCGCCTGGACCAGGGCGTGCACGATCTGCAGCATCATCGCCGTGATGCGCTCGGCGCCGCTCCGGGCCACGCACTGCACGTCCAGGGAGAAGCCGCCCTCTTCGACGTGGTCGTTGACCGACACTGCCAGCGGATAGTGGGTGCGCTCCTGGCCACCGATTTCCTGCACCTCGCGCAAGGGATCGTGCTTCGGAAGAGCGTCAGGCGCCAGCACATTGCTGCCGCCGGCAAAGCGGTAGTTGAGCAGGGCAGACAGCAGCGGCAGCGCCGGGTCCACGTTGCTGCAGCGCTGTGCCAGCGCGAGCGGGGCACGTTCGTGCTGCAGCAGCCGGGCCAGGCAGACCTGGGTATGGCGTACGGCATCCAGGACGGTGTGGTGTGCGCCACCCAGGCGGATCGGCAAGGTGTTGAGGAACATCCCCAGCACGCGGTCCACGCCGGCGCTGGCGTGCATGCGCCCGGACAGCATGGTGGCGAACACCGCCTCGTCGCTCCCGCTGGTACGGGCCAGCAGCACCGCGTAGGCCAGGTGGAACAGGCTGGCGACATTGACGCCCCAGCGGCGTGCCTGGGTGCGCAGCGCCTGGGCCAGCGCTGCGGGCAACGGCCGGTGAATCTGCTGCAGGGTCTCCGGGTCGTGTACCGGTGCGAGCACGCCGAACGGGGCGGTGGGCGCATCGATGTCGGCAAGCATCGTGGTGAAGAAGGCCTGGTGGTCCTGCTCGGACATTCCAGTGCGCGCGTTGGCGATGAAATCGCGGAACGGCAGTGGCACCGGCAGATGCCGCAGCTGCCCGCCCAGGTAGGCGCGCACCTCCTCGATGACCAGTTCCAGGCTGGTGTGGTCCATCACCAGATGATGCTGTTGCAGGCCGAGCAACCAGCGTCCGGCGTTCGGGTCGTGGGCCAGATGGGCACGGATCAGCGGTGCTTGCTGCAGGCTGAGCGCGGCGGCCGGCGCATGCATCCAAGCCTGCAACTGAGCCGCAGGCTCGGGTCCGTCGAAGACATGCAGGCGACGCGCCAGCGTGGCCTGGCGCCAGACCACCTGCAGCGGTGCAGGCAGGCCTTGCCAGACGAATCCGGTGCGCAGGATGTCGTGGCGGGCGATGACCTGATCGAGCGCGTCGAGGAACGCATCAAGTTGGTCGCGGCACGGAAAGCTGAGCAGGAACGAATGCAGATAAGGATCGGCGAGCGGATCGGCCAGGTGGTGGAACAGCAGGCCTTCCTGCAACGGCGCCAGCGGATAGATGTCCTGCACGTTGGCCGCGCCGCCGTCGACGCTGGCCATGACCGTATCGATCTCCGGCTGGGTCAGCGCGACCAGCGGCAGCAACTCGGGGGTGATGCGCGTGCAGTCGGGACCAATCGGGTTGGGCGGGACGATCACGTCGGACGCCGCCGCCAACGTTGCCGCCAAGCGCGACAGGGTCGGTGTGCTGAACAGACTGCGTACGTCCAACTGCCAGCCAAGCCGGCGCAGGCGTTCGATCAGTTTGATCGCCAGCAGCGAGTGACCGCCGAGTGCGAAGAAATCGTCGTTGCGGCCGACCTGTTCGACGCCGAGCAGCTCGCTCCATAGCGTGGCCAGCACCTGTTCGAGATCGCCCTGCGGGGCGACATAGGCATGCAGGTCGAGTGCCTGAGCGTCGGGCGCCGGCAGCGCGGCGCGATCGAGCTTGCCGTTGCGCGTCAGCGGCAGCGCGTCCAGCTGCACATAGGCGGCCGGCAGCATGTGCTCGGGCAGACGCGCTGCGAGGTCGGCACGCAGTTTGGCTGGTTCCAACGCTGACCCGTCGCCGACGAGATAGGCGACTAGGCGTTTTTCTGCGGCGTCGCCGTGCGCGACGACAACGGTTTCCTGCACGCCAGCGCAGCCGCGCAAGGCCGCTTCGATCTCGCCCGGTTCGATGCGGAAGCCGCGGATCTTGACTTGATCGTCGTTGCGTCCGAGGAACTCCAGCAACCCGTCATCGCGCCAGCGCGCCAGGTCGCCGGTGCGGTACATGCGCTCGCCGGCTTGTGCGGCGAACGGATCGGGGACGAAGCGTTCGGCGGTCACGTCGGGGCGGTGCAGATAGCCCTGCGCGAGCTGCGCGCCGGCGAGATGCAGTTCGCCGGCCACGCCGATCGGAACCGGCTGACCGTGGTGGTCGAGCACATAGGCACGGCTGCCCGGCAATGGCCGGCCGAGCGGAATCCGCGCCGCGTCCGCGGCCACTGTCGCGACCGGGTGGACCACGCTGAAGGTGGTGGTCTCG
Source organism: Xanthomonas sp. 3075 (assembly GCF_014197275.1). Lineage (GTDB taxonomy): Bacteria > Pseudomonadota > Gammaproteobacteria > Xanthomonadales > Xanthomonadaceae > Xanthomonas > Xanthomonas campestris_B. The sequence goes on along the minus strand of NZ_JACIFI010000018.1, from coordinate 19,044 downwards.
GTCGGGCCATAACAATGCAGCAGCCGTTGCGGTGCGGCCTGGGCGAGGATCGCGGCGACGGTGCCGGCATCGACGCTGTCGCCGCCGGTGAGCAGGCAACGCAGCGTCGGCAGGACTGTGCGCATGGCCTGCCAGTAGCCGGGCAACAGCCCGGCGGTCAGATGCAGGATGCTGACCTCGCTGGCGCTCAGGGACTGCGCCAGTGCGCTCGGATCGAGCAGGGTCTGCTGATCGACGATGACGATGGCCGCGCCGTGCAGCAGCGTGGCCCACACTTCGAACGTGCTGGCATCGAAGGCAGGATTGGCGAGGAAGGCGACGCGGTCCTGCGGCTGCAACGGCGCATGCTGCTGGCTGAGCGCGAAGGCCAGCACGGCCGCATGCGAGACGGCCACGCCTTTCGGGGTGCCGGTGGAGCCGGAGGTGTAGACGACATAGGCAATGCTGCTGGGCGTGACGTTGACGGGCCGTGCGTCGGCCTCGTCAGCGAGCCCGGCCCAGTCCAGTTCCAGACGTGGCATGGACAGTGCATCGAGCGAGCTGTCGGCGTTGCACAGCAGCGCGGCGGCGGCGCAGTCGTGCAGCAGTGCGCGCAGGCGCGCTTGCGGCTGCGCCGGGTCCAGGGCGACATAGGCGGCGCCGCACATCAGCACCGCCAGTTCGGCCACGACCAACAGCGCCGAGCGCGGCAGCAGCAGCGCCACGCAGGCACCGGGCGTGACGCCCGAGGCGATCAGTCGTTGGGCCAGAACGATGGCTCGCGCCTGCAGTTCGGCGTAGCTCACGACCAGGTCGCCGTCGATCAGTGCGGGTGCCTGCGGGGTGCGCTGGACCTGTGCGTACAGTGCCTGGGTCAGGGTCGCGGGCGCGGGCTGGATGGTCTCGTTGGCGTTGAAGACATGTAGCAGCTGGTCGCGTTGTTCTGCGGGCAACCAGGGCAACTGGGCCACACGGACGCTGTCTTGCGTGCTCATGGCCCGAAGCAGTTGGAGGAAGCAGGCGAGGAAGCGCTGCACGGTGCTACGTTCGAACAATGCGCTGGCATAGCCGATGGCGCCGAAGATGCCTGTGTGCCGCTCTTCGAGCGTCAGTTCCAGATCGAACTTGCGCACTGCCAGCGTCTGCTGCACCGGCTGCAGCGCCAGTCCAGGCAGGGCGATGTCTGTGCCGGGCGTGTTCTGCCAGGCGAACATGACCTGGAACACCGGATGGTGGGACAGGCTACGCGCCGGGTTGAGCGCTTCGATGACCTGTTCGAAGGGCAGATCCTGGTGCGCTTGCGCGTTCAGGGCAGTGGCGCGGACCTGGGCCAGCAGTTCGGCGACCGATGGATTGGCGCGCAGGTCGATGCGCAGCGCCAGGGTGTTGGCGAACAGACCGATCAGCGGTTCGAATTCGCTGCGGTGACGGTTGGCCATCGGCGTGCCGACGACGACCTGGTCCTGGCCGGACAGGCGCGCCAGCAGCACGCCCCAGGCGGCGAGCAGGCTCATGAACACTGTGGTTCCATGGCGCTGGCTCAAGGTTTTCAAAGCCGCGCTCAGTTCCGCATCCACGGCAAATTCCAGCGTATCGCCGCAGTGGTCCGGCAGTGCCGGACGGGGGTGATCGGTCGGCAGTTCCAGCAGTGCCGGGGCGTCGTGCAAGTGCTCGATCCAGAAGTCGCGCTGGCGTTGCAACACCTCGCCGCTGATCCAGCGGCGCTGCCACACGGCGATATCGGCGTACTGCAGTTGCAGCGGCGGCAAGGGATCGGGCAGGCCTTGCGCGAAGGCGGTGTAGAGGGTGCTGAGTTCGCGCACCAGCAACCCCATGGACCAGCCATCGGCGATCAGGTGATGCAGGGTGATCAACAGCAGATGGTCGTCGTCGGCCAGACGCAGCAAGCTGCCGCGTGCCAAGGTGTCGTTGGCCGGATCGAAGGCAGTCAGCGTTTCTTCTTGGGCGTGGCGTTGGGCCTGTGCTTCTGGGTCGGGATGAGCGCTGAAGTCGTATTCGGACAGCCGGAAGCCGGCGCTGTCGGCATCGATGATCTGCACTGGTTCGTCGTTGTGCAGGGCGATACGGGTGCGCAAGGTCTCGTGACGGGCGACGATACGATCCAGCGCCTGGCGCAGTGCCTGGCGATCGAGCGGGCCGTGCAGGCGCAGGCCGTTGGGCATCAGGTAGGCCAGGTCGGCCTGGGCGTCGAGCTGGGCCAGGAACCACAGGCGGTGTTGGGCGAAGGACAGCGGCAGTGATGCGCTGCGGTCTGCCGGCACGATCGCCGGCAGCGTGCTGGTCGCGGCGTGTGCCAGTGCCTGGGCCAGATCGGCCAGGCGCGGTTGGGCGAACAGTGCGGCCAACGGCAGTTCCAGTCCCAGCGTGCTGCGGATGCGCGAGATCAGTTGCACGCCGAGCAGCGAGTGACCGCCAAGTGCGAAGAAGCTGTCGTGACGGCCGACTTTTTCGACGCCGAGCAGTTCGCTCCACAGCGCGGCCAGCAGCAGTTCCAGCTCGCCTTCCGGTGCAACGTAGGCCTGCACGGCAAGCGCGTCGGCATCGGGTGCCGGCAGGGCACGGCGATCGAGCTTGCCGTTGGCGGTCAGCGGCAGCGCATCGAGCTGCACATAGGCGGCCGGCAACATGTAGTCCGGCAGACGGGCGCCGAGCTGGGTGCGTAACGTGTCGGCGTTGAGCGTGATATCGGTGTCGCCGACCAGGTAGGCGACCAGGCGCTTGTCGCCGGTGTTGTCTTCGCGCACGACGACCGCGGCCTGGCGCACGCCGTCGCAGCCGCGCAAGGCGGCCTGGATTTCGCCTAGTTCGATGCGGAAGCCGCGCAGCTTGACCTGCTCGTCGTTACGGCCGAGATAGTCCAGCGCGCCGTTCGCGCGCCAGCATGCAAGGTCGCCCGTGCGATACATGCGCTGGCCGGGCTGTTCTGCGAACGGATCGGGGACGAAGCGTTCGGCGGTCAGGTCGGGTCGGCCCAGATAGCCGCGTGCCAGCTGCACGCCGGCAATCTGCAGTTCGCCGGCCACGCCGATGGGGGCCAGTGTGCGATGGGCATCGAGCACGTGCAGGCGGGTATTGGCGATGGGTCGGCCGATGGGCACGCTGCTGCGATCAGCATCGGTGCATTCCCAGATGCTGACATCCACCGCCGCTTCGGTTGGGCCGTAGAGGTTGTACAGGCGGACCTGTGGCAGGCGCTCGCGGACTGCCAGGGCCAGATCCGCAGGCAAGGCTTCGCCGCTGCAGATGATGCGTTTCAGAGTGAGGCACGCTCCGTGCGGCAAGGCGTCCATAAACACCCGCAGCATCGAGGGTACAAAGTGCACGGTGTCGATCCCGGCCTGCTCGATCAGGTTGATCAGATAGGTCGGGTCTTTGTGGCCACCAGGCTGAGCCAGGACCAGACGTGCGCCCACGCGCAGCGGCCAGAACAGTTCCCACACCGAGACGTCGAAGCCGACCGGGGTTTTCTGCAACACGGTCTGCTCGGGCAGCAGTTGCAATGCCTGCTGCATCCACTGCAGGCGGTTGTCGATGCCAGCATGGGTATTGATTACGCCCTTGGGCGTGCCGGTGGAGCCGGAGGTATAGATGACGTAAGCCGGGTGCTGCGGGTGCAACGCCGTGACCTTTGGAGCATGGGTGGGAGCTGAGGTCCACGCAACCGGTTCGGCGTCCAACAGCACGGTGTGCAGATCATCGCGTTTGGCCAGCACTGCGGCGGTCTCGCGATGGGCAATCAGCAACCCGGGACGTGCATCGGCGAGCATGCCGTCCAGGCGCGCCGCTGGCACATCGCTATCCAGCGGCAGGTATGCAGCGCCGGCCTTGAGCACAGCGAGCAGGGCCACGACCAGATCGATCCCACGCGGCAGACACACCGCCACACGGTCCTCGGGTGTCACACCCAGATCGATCAAGTGATGCGCAAGCTGGTTGGCGCGCATATCCAGCTCGGCGTAACTGAGCGCGATGTTTTCTTCGACCAAGGCAATGGCCTGCGGCGTGCGCCGGGCCTGCGCTTCGATGGCGCGATGCAGATAGCCGCTGCCATCCAGCTCGGCATCGGTGGTGTTGAACGTTTGCAGCTGCGCGCGTTCGCTAGCCGGCAATAGCGGCAGTGCGCCGACACGGATGCTCTGTTCGGCGACCATGCCGTGCAGCAGCGTCACGAACTGGGCCAGCTGGCGTTCGATGGTGCTGCGCTCGAACAAAGCAGTGGCATACGTGAGCTGACCGACGATGCGCGCGTCCTGTGTTTGCAGCGTCAGTTGCAGATCGAATTTTGCGCTGGCGTCGCCTAGCTCCAGCGAGCGAACCTGCAGCTCCGGCAGATCCAGCGCTGCATCCAGTTGCTCCTGCCAGGCCAGCATCGCCTGGAACACGGGGTGATACGCCAGGCTGCGCTGCGGGTTGAGGGCTTCGATGACGTGTTCGAACGGCAGGTCCTGATGGTCCTGGGCCGCCAGGGCGGTGCTGCGTACCTGCGCCAGCAACTCGGCGACCGAGGGGTTGCCGCACAGGTCGATGCGCAGCGCCTGGGTGTTGACGAACAGGCCGATCAGCGGCTCCAACTCGCTGCGGCTGCGGTTGGCGATCGGGCTACCGATGACGACCTGATCCTGATTGGACAGGCGCGCCAGCACGATGCCCCACGCGGCCAATACCGTCATAAACAAGGTGGTGCGGTGACGTGCGCTCAGTGTCTTCAGCGCAGCGGTCAGGTCCGCGTCGATCACGACAGGGATCGATGCGCCACGGTAGTCATGGATGGCCGGCCGTTGTCGATCGGTTGGCAAGGCCAGTTGTGTCGGCGCGCCCTCCAGGTGCGCCTGCCAGAAGGCGCGTTGTCGCTGCAGGGTGTCGGTGTCGATCCATTGCCGTTGCCAGGCAGCGACATCGGCGTAGTGGAGCGCGAGCGGCGCCAACGGGTCGGGACGGCCTTGGGCGAACGCGGTGTACAGGGCGCCCAATTCTTCGACCAGGATGCGCATGGACCAACCGTCGGCGACGAGATGGTGCAGGGTCAGCAACAAGACGTGTTCGTGTTCGGCCAGGCGCAGCAGCCGGCCGCGGATCAGCGATTCGCCTGCCAGATCGAAGGCCCGCGATGCTTCCAGCTGCGCATGTTCGCGCAACGCAGCGTCGGGATCGGGCTGTTGCGATAGATCGTGGTAGTCCAGCACTACGTCGCAGGCGGGCAGAATGTGTTGCACCGGCGTGCCATCGCCGCTGCTGAAACGCGTGCGCAGCGCCTCGTGGCGGGCGACGATGCGGTCCAGCGCCCGTTGCAGCGCATCCGGCCGCAACCTGCCGTGCAGGCGCAGGCCCACATCGATGAGGTAGGCCAGACCGGCAGCGGGGTCGAGCTGGCTCAGGAACCACAGGCGTTGCTGGGCGAAGGACAAGGGCAGTGGCTGGGTACGCGGGACCGGCACGATCGGCGGCAGCGCGCTGGGTTGTGCGCGCGCCACGCGCGCAGCCAGTGCGGCTAGCTGCGGCTGCGCGAACAGGTCGGCCAGGACGACCTCCACGCCGAGTTGCTTGCGAATCCGCGAGCACAGCCGCACCGCCAGCAACGAGTGACCGCCCAAGGCGAAGAAACTGTCGTGGCGGCCGATTCGTTCGACCCCGAGCAGCTCGCTCCACAGCGTAGCCAATTGCGTTTCCAACTCGCCCTCCGGGGCGACGTAGGCCTGCACGGCAAGCGCGTCGGCATCGGGTGCGGGCAGGGCACGGCGATCGAGCTTGCCGTTGGCGGTCAGCGGCAGCGCATCGAGCTGCATATACGCGGCCGGCAACATGTAGTCGGGCAGACGCGCGCCGAGCTGGGTGCGCAACGCGTCGGCGTTGAGCGTGATATCGGTGTCGCCGACCAGGTAGGCGACCAGGCGCTTGTCGCCGGTGTTGTCTTCGCGCACGACGACCACGGCCTGGCGCACGCCGTCGCAGCTACGCAAGGCGGCCTGGATTTCGCCCAGTTCAATGCGGAAGCCGCGCAGCTTGACCTGCTCGTCGTTACGGCCGAGATACTCGAGGCTGCCGTCGGCATGCCAACGCGCCAGGTCGCCGGTGCGGTACATGCGCTCGCCGGCTTGTTCGGCGAACGGATCGGGCACGAAGCGTTCGGCGGTCAGGCCGGGACGGCCGAGATAGCCACGTGCCAGCCCGGCGCCGGCCACGTGCAGTTCGCCAGCCACGCCAACCGGCAGGCACTGGCCATCGCTTGCCAGCACATAGGCGCGCAGATCGGCCAGCGGCACGCCGATCGGGCTGCGACCTGGGCGTTGCGCATCCTGCGCAGTCAGCGCATGGGCGGTGACATGCACCGTGGTCTCGGTGATGCCATACATGTTGAGCAGGGCAGTGCGCTGGCCGTGCTGGGCAAACCAAGGCGCCAGGATCGCCGGTTGCAGCGCTTCGCCGCCGAAGATCACCAGGCGCAGGCTGTGCTGAAGGGGGCTCTCACGTTGCGCATCGAGCAGCGCCTGGAAGGCACTTGGGGTCTGATTGAGCACGCTGACGCGCTGCTGGCAGAGCAGGGCATGGAACGCGGCGGGATCGCGTGCGGTGTGCTGCGGCACCACCACCAGGCGGCCGCCGTGGGCCAGCGCGCCCCAGAGTTCCCACACCGAGAAATCGAAGGCGCAGGAGTGGAACAGGGTCCAGACATCCTCGGCAGTGGGTGCGACGCAGGCGCGGGTGGCGTGCAGCAGGCGCACGACCTGGGCATGGGCCACGACCACGCCCTTGGGGGTGCCGGTGGAGCCGGAGGTGTAGATGACGTAAGCCGGATGCTGGGCCAGCACGTCGCTGCGCTGCGGCGCGCGTGTCGGCTGTTGTGCCCAGCTTTCGGCATCGGCGTCGAGCAACACGGTGGCAATGCAGGAATCGCCAGGCAGGTTGGCCGCCAACGAACGATGCGCAAGCAGCAGGCGCGGCTGCGCGTCGTCGAGCATGAAGGCCAGCCGCTGCGCGGGGTAGGCGGGGTCCATCGGCAGGTAGGCGGCACCAGCCTTGAGCACGGCCAGGATGGCTACGACCAGGTCGATGCCGCGCTCCAGGTACAACGCCACACGATCTTCCGGACCGATGCCTTGGACGATCAGGTGATGGGCGAGCTGGTTGGCACGGGCGTCGAGCTCGGCATAGCTGAGCGCGAAGTCGTCGTGCACGACGGCGATGGCCTGCGGCGCCTGCGCGACCTGCCGTTCAAACAGGCTGTGCAGACAGGCATCGTCGGCGAACACGCGCTGCGTCTGTGCCAGCGTCTGCAGCCATTGCTGGCGCTCGGGCGCGCTCAGCAGCGGCAGCCGATCAACGCGTGCGCTGTCGTCGGCGACCATGCCGTGCAGCAACGTGACGAACTGGGCCAGGTGGCGTTCGATGGTGCTGTGGTCGAACAGCGCGGTGGCGTAAGTGAGCTGACCGACGATGCGGTCGTCCTGCGCTTGCAAGGTCAATTGCAGATCGAACTTGGCAGTGGAGCTGCCTTGCTCCAGCGAGCGAATACGCACGCCGGGCAGATCCAGCGCGGTCTCGGCGGCGTCTTGCCAGTCCAGCACGGCCTGGAAGACGGGGTGATGGCTGAGACTGCGCGCCGGATTGAGCGCTTCGATGACCTGCTCGAACGGCAGGTCCTGATGGTCCTGCGCGGCCAGGGCGGTGCGGCGCACCTGCGCCAGCAGCTCGGCGACCGAGGGGGCGGCGCGCAGGTCGATGCGCAGTGCCTGGGTGTTGACGAAGAAGCCGATCAGCGTTTCCAGTTCGCTGCGGGTACGGTTGGCCACCGGCGCGCCGATCACGACTTCATCCTGGCCAGACAGGCGTGACAGCAGCACCGACCAGGCCGCCAGCACGGTCATAAAGACGGTGCTGCCGTGACGCTGGCTCAAGGCGCGCAAGGCGCTGGTGAGTTCCGCATCGAGGGCGATCTGGACGCTGTCGCCGCGGTAATCCTGCAGCGCAGGACGCGGGCGGTCAGTGGGCAGTTCCAGCAGCGCCGGGGCGCCGTGCAGATGCGCGCGCCAGAAGCTGAGCTGACGCTGCAGCAGCGGGCCTTCGAGCCAGCGACGCTGCCACAGCGCGTAGTCGGCGTATTGAATCGGCAGCGGCGGCAGCGGGTCGGACTGGTTCTGCACGAAGGCGGCGTAAAGGGCGCCGAGCTCCCGCAGCAACAGGCCGATCGACCAGCCATCGGTGACGATGTGGTGCATGGTCACGAGCAGGCGATGTGCGTGCTCGCCGAGGCGCAACAGGCGACCACGGATCAGCGGGCCGTGTTCCAGATCGAAGGCGGTGCTGGCCTCCTGTTCGGCATGGCGTTGGGCATCGGCGTACGGATCTGCTGACTGACGCAGATCGATGCAGTGCAGCGCAAAGCCGATGTCCGGCAGTGCGATGAGCTGCGTAGCGCCGTCGTCGCTGGAGGCGAAGCTGGTGCGTAGCGCTTCGTGACGGGCGACGATGCGATCCAGCGCCCGTTGCAGCGCGGGCAGATCCAGTTCGCCGTGCAGGTCCACCCCGCCGGCCAGCAGATAGGCCAGATCGGCGCGGGCGTCGAGCTGGGCCAGGAACCACAGCCGTTGCTGGGCAAAGGACAGCGGTAGCGCTGCGGGACGCGGCAGCGCCACGATAGCCGGCAGGGTGCTGGCGGCGGCGCTGGCCAGGGCCTGGGCCATCTCGGCCAGGCGTGACTTGGCGAACAGCGCGGCCAGGGTCATTTCCAGCCCCAGCGTGCTGCGGATGCGCGAGACCAGGCGCACGGCCAGCAACGAATGCCCGCCCAGGGCGAAGAAACTGTCGTGGCGGCCGACGCGTTCAATGCCGAGCAACTCGCACCACAGCGCGGCCAGCGTTTGCTCGAGCGGACCATCGGGTGCCTCGTACGGCCGCTGTCCGAGGTCTTCGCCTTGCGGTGCCGGCAATGCACGGTGGTCCAGCTTGCCGCTGGGTGTCAGCGGCAGGGCATCCAGGCGCACGTAGGCAGCCGGCAGCATGTAGTCCGGCAGGCGCGCACGCAGGTGGTCGCGCACTGCCTCGGTGTCGATCCGTTCGGCCACGACGTAGGCCACCAGGCGCGGTTCGCCCGGCTGATCCTCGCGCGCCAGCACCAGCGCATCGTCGATGCCTCCGCAGGCCAGCAACGCCGCTTCGATCTCGCCCGGTTCGATGCGGAAGCCGCGCAGTTTGAGTTGACGGTCGCTGCGGCCGAGGAAGTCCAAGCTGCCGTCGGCGCGCCAGCAGGCCAGATCGCCGGTCTTGTACATGCGCTGGCCGGGCTGGTCGGCGAACGGGTCCGGGACGAAGCGTTCGGCGGTCAGGTCGGGGCGGCCCAGGTAGCCGCGTGCCAGCGCTGCGCCGGCCAGATGCAGTTCGCCGCGCGCGCCGATCGGCAGCGGCTGAGCGTGGCGATCCAACACATGCGCCTGGGTGCCTGCGAGCGGACGGCCGATGCCGCTCGACGTGTCGGCAGCGACGGATTGGGTGGTTGCCACCACGATGGCTTCGGTCGGGCCGTAGGTATCCAGCAGCGGTGTGCGTGCGCCCTGCAGCCAGCGTTGCCGCATGGCCGGCGTCAGCGCTTCACCGCCGATGATGACCTGGCGCACGCCGTCGGGGATCTGCAGCGACTGCGCGCACAGCTGCGCCCAGAAGCGTGTCGGCAGATCGACGACGCTGATGCCGGCCTGCGCACACTTCGGCCAGAACTGCTCGGTGTCGAGCCAGGTGTCGTCGCGCAGCACCAGGCTGGCGCCGCTGCACAGGGCGCCGAAGAGTTCCTCGACCGAGGCGTCGAAGGCCAGCGTGGCGAATTGCAGCACGCGGTCCTGCGGGCCCAGCCCATAGGTGGCGATCAAGGCCTGCAGGCGCGTGACCAGTCCCTGGTGCGAGACCATCACGCCCTTGGGCCGGCCGCTGGAGCCGGAGGTGTAGATCACATAGGCCAGCTGTTGCGGATGCAGCGGCGGCAGGACCGGCGGGTGGTCCGGCCAGGCCGCGGCGGCGGCCTGCTCGGCGGCGATGGCCAGCACCGGTATCGCCGGATCCACTGCCCAGCCAGCGCTGTCGGCGTCGTGGACGATCAGCAGGGACGGGCGAGCATCGGCCAGCACCACGGCCAGGTGCTCGACCGGTTGGCTGGACTCCAGCGGCAGATACGCGGCGCCGGCCTTGAGCACGGCCAGCACGGCGACCAGCTGCGCGATGCCGCGTGGCAGGCACAGCGCCACGCAGCTGTCGGGGCGCGCGCCCTGCGCGATCAGCCGGTGCGCCAGCTGGTTGGCTTGCCGGTCGAGCTGGCGGTAACTGAGTTCGGTATCGCCGCAGACCAGGGCGATGGCGTCCGGTGTCGCCGCCGCTTGCTGGGCGAACCAGTGCTGCAGGCAGCGGTGGTCGGTCGCGGCGGTGTCGCCGGGATTGAACGTCTGCAACTGCTGGCGCTGGGCGTGCGGCAGCAATGCCAGCCCGGCCACGCGTGCCTGGTCGTCGCGGGCCATGTCCGCCAGCAGCACGGCCAGGCTGTCGAACTGACGTTGGATGGTGGCCGGGTCGAACAGCGCGGCGGCGAAGCGCAGGCTGCCGACGATGCACCCGTCTTCCAGGCGCAGATCCAGGTCCAGATCGTACTTGGCATCGTGGGCCGGCCCGAGCGTGACCTGGCTGTCCAGCCCGGCCAGCGCGAGATCCATCCGGGGCGTGTTCTGCCAGGTGAACATGACTTGGAACACGGGGGAATGAGCCAGGCTGCGCACGGGGTGCAGTGCTTCGATGAGCTGCTCGAAGGGCAGATCCTGATGCTCCTGTGCGGCCAGCGCGGTGGCGCGGACCTGGGCCAGCAATGCAGCGACCGAGAGATGGCCACGCAGGTCGATATGCAGGGCCTGGGTGTTGACGAACAGGCCGATCAGCGCCTCGGTCTCGGCGCGGGTGCGGTGGGCGATCGGAGTGCCGATCACCACGTGATCCTGGCCGGCCAGACGCGCCAGCAGCACGCCCCAGGCGGCGAGCACGGCCATGAACAGCGTGGTGCCGTGGCGCTGGCTCAGGGCGATCAGCGCCTGGGTCAGTTCTGCATCCAAGCGCACCGGCAGCGCGTCGCCGACGTAGTCCTGTTCGGCTGGACGCGGGCGGTCGCTGGGCAGTTCCAGCAGCGCGGGCACCCCCCGCAGATGCTCGCACCAGAAGGCCAACTGGCGTTGCAGCAGCGGGCCATCGAGCCAGCGGCGTTGCCACAGGGCGTAGTCGGGGTAGTGGAGCGGCAGCGGCGGCAGCGGATCGGGTTGGCCCTGCACGAAGGCGGTGTAGAGCGCGCCGAGTTCCTGCAGCAGCACGCCGATCGACCAGCCGTCGGCGACCAGATGGTGCAGGGTGACCAGCAGGCGGTGTTTGTGCTCGGCCAGGCGCAGCAGGCGGCCGCGGATCAGCGGGCCATGTGCCAGATCGAAGGCGGTGCCGGCCTCGCGTTCTGCATGGTGGCGGGCCTCTGCCTCAGGATCGGCGGCCTGGCGCAGATCGATGCAGTCCAGCGCAAAGCCGATCTCGGGCGGTGCGATGACCTGCGTGGCGCCGTCGTCGCCGGCAACGAAGGTGGTGCGCAGTGCTTCATGGCGCGCGACGATGCGATCCAGCGCCTGGCGTAGTGCGGTCAGGTGCAGTTCGCCGTGCAGATCGACCCCGCCGGGCATCAGGTACGCCAGGGCGGCACGGCTGTCGAACTGGGCCAGGAACCACAGCCGCTGCTGGGCGAAGGACAGCGGCAGCTTGCCTGTGCGCGGCACCGGCACGATGGCCGGCAGGGCGCTGGTCGCGGCGCTGTCCAGCGCCTGAGCCAAATCGGCCAGGCGCGGGTGGGCGAACAGCGCAGCCAGGGGCAGTTCCAGGCCCAGCACGCTGCGGAGGCGCGAGACCAGTTGCACGCCGAGCAGCGAATGGCCGCCCAGCGCGAAGAAGCTGTCGTGGCGGCCGACCCGCTCGATACCGAGCAGTTCGCTCCACAACGCAGCCAGCAGGATTTCGCGTTCGCCTTCCGGCTGTTGGTAGGCCTGCGCGTCGAACGCTTGCACGTCCGGTACGGGCAGGGCGCGGCGATCGAGTTTGCCATTGGCGGTGAGCGGCAGCGCAGCGAGCGGCACATAGGCCGACGGCAGCATGTAGTCGGGTAGACGGGCGCCGAGCTGGGTGCGCAATGCGTCGGCATGAAAGGCGGCATCGGTGTCGCCGACCACGTAGGCGGCCAGGCGCTTGTCGCCGGGGCTATCCTCGCGCATGACCACCGCCGCCTGGCGCACGCCATCGCAGGCGCGCAAGGCCGCTTCGATCTCGCCCAGTTCGATGCGGAAGCCGCGGATCTTGACCTGCGCGTCGTTGCGGCCGAGATACTCCAGCACGCCGTCGGCACGCCAGCGCGCCAGGTCGCCGGTCTTGTACATGCGCTCGCCCGGCCGCTCGGCGAACGGATCGGGGACGAAGCGTTCGGCGGTCAGGTCCGGGCGGGCGAGATAGCCACGCGCCAGTTGCGGACCGGCGATATACAGCTCGCCGGCCACGCCCAGCGGGACCAACTGGTGAGAGGTGTCGAGCACCCACAGCTGGGTATTGGCCAGCGGCCGGCCCAGCGGCACGACGCTGCCGGTGTCGTCGCCAAGCACCGGGTGCAGGCTGGCCCAGATGGTGGCCTCGGTCGGTCCGTACAGGTTGCACAACTGGCCGCCGCCGGCACGCAGGCGCTGCGCGAGTTCCTGGCTCAAGGCTTCCCCGCCGCAGAGCAGGCGCAGGCCCGGACGGCTCTGCCAGCCGGCGTCCAGCAGCATCTGCCAGAACGCCGGGGTGGCCTGCAGTACGGAGATGGCGTGCCGGTCCAGCAATTGCGACCAGTAGGCCGGATCCTGGATCGCCTGGTCGCCGGCGATGACCACGCGCGCGCCGTGGACCAACGGGGCGAACAGTTCCAGGCCGGCGATATCGAAGCAGACGGTGGTGACCGCCAACAGACGGTCCTCGGGCGAGAGCGGTACCTGGGTGTGCAGCGCGGCCAGGAACTGGCTCAGCGCGTGATGCGAAATCATCACGCCCTTGGGGTGTCCGGTGGAGCCGGAGGTGTAGATGACATACGCCAGGTGCTGCGGGCTGACGTCCTGCGTCGCCGGAGTGTGCGCGGGGTGCATCGTCCAACTGGCGGTATCGTCCATGCAGACGCGCACAAGCTGATTGCCCGGCAGCAGATCGGTCAGCGCGGTGTGGGTGAGCAGGCAGCGCGGCGCGCTGTCCTGGAGCATGAAGTCCAGACGTGCGGGCGGATAGACCGGGTCCAGCGGCACATAGGCGCCGCCGGCCTTGAGCACGGCCAGCAAGGCGACGACCAGATCGACGCCGCGCGGCAGGCAGACCGCGACACGCACGTCCGGACCCACGCCCAGGGCGATCAGGTGATGGGCGAGCTGGTTGGCACGCGCGTCGAGATCTGCGTAGGTCAGTTCAACCGCATCGTCGACCAGGGCGATGGCCTGCGGCGTGCGTTGCGCCTGCGCCTGGATCCGGTGGTGCACACAGGCGCTGTCGCCCAGGTCGATCCTGGTCGCGTTGAAGCCTTGCAGCTGGGCGGATTGGTCCGCAGACAGCAGCGGCAGTTGGCTCAGCGGCACGTGCGGCGCTTCCAGCAAGGCCAGCAGCATGTGCCGAAACGCGGCCAGGATGCGTTCGGCCAGCGGCAACGGCACGCGCTGCGGGTCGATGTTGAACAGGATGGTGGTGGGACAGGCGGCGTTGTAGCGCCAGACCACGATGCCCAGCGCAGCGTCTTCGTAGTCGCCGTGCAGCGGCATCATGGTGCGCATGCCGCCCTCGATCTGGACGTCGCAGAAGGCGGTGAAGTCTTCGACCGAGACGCTGATGTCGAAAGGCCGTGGTGCCTGCTGTCCGGCCTCGCCCAGCTCGCGCAGCGCATGTTGCAGGGGCAGGCGTGCATGGCGCATGGCCGGGCGCAGCGCGCTGGCCACGCCACGCATGGCTGCGGCGATATCCGCGTGCGGCGGTACCGCAAGGTAGAGCGGCAGTTGCGTGGACAGCATGCCGAACATGGCGCGTTCGGCGGCGTTGTGGCGATTGTGGACGGTCAGGCCGAGGGCAAGCGGCGCCTGGTGGTTGTTCAGGCGCGCCAGGCAGCTGGCCACACAGGCGACGATCAGTGTGGTGAACGAGCCATCCAGACGCTCGGCCAGCGCATTCAAGGCCGGGAAGAGGTCCGGCTGCAACGTACAACTGCGTTGCACGATCGGCTGGCGACCGAGTGCGGCGTTCGGGCTGGGATATAGCGGCTCCGGCCGCGCACGCAGTGCCTGGCGCCAGTAGTCCAGGTCGCGTTGGTAACGCTTTGAGTCGATATACGCCAGATCGGCGTCGAGCGCTTGCAGGTAGGAGGGGGCAGGCGGTTGGTCGGGCTCGCCGCGCAGGCGCTGGTTGTAGCAATCGACCACCTGCTGGGACAGCATTCCCAGCGAGACGCCATCGAGGACGATGTGGTGGCACAGATACAGGCAATAGCCGCGGGTGGCGGTGGCCTGCAGCCACTGGATCTCCCACAACGGTTGGCCATAGTGCGCGAACGAGCGTGTCAGCGCCTGCTGGATGTGCTCGCGCACGCGCTGCTCGCCATCGGCGTCGGCCGAATAATCGTGCCAGGGCAGCGCGAAGGGCAGCTGCTCCAGCACCCGTTGGCTCGGCAAGGGCGAGCCTTCGACCAGCACCATGCGCAGCGCGTCGTGGCGAGCGATCACAGCCGCGACTGCCTGCTCCCAGACAGCGCGATGCACAGTGCCATCGAAGGTCATTACGCAGCCGATGGTGTAGCTGGGCTGGTCCGGTGCGAGCAGCTGCCCGAGCCAGATGTCCTGCTGGGCCGAACTGAGGGGCTGCACGGCGTCGATGACCGGCGGGGCGAGGTCGAAAGGGGTCATGCAATCACCGTCGTGCCCGGCGGGAGGGGCGCATGGGGGGCAGATGGACGTGCGTTGTCGCGCACGCTGGAGGTCCACCACTGCGCCAGGATCTGGCTATGCGGTTTGGCGAGCACGCTCATGTGGTTGCCGGGCCCGTGCCAGGGATGCAGGTCGGCGGCGTGGGCGGCCCAGGCCTGGCGCAGCCGCAGGCGCTCGGTGGCCTGTTGCTCCGGGTCCAGCCGGGTATCGGCGACCAGCACCAGATGCAAGGTGCCGGGGTAGGGCCTGGCAGGAATGTAGGCGGTACGGCAGCAATGCGCGAAGGTGGCCAGACTGCCGCGCAGCGAATCGGGCCGCGAGCGTGGCGGCATCAGGCGGTGCTTGACCATGAGTTGGTGCAGCGCCTGGAGCAGCGCATCCTGGCCGAGTCGGTGCAGGGTCTGCCGGTCGATCTCCAAGGGGGTGTGCAGGCGCAGCTGCAAGGCATCGAGGAAGTAGTCCACGATGGTGTCGCGGCTGGCGTCGTGCGGCACGCGGGCCTGGTTCGGGGGCCGGGTATCGATCAGGGTCAGGCTGGCGGCCGGGCGGCCAAGGGCATGCAGACGCAGCGCCATCTCGTACACGACCCAGCCGCCGAACGAATGGCCGATCAGATGCAGTTGCGAGCCCCCGGCCGTGATCGCGGGCAAGGCATCGAGATAGCGCTGCGCGGCCAGTTCGACCGAGCCGAATGGCAGCTGGCAGCCATCGGTGCCGCGCGGTTGCATGCCGATGACGTTGCAGGCCTCGCCGAGGGCGCTGCTCAGATCGACGAAGCTGGTCACGCTATCGCCCGCACCGGGGACGCAGACGACGACCGGGGCATGCGAATGCGCCGATTGCAGCGCGAAGGCCGGTTCGTCGCGGTGTCTGGAGGCTTCGGGACCGCGCCAGGCCATGGCCGTCGAAACGATCTGGCCAAGGCGTGGCAGATGTTCTGCTTCGATCAACGAGACATGATTGCCGGGCACCGCAATCGTTCGCACCTGGCCCGCCGGCAAGACGCGTGTCCAGCCCAGCGTCACCTCGTCGGGCAACGGCTCGGAGGCATGCAACACGGTGAGTGGGCACTGCGGCGCAAGCGCCTGCACCCAATAGGTGGGCCACATGCGTGCGAACGCCGCGGTCATGCGGGCCGTGGCGATCACCTCGGCCAGGCTGGTCTGTTCCTGCGCGGCCAGCGCGTTCAGGACCGCATCCTCGGCCGCATGTTCGGCCAGTTCCTGCAGCGATGCCTGCTCCGCTTTCGCGAGCAGATCGCGGCAGGCGGCATGGATGGCGTCATCGCGATAAGCGCCATGTTCCAGCATGGTCTCGACGCGATCGAGCAGACGCTGTTTGGTCGCCTCCTCCAATGGCAAAGGATCCGGTGCGCGGTCGGGGCAGTCGCAATCGAGCAGGCCCAGGAAGGCGATGGGCTGGTCGTGCAGGCCGAAGTGCTGGGCGATGGCGTAGGCGAGCAGTCCGCCGGAGGAGTAGCCGAGCAGGTGATAGGGGCCCTGCGGCTGCACCGCCTGGATCAGCTCGACCATCTGCGCGGCCAGTGCCTCCAATGTGGCCGGTAACGGATCGGGCCAGGGCAGTGCATAGACCGGGATGTCCGCATCGAGATGGGCCGCCAGTTCGAACGCATATGCGATATCGCCGACGCCGGTGGGTACCACGAACAACGGTGGCCGTGTGCCTTGGCGGCGCGCGGCCAGGGCGCGGGTGCCCCAGCGATGCGCGCCGCCGAGCAGGCTGTCGGCCTGCATGCGCAAGGTGGGATGCGCGTACACCAGATTCAGCGTCAGTGGCAGGCCGAGGCGATTGGCCGCAGTCATCAAGCGCAGGGCCGACAGCGAGTGACCGCCCAGTTCGAAGAAGTGATCGTCGCGACCGATGCGCTGCGGCCCCAGCACGCTGGCCCACAGCTTGGCCAGGCTGCGCTCGATTGCATTGGCCGGCGGCAGATACTGACCGCAGATCATTGCCGTTGCGTCCGGCGCCGGCAGTGCGCGGCGATCGAGCTTGCCGTTGGTGCTCAGCGGCAGTGCATCCAGCCGCACATAGGCGGTCGGCAGCATCACCTCGGACAATCCTGCGGCAAGCGTGTCGCGCAGTGCCAGCGGATCGGCGTGTTCGGGCTGGTCGGTGACCAGGTAGGCGACCAGGCGCGGCTCGCCGGCGGTGTCCTGGCGTAGCAGCACGGTCGCCTCGCGCACGCCGGCGCAGCCGCGCAGGGCGGTTTCGATTTCGCCCAGCTCGATACGCACGCCGCGCAGCTTGATCTGATCGTCATTGCGGCCGAGGTAGTCCAGCGCGCCGTCGGCGCGCCAGCGGGCCAGATCGCCGGTGCGGTACATGCGCTGGCCGGGCTGGTCGGCGAACGGGTCGGGCACGAAGCGTTCGGCGGTCAGGTCGGGATGGCCCAGATAGCCGCGCGCCAGTTGCACGCCAGCGATCTGCAGTTCGCCGGTTACGCCGATCGGGGCCAGCCGGCGATGCGCATCGAGCACGTGCAGGCGGGTGTTGGCGATCGGTCGGCCGATCGGCACGCTGCTGACATCGGCGTCGGTGCATTCCCAGACGCTGACCTCCACCGAGGCTTCGGTCGGGCCGTAGAGGTTGTACAGGCGGGCCTGTGGCAGACGTTCGCGGACGGTGCGGACCAGGTCCGCCGGCAAGGCTTCGCCGCTGCAGACGATGCGCTGCAGGCTGGCGCAAGCGCCTTCCGGCAAGGCCTCCAGGAACACCCGCAGCATCGACGGGACGAAGTGCACGGTGTCGATGCTTGCCTGCTCGATCAGTCCGATCAGATAGACCGGGTCCTTGTGGCCATCGGGCTGGGCCAGCACCAGGCGCGCGCCGACGCGCAACGGCCAGAACAGTTCCCAGACCGACACGTCGAAGCCGATCGGGGTTTTCTGCAGCACGGTCTGCGTGGGTTGCAGGTCCAGCGCCCGTTGTCCCCATGCCAGGCGGTTGTCGATGCCAGCATGGGGGATGACCACGCCCTTCGGCTGTCCGGTGGAACCGGAGGTGTAGAGGACGTAGGCCGGATGCTGCGGATGCAACGCCGACACGATGGGGGCGTGCGTGGGCCGGTCATTCCAGGAAGCCTGGTCGGCATCCAACAACAGGCTATGCAGATCGTCGCGTAGGGCCAGCGGCGCGGCGGTGTCGCGACGGGCGAGCAACACAGCGGGGTGCGCGTCGGCGAGCATGCCGTCCAGGCGGGCGGGTGGCGCATCCGGATCCAGCGGCAAAAACGCGGCGCCCGCCTTGAGAACCGCCAGCAGGACGACGACCAGGTCGATACCGCGCGGCAGACAGACGGCCACGCACTGTTCGGGCGCCACGCCCAGCGCGATCAGGTGATGGGCGAGCTGGTTGGCGCATGCGTCGAGCGCGGCGTAGCTCAGTTCACCCTCGCCGTCGACCAGGGCGATGGCCTTCGGCGTGCGTTGCGCCTGCTGTTCGATCTGGTGGTGCAGGTAGCCGCTAGCGGCGAGATCGACGGCGGTGGCGTTGAAGTGCTGCAGCTGCATGCGTTCGTTTTCCGGCAGCAGATCCAGCGCGTGCAAGGCGGTCTGTGGTGCTTGCTCCAGCGCCTGGACCAGCATGTGCACGGTCTGCAGCAGCATCGCCGCGATGCGCTCGGCGCCGATTTGCTGCACGCACTGCAGGTCCAGTGAAAATCCGCCGCTGGCCTGTTCGTCGTTGACCGACACGACCAGCGGATAGTGGGTGCGCTCCTGGCCACCCAACTGCTGCACCTCTTGCAGCAGATCGTGGTGTGGCAGGTCCTCCTCCAGCACAGCGCTGCCGCCGGCATAGCGGTAGTTGAGCAAGGCGTTGAGCAGCGGTGTGGACGGGTCCAGCGGGCTGCAGCGCTGGGCCAGCGCGAGCGGGGCATGTTCGTGGTGCAGCAACTGGGCCAGGCTGAGCTGGGTGTGACGCAGCGCGTCCAGCACGCTGCCGCGCGCAGTGTCCAAGCGGATCGGCAAGGTGTTGAGGAACATGCCGAGCACGCGGTCCACGCCGGCGCTGGCATGCATGCGTCCGAACAGCAGGGTGGCGAACACCGCCT